>NZ_JOFT01000010.1 GCF_000725805.1 Streptomyces xanthophaeus | reverse complement strand
CGGTGGAGATGTCGCAATCCACACCGAACCCGGAGGCCCTCACCCATTTCAAGAACCCAGCACGCGTGTCACCAACGTCCCGGGACAACACACCTAGAGGGACCGGCCGGGCTGCGGGAGGACCGCGTTCGACGGCCCCCGGGAGGCCGAGAGGTCCCGCGCCACCCCTTCGGCGTCGCGCAGCGCGCGGACCGCGTTCGACCAGGTCAGCTTCGCCAGGTCGGCGCGCGACCAGCCGCGCGCCAGCAGTTCCGCGATCAGGTTCGGGTAGCCCGCCACGTCGTCCAGCCCGGCCGGGGTGAAGGCCGTGCCGTCGTAGTCCCCGCCGATGCCGATGTGGTCGACGCCCGCGACCTCGCGCATGTGGTCGAGGTGGTCGGCCACCGTGGCGGCCGTGGCCACCGGCCGCGGACGCTCCGCCTCGAAGGCCCGGTGCAGGGCCATCGCCGCGGCCGTGGTGTCCAGGTGGTGGAAGCCGTGCGCCCGCAGGTTCTCGTCGGCGGCCAGGGTCCACTCGACGGCTGCCGGCAGGATGAACTTCGGCACGAAGGTGGCCATCGCCACGCCCCCGTTGGCCGGGAGCAGCGCCAGCACGTCGTCCGGGATGTTGCGCGGGTGGTCGCAGACCGCCCGGGCGGAGGAGTGCGAGAAGATCACCGGCGCCTCGGAGACCGCGAGCGCGTCCCGCATCGTCGTCGCGGCGACGTGCGAGAGGTCCACGAGCATGCCGACGCGGTTCATCTCGCGGACGACCTCGCGGCCGAAGTCCGTCAGACCGCCGTGGCGCGGCTCGTCCGTCGCCGAATCCGCCCAGTCGATCGTGTCGTTGTGCGTGAGCGTCATGTACCGCACGCCGAGCTGGTGCAGGGCGCGCAGGGTGGCGAGGGAGTTGTTGATGGAGTGGCCGCCCTCGGCGCCCATCAGCGAGGCGATCCGGCCGTCGGTGCGGGCCGCCTCCATGTCGTCCGCCGTCAGCGCCCGCACCAGGTCGCCGGGGTAACGCCCGATCAGCTGGGCGACGGCGTCGATCTGCTCCAGGGTGGCGCTGACCGCCTCGTCACCCGCGTAGTCGGAACGCACGTAGACCGACCAGAACTGCGCGCCGACCCCGCCGGCCCGCAGCCGCGGGATGTCGGTGTGCAGGGCGCCGCTCTGGTCCTCGGCGATGTCCCGCAGGTCGAGGTCGTAGCGCACTTGCTCGCGCAGCGCCCAGGGCAGGTCGTTGTGGCCGTCCACGACGGGGTGGCCGGCCAGCAGCTCGCGCGCCTCGGCCAGGCGCTGCGCGGCGCTCACTTGCCGAATCCGAAGGACTCCGCGCCCGCGACCTTCGTCCGCAGCCGCTTGCCCTTCTCCGTGGCCTGGTCGTTCAGCTCCTGCTGGAAGTCCCGCATCCGGGCCAGCAGCTCCGTGTCGTGGGCCGCCAGCATGCGGACGGCCAGCAGTCCGGCGTTGCGCGCCCCGGCGACCGAGACGGTGGCCACGGGGACCCCGGCGGGCATCTGGACGATCGACATCAGGGAGTCCATGCCGTCGAGGTACTTCAGCGGCACCGGCACGCCGATGACCGGCAGCGGGGTGACCGAGGCGAGCATGCCGGGCAGGTGGGCGGCCCCGCCCGCGCCCGCGATGATCGCCTTCAGGCCGCGCTCGGCGGCCTGCTCGCCGTACGCGATCATCTCGCGCGGCATCCGGTGGGCGGATACGACGTCGACCTCGTACGGGATCTCGAACTCGTCCAGGGCCTGGGCGGCGGCCTCCATGACCGGCCAGTCCGAGTCCGAGCCCATGACGATGCCGATGACGGGACCTGCGGAAGAGGTGGGGCTCATTCGGTGATCGTTCCTCTGAGGTAGCCGGCAGCGTGACGTGCGCGCTCCAGCACATCGTCCAGGTCGTCGCCGTAGGTGTTGACGTGGCCGACCTTGCGGCCGTGTTTCACGTCCTTGCCGTACATGTGGATCTTCAGCTGCGGATCGTGCGCCATGCAGTGCAGGTACGCCGCATACATGTCGGGGTAGTCACCGCCCAGCACGTTCGCCATGACCGTCCAGCGGGCACGCGGGCGCGGGTCGCCCAGCGGCAGGTCGAGGACCGCCCGCACGTGGTTGGCGAACTGGGAGGTGATCGCACCGTCCTGGGTCCAGTGGCCGCTGTTGTGCGGGCGCATGGCCAGCTCGTTGACGAGGATGCGCCCGTCGGAGGTCTCGAACAGCTCCACGGCCAGGTGGCCGGTCACGTCGAGCTCCTTGGCGATGCGCAGGGCGAGGGCCTGGGCCTCGCCCGCCAGCTCCTCCGAGAGGTTCGGGGCGGGGGCGATCACCGTGTCGCAGACCCCGTCCACCTGGACGGACTCCACGACCGGGTAGGCCACCGCCTGGCCGTGCGGGGAGCGGACGATGTTCGCCGCGAGCTCGCGGACGAAGTCGACCTTCTCCTCCGCGAGGACCGGGACCCCCGCCTTGAAGGGCGCCTCCGCGTCCTGGGGCGTGCGGACGAACCACACGCCCTTGCCGTCGTATCCGCCGCGCACCGTCTTGAGGATGATCGGGAAACCGCCCACCTCTTGTGCGAAGGCGCCCGCGTCCGCCGGATCGCGCACGATCCGGTGACGGGGGCTGGGCGCGCCGATCTCGTCGAGCTTGGCGCGCATCACCCCCTTGTCCTGGGCGTGCACCAACGCGTCGGGCCCCGGGCGGACGGGGATGCCGTCCGCTTCCAGGGCCCGGAGGTGTTCGGTGGGCACGTGCTCGTGATCGAAGGTGATCACGTCACAGCCGCGCGCGAAGGCGCGCAGCGTTTCCAGGTCGCGATAGTCGCCGATGACGACATCGCTCACGACCTGGGCCGCCGAGTCCTCTGGGGTGTCACTGAGGATCTTGAATCTGATACCGAGGGGGATACCCGCCTCGTGGGTCATGCGGGCGAGCTGTCCGCCGCCGACCATGCCGACTACCGGGAACGTCACTCCTCCAGGGTATCCGGCGGTATTCCGCCATCCGGACGGCCCCTGGCGCGGATCGGCCCGTGTGCCGTGCGTCCCACGGGGCCCGAAGGCACAGACGGACCACAGGGGGGACACTTACGATGTGTGGGTTGACGAGTTGTGGACGCCCCCGCGCGGGGGCGGTGACGGACAGGGACTGAACCATCAGATGAGCACTCCGGGGAACGGATCCGCCCTCGATCGCGTACGCGGCCTCATGCGGGAGGTCGCCAAGTTCGGGGCGGTCGGCGGACTGGGTGTGCTGGTCAACCTGGGTGTCTTCAACCTGATCCGGCACACCACCGACCTCCAGGTGGTGCGGGCGAGCGTCATAGCCACCGTCGTGGCCATCGCCACGAACTACCTGGGCTTCCGGTACTTCGCCTACCGGGACCGCGCCCAGAGCGGCCGCACCCGTGAGCTGACCCTGTTCGCCGCCTTCAGCGCGATCGGCCTGGTCATCGAGAACGGGGTGCTGTACGCCGCCACCTACGGCTTCGGCTGGGACGGCCCGCTCGCGACCAACGTCTTCAAGTTCGTCGGCATCGGCACCGCCACCGTCTTCCGCTTCTGGTCCTACCGGACCTGGGTCTTCAAGGCCCTGCCCGCCCCCGCGGCGGCCCCGGCGGCCGAGGCCGCTGCTCCCCTGCCGCGCTCCGGCTCCCGGCCGCAGCCCGCGCCCGAGCCGGCCCCGGCGAACAACTAGCCCGCTCGGCCACTCATCGGCCGCCGGCCTGCCCTCCTGCTAACGGACCGTGGTGGTCTCCGGTTCGGAACGCTCCAGCGGGGTGCGGCTGAGGAACAGGGCGAACACCGGCGGCTCCGCCTGGAGCAGTTCGAGGCGCCCCCCGTCGGCCTCGGCCAGGTCCCGGGCGACCGCCAGGCCGATCCCGGTGGAGTTGCGGCCGCTGATGGCCCGCTCGAAGATCCGGTTGCCGAGGTCGGGCGGGACTCCCGGCCCCTCGTCCGTGACCTCCAGCACCGCCTGGTTCCCGATCACCCGGGTGCGCAGGGCGACGGTGCCGCCGCCGTGCATGAGGGCGTTCTCCACCAGCGTCGCCAGCACCTGCGAGACCGCGCCGGGCGTGCCGACCGCCCGTACGCCCTGCTTGCCGGAGCGCACGATGGCCCGGCCCGCGCTGCGGTAGGCCGGGCGCCACTCCTCCACCTGCTGCTTGACGACCTCGTCGAGGTCGAAGGGGACGGCCGAGCCCGTGCGGGGGTCCCGTGAATTCGTCAGCAGCCGCTGCACCACGTCCGTGAGCCGCTCCACCTGGGTGAGGGCGATCGTCGCCTCCTCCCGCACGGTCTCCAGGTCGTCGGTGACCGTGATCTCCTCCAGCCGCATCGACAGGGCCGTGAGGGGGGTGCGCAGCTGGTGGGAGGCGTCCGCGGCGAGGCGCCGCTCGGCGGTCAGCATCCGGCCGATCCGTTCCGCGCTGGAGTCCAGCACGTCCGCGACCCGGTCCAGCTCGGGAACCCCGTACCGACGGTGGCGGGGCCGCGGGTCGCCCGATCCGAGGCGTTCCGCCGTCTCGGCGAGGTCGGTGAGCGGGGACGTCAGCCGGTTCGCCTGGCGTACGGCGAGCAGGACGGCCGCCACGACGGCCAGCAGGGACACGGCGCCGACGACCGCGAGGGTGCGCACCACCTCGCGGGTGACCGTGGAGCGGGACTCCTCGACGATCACGACCTCGCCCTGTTCGCCGCGCGCGATGCCCCGTACGACGCTGCCGTCGATGCGGCTGCCGACCTCCACGGCCGGGCGGCCGGGGATCGCGATGCGGGCGTAGTGGCCGGCGTCGAGCTGCTCGGCGAGGGTTCCGGCGACCAGCGGTTTCCTCTCCAGGACGTTCGCCTCGACGATGCCGACGAGCCGCAGGGCCTCGGAGTCGATCCGGTCCTGGGCGCTGCTGGTGATCGTCCGGGTCTCCACGATGACGAGGGAGACCCCGAAGACGGCGATCACGACGAGCACCACGGCGAGCGTGGAGTTGATGAGGCGGCGGCGCATGCCTTAGAGGATGCCCTAGGTCGTCTCTTTCGGATCTTTCCGGGCGGCGCGGACCCGGCAAGATCCGAAAGGGACGGCCTGGCCGGGGTGGCGGTACGGGAGCGTCAGCTCTTCTCGAAGCGGAAGCCGACGCCGCGGACGGTGGCGATGTAGCGGGGGTTCGCGGCGTCGTCGCCGAGCTTCTTGCGCAGCCAGGAGATGTGCATGTCGAGGGTCTTGGTGGAGGACCACCAGGTGGTGTCCCAGACCTCGCGCATCAGCTGGTCGCGGGTGACGACCCGGCCCGCGTCGCGGACCAGGACGCGCAGCAGGTCGAACTCCTTGGCGGTGAGCTGGAGCTCCTCCTCGCCCATCCAGGCGCGGTGGGACTCGACGTCGATCCGTACGCCGTGGGTGGCGGGGGGCTGGGCGGCCTCGTTGGCGCCGCGCCGGAGCAGGGCGCGGACCCGGGCCAGCAGCTCGGCGAGCCGGAAGGGCTTGGTCACGTAGTCGTCGGCGCCCGCGTCGAGGCCGACGACCGTGTCGACCTCGTCCGCGCGGGCGGTCAGCACGAGGATCGGGAAGCCGTGCCCCTCCGCGCGCAGCCGGCGGGCGACCTCCAGGCCGTCCATGCCCGGCAGGCCCAGGTCCAGGACGACGAGGTCGACGCCGCCCTGCAGTCCCGCGTCCAGGGCGGTGGGGCCGTCCTCCCGGACCTCGACCTCGTACCCCTCCCGGCGCAGGGCGCGGGCCAGGGGCTCCGAGATGGATGCGTCGTCCTCGGCGAGCAGTACACGCGTCATGTGGGTGATGGTAGTCCGCACGAACTCAAAGCTGAGGCCTGCATGCATACCCCTGTGGATCTGGGCACACGAGGGACCGATGACCTTCGAATAGGGCCGAACGGTTCCACGGAATCCTGTGATCCATATCTCAAGTCCTTCCATATGCCGCAGTGTCGTGTCGTATGGTGGCGAGACGCCTGATGCACTACCCAGGGGATCTTTGTGCCGAAAAGCGAGCCATAGACCTCAAATTCTGCTCTGGTCGGTTTATCCGGCCCAGATGACAGTGAATGACCTGTGGGCCGGGCCCTGCGCGCGAAGGAGCGCGACAGGGCGTGGATCCCGGTTACGGCTGACCCTTCGACTCCGGCATCCCGGAGGAAGAGACCCCGGGGCGTGGGGTGGGACATCCGTCGCCGGTGCCGGCCACCCCCCACCGGGCGCTGTTCAGCTCACGAAGCCGAGCGTCCCGAGCAAGCAAGGATCGACCATGGCTTCCAGCCTGACGAAGGGCTCGGCGGACCCGTCCACCGAGAAGACCTTCTTCGGCCACCCCCGTGGCCTGGCCACTCTGTTCATGACCGAGATGTGGGAGCGGTTCTCCTACTACGGCATGCGCGCCCTCCTGGTCCTCTACCTGGTGTCCGGAGGCACAGAGGCCGCGACCGGCAGCCAGGGCGGCGGCCTGGCCTTCACGATGGCCACGGCCACGGCGATCTACTCCGTCTACGTCGCCATGGTCTACCTCATGGCCATGCCGGGCGGATGGTTCGGAGACCGCGTCTGGGGCGCCCGCAAGACGGTCGCCATCGCCGGTGGTGTGATCATGGCCGGCCACGTGTCGCTGGCCCTTCCCGGTCAGGCGATGTTCTTCGTCGGCCTTGCCCTCGTGGCGGCCGGTTCCGGCCTCCTGAAGGCCAACATCTCGACGATGGTCGGCCACCTCTACGAGGGCCCGGACGACCCGCGCCGCGACGGTGGCTTCACGATCTTCTACATCGGCATCAACCTTGGTGCCTTCGTCGCCCCGTTCGTCGTCGGCACCGTCGGCGAGAAGGTCAACTGGCACCTGGGCTTCCTGCTCGCCGCGCTCGGCATGGGCCTGGGTCTGATCCAGTTCCTCCTGGGCACCAAGAACCTGGCCCCGCGCAGCAGCGTCGTCCCGAACCCTCTGTCCCCGGCCGAGCGCAAGGCCGTCATCGTCAAGGTCCTCGGCGTCGTCGCCGTGGCGGCTGTCTTCTACGGTGCCGTTGCCGCTCTGGGGATGTACACCCTGAACTGGGCGCTGGTCCCGATCACCCTGGCCGGTCTGATCATCCCGGTGGCCGTCCTGGTCCGCATCAAGCGCGACAAGGACCTGTCGGGCACCGAGCAGTCGAAGATGACCGCCTACATCTGGTTCTTCGTCGCCGCCGCCGTGTTCTGGATGATCTACGACCAGGGTGGTTCGACCCTGTCGCTGTTCGCCGACGGCAAGACCGCCGACACCGTCTTCGGGCTCGGCTTCCCGGCCACCTGGTACCAGTCGCTGAACCCGCTGTTCGTCATGGGTCTGGCGCCGATCTTCGCCTGGGCGTGGGTCTGGCTGGCCCGCAAGAACCAGGAGCCGAACACCATCGTGAAGTTCGCGATGGGTCTGGTCCTGGTCGGCGGCTCCTTCTTCGTCTTCATCGTCCCGATGAACATGGCGGGCGACGGCACCAAGGTCTCCCCGATGTGGCTGGTCTCGATCTACATGATCCAGACCATCGGTGAGCTGTGCCTCTCCCCGGTCGGCCTCTCGGTCACCACGAAGATGGCCCCGCAGAAGTACGCCTCCCAGATGATGGGCGTCTGGTTCCTCGCGGTCACCGCGGGTGACTGCACCACCGGCCTGCTGTCCATCGCGGGCGTGGACCTGAACGGCACCGGGGTGATCGCCTTCGAGGCGCTCGCTGCGGTCCTCGCAGGCTTCGCGGTCTACTCGTACCGCAAGAAGGTCCAGTCCCTGATGGGCAGCGTCCACTGACGCACCCCCGCACGGCGGACGGCCCGGCACACCTCCTGGTGTGCCGGGCCGTCCTGTCGTTCCGGGCTAACGGCTCACCTCGTGCCGCGCAGGCGGCGCCACGGGGTGAAGGTGAAGACCGCGCCGCCGAGCAGGATCACCGTGCCGGCGACCAGGGCCAGGGCCTTGATGCCGCCGTCGTCCTCCGCGCCCGTGTCGGCGAGGCCGCCCGAGGTGGTGGTCGGGCCGGCGGAGGTGCTGCCGGTGGTGGAGGGCGAGCCGGAGCCGCCCGCCTGGGCGGTGGTGTCCAGTTCCAGCGAGACGCCGCTGCTGGCCGCCTTGCAGGGGACGTTGATCGGCGCGGAGCCCGGGGCCATCGTGACGTCGATCGTCAGCTGGTCCGGGCTCAGCGTCACCTTGCCGGTCTTGCCGGGCGTGTAGGTGCCGGTCATGTCACTGAGGCTGACCGGGCCCTTGTCCGGGATCGGCTCGGCGTTGGCCGGGCCGGAGACCTTGACCGTGCCGCTGTCCGCGCCGCCCAGCTTGACGTTCATCGAGGGCTTCAGGGCCCCCGCGGGCAGGGCCATGGGCGCGGCCATCGCACCCTTGGCGGTCTTGACCGTCAGGTCGTACTTCCCGCCGTTCTTCTTCGCGTTGATCGTCACCGGGGTCTTGATGCCCCCGGGGACGACCGGGCCGCAGTCGAAGGCGACCTCGACGGGCTTGCCCGGGAAGTCGGTCTGGCCGCCGCCCCCGCCGGTACTGCCCGAGCCGCCGGTGGTCGTGGCGCCACCGGTGGTCGTCGTGGAACCTCCCGTGGTCGTGGTGCCGCCGGTCGTGGTGCCGCCGGTCGTGGTCGTGCCGCCGCTGGAGCCCGCCGATACGTCGATGGTGGCCCCGGCGCTCACCGAGCCCTGCGGGGCGCACTTGGTGGTGAACGTGCCGAAGGAGAAGGAGACGGCGACGTCGTACTTGCCGGGGGTCAGGGTGATCTTGCCGGCCTTGGTGAGCTTCAGCTTGCCCTTCATGGGCGACATGACCATGGGGGCCTTCTTCGGGATCGGCGGGTTCTTCTTCTCCCCGACGACCTTCAGCTCGCCCATTCCCCCGCCCAGCGCGATCCAGCCGGTGGGCTGGACCGCGTCCTGCGGGATGTCCATCAGGTCCGTGTTGTTCGAGGCGGGCTTGACGGTCTCCCAGACCACGTCGACCTCGTCACCGACCTTGGCCGTGGCCGGGGCGGTGATCTTGGCGGTGGTCTCGCCCTCGACCGGGTCGCCACCGCCCGCCGGGGGAACGCACTTGACCTTGTACGTGGCCTCGCCGGCCAGGGCGGGAGAAGCCGAGATGGCGATACCCGCGCCGCCGAGCAGCAGCGCGACCGCGGCCGCGCTCACCCTCCGTTGGGTTTTCACGAATGTCCCTTCGTCGTCGAACGGTTCTCAGACGGTGCGGACGTCTGTGGTGCTGACTCCGGCGCGCTGTCCGGGGTGAACCACGGCAGGACCGCCGTGGGGGTCTCTGGGGGCTCCGCGGGCGGTGCGGAGCGGTCCGGCGCGGGTCCCCGTACGCCGGGCGCGCCCGGCCGCAGGCGCGGCAGGCGGGCCGTCACGGCCGCTGCCGCCTCCGGGAGCCGGGCGCCGCGGTGGCGGCCGCCGGGGGCCGCGGGGCGGCGCGGGCGGACCTTGTCGACGACGGCCATGCCGATGCGGAAGACCGCGGCCGGGATCACCACCAGCAGCAGGCCCCAGAAGAGCAGGACCCCGTACGGGCGGTCCACGCCCCAGGGCTGCGTGGCCACGACCGTCTCGCCGTACTTGAGGGAGACCGTGTAGTCCCCGTACGCGCCCGCCGTCAGGGCCACGTCGAGGGCGACCTCGGCCTTGCCGCCCGGCGGGATCGTGCCCTTCCAACGGACCTCCTCCCACAGCGGGGCGAACACGCCGTGGGCGGTGCCGAGCTGGAAGACCGGGTCCTTGACCGGGGCCGAGCCGAGGTTGCCGACGGTGACCGTGAACTTCCGGGACGGCGGGGCGCCGAACCAGGTCAGCACCCCGTCCTCCCCCTTGAGCCGGACCCCGGTGAGCATCGCCAGGCGCGGGGTGCCGGAGGCGGCGGGCAGCTCCGCCACGGGATGACCGGTGACCTTCAGGGGGACGGCGACGGTGGACTGGTCCCCGTTGACGGAGGTGACGTTGACGACGCAGGGGCAGGGCTTGGGCGGCTCCACCACGGGGAGCTGGGCGGTGAAGCGCCCGTCGTCGGCCACCGAGACGGCGACCCCGTCGGCGTTGGCGCAGCTGTTGGTGCCGCCGATCATGTTCTGGCCGCAGACCAGCAGCATCACCAGGGTCTTGGCCCGCCAGCCGGTGCCGGTGACGGTGAGCTCCGTCCCCTTGGCGGCCTCCTGGAGCGAGAGCGCCACGGCGGGCTTGCCCTCGTCGGCGGCGGCCGGGGCCGCCGGGAGCAGGGCCAGGGCGAGCGCGAGGGCGCACGCCGCCAGGCCCGCCGCGAGGAGGGCCCCGGGCCCTGCGGTGGCTCCGGGTCGGACGCCGGCGCCGGGCTTGGCACTCACCTGGATGCTCCCGTCAGTTCGTGTTCCGGTGCGTGGTTCCGTGCGGGGCCGTCCGCCCCGTCCCGCGGCGGGTCCGTACGGGCCCTCCGGCGGACGAGGAGCAGCGCGGCCAGGGTGGTCCCGCCGAGGAGGAGCAGCCCGGCGCCCGTCCATGCGGCGATCCGCCAGGGGACGCACCAGGCCGTGGCGGTGGCGGTGGCCCGGGCGCCGCCGGGAGCGGTGACGGTGAGGGTGAGGTCGACCCGGTCGAGGACCGGGGCGCCGGGCCAGGGCTCGGTCAGCTCCACCCGCTGGCCCGGGAGCAGTTCGAGGGGCAGGGCGCGGGCGGCGCGGCCGGGGAGCTCGCCGAAGCGGCCCTCCGCGCGGACCGCCAGTTCGGGGGCGAGGGCCACGTTCCCGCGGTTGACCAGGGTGTACGTGACCTCCGCGGCGGATCCGCGGCCGCGGACGGAGACGTCCTCGACCGTGAGGGCCGCCAGGGCGGGGCCGCTGACGCGCAGGTGGAGGCGTACGCCCGCCTCGCGGCCGTCTTCGGTGGCCACCACCGCGGCGGGGTGGTCGCCGGGCGGGGCGGCGGGCGGCACGGTGACGGTGAAGGGGACCACCGCGCGGGTGCGCGGCGGGATCTTCACGGTGGCCCCGGACCCGAAGCTGATCCAGGACCCGGCGGCGGTGCCGGCCGCGGCTCCGCCGGCGGGGCGTACCGCGAGGGCCCCGTCGGCGGTGTTGTAGGCGTCGGCCCCGCGCAGGGTGACGGTGCGCTCCCGGTCGGAGGTGTTGGCCAGGGCGAGGCGGTCCTCCAGCACGGTGCCGGGGGTGCCCGCGAGGTAGAAGTACGGGCGGGCGCCGCCGGGCCGCGCGGCGGCGGTCCCGGCGGCGGGCTCGGCGGTCCAGCCGGGCTCGTCGGCCGTGGCGGGGTGCGCGGAGCCCGCGTACAGGGCGGCGGCGAACAGCGGCACGAGGAGGAACACGTGCCGCTTGAGGGTCTTGAGGGTGTGGAGCACGGGCATGGCCGGGGTGCTCCGTTCAGGACCGGGCCCGCCCACCGCGCCGGGTGAGCCAGAGCACGCCGGCGGCGCCGGAGAGCAGCACGGTGGCGCCGAGGGTGCCGAGGGCGAGGGCGGAGTCGGTGGGTCCGGTCTGCGGGAGGGCGGTGGGGCCGCCTGCGCCGGCCGCGGGCGGCGGGGCGGCGGCGCCGCCGGGGGCGGTGACCTCCAGTTCCAGCGAGGGGCCCGGCTTGTTGCCGGGGGTGCAGGTGGTCGTGGTGCCCATGGCCTTGATGGTGAGCACCCCGGCGGTGAAGGTGACCTTGCCGCTCTTCTTGGGCGTGTAGGTGCCCGACAGGTCGGTGATCTTGATGGGGGTCTCGGCGGGCACGGCCTCGGGGTTCGAGGGGCCGGACACCGGTACGGAGACCTTCTCGGCGCCGTCGACGAGGACGACCGCGCTGGGGCTCATCGCCCCCTTGCCGAGTTCGATGGGGCTGGACGAGACGCCCTTCTGGAAGGACACCGTCAGCTTGTAGCCGTCGCCCTCCTTGACGGCCTTGATGTCGATGGGCGACACGGCCGACTTGTCCCCGATGGGGGTCTTGCAGTCGTAGGCCACGTCAACGACGGTGGCGTGCGCTGCCGGGGCGGCCAGCAGTACCGCCGATCCGGCGAGCGCAGAGGCCAGCGCGAGCGCGGTGGAGCGTTTCCGGTCGGACACCTTCGTCTTCCCCTCGGGCCACAAGTTACTGACGACACATCAGATTGGTGGCTCAAGGTACGCCCGGGGCCTTACGGAGGGAAGACAAAGGACGGCCCGGATCAGCGGCCCGTCGGCCGCACGGTTTTCGGCCGCTTCAGCGGCCCCCGGCCACCCGGACGCCCCGCTGCCAGACGGCGGAGACGAGCGGCACGCCGGGCCGGTAGGCGAGGTGGACGTGGCTGGGGGCGTCGAGAACGGCCAGGTCGGCGCGGGCCCCGGGGGTGACGGTGCCGATGTCGGTGCGGCGCAGCGCGCGGGCCCCGCCGGCGGTGGCCGACCAGAGGGCCTCGTCGGGGGTCATCCCCATGTCCCGGACGGCGAGGGCGATGCAAAAAGGCATCGAGCTCGTGTACGAGGAGCCGGGGTTGCAGTCGGTGGACAGGGCGACCGTGGCACCCGCGTCGATCAGGCGGCGGGCGTCGGGCCACTGGGCGCGGGTGGAGAACTCGGCGCCGGGCAGCAGCGTGGCCACCGTGGTCGCGGCGGCCTGCGCGAGGGCGTCCACGTCGGCGTCGGTGAGGTGGGTGCAGTGGTCGGCGGAAGCGGCCTCCAGCTCCACGGCGAGCTGCACGCCGGGCCCGTAGGACAGCTGGTTGGCGTGCACGCGCGGGATCAGTCCGGCGGCGGCTCCCGCGGTGAGGATCGCGCGGGCCTGGTCCCCGTCGAAGGCGCCCTTCTCGCAGAACACGTCCACCCAGCGGGCGTACGGGGCGCAGGCCGCCAGCATCTCGCCGGTGACGAGGTCCACGTAGGCCGCCGGGTCCTCGGCGTAGTCGGGGGAGACGATGTGCGCGCCGAGGTAGGTGACCTCCTCGGTGTGCGCGGCGGCGATGCGCAGGGCGCGGGCCTCGTCGGCGACGGTGAGGCCGTAGCCGGACTTGGTCTCGAAGGTGGTGGTGCCCTGGCGGCGGGCCTCGTCGAGGTGGCGCACCAGGTTCGCCTCCAGCTCGGCGTCCGTGGCGGCGCGGGTGGCGGCGACGGTGGTGCGGATGCCTCCGGCGGAGTAGCTGCGGCCGGACATCCGGGCGTTGAACTCGGCGGTGCGGTCGCCGGCGAAGACCAGGTGCGAGTGGGAGTCGACGAAGCCGGGGATGACGGCGCGGCCCTGCGCGTCGAACGCGGTGTCGGCAGCGGGCGCCTCGCCGGCGGGGCCGACCCAGGCGATCTTGTCGCCTTCGATGACGACCGTCGCGTCCTGGAGGAGGCCGAGGGGGCTTCCGTCCCCGACGGACGGGTCGTTCGTGACGAGGCTGCCGATGTTCGTGATGGCGGTGGTGGTCATGGGTTCCTCTCGTAACCGGGGCTCCGCCCCAGACCCCGTATCTGTCAGCCGCGGAGGGCCGCGATGGACTCGGCGAGGGCCGACGGGACGTCTTCGACCAGGGTGTGGGCGCCGTCGCGGACGATGTGCCGGCCGCCGACCACCGTGTGCCGGACGTCCGCGGCGGTCGCGGCGAAGACGGCCGTCTCGGCGCCCAGCCGCGGCAGGGCGCCCGCCGTGCGGACGGAGTCCAGCGCGATCGTGGTGAAGTCCGCGAGCGCGCCCGCCTCCAGGCGGCCCGCGTCGGCCAGGCCGAGCGCCGCATGACCGTCGGCGGTGGCGGCGGTCAGCAGGGAGTTCGCCGTCCAGTGGCCCCGGGTGCGGCTGCGCAGGCGCTCGTTCAGCTCCATCGCGCGGGCCTCTTCGAGCAGGTCGATCACGGCGTGGCTGTCGCTGCCCAGGGACAGCGGGCTGCCCGCCTGCTGGAGGCGGACCGCGGGGCCGATGCCGTCGGCGAGGTCGCGTTCGGTGGTGGGGCACATGCAGGTGCCGGTGGTGGTGCCGCCGAGGAGGGCGATGTCCCCGTCGGTGAGGTGGGTGTTGTGGACGCCGGTGGTCCGCGGCCCCAGCACCCCGTGGTCGGCGAGGAGCTGGGTGGGGGTGCGGCCGTGCGCCGCCTGGCAGGCGTCGTTCTCGGCGGTCTGCTCCGAGAGGTGGACGTGCAGCGGCGCCCCGCGCTCCTGGGCCCACTGGGCGACGGTGGCCAGCTGGTCGGCGGGCACGGCGCGCACCGAGTGGATCGCGGCGCCGACCAGGGCGTGCTCGCGGGGCTTGAGGGCGCCGGCCCGCTGCGCCCAGGCCTCGGCGCTGCCGTCGGAGAAGCGCAGCTGGTGGTGGCTCGGCGGCTCGCCGAAGCCCGCCGACAGGTACGCCGTGTCCAGCAGGGTGATGCGGATGCCGGCCGCGGCGGCCGCCTCGATCAAGGCCTCGCCCATCGCGTTCGGGTCCGCGTAGGCGGCGCCGCCGGGGGCGTGGTGGACGTAGTGGAACTCGCCGACGTTGGTGATGCCGGCCAGGGCCATCTCGGCGTAGACGGCCCGGGCGAGCGCGAAGTAGCTGTCGGGGGTGAGGTTCTGGGCGACCTTGTACATGAAGTCGCGCCAGGTCCAGAAGGTGCCCGAGCCCACCTGCACGGTGGAGCGCAGGGCCCGGTGGAAGGCGTGGCTGTGCGCGTTGGCCAGGCCAGGGAGGGTCAGGCCGCGCAGCACCTCCGCGCCGGGCGGCGGGGTGTCCGCACCGGTGCGCAGGGCCCCGATCCGCCCGTCGGCGGTCACCTCCAGGGCGACGCCCGGCTCGACGTGGGTGCCGAGCCAGGCGTGCTCCAGCCAGTACGTCTTGTGCGCGGCCACCGCGTGCCCCGTCACCTGCATGCGAGTCCTTCCAGTACGTCGGCGAGGGCCAGCACGCCGGCCACGCAGTCGTCCTCGGCGGCGAACTCCCGCGGGGAGTGGGAGACGCCGGTCGGGTTCCGTACGAACAGCATCGCCGTCGGGACGGCCGCGGAGAGGATTCCGGCGTCGTGTCCCGCTCCGGTGCCGAGGACGGGGACGGACCCGCCCAGGATGCGGTTGAGCTCGTCGCGCAGGGCGTGCTCGAACTCGACGACCGGGGTGAAGGACTCCCGGACGACCGCGAGGTCGATGCCGTCCTGGTCGGCGCGCTCGCGGGCGGCCTTCTCCACGGCGGTGACGACCGTGTCGAGGGTGGCCTGGTCGGCGGCGCGGGAGTCGAGCCAGCCGCGCACCAGCGACGGGATCGCGTTGACCCCGTTGGGCTCGACCGAGATCTTCCCGAAGGTGGCCACGGCCCCGGCGAGGGCCGCCTCGGTCCGCGCCGCCAGCACGGTCGCCGCGTAGGTGAGCATCGGGTCGCGCCGGTCCACGAGGCGGGTGGTGCCCGCGTGGTTGGCCTCGCCGCGGAAGTCGAACCGCCAGCGGCCGTGCGGCCAGATCGCGGAGGCGATGCCGACCCGGTCCCCCGACAGGTCCAGGGCGCGGCCCTGTTCCACGTGCAGTTCGACGAAGGCCCCGATACGGGCGAGGCGTTCGGGGTCGGCGCCGATGGCCTCGGGGTCGTACCCGGCGGCCTCCATGGCGCGGGGCAGGGCGATGCCGTCGGCGTCGCGGAGCTCGTACGCCTTCTCCTTGGTCAGCTGCCCGGCGGCGAGCCGGGAGCCGACGCAGGCGAGGCCGAAGCGGGCCCCTTCCTCGTCACCGAAGTTGGTGATGGCCAGCGGCCTGGAGAACTCCGCGCCCCTCCTGCGGAGTTCGTCCAGGGCCGCGAAGGAGGACACCACCCCGAGGGGGCCGTCGAAGGCCCCGCCGTCGGGGACGGAGTCCAGGTGCGAGCCGGTGACCACGGCGTCCCCCGCGAGGGGGTCGCCGAGCCAGGCCCACTGGTTGCCGTTGCGGTCGGTCTCGTACGTCAGCCCGCGCGCCTCGGCCTGCGCCTGGAACCAGGTCCGGCAGTCGGCGTCGGCGCCGGTCCAGGCGTAGCGGCGGTAGCCGCCGGACTCGGCGTGGCGGCCGATGGGCGCGAGATCCGCCCACATGGTGTGGAAGGAAGCGGCCTCGCTCACGCGTCGTCGCCCTCGCGCATCGGGACGCGCACGCCGCGCTCGTCCGCGACCGACTCCGCGATGTCGTAGCCCGCGTCGACGTGCCGGATGACGCCCATGCCGGGGTCGTTGGTGAGCACGCGGCGGATCTTCTCGCCCGCGAGCGGGGTGCCGTCGGCGACCGTGACCTGGCCCGCGTGGATGGAGCGGCCCATGCCGACGCCGCCGCCGTGGTGCAGGGAGACCCAGGAGGCACCCGAGGCGACGTTGACCATGGCGTTGAGGAGCGGCCAGTCGGCGATGGCGTCCGAGCCGTCGAGCATGGCCTCGGTCTCGCGGTACGGGGAGGCCACCGAACCGCAGTCGAGGTGGTCGCGTCCGATGACCAGCGGGGCGGCCAGTTCGCCGCTCGCCACCATGTCGTTGAACCGCTCGCCGGCCTTGTCGCGCTCGCCGTAGCCGAGCCAGCAGATGCGCGCGGGCAGGCCCTGGAAGTGGACGCGCTCGCCCGCCATCTTGATCCAGCGGTGCAGGGACTCGTTCTCCGGGAAGAGTTCGAGCATCGCCTTGTCGGTCTTGTGGATGTCGGAGGCCTCGCCGGACAGGGCGGCCCAGCGGAAGGGGCCCTTGCCCTCGCAGAACAGCGGCCGGATGTAGGCGGGGACGAAACCGGGGAAGGCGAAGGCGCGGTCGTAACCGGCCAGCTGGGCCTCGCCGCGGATGGAGTTGCCGTAGTCGAAGACCTCGGCGCCCGCGTCCATGAAGCCGACCATGGCCTCGACGTGGCGGGCCATGGACTCGCGGGCCCGGGTGGTGAAGCCGGCCGGGTCCTTGGCCGCGTAGGAGGCCATGTCCTCGAAGTCGACGCCGGTCGGCAGGTAGGCGAGCGGGTCGTGCGCGGAGGTCTGGTCCGTGACGATGTCGATCGGCGCGCCCTCGGCGAGCATCTGCGGGAGCAGGTCGGCGGCGTTGCCGAGCAGGCCGATGGAGAGCGGCTTGCGGGCGTCGCGGGCCTCGACGGCCAGGGCCAGGGCGTGCTGGAGGCTGTCGGCCTTCACGTCCAGGTAGCGGTGCTCGATGCGGCGCTCGATGGCGCGCGGGTCGACGTCGATGCAGATCGCGACGCCGTCGTTCATCGTCACGGCCAGCGGCTGGGCGCCGCCCATGCCGCCGAGGCCGGCGGTGAGGGTGATGGTGCCGGCGAGCGTCCCGTCGAACTTCTTGGCGGCGACGGCCGCGAAGGTCTCGTAGGTGCCCTGGAGGATGCCCTGGGTGCCGATGTAGATCCACGAGCCGGCCGTCATCTGGCCGTACATGGTCAGGCCCAGCTGCTCCAGGCGGCGGAACTCCTCCCAGTTGGCCCAGTCGCCGACCAGGTTGGAGTTGGCGAGCAGGACGCGCGGCGCCCACTCGTGGGTCTGCATCACGCCGACCGGGCGGCCGGACTGGACGAGCATCGTCTCGTCCTGCTTGAGGGTCTGCAGGGTGCGGACCATCGCGTCGTACGAGCGCCAGTCGCGGGCGGCCTTGCCGGTGCCGCCGTAGACGACCAGCTTGTCGGGGTGCTCGGCGACCTCGGGGTCCAGGTTGTTCTGGAGCATCCGCAGCGCGGCCTCCTGCTGCCATCCCAGGGTGCTGAGCTCGGTGCCTCGCGCGGCCCGTACGGGGCGGGGTCCTGACATGGCGGGTGCCTCCTGACGCTGTTGGTCAATCCATTCACATCCTCGCGCCCTGAATAGATTCAGTCAACAGCTGCGGGCGGCGCCGTCGGATGATGGGATGGCGGGCATGGCCACAGAGGCGCACGCGCCGACGGATGCACAGGGCGCCGCCGCGCGCCGGGACCGGGCCGTACGGGCGGCGGTCGCACAGGGACTCGTCGGCGGGACCGACACGGCGCCCCCGCTGGTCTGCCTGCTGGACACGGACGGGATCCGCGCCTCGGCCGCCGCCCTGACCAGCGCCTTCGCGGCCGCGCTACCGCCCGGCACGCCCGTCCTGCACGCCTTCGCCGTCAAGGCCGCCCCACTGGTCCCCGTGCTGCGCCTGCTCGCCGACGCCGGGCTCGGCTGCGAGGTGGCGAGCCCCGGCGAGCTGGCCCTGGCCCGGGCGGCCGGGGTGGGGCCGCTGCGGACGGTGCTGGACTCCCCCGCCAAGACGGCGGCCGAACTGAGCGAGGCCCTGGCGCTGGGGATCGCCGTCAACGCCGACAACCGGCAGGAGCTGGAGCGCCTCGACGCCCTGGTCGCCGCGTCCGCGACCCCGCCCGCCTCCCCGATCGGGATCCGGATCAACCCGCAGACCGGCGCGGGCACCATCGACGCCCTGTCCACCGCCACGGCCACCTCGAAGTTCGGCGTCCCGCTGCGCGACCCGGGCGCCCGCGCCTGGCTGGTACGGGCCTACCTGGACCGGCCCTGGCTCACCCGGCTGCACACCCACTCGGGCTCCCAGGGCGTCCCCCTGCCCCTGATCGCGGAAGGCGTACGGGAGCTGCACGCGCTGGCCGAGGAGATCAACGCGGCGGCCGGGCGCCGCCAGGTCGACACCCTCGACATCGGCGGCGGCCTGCCCGTGAACTTCGCCTCGGACGCGCACACCCCGGCCTACGAGGAGTACGTGGCGGCCCTGCGCGCGGCGGCCCCGGCCCTGTTCGACGGCTCGTACGGCCTGGTGACGGAGTTCGGCCGGTCCCTGCTGGCCAAGCACGGCCTGGTCCTGTCCCGGGTCGAGTACACCAAGACCACCGGGGCCCGCCCGATCGCCCTCACCCACGCCGGGGTCCAGCTGGCGACCCGTACCGTGTACGCCCCGGCGGCCTGGCCGCTGCGGATCCTGGCGTACGACGCGAAGGGCGCCCCGAAGGAGGGCGACCCGGTGGCCCAGGACATCGCCGGCCCGGCCTGTTTCGCGGGCGACCTCCTCGCCACGGCCCGGGAGCTGCCCCGGCTCTCACCGGGCGACCTGATCGCCGTCCCGGACACCGGGGCGTACTTCTTCACTGCCCACTACGGCTACAACAGCCTGCCCCGCCCGGCGGTCCACGGCTTCACGGCCACCCCGCAGGGCGGCATCCGCTTCGCCCTGGCCCGCCCGGAACAGTCCCTGGCCGCCATCGTCGCGGAAGCGGGCGGCGACCGGCCCGACGCCCTGCTCTAGACGGCCCAGTGCTGCGGCCGGGGCGCCCCGCTCACTCCACGAACAGCCCGCGCGCGGCGGCCCGCGCGTCGAAGGCCTCCAGCCGGGCCTGCGCGTCCGGCAGCGCGTCCGCCATGGCCTCCAGCAGGACCCGGCCCAGCAGCATCGGCGCACAGGCCGTGTCGAAGGCCAGGCCCGTACCGACCGGCGCCGGGATCAGCAGGTCCGAATGGCGGGCCACGGGGGCGAAGGCCGAGTCGGCGACCGTCACCACGGTCAGCCCGGCCCCACGGGCCCGCTCCAGCGTGTCGACGACCTCGCGGGGGTGGCGGGGCAGCGCGAAGCAGAGCAGCGCCGTGGCCCCGTCGTAGCGGGCCGCGTCGATGCGGTCCTCCAGCATCGAGCCGCCCTCGTCGAGGAGCCGTACGTCCGGGTGCACCTTGGCGGCGAAGTACGCGAAGCCGCGCGCCTGCGAGGAGGCCGCCCGCAGTCCCAGCACCGGCAGCGGGACGGAGGCGGCGAGCAGCCGGCCCGCCTCCTGGACCGGCGCGGGATCGGCGAGCGCGGCCGCGAGCTGCCGCAGGTTCTCGATCTCCCCGAGGACGGCCTGCTGGTACTCGTTGTACGCGTCCCCGGGCCCCTCGGCCGTCCGCTCCGCCGGAGCCACCTCGCGCAGGTGGCGGCGGAGCGCGGGGTACCCGTCGAAGCCGAGCGCCACCGCGAACCGGGTCACCGAGGGCTGGCTCACCCCGGCCAGCTCCGCGAGCTCAACGCTCGACAGGAAGGGCACCTCCGCCGCTCCGCGCACCATGCAGTGCGCGATCCGCCGCTGGGTCGGCGTCAGCCGGTGCCCCTCGAACAGTTTCTGCAGCCGCGCGGCCGGGCTGTCGCTCATCCCGTCCCCTCCGTCCCCGTGATCTATTCAGTCACCGAGCACTCTGCATGCGGTTATGCAGCGGGGCAAGCCCGGTGCCCGCTCCGCGAGACGCGGGAGCCCCGGGGCGGGATACGGGGGCGGGATACGGGGGCTAGCCCCAGTGCCCGCGCGGGGCGGCGGTTCCTACGGTGGGGCCATGGACGCGCACGCCCGAGAGCTGAAGAAGGAACTCGACGCCACGCTGGACGCCCGGCGCGAGCTGGGTCCGGAGTACGAGTCCGCGCTGGTGGACTCGTTCGTCGAGAAGGTCGACACGCAGGTCCGGCGCCGCCTCGCCGAGGAACGGCTGGCCGCCGCGCGGGACGGGCACCGCCCCGGTACGGCGGACGGGAACTTCGGCGAGCGCTTCGGCTTCGCCATCATCACCCTGGTCCTGGCGGTGCCGCTGTCGGCGATCGCCGCGACCCAGGCCCACTTCAGCGGGCTCCTGGTGGCCTGGGCGGGAATCGTGGGTGTGAACTTCATCCACGCGGGCAAACGGCTCAGGTCAGGCGGAGGCCGGGACACCTCCGCCTGACCATCGGCTTGCCGGCCGGCTCGGCCCCGAAAGCGGGAGAAGCCGGAAAAGACTGAGCGCGGGGACCGCCGCACCCCGGTTGCCCGGGGGCGGGACGACGGCGGTCCCCGCGATGGACACGGCCGGGTCAGGGCCGTCCGCGTCCGTGGCGTCCACGTGGTCCGGGAGCCGCTCCGGGGTACGCAACGCCGTTCGGTGGTGCCGGCCGGGCCCGGTTCCCCGGGTTTCCCTGCCGACAACCCCACTGTGCACGAGCCGTGTTAAGCCGGT
Organism: Streptomyces xanthophaeus; assembly: GCF_000725805.1. GTDB lineage: Bacteria > Actinomycetota > Actinomycetes > Streptomycetales > Streptomycetaceae > Streptomyces > Streptomyces xanthophaeus. The sequence continues at coordinate 219,309 of NZ_JOFT01000010.1, read as the reverse complement.
GCTGCCGTCACGTGTCAGGCCCGTGCCGTTTGCGCGACGGCCGCACGCGGCCCCGTACGGCAGGTGTTACTTCGCGCCCTTGGCGAGGAAGGCGAGCAGGTCCTGGCGGCTGACCACACCGGTCGGCTTGCCCTCGACCAGCACGATCGCCGCGTCCGCCTCGCCGAGCACCGACATCAGCTCGGACACCGGCTCGCCGGAGCCGACCTGCGGCAGCGGCGCGCTCATGTGCTTCTCCAGCGGGTCGCCGAGGGAGGCCCGCTGCGCGAACAGCGCGGCGAGGAGCTCCTTCTCGACCACGGAGCCGATGACCTCGGCGGCCATCACGTCCGGGTGTCCGGCGCCGGGCTTCACGATCGGCATCTGCGAGACGCCGTACTCGCGCAGGACCTCGATGGCCTGGCCGACCGTCTCCTCGGGGTGCATGTGGACGAGGGAGGGGATGCCGCCCTCCTTGTCGTTCAGCACGTCACCGATCCGCGCGGACGGACCGGCCTCCTCCAGGAAGCCGTGACCGGCCATCCACTCGTCGCTGAAGATCTTGCTGAGGTAGCCGCGGCCGCTGTCGGGCAGCAGGACGACGACCACGTCGTCGGGGCCCAGACCCTCGGCGGCGCGCAGCGCGGCGACCACGGCCATGCCGCAGGAGCCGCCGACGAGCAGGCCCTCCTCCTTCGCGAGCCGGCGCGTCATCTGGAAGGAGTCCTTGTCGGACACCGCGATGATCTCGTCGGTCACGTCGGGGTCGTAGGCGGTCGGCCAGAAGTCCTCGCCGACGCCCTCGACGAGGTACGGGCGGCCGGTGCCGCCGGAGTAGACCGAGCCCTCCGGGTCGGCGCCGATGACCTTGACCGCGCCCCCGGACACCTCCTTGAGGTAGTTGCCGGTGCCGGAGATCGTGCCGCCGGTGCCGACGCCCGCGACGAAGTGGGTGATCTTGCCGTCCGTCTGTTCCCACAGCTCGGGACCGGTGGTCTCGTAGTGCGAACGGGGGTTGTTCGGGTTGCTGTACTGGTCCGGCTTCCAGGCGCCCGGGGTCTCGCGCACGAGGCGGTCGGAGACGTTGTAGTACGAGTCCGGGTGCTCGGGGTCGACGGCGGTCGGGCAGACGACGACGTCGGCGCCGTACGCCCGCAGCACGTTGATCTTGTCGAGCGAGACCTTGTCAGGGCAGACGAAGATGCACTTGTAGCCCTTCTGCTGGGCCACGATGGCGAGTCCTACGCCCGTGTTGCCGCTGGTCGGCTCCACGATGGTGCCGCCGGGCTTGAGGGCTCCGCTCTGCTCGGCCGCCTCGATCATCCGTACGGCGATCCGGTCCTTCACGGATCCGCCGGGATTGAAGTACTCGACTTTGGCCAGCACGGTGGCCTGGAGGCCTTCGGTCACACGGTTGAGCTTCACCAGCGGGGTGTTGCCGACGAGGCTGATCATCGAGTCGTGGAATTGCACCATGTTCTCCAAGGAGGGGACTCCACGGGTTCTCCGGGAGGTCCGGCCAGAGTATGCCGAAAGGGATTGGCCGACCGTACGTACGGGGCAGGTAGGTCAACAAGGAGCAAGGAGGTGGCCTGAACAGTGTCCAGGGCGAGAACAGCCCGCCGGATCGCGGCGGGGGCAGCGTACGGCGGGGGCGGACTCGGGCTGGTCGGGGCCGCCGCCGTGGGACTGGTACTGGCCGAGGTGCAGTTCGCGAAGCGCACGGTGGGCACCGGTCTCCCGGAGCCGCCCCGCGCGGACGGGCTGTACGGGAGCGACTTCGCCGGGCCCGAGCAGAGCCCCGGCCCGCTGCGCCTGGGGATGCTGGGCGACTCCACGGCCGCGGGGCTCGGCGTGCGCCGGGCCCGGCAGACTCCGGCGGCCCTGCTGGCCTCGGGGCTGGCGGCGGTGGCCGAGCGGCCGGTGGAGCTGCGCAACGTGGCGCTCTCGGGTGCCATGTCGGACGACCTGGACCGGCAGACGAGCCTGCTGCTGGACGGGGACGGCCCCGCCCCGGACGTGTGCGTGATCATGATCGGCGCGAACGACGTGACCCGCCGGATGCCGCCCACCCAGTCGGTGCGGCTCCTGACCTCCGCGGTGCGCAGGCTGCGTCTGGCGGGGTCCGAGGTCGTCGTGGGCACCTGCCCCGACCTGGGCACCATCGAGCCGGTGTACCAGCCGCTGCGCTGGGTGGCCCGCCGGGTCTCGCGCCAGCTGGCCGCCGCGCAGACCATAGGGGTGGTCGCGCTGGGCGCCCGTACGGTCTCCATGGGGGACCTGCTGGGCCCCGAGTTCGCCGCGAACCCGCGCGAGATGTTCGGCCCGGACTCCTACCACCCCTCGGCGGAGGGGTACGCGACCGCCGCCATGGCCATGCTGCCGACCCTGTGCGCCGCGCTCGGGCTGTGGCCGGAGTCGGACCGGCTGGACGTCTCCCGGGACGAGGACATGCTCCCGGTGGCCAAGGCGGCGTCCGCGGCGGCCGGGGAGGCGGGTACGGAGGTCACGGCGGTCCGCGGGCCCTGGGTCCTGCTCAAGCACCGCCGCCGGCGCCGGGTGCCGGGCGAGGAGCTGCCGGAGCACCGGGGCGGCGGGACGGGCGCGGGCCTCGCGGACACCCGCACCGCCGGACCGTGACGGCGGGGCGGCGCCGGGCCGCCCGCTCCGGTGCGGCCGGGTCGGCCGGGGTGGCTGCGGGGTCGGCCTCGGAGCCGGCCTCGGAGCGACCGGCATCACACGCCCAGGCCGGTGACCTCGACCGTACGGGGCGGTAACTTCGCATGCGGTCCCGTACGACGACCACCGCGCCACCGCAGCCGCAACCGCAACGCACCCCTTGGAGCCCCGATGCCCGAAGCAGTCATCGTTTCCACCGCCCGCTCGCCCATCGGGCGCGCCTTCAAGGGGTCCCTCAAGGACGTCCGCCCGGACGACCTGACCGCCACGATCATCCAGGCCGCCCTCGCCAAGGTCCCCGAGCTGGACCCGCGCCTGATCGACGACCTGATGCTCGGCTGCGGTCTCCCGGGCGGCGAGCAGGGCAACAACCTGGCCCGCATCGTGGCCGTGCAGATGGGCATGGACTTCCTGCCCGGCACCACGATCACCCGGTACTGCTCCTCCTCGCTCCAGACCTCCCGGATGGCCCTGCACGCCATCAAGGCGGGCGAGGGCGACGTCTTCATCTCGGCCGGCGTGGAGATGGTGTCGCGGTTCGCCAAGGGCAACTCGGACTCGTGGCCCGACACCCACAACCCGCTGTTCGCCGAGGCGGAGGCCCGTACGGCCGCCGTGGCGCAGAGCGAGGGCTCCTCCTGGCGCGACCCGCGGGAGGACGGCCTGGTCCCCGACGCGTACATCGCGATGGGCCAGACCGCCGAGAACCTGGCCCGGATCAAGGGCGTGACCCGCCAGGACATGGACGAGTTCGGCGTGCGTTCGCAGAACCTCGCCGAGGCCGCGATCAAGAACGGCTTCTGGGAGCGGGAGATCACCCCCGTCACCACCCCGGACGGCACCGTGGTGTCCGGGGACGACGGCCCGCGCGCGGGGGTCACGCTGGAGGGCGTCCAGGGCCTCAAGCCCGTCTTCCGCCCCGACGGCCTGGTCACGGCGGCGAACTGCTGCCCGCTGAACGACGGCGCCGCGGCCCTGGTCATCATGAGCGACACCAAGGCCCGCGAGCTGGGCCTGACCCCGCTGGCCCGGATCGTCTCCACCGGTGTCACCGGCCTCTCCCCCGAGATCATGGGCCTGGGCCCGGTCGAGGCGTCCAAGCAGGCCCTGAAGCGGGCCGGCCTGACGGTCGGCGACATCGACCTCTTCGAGATCAACGAGGCCTTCGCGGCGCAGGTCATCCCGTCCTACCGGGACCTGGAGATCCCGCTGGACAAGCTGAACGTCAACGGCGGGGCCATCGCCGTCGGTCACCCCTTCGGGATGACCGGTGCCCGCATCACCGGCACCCTGATCAACAGCCTCCAGTTCCACGACAAGCAGTTCGGCCTGGAGACGATGTGCGTGGGCGGCGGCCAGGGCATGGCCATGGTCATCGAGCGGCTGAGCTGAGCCGTAGCGGAGGGTAGGGGTCGTCCGAGGAACGAGGACGGCACCTGCCCGCAGCGCAGGCGAAGCTCAGCGCGACCAGGAAAACGAGCGGCTGAGCTGAGCCGTAGCGGAGGGTAGGGGTCGTCCGAGGAACGAGGGCGGCACCTGCCCGCAGCGCAGGCGAAGCTCAGCGCGACCAGGAAAACGAGCGGCTGAGTCGGTCTTAGCTGGATCCGACCTGATCACGGCCCCATGGCCGCTGACCTGCGTACTGACGCAGAATCTAACCCCGCCGCAGCCCATCTGTGACCGAATCTCCCCCAGGATGTGACCTTTGTCCTGGGGGAGACATGTTTTCGCAGGTCAACGCCGGTACGCATGGGGCGGGTGTGACCAAAGCCCTGTCCAATTCGTGACGTAATGCACTGCACGCCATTCCCAGGTCAGGACACTCTGATGTAGGAAGTCGGGGGATCGAATCACACCGGGAGTTAGTCAGTGAGCGCCATGTCTCTTGCCCTGCTGCTGACCACGGCCGCTGCCACGGCCGTGGGCGCTGCTGCACTGCACGCCGTCCACGGACTGCGCAAGCAGGTCACAGCCCTGCGCAGCGACCTGTCGGTGCCGGCCCACCCTCGTGGTGCGACCGTCCCCCACGCCCGCAGCGCCGTGGAGTCCCCCGCCGCGGAGATACGAGCCGCCGTGGCCGAAGCCCTCGCCGAGGAGCGCGAGCGCGAGCTGGCCGAGGCGCGGGCCTTCTGGGCCGCGCAGGAGGCCCGTGACGCCGCCGACGCGTCCCCCCACTTCGCCGGGGAGACCCCGAGGTCGCTGCTGGGCGGTCTGCCCGGGCTCGGCGAGGACGCCCCGGTCTTCTTGCCCCGGCAGGCGGACATGGTGGGCCTGGAGCACGTCCTCGGCGACGAGGCCGTCGACGAGTACCCCGTCTACCCCGAGGATTCGGCCGAGCTGGCCGCCGCCCGCCGCCGCCACCCCTCGCACCCGGACTTCGTCCCCGTGCAGGCCTCGCACCCCGGCGCCGACCACGAGCGCACGGTGAGCCGCCTGGAGGAGCTCGCGGAGGCCCGTACGGCGCTCGCGGACGTCCGTCCCGGCCCGCTGGGCACGCTGGACGTGTACGTCTTCACCGACGGCACCACGCTCTGTATGACCCCGGGGCACCGGGAGACCGCCGAGCGCCTGGCAGAGGCCCTGCGTTCGGGCACCGCGCCGGTCCTGCTGGGCGGCTCGGGCATCTCCGGCGCCTACGCCCTGACCTTCTCCTGCGGTGACACCGAGGACCCGGACAGCAACGTCTACATCCTCGCGGACCGCGTCATCGCTTCGCTCTGACCTCTGCCTGCTCCACCAGCCGCACGGCCTCGTCCAGCACCTCGGACGGGGCCGTCGTGGCATCCGTGCCCGGCGGCGCGGTCCGCAGCGCCTCGGCGAGGTCCAGCCCCGCCACGGCCACCTGGTCCCCGACGACGAACAGGCCCGCCTCGGGCATCCGGCGGGCCGGCCCGTCCTGCTCCGGCCCCTGCTCCAGCCGCTGCGCCCGGGCCGAGAGCTCGCGGGCGAGCTCCAGGGCCGTTTCCGCGGCCCCCTGCTGGAGGCGGCTCTGCGGTGCGGCCCGCAGCCAGTCGGCGAAACGTTCCACGACGGCGCTCAGGGGCGAAGTATCAAGCACCCGGCCGACCTTACGCGCCGCCCGGGCCCCATTGCCAACGGGCGAACTCTCCGGCACGGTGTCGTGAAGAGAACAGCACGGCGATACCTCCGGAGGCGCCCATGTCCGTAGAGTTCTCCGAGCAGACCCACCGCAACATGATCGACAGAATCCCCCGGACCACCGGTCGTGACATGTCCGACTGGCTCCGCGCCGTCGACGAGGGCCCCTCCCTCGTCCGGTTCGAGGAGAAGGTCAGCTGGCTCCTCGGCGCGCACGAGCTGTCGTACGGCCAGGCCAAGGCGATCATCCACGAGTACGACCTGCGCAGGGCCGCACGCCGCTTCGGCTGAGCCCGGTCCCTGCCCCTGGCCCCTGACCCCGATCCCTGCCCCCTAGGAACGCGGGAAGGCCCCGCGAGCGGTGCGCTCGCGGGGCCTTCCCTGTGCTGCGGGGCGGACCGGCCGGGCGACTGCCCGCGGTCCGGCCGGGTCCTGCTAGTCGTCGCCCGAGAGGATCTGGAAGATGCGGAGCATCTCCATGTAGATCCACACCAGGGTCATGGTGAGGCCGAAGGCCGCCAGCCAGGACTCCTCGCGCGGGGCGCCGTAGGCGATCCCGTCCTCGACCTGCTTGAAGTCGAGGGCGAGGAAGCAGGCGCCGAGGATGACGCCGAGGGCGCCGAACAGCAGGCCGAGGCCGCCGCTGCGGAAGCCGAGGCCGTCACCGCCGCCGAAGACGGAGAACAGCAGGTTGGCGACCATGAGCAGCATGAAGCCCATGGCGGCGGCCATCACGAAGCCGTAGAAACGGCGCGTGACGCGGATCCAGCCCATCTTGTACGCGAAGAGCACGGAGGCGAAGACGCACATCGTGCCCATCACGGCCTGGATGACCACGCCGGGGCTCAGGTAGGTGCTGGTGGCGGCGCTGATGACGCCCAGGAAGACGCCCTCGAAGGCCGCGTAGCCCAGGATCAGCGCGGGGACCGCGCTGCGCTTGAAGGACTGGACCATCGCCAGGACGAACGCGATGAGCGCAGCGCCGATGGCGATGCCGTAGGACTTGCCGAGGTTGGCGGGGTCGACCGGCAGCAGGACCCAGGCGAGGGTCGCCGTCAGGACGACCGTGCCGAGCGTCATGGCCGTACGGCTCACGACGTCGTCCATGGTCATCGCGTCGGTGCGCGGCGCCGCCTGCGGCATACCCGTGGCCGGGTCGGTCGCGTACGGGTTCGTCGCGTACGGGTTGGTCGCGGCCCCGGCCTGCTGGTGCTGCTGCGCATCGAACTGCGCGTGGCCACCGTTGTCGCGGCTGAACCCCCGTCGCGAGAAGACCGGGTTACTGCTCCTCATCTCACTCCTCCATGGCCACCGTGCGCGGCCTTGCAACAAGAGTAATGCGCTCGCAAAGAAAGCACCCTACTGCTGGAGGAGGATCTTAGAAGAAGGCATGGCGAAGCGCAGGGGATATATGAGGGGGCTTCGCGGGAGCTTCGGAGTGCCCGGAGCCGGACTTGAACCGGCACGGCCCGAGGGCCAGCGAGGTTTAAGCTCGCCGTGTCTGCATTCCACCATCCGGGCAGGGCGTAGTGACCCCCGTAGAAAAGCCGTGAACACTGCGCTGAGCCTATCGGGAACGCTCTTGCTCACAACGGCCGCTCTATGCGATGTTGTCTGATTTTATTGGAGCTTGAGTGGTCGTCAGGCGCGAGAATGCGCGGTCGGCCCGTTCCGGGCGGCAGTGACCCCCGGTACGGGAATGACGGGATTTCGATGGCCCGCGCCACCCCGCGCGCCACCCTCCTCGCCACCCCGCCTCTCCGGCGGACTCCAGGGGCCGTACGGGCTCCTGTCATACCAGAGGAGGATGCGAGCGGGGCTGTGATCAGACTCGAGTGGGCCAGCGAACGGGCACCTCGGCTGATCCGGAGGCGGCATGAGCACGGCGACGATGGGAACGTCCCGCCGACCCGTGCCGTACCGCAGCCCCCGTCCCGACAGGAGCCCCTCCCGTGACCACCATGAACTACGCCCCGCACACCGCCCAGGCCGTGGCCGCCCGCGCCACCGGCCTCTCCAAGGTGTACGGCCAGGGCGAGACCCAGGTGGTCGCCCTGGACAACGTCTCCGTGGACTTCGCCCAGGGCCAGTTCACCGCGATCATGGGCCCCTCCGGCTCCGGCAAGTCCACGCTGATGCACTGCGTGGCCGGACTGGACACCTTCTCGTCCGGTTCCGTCCGCCTCGGCGAGACCGAGCTCGGCAGCCTGAAGGACAAGCAGCTCACGCAGCTGCGCCGGGACAAGATCGGCTTCATCTTCCAGGCCTTCAACCTGCTGCCGACCCTGACCGCCCTGGAGAACATCACGCTCCCCATGGACATCGCCGGCCGCAAGCCCGACAAGCAGTGGCTCGACACGGTCATCGCCATGGTGGGCCTCTCCGACCGCCTCACCCACCGCCCCACCCAGCTCTCCGGCGGCCAGCAGCAGCGCGTGGCCGTGGCCCGCGCCCTGGCCTCCCGCCCCGAGATCATCTTCGGTGACGAGCCCACCGGAAACCTCGACTCGCGCTCCGGCGCCGAGGTCCTCGGCTTCCTGCGCAACTCCGTCCGCGAGCTCGGCCAGACCGTCGTGATGGTCACCCACGACCCGGTCGCCGCCTCCTACGCCGACCGCGTCATCTTCCTCGCCGACGGCCGGATCGTCGACGAGATGCTCAGCCCCACCGCCGACGGCGTGCTCGACCGCATGAAGGCCTTCGACGCCAAGGGCCGCACCAGCTGACCTGGGACCGCCCCGCGGCTCCGCACGCCCTTCGAAGCCCCCGCGGCTTCCTCCAGACTTTCCAGCCCCAGGACTGAGATCCCCATGTTCCGTACCGCCCTGCGCAACGTCCTCGCGCACAAGGCCAGGCTGCTGATGACGGTGCTCGCCGTCACCCTCGGCGTCGCCTTCGTCTCCGGCACCCTCGTGTTCACCGACACGCTCAGCAAGGCCATGTCCAACCAGTCCGCGAAGTCCTACGAGGGGGTCGCGGTCTCGATCACCGACCACGGCGCCGAGCGCACCGAGGACGGCGGCAAGGAGGGCGACCCGGGCATCAGCCAGGCGACCCTCGACCGGATCAAGGCCGTCCAGGGCGTCGGCTCCGCCTCCGGCCGGGTGACCGGCTTCGCCGGCGTCGGCGACGAGAACGGCAAGCTGATCGGCAGCGGCTGGGCCAACGCGGGCTCCAACTTCGCCCCCGTGCAGAACGGCCAGGACCCGCGCTACACCTTCACCGCCGGCTCCGGCCCGGCCAAGGACGACCAGGTCGCCCTCGACAAGGAGAGCGCGGCCCGCGGCAAGTACGAGGTCGGCGACAAGGTCCGCGTCGCCACCAACGGCCCGGTCCAGGAGTTCACCCTCTCCGGCGTCTTCGCCACCGAGGACGGCGCCGTCAACGCGGGCGGCAGCCTGGTCCTGTTCGACACCCGGGTCGCCCAGGAGCTGTACCTCCAGCCCGGCTTCTACCAGGAGGTCTCCGTAGCGGCCAAGGACGGCACCTCCGCCGACCAGCTGCTGGCCGGGATCAAGCCGCTGCTCGGCAAGAGCTCCGAAGCCAAGACCGGCGCCGCCCTCGCCGCCGAGCAGGCCAAGTTCATCGAGCGGTCCATGTCCGGCATGAGCCAGGGCCTGCTGATCTTCGCCGGTGTCTCCCTCTTCGTCGGCATCTTCCTCATCTACAACACCTTCACGATGCTGGTCGCCCAGCGCACCCGGGAACTGGCCCTGCTGCGCGCCGTCGGCGCCCACCGCGGCCAGGTCAAGCGCTCGGTCCTCGCCGAGGCCGCCGTCGTCGGCGCCATCTCCTCGGTCATCGGCCTGGCCTGCGGCGTCGGCCTCGCCGTGGCCATGCGCTCCGCGATGGAGCTCTTCGAGGCGAAGATCCCGGCCGGTCCGCTGATCATCGCCCCGGCGACCGTCCTGACCGCCCTGGTCATCGGCGTCGTGGTCACCATGCTCGCCGCCTGGCTGCCCGCCCGCCGGACCGCCAAGATCGCCCCGGTCGCCGCCATGGGCAGCGCCCACCTCCCGGCGACCATGAAGTCCCTGGTGCTGCGCAACTCCATCGGCAGCGTCCTGGCCGTCCTCGGCGCCGGTGTGGTCATCCTCGGCGTGAGCCAGAAGAGCGAGGGCCGCACGACCATCGCCGGCGGAGCGTTCTTCCTGCTCATCGGCCTGTTCGTGCTGCTGCCGATGCTGTCGCGCCCGGTCATCGCCCTGGTCCGCCCGCTGCTGGAGAAGGTATTCGGCATCTCCGGCAAGCTGGCCGCCCTGAACGCGGTCCGCAACCCGCGCCGCACCGCCGTCACCGCCGCCTCGCTGACCATCGGCCTGACCCTGGTCACCGCCATGTCGGTCATCGGCATCACCGTCGGCCAGGCCATCGACAAGGCCACCACCCAGAACATCAAGGCCGACTACCGGGTCACGATGGCGGCCGAGGGCATGAACCTCGACAAGTCCGTCCTCCCGGCCCTGGAGAAGGGCAAGGGCGTCACCGCGGTCTCCCCGAAGACCACCGAGATCGTCAAGCTCGGCGACACCTCCCAGGTGGTCAACGGCATCAACCCGGCCGCCCTGGCCCAGGTGCTGTCCGTGCAGACCACCGCGGGTGACCTCGCCTCCCTCGGCGAGGGCAAGCTGATGGTCTCCGCCAAGGAGGCCGCGAAGAAGGGGCTGTCGGTCGGCTCCACCCTCGAAGCCCGCTACGACGACGGCAAGAAGGGCACCCTCCAGGTCGGCGCGCTCTTCGACGGCAAGGACCAGCTGGACGACTACGTCCTCGACAACAAGATCCTGGCCTCGCACAACGAGACCCAGTACCTGCCCGAGGTCCTCGTCAAGACCGAGGGCGGCGCCTCCAAGAGCGCCCAGCAGGCCGTGATCGACGCCCTCGGCAAGAACCCGGCGATCAAGGTGGCCGACAAGGAGGGCATCCGCAACGAGATGGCCGGCATGATGAACACCGCGCTGAACATCATGTACGGACTGCTCGGCATGGCCCTGATCATCGCGGTCCTCGGCGTGATCAACACCCTCGCGATGTCGGTGTACGAGCGCCAGCAGGAGATCGGCATGCTGCGGGCCGTCGGCCTGGACCGCGGCAAGGTCAAGAACATGATCCGCCTGGAGGCCGTGGTCATCTCGCTCTTCGGCGCGGTCCTCGGCATCGGCGTCGGCGTCTTCCTCGCCTGGGCCGGCGGACGGACCATCGCGGCTTCCATCCCGGGTTACGAGCTGGTCATCCCCTACGACCGGATCGGGATCTTCTTCGCCCTCGCCGGGCTGGTCGGCGTCCTGGCCGCCATGTGGCCGGCCCGCAGCGCCGCCCGCCTGAACATGCTGACGGCCATCAAGACCGAATAGCGGCGCGGCACACGGTACGCACGGGCCCCGGGGCAGCAGCCCCGGGGCCCTTCCGCGTCCGTACGGGCCGGGCGCACCCCGGCGCCGGACCCGGGGGCTCCCTACGTGCCCCAGGTGCGCAGCCGCAGCGGCAGACCCGCGTCGCCGCCCGCCGCGGGCTTCACCGCGAGCACCTGGTTGACCCCGAGCCGGCCGCGTTCGAAGCCGAGCGCGGAGGCCGCCATGTACAGCAGCCAGACCCGCGCCCGGCCCGGTGAGGTCAGCCGTACGGCCTCGTCCCAGTGCTCCTCCAGACGGGACACCCAGGCCCGCAGGGTCAGCCCGTAGTGCTCGCGCAGCGCCTCCACGTCGCGGACCTCGAAGCCGGCCAGCTCCAGTTCGCCCACGGTGCTGCCGATGGGGGAGAGTTCGCCGTCCGGGAAGACGTAGGAGTCGATGAACCGGTCCAGCCGGTACTCCTGTTCGTCGGGCGCCGGGGGCCGGGCGATCTGGTGGTTCAGCAGCCGGCCGCCGGGGCGCAGCAGGTCGAACAGGGTGTGGGCGTACTCGCGGTAGCGCTCGTGCCCGACGTGTTCGGCCATGCCGATGGAGGAAACGGCTTCGTACGGGCCGTCCCTGACGTCCCGGTAGTCCTGGATCCGGATCTCGACGAGGTCGGCGAGGCCCTCCTCGGCGACGCGCTTGCGGGCGTACGCGGCCTGCTCGCGCGAGAGGGTGACCCCGGTGACCCTGACGCCGTACTCGCGGGCGGCGTGCAGCGCCATGGAGCCCCAGCCGCAGCCGACGTCCAGGAGCCGGTCGCCGGGCTGCAGCGCGAGCTTGCGGCAGACCAGGCCGAGCTTGTCCCACTGGGCCTCCTCCAGCGTGCAGCCGGGGCTCCAGTAGGCGCAGGAGTACACCATCGAGGGGCCGAGCACGCGCTCGTAGAAGGCGTTGCCGACGTCGTAGTGGTGCCCGATGGCGGCGCGGTCGCGGGTCCTGGTGTGCCGGGGCCCGGAGTGCCGGGCGACCTCCTCGGCGGGCGGCTGGGGCGGCGGCAGCGGCCCGGCGAGGGTCACCAGCTCCCGTACGGCCGCCCGCCGCACGGGATCGCGCAGCAGGGCCCGCAGGCCCGCGGGCGGGCTCGCGGGCCCGGTGTCCGGGGACTGCGCGGAGCCGTTCGCCCTGGGCCGGTCCCAGAGCAGGCCCGACACCCGCTCCAGCACGGCGTACAGGTCGCCCTCCACCGTCAGCTCGCCCGCCACCCAGGCGCGGGCCAGGCCCAGTTCGCCGGGCTTCCACAGCACGCGGCGCAGGGCGCGGCGGTCGTGGACGGCCAGCAACGGGCCGCCGGGCGGGCCCGCCTCGCTGCCGTCCCAGGCCCGGATGCGGATGGGCAGCGGGGCGCCCAGCAGGGTCTCGGCTACAGCGGCGAGCCGCGGCGCGGCGTCGGTCATGGCGCACCTCCACAAAGGTCCGACAAAACCGTCTACCCATCCGCCGCCCCGGGCACACCGAAGGGCACGCCGAAGGGGCCGCCCGCACCACGGATGGCGGGCGGCCCCTTCGGGGTCGTGCTCAGGCGTTCAGCGGGAACACCGGGTCAGGAGGCCTTGGCCTTCTGGGGGGTGTTCGCGGCGACGGCCGGGGCCGGCGCCGGCTTGGCGGCCTCGTAGAACTCCTCGCGCGGGGTCTCCAGCGCTCCGAGGGAGACGACCTCGCGCTTGAGGAACATGGCGAGGGTCCAGTCGGCGATGACGCGGATCTTGCGGTTCCAGGTCGGCATGGCCATGCCGTGGTAGCCACGGTGCATGTACCAGGCGAGCCGGCCCTTGAGCTTGATCTTCACCTTGCCGACGATGATGATCGCGACGCCCTTGTGGAGGCCGAGGCCCGCCACCGCACCCTTGTTGGCGTGCTCGTACTCCTTCTGCGGGAAGCCCCGCATGCCGGAGATGACGTTGTCGCCGAGGACCTTGGCCTGACGCAGCGCGTGCTGCGCGTTCGGCGGGCACCAGGCGTTCTCCACGCCCGCCTTGCGGGAGGACACGTCCGGGACCTGGGCGTTGTCGCCCGCGGTCCAGATGTAGTCGGTGCCGGTGACCTGGAGGGTCGGGGCGGCGTCCACGTGGCCGCGGGGGCCGAGCGGCAGGCCGTAGCGGGCCAGGACCGGGTTCGGCTTCACGCCGGCGGTCCACACGATGGTGTTGGAGTCGACCTCGAGGCCGTTCTTCAGCACCACGTGGCCGTCCACGCAGGAGTCCATGGAGGTGTTGAGGTAGATCTCGATGCCGCGGGACTCCAGGTGCTCCTTGCCCCAGGTGCCCAGCTTGGGGCCGACCTCGGGAAGGATCTTGTCGGCCGCGTCGACCAGGATGAAGCGCATGTCCTCGCGCTTGATGCTGGAGTAGTACTTCGTGGCGTCGCGGGCCATGTCCTCGACCTCACCGATGGTCTCCGCACCGGCGAAGCCGCCGCCGACGAAGACGAAGGTGAGGGCCTTGCGGCGGACGTCCTCGTCCGTCGTGGACTCGGCCTTGTCGAGCTGCTCGAGGACGTGGTTGCGCAGGCCGATGCCCTCCTCGACGCCCTTCATACCGATGCCCTGTTCGGCGAGGCCGGGGATCGGGAAGGTGCGGGAGACGGCGCCGAGCGCGATCACCAGGTAGTCGAAGGGCAGCTCGTACGCCTCGCCGACCAGCGGCGTGACGACGGCGACCTTGCGGTCCTGGTCGATGCTGGTGACCCGGCCGGTGAGAACCTCTGCCTTGGGCAGCACGCGTCGCAGCGGGACGACGACGTGCCGAGGCGAGATGCTGCCTGCGGCCACTTCGGGGAGGAAGGGCTGGTAGGTCATGTACGAGCGCGGGTCGACGACCGTGACGGTCGCCTCGCCGAAACGCATCTTCTTGAGAATGCGCTTGGCTGCGTACAGGCCTACGTACCCACCTCCTACAACGAGGATCCTGGGACGCTCCGTGGTGCTCATGGAACGAGTATCCAGCACCCAGAGGGGTGACGCTCGTGAGCCCCTTCACAAGGAGTCGGAAGCCCTCTGCTACACTGCGCGGCCCACGTGACCCAGGTCATGCTCCACAACGGGAACCGGGGCCTGGCCGGAAACGTTGTTCACCCGTCCTGAACTGGCCTCCAGGGTCTCAAGCGGACTGGACCACAGGCTCTTGTCCGTACCTCTGATGCGGAATCTGTCGTTACCGCTATTCGTACGAACGCTCGGAGAAACGGGCCCGAAGACCCCTGGAGGGGCCCGAAGGACCCTCCCCGTGGACCAACGGGCTCATTTTCCTTGTGAAGAACTTCACGAACTTCATGTGGATCACGGGACCAAAGACCCCCGAAGGCCCCTCACAAGGCCCCCGCAGGGCCCTGTGAGGGGCCCGTGCGGGCCCCGTCAGGCGACGGACCAGGCGATCCCGTCGAGGATGTCGTGCTCCGAGACCACGACCTCCGTGGCGCCGATCCGCTCCATCAGGGCCAGCAGGACCAGTGCGCCCGCGCCGATCACGTCCACCCGGCCGGGGTGCATGACCGGGATCGCCGCGCGCTGCGCGTGCGTCGCCGTCAGCATCCGCTCGGTGACCTCGCGGACCTGCTCGTAGGAGATCCGGGAGTGGTGGATGGCCGCGGAGTCGTACGCGGGCAGCTCCAGCGCGATCGCCGCGACGGTGGTCACCGAACCGGCCAGGCCGACCAGGGTGCGCGCCTCGCCCAGCGGGACCGACTCGGCGGCCAGGTCCAGCGCCGCCTCGATGTCGGCCCGGACGGCCGCGATCTGCGCCTCGGCCGGCGGGTCGGTGACGACCCCGTCCACGACCAGGTGGCGTTCGGTCATCCGGACGCAGCCCACGTCCACCGAGCGCGCGGCCCGGACGTGGTCCTCGCCGACGACGAACTCGGTGGAGCCGCCGCCGATGTCCACCACCAGGAAGGGCTTCTCCAGGTGGTCGGCGCCCACCAGCTCCTTGGTGGCGCCGGTGAAGGAGAACTCGGCCTCCTGCTCGCCGGAGATCACCTCGGGCTCGACGCCCAGGATGTCCAGCACGCCCCGGACGAACTCGTCCCGGTTCTCGGCGTCCCGGGAGGCGGAGGTCGCCACGAAGCGGATGCGCTCCGCGCCGAGCTCCTTGATGACCGCCGCGTACTCGCGGCAGGCTGCGAAGGTGCGCTCCAGCGCCTCGGGGGCGAGCCGGCCGGTGCGGTCCACGCCCTGGCCGAGGCGGACGATGGTCATCCGCCGGTCCAGCTCGGTGAAGGCGCCCGTGGCCGGGTCGGCGTCCGCGACGAGCAGACGGATGGAGTTCGTACCGCAGTCGACGGCCGCGACCCGGGTCACCGCTCCCCCTCCTCTTCCTTCTTCTTCTCCGCGCACGGGGTGACGCAGGCACCCTTGGCCCACCACTCGGGCAGCATCGCCAGGGCCTCGTCGCCGAACGGGTTCACGCCGGGTCCGGCCGCCAGCGAGTGGCCGACCAGCACGTGCAGGCACTTCACCCGGTCCGGCATGCCGCCGGCGCTCGGGAAGCCCTGGAGCACCTCGATGGCGTCACGGCGCTGGATGTAGTCCTCGTGCGCGGCCCGGTAGGCGGCGGCCAGCTCCGGGTCCTCGGCGAGCCGGGCCTGCATCTCCTTCATCACGCCGTTGGCTTCGAGGGTGCCGATGGCACCGGCCGCGCGCGGGCACGTCAGGTAGTACAGCGTGGGGAAGGGGGTGCCGTCGGGGAGCCGCGGGGCGGTCTCCACCACGTCCGGCTGGCCGCAGGGGCAGCGGTGCACGATGGCGCGCAGCCCGCGCGGCGGGCGGCCGAGCTGCTGCTCGAACGCCTCGATGTCCGCGTCGGTCGGCTCGGTCCGGTCGGTCTGGGGCGGGGGCGTCTGCATGCCTGGAGGAAGTCTCTTCGTTCGCGGTTTCGATGACATTCGGATCCGATGGAATCCGAGGAAAAACGGGTGGTACCCGGTCAGTCGCCGGGGCGGTCGGCCTTGTCGACGCCGTCCCAGACGTTGGAGTACCAGGGCCGGTCGGACCCGGCCTGGCCGGTGCGGCGCGGCTCGGGACCGCCCGCGCCGGGGTCCTTCATGATGTAGCCGGTCTCCCCCGGGCGGAGGTAGTGCAGGTGCTTGCGCGCTTGCTGCTCCGCGTAGGCGTCGTCCTGCCAGCGGGCCTTCTCGTCGCGCAGCCGCTCAAGGCGTTCGCGCGCGGTGGTGGCGGCCCGCTGCTGCTCCGCGATCTCCGAGCGCTGGGAGACGTACTGGCGCATCGGATACGCGAGGGCGACGACCAGCGTACAGAGGACCAGCACCAGCAGGGCGGCACGGCCGGTGAGCCGGCTGCGGCGGACCTGACGGCGCGACTGCGAGCGGTAGACGTGGGCGGCGGTCCGCTCGCCGAGCTGCTTGAGCCTGGTCGCGGTGGAGAAGGTGGAGAACCGATCCCGGTTCCCGGCCATTGATCCCGCCTCCCCTATATGCGCACTACGCAATACGTCCCCGCACACGGTACGGGACCGAGTGCGGGGACGTACGGAGGCTAGGCGCAGCCTTCGGTCAGAGCTGTCAGCCCTTGAAGCGCGGGAAGGCGGAACGGCCCGCGTAGACCGCGGCGTCGTCGAGGATCTCCTCGATGCGCAGCAGCTGGTTGTACTTGGCGACGCGGTCCGAACGGGCCGGGGCGCCGGTCTTGATCTGACCGCAGTTCACGGCGACGGCGAGGTCGGCGATGGTGACGTCCTCGGTCTCGCCGGAGCGGTGGGACATCATGCACTTGAAGCCGTTGCGCTGGGCCATCTCGACGGCGTCCAGGGTCTCGGTCAGCGAACCGATCTGGTTCACCTTCACGAGCAGGGCGTTGGCGGAGCCCTCCTCGATGCCGCGGGCCAGGCGCTCCGGGTTGGTGACGAAGAGGTCGTCGCCGACGATCTGGACCTTGGCGCCCAGGCGGTCGGTGAGGGTCTTCCAGCCGGCCCAGTCGTCCTCGTACAGCGGGTCCTCGATGGAGACCATCGGGTACGCGGAGACGAGCTCCTCGTAGTACTCGGTCATCTCGGCGGCCGAGCGGGACTGGCCCTCGAACTCGTACTTGCCGTCCTTGTAGAACTCGGACGCGGCGACGTCGAGCGCGAGCGCGATGTCCTTGCCCGGGACGTAGCCGGCCTGCTTGATGGCCTCGACGATGAGGTCGAGCGCGGCGCGGTTGGACTCCAGGTTCGGGGCGAAGCCGCCCTCGTCACCGAGGCCGGTGGACAGACCCTTGGTGTGGAGCACCTTCTTGAGGGTGTGGTAGACCTCGGCACCCCAGCGCAGCGCCTCGGAGAAGGACTCCGCGCCGATCGGGGCGATCATGAACTCCTGGATGTCCACGTTGGAGTCGGCGTGCGACCCACCGTTGAGGATGTTCATCATCGGAACGGGCAGCAGGTGCGCGTTCGGACCGCCGAGGTAGCGGAAGAGCGGCAGGTCCGAGGCCTCGGACGCGGCGTGCGCGACGGCCAGGGAGACGCCGAGGATGGCGTTGGCGCCGAGGGAGCCCTTGTTGTCGGTGGCGTCCAGGTCGAACATGGCCTGGTCGATCAGCCGCTGCTCGGTGGCGTCGTAGCCGACGAGCTCCGGGCCGATCTGCTCGATGACGGCGAGGACGGCCTTCTCGACACCCTTGCCGAAGTAACGGTTGGGGTCACCGTCACGGAGCTCGATGGCCTCGAATGCACCGGTGGAGGCGCCGGACGGAACTGCAGCACGGCCGGTGCTGCCATCGTCGAGGCCCACCTCGACCTCGACCGTGGGGTTGCCTCGGGAGTCCAGGATTTCCCGGGCTACGACGACGTCGATGGACGGCACGAGCATCTCCTTCTGGGATGTGACGCTGGGTGTGCGGTGGCGTGTCAGGCCGTGGGACGGCCTTGCCGACTAGAGCCTAACCGGCTCCGGGCACTCGGTCGGCCGACCGCCCGGGGGCTGGGACGAAAAAGGGCCCGAATACCCGCCTTCCAGGACATAGGACCCTTGATCTCGTGGCCTGGAGGCGGACATGCCGCCGCCCGGCGCGTGGAAATGACGCGCCGGGCGGTGGGAAGTGCGCGGGTTCAGCGGCGGGCCGCGAACCGTCCTGCGGTCATGACCGCAGTGTTCAGCTGAGCTTCAGCTTCTGACCCGGGAAGATCAGGTCGGCGTCCGCCACGATGTCCTTGTTCAGCTCGTGCAGCTGCTGCCAGCCGCCCTTGACGCCGTTGGCCTCGGCGATCGTGCCCAGGGTGTCGCCGGACTTGACCTCGTACGAACCGTTGCCGGTCTTCGGGGCCTCGGTCTTGGGCGCCTCGGTCTTCGGGGCCTGGGCCTTCGGCTTGGCCGCCGGGGCGGGGACCGCGGAGCGCTCGGAGCGGGTGACCGGAGCCTCGGAGCGCTTGGTCTCCTTCTTCGGCTCGGCCTTCTTCTCCTGCTTCTTCGGCTCGGCCTTCTTGGCGGGGGTCTCGGCCGCACCGCCGGTGTAGGAGGAGTTCGACAGGCCGACGCCGCAGGACGGCCAGGCGCCCTTGCCCTGACCCTTGAGGACCTTCTCGGCGACGGCTATCTGCTGCGCCTTGGTGGCCTGGTTGGCCTGCGCGGCGTACGCCTTGCCGCCGTAGCCGGCCCAGGTGGAGGACGAGAACTGCAGGCCGCCGTAGTAGCCGTTGCCCGTGTTGATGGCCCAGTTGCCGCCCGACTCGCAGGCCGCGACGCGGTCCCACTCGGAGGCGGTGGCGGCGCTGGCGGTGCCGGCGGCCATCAGGGGGGCGGCGACTGCCACACCGGTGACACCGGCGAGCGTGACGATGCGAGCGGCCTTGGAGGCGCGGCGGTGCTTGCCCTTGCCGGAAAGCAGCATGGAGTTTCTCCTCACCGACGCCTACGAGGTGAGCTGTCGGGTTCGGGCGAGTGAGTTGCCCGGCCGTGCGACCTAGCGCACGTCTTAACCCCTAGCCGGTGGCGTGACCGTCTCTCAACGGCCGCTCCCGGCGCCTACCTTGGTTCCCCCGCTCCTGCCTTCGGCGCTTTACGCGACGACTGTTCCCTCCGTCCGCCGGCAGGATTCGGCGATGCGGTCGAAGGAGCTCGCGGTGGCGAGCGATTCAGAAGGTAGACAGGTCTCTCCCCGATGTTCAACGCGCCACATCGGGGAGAAACGACCCCTACTTGCGCCCTCCCCAGGGGTGTTTGCGCAGGTGAGGGCAGGGTTTGCAGCAGCTTCGGGGCGGGACACGCCAGTTGACCTGAAGAGACACATGTCTCACTTACAGAAAACAGACAATCAGGCGTTACCGGATGTCCGAAGTGCCCCTATTACTTGGTTAGATCCAGGTTCTGACCGGGCTTGATCAGGTCGGCATCCCCGCCGATGACCTGCTCGTTGGCCTGGTAGAGGGCGTTCCAGCCGCCCTTGAGTCCCTTGGCGTCCGCGATGGCGGTCAGGCTGTCGCCCGCCTTCACCGTGTACGTGGGGTCCGACGCGGGATCAGATGCGGCGGGTGCCTCGACGGCGGGCGTACCGCGGTGCTTGCCGCCGCCCCCGACCGGTACGGACGCGTCCGGGGAGGTCAGCGGGACGGCCGAGGACGAGGGGTCGGGCGAAGTGCCCGGGACGGCCGGGGCCGTCGGGTCGCCGGTGGGCGCTGCCGGGTCCGCGGGCGCGCTCGGGTCCGGGGAGGGGGCCGGGGTCGTGGGGTCGGCCGGGGCCGTGGGGTCGACCGGGGCGGTGGAGCCGTCCGGGTTCTGCGGGCTGACCGGAGCCGACGGGTCCGCGGTGGTGGGGAGGTCCGGCGCCGGCATGACGGGCAGTCCGCTGGAGGGTGCGAGCGGGCCGTCGGGAATCGCGAAGGACGGGCTCTCGCCCGGGGAGGGGGTCGGGGCGCCGAAGTCGGTGGCCGGGGCGCCCTGTCCGCCGGCGGGCACGGAGGCGTCCGGGCGGCCCGGGGAGGGAGCCACCTTCGCGGTGCCGCCGGGCAGGCCCGGGTCCACCTCGGGAGCGGGGCCCTGCTGCGTCAGACCGGCCGAGGCCGCACACAGCGGCCACGCCTGCGGCCCCTGCGAGGCCAGCACCCGCTCGGCGACGGCTATCTGCTGGGACCGGCTCGCCAGGTCGGCGCGCTCCGCGAAGTCCAGGCCGCCGGCGCTCTGCCACTGCTCCTGGGTGAACTGGAGCCCGCCGTACGCGCCGCTGCCGAAGTTGGCGCTCCACGTGCCGCCGCTCTCGCATTCGGCGACCGCGTCCCACGTGGAGGTGTCGGCGGCAGTGGCACTGGTGGCGGCAAGCAGCGGCAGGGCCAGCGCGGAGCCAGTGACTCCGGCGGTGACTACCAGCGCGGGGACCTGGCGGGGGCGTCTGTGGCGGCCGTTCCCGGAACGCATGAGGGTGCACCTTTCGCATAACGGCGGGGTAACGGCAGAACCTAGCCTCCTTCGAACGGTTGTCACAAGTTCGACCGACAACTGACTACCGGTCAGCGTGCCTTCAGACGTTTCGGGGTGTGAACCGGACCGGAAGGGTGCGCAGGCCACGCATGATGAGCCCGCCCCGCCACCGCAGCTCTTCAGGAGGAACGGCAAGTTCCAGATCCGGCAGACGCGTCAGCAAACCCGCAAGCGCGGTCTGCCCCTCCAGCCGCGCGAGCGGAGCGCCGAGGCAGTAGTGGATCCCGTGCCCGTACCCGAGGTGCTGGTTGTCGGTCCTGGAGAGGTCGAGGGTGTCCGGCGCGGCGAACCGCTCGGGGTCCCGGTCGGCGGCCGCGAGGACGACCAGCACCGGATCGCCCGCCGCGATCCGGCTGCCTCCGAGGGTCAGTTCCTCGGTGGCGAACCGCCAGGTGGCCAGCTCCACGGGGCCGTCGTAGCGCAGCAGTTCCTCGACGCCGGTCTCCAGCAGGGCGCTCTCCCCGGCCGCCAGGGAGGCCTGGAGGCGCTCGCGCTGCCCGGGGTTCATGAAGAGGGAGTGGACCCCGTTGCCGATGAGGTTCACGGTCGTCTCGAATCCCGCGAACAGGAGGATGAAGGCCATGGCGGTGGCCTCGGCCTCCGTCAGGTGGTCGCCGTGGTCGCTCGCCCGGATCAGGTCGGAAATCAGGTCCTGTCCCAGATCATCCCTTTTGCGGTGGATGAGTTCGCCGAGGTAGGTCCGCATCTGCTTGACCGAGCGGGCCACTCCGCCCCGCGGCCCACCGCCGTGGCGGATCATCATCCCGGCCCAGTCGCGGAAGTCGTCCTGGTCCTCGCGCGGTACGCCGAGCATCTCGCAGATGGCGTAGATGGGGAGCGGGAAGGCGAACTCGTGGATGAGGTCCGCCTCACCCCGGGCGGAGAACTGGTCGATGAGGTGGTCGGTCAGCTCCTGCACGCGCGGGGTGAACTCGGCGACCCGGCGCGGGGTGAAGGCCTTCGACACCAGCCGGCGCAGCCGGGTGTGGTCCGGCGGGTCGATGTTCAGCAGGTGCGTCATCAGCTCCGCCTTGCGCTCCCCCGGGATCCCGGTCTTGCCCTTGGCGTGCGCGGGCTCCGCGTGGTGCGCCGGATTCTTGCTGAGCCGCTGGTCGGCAAGGGCCTGGCGGGCGTCCGCGTACCGGGTGACCAGCCAGGCCTCGACCCCGCTGGGCAGCTTGGTGCGGTGCACCGGGGAGTTCTCGCGCAGCCAGGCGTACGCGGGATAGGGATCGGTCGCGAACTCCCAGTCGAAGAGGGTCGGACCCTTCGGTCCAGGGACGTCTGCCGGGGCTGCGGGAGTCTGCTCATGCACCCGACGACCGTATCCCGGCCCGCACCCGGCACCCCATATGGGCCGTTCGTCGCGGCTGTCCGTAGATACGCCTTCCCTTGACCTCAGGTTCCCCGGCGTTCCTACTTTCGGTTTTGTGGATGTGAGGATCTTGAACAGCAGCTTCGCGGTGGTGGAGAGACGGGCCGAACACGCGGTCAAGTTCTTCTACTCCCACCTCTTCTGGCACAACCCCGGCATCCGTGCACTCTTCCCGCCCGCCGCCGAGGACATGGAGCGCCAGCGCGACCGGCTCTTCGCCGCGCTCACCCACGTGATCGCCCACCTGGAGGACGACACCCTCCTGCCCTACCTCCACGAGCTCGGACGCGACCACCGCAAGTTCCTGGCCGGCCCCGAGCACTACGCGGCCGTCGGCACCAGCCTGCTCGCCGCCCTCGCCGAGACCTCCGGGGACGCCTGGAACCCGGACGTGGAGAAGGCCTGGGCCGAGGCGTACCAGGTGATCGCCGACGCGATGACGGCCGGCGCCGCCGCGAGCGAGGACCCGCCGTGGTGGGACGCCGAGGTCGTGCGACACCTCCAGTACGGGCAGGACATCGCCGTGCTGACCCTGCGCCCGCACCTGCCCCTGCCGCACCTGCCCGGCCAGTACGTCAGCGTCAGCAGCGAGCGGGTCCCCACGACCTGGCGCACGTACTCGATCGGCAACGCCCCGCGCCCCGACCACACCGTCGACCTCCACGTCAGCCGGATCGAACGGGGCCGGCTCAGCACCGCCCTGGTCCAGGACGTCCGGCCGGGCGAGGTCCTGCGGCTCGGTGCACCCGGCGGCCGGCTGACCTTGCGCCGCGAGGGCCGCCCGCTCAGCTTCATCGCCGCGGGCACCGGCTGGGCGCCCGTGCGGGCCATGCTCGAAGAGCTCGCCGAACACCCTCCCGATCAGGACGTACGGCTCTTCGTGGCCGCGCGGGACGCCGCGCACCTCTACGACCGGCCGTTCATCGACGCGTACGCGCGGGGCGGCGCTCTCGCCGTCACCTACATCACGCCCGCCCCGGGGCAGCACCGCAACCAGGCCACCGACCGGCTCGCCACCGCGCTCAGCAACCGGGGGATGTGGCCGGACCAGGACGTCTACCTCAGCGGACCGGCCCAGTTCATCGAGGAGACCGCCCACCTCCTGGAGGAGCTGGGCGCCCGCCCCGACCGGATCTTCTACGACTCCGTACCCGCCGCAGGACGCGGCGAGGGCCCGGGCGGCCGACCGCTGGGCTTCGGCGAATGGTTCCTGAACCGGCCCGCCCCGCACTGGCACAACCCCTCGGGCCGGGCTCCGCGCACCCGCTGAACCCCTACGGCGTGAGGCCCTCGGCGGCCCGGATCGCGTCCCGGTAGGTACGCGCCGCCGCCCGCAGCGCCGTCTCCGGGTCGATGCCCTCTGCCTCGGCGCGCGCCGCCAGTGCGAGCAGCTCGTACCCGATGCCCTCTGCGCGGGGCAGCTCCACGGCGAGGGCGCCCGCGCGGACCCGGCCCGCGAGTTTGGCCGCCAGCGCCAGACCGGGCTGGCCCAGCGGGACCCCGTCGGTGACCGACTCCCGCTGCTTCTCCACGGCCTTGGTGCGCTGCCAGTGCGCGTGGACGTCCTCGGGGGTCTGGGCCTGCGCGTCGCCGAAGACGTGGGGGTGGCGGTGGACCAGCTTCGCCACGAGGGTCCCGGCCACGTCGTCGATGGAGAAGGCCTCGTCGGGATCGTCCTGCTCCTGCGCGATGCGCGCGTGGAAGACGACCTGGAGGAGGACGTCGCCGAGCTCCTCGCGCAGCGCCTCCCGGTCCCCGTCCTCGATGGCCTCGACGAGCTCGTACGCCTCCTCGATCGCGTACTTGGCCAGGCCCCGGTGCGTCTGCTGCGAGGTCCAGGGGCACTCGCGCCGGACCCGGTCCATCACCTGGACCAGGTCGAGCAGGCGGGCGCCGGGCAGGTCGTAGGAGCCGGGGAGCAGTTCCAGGTCGGGCATCGAGACCCGGCCGGAGCCCGCCAGCCGGGCCAGCCCGTCGGTCAGCCGCCGGTCGCCCTCCCCGCCCGGGAGCACCACCAGGGTCCGGCCGCCCGCGCAGGCCTCGACGAGCGCCTGCGCGTCCGGGTCCTCGTGGACGACCTCGATGCCCGCCTCGCGCAGGTACGGCAGCTGCGGGTGGCCGGGGTCGGCGCACAGGACCCGGTCCGCGGCGTGCAGGGTCTGCCACGCGGGCCAGGACAGCACGCCGGGGGCGACCCGGTGGCTGGTGGTCAGCAGGACGATGCGGCCGGTGGGCTCGGCGGGTACGTGGTCGGTCACCCTGCGAACCTACCCCCGGCCGCCGGGGTCAGGCTCCGGCGGGGGGCTGCTGCTCGGGCCGGGTCTTCTGGGTGATCCAGGGGGTCTCCCCGTTCCCCAGCTTGATCTGCTGGGCGTCCCAGGCGCCGTACCGCGGGTTGACCTCGATGTCGAGGGCCTCCGCGGCGGCCCGGGCGGGCGCCTCCAGCTTCCCCTGGCCGTACTTGGCGGTCAGCTTGGTGAGCAGCACCTGGTTGGTGAGGAAGCGCTCCGCCTGGCCGGGGGCGATGGCCCCCTTCTGCAGGAGCAGGGCCTCGAACCCCTCCTCGCCCTGGTTCTCGTCGACGTACCGCTTGCGCTCGTCCTCGATCTCCTTCTCGGTGGCGGAGACGCCGGCGGTCGCGGCCATCTTGTCGATGACCCTGCTCTGGAGGATGGCGTCGAGCTTCTGCCGCTCCAGGTTGGGGGTGCGCGCGATCAGCTCGGCGGCGGCCGCCTGGCCCTCGCGGTTCTGTGCGGCGCGGACGTCGTTGACCTGGGCCTGGAGCGCGGAGGTGGTGATCCGTTCACCGCCGACGACGGCCGCGGTGCCGGGACGGGTCTCGCCGGAGCAGGCGGACAGCAGAGGGGCCGCCACGAGCAGGGCGGCGGATACGGAGAGCGCTGTGCGACGGTGCAAAGGAGCCTCCAGGGCCGGGAGATTGTGCGTCGGTGCACAAGGGCCGTGCGGTGATCGATGTTATGAGGTCAGGGTGGTCCGAGCCACCGGTTCGACCAACGATTCCCGGGGTGTTGGGGTTCGTGTTCACTCCGTGGCCATCATCGCGACCTCCGGCGCTGCCAGGGTCGGCCCACCATGTCGACACCGCACCGCTCGCCGCGCCGCCGGAGCCTGTCCGGCTCGGCGCTCGCCGCCCTGGTCACCGCCCTGGCCGTGTGCGCGGGGGACGCCGCCGCCCGCGTCTTCCCGTACGGGCCGCGCCACCGCAGCGTCAACGACCTCGGCAATCAGTTCGTACCCTTCCACGCGCACCTGTGGGACCTCCTGCACGGCCGCGCCGAGGGCGGGCTGCTGTTCAACTGGCAGTCCGGCTACGGCACCGGCTTCCTGCCCGACCTGGGCACCTATCTGGCCAGCCCGTTCGCGCCGCTCGTCGCCCTCTTCCCGCGGGCCGACATCGACCTCGCGGTGTACGTGGTCACCGTGCTCAAGACGGCCGCCGCGGCGGCGGCCATGGCCTGGCTGCTGCGCACCCAGCGGCGCGGGCCCTGGTGGGCGGCGGGGCTGCTGGGAGCCTCGTACGCACTGTGCGGCTGGTCGGTGGCCGAGGCCTCCTACAACCCGATGTGGCTGGACGGGCTGATCGCCTTCCCGCTGCTGTGCCTGACGGGCGAATGGGCCCTGCGCGGACGCCGCCCGGTGGCCGGGGTGCTGGTGGTCGCCCTGTGCTGGACGGCGAACTTCTACACCGCCTACATGGCGACCCTGGGCGCGGCGCTGGTCCTGCTCGTCCGGGTGGTGCTGACCCGGGAGGGCGCGGCGGACCGGCTGCGGGCCGTCGGCCGGGCGGCCTCGGCGACCGTCCTCGGGACCGCCCTCGCGGCGCCCGTGCTGGCTCCCCTCTTCCTCAGCTCCGGGCAGGCGTACCCGGGGTGGGCCAAGGAGTTCCGGCCGGTGTCCTGGGCGGACCTGTTCGCACGCATGCTGCCGGGGACCTACTCCTTCTCCTCCCCCGCCGTCTTCGTCGGCACCGGGACCCTGCTGCTGGTGGCGGCGCTGCCCTTCCACCGGGCCGTGCCCGCGCGCACCCGGCTGTGGTGGACGGGGCTGACCGCGGCCGTCGCGCTCTCCCTCCAGTGGGCGCCGGCCCATCTGGCCTGGCACCTGTTCGCGACGCCGAACGGCAGCCCGTACCGGCAGACCTTCGTCCTGGCGGGGATCGCCGTGATCGCCGCCTGGACGGGGCTGGCGGCGGGGCTGCCGGGCGTGCGGGCACTGGCGGCCGGGGCGGGGCTGCTGGCGGCGGCGCTCTGGTGGGCGCGCGGCAGCGCCCTGGTCACCTCCGCGGGGCAACTGCTGTTCTGCGCCGGGCTGCTCGCGGCCGGGGCCGCGTGGTGGGCGCTCGGCCGCCGGTCCCTGGTGGTCCCGGCGGCCGGGCTGCTGACCCTGGTGCTGCTGGTGCAGGCCGCGGCGACGGCCGCGTACGGGCACAAGGGCAAGCTGGGCGGCCTCGACGACTACCCGTCCTGGGGCGCCGCCCACACCGCCCGCGCCGCGGCGCTGGCGCAGGCCGGGGGCTGGCCCGCGTACCGCACCGACCCGGGCCGTCCGGCGCTGACGGGCAACGATCCGCTGCTGCTGGGCGGGGAGGGCGGCTCCTACTACAGCAGCCACACCCCCGCGGTGTTCACGGAGACGATGGTGGCCCTCGGGGCCGGCTGGACCTCGCGTGGGCGCAACGTCCAGAGCATCGACAACCCGGTGACGGACGCCCTCTTCGCGGTCGGCGCCCGGCTGCGTCCCGACGGTACGGTCGCCCGCGCCGAGGTGCCCCCGCTGGTGACGGTCCGCCCGCCCGGCCCGCCCGCCGCCTTCGGCGGGTCCCCCTTCGCCAACCAGGAACTGCTGCTGGGGGCGACGGTGTACGAGGACCCGGCCGAGCCGGGCGTCTGCCGCGCGGGCACCGAGGCCCACCTGTGGGCACCCGAGTACGACGGGGCGGCCCGTCTCGCCGACGGGGCCGCCTTCCGGCTGCGCGGGAACGCACCCCGGGGCCGGGCGGCCCTCCAGCCGATGGGCGTCTCCCGGGGACCTTCCTCGGTCCTGGTCTTCGACGCGGCCCCGCCGCGGTGGACCCTGTCCTGCCTGGACCGCACCCGGCTGGACGCGGCGGTCGCCGGGCTGCGCGCCTCGGCGGCGACCTCACTGCGGGTCGGGTCCTCCGGCGTCCGGGCCGAACTTCCCCCGGGCAGCCGGGGCACGGCGGTCCTGTCGGTGCCCGCGATCGCGGGGTGGAGCTGCAACGGCCGCCCCGCCGCGGCCCACCTGGGCCTGGTGGCCCTGCCCCTGGACGGCCGCACGACCACCCTCGCCTGCACCTTCCGCCCGCCGGGACTGCTCCTGGGGGCGGCGGTCGCGGGGGCGGCCCTGGTGGTGCTGGCGGCCCTGAACGGGCTGCCCGGGCTGTCCCGGCTGTCCGGGCTGTCCCGGCTGTCCGGGCTGTCCTGGCTGCGGGCCAGGAGGCGTCAGCGCACCTGACCCAGCCACTGCAGGGTGCGGCGGATCTCGGCCGGGAAGGGGTGTGCCGGGCCGTGCAGCCGTTCCGCGTCGAACAGCAGGCGGGCCAGGGTGTCGTGGGCCGCCGGACGGTCGCCCAGGGAGAGCAGCAGGTGCGCTATGCGGCGGCGGACCTCCAGGGGGAGGCCGGGGTCCGGGTTGGCGTAGTGGTTCTCGAAGAGCGGCAGCAGCGAGCGGTACTCCGCCAGGGCCGCGGCCGGTTCGCCGAGCTGTTCCAGGCACTGCGCCGAGTCGTAGCGGAAGCGCAGCGCCTGCGGGTCGCCGGCCGGGAACTCGTCGGCGAGACGGCGCAGTTCCGGCAGGGCCCGGCGGTACTGGCCGTCGTCCATCAGGGTGGCGGCGTACTGCTTGCGCAGGGAGCGGACCACCGGGGAGTGCGCGCCGTGCTCGGCAGCCGCCGCCGGCAGGATCCCGCCGAGGATGTCCACGGCCTGGGTGAGACGGCCCTGGTCCAGGAGTTTGCGGGCCTCGTCGACGGCGCCCGGTACGTCCGGCTTCGGGGGCGCCGGAGGGGCGGTCGGCTGGGGCGGGATGACGGTGGCCCGGTCCGGCCAGGGCGCGTGCGGGCGCAGGAAGGGGCGGGTCGGGTCGAGCGGTCCAGCCGGGGCGGCGCTGCCCCGGGCCGGCAGCAGCGGGGCGAGCGCCTCGTACACCTCCTGCGCGGAGGAGGGCCGGTCCTGCGGGTCCTTGGCGAGCAGGTGCAGCAGGACCGCCTCCAGCTCGGCCGGGATCTCCGGGCGCAGCTGGCGGACCGGCAGGGGCGGCTCGTACAGGTGGCGGTGCAGGACGCCGAGGGCGGTGGAGCCGGCGAAGGGGACGTTGCCGCTGAGGAGTTCGTACAGCAGCACGCCGAGCGCGTACAGGTCGGTGTACGGGCCCACCGCGCCGCCCATGGCCTGTTCGGGCGCCATGTACGCCGGGCTGCCGATCGGAGAGCCGGTGCTGGTGAGACGGGTGGTGTCGGTGTCCATCACCGAGGCCACGCCGAGGTCGAGGACCAGCACGGTGCCGTCCGGGCGGATCATCACGTTGCGCGGCTTCAGGTCGCGGTGGACGATCGGCACCGCGTGCACGGCCGACAGCACCGCGCACAGCTGCGCGGCGACGGCGACCGCCCACGGCCACGGGTACGGGTCGTGCTCGGCGAGGTGGTCGGCGAGGTCGGCGCCCTCGACGTAGCCCATCACGAGGTAGAGCTCGTCGCCGTCGCTGCCCGCGTCGTGCACGGTGACCAGGCCCGGGTGGTCGACCTGGGCGGTGACCCGGCATTCGCGCACGAAGCGGCGGCGCAGTTCCTCGGCGACGGTGCCGGGGCCGGCGACCTTGTCGGGGCGCAGCAGTTTGACGGCGACCCGCCGGTCCAGGCGGCGGTCGTAGGCGGTCCAGACCTGGCCCATGCCGCCCTGGCCCAGGACGGTCGCGAGCTGGTAGCGGTCCCCGATGAGGCGGTCGGTCACCGGTTCGGGTCCTGGTCGCGGGGCGGCTGGTTGCGCAGCAGCTCGCTGAGCTCGTCGAGTTCGGCGCGGACCTGCCCGAGCCGCGGCGGCGGGGTGGCCTGCTGCGGCGGCAGCGGGGGCTGTGCCGGGGGCTGCTGCTGGGCGGGCGGGTAGCCGTAGCTCTGGGCCGGCCGCTGGACGGGCGGCTGGGGGCGCTGCTGGGGTTGCGGGTGCGGGTAGGGCGCGGCCTGCTGCGGGTACCAGTACGCCGCCCGCGCCGCGGACTTGTTCTCGTGGTGCTTGATGTCGGCGACGAGGAAGTACACGCAGATCGCGAAGCCGGTGAAGAGCGAGCCGCCCGCCCCCAGGTTGCCCTGCCAGCCGCTGGTGTCCTCGGTGGGGTCCATCCCGATCAGGATCAGCCAGCCGACGGAGAGCGCGCCGCTGACCGGCAGCAGCACCCAGTCGACCGTCTTGCGGGTGACCAGCGCGAGCCGCAGCATCGTCCCCCAGGCGAGGAAGCCGCAGGTGAGGACGGGCAGCAGCGCGAACAGCACGCGCAGTGCCACCACGCCCCCGGTGCTGGGCTGGTGACCGTGCTGCGGCGGAAGGCCGGGGCCGTGCATCGCTGCTCCTGACAGGCCGTGCGGAAAGGATTTCGGGTCTGAGCGTATACAGCGTCCCCGGCCATCGGTGAGGTGATGCCCCAACCGTTGTACGGTCGCCGCACAACCGCTCAGTCGGGGTGGACCGTGCCGTCCGACAGGCCGTCGTAGAGGCCTTGTACGAGCTGCTCACCGAGCCGTCCCGCCAGGCGCAGCGCGTCCTCGAACTCGGCGAGCGCGCGGAACCGGACGCCGTAGCGCTGCTGTTGCGCGAGCGGCAGCCGGGGCAGCCGGACGCGGCGCACGTCGAGCCGGGCGGTGGTGGAGGCGTGGCTGCTGGCGCGGCGGGCGTTGGCGGTGCCGCGCAGGAATCCGGCCAGGAACCACGGGTCGAGGGCGGCCGGGTCGGGGCGCAGCAGGGCCAGGCCCCGGCCGGGCACCGCGCCCGCGGTGGCCGCGCAGACGACACGGGCGGCGGCGGTGCCGCCGAGGACGGGGACGAGGACGTCACCGGGTTCGGTGAGCAGGGGCGCGTCGGCGCCGGGCGCCAGGGTCCCCGAGGGGCCGCTGGCGGCGTGCACGTCCTGCTCGGTGAGGACGGGCGCCGTACCGCTGCCGCTGCCGGTGCCGGTGTGCAGCGCCAGGGCTCCGGCGCGCACGAGTTCGCTGACGGTGGTCACGGGCGGCCGGGCCGGGGCTTCGGCGGCCGGGGCGGCGGGCGGCGGGGTGAGGCGGGCCGCGCGGGCCAGGCTCTCGTCGAGGCGCTCCCGTACGGCGCCCAGCTCGGCCGGGGTGCCGGCGGCGGCAGGGGGCGGCAGGTGCCGGGCCGGGGTCAGGTCCACGTCGTCGTCGAGGAGTTCGATGACGGGCACCAGGCGGCTGAAGCCCGGGACCTCCGTCACCGAACCGGTGCGGTCGTACGCGGCCCAGGTCTCCTGGACCGCGGCGTGCACGGAGGACCACGGGGTGCGGGCGCGCCCCTCGGCCGCCGCGGCGGCCGGCCCCGGGGCGGCAGAGGCGGTGGCGGTGACCGCGCCGTCGACGAGTAGCAGCGCTGCCGGGGGTGCGGCCTGCGGGGCGGGCCTGCGCAGCACCCACAGGTGCAGCGGGACCCCGTAGGGCGGGGCCGCGCCGGCCGGGAGCGCGACGACGGCCCGCAGCGCGCCGCGGCGCAGCAGGTCGGCGCGGATGCGCCGGCCGGAGCGGCGGGCGGCGACGGCGGGCGGCATGAGCAGGACGGCGGTGCCGCCTTCGCGGAGGTGGGCCAGGGCGTGCTGGACCCAGGCGAGTTCGGATTCGGCGCGGGCCGGGAAGCCGTACTCCCAGCGCGGGTCGTAGGCCAGTTCCTCGTGCCCCCAGTTGCGTTCGTTGAACGGCGGGTGGCTGAGCACGGCGTCGACGGCGGGCTGCGCGAAGGCGTCGGCGCGCAGGCTGTCGGCGGCGGCCGTCCGGATCCGGGCGGAACCGGCGAGGGCCAGGCGCAGGGCGGCGAGGGCGGCGAGTTCGGGCGAGGAGTCCTGGGCGTACAGGGCGGTGGCGCCGGGAACGGCCCGCAGCAGGGTGCCGGTGCCGCAGGCGGGGTCGAGGACCGTGCGGACGGCCGGTCCGGCGAGGGCGGCCATCAGTTCGGCGAGGCCGTCCGGGGTGAGCGTGTACTGCCGCGGGTTGGCGTCGAGGTGGCGGCCGAGCAGGAACTCGAAGGTCTTGCGGGCGCCGGTCCCGGCGGCGAGTCGGGCGGCGGAGCGCAGCAGGGGCACGGCCGCGGCCGGGACGGGGACTGCGGCGAGCGGATGGCCGTGCCCGAGGCGGGCGGCGAGGACCTGGTCGAGGACGGGGCGCAGCAGGGCGGCCATCCGCTCGTCGGAGACGGCGCTCAGCTCCAGCCAGTCGGTGGGCCGGTCCCGTACGACGAGGAGGGCGCCGCCCACCTTCAGCAGTGCGGCGACGGCGCCGCCGGGGTGGGCGGCGACCTGCTGCCAGACGCGTTCGCGCAGCGGGACCTCGGCGAGCTTGCCCTGGGCGCGCAGCCAGTGCTCCACCTCGGTCAGGGCGAAGGAGGGGCTGGTCTCGCTGCCGCCGACGGGCTTGGGGAAGTCGGGGTGGCGGCGGCGCCAGTTGCTGACGGCGGCGCGGCCGACCCCGGCCAGCCGGGCGACCTCGGCCGCGGTCACTTCCGCGCCCGCGGGCTCGGCGCCGGGGACCCCGGCTGCGGCGTCTGCGGCGTCTGCGGCGGCGTGCTCGGCGCCCGTCTCCTCGAACATGCCGGGGAGCCTACCGGTACACACGTGAGAGATCGATTCACACCGTGAATCCCGCAGGACCGCCCGAACCCCGTTGACCCGGTTCACACATGCCCGTGGGTCCGGCGAGCACAGGGCCCCGAACGGGCGTACCGTCGCAAACGGGATACGGAAGGAGCCCGTCCATGGGGATCTTCGACAGGTTCAAGGACCAGGCCAAGACCAAGGGCAAGGACATCTCCGACAACCTCGAACAAGAGGCCAACGAGAAGACCGGCAACAAGTACGCGGATCAGATCGACAAGGCACAGCAGCAGGCGGAACAGCGGCTGGGCATCGACGACGACCCGAACAAGTGACGCCGGCCCGACGACGACGTCGGGCGCTCACCCCACCGCTGTCCCCCCGAAAGCCGCAGGATCGGCAGCCGCCCGCGCCCCCGCGCGGGCGGCTGCCGCGTTCCCACGGCCCGAGGGACTACGAACCGAGGATCGTGGCGAGGAACTCCCCGGTCCAGGCCAGCAGTTCCCGCCCGACCAGCGGCTTCCCGCCGACCCGGGCCGTCTTCGGCCGCGGGATCAGCACCTGCGAGGTCGCGGGCTTGAGCACCGCCCCCGGGTAGAGCCGCTTGAGGCGCAGCTCCTGCGATTCACGCAGTTCCACCGGCCCGAAGCGGATGTTGGGGCCCTGGAGGGTGATGTCGCCGACCCCGCAGGCCCGGGCGAGCATCCGCAGCCCGGCCACCAGCAGCAGGTTCTCCACCGGCTCCGGCAGCTTGCCGTAGCGGTCGGTGAGTTCCTCCCGCACGGCCTTGACGTCCTCCTCGGAGTTGGCCGCGGCGATCGAACGGTAGGCCTGCAGGCGCAGCCGCTCGCCCGGCGCGTAGTCGTGCGGGACGTGCGCGTCGACCGGCAGCTCGATCTTGACCTCCAGCGGCGGCTCCTCCTCCACCCCGCCCTCGACCGCAGCCCGGTAGTCGGCCACCGCCTCGCCGACCATGCGGATGTACAGGTCGAAGCCGACGCCCGCGATGTGCCCGGACTGCTCGCCGCCGAGCAGGTTGCCCGCGCCGCGGATCTCCAGGTCCTTCATCGCCACGTACATGCCCGCGCCCATCTCGGTGTGCTGGGCGATCGTCGCGAGCCGCTCGTGCGCGGTCTCGGTCAGCGGCTTCTCCGGCGGGTACAGGAAGTACGCGTACCCGCGCTCGCGCCCACGGCCCACGCGGCCGCGCAGCTGGTGCAGCTGGGAGAGGCCGAAGTTGTCGCCGCGCTCCACGATCAGGGTGTTCGCGTTGGAGATGTCGATGCCCGACTCCACGATCGTCGTCGACACCAGCACGTCGAACTTCTTCTCCCAGAAGTCCACGACGACCTGCTCCAGGGCCTGTTCCGACATCTGGCCGTGCGCGGTCGCGATCCGCGCCTCGGGCACGATCTCCCGGAGCCTGGCTGCCGCCCGGTCGATGGACTCGACCCGGTTGTGGATGTAGAAGCACTGGCCCTCGCGCAGCAGTTCGCGCCGGACCGCCGCGCCGATCTGCTTCTCCTCGTACGGGCCGACGAAGGTGAGCACCGGGTGCCGCTCCTCCGGCGGGGTGGTGATCGTCGACATCTCGCGGATGCCGGTCACCGCCATCTCCAGGGTGCGCGGGATCGGGGTCGCGGACATCGTCAGCACGTCGACGTTGGCCCGGAGCTTCTTCAGCTGCTCCTTGTGCTCCACGCCGAAGCGCTGCTCCTCGTCGACGATGACCAGGCCCAGGTCCTTGAACTTGGTCTCCTGCGAGAACAGCCGGTGCGTGCCGATGACCACGTCCACCGAGCCCTCGCGCAGCCCCTCCAGGGTGGCCTTGGACTCGGTGTCGGACTGGAACCGCGACAGCGCCTTCACCTTGACGGGGAACTGGCTGTAGCGCTCGGAGAAGGTCCCGAAGTGCTGCTGCACCAGCAGGGTGGTGGGCACGAGGACGGCGACCTGCTTGCCGTCCTGCACCGCCTTGAACGCGGCGCGCACCGCGATCTCGGTCTTGCCGTAGCCGACGTCGCCGCAGATCAGCCGGTCCATCGGGACCGACTTCTCCATGTCCTCCTTGACCTCGGCGATGGTGGTGAGCTGGTCGGGCGTCTCCGCGTACGGGAAGGCGTCCTCCAGCTCCCGCTGCCAGGGGGTGTCCGGGCCGAAGGTGTGGCCGGGGGCCGCCATGCGGGCGCTGTAGAGCTTGATGAGGTCGGCGGCGATCTCCTTGACCGCCTTCTTCGCGCGTGCCTTGGTCTTGGTCCAGTCGGCGCCGCCGAGCCGGTGCAGGGTCGGGGCCTCCCCGCCGACGTACTTGGTGACCTGCTCCAGCTGGTCGGTGGGGATGTACAGCCGGTCGCCGGGCTGGCCGCGCTTGGCGGGGGCGTACTCGACGAGGAGGTACTCGCGGGTGGCGCCCTGGACGGTGCGCTGCACCATCTCGACGTAGCGGCCCACGCCGTGCTGCTCGTGGACGATGTAGTCGCCGGCCTCCAGGGTCAGCGGGTCGATGCTCTTGCGGCGCCGGGTCGGCATCCGCCCGAGGTCCTTGGTGGCGGTGCGCTGGCCGGTCAGGTCGGTCTCGGTGAGGACGGCCAGGCGCAGGGCCGGGTCGACGAAGCCGTTGTCGAGGGAGCCGCAGGCGACGTGCACCAGGCTGGGCTCCAGCGTGCGCAGGTCCGGCTCCAGCCGGGCCGGGATGCCCTCGCCGCCGAGGACCTCCACGGTGCGGGCGGCGGGGCCGTGGCCCTCGGTGAGGTAGACGGTGTGCCAGCCGTCGGCGATCCAGCCCTTGGTGTCGGCGAGCGCCCGGGCGGTGTCCCCGCGGTAGGCCTCGGGAGCGTGCATGCCGAGCCCCAGGGTGTCGCCGCCCACGGTCTCGTCCGCGGCGAAGGGGGAGACCGACCACCACATCATGCCGAGCTCACGGGCCCGGTCGCGGACGTCCGCGATCCCGCGCAGCGAGGCGGCGCCCACGTCGATGGGGGCCTCGCCGCCGCCCGCGGTGGCCGCCCAGGAGGCCATCAGGAACTCCTGCGAGGTGGCCACGAGGTCGGCGGCGCGGGTCCGTACCCGCTCCGGGTCGCAGACCACGGCCATCGCCCGGGCGGGCAGCACGTCGATCAGCAGCTCCATGTCGTCGACCAGGACCGGGGCCAGGGACTCCATGCCCTCGACGGCGATCCCCTCGGCGATCTTGTTCAGCAGCTCGCCGAGCTCGGGGTGCGCCTCGGCGAGGGCCGCGGCCCGCTCGCGCACCTGGTCGGTCAGCAGCAGCTCGCGGCAGGGCGGGGCCCACAGCCCGTGCTCGGCGATCTCCAGGGACCGCTGGTCGGCGACCTTGAAGTAGCGGATCTCCTCGACCTCGTCGCCCCAGAACTCGACGCGCAGCGGGTGTTCCTCGGTCGGCGGGAACACGTCGAGGATGCCGCCGCGCACGGCGAACTCCCCGCGCTTCTCGACCAGCTCGACCCGGGCGTACGCGGCGGCGGCCAGCGCCTGGGTGATCTCGCCGAGGTCGGCGCTGCCGCCCTGGCGCAGGCTCACGGGCACGAGGTCCCCGAGCCCCTTGACCTGCGGCTGGAGCACGGAGCGGATGGGGGCGACCACGACGGAGACGGGCCCGGCGGCGGGGTCGTCCCCGGACGGGTGGGCGAGGCGGCGCAGGACGGCGATCCGGCGGCCGACGGTGTCGCTGCGCGGGCTGAGCCGCTCGTGCGGGAGCGTCTCCCAGGACGGGTAGTCCACCACTTCGTCGGGCGGCAGCAGCGAGCGCAGCGCGGCGGCCAGGTCCTCGGCCTCGCGCCCGGTGGCGGTGACCGCCAGGACGGTCCGCCCGGTCTCCCGGGCCAGCGCGGCGATCGCGAAGGGCCGCGCGGCGGCGGGGCCGACCAGGTCCACGTGCATGCGGTTGCCGTCCCCGGCCGCGGTGACCGCCTCGGCGAGAGCGGGGTCCCGGGTGACGGCGTCGAGCAGTCCGTGCAGGCTCATGAAGGGGGCTTTCCGTCCGGTGGTGGAGGCGTGGAGGGGCAACGCGAAGGACCCGACACGTCTCACGGGCCGGGGGTTCCCACCCTACGACGCCTCCGGGTCCCCCGCCCGTGGGATTCCGGTCCCCGTGCGGGTGACGGAG
Organism: Streptomyces xanthophaeus; assembly: GCF_000725805.1. Taxonomy (GTDB): domain Bacteria; phylum Actinomycetota; class Actinomycetes; order Streptomycetales; family Streptomycetaceae; genus Streptomyces; species Streptomyces xanthophaeus. The sequence goes on along the minus strand of NZ_JOFT01000010.1, from coordinate 183,416 downwards.
CTGGCGCGGACTGCTCCGATCTGATTACGCTTAGTCCAGCGGTTAGCCCACCACGCCTGCCTTGGAGTGCCCATGGAAGCGGCCCGGCAGTACAACGTCCACGAGGCGAAGACGAACTTCTCCAAGATCCTGGAGGCGGTCGCGACCGGCGAAGAGGTGATCATCAGCAAGGCCGGCGAGCCGGTGGCGAAGGTGATCCCGCTCTCGGGGAAGGTCCTGCGGACCTCTCGCGGATCCCTGCTGGAGCCTGTGGTCTTCGCCGACGACTTCGACGACATGTCCGACGACCCCGGCTTCGCCGAAGCCTTCGGCCTGCTTCCGCACCCCGAGGGCGCCGGGGCGGCCGAGTGAAGCTCCTGGCCGACACGCACGTCGTCGTGTGGTGGCTGACGGACTCGCCGCAGCTGTCGGACGGGGTCAAGGACCTGCTCGACACCGAACGGCTCGCCTACGTCAGCGCCGTCACCCCATGGGAACTCGCGGTCAAGCAGGCCCTCGGCAAGCTCGAAGGCCCCGAGGACCTGCCCGAGCGGGCCCGGGACTGCCAGCTCCGGCCGCTCCCCGTCACCGCGCTCCACGGCATCCGGGCGGGACAGCTCCCCCTCCACCACAGGGACCCCTTCGACCGGATGCTGATCGCCCAGGCCCAGTCGGAAGGGCTGACCCTCGTCACCCGCAACGCGTTCATCCCGCTCTACGATGTCGGCGTACTGACCGTCTGACCGTCTGAGCTCGCCGCGCCGCGTCCGCAGGAGTTCACGCCGCCCGGCCGAGGAGCGCCAGACCCGTGACGAGCGATGCGATAACCCGCCCTGCCCCCGCGACCACGGCCGCGGTGAGGCAGGGCCGGCTCCCGTGGACGGGGCCCTACCTGGTGGCCGCCGGGCTGTTCCTCGTCTACCTCGTCCTGTCCGTCGGGCGCTTCCGCCGGATGGAGTGGGCCTCCTGGGACCTGGGGATCTTCGAGCAGGCCATCCGCGCCTACGCGCACCTCCAGGAGCCCGTGGCCGACCTGAAGGGGCCGGGGACCAACATCCTCGGGGACCACTTCAGCCCCGTCATCGCGCTGGTGGCCCCCGTCTACCGGATGTTCCCGGGCCCCGTCACCCTGCTCGTGGTCCAGGCCGCACTGTTCGCGCTGTCCGCCGTACCCGTCACCCGGGCCGCCGCGCGGCTGCTGGGACGGGCCCGGGGCACCGCGCTCGGCGTGGCGTACGGGCTGTCGTGGGGGATCCAGCGGGCCGTCGAGTTCGACTTCCACGAGATCGCCTTCGCCGTGCCCCTGCTGGCCTTCGCCCTGGAGGCGGTGCTCGCCCGGCGCTGGTACGCCGCCCTGTGGTGGGGGCTGCCGCTGCTGCTCGTCAAGGAGGACCTCGGCTTCACGCTCGCCGCCCTGGCCGCGGTGGTGGCCTGGCGGGCCCTGCCGACCGACCGGCGGGCCACCTGGACCGCGGTGGCCGTCGCGGGCGGCGCCTCGGTCTTCGCCGTCCTCGTCTTCACCGTGATCGTCCCGGCCTTCGCCACCGCCGGGTACGGCTACTGGGACAAGATCGAGGGCGCGGGCCCCTTCGACGGCGCCGGCACCAAGCTCACCACCCTGGCCTGGGTCCTGATCCCCACCAGCGGCCTGCTGGCGCTGCGCTCGCCGCTGCTGCTGGTCGCCGCCCCCACCCTCGGCTGGCGGTTCCTGTCCGGCGACGACCACTACTGGTCCACCGACTGGCACTACAGCGCCGTCCTGATGCCGGTGGTGGCCCTCGCCCTCGTCGACGCGATCGACACCCTGCGGCGCAGCGAACGGCCCCGGCTGCGCGCGTACGCCCTCCAGCTGCCCACCGCCGTCCTCGCCGCGGGGCTCGCCCTCAGCGCGACCGCCCTGCCCACCGAGAAGCTCGGGCGGGCCGAGACCTATCAGAAGCCCGAGCGGGTCGTGGCGATCGAGCGGCTCCTCGCCCGGATCCCCGACGGGGCGACCGTGGAGGCCGACACCGGCCCGCTGACCCGGCTGACCTCCCGCTGCCGGGTCTTGTGGATCGGCGGCAGCCGCGGGGTGGTCCCCGACTGGATCACCATCGACAACTCCTCCGCCTGGGCCGGCCAGGACCCGGCCGCCTACGCCGCCCAGCTGCACCCCGGCCACCGGTGGGAGCTGGTGGGGCAGGCCGGCGGGGTCGTCCTGATCCGCAGGCAGTGAACGACGCCGGCCCCGGACCGCCCGTGTGGACGGTCCGGGGCCGACGCCCTCCCCTGTTGTTTCCCCCGTGACGACCGCGGCGGTCGTTACTCGCTCGCGATCGCGTTCAGTACGTTCATCCGCCCTGCCCGGAAGGCCGGGACCAGTGCGGCGAACAGGCCCACGAAGGCCGAGGCGGCGAACACCCCGAGGATGGTGGGCCAAGGGATCTCCAGCACCTTCAGGCCCTCCAGCGCGAGCAGCTGCTGGGCGGTGGCCCCCCAGCCCATGCCCAGGCCGAGGCCGAGGAGGGCGCCGAAGAGGGCGATGACCACCGACTCCAGGCGGATCATGCGGCGCAGCTGGCGGCGGGAGAGGCCGATGGCGCGCATCAGGCCGATCTCGCGGGTCCGCTCCACCACCGACAGGGCCAGGGTGTTCACGACGCCCAGGACCGCGACGACGATGGCGAGGCCGAGGAGCCCGTAGACCATGTTCAGCAGCTGGCCGACCTGGTCCTTCAGCGCCTGCTTGTAGTCCGCCTGGTTGAGCACCTTGTACTGCGGGTACTCGGCGAGCGCCGCCTTGACCCCCTTGTAGGCGGCGGCGTCGGACTGCCCGTCCTTCGCGGTGGCCAGCAGCATGAAGGGGCGCGGCATCCGGTCGGCCGGGACGTTCGCCTCGGCCACGGCGGTGCTGACGTACTTCATGCCCTTGTCGAGGTTGCCCTCGTCGCTGGTGATCGCGGCGACCTTCAGCTTGACGGTCTTGCCGCCGGTGAAGGCGACCGTCAGCTCGTCACCGAGCTTGATCCCGTGCGCGGTGGCGTACTCGGAGCCCACCCCGATGGAGTCCTTGCCGTACGCCGCGGCGTGCTCGCCGGCGGTCATCTTGCGCCGGATGTCCTTGGCGTACGTCGGGTCGGTGGCGCCGAGGCCGTCCGTCTCGGTGCGGCCGTCCGGGGAGGTGATCGTGGCCTCCACCTCGCGGTAGGCGGTGACGTGGTCCAGGCCCGGCGTGGCGCGCAGCGCCTGCTCGGCCTGGGGCAGGACGGGCTGGCCGGTCATGGAGTTGACGATGTAGTCCGCGCCGACCGACTTGTCGAGCTCGTCGGTGGCGGAGGCCACCATCGAGGAGCCGACCACCGACAGGCAGGCGACCAGGGCGAGCCCGATCATCAGCGCGGCGGCGGTGGCGCCGGTCCGGCGCGGGTTGCGCAGGGCGTTGCGTTCGGCGAGCCGGCCCACCGAGCCGAAGGGCCGCAGGACCACACCGGAGAGCACCCGTACGACGCCCGCGGCGAGCAGCGGGCCGATCACGATGAAGCCGATCAGGGTGAGGACGACGCCCAGGCCCAGCCACATGGATCCGGGACCGGCCTCCTCGGCGGCCGCGGCGAGGAAGAGCGAGGCGCCGCCGATGCCGGTGAGGACGAGGCCGAGGACGGCGCGGATGACGCCGGCCTTCTTGTCGCCGGGGGTGCCGGACTCGCGCAGCGCCGCCATCGGGGAGACCTTGCCGGCCCGGCGGGCCGGGATGAAGGCGGCGATCGCGGTGACCTTGATGCCGAGCAGCAGGCCGATGACCGGGGTGGTCCAGGCGACGGTCAGGTCATCGGTGGACAGGTGCATGCCCATCAGGCCCATGAGCTCCATGAGCCCGACGGCCAGGCCGATGCCCGCGCCCACACCGAGGAGCGAGCCGACGAAGCCGAGGAGGTAGGCCTCCAGGACGACGGACTTGAGGACCTGTCCGCTGTTGGCGCCGATGGCCCGCATCAGGCCGATCTCGCGGGTCCGCTGGGCGACCAGCATCGAGAAGGTGTTGAAGATGAGGAAGATGCCGACGAGGAAGGCGATCCCGGCGAAGCCGAGCATCACGTACTTCATCACGTTCAGGAAGGAGCCGACGTCCTTGCGGTTGGCGTCCGCGGACTCCTTGGCGGTCTGGAGCTTGTACGTGTCCGCGCCGACGGCGGCAGCGACGTTCCGCTTGAGCTGCTCGTCGCTCACCCCGTCCTTGGCGGTGATGTTGACGTGCGTGAAGGAACCGGGCTCGCCCAGCAGCTGGCGCTGCGCGGTGGCGGTGTCGAAGTAGACGACGGCCGCGCCCGGGTTGGTCACGGTGAAGGCGGCGATGCCGGTGATCTTGGCGCGGATGTCGCCGGTGATGGCGATGGTGCGCAGCTCGTCACCGAGTCCGAGGTGGTGCTTCTTCGCGGTGTCGGCGTCGACCATCACCTCGGTGGGACCGCGCGGCGCCTGGCCGGCGGTGATCTTCATCGACTTGAGCTCGTTGTCGTTCCAGTTGCCCGCGATGGTCGGGGCACCGGTGGTCGAGCCCATGTTCTCGTTCTTGGAGTTGACGACCGTGACGGACATCGACATGACCGCGCCCTCGGCGCTCTTGACGCCCTCGGCCTTGGCGGCCTTCTCGACGACCGCGCCGTCCAGGCTCTCGGGCCTGCCGCGGTCGGAGACCTCCTCGCCGTCCTTGGCCGCCTTCGGGCTGAGGGTGACGTCGGAGCTCGTCACCGCGAAGAGCTTGTCGAAGGTGGTGTTCATGGTGTCGGTGAACACCAGCGTGCCGCAGACGAAGGCGACGGAGAGCATGACCGCGACGGCGGACAGCGCCATCCGCCCCTTGTGCGCGACGAAGTTGCGCCGCGAGGTCTTCCAGACGGTGTTGCTCATGACGTGCGTCCGCGGGCGTCGAAGTCCTTCATCCGGTCCAGCACCTGCTCGGCGGTGGGGTTGAACATCTCGTCGACGATGCGGCCGTCGGCGAGGAAGATGACGCGGTCCGCGTAGGAGGCGGCGACCGGGTCGTGGGTGACCATGACGATGGTCTGGCCGAGCTCGTCCACCGAGCGGCGCAGGAAGCCGAGGATCTCGGCGCCGGCCCTGGAGTCGAGGTTTCCGGTCGGCTCGTCGCCGAAGATGATCTGCGGGCGGGCGGCGAGGGCGCGGGCGACCGCCACGCGCTGCTGCTGGCCGCCGGAGAGCTCCGTCGGACGGTGCTTGAGCCGTCCCGCGAGACCGACGGTCTCCACGACCCGGTCCAGCCAGGCCTGGTCGGGCTTGCGGCCCGCGATGTCCATGGGAAGCGTGATGTTCTCCAGGGCGTTCAGCGTGGGCAGCAGGTTGAACGCCTGGAAGATGAAGCCGATCCGGTCGCGGCGCAGCTGGGTGAGCTTCTTGTCCTTCAGCCCGGTGATCTCGGTGTCGTCCAGGTGGATCTGGCCGCTGGTCACCGTGTCGAGACCGGCGAGGCAGTGCATCAGCGTGGACTTGCCGGAGCCCGAGGGCCCCATGATCGCGGTGAACTGGCCGCGCCGGATGTCGACGTCCACGTCGTCCAGTGCGACGACGCGCGTCTCGCCGGAACCGTAGGCCTTGACGACCTTCCGTGCCCGGGCCGCGACGGCTTCATGGCCGCCAGTGCCCCCGTGCCTGGTCTCGGTCATAGCCGTTGTCACGGTGTTTCCCCTCGTTCGATTGCGTGCGCCGCTTGCGCCGCGGACGGGTGTCCGTCCGCGCGTCGCCGTCATGGAGTCTGCTGGCCGGGGCCCCTCCGGCGCGCTGGTGCTCATCGCCGTATCCACCGGGGGGTTAACCCCACCCCCCTGCATGCCCCGCCCGTATGAACCAGTTAAGGACGCGCCGGGGCCGCGCACCTCCTCCGCCGGGACGAATGACCCCTGGGCCCAAATGCGGACCGCCCCCTAGGGGATCTCCGCCTCTGGGGGGAGGCGCCCTGGGGGATACCGCCGGGCGGACCCGCGGTGAGAAGGTGTTCCCCGCAGTTACGTGCAGGGGGAAGGAATCTTGGTGAGCTCAGCGGAAAGCGGGGGCGGCAGTCCGGACGGCATACCTGCGGCGGGCTCCGGGGCGGTGGGGGCGGCCGGTGCCGGGGCGGCCGGTGCCGGTGCCGGCAGGGCCGGTACGGGGACTCCCGCGCCGGGCGGGGCCGCCGGGAGCGGGAAGCCGCCCGCCTCCGTCGTCGCCTCGCTGATGCTGGGCATGGCCCTGGTCGCCCTGGACAGCACCGTCGTCGCCACGGCCGTCCCGCAGATCGTCGGTGACCTGGGCGGCTTCTCCGTCTTCTCCTGGCTGTTCTCCGGTTACCTGCTGGCCGTCACCGTCAGCCTCCCCGTCTACGGCAAGCTCTCCGACACCTTCGGCCGCAAGCCCGTCCTGCTCTTCGGCATCGCCCTCTTCCTCGTCGGCTCGCTGCTGTGCGCCCTCGCCTGGAACATGGCCGCGCTCATCGCGTTCCGGATCGTCCAGGGCCTGGGCGGCGGCGCCCTCCAGGGCACGGTCCAGACCCTGGCCGCCGATCTGTACCCGCTGAAGGACCGGCCGAAGATCCAGGCCAAGATGTCCTCGGTCTGGGCCACCGCGGCCGTGGCCGGCCCGGCGCTCGGCGGACTGTTCGCCGCGTACCTGCACTGGCGCTGGATCTTCCTGGTCAACCTGCCGCTGGCCGGGCTCGCCCTGGCGATGGTGGCCCGTCACCTGACCGAGCCCGTACGGTCCCCCGTACGCCGGGGCCCGGTCGACTGGGCCGGGGCCCTGTCCATCTTCGCCTGCGGCGGGGTCCTGCTCTTCGCCCTCGTGCAGGGCGGGGTCGCCTGGCCCTGGCTGTCCGCGCCCTCCCTGGGGCTGCTGGCCACGAGCGCCGTCCTGGCCGCCCTGGTGGTGCGGGTGGAGCGCCGGGCCGAGGAACCGATCCTGCCCGGCTGGGTGTGGCGGCGGCGCACCATAGCCGCCGTCAACCTGGCCCTGGCCGCGCTCGGCCTGCTGATGGTCGCCCCGATGGTGTTCGTGCCCACGTACGCCCAGTCCGTGCTCGGCCTGGACCCCGTGGCCGCCGGTCTGGTCATGTCCGCGATGACGCTGAGCTGGCCCATCAGCGCCGCCCTGAGCCAGCACGTCTACCGGCGCATCGGCTTCCGCAACACCGCGGCCATCGGCATCTCGCTGGCCGTGGTCATCCTCTACTCCTTCACCCTGCTGCCCCATCCCGCCGAACCCTGGCAGCCCGCGCTGATCCTGTTCCTGCTCGGCGGCGCCCTCGGCCTCTTCCAGCTCCCGCTGATCATCGGGGTGCAGTCCACCGTGGGCTGGGAGCAGCGGGGCACGACCACGGCCTCCGTGCTGTTCAACCGTCAGGTCGGCCAGAGCGTGGGCGCGGCCCTGCTCGGAGCGGTGGCCAACGCGACCATCGCCGCCCGGCTGGTGCAGGCCCCGGTGCCCGGGCTCCCCGACAGCCTGGACGGGGTGGCGCAGGCCCTGGACCGGCCGGAACTGCTGCCCGCGGCCGCCGCCGACTACCTGCGCGACTCCGTGGCCGCGGCCGTCGACCACGTCTTCCTCGGCGCGACCTTCGCGGCCGTGGCCGCCCTGCTGGTCCTCCTGCTGATGGCACCGCGGAAGTTCCCCGTCCTGCCGGAACACCGCGAGGACTGACGGCCCCGGCGGGGCGGCTTGTCATGGCCCGAGCCCGTGCGTAACCCTCGGACCCAGGACCGTTTCTCCGGGGGGACGACATGGTTTCCGCACTCTGTGCGCTCGCGCTGCTGGCCGCCGTGGCCGGACCGATCGGCTGGCGTCTGCGCCGCCGCCCGGGCTTCGTCACCGGCCGCGACGGCCGTCTGTCGACCTCGACGACACTGGCCCTGGCCTGGACGGTGATCCTGCTCTGGCTGCTCCTGGCGATCTTGGCCTACGGGCTCACCGCGGGCGGGGGCGTCGGCTGGTTCCAGGGCGGACACGGGCCCCTGTCCACCCTGACGACGGTGTACCTGCCGCTGCTCGGCGGCCCGTACGTGGCCCTGATCGGGGCGAAGACGGTGGTCGGGGTGCGCGTGGAGAACGGCAGCATGGCCAAGCCGGCCGCGCCGCCCACGGCCTCGGGGCGGCGGCCGCTGCGGGAGCTGATCGCGAACGACGGCGGGCGGACCGACCTCGTCGACCTCCAGTACGTCGCCCTCAGCGCCGTGACGATGCTGTACGTGGTGCTGTTCTTCCTCGCGGACGTGGGCGGCGGGCTGCCTCGCCTGCCCGCCGAGATGTGGGCCCTGACGGGCGCCCCGGCGGGGGCGTACCTGGTGAACAAGATGGCCGGCCGCGCCAACCCGGTGATCACGGGCGCCGCCGTCTCCGACGGCCTCCTCACCGTCGAGGGCGGCGGATTCACCGAGCCCCGCCTCACGGTGGACGGCGCCGCGCTCCCCGTCACGGCGGACCCGCTGACCGGCGCCCTGGTGGCCGCCCTCCCGCCCGCGGTGCGGCCGCCGTTCACCGTGGTGGTCAGCTCGCACGGCCTGCGCAGCGACCCGTACGGCTACGCCCCCGGCCCGACGGTCCCGGCGCAGCCGGCGGACGCCCGGGAGACGGCCTAGGGGCGCGTCCGCTCAGGCTCCGGGCTCCTCCTTGTGGCGGGCGTAGTAGCGGGCCACCCGGGCCCGGTTGCCGCAGACCGACGCCACGCACCAGCGGCGGCGGGGGTGCGCGGGCAGGAACAGCAGGACGCAGTCGTGGGCCTCGCAGGTGCGCACCGCCGTCACCCGCGGGTCGGTGAGGAGTTCCGCGACCGCCTCGGCCAGTTCCGCCGCGAGCCGCCGGGCCGCGGCGGCCTCCCGGTGCGGATCTGCCGTCAGCCCGGTCCCGGCGGTCCACTCCAGCACGCGGTGCGAGGGCGCCGCGGCCAGCGCCCCGTTCAGCACGGCCAGGGCCTGCGCCGGGGGCCGTTCACCGCGCCGGGCCGCCTCCAGCGCCGGGCGCGCGGCCTCCCGTACGGCCCGCACGGCCGCCACCTCGGCCTCTCCCACCTCCCCGGCCGGGGACAGCCGTCCCCCCTGCACGGCCAGCCAGGCCGCGAGCCCCTCCGGTCCGGCGACGAGGTCGCCCGCGGCAGTGCGGGTGTTGAGGAGGTCCAGCGCGAGGGGCTCACCGGTGAGCGGGAAGGTCACTGTCACCCGACTAATGGTACGGCAGCCTCTTGACCCATTAGCGATCACCGGTGAAACTAATGGGAACGAGGCCCCAGGAGGCATGTGATGAACGCTCGCCCCACCCTTCCCGCCGTCCGCCACGACTCCGTCGACGTCGACGGAGTCCGCGTCGCCTACCGCGAGTCCGGCCCGGCCGACGGCCCCGTCCTGCTGCTCCTGCACGGCTTCCCCACCTCCTCCCACCAGTTCGCCCGGCTGATGGACGCGCTCGGCGAGGTCCCCTACCGGCTGATCGCCCCCGACTACCCCGGCTTCGGCCGTACCGAGACCCCCGCCGGGTTCACCTACACCTTCGACCGGCTCGCCGACGTCGTGGAGGGCTTCACCGACGCCCTCGGCCTCGAACGCTTCGCCCTGTACGTCTTCGACTTCGGCGCCCCCGTCGGCCTGCGGCTCGCCGCCCGCCGCCCCGGCCGCGTCACCGGCCTGATCGTGCAGAACGGCAACGCCTACGAGGAGGGACTGTCCGACGCGGCCCGCGAGTTCGCCGGGCTGCGCCGCGAGGTGCCCGGCCACGAGGACCGGATCCGGGGGCTGTTCACCGCGGAAGGCACCCGCTTCCAGTACGAGACCGGCGTCGCCGACACCGGCCTCGTCTCCCCCGACGGCTGGACCCTGGACCTCCACTACCTCGGCCTGCCCGGCCGCACCGACGCCCAGGCCGACCTCGCCTTCGACTACGCCTCGAACTTCGCGCACTACCCCGCCTGGCAGGCCTGGCTGCGCACCGCACGGCCGCCGGTCCTCGTCGTCTGGGGCGCGGGCGACCCCTTCTTCACCCCGGCGGGCGCCAAGGCCTACCTCCGCGACGCCCCGGACGCCGAGGTCCACCTCTTCGACGGCGCGGGCCACTTCGCCCTGGAAACCCACCTCCCCGAGATCACCCCCCTGATCGCCACCTTCCTGACCCGCCTCCTCCCGTAGCCCGGCCGGGCCCCAGACCGGCGTCGGCCCGGGACCGCACGGGGGTCCGGCCCGGGCCTGCGTCAGGCCCGCCGCGGACGGAACCGGCAGCCTCGCAACGGCGCCGGGGCCGCTTCGGAGCCCGAACGCCCTCCGCAGGCCCGAACCGGGGCCTGGCACGGTCCCGAACGGGGGCCTGGTGGCTCCGGCTGAGGCCAGGCCCGCCACCGACGGAGTCGGGGCAGCCTCGCGCTGGCGCCGGGGCCTGCCACGGGCTCGAACGGATGCTGGCTCGGGCCGACATCAGGCCCGCCACGAACCGACGTCGGCCCGGGCCCGCACGGGGTCCGGGCCGGGCAGGCGTCAGGACCGCGTCGGGCCTGGTCACGGCTTGCGCAGGCCCGGCGCCTGGCGCGGGCCCGAACGGGGGGCGGCTCAGGCTGGCTTCAGGACCGTCTGAGACCGGCGGCGGTCCGGGGCGGCGTCAGGCCGGGCTCGGATCGGGGTCCGAGCTGCTCCCCGGGCCGATGACCGGCTGGGCACGGCGTCAGGCCTGCCTCGGACCGGCTTCGGGGCTGACCCCGGGACGACGGCGGGCTGGGCACGGCGCCGGGCGGCTCGGGGCCGGGCCCGGGTCACGGCGTCAGCCGCCGGCCGGGGTGCGGCGTCAGCCGCCCGCCGGGGTGCGGCGTCAGCCGCCCGCCGGGGTGCGGCGTCAGCCGCCCGCCGGGGTGCGGCCGGTCAGGGCGGCCAGGCTGGCGCGGACGTGGTTCATGTGCGCCTGCATCTCCTCCTGCGCCTCCACGTGCTCCCGCAGGACCCGTTCGGTCTCCCGGCCCGTCCGCTCCTCCTGCACCCGGGCCGCCGCGAGCAGCTCCGCCGCCCGCGCCTCCGCGTCCTCCTGCCCGTGCCGGGCCGACTCCTCGGCCTCGGCGAAGCCCCGGCGGGCCTCCGCCAGCCGCCCCTCCGCGTACCGCTCCAGCTCCGCGTGGCGCGCCTCCAGCTCCGCCTCGCGCGCCGCGAGTTCCCGCTCCGCCGCCTCCCGGCGCTCCGTGTGCTCCTGCTCCCGCTCCGCCAGCAGCGCGTCCGCCCGCCTCCCCGTCTCCGCCAGGGCCGCCTGCGCCTGCGTCCGCCACGCCTCCGCGTCCTCCCGGGCCTGCGCCCGGGCGTCGTCCGCCTCCCGCTGCGCCCGCAACAGGCCCTGCCGGGCCCGGACCTCCGTCTGCTCGCGCACCGCCTCCGCGTCACCGCGCGCCAGTTCCGCCACCCGGTCCGCGTACGCCTCGGCCGCGCCCAGCGTCGTGGTCACGTCCGCCCGCGCGTCCGCCCGCACCGACTCCGCCTCCTCCTGCGCCAGCAGCAGGATCCGGCGGGCGCGCTCGCTCAGCTCGTCGTAGGTCTGCGGGGCCAGCGCGGCCACCGCCTCGCGCAGCCGCCCCGCCTCCTCCTCCATCCGCTTCGCCAGGACGGTCAGCCGCGCCACGCGCTCCCAGGCCTCGTCGCGGCTCCCGGACAGGCGCGCGAGGTACCGGTCGACCTCTTCCATGCGGTAGCCGCGGCCGCGCACGGTCGCAATGGGTGCACTCATCCTGGAAGCGCCTCTCTCGCGGGGATTCCTGTCAAGGATGCGTCATTTGCTCCCAGAAGCCGGAATGGCCGGGCCGGGACCCCGTCCGAGGGTCCCGACCCGGCCATTCAAGTGATCATCCGATCAGGCGCGGATCACAGCAGTCCGTCCCACATCTGCTCCAGCAGCACCGACCACCAGTTCTCCGGCGAGGCCAGCGCGGCGGTGTCCAGCCCCGCCAGATTCGCCTGGAAGTCGACCGTCCAGCGGCCCGCCTGCTCCGGCGTCAGATGCTGGCGCAGCCGCCACATGTGACCCAGCATCGCCAGGCACCGTACGAACTGCGGCAGGCTCGAATTCACGAACTGCGGCGGCACCGGAGCACCGCCCGGACCGCCCTCCACCGGCACCGCCACGATGTGCGCGGTCCCGTACTGCACGCAGAGCGCCTTGCCGAAGTCACTGCCCACGACGAGGTACGAACCCGCGTCCGAAGCGGGCTGGACCTGCCGCTGCGCGGCCAGCTCGGCCAGCGTCGGCACCGGCTGGCCCGGCACCGCCTGCGCCCAGAAGAACGGCCCGAAATCGACGGGCAGCCCCGACGCCATGAGAGTCTGCGCGACGATCTCCGGCACGCCCTGGCGGGACACCGCCCGCTGGTCGAAGCGGAACACCGCCTGCGGGCCGAAGGCACCCGCCAGCTCCTGCGCGATCGCCTCCAACGGGATCGCGGGCTGGAGCGGGACCTGCGGCAGGGGCGCCCGCACCGGCGCCGGACGCGCCGGACCGTCCGCCACCTGGTGCAGCTCGCCCTGGTGGGTGAGCAGGTGGCGCATGCCCTGCTGACGGCCCGCGTGGTCCGTGCCGTACGGGGCCACGCTGGTGATCCGCACCTGCGGCCAGGTCTCCCGGATCATCCGGGCGCAGTAACCGCCCGGCAGCTCGCACGACGCCAGCTCCGTGTGCAGCTCCAGCACCTGCTGCGGCGGCACGTTCATGGCGCGCAGCTCGTGCAGGATCTGCCACTCGGGGTGCGGCGTACCCGGCGCCGAACGGCGGATGAGCTGCTGCTCGGAGCCGTCGGGAGCGCGGTATCGCAGCACCGCCTGGTAACCGGGCCCCACCGTGGGCACACCGGAGGGCGCGGGCTGCGGCGCCGCGGGGCCCACGGGACCCGAGGGGACCCCCGGCGGCGGGCCGGGAGGACCGGGCGGACGCCCCACGGGCGGACCGGCGAGCATCGTGGCGGCATGGTCCAGCCCAGCGCCGGGAGCCCCGGGCGCACCAGGAGCACCAGGCGCACCCGGCGGACCGGGCGGCTGCGGTACGCCGGGACCCGCGAGCATGGTCGCGGCGTGGTGCGCCCCGCCACCCGGGGCACCGGGCGGCTGCCCCGTCACGGCCGGACCGGCCAGCATGGTCGCGGCATGATCCAGCCCACCACCGGGCGCACCGGGCGCACCAGGAGCACCGGGCGGCCCGGGAGGCGTGGGGGGCTGCCCCGTCACCGCGGGACCGGCGAGCATCGTGGCGGCATGGTCCAGCCCGCCACCGGGAGCACCGGGCGCACCAGGCGGACCGGGAGGCGCCGGCGGCCGGCCCCCGCCGGAAGCACCCGGAGCACCCGGAGCACCGGGGGCGCCAGGGACTCCGGGCGGACCGGGCGGCTGCGGGACCCCGGGGCCGGCCAGCATGGTCGCGGCGTGCTGCGGCGCACCCGCACCGGGCGCACCAGGCGCCCCGGGCGGACCCGGCGGCGTAGCGGACTGCCCGGCACCGGCACCGGCACCACCGGCGGCAGGACCGCGCGCCGGATTGACCTGGGCCTTGCTCGTGGGCGCGTCGGCGATGTCACCCGCGGACGGACGGGAACCCGCACCGGGGCCCGGGCCGTGCCCGAGCGCCGGGGAGACCGCGGTCCTCGGGAGCTGACTGCCCCCGGCCATCAGGGTCGTCTTCGCCTCCGGAGCCACCCCGGAGGACGGCCGGTCCTCCAGGTCCGAACCCGACAGGGGCGGCGCGAACACCGTCGCGGGCAGCGGCACGGACACGTCGTCCGCGTCCGCGTTCACATCGGTCCCGGCCCACGGCGTGGACCCGGCCGGAACACCCGCCGGAGCACCCGCCGGCACCCCGTCGTTGGCCGTCGGCTCGTACGGGATCTCTCCCCCGCGCCGCAGCGGCACCGCGTCCACCTGCGCCGGAGCAACCGCGGCCGCAGCCGGAGCCGGGCTCTGTGCCGCAGCCGCAGCAGGTGCGGAAGCCGACGCGGATGCAGAAGCGGACGCCGACGCGGACGCCGGAGCCGCGCTCGACGGACCCCCCGGGATACCCGCCCGGTCCGCCGCCTCCTGCAGCCACTCCGGCGGACTCAGCATGAAGGACGTCTGCTCCGAGTCGATCCGCGGCGCAGGCACCGAAGGCTCCGCCGCCGGAGCGGCCGAAGCCCCGTACTCCTCCTCGTACCGGCGGATCACCTCACCCACCGGCAGCCCCGGCCACAGCGTCACCTCCCCGCTGTCCCGCGCGATGACCAGACGCTGCCGCCCGCCACCCGACACCGGACCCGACGCGCGGTCCTCCGCCCACACCACGAACCCGAGGCCGAACTCCCGTACCCGCACCTCACGGTGCTGATAACCGGGAACGTCCCCGTTGATCCACTCCTCGGCGCGCTCCTGCGCCTGCGCGAAGGTCACCACCGCGCGCTCACCCCTCATCCGAAGCGGAACGCACCACGGGAACCGGGCGCGCGAATCCGCCGTCCACCATCAGACCGGCCACCGTCTCCAGCTCCGGCGGGTTCCCCGCCAGCCGCTCAAGAAAGGCGTCGAAATCAACGCCGCACGGCAGCAAAAGCCGCTCCACGCGCTCCTGCACCGACCAGCCGTCCCGGTCGCGCGCATCGTCGTACGGGGAGAACCACACCGAACCGATCGCCTCGCCCTTGACCTTCAGCGCGAGCAGCCCGCCCTGCGCGAAGGCCACGCACAGGTAGTCCTTGGTCAGATGGTCCCGCAGGCACTTGTTCACGTAGACGAGATCGTTGACCGCCGCCTCCTCGCGCACCGTGAAGAACGGCTGGTCCACGAGCAGACCCAGGTCCACGTCCAGGCCCGCGCCCACCGGCGCACAACCGCCCGCGGCCTTCAGGAACGAGCGGTACGCCTCCGGCAGCCGGTAGCCGAGGTCCTCCTCGACGCCCTGCACCTGCCCCTCGGACACCGACACCACCGACTTCGGCAGCCCCAGGTGAACCGGACGCACCTCCTGCAACGCCCGCGTCCCGCGCTTCTCGTGGTCCACCGGCGCCGTCACCAGCCCCGCGTGATGCCGCAGCAACGCCTTCACCTCGACCGGGACCAGCTCCAGCCGCCGCGTACCCGCCACGTGGTGCCAGGTCCAGCCGTGCGGCGTGGCCACCGGGCCGACCGTGTCCCACAGTTCGTGACCGGACTCCTGCATCGCCGCGTTCGCGGACACGTAGTCCGTCAGCCGCAGCTCGTCCACGCCGAAGCCCTCGGGCGGTTCGGCGATCTCCACCGCGGCGCGCGCGTACGGAGAGAAGTCCGGATGCCCGCCCCCGTCGATCCGTACTCCCTGGGGATGCCGAGCGGCCCGGACCGGGTCCGGGAAATGCACGACCTGCCCCGAGTAAGCGGCGTTGGGTGGCGCGGCCTGCTGCCCGAGCCGACCTGTCGTCATGGCGGTAGCCCCCTGCTGGATCTGGCTGGTTCACCACAGCCTATGTGCTGGGGCAAGAGGCTCACCCGCCCGTGACCGGCACGCCCCCACTAGGGACAGGAACATCCGAATTGATACGAATATTCGACCCCGCTTCCGCACTACCGGTGACATTTGGCAGGCTGTCCCCGCAGCACGGGGGCGTGCGCGACAGCGGCACCACCGCGGCCACGGGAGGGAAAGCGCAACCATGCAGAACACGGCAACACGCACAGATCCGGCCGACACCGGCCCCGGAACCCCGGGAACACCCGGCACCCCGGGCCCCGGCAGCACCCCGGCGACCGCCGAGACCGGCGACCCGGCCGGCGACCCCCGCCTGCGCTGGAGCAGCTCCGACGGCCGCCCCGCCGCGCCCGTCCTGCGCTTCCGCCGCGACGGCATCCTGCCCACCGTGGCCGCCGCACTCTCCGTACGCGGCGAAACCCTCACCGGCACCGCGGGCAAAGCCGACCATCCCCCCGCCCTCCACCCCCTCGTCCAGGACTTCCTCGACACCCTGACGAGCGGTCAGCGCGAACGTTTCACCGGCCGATGTCCGGAAGCCATCCTGCTCTCCCGCCACCTCGCCGCCGTCGAAGGCGCCCGCAGCAAGCGCGCCTCCCGCAAACCCCTCACCCCCAGCGAAGCCCGGCGCTCCCTCAAGCACGCGAAGATCACCGCCCGCCGCATCCGCGAGGACGGCGACCCCCTCCACGGCAGCTACGCACCCCCCTGCCGCTCCTGCGACGCCCTCCTCGCCCACTTCGGCGTACGCTCCGTCGACCTCACCGCATCCGAGTAGCCATGACCACGACCTCAGCCTCCTACGACCGCTCCTCCGCCACCCGCTTCCCCGTACCCGTCGACTCCGCCCTGCGCACCGCAGGCTGGGAACCCGGCCGCTGGGACATCAAGCAGGCCGAGTACTGGGCGGACGCCCTGCGCGACCACACCACACCCGCCGGACACCGCCACGCCGTCTTCCCCGCCGCCGTCGAGGCCTGGGCCGAATTCGGCGGACTCACGGTCACCGCCCCCGGACCGGGCCGCCAGATAGCGCCCACCCCCCTGCGCATCGACCCCCTCACCGGGCTCCACCTCGCCCGCACCTTCGCCGACCTCGGCCGCGCCCTGTCCACCCAGCTCTGCCCCCTCGGCGTCGAGGCCGACGGAGGCTCCCACCTCGCCCTCGACCGTGAGGGCCGCGTCTACGGCATCGACCACACCGGCGACTGGTACCTCGGCTCCAGCCTCGACGAAGCCCTCACCCTCCTCCTCACCGGCCTCCAGCCGACCCGCCTGACCACCGGCTAGCCGAGCTCCGGAAGCCGCTCACCCGCTTCCGGGTACCGCCCCTCCTCCAGCCGGAACAGGTACGCCCGCAGGTCAGCGGCAAGCCCGCCGGCCAGGTAGGCCCGGAAGTCCAGCACCCCGGCCACCGCGTCGTCCTCGCAGCGGTCGCGGCCGCGCCCGAACTCCTCCAGCGCCCCCACCAGGTGCCCGGCGACCCGGGCGCGCTCCGCCCACCACTGCCGCACCGCCGACGGAGTCCACCGAAGGTCCCCGTCACAGGCGTACTCCCAGAAGGACTCCGCGTCCGCCGCAGCCACCACGTTCCGCACCTCGCGCGGATCGCGCGGCTGCCGGAACACGTACTCGACGCTCTCGCACGCGGCCGCGTAGAGCACGTTGTCCGGCGCGTGGAGCCGCCCGGTCCAGCAGGTGTCCGTCACCGCCGTGTAGAACGGCCCGGGCACGTTCAGCCACAGCCGCTCCTCCCACCGCCCCCCGAACAGCTCCCGGTCCCCGTCCGTCAGCTCCCCCACCGGATCCCAGCCCATCGCTACCCCCGCTCGCTCGGGAGCACCGCCGACACCCGGAAGCCGCCCGCGTCCGTCGGCCCGGACACGAACACCCCGCCCAGCCCGAGCACCCGCTCCCGCATCCCCACCAGCCCGTTGCCCCCGCTGGGCAGACCCGCACCGTCCGCCTCGCCGTCACACGGCCCGTTCTCCACCTGCATCGCGACCTCTCCGTCCCGGTGCGCCAGGCGCACCACGACCCGCGCCCCCGGGGCGTGCTTGTGGCAGTTGGTCAACGCCTCCTGCACCACCCGGTACGCCGTCTGCTCGACCTCCGCCGCATAGGCCGCCCGAGCACCCTGGACCACCATCTCCACGGCCATCCCGGCCGCCCGCGACTGCCCCACCAGGGCCTCCAGCTCGTCCAGCGAAGGCCCGTCGTCGAAGGTCCCCACCAGAGCGGCCACGACCGGCACCACCGGCCGCACGGCCGCACCGCCCCCGGAACCACCGGCCGGCCGGACACCCGCCGGACCCGGGACCGGCTTCGGGGTCCCCGAACGGAGCACCCCGAGCATCTCCCGCAGCTCCGTCAACGCCTGCCGGCCCATGTCCCCCACCAGCGCCGCGTTCTTCACCGCCCGCGCCGGATCCTTGAGGGCCACGGCCTCCAGCGCCGCCGCGTGCACCACCATCAGCGACACCCGGTGCGCCACCACGTCGTGCATCTCCCGCGCGATACGCGTCCGCTCCTCCGTACGGGCCCACTCGGCCCGCTCCTCCGCCCGGTCCGCCAGCAGCGACAGCTCCCGCTCCAGGGAGTCCGCCCGCTCCTGCAGGCTCTCCATCAGCCGCCGCCGGGCCCCGATGTACAGCCCGAACAGCACCGGCGGCACGGTCAGCGCCACCGCCACGAACCCGGACAGCGCCACCACCAGCGCGGTGTCGGCCTCCACGTCCCCACGGGTCCGCAGGTACATCACGGCATACGTCGCGGCCAGCGACATCGAGGCGAGGGTGGCGGTGATCCGCCGGGGCACCTCGGAGGAGGCCAGCGTGTACAGCCCCACCACCCCGAGGAGGAAGCCCATGGCCGCCGGGGCCACGGCGATCCCCACCAGCACCACGGCGATCGGCCAGCGCCGCCGCAGCACGAGCACGGCCCCCACCACGATCCCGAACAGCACACCGACCGCCGTCGGCACCCCCGCCTCACCGGCGAAGGCGACCCCCTCCCAGCCGCACTCCAGGGCGGACAAGCCGCCGAGCCCCACGTCCCACACGGCATCCCGCCGCCGCACCCACCACAAAGGCGGCCCAGCGCGGCCTTCCACTTCCCCCGTACTGGTCATGCCGTCCAGCGTACGCAGCGCCCCCAGCACGTCCGCGACCGAAATTCCTGCACACCCCAGGCAATCGCACATACGACTGAATCGGCCCGGTGACCGAGACCCGAACTCCACATTCCGGACGACGGACCGGAAGAGCACGGTCGACACGCATCGCAGCCGCCTTGCGCTACGCGTCCCGAAAAGCTCAGATTTGTACCGTCGCATCGAAGGCGGTTGGTGCGGCATAGTAGGTGCCGTCGACTGGATCACCGGACAGAGATGTCCACTTCAGTCGGAAATGGTCCCCTGTGGTGTAATTGGCAGCACTGAGGCTTTTGGTGCCTTATGTCCGGGTTCGAGTCCTGGCGGGGGAGCCACACACATACGGGTCCTGACCTCCGAGGTCGGGACCCGCACTCGTTTGAGGCCCCTGGCCCCCCGGTATCCTTCGTGCGTCCACCCCCGAAGCCGAAGGGCACACCCGTGAGCGCCAACCGCCCGGCAGCCGTCGTCGTACTCGCAGCGGGTGAAGGCACCCGCATGAAGTCGGCCACTCCCAAGGTCCTGCACGACATCTGCGGGCGCTCGCTCGTCGGTCACGTCGTCGCCGCCTCCCGCGAGCTGGACCCGACCCACCTCGTCGTGGTCGTCGGACACGCCCGCGAGCAGGTCACCGCGCACCTCGCCGCCGTCGACGCGGAGGTCCGCACCGCCGTCCAGTTCGAGCAGAACGGCACCGGCCACGCCGTCCGGATGGCGCTCCAGGAGCTCGGCGGCCCGGTCGACGGCACCGTGATCGTGGTCTGCGGCGACACCCCGCTGCTGACGGGCGAGACCCTGCGCGAGCTCGCGCGGACGCACGAGGCCGACGGCAACGCCGTCACCGTGCTCACCGCCGAGGTCCCGGACTCCACCGGCTACGGGCGGATCGTGCGCGACGCCGGCGGGGCCGTCACGGCCATCGTGGAGCACAAGGACGCCTCCGACGCCCAGCGCGCGATCCGGGAGATCAACTCCGGGGTCTTCGCCTTCGACGGCGCGCTGCTGTCCGACGCCCTCGGCAAGGTGCGCACCGACAACAGCCAGGGCGAGGAGTACCTCACCGACGTCCTCGGCATCCTGCGCGAGGCCGGGCACCGCGTGGGCGCGGCCGTGGGCAGTGACCACCGGCAGATCCTCGGCATCAACAACCGCGTCCAGCTCGCGGAGGCCCGTGCCCTGCTGAACGCCCGCCTGCTGGAGCGGGCGATGCTCGCGGGTGTGACCGTGGTCGACCCGGCCAGCACCTTCGTGGACGTGACGGTGACCTTCGGGCAGGACGCCCTGATCCACCCGGGGACGCAGCTGCTGGGTGCCACGCACGTGGCCGAGGGGGCCGAGGTCGGGCCGAACAGCCGCCTGAAGGACACCCGGGTGGGTGCAGGGGCCCGGGTGGACAACACGGTGGCGGACACCGCGGTGATCGGCGAGTCCGCGAGCGTGGGCCCCTTCGCCTACCTGCGGCCGGGCACGGAGCTGGGTACGAAGGCCAAGGCCGGTACGTACGTGGAGATGAAGAACGCGAAGATCGGCGAGGGCACGAAGGTGCCCCACCTGTCCTACGTGGGCGATGCCACGATCGGCGAGTACACGAACATCGGCGCCGCGAGCGTCTTCGTGAACTACGACGGTGAGCACAAGCACCACACGACCGTCGGCTCGCACTGCAAGACGGGCTCGGACAACATGTTTGTGGCGCCCGTCACCATCGGGGACGGGGCCTACACGGCCGCCGGGTCCGTGATCACCAAGGATGTGCCGCCCGGTGCGCTGGCCGTGGCCCGTGGCCAGCAGCGGAATATCGAGGGCTGGGTGGCTCGTAAGCGTCCCGGAAGTGCTGCCGCGACGGCGGCCCAGTCGGCGGTCCAGGTGGACTCCGACGGCCGTTGAGGTGAACTGACCGGAAACAGGTACGTCCGGGACGGCGTACCGTGATAGGTGCACGCAATTCGGCTGGCTCACCGTGTGCGGGACGGACGCACATGGGGGCGAGCAGCTTTCAACACGTCTGAGGAGACAGTGCTGTGACCGGGATCAAGACGACCGGCGAGAAGAAGCTGATGCTCTTCTCCGGCCGCGCCCACCCCGAGCTGGCCGAGGAGGTCGCGCACCAGCTGGGAGTCGGCCTCGTGCCGACCAAGGCTTTCGACTTCGCGAACGGCGAGATCTACGTTCGCTTCCAGGAGTCGGCTCGTGGCGCGGACTGCTTCCTGATCCAGAGCCACACGGCTCCGATCAATAAGTGGATCATGGAGCAGCTGATCATGATCGACGCGCTGAAGCGCGCGTCGGCGCGCTCCATCACCGTGATCGTGCCGTCCTACGGGTATGCCCGTCAGGACAAGAAGCACAAGGGCCGTGAGCCGATCTCGGCCCGTCTGGTCGCCGATCTGCTGAAGACGGCGGGCGCCGACCGGATCCTCACGGTGGACCTGCACACCGACCAGATCCAGGGCTTCTTCGACGGCCCGGTGGACCACCTCTCCGCCCTGTCGGTCCTCGCGGACTACGTCGGCGCGAAGGTGGACCGTACGAAGCTGACGATCGTGTCCCCGGACGCCGGGCGCGTGCGCGTGGCCGACCGCTGGTGCGACCGCCTGGACGCGCCGCTGGCGATCGTCCACAAGCGCCGCGACAAGGACGTCGCCAACCAGGTGACCGTCCACGAGGTCGTCGGTGAGGTCCGGGGCCGCGTCTGCGTCCTGGTCGACGACATGATCGACACCGGTGGCACGATCTGCGCGGCGGCCGATGCGCTGTTCGCGCACGGCGCCGAGGACGTCATCGTGACGGCGACGCACGGCATCCTGTCGGGGCCGGCCGCGGACCGTCTGAAGAACTCCAAGGTCAGTGAGTTCGTGTTCACGAACACCCTGCCGGACCCGTCCGACCTGGAGCTCGACAAGATCACGGTGCTGTCGATCGCTCCGATGATCGCGCGTGCGGTGCGCGAGGTCTTCGAGGACGGTTCGGTCACCAGCCTCTTCGAGGAGCAGCAGTAGTCGCTCCGCGATAGATCCTTTTTGGTGCGGCCTCCCCTGCCGGGTACACTCCATGAGTTGCTCGGCGAGGGAGGCCGTACCGGTTCAAGGTACGGATGCTCCGTTATCGACGCGCTCTTCGTAGCAGGCCGTTCCGGCCGGGTGACTGTCGTCCATTTCCGTCACCCCACGAGGAGTGAGCATGTCCGAGGTCAAGCTTTCCGCCAAGATCCGTGACTCGTTCGGCAAGGGCTCTGCCCGTCAGGCGCGTCGTGACGCCCTGACCCCCGCCGTCATCTACGGCCACGGCACGGACCCCAAGCACGTCAACGTCGACGCCCACGCCCTTCAGCTGGCGCTGCGTACCCCGAACGTCCTGATCTCCCTGGACCTGGGCGACGCCGGCACCGAGCTGGTCATCCCGAAGGCCGTGCAGAAGCACCCGCTGAAGCGTTCGATCTCGCACGTCGACTTCCTGATCGTCAAGAAGGGCGAGAAGGTCACCGTCGACGTCGCGATCGTCACCGAGGGCGACCTGGCGGTCGGTGGCAACATGCTGGAGACCCTCCAGAACACCATCTCCGTCGAGGCCGAGGCCACCCACATCCCGACCGAGGTCACCGTCTCGATCGCGGGCCTGGAGGCCGGCGCCACCATCCACGCGAAGGACCTGGTCCTCCCGAAGGGCACCACCCTGGCCGTCGACGGTGACATCGCCGTGCTGCAGGTCGTGGCCCCGCAGGCCGAGGAGCCGGCTGCCGACGCCGCCGAGGGCACCGAGGCCTGAGCCTCGCCCTCACCCCTCAGCAGTTGCTGACCGACCGCCGTCCGGCTCCACTGGAGCGGGACGGCGGTCGTCTTCGTATAAGGAGTTCTTGATGTCGGACGACGCGGCACCCTGGCTGATCGTCGGCCTCGGCAACCCGGGACCGGAGTACGCGGGCAACCGCCACAACATCGGCTTCATGGTGGCCGATCTGCTCGCGGACCGTATCCGTGGGAAGTTCAAGGCCCACAAGGCGCGCGCGCAGGTGGTCGAGGGCCGGATGGGTCCGCCGGGGCCGGGGAACCGGCGGGTGGTGCTGGCCAAGCCGATGACGTACATGAATCTGTCGGGCGGGCCGGTGACGGCGCTGCGGGACTTCTACAAGGTGCCGCTGGAGCGGGTCGTGGCGGTCCATGACGAGCTGGACATCGACTATCCGACGTTGCGGCTGAAGCTGGGCGGCGGGGACAACGGGCACAACGGACTGAAGTCGATGACGAAGTCGCTGGGTGCGGAGTACCACCGGGTGCGGTGCGGGATCGGCCGTCCGCCGGGGCGGATGCAGGTGGCGGATTTCGTGCTGAAGGACTTCTCCTCGACCGAGCGCAAGGAGCTGGACTGGTTCGTGGACCGGGCGGCGGATGCGGTCGAGTGTCTGCTCCAGGAGGGTCTGGAGCGCGCGCAGTCGACGTACAACTCCTAGCGGCGCACGACGTGGGAAAGCCCCCGCACCGGCTGGTGCGGGGGCTTCCTGTTGTCCGGTCCGGTGCGGGGCCGGTCAGCCGGTGTTGCGCAGGCCCGCGGCGACGCCGTTGACGGTGAGCAGCAGGGCTCGGGCGAGCAGCGGGTCGGGGTCCTCGCCGCGGGCGGCGGCTGCGCGCTGGCGGGCGAGGAGGGAGACCTGGAGGTAGGAGATGGGGTCCAGGTAGGCGTCGCGGACGGCGAAGGTCTGCTGGAGCACCGGGTGGGAGTCGAGCAGTTGCCGGCCGCCGGTGATGCGCAGGACCTCGCGGACGGTGAGCTCGTGTTCGGCCTCGATGCGTGCGAAGACGTGCTTGAGGTCTTCGGGTACGAGGGTGTCGACGTAGTGGCGGGCGATCCGCAGGTCGGTCTTGGCCAGCGTCATCTCGACGTTGGACAAGAAGTTGCGGAAGAAGTGCCAGCGGCTGCCCATCTCGGTGAGGACGTCCTCCTGGCCTGCTTCGCGCAGGGCCTTGAGGCCGGAGCCGACCCCGTACCAGCCGGGAACGATCTGGCGGGACTGGGTCCAGCCGAAGACCCAGGGGATGGCGCGCAGTCCGTCGAGTCCGGCGCCGGAGTCGGGGCGGCGCGAGGGCCGGGAGCCGAGGTGGAGGTCGGCGAGCTGGTCGACCGGGGTGGCGGCGAAGAAGTAGGCGGGCAGGTCGGGGTCCTCGACGAGCGCGCGGTAGGCGCCGTGGGCGGCGTCGGAGACGGTGTCCATGGCCGCGTCCCAGCGGGCGAGGGCCTCGTCGGACTGGCGGGGCGCGGTGTGCAGGGCGGAGGCCTGCAGGGTGGCCGCGACGGTCAGTTCGAGGTTCTCGCGGGCCAGCGACGGGACGAGGTACTTGTCGGAGATGACCTCGCCCTGCTCGGTGACCTTGATCTCGCCTTCGAGGGTGCCCCAGGGCTGGGCGAGGATCGCGTCGTGCGAGGGGCCGCCGCCGCGGCCGACGGTGCCGCCGCGGCCGTGGAAGAGGCGCAGGCGCACGCCGTAGCGGTGGGCGACGTCGCGCAGGCGGCGCTGGGCGCGGTGGATCTCCCACTGGCTGGTGGTGATGCCGCCGAACTTGGAGGAGTCGGAATAGCCGAGCATGACCTCCTGGACGTCGCCGCGCAGGGAGACCAGGCGGCGGTAGGAGGGGTCGGCGAGCATCTCGTCGAGGATGACGTCGGCGGCGCGGAGCTCGTCGGTGGTCTCCAGGAGCGGGACGATGCCGATCTTGGCCCAGCCGCTGTGGAGGTCGATGAGGCCGGCCTCGCGGGCGAGGACGGCGGCGGCGAAGACGTCGTCGGCGCCCTGGCACATCGAGATGATGTAGGACTCGATGACTTCGGGGCCGAACTTCTCGAAGGCGTCCTTGATCGCGGAGAAGACCCCGAGGGTCTTCTGTCCGGCGGCGTCGAGGGGGGCCGGGGTGGGCGCCAGCGGGCGGCGGGAGCGGAGCTCCTTGGCGAGCAGCTTGCCGCGGTAGTCGCGGGGCATGTCGGCGTAGCGCCAGGACTCCTCGCCGAGACGGTCGAAGAGCTGGCCGAGCGCGTGGTGGTGGGCGTCGGCGTGCTCGCGGACGTCCATGGTGGCGAGCTGGAGGCCGAAGGCGGCCAGCGTCCGGATGGTGCGGTCCATGCGGCCGTCGGCGAAGAGCGCGCCGCGGTGTTCGCGCAGGGAGGTCTGGATGAGGGTGAGGTCGGTGAGCAGCTCGGCGGTGCCGAGGTAGTCGCGGCCTTCCTCGTGCGGGATGCCCTTGGCGAGACGCTCGCGGGTGTTGAGGAGCTTCTGCCGGATGCAGGTGGCCTTCAGCCGGTAGGGCTCCTCGGCGTTCAGCCGCTTGTAGCGCGGGCTGATCTCGGGGAGGCGCTCCAAGTCCGCCTGGAGGGAGGCGAGGAGTTCCTCGGTGGCTCCGGTGTAGCGGATGGAGTTGGAGAGCAGTCCGCGCAGGAAGTCGATGAGTTCCAGGGCGTCGGTGATGCCGTGCTCGTGCTGGAGGATCAGGACGTCGCGGGTGACCTCGGGGGTGACGTTGGGGTTGCCGTCGCGGTCGCCGCCGATCCAGGTGCCGAAGGTCAGCGGGCGGGTGCCGGCGGGCAGCTCGACGCCGACGCGCTGGAGCTCCGCGGCGAGGTCTTCGAGTACGTCCCCGACGGCGCCGGCGTGGAGCTCGTCGAGGTAGTAGATGGCGTTGCGGGCCTCGTCGGCGGGCTCGGGACGCACCACGCGCAGTTCGTCGGTCTGCCAGACGAGGTCGATGTTCTCGGCGAGGCGCAGGTCGTGGCGGCGGCGGTCGCCGGCGCCGGTGACGGGCTCTTCGAGCAGGGCGGCGATGCGGCGCAGCTTGTTGAGGACGCTGCGGCGGGCTGCCTCGGTGGGATGCGCGGTGAAGACGGGGCGGACGTTGAGGTTGCGGACCGTCTCGCGCAGGTGCTCGGGGTCGGCGTCCTTCAGCATGTCCGCGGTGCGGGCGAGGAGACCGCCCTCGGCGGCGCGGTGGGCGCGCAGTTCCTTGCCGCGGTGCACCTGTTCGGTGACGTTGGCGAGGTGGAAGTAGGTGGAGAAGGCGCGTACGAGCTTGGCGGCGGTCTCCAGGTCGGTGTCGCCGAGCAGGGTGGCGGCGGCTTCGCCGTCGGTGCGGGTGAGGGCGCGGACGCGCTCGACGAGGTCGAGGAGGTCCTGGCCCTCCTGGCGTACCAGGGTTTCGCCGAGGAGGTCGCCGAGGCGGCGGATGTCCGCGCGCAGTTCTGCGTTGGCGGTGTCGGCCTGGGTGGCGGGGGCGGCCTGCTGGGGGGCCCGGGGGGCCTGGTCAGCACTGCTCACAGGTGCGGCTCCTTGCAGTGTTCGAGCGCTACTGGGCGGTGGGCACCCGGGCGCGCGCGGCATGACCGCTCCTGATGCGCAGCTCGGGCTGCCCGTGCGGACCGCGCTGTCCGACGACAACAGGATAGGTGTCCGATGCCTGTGCCTGGGCAAATGTGTCACCAGGTGGTCGCGATCGGCTCGTGGCGCCGCTGTGGCGGGCGTGTGACGGCCGTCCGTGGTGCGGTCGGACGGGCCGTGGTCCTGGTGCCCCGGGCCCCGCCTTTGCCATACTTACGATGCCGTAGGTTACGGGTCCGTAGGGTCTGTGACCCTGGTTCCCCCGGTTCTCTGCCGGGTGGTGCTTCCGTCGATTCCTCACCCTCCAGGGGACCCTCATGACCACCAGTCCCGATCTGATCGAGGGCGCCTCGGCGCCCTCGGCGCCCTCCGCGCATCCGGGGGACGCGCCGTCGGCGACCCTCGGCGGCGAGAACAAGCGGTCGATCGAGCAGATCGCCCTCCTGCTGTTCATCACCGTTCCCTTCCTGGCCGTGCTGGCGGCGGTCCCGCTGGCCTGGGGCTGGGGGGTGAGCTGGCTGGACCTCGGCCTGATGGTGTTCATGTACTTCCTGGCCTGCCACGGGATCACCATCGGTTTCCACCGCTACTTCACGCACGGTTCCTTCAAGGCCAAGCGGCCGCTGCGGATCGCCCTGGCCGTGATGGGGTCGATGGCGGTGGAGGGTCCGCTGGTGCGCTGGGTGGCGGATCACCGCAAGCACCACAAGTTCTCCGATCACGAGGGTGACCCGCATTCGCCGTGGCGGTTCGGCGAGACCCTGCCGGCCCTGATGAAGGGGCTGTGGTGGGCGCACATCGGCTGGCTCTTCGACGAGGAGCAGACCGATCAGCAGAAGTACGCCCCTGACCTGATCAAGGATCCGGCGATCCGGCGGATCTCGCGCGACTTCATCTTCTGGACGATGCTGTCGCTGGCGATCCCGCCGCTGGCGGGCGGTCTGGTGACGATGTCGTGGTGGGGTGCGTTCACGGCGTTCTTCTGGGGCTCCCTGGTACGGGTGGCGCTGCTGCACCACGTGACGTGGTCGATCAACTCGATCTGTCACGCGGTGGGCAAGCGGCCGTTCAAGTCCCGCGACCGCAGCGGCAACGTGTGGTGGCTCGCGGTGCTGTCCTGCGGTGAGTCCTGGCACAACCTGCACCACGCCGACCCGACCTCGGCGCGCCACGGTGTCCTGCGCGGTCAGATCGACTCCAGCGCGCGGCTGATCCGCTGGTTCGAGCAGCTGGGCTGGGCCTCGGACGTGCGCTGGCCTTCGGAGGCGCGCATCGACGCCCGCCGCAAGGAAAACTCCCCGAACGCGGCATGATGGGGGACGTGGCGATCGACGGCAGTAATTCCAGCAGCGACAAGCCCAGGCGCGGCCGCCGGGTCCGGATGACGGGCGCGGAGCGGCGTCAGCAACTGCTGGACATCGGCCGGACCCTGTTCGCGGAGAAGGGCTTCGAGGGCACGTCGGTGGAGGAGATCGCGGCCAAGGCCGGGGTGTCCAAACCGGTGGTCTACGAGCACTTCGGCGGCAAGGAGGGCCTGTACGCGGTCGTCGTGGACCGGGAGATGCGCCAGCTCCTCGACGGGGTGACGGGCGCGCTGACGGCCGGGCATCCGAGGGAGCTGCTGGAGCAGGCGGCTTTCGCGCTGCTCGACTACATCGAGTCCTATACGGACGGCTTCCGGATCCTGGTGCGGGATTCCCCGGTGGCTCAGTCCACGGGTACGTTCGCCTCGCTGATCAGCGATATCGCCACGCAGGTGGAGGACATCCTGGGCCTGGAGTTCAAGGCCCGGGGCTTCGACCCGAAGCTGGCGCCGCTGTACGCGCAGGCGCTGGTGGGGATGGTGGCGCTGACCGGGCAGTGGTGGCTGGACGTGCGCCGCCCGAAGAAGGCGGAGGTCGCCGCCCACCTGGTGAACCTGGCCTGGCACGGCCTGGACGGGCTGGAGTCGAAGCCGCAGCTGGTGGGCCGCCGCAAGAGCTGAGCCGCGCGCGACGCGGGTACGACGGCGCCCCGCCACCGGATCCTTCCGGTGGCGGGGCGCCGTCGTGGACCCGTCGCGGAACGGGCTGCGGCCGTGACCGTGGGGTCAGGGGCCGGACGGCTCCGGAGTGCCGGGCTCGGGGCTACGGCGCTGCGGATCGTGCGGCTCCAGGAATTCGAGCCGGTTGCCGACGGGGTCCTCGGAGTAGAAGCGGCGGTGGCCCGGCAGGCCGTCGTCCCAGACGACCTTGGCGCCCCGCTCCTGCAGTCTCTGCGCGTAGGCCTCGATCCCGGTCACGCGCAGGCCCGGGTGGGCCTTGCGCGCCGGACGGAAGTCCTCCTCCACGCCGAGGTGCAGCTGGACGGGTCCGGCGGCGAACCAGCAGCCCCCGCGCGCGGCGAGGACGGAGGGTTTGGAGAGCTCGGTCATGCCGAGGACCTCGGTGTAGTAGGCGCGCAGCCGGCCCTCCGTGCCGGGGGGCGCCGCGAGTTGGACGTGGTCGACGGCGGTGAGCACGCTCAGGCCTCCTTGCGGGCGACGGCGAAGATGCGGCGGAAGGGGAAGACGGTGCCGCGGGGTCCGGACGGGTAGACGGCGCGCAGCCGGTCCCGGTACTCGGTGAGGAAGGCGTCCACGGCGTCCGCGTCGTCGCCCAGGGCGGTCAGGACGGGCCTCAGGGCGGTGCCCTTGACCCATTCGAGCACCGGGTCGGGGCCTTGGAGCAGCTGGTGGTAGGTGGTCTCCCAGACCTCCACGGCGCAGCCCAGTTCGGTGAGCCGGGCGAGGTATTCGGCGGGTTCGAGCAGGTGGATGTAGCGGGCTCCGTGGCCGGCGAGGCGGGAGCGCCAGCGCGGGGTGTCGCAGAGCTGCGCGAGGAGGGCGTGGCTGGGTGCGGTGAAGTTGCCGGGGATCTGGAAGGCGAAGGTGCCGCCGGGCCGCAGGCCGTGGATCCAGGCGGCGAAGGAGCCGGGGTGGCTGGGGACCCACTGGAGGGCGGCGTTGGAGACGATCAGGTCGTAGGGCTCCTCGGGGAGCCAGTCGGTGATGTCGCCGGGGCGGAAGTCGAGGCTGCCGCCCCCTGTGGTGGGGCCGGCGTACTCCTGGGTGGCGCGGTGGAGCATCTCCGGGGAGAGGTCGAAGCCGGTGGTGCGGGCCTCGGGCCAGCGTCCGGCGAGCAGGGCCGTGACGTTGCCGGGGCCGCAGCCCAGGTCGGCGATACGGGCGGGGCTGGTGGGGAGCTCGGGTATCCGGGTCAGAAGGTCGAGGAAGGGGCGTGTGCGGTGGCCTGCGTGCCGCAGGTACTGCTGGGGGTCCCAGGTGGGTGCGGAGGGTTCGGAGAGGACGTCGGCCGTGGGGATCCTGGCCTGGGCAGTATCGGAATGCATGTTCGAGCCTCCCTGCTGGCGGGGCGGTCGGAAGCGGAAGCCGTTTCAGCCCCCTCCATGCCCCATGGTCGCGGATTTATATCTTGACATCAAGATACTTGAAAACGAGATACTCGACATGAAGAGACTTCATATCGACAGACCCCTTACACTGATCCGCATGGAGGACGAGGTCGACCGACTGGTCGCGGCATGGCGGCGGGAACGCCCTGACCTCGACGTGGAACCGCTCGAAGTGCTCAGCCGCGTCAGCAGGCTCGCGCGCCATCTCGACCGCGCCCGCAGACTGGCCTTCTCCGAGCACGGCCTGGAGCCTTGGGAGTTCGACGTCCTGACCTCCCTGCGCCGCGCGGGAGCCCCGTACCAGCTCTCCCCCGGCCAGTTGCTGACCCAGACCCTCGTCACCTCCGGCACCATGACCAACCGCATCGACCGGCTCGCCAAGAAGGGCCTGGTCGAACGGCTGCCGGACCCCAGCGACCGCCGCGGGGTCCTGGTCCGCCTGACCCCCGAGGGCCGCGACCGCGCCGACCAGGCCCTGGCCGGACTGCTGGCCCAGGAACGGGCCATCCTGGCCCAGCTCTCGCAGGGCCAGCGCGGCGACCTCGCGGCACTGCTACGCCAGTTGACCGCTCCGTTCGACAACGTCCCCGGATAGGTCCGCCGGCCGTACGCCCGCCCGCCGGGCCAGCGCCACCGCGGCCAGCGTGGAGTGCACGCCGAGCTTGCCCAGCACGTTCTGCATGTGGGTGCGGACGGTGTGCGGGGACAGGAACAGCCGCGCCGCCACATCCTTGCGGCCCAGCCCCGCCACCATGCAGCGCAGCACCTCGTGCTCGCGCGGGGTCAGCGACTCCACCAGCCGTTCGCTGTCCGTCCGGTGCTTGCGGGCCGCCGTCAGCTCGCGCAGGACCCCGGTGAGCAGCGCGGGCGGCAGGTGGGTCTCCTCCCGCAGGACTCCCCGCACGACGGCCAGCAGCCGCGAGAGCGAGCAGTCCTTCGCCACCCAGCCCGAGGCCCCGGCCTGGAGCGCGAGCGCGGCCCGGCGCGGGTCGTCCCGCTCGGCGAGGACCACGGTGCGCACCCCTGGGTGGGACGCCCGCACCCCGGCGACCAGCGCGATCCCGTCCGAGCCGGACGGAGGCCCCGAACCCGGCTCCCGCTGGACGGGGACGACCCCGGCCGCGCCGCCGAGGTCGGCGTCGACCAGCAGGACGTCGAAGCGGCGGCCCTCGGCCACCGCGCGTTCGAGACAGCGCACGGCCGCAGGAGAACTGCCGGCCGCGGACACGTCGACGTCCGGCTCGGCCGCGAGCGCGGCTGCGAGCGATTCGGCGAAGATGCGGTGGTCGTCGACCACGAGAACCCGGATACGAGCCACAAAACCCCCAAGGGTCGGGGAACGGACGACGGCGGGTACGGAGCCCGGACCGGGTGATCCGCAGCTGCCGCGGCCGCCGCCGAGACATCTCTGCACTACCCCGGACCGGACGCCGTACCCGACTTGTCTCGACCCCTGAATCAACACCGGCCCCCACCGGTGTCACGCATCAGCGTAGGCCCGGCAGCCGCTGCTAGTTGGCCGAATAGCAGAAGTTTTCCCGGGGATTTTCCGGCGCGGCCGACCTCCAAGGCCTTTGCCGTGGCTTGAATTCACCGCTCGGCAGGTCCGGATGACAGCGTCGCCGACGGCGTGTGCCGCGGGCAGTTGCACGGGGGGCATTTCACCCGGCGTGCGCACGCCGGGCGCCCGCGCACAGCGCCCGCCCTCAGCGCGCGGCCCCAACGCACGCGCCCCCCGCGCCGGTCGGCGCGGGGGGCGGGTGGAGAAGCAGGGGGGCAGGTGACTCAGGAGGTGTGCGTACGGGCGAAGTTCCACGCGTCCGTGATGATGCCGGTGAGGCCCGAGCGGGTCGGGGTCCAGCCGAGGCGCTCGTGCGCCGCGCGGGCCGAGGCGACCAGGACCGCCGGGTCTCCGGCCCGGCGCGGGGCGACCACCTCGGGGATCTCCTTGCCGGTGACCTTGCGGACCGTCTCGATGACCTCGCGGACCGAGAAGCCGCTGCCGTTGCCCAGGTTGCAGATCAGGTGCTCACCGGGCGCGGCCACGCGCAGCGCGTCCAGGTGGGCCTCCGCCAGGTCCGCGACGTGGATGTAGTCGCGCACGCAGGTGCCGTCCGGGGTCGGGTAGTCCTCGCCGAAGACCGAGATGGCCTCCCGCTTGCCCTGGGCGACCTGGAGCACCAGCGGGATGAGGTGGCTCTCGGGCTCGTGCCGCTCGCCGAACTCCTTGTAGGAGCCCGCGACGTTGAAGTAGCGCAGCGAGACCGCGGCCAGCCCGTGCGCCGCGCACATCCCGGCGATCATGTGGTCCACGGCCAGCTTGGTGGCACCGTACGGGTTGGTCGGCGCGGTCACCGAGGCCTCGGTGAGCAGGCCCTCGGTGGGCTCGCCGTAGGTCGCCGCGGTGGAGGAGAAGACCAGCTTGGCCACCCCCGCATCCCGCATGGCGCTCAGCAGGGCCAGGGTGCCGCCGACGTTGTTCTCCCAGTACTTGGCCGGGTTCGCGACGGACTCGCCGACCTGCGAGGAGGCGGCGAAGTGCAGGACGGCGTCGTAGGAGCCGTCCAGGTGGCGGGCCGCGTCCTGGATCCGGCCCTCGATGAAGGCGGCGCCCGCGGGGACCCCCTCGCGGAAGCCCGTGCTCAGGTCGTCGAGGACGGTGACCTGGTGGCCCGCCTCCAGCAGGTGGGCCGCCACCACGCTGCCGACGTAACCGGCACCGCCGGTCACCAGGCACTTGAGAACCGGCTTGTCATGAATCGGCGTGTTGCTCACTCGCCTACTGCCTCTCACGGGGGTACGCACGCGGGAGGTTCCACATGCCGGTCATTGGCTTACCCGATTCCGCGCCCACGGGGAAATCGGCGGCCCCGCACGTCAGCCCGCGGGAGCGGCGGACGGGCCCGGCAGCGGCTCCGGCAGGGCCCGGTCCAGCAGGCCGGTGCGCGCGGCCAGCGCGGCCGCCTCCAGCCGTGAACCCACGCCCAGCTTCATCAGCACCCGCTGCACGTGCGTACGCGCCGTGCTGGGCGCGATCTCCATGCCCGCGGCGATGAGCCGGGTGTCCTCGCCCTCGGCGACCCGGACCAGCACCTCCACCTCGCGCGGGGTGAGCAGCCGCAGCAGCCGGCCGGCCTCGTCGTCGGGCTGGGCCGTGGGGTTGAGGAGCTCCGCGAAGGCCGCTTGCAGCAGCTGCGGGGCGATGGCCACCTCCCCGGCCCGGGCCTTGGCCAGGGCCCGCTCCACGCCCTCGATGCGCTCGTCGTGGCGCACGTACCCGGAGGCTCCCGCGGCGAAGGCCGCGGCGATCCCGCGCGGGTTGGGCACGGGGCCGAGGACCACGACGGCGATCTGCGGGCGCTCCCGCTTGATCCGCACGACGGGTTCGAAGACACCGGGCTCGGCCGGGGAGGCGGTGCCCAGGAGACAGACCTCGGGGGCCCGGCTGATGACCAGCTCGGCGGCGCCCGCGGCCGGGGCGGCAGCGGCGAGCACCCGGTGACCCCGCAGTTTCAGGGCCGAGGCGAGCGCCTCGGCCAGCAGCCGGTGCTCGTCGACCACCACCACGCGTACGCCCATCGAGGCTCCCCACCCCCACCCTTCTGACCCGGCAAGCTACACGCTTGTTCGACGGTGCGCGGGGGATACCGCGCAGAAGCCCCCGGAAGGACGGACCTTCCGGGGGCTTCCGAGGGGCGCTGCGGCCGGTCAGCTCGCCGTGTACGAGACGAACAGGTACTCGGGGTCGCCGCCGCCCGAGTAGGGCTTGCGCGCGTACCAGCGGGCGATGAACAGCTTGCCGTTGTGGTAGCGGTACTCGGCGGCGGTGGGCGTGATGCCGGTCTCCGCGCGCTGGCTGGTCTTGTCCCCCGGGTTCTCCATGAGGACGGTCTCCTTCATGGTCTTCCCGTCGATGCTGACGATCTGGCCGCCCTTGTCGTACGGGGGGATCTTGTACGCGATGACGTTGGAGCCGTCCATGCGCAGCGGCATGATCTGGTAGCGCTCACCCGCGTCGGCGCGGTCGCTGGTCTGCTTGCCGGTCTCCAGGTCGAAGGAGAGCAGCTCGTTGGTGCGGGCGCCGCTGGTGTCCTGGCCCTGGTGCTCGTAGGAGGGCAGGTAGAGCTTGCCGTTGCCGACCACCATGTTCACGCACTGCTCGACCTCGGTGGCGGGGCAGTCGGGGTTGAAGTTGCCGGAGGCCAGGGAGATGCTCGCCTTGAGCTGGCCCGCGTCGTCGATGACGAAGAGGTCGCTGACGCCGGTGGCGTTCTTGGCGGTCTTGCCGACGTCGGCGGCGATGACCAGCGGCTTGGTGGAGATGATGCCGGCCCACTCGATGCCCGGGGAGAGCTTGTAGGTGGACTTGACCGCGCCGGTGGCCGGGTCCAGGGACTGCGCGTGCAGCGTCTGGTTGGGGCTGCGGCCGCACTTGCGGAGCACGGCGAGGGCCTCGCCGCCCGCGTAGCCGAGGTCGTAGCAGCCTTCGCCGTCGACCTTGGGCTGCCACAGGGGCTTGCCGTCGGTCAGGTTCCAGGCGGCGCCGCCCGAGAGGCCGCCCGCGGCGACGGTCGTGCCGCTGAGGGAGACCTCGGCGAAGGTGACGTTCTTGTCACCGCCGGTGGAGGACTTGGCGGCGGCGGACCACAGGAGCTTGCCCGTCTCCAGGTCGATGACGCCGACGTGGGTGCAGGGCTGGTACTTCTTCTCCGGGGTCGGCATGGCCTCCTCGAAGAGGACGGCCGTCTTGCCCTCGCTGACGTGCTTGGTCGCACCGCAGAGCTGAGCGGGGAACGGCGTCTCCCACTTCTTGCCGCCGTCGACGAGGTTGTAGCCGACGACCTTCGCCACATCGGACTTGATGTAGGTGGAGTCGGTGATCCAGGAGCCCTTGACGGTGACCTGCTCCTCGGGGGCCGGGAGCGGCACGTTGATCAGGGTCTTCGACTTGGGGTTGGACGGGACCTTCTCGGAACCGCCGCCGCCCGCCTGGGGCTTGTCGCCGTCCGGGGAGCCGCTGGGGCCGCCGTCCGCGGTGGTCGTGGTGCCGCCGCCGTTGTCGCCCGAGACGTACCAGAAGCCACCGCCGATGATCATGACGATGGCCAGGAGGGCCGCGCCGACGATCATCAGCTGGGTGCGCTTCTCGTTGCCGCCGCCCCCGCCGCCGGCCGGGGCCGAGGACACGGACATGGGCGTGGTGGGCGGGCCGTACGGCGCCGGGGCGCCGGGCTGCTGCTGCGGGTAGCCGTAGCCGGGGCCGGTCTGCGGGTAGCCGTACGCGGGCTGCGCCGGAGCGCCGGGCTGCTGCCCGTACGGGGGCTGCGCCGGGGCGCCGGGCTGCTGCTGCGGCGGCGCGGGGGGCTGCTGCGGCGGCGGGGGCGTCACGGGCGGCTGCTGCGGGGGCGGCGGCGTGGGCGCGCCGAACCCGCCCTGGGGCGGCTGGCCGGGCGGCGGGGCGCCGAAGCCACCGGACGGCGGCTGCTGCGGGGGCGGGGGGGTACTCATCTGTTGCTACTGCCTCTCGTGGGCGGCTCGGTGGACGCGTTTCACTTGCCGAAGACCATCAGGAGCTTCTCGTCCTTGCCCTTGGCGAGCAGCCGCGTGGCGGAGATGAAGAAGCGGCCGTCCACGTAGTCGGTCTTCGGGGCGTAGAAGGAGCTCTCGACCGGGGCGGCGGCGCCCGACGGGTGGCGCAGCACCGGGGTCGGCGTGCCCCCGGCCGCGGGGACGGTGAGGACCTCGCCGCCCTGGTCGTACTCCGCCTTGCGGTAGACGATCAGCTGGCCGCCGGCGGCCTGGAGCGGGATCATGGTGCGCTTGTCCCCGGCGGGGATGCGCCACTTGACCTTGCCGGTGCCCAGGTCGAAGGCGACGATCTCGTTGCCCGTGCCGGCGGCCGGGGCGGTGGGCAGGTAGAGGATCCCGGAGTCGACCACGCCGGAGGAGCACTGGTAGGACTGGCTGAAGGAACTTCCGCAGCGGGTGGCGAAGCTGCCCTCCCCGGTCACCGTGTTGCGCTGCTTGCCGTCGGGTCCCAGGACCACGATGGAGCGTTCCTTCTTGGCCTCGTTGCCGATGTCGAGGACGAGCGGGTCCACCGAGTAGACGCTGGTGACCTTGAAGCCCTTGGGGAGCTTGAAGGACCAGGTCGTCTTGCCGGTGGCCGGGTCGGCGTCCTGCACCTCGACGGTGCTGTCGGCGTCCTGGCAGGTGGCGATGCCGATCATCTTGCCGTTGCCGCCGACGTAGGCACCGGCCTGGCATCCCTCGGACGGGCTGGCGAAGAGCTTGTCACCGGTGCTCACCTTGAAGGCGGTGGCGCGGGTCACCCGGTTCACGGAGACGGTGTCCCCGGTTAGCGAGAGGCTGGGGCCGGAGAAGAGGTCGAAGAGGCCCTCCTTGGCCACCTCCTTCGACCAGCCCTCCTTGCCCGCCTTGAGGTCGATCATCTTGATCTGGTTGCACTGGGCGGAGTCCGATTCCCCGTCCTCGTACATGACGACGGTCTTGCCGTCGGCCGTCATCTGGTCGGTGACCGCACAGATCTCGGCGGGGAAGCTGATCGTCCACTTCTCCTTGCCGTCGGCGGTGCCGTAACCGGTGATGCTCTTCCAGACGCTCTTGACGACGGTGTCGCCGACGACCCACTGGCCCTTGGCCTCGACGCCCGCGCCGGGTCCGTCGATCTTGTTGGTCTTGAGCCAGAGGACCTTGTCCTCCCCGTCCTTGCGGCCGGAGTTGAGGTCCTCCTCGCCGGCGCCGTTGCCGCTGCCGTCGCCCTTGTCCACGGACGGGGAGGCCGAGGGCTTCGCGTCGGTGGTGGGCCCGGAGGACTGCGCGACGGGCTGCTTGGGCTCCGCGTCGCCGCCCCGGAAGAAGCCCACGTAGGCGACGGTGCCCAGCACGAGGGCGCCCGCGACCGAGGCCGCGATCAGCACGGTCCGCTTCTTCTTCGGAGGCATGCCGGAGGCCCCCGGCGGCATGCCCGGCATCTGCGGCGCGCCGGGCGGCGGGGGCGGGAAGCCGTAACCGCCGGGCTGCGGCGGCTGCTGGCCGTACGGGGACGGCTGGGCGTACGGATTGTCGCCCTGCGGTGCGGCCGGATATCCGTAGCCGGGCTGCGGCGGGCCGGGCAGGTGGCCGTAACCAGAAGGCGTCGGCGGCTGGTTCGGCGGCTGGGGCGGCTCGGTCATCAGCGCACACTTTCGGCTTCAGGAGGTCGTGGAGGATGACCTTTCTATCACTGACGGCACACATGCGCCGGGCCGGTCCGCCCCCTGTACCCAAGGGAGGACCGGCCCGTGACGCCGTCGTTATCGGGCCAGTTGGCCCGGGCGCGCCCCCGGGGTCACACGTCCTCGGCCAGCTCCAGCCAGCGCATCTCCAACTCGTCCCGCTCCGAGAGCAGTTCCCGCAGCTCGGCGTCGAGCTTGGCCACCTTGTCGTAGTCGGTGGAGTTCTCGGCGATCTGCGCGTGCAGGTGGCTCTCGCGGTCGGAGACCTTGTTGAGCTGCCGCTCGACCTTCTGGAGCTCCTTCTTCGCCGCCCGGGAGTCGCCCGAGGCGGTGGACTTCGCCGCGGGGGCGGCCGGGGCGGCCGCGGGCGCCGCCGCCTCGATCATCTTCCGCCGGCGCTCCAGGTACTCGTCCAGGCCGCGCGGCAGCATCCGCAGGCTCCGGTCACCGAGCAGCGCCATCACCGTGTCGGTGGTGCGCTCGACGAAGAACCGGTCGTGGGAGATCACGATCATCGATCCGGGCCAGCCGTCGAGGAGGTCCTCCAGCTGGGTCAGGGTCTCGATGTCCAGGTCGTTGGTGGGCTCGTCGAGGAAGAGGACGTTGGGCTCGTCCATCAGCAGCCGCAGGATCTGCAGC
Source organism: Streptomyces xanthophaeus (assembly GCF_000725805.1). Classification (GTDB taxonomy): domain Bacteria; phylum Actinomycetota; class Actinomycetes; order Streptomycetales; family Streptomycetaceae; genus Streptomyces; species Streptomyces xanthophaeus. The sequence goes on along the minus strand of NZ_JOFT01000010.1, from coordinate 146,191 downwards.
CGTCGCCGCTCCCCGCCGGAGAGGTCGCCGACGGGCGTCCACTGCTTCTCCTTGGTGAAGCCGAACTGCTCGCACAGCTGGCCCGCCGTCATCTCGCGGCCCTTGCCGAGGTCGACGCGGTCACGGACGCGCTGCACGGCCTCCAGGACCCGCAGGGACGGGTCGAGCTCGCCGACCTCCTGGGAGAGGTAGGCCAGCTTGACGGTCTTGCCGACGGTGACCTTGCCCGCCGCGGGCTGGACGTCGCCCTGGGTGCGGGCGGCCTCGGCGAGGGCGCGCAGCAGGGAGGTCTTGCCGGCGCCGTTGACGCCCACGAGGCCGACGCGGTCGCCGGGGCCCAGGTGCCAGGTGAGGTGCTCCAGGAGGGTCTTCGGGCCGGCCTGGACGGTGACGTCCTCCAGGTCGAAGACCGTCTTGCCGAGGCGGGCGTTCGCGAACTTCATCAGCTCGGAGGTGTCGCGCGGCGGCGGCACGTCGGCGATCAGCTCGTTGGCGGCCTCGATGCGGTAGCGCGGCTTGGAGGTCCGGGCGGGGGCGCCGCGGCGCAGCCAGGCCAGCTCCTTGCGCATCAGGTTCTGCCGCTTGGACTCCTCGGTGGCGGCGATGCGGTCGCGCTCGGCGCGGGCGAAGACGTAGTCGCTGTAGCCGCCCTCGTACTCGTGGACCTCACCGCGCTGCACGTCCCACATGCGGGTGCAGACCTGGTCGAGGAACCAGCGGTCGTGGGTGACGCAGACGAGCGCGGAGCGGCGTTCCTGGAGGTGCTTCGCCAGCCAGGAGATGCCCTCGACGTCGAGGTGGTTGGTGGGCTCGTCGAGGACGAGGAGGTCCTGGTCGGCGATGAGGAGCTTGGCGAGGGCGATGCGGCGGCGCTCGCCGCCCGAGAGCGGGCCGATGACGGTGTCGAGGCCCTGCCCGAAGCCGGGCAGGTCGAGTCCGCCGAAGAGGCCGGTCAGCACGTCGCGGATCTTGGCGTTGCCGGCCCACTCGTGGTCGGCCATGTCACGGATGATCTCGTGGCGGATGGTGGCCGAGGGGTCGAGCGAGTCGTGCTGGGTGAGGACGCCCATGCGCAGGCCGCCCAACTGGGTGACCCGGCCGGTGTCGGGGTCCTCCAGCTTGGCCAGCATCCGGATCAGCGTGGTCTTGCCGTCTCCGTTGCGGCCGACGACACCGATCCTGTCTCCCTCGGACACGCCGAGGGAGATGCCGTCGAGCAGGGTACGTGTGCCGTACACCTTGCTGACTGCCTCGACATTGACCAGATTGACGGCCATCAGACGCGCTCCAGGGAAGGTTTGTGGATCAGCCCCTCAGCCTAACGCTCCGGGCCGCGGCGGACCGCTCCACCAGGAGCCAGCCTCCCACGGCCATGCCGATGGCCGTCGGGGCGGTCAGCGGGACTGCGACGAGGGTGGCGCTGTGGCCCTCCAGCAGACCCCCGAGGCCGGTCATGGACAGGCCGAGGACGCCGAACAGGCACAGGGCGATCCCGAGGGCGGCGCCCGGCCCGCTCGCCCGGGCGGGGGCGGCCGTCGCCTCAGGGGCAGCCTTCGCCGGGGCCCCGGCGGGGGTCTCGAAGCGGCGGAAGAGCGCGACGAACAGGCCGGTCAGTGCGATCGCGGCGAGCACCCGCACCGGTACCTGGGCCCACCAGGCGGCGCTCGTCGGGACCGGCAGGTCCAGGCCGAGGGCGAGCTGGACCCCGTACACGCCGAGCATGGCGGACAGGTGCCACAGGAAGGCGGTCATGGCGATGCCGTTGGCGGCGACGACCCCGCGCCAGACCCGGGGGCGGCGCAGCCAGACGGTGGCGGGGCCCGCCATCAGCTGCACGGCCCCGACGAGCCACATGCCGTGGCAGAGCAGGGCGAAGGTGGGCGGGGCCATGTTGGAGACCCGCTCGCCGGGCATCCCGACCATGGACAGCGGGTACGGGCCGAAGGCCACCAGCAGGACGGCCCCGGCGAGACCGGTGGCGGCGAGCAGGGCGGGCCTGCGGATGCGGCCGTCGGCGCGCAGGAAGCCGAGCTGGTGGACGGCGAGCCAGACGAAGGCGAAGTTCAGGAACTCCACGTACGGCACGCCGAGCGCGAAGCGCAGGACGTCGACCAGGCCGGCCGCGGCCACGAGCCCGGCGAAGGCGGCCCAGCCGAAGCGCTCGTGGAGCCGGAGCAGCGGCGGGGTGAAGGCGACCATCGCGAGGTAGATCCCGATGAACCACAGGGGCTGGGTGACCACCCGCAGCGCGGCCCCGGCCAGCCGCCCGTCGCCGCCGCCCGCGAGCTGGACGGCCAGCGCGAGCACGCTCCACACCAGGACGAACACCAGGGTGGGCCGCAGCAGCCGCTGGAGCCGGGCCCGCAGGAAGGCGGCGTAGACGGGGCCGTCGCTGCGGCGGGCGAGCGAACGGTAGGACAGGGCGTGCGAGAACCCGCCGACGAAGAAGAAGACGGGCATGACCTGGAGGGCCCAGGTGAGCACCTGGAGCGCGGGCAGCAGGGCGAGCAGGTTCCCTATGCCGTCGCCGCTGACGGCGGCCATCAGCCAGTGCCCGCACACGACGGTGCCCAGCGAGGCCACGCGCAGCAGGTCGACGTACCGGTCACGGGTGGCTGGGGTGGCGGCGGCGAGGTCGCGTGCGCTGGCTGTCATGCCGCCACGGTGCCGCCCGGGCCCTGCCGCCCGACAGGGCCCGGATACTCAACTCGGGCCTAGGTACCGGGGCCCTGCGGGGCTCGGCCGTGGGGTGGTGGCCCGTCTGCGGCGCCGCTGCACGGGACTCCGCCCCGGACCCCGCTCCTCAAACTCCCCCAGACTCCGTCCGGGGGAGCTTGAGGCGCGGGGGTCCGGGGGCTGGCCCCCGGCAGCGGCGCGGCAGACACACACCGCCAAGCCCCGCACGGGACACGTCAGGCCGGCAGGACCGTGGCTCCCGGTGCCGGGCCCGACGCCACGCGAGTGGCCCGGCAGGTGCCGGACGCCTCCAGGGCCGCCGCCACCTTCGCCGCCGCCTCCTCGTCACGGACCAGGAACGCGGTCGTCGGCCCCGAGCCGGAGACCAGCGCGGCCAGCGCCCCCGCCCCGGTGCCCGCCGCCAAGGTGTCCGCCAAGGCCGGGCGCAGCGACAGCGCGGCCGGCTGGAGGTCGTTGGCCAGCGTGGCGGCCAGCGCGTCGGGGTCGCCCGAGGCGAGGGCGGCGAGCAGTGCCGGGGAGGCTTCGGGCTCGGGGACGGCCGTCCCGGCGGTGAGGCGGTCGAACTCGTGGAACACCGCCGGGGTGGACAGGCCGCCGTCGGCCACCGCGAACACCCAGTGGAAGGCGCCCGCTTCCACCGGGGTGAGCAGTTCGCCCCGCCCGGTGCCCAGCGCGGCGCCGCCGACGAGGCTGAAGGGGACGTCGCTGCCGAGCACCGCGCAGATGTCGAGCAGCTCGGCGCGCGGGGTGTTCAGGCCCCACAGGGCGTCGCAGGCCAGCAGCGCGGCGGCGCCGTCCGCGCTGCCGCCCGCCATGCCGCCCGCGACGGGGATGCTCTTGGCGATGTGGAGGTGGACGGCGGGCTCGATGCCGGCCCGCTCGGCGAGCAGTTCGGCGGCGCGCGCGGCGAGGTTGGTGCGGTCCAGCGGGACCCGGTCCGCGTCGGGGCCCTCGCAGGTGACGGTCAGGGTGGCCGCGGGGGTGGCGGTGACCTCGTCGAAGAGGGACACGGCGAGGAAGACGTTGGCCAGGGCGTGGAAGCCGTCGGGGCGGGCCGCGCCCACCGCCAGCTGGACGTTGACCTTCGCCGGGACCCGTACGGTCACGCTCACAGCGCGGGCCTCGGCGCCTCGGGCTTGTTCTCGGCGATCGCCGCGAACTCCTCGACCGTGAGGGATTCGCCGCGGGCCTGCGGGGAGACGCCCGCGGCCACCAGCGCGGCCTCGGCGCCCGGCGCGGAGCCGGCCCATCCGGTGAGGGCGGCCCGCAGGGTCTTGCGGCGCTGCGCGAAGGCCGCGTCCACGACCGCGAAGACCTCCGCCTTCGTGGCGCTGGTCTTGACCGGCTCGGCCCGGCGCACCAGGGAGACGAGGCCCGAGTCGACGTTCGGGGCGGGCCAGAAGACGTTGCGGCCGATGGATCCGGCGCGCTTGACGTCGGCGTACCAGTTGGCCTTGACGGAGGGGACGCCGTACACCTTGTTGCCCGGTCGCGCGGCGAGCCGGTCGGCGACCTCCGCCTGCACCATGACCAGGGTGCGCTCGATGCTGGGGAAGCGGTCGAGCATCGTGAGCAGGACGGGCACGGCCACGTTGTACGGCAGGTTCGCGACGAGCGCGGTCGGCGCCGGTCCGGGCAGTTCCGTCACGAGCATCGCGTCGGAGTGGACGAGCGCGAAGCGGTCGCGGCGCGCGGGCATGCGGGCCTCGATGGTGGCGGGCAGCGCCGCGGCCAGGATGTCGTCGATCTCGACGGCGACGACCCGGTCCGCGGCCTCCAGCAGTGCCAGCGTCAGCGAGCCCAGGCCCGGCCCGACCTCGACGACCACGTCGTCGGGGCGCACCTCGGCGGTGCGCACGATCCGGCGGACCGTGTTGGCGTCGATGACGAAGTTCTGGCCCTTCTGCTTCGTCGGGCGGACACCGAGGGCTGCGGCCAGCTCACGGATGTCGGACGCGCCGAGGAGGGCGTCGGGGGTACTGGGGGAGGCGGGTTCGGGCTGCTGCTCTGCGGTGCTCACCGGTTAAGCGTCTCAGATCGGCCGGGGGATCCCGCGCCGCGGTCACCCCCGGGTGAGCCTGCGGCCGCAGTGCGGCCAGGGGCTCGCCCCCCGCTGCACGTAGAGCTTCTTCGCCCGGTACGTCTGCTCCGAGCCGGAGGCGTCCTGCGGGCGGCCGCTGCCGCCGAGGCCCTGCCAGGTGCGGACGTCGAACTGGTAGAGGCCGCCGTAGGTGCCCGAGGGGTCGGTGGCCGAGGGCCGTCCGCCGGATTCGCACTGGGCCAGGGCGGCCCAGTTGAGGCCGTCCGCGCCCGAGACGGAGCTCGGCAGCGGCTTCGTGCCGACCTTGACGAGCTGGGTGACGGGCTCGCGGACGGTCTCCTCGGCGACCCGGCGGGGCTGCTGGCGGACCCCGTTGACGGTGCGCAGGCTGTAGGTGACCCGGCGCGCGCCGGGGCGGCCCGCCCGCTCGACGACCTCGGTCCCGGCGAAGAGGCCGTCGTCCTTGACCCGCTCGGTGGCGTACGGGATGCGTTCCTCGCGGACCTCGCGGGTGCCGGTGATGCGCAGGACGGTGACGGTCTGGCCGTCGCGCGGGAAGGAGCCGGGGGGTACGGAGGTGCTGTCCTGGCCCTGGAGGGTGATGCCGGCCTGGCCGAGGGCCTCCGCGACGGTGGCGGCGTTGGTGCGGATGGTGCGTTCGTGGCCGTCGGCCATGAAGGTGACGCTGCGCTCGGTGCGGACGCTCAGGACGAGTCCGGCGCGCGGGACGGGCGCGGTGCGCGGGGCGGAGAGGTAGGCGCCCTCGGCGCGGACGCCGAACTGGCGCAGGGCCCCGTCGACGGTGCGGGCGGTGGTCCACACCTGGCGCTGCTGTCCGTCGACGGTCAGGCGCAGGGGGCGGCCGTAGCGGACGACGATCTCCTCGCCGTCCTCGATGGGTGCGCCGGGGGCGGGGGCGACGAGGTCGTGGGGGCCGACGCCGAGGCCTTCGGCGGCCAGCAGTTCGTCCACGCCTCCGGCGAAGGTGTGCAGGGTCCTCGGTACGCCGTCGACGGTGAGCCGGACGGATTTGTCGGCGGCGACGAAGGCGGTGGTGCCGCCTGCGAGGAAGGCGACGACGAGGGCCTGCGGGATGATGCGCCGCCAGGTCCCGCCGGGGGCTGCGGTGGGGGCGGTGCCGGGCGTGGGTCCGGTCCGGGGTGCGGCCCGCCGGCCGCCGGGGGCGCGCCTGCGGCCGGGGCCCGCGGGCGCGGGGACGGTGGCGGTGGCGGTGGCGGTGGCGGTGGGTGCGGCTTCGGCGGGGGCTCCGCGGCGTCTTCCGGAGCCCGCGGCGGGCGGGGCGGTCTCGGCGGCCGGGCCCCGGCGGCGTCCGGGGCCCGCGGGGGCGGTGCCGGGCAGGGTCGGAGCGTCCTCCGTGCCCGGGGCGGGGGCCGGGTCGGCGCCGCCGCGCCGCCTGCCGGTGCCGCGCGGGGCGGGCGGGGCAGGCGGGGCAGGCGGGGCGTACGCGGCGGGGGCGTCGGCGGCGGTCCGGCCGCGGGCGCGGCGGCCACCGCGCGGGGCGGGGACCGCGGGTTCCGGTTCGCCGGGGGCACCGGCGGCGGGCTGGTCCTCGTACGGCCCCGGAACGGGACCGCCACGGCGGTGACTGCCCTGCGTATCGCTCACGACGCTCGCTCCACTGGTCCGGCACCCCCTGGTCGGGGCACGGCACCATAGCGGAGCGGGCGTCACTCAAACAAAGCCGGGCGATTACACAGCGTGCCGCGCGGCGGGCGGGTTCAGTAGCCGAAGGCGCGGGCGGTGTTGGCGGCCAGGGCCGTGGCCATCGCGTCCTCGTCGAGGCCGCGGACCGCCGCCATCGCCCGTACGGTCAGCGGAATGAGGTACGGGGCGTTGGGCCGTCCGCGGTACGGCGCGGGGGTGAGGTAGGGCGCGTCCGTCTCGACGAGCACCAGCTCCAGCGGGGCCACGGCGAGGGCCTCGCGCAGCGGGGCGGCGTTCTTGAAGGTGACGGTCCCGGCGAAGGACATGTAGTACCCGGCGGCGGCGCACTCCCGGGCCATCTCGGCGTCCCCGGAGTAGCAGTGGAAGACGGTCCGCTCCGGGGCGCCCTCCTCGCGCAGCACCCGCAGGACGTCGGCGTGGGCCTCGCGGTCGTGGATGACCAGGGCTTTGCCCTGCCGCTTGGCGATCTCGATGTGGGCGCGGAAGGAACGCTCCTGCGCGGCCATGCCCTCGGGTCCGGTGCGGAAGAAGTCGAGGCCGGTCTCGCCGACCGCCTTGACGTGGTCCAGGGCTGCCAGCGCCTCGATCTCGGCCAGTGCGTCGTCGAGGGCGCCCTCGCCGCCGCCGGACCGGGCCCCCTGCCGCGACCAGCCGCCCCCAGCCCCAGGGGGCTGGGAGGTGCCCCCTGGGTCTCCGTGGACGATCCGGGGGGCCTCGTTCGGGTGAAGGGCCACGGCCGCGTGAACGTTCTCGTAGGCGGCGGCGGTCTCGGCCGCCCAGCGGGAGCCCTTCACGTCGCAGCCGACCTGGACCACGGTCGTCACCCCCACCGAGGCGGCCTTGGCCAGGCCCTCCTCGACGGTCCCGGCCTGCATGTCCAGGTGGGTGTGCGAATCCGCCACCGCCACCCGCAGGGGTTCGGGGAGCGGCGGCGGTGCGTACTTGGGCTCCTTGGTCTGCGCTTTCTCCACCTGAGTCATACGGCCGATCTTATGACCGGCGGAAGAACCCCAGCAGCCGGCCGAACAGGCCGCGGCGCTCCCCGTCCGGGTCGATGGCCACGGGTCCGGGGGCGTCGTGCAGGGCGGACGTCTTGCGCGGCTTCGGGGTCCGGGGGACGTCCGCGCCCGCCGGCACGGGGCCTGCGATCCCGGGCGCCACCGGGTGGTGGTAGAGCTGGTCGAGCATGCCGAGCACGGAGGACACCTGGCCCGCCCGCATGATGCGCACGACGTGGCCGCCGCAGTTCAGGCAGGTCGGGTTGGACAGGGGGGAGGGCACCCGTTCGCCCTTGACCGTGTAGACGATGAACGGCTGTCCCTTGCCGTCGACGTGGTGCTGTATCGCGTAGGCCTGCTCCCAGCCGTACCCGCACCGCATGCAGGCGAAGGAGTACGCCTCGTGCACGGTCTGCACGTCCGCGTCGGCGGGGGCTCCGCCCGGCCTGAGGCCGGCGGAGGGTACCGGGGTGTCTGCGATCTCACTCATGCCAGCTCCTCTTGTTCCACTGGTGCCATTGCCAGTGGACGCCTCTTCGGGCGGGAGCGCATCAGGCCCTGTCTAGTGTTGGACGGTCTTTGGGCGACTCATGCCCAAAGCGCCCGGTGCGCGGTCTGAGCTTTGCCTTTCAGGTTAGCTCTTTACCGACTTACGGCACCTTTTGTGCCGCATTCTTTGCCGCGACCACCGCGTCGAAGACCTCCCGCTTGGGTACGCCGGCCTCGGCCGCGACCGCTGCGATGGCCTCCTTGCGCCGCTCCCCCGCCTCCTCGCGCGTCCGCACCCGGCGCACCAGCTCCTCCGCGTCGACGTCGCCCGGCCCGGGCGCCGCGGCGCCCTCCACGACGACGGTGATCTCCCCGCGCACGCCCTCGGCCGCCCAGGCCGCCAGCTCGCCGAGGCCGCCGCGCTTGACCTCCTCGTAGGTCTTCGTCAGCTCGCGGCAGACGGCGGCCCGGCGTCCGGCGCCGAAGACCTCCGCCATCGCGGCCAGGGTGTCGTCGAGCCGGTGCGGGGCCTCGAAGTACACGAGCGTGCGCCGCTCTTCCGCCACCTCGCGCAGCCGGCCCAGGCGCTCCCCCGCCTTGCGCGGCAGGAAGCCCTCGAAGCAGAACCGGTCCACCGGGAGCCCGGACAGGGCGAGCGCGGTGAGCACGGCGGAGGGGCCGGGCACGGCGGTGACCTTGATGTCCTTCTCCACCGCGGCGGCGACCAGCCGGTAGCCGGGGTCGGACACCGAGGGCATCCCGGCGTCGGTGACCAGCAGCACCCGCTTGCCCGCCTCCAGGGCCTCGACCAGCTCGGGGGTGCGCGCCGACTCGTTGCCCTCGAAGTACGACAGGACCCGGCCGGTGGTGTGCACGCCGAGGCCCTGGGTCAGCCGTCGCAGCCTGCGGGTGTCCTCGGCGGCGACCACGTCGGCCCGTTCCAGCTCGGCCCCGAGCCGGGGCGGTGCGTCGGCGAGATCGCCGATGGGAGTGCCCGCGAGGACGAGCACACCCGCCTCGCCGGGAGCCGGGGGGACGGGTTCGGTGCCGCGGGGCTGGTCAGTTGTCACCCGGCCATCCTCTCAGCCCTTTCGGGGGCCCGGCTCGCCCGTACCGCAGGCGGGGACTGGGGCTCCCACAGATCGGTTCCCTACGATGACCCGGTGACCAGTACCGCGACGCCGCCGCCCAGCCCTGCGGGGGCCCCTCCCGCCCCGCCGGCGGGGCGGGAGCAAGAGCCGCCCGCCTGGCTGCGCTGCCTGCGCGGATTCGGCTACGTGCCCTCCGCGGCGGCCGAGCCCCGCGCGGACGTGCGCACCCGCCTCGTGCCCCCGTACGCCAAGCCCTCGCCGCAGCTGTGGGCGGCGTTCGGGCTGCCGCCCCAGGTGTGGGGGACCTGGCAGCGCATCTTCGCGTGGGCCGGTCCGCTGCTGGTGGCGCTGGTCGCGGGCGTGCTGCGCTTCGTGCACCTGGGCAGCCCGAAGGCGGTGATATTCGACGAGACGTACTACGCCAAGGACTCCTGGGCCACGATCCGGCAGGGCTACGAGGCGAGCTGGCCCAAGGACATCGACAAGTCGATCCTGGCGAACCCGGACGGGATCTCCCTCCCCGTGGACCCGGGCTACGTGGTGCATCCGCCCGTCGGCAAGTGGGTGATCGGCCTCGGCGAGTGGATGTTCGGCTTCACCCCGTTCGGCTGGCGGTTCATGACCGCCGTGCTCGGCACCCTCTCGGTGCTGATGCTCTGCCGGATCGGGCGCCGTCTGCTGCGCTCGACCTTCCTGGGCGCTCTGGCGGGCGCACTGCTCGCCGTGGACGGCCTGCACCTGGTGATGAGCCGCACCGCGCTGCTCGACCTGGTGCTGATGTTCTTCGTGCTCGCCGCCTTCGGGGCGCTGCTCATCGACCGGGACCGGGCCCGGGCCAGACTCGCGGACGCGCTCCCGGTGGACGACGAGGGGCGGGTGCGGCCCGATCTGAGGATCGCCGAGTCGCTGCGGCTGGGCTGGCGCCCGTACCGGATCCTGGCGGGTGTCTGCCTGGGTCTGGCCGCCGGCACCAAGTGGAACGGCTTCGTGGTCCTGGCGTTCTTCGGCATCCTCACCGTGCTGTGGGACGCCGCCGCGCGCCGCACCGCGGGCGCGGGGGCCCCGTACGCGGCGATGCTGCGCCGGGACGCGCTGCCCGCCTTCGTGTCCACCGTCCCGGTCGCGGTCATGACGTACGTGGCCTCGTGGTCGGGCTGGATCTTCAGCCCGGACAACGGCAAGGGCGGCTACCTGCGCGACTGGGCCGCCAAGAACGACCAGGGCAGCTCCCTGTCGTTCCTGCCGGAGTGGGTGCGCAGCCTGTGGCACTACGAGGTCGAGGTCTACCGGTTCCACGTGGGCCTGACCTCGGGGCACACCTACGAGTCCAACCCGTGGAGCTGGCTGGTCCTGGGCCGCCCGGTGTCCTTCTTCTACGAGTCCCCCGAGCCCGGCACCGACGGCTGCCCGGCGACGGAGGCGGGCAAGTGCGCCCGCGAGGTGCTGGCCCTGGGCACGCCGCTGCTGTGGTGGGCGGGCTGCTTCGCGCTGCTGTACGTGCTGTGGCGGTGGTTCTTCCGCCGCGACTGGCGGGCGGGCGCGATCGCGTGCGCGCTCGGCGCGGGCCTGCTGCCCTGGTTCAACTACCAGGAGCGGACCATCTTCTACTTCTACGCGGTGGTCTTCGTCCCGTACCTGTGCCTGGCGGTGGCGATGATGATCGGCGCCCTGCTGGGCCCGGCGGGCTCCAGCGAGCGCCGGCGGGCGCTGGGGGCGATCGGGGCCGGGGTCCTGGTGCTGCTGATCGTCTGGAACTTCATCTACTTCTGGCCCATCTACACCGGACAGACGCTGCCGATGGACTCGTGGCGCGGCCGGATGTGGTTCGACACGTGGGTATGACGGGTCCGACGGGTCCCACGTGACGCCTGCAGAAGGGCCTTCCCGGTGCCGGGAGGGCCCTTCTGCCCTGTCTCCCACCTTTCGGGCCACGGAGGTTCCGGTCCGGTAACAACGACCGGACCGGACGTCGGCGCAGCGTAAGGTCTGCACCAGTGATTCTTTGAACATGTTCAGAGAACTGTGGTCCGGGGGAGGACACAAATGAACGGGGCAGCGAAGGGTGCCGTCATCGGCGGCGTATTTCTCGCGATGCTCGGCGGCGCCGGGTACGGGGTGTACGCGCTGGTCGGCGACGCGGGCGACGACGGCAAGGGGGGTGGCGGCCAGGGGGCCGGCACCGCCGTCCAGTCCGAGAAGGGCAGCGGACCGGTCACCGAGAAGGAGACCGCCACGACCGCGAAGGCCTTCCTGGCCGCATGGGCGGCGGGGGACGACCGGGCCGCCGCCGACCTGACCAACAACGCGCAGGCGGCCCAGAGCGCCGTCGCCGACTACAAGGCCAAGGCGTACGTCTCCAAGGCCGTGATCACGCCCGGCGCGGCCAAGGGCGACACCGTGCCCTTCACGGTCGCCGCGGAGATCACCTACGAGGGCACGACCAAGCCCCTGGCCTACGAGTCCCAGCTGACCGTGGTGCGCGGCGTGACCACCGGCAAGCCGCTGGTCGACTGGCAGCCGTCGGTGATCCACCCGCAGCTCCAGAAGGACGAGAAGCTGCGCGCGGGAGCCCCGGCGAGCCCTCCGGTCAAGGCGGTCGACCGCAACGGCGAGGAACTCACTCCGGAGAAGTTCCCCTCGCTGCGGCCCCTCCTCGACCAGCTGCGCGCGACGTACGGCAGCAAGACGGGCGGCAAGACGGGCGCCGAGGTCTGGATCGAGCCCGCCACCGCGGACACGCCCAAGCGGACCCTGCTGACCCTGGTGGAGGGGGAGCCGAGCGTCCTGAAGACCTACCTCGACGCGAAGGTGCAGGCGGCGGCCGAGCAGGCCGTCGCCAAGTACCCCGAGGCCTCCGTGGTCGCCGTCAAGCCGAGCAACGGGCACATCCTGGCCGTCGCCAACCACCGCAAGGACGGCTACGACGCCGCGCTGACCGGCAACCGGGCGCCCGGCTCCACGATGAAGATCGTGACGGCCGCGATGCTGCTGGACCGCGGCAAGGTGGCGGCGGGCCAGCCCGCCGAGTGTCCGAAGAACGTCATGTGGGGCGGCCGCAGCTTCCACAACCTGAAGAACTTCGACCTGCCCGCGGGCACGAACTTCTCGACCAGCTTCGCCAAGTCCTGCAACACCGCCTTCATCAAGCAGATCGACGCCGTGGACGACGACTCCGCCCTGTCGAAGGAGGCCCGCGAGGTCTTCGGCATCGGCCTGGACTGGAAGACCGGCGTGAAGTCCACCGACGGCAAGGTCCCGCCCGCGACGGGCGCCGAAGCCGCCGCCGCGTACATCGGTCAGGGCCAGATCACCATGAACCCGCTGAACGTCGCCTCCATCACTGCGACCGCGCGCACCGGGGTCTTCCGCCAGCCGCTGCTGGTCTCCCCCGAGCTGGACGGCCGTACGGTCGCCACCGCTCAGCGCAGGATGAAGCCGGCGGTACAGCAGCAGCTGGTCTCGATGATGCGGCTGACGGCCACCGCGGGCACCGGCGCGAAGGCGATGGCCCCGGTCGGCGGCGACAAGGGCGCGAAGACCGGATCCGCCGAGGTCGACGGCGCGGGCAGCCCGGACAGCTGGTTCACCGGCTACAGCGACGACGTGGCCGCGGCAGCCATGGTCGAGGGCGGCGGCCACGGCGGCGACGCGGCGGGGCCGATCGTGGCCTCGGTGCTGTCCGCCTCCTGACGCACCGCCCGGCGCACCGCCTCGCGGGACGCCGACGGCTCCCGCTCCCCGCACCACCCGGTGCGGGGAGCGGGGAAACGGCTCGACCGGCCGGCCCGTACGGCGCTAGCGTCCGCGTATGAGCACCTCCACCCACCCCCTCTTCGCCGAGGCCCTCGCCGCCCTGGACCTCGACGTCGCCGTCCGCACCTTCCCCGAAGGAACCCGGACCGCGGCCGACGCCGCCGCCGCGATCGGCTGCGAGCTCAGCCAGATCGCCAAGTCGCTGGTCTTCGCCGCGGACGGGGTCCCGGTCCTGGTCCTGATGGACGGGGCCTCCCGGGTCGACGTCGAGGCGGTGCGCCGGGAGCTGGGCGCCGCGAAGGTCACCCGGGCGGACGCCGCCCTGGTGCGCGAGACGACGGGCTACGCGATCGGCGGCGTCCCGCCCTTCGGCCACCGCACCCGCACCCGGGTGCTGGCGGACCGGTCCCTGCTGGTCCACGAGGTGGTCTGGGCCGCCGCGGGCACCCCGCACTCGGTGTTCCCGATGGCCCCCGAGGAGCTCATCGGGCACGCCGGGGCGGTGCTGGCCGACGTACGGGAGGCGGCGCCGCCGTCACAGGGCTGAGCGCAGGGCCCGTACGAGCGCCTGCGCGCGCGGGTCGGCGGTGACCGACTTGGCCAGGGCGTTGGTGACGTAGCCGAAGCCGATGCCCGCCTCCGGGTCCGCGAAGGCCAGCGAGCCGCCGCGGCCCGGATGGCCGAAGGAGGCCGGGGACAGCAGCGGGGAGGCCGGGCCGTGCAGCATGAAGCCGGGGCCGAAGCGGGTGTTCACCACCAGCACCCGGTCCGGGCCCGCGGAGAGCTCCTTGCCCGCGAGGGCGGTGGTCGCCGGGGTGAAGATCCTGGCGCCGTCCTCCACCACGCCGACGGTGGCCGCGTAGAAACGGGCCAGGGCGCGGGCCGTGCCGATGCCCGCCGAGGCCGGCAGTTCGGCCGCCCGGTAGGCCGGGTCGTTCTCGTCCGGCAGCGGATCGATGGCCGCGAAGGCGCGCCGGGTCAGGGAGTCCGGGTCGGCGTACGCCTCGGAGACGTTTCGCCTCGGCCGGGTCCGGAGCAGGCCCGCGCCCTCGGGCGGGTCCACCGGGGCCACCCGGCCCACCCGGTGGGTCTCGCTGTCGGGCAGGCCTATCCAGAACTCCAGGCCCAGGGGCTCCGCCAGCTCCTCGGCCAGGATGCCGCCGACGGTGCGGCCGGTCGCCCGCAGCACCAGCTCCGACAGCAGCCAGCTGTAGGTCTGCGCGTGGTAGCCGTGCTCGGTGCCGGGCTGCCAGAACGGCTGCTGCGCGGCGACCGCCCGCGGCCCCGAGACCCCGTCGGCCGCCTCCGCGGCGCTCAGGCCGCGGTCCAGCGCGGGCACCCCGGCCCGGTGCGCGAGCAGGTCACGGACCAGGGTCCGGTCCTTGCCGCCCGCCTTGAACTCCGGCCAGTACGAGGCCACGGGCGCGTCCAGGTCCAGCAGCCCGCGCTGGTGCAGCAGCAGCGGTACGGCCGCGGCCACGCCCTTGGTCGCGGAGCGGACGATCTGCGCGGTGTCGCGGGTCCAGGCCTCGGTGCCGTACGCGTCCTTGGTCCCGCCCCACAGGTCCACGACCTTGCGGCCGTCCCGGTACACGGCCACGGCCGCGCCCCGGTCCCCGAGCACCTCGAAGTTGCGCACGAACGCGTCCCTGACGGGCTCGAAGCCCTCCGCCACCACACCCTGGATGTCCACGACCAGCCCAACAACCCGCGGCCTGCGGTTATGCCACGGTGACGGAGCGGGGGTCGAAGCCGAAGGGCAGCTCCAGGCGGTGGGCCCGCATCAGCTCCTCGTCGCACAGGAGCGCCTGCGTGCGGCCGTCGGCCGCGATGACACCGTCGCTGAGGACGACGGCCCGCGGGCACAGCTCCAGCGCGTAGGGAAGGTCGTGCGTGACCATCAGGACGGTCACGTCCAGCGACCGCAGGACGTCCGCGAGCTCGCGGCGCGAGGCCGGGTCCAGGTTGGACGAGGGCTCGTCGAGGACGAGGATCTCCGGCCGCATGGCCAGGACGGTCGCCACCGCCACCCGGCGGCGCTGGCCGAAGGACAGGTGGTGCGGCGGCCGGTCGGCGAAGTCCGCCATCCCGACCTGCTCCAGGGCGTCGCGGACCCGCTCCTCCAGTTCCGCGCCGCGCATTCCGGCCGCGGCCGGGCCGAAGGCGACGTCCTCCCGCACGGTCGGCATGAACAGCTGGTCGTCGGGGTCCTGGAAGACGATCCCGACCCGGCGCCGGATCTCGGCGAGGTTCCGCTTCTCCACCGGCAGCCCGGCCACGGTCACGGAGCCGACCCCGCCGGACAGGATGCCGTTGAGGTGCAGCACCAGGGTGGTCTTCCCGGCGCCGTTGGGGCCGAGCAGGGCGACGCGCTCACCGCGCCCGACGGTCAGGTCCACCCCGAAGAGGGCCTGGTGGCCGTCGGGGTAGGCGTAGGCGAGGCCGGCGACTTCCAGCGAGGGGGTAGGGGTCACAGGGTCCATCCCATCAGACAGACGGCGAGCGCCGTCACCGGGAGCACGGCCGCGTACGCCCACTGGGTGCGCGTTGCGGCGACGTCGTCGATCACCGGCATCGAGCCGGTGTAGCCGCGGCTGACCATCGCGAGGTAGACCCGCTCGCCCCGCTCGTAGGAGCGGATGAACAGCGCCCCGGCCGTCTTGGCCAGGACCCCCCAGTGCCGGATGCCGCGGGCCTCGAACCCGCGCGAGCGGCGGGCGATCGACATCCGGCGCAGCTCGTCGGTGATCACGTCCCCGTAGCGGATCATGAAGGTGGCGATCTGTACGAGCAGGGGCGGGAGCTTCAGCCGCTCCAGCCCCAGCAGGAGCGCCCGCAGCTCGGTGGTGGAGGCGAGCAGGACGGACGCGGCGACGCCGAGGGTGCCCTTGGCCAGGACGTTCCAGGCGCCCCACAGGCCCGAGACGCTGAGGGAGAGCCCGAGCACCTCCACCCGCTCGCCCTCGGCGACGAAGGGCATCAGGACGGCGAAGGCCACGAACGGGACCTCGATGAGCAGCCGCTTGAGCAGCAGGCCGACCGGGATCCGGGCCACCGCCGCCACCGCCCCGAGCAGGACGGCGTACAGGCCGAAGGCCCACATCGCTTCGCGCGGTGTGGACACGACGACGATCACGAAGGCGAGGGTCGCCGCCAGCTTGCAGTGCGGCGGCAGCCGGTGGACCGGCGAGTCACCGGGCCGGTAGAGCTGGTGGGCGTGGCCCGCGCCCATCTCAGACCGCCGACGGCTCGGCCGCTGCGGGCTCCTCGGCGCGGCGGCGGCGGACGGCCCAGAAGATGCCGGTGCCCACGGCCACGGTCCCGCCGACGCCGATGACGCCCGCGAGGCCGCCGGAGAGGCGGGCGTCGTCGACGTCCTTGACGGCGTAGTCGGCGAGCGGGGAGTCGGCGCTCGCGTGCTCCTCGACCTTGGTGTCGATGCCCTTGTCGGCGGCGACCTTCTCCAGGCCGTCGGGGTTGGCGGAGGCGTAGAAGGAGACGAACCCGGCCAGGACCAGGGCGGTGACCAGGCCGGTCGCCCAGACCTTGCGGGTGGAGCCGGACGCGGCGGGCGCCGGGGCGGCGGCGGGGGCGTCGACGAGCTCTCCGCCCACGCGCAGCTGGAGCGGGGTGATCAGGCCGCGGGCCCCGTGCACCAGGTCGGGGCGCACCGCGATCACGGCGCCCACGGTGGCCGCGGTGATGGCGGCCTCGCCGATGCCGATGAGGACGTGCACGCCGACCATGGCGGTGAAGACCTTGCCGATGGCCACGTCGGTGGTCCCTCCGACGGCGTAGAGGAGGGTGAAGGCCGCGGCCGCGCCCGGTACCGAGAGCAGGGCCCCGGCGAAGGCGGCGACGGTCACGGAGCGGCGGGTGCGGGGCAGCACCTTGACCAGGGCGCGGAACACCGCGTAGGCGATGAGCACGGTGACGACGCCCATGACGGAGATGTTGACGCCGAGGGCGGTCAGGCCGCCGTCGGCGAAGAGGATGCCCTGCATGAGCAGCACCACGGACACGCACAGCACCCCGGTGCAGGGGCCGACGAGTATCGCGGCGAGCGCCCCGCCGAGGAGGTGGCCGCTGGTGCCCGCGGCGACCGGGAAGTTCAGCATCTGGACGGCGAAGATGAAGGCGGCGACGAGGCCGGCGAGCGGCGCGGTGCGCTCGTCGAGCTCGCGGCGGGCGCCGCGGAGGCTGACGGCCACCGCGCCGGCAGCCACCACTCCGGCGGCCACCGAGACGGGTGCGTTGATGAATCCGTCGGGCACATGCATGGAGGGGCTCCGCTTCTCACACAGTCTTTAACCGTTCAAGAATAGTGCCCAGTTGCAAACCGTTGGCAAGAGCGTACGCATCACAAATGGAGCCGCGCGCTTTCGTCGGAATGTGCGAGGCTGGACGGACAAAAGGGCTCAAATATCTCGATTTCGAGGAGTCGTGTCGATGTCAGCGACCGCCGAGAATCCCCCAGCCGCCCAAGCCGCAGGCGCGACAGCGACAGCGACCGCCACGGCGACCGTTTCCCTGGTCGAGGAACGCGTCACCGCCCGCGTGATCACCGACGACCCGCTCTACCGGAAGATCCCGGTCTCCCTCCGGTTCGTCCCCGCCGAGCCCCTGGCCGTACGGATCGTCTTCCCCGCCGACCTCTCCCCCGAGGGCACCGACAACGAGTGGGCCTTCCCCCGCGCCCTCCTCGAAGCGGGCCTGCTGGCCCCCACCGGCACCGGAGACGTACGCGTCTGGCCCTGCGGCCGCGTTCAGGCGGTCGTCGAGTTCCACTCCCCCGACGGGGTCGCCGTCATCCAGTTCGACATCGCCGCCCTGCGCCGCTTCCTGCGCCGTACGTACTCCCCGGCCACCCGGTAGGAGCAACGGCCCCGGCCCCGTACCGCCTGGTGATCAGGCGGTACGGGGCCGGGGTGTCGTTCGGCTGAGCGGGATCAGACCTTGACCAGCTCGCGGTCCTGGTCCGTGCCGTCGCCGGAGCCGGAGCCGGAGTCGTCACCGAGGTGGCGCCGCAGGCTCTCGCCCTCCACGTCCACGTTCGGCAGCAGCCGGTCGAGCCACTTGGGCAGCCACCAGGCCTTGTGCCCGAGCAGGGCGAGCACGGCCGGGACGATGGCCATCCGGACCACGAAGGCGTCGAAGAAGACCGCGACCGCCAGGCCGAAGCCGATCATCTTGACCATCTGCTCGCTGGCTCCGATGAAGCCCGCGAACACCGCGATCATGATGACGGCGGCGGCCACGACCACCCGGGCGCTGTACTGGAAGCCGGTCACGACCGCCTGGCCGGGGCGCTCGCCGTGGACGTACGCCTCCCGCATGCGGGTGACGAGGAAGACCTCGTAGTCCATGGCCAGACCGAAGACCACGCCCACCATGAAGATCGGCATCATCGACATGATCGGGCCGGTCTGCTCCACCCCGAAGACCGAGCCGAGCCAGCCCCACTGGAAGACCGCGACGACCGCGCCGAGGGCGGCGACCACGGAGAGCAGGAAGCCGAGGGCCGCCTTGAGCGGGACCAGCACCGAGCGGAAGACGAGCATCAGCAGCAGGAAGGCGAGGCCGACCACGAGCGCCAGGTAGGGCAGCAGCGCGTCGTTCATCTTCTGCGAGAAGTCGATGTTCATCGCCGTGGCGCCGGTGACCAGGACGTCGTCGCCGCTGCCGTCGCGGATCGTGTGGACCAGGTCCTCCGTCTGGACGGAGGAGGGGCGGTCCTTGGGGATCACGGTGATCACCGCGGCGTCGCCGGCCTCGTTCGGGGCCGGCGGGGTGACCGCGGCCACGCCCTCCAGGCCCTTGATCCGGTCGGCGGTCTCGTCGGCGAGCTGCTTGCCCCCGTCCACGACCACCATCAGCGGGCCGTTGAAGCCCGGGCCGAAGCCCTCCGACAGCAGGTCGTACGCCTGGCGCTGGGTCGTGGAGACCGGCTGGGCGCCGTCGTCCGGCAGGCCCATCTCCAGCTTGCTCGCGGGGATCGCGATGACGCCGAGGCCGATCACACCGGCCAGCAGGACCATGACCGGGCGGCGCAGGACGAAGCGGGCCCAGCGGGTGCCGCCGTTGGCCTTCTTCTCGGCACCGGCGGGCTTGCCCTTGCCGAACAGCTTGCTCTTCTCGCCCGCCGGCAGGACCTTCCTGCCCGCGAAGCCGAGGATGGCCGGGACCAGCGTGAGGGCGACCAGCACCGCGATGACCACGGTTCCGGCGGCTGCGACGCCCATCTTGGTCAGCATCGGGATGTTGACGACGGCCAGGCCCACGAGGGCGATGACCACGGTCAGACCGGCGAAGACCACGGCGGAGCCTGCGGTTCCGGCAGCCCGGCCCGCGGCCTCCTCGCGCTCACGGCCCTCGGCGAGCTCCGCGCGGTAGCGGGAGACGATGAAGAGGGCGTAGTCGATGCCGACCGCGAGGCCGATCATCGTCGCGAGGGTGGCGGTGGTGTTGCCGAGGTCCAGCACGTTGGCGAGCGCGGTGATGGAGGAGACGCCGATGCCCACGCCGATGATCGCGGTCAGCAGCGGCAGCCCGGCCGCGATCAGCGAGCCGAAGGTGATGACGAGGACGATCGCGGCGACCAGGATGCCGATGATCTCGCCGGAGCCGGTCTCGGGCGCCGCCATCAGCGCGTCGCCGCCGATCTCGACGGTGAGCCCCTGCGCCTGGGCCTCCTTGCCGGAGTCCTTCAGCGCCTCACGGGTCGCGTCGGTCAGCTCCATGCCGCTGACCTTGTACTTGGTGCTGATGTAGGCGGTGGAGCCGTCCTGGCTCACGGCCTGCGTCTGGTACGGGTCGGCGACCGAGGAGATCTGGTCCTTGCCCGGACCCGACTTCAGGTCCTCGACGATCTTCTCGACCTCGGTCTTGGTGCCCGGGTCGGTGACCTTGGCGCCGGCCGGGGCCTTGATGACGATGCGGGCGGTGGCGCCGTCGGCGGCCATGCCCGGGAACTTCTTGTCCAGCAGGTCGAAGGCCTTCTGGGCCTCCGTGCCGGGTATCGAGAACGATCCCGAGGTGGGGGCGGACGCCGAGGCCGCGCCGAAGCCGGCGAGGAACAGCAGCGCCACCCAGAGGAGGGCGACGAGGCGGCGGCGCCGGAAGGCGCCTCTGCCGAGGCGGTAGAGGAAGGTGGCCACGTCGGTGGTTCTCCCGTTCGTGTCGTGGGATGGATCCGGTGCGGATCAGGGCGTGGAAAGCCGGCCCGACGACGAGAGCGGCGTGTCAGGAGCAGCAGGAGCGAGCAGCGGGGACGGGTGGAGGTTCAGACGCCGAGGGCGGGGAAGACCACGGCTTCGATGAAGTCACCGAGGAAGGTCCGGTCCACCGGACGGTCCTCGATCAGCGGGAGCGCGATGAACGCCCCGATCAGCATGTGCGGTACGAAGTCCAGGGCCGGACAGTCCGGGGCGATCTCGCCCCGGTCCACCGCGCGCTGGAGCATCACCTGAAGGCCGGTGATCTCCGGGTCGACCAACAGGTCCCGCAATGCCTTGTGCAGCTCCGGGCTCTCGTGGACCGCATGGGTCAGGCCCCGCATCAGCGCGGTGTCCTTGGCCATCTGCGCGTCGTCGGAGTGCTCGACCATGCGCGCGAAGTCCCCGCGCAGGCTGCCCGTGTCGATCTCACGCAGCGAGACGGGCTGCGTGCACCTCAGGGCCTTGGCGACCAGCTCCGGCTTGCTCCCCCACTGGCGGTAGAGGGTGGCCTTGCTGGACTTCGTACGGGCGGCGATCGCATCCATGGTCAGCGCCTCGTAGCCGACGTCACGCAGGAGGTCGAGGACCGCCTCGTGCAGTTCGGCCTGCCGTTCGGGGGTGATCCGGCTGCGCCGAGCCGCCATCGCATCGGTCATGGCCGCGCCTCCCGTCCGAACGAAACTGTTCCGTACGCTTAAAACCATACCCCCGCCCCCAACGAAACGAAACCGTTCCGTTTCGCTTCGGGGGGTGTCGTGGATCACCTGTACGAGTTGCCAGGGCCCCCCTGCGCGGAAAGCATTGGGGGGTGAGTCACGACGTCGCGTACCTCCGGTTCCCGCACCTGCACGACGACCTGCTGTGTTTCGCCACCGAGGACGACCTCTGGGTCGCTCCGCTCGTCCCCGACGGGCAGACGCCCGGCCGGGCCTGGCGGATCACCGTCGACCGGACCCGGGTCAGCCACCCGCGTTTCTCCCCCGACGGCCGCCACATCGCCTTCACCACCTGGCGCAGCCTCGACCCCGAGATCCACCTCGCCCCCGTCGACGGCGGCCCGGCCCGCCAGCTGAGCTACTGGGGCGCCACCGACACCCGCGTCTGCGGCTGGACCCCGCCCGACGAGGACGGCCGCAGCGACATCCTGGCCGTGTCCTCGCACGGCCAGCCCTTCTCCTACTTCGCCTGGGCCTACAGCCTCCCCACCGACGGCAGCCCCGGCGGACGCCTGCCCTGGGGGCCGGTCTCCGACATCCAGGTGCACGCCGGGGAGGACGGCGAACGCCGCAGCCTGCTCCTCACCGGCAAGCCCCCGCACGAGCCCGCCGCCTGGAAGCGCTACCGCGGCGGCGCCACCGGCCGGCTGTGGCTGCACGGCGTGCGGCTGCTGGAGGACGTAGAGGGCCACCTCGACTCCCCGATGTTCGTGGACGGCCGCATCGCCTTCCTCTCCGACCACGAGGGCGTCGGCAACCTCTACTCCTGCCTGCCCGACGGCACCGGCCTGCGCCGGCACACCGACCACGCGGAGTTCTACGCCCGGCACGCCTCCACCGACGGCACCCGGATCGTCTACCAGTGCGCCGGGGACCTCTGGCTCGTGGACTCGCTGGAGCCCGGCGCCGTCCCGCGCAAGCTCCGGGTCCGGCTGGGGGGACCGCGCGCGGGCAGGCGTTCGTACCAGGTGCCGGCCGCCAGCCACGTCGACTCGCTGTCCGTCGACGCCACCGGGCGGGCCAGCGCTGTCGTGGTGCGCGGCAGCCTCTACTGGCTGACCCACCGCGACGGACCGGCCCGGACCATCGCCGACACCCCGGGCGTACGGGTGCGGCTGCCCGAGATGCTCGGCAGCGGCGGACAGGTCGCCTACGTCACCGACGCCGAGGGCGAGGACGCGGTCGAGATCGCCTACCTGCCGCGGGCCTCCGGGGAGCGGGAGCCGCGCCGGCTGGCCTCCGGCGAACTGGGGCGCGTACTGGAGCTGCTGTCCGACCCGGACGGGGAGCGGCTCGCGATCGCCTCGAACGACGGCCGGCTGCTGCTCATCGACGCCACCGAGGAGTCCAACGGGGAGGTCACCGAGCTGATCCGGTCCATCAACGGGCCCGTCACCGACCTGGCGTTCTCCCCCGACGGGTGCTGGCTGACCTGGTCCCACCCGGGCATCGGACGCTCGCTGCGGCAGATCAAGATGGCCAAGATCGCCGGCCCCGGCGCCCACACGATCATCGACGTCACCAACGGCCGTTTCGAGGACGAGAGCCCGGTCTTCACCCGCGACGGGCGCTACCTCGCCTTCCTGTCGTGGCGCGGTTTCGACCCGGTCTACGACGTGCACACCGGGGACCTGTCCTTCCCGCTGGGCTGCCGCCCGTACCTGGTGCCGCTCTCCTCGGCCACCCCCTCGCCGTTCGCGTTCTCGCCGGACGGGCGCCCTGCCGCGGGCGGACTCGACCCGGCCGAGGGGGACTCGGAGGCGGGGGACGGCGCGGTGACCGTGGAGGTGGAGGGGCTGGAGAGCCGGGTGACGCCCTTCCCGGTGTCGGCGTCGAAGTACTCGGCCCTGTACCCGGTGAGCGGCGGCGGGCTGGTCTGGCTGCGCTGGCCGATCTCCGGCGCGCTCGGCGAGACCTTCGCCAATCCGGCCGACACCAGCGGCAAGCCCACGCTGGAACACTTCGACATGACCAAGGCCCGCAAGACCGAACTGGCCTCGGGGCTGGACTGGTTCGCGATCAGCGGCGACGGCACCCGGCTCGTGGTCAACGACGACGGCGACCTGCGGGCGGTGCCGTCCACCGAGTCCGGCGACAGCGACTCGACGGTCTACCTGGACCTGCGGCGCATCCTGCACGAGGTGGACCCGGCGGCCGAGTGGCGCCAGGCCTTCGAGGAGGCCGGGCGGATCATCCGCGCGTACTTCTGGGAACCGGACATGTGCGGCATCGACTGGGACGCGGTGCTGCGCCAGTACCGGCCCCTGGTCGAACGGGTCGCCTCGCCCGACGAGTTCGCCGACCTGCTGCGCGAGGTCCTCGGCGAGCTGGGCACCTCGCACGCGTACGTCTCCCCGGCGCGCCGCAACGAAGGCCCCCCGCACTACCAGCGGGCCATCGGCCTGCTCGGCGCCAACCTGGTGCCGAGGGACGGCACCTGGGTGGTCAGCCGGATCCTGCCCGGCGAGTCCTCCGACTCCAAGGCCCGCTCCCCGCTGGCGGGCACCGGCATCCGGGAGGGCGCGGAGCTCACCCACGTGGACGGCCGCCCCGTCGACCCGGTCAGCGGGCCCTACCCGCTGCTTGCGGCGGCCGGGGGCACCACCGTGGAGCTGACCTTCCGTCCCGCGGAGGGCTCGGGCCGGGCCCGCCGGGTCGCGGTCGTGCCGCTGATCGACGAACGGCCGCTGCGCTACCAGGACTGGGTGGCCAAACGGCGCGAGGTGGTCCGCGAGATCAGCGGCGGCCGGTGCGGCTACCTCCACATCCCCGACATGGGCGGCTCGGGCTGGGCGCAGTTCAACCGCGACCTGCGGATGGAGATGTCCCGGCCCGCGCTGATCGTGGACGTCCGCGGCAACGCGGGCGGGCACATCAGCGAGCTGGTGGTGGAGAAGCTGACCCGCTCCATCCTCGGCTGGGACCTGACGCGCAACGCCCAGCCGGTGTCGTACGCCTCCAACGCTCCCCGGGGCCCGATCGTGGCCCTGGCCGACGAGGCCACCGCCTCGGACGGCGACATGATCACCGCGGCCTTCAAGCTGCTGGGGCTGGGCCCGGTGGTCGGCCAGCGCACCTGGGGCGGGGTGGTCGGGATGACCGGCCGGCACACCCTGGGCGACGGGACGGTGATCACCGTCCCGATGAACGCCGCCTGGTTCCCGGAGTACGGATGGTCGGTCGAGAACCACGGCGTGGAGCCGGACCTCGCGATCCTGCGCACCCCGCTCGACTGGGCCGAGGGCCGGCACGCCCAGCTCGACGACGCCGTGCACCTGGCGCTGGAACTGCTGGAGCAGGACCCGGCCGCGGTGCCGCCCGGCTACACCGACGTACCGGACCGGCGCCGTCCACAGCTGCCGCCCCGGCCGTAGCGGGCGGACGACGCAAGGGCCCGGCCCGCACGACGGTGCGGACCGGGCCCTCGTACGCGTCCGGCCGGTCAGTCCTCGAAACCGCTGTCGAAGGTGTCACGGGCCTTGTCGGCCCGCGGCTTCGTGTCCTGCTCGGTCTGCGGGGAACGCGCGGGGGCCTCGTCCCGCGCGCCCTGCGCCCTGGCCTTGGCCTGCTCGGCGAGCTGCTTCGCCTTGTCCTGGAACTGGTCCCTGAGACCCATGCTGTTGCCTCCTGGAGGGGTGTAGGGGCGTGGCCCCGCCAGCCTGGCACGCAGCGACATCCTTCGCATTTCGGCCGGCCAGGGGCTAGGGGTGCCGGGTCCGCTCCTGTTCGTCGGCGGCGCCGCCCGCACCCACAAGTCCCTTGGAGACACTGGCGAGCCGGGGCTCGAACCGCTTCATCTCCCGCTGCCCGACCGTCGCGATGATCCCCGGCAGGTACCCGCGCACGCCCTGCATCCCGCGCAGCCACCACTGTGCGTACACGTGGGCCGAGCGGCGCTCGATGCCCGCCACGATCCGGTCGACGGCGGGGCCCAGCGGGTAGGTGCGGTTCGAGGGCCACGGCAGCCGCTGGCGCAGTTCCCGCATCACGTCGTCCTGGTCGGCGCCGCGCACCATGTCGGTGTCGGTCCAGGAGAGGTAGCCCACGCCCACCTTGACCCCCTTGTAGCCGACCTCGGCGCGCAGGCAGTGGGCGAAGGCCTCCACTCCGGACTTGGAGGCGCAGTACGCCGTCATCATCGGGGCCGGGGTGATCGCCGCGAGCGAGGCGATCTGCAGGAAGTAGCCGCGGCTCTCCGTCAGCACGGGGAGGAAGGCCCGTCCCGTGACGGCCCCGCCGATGAGGTTCACCTCGATGACCCGGCGCCAGGCGTCGGGGTCGGAGTCGATGAACGGGCCGCCGGAGGCCACGCCCGCGTTGGCGACGACGATGTCGACCTTCCCGAAGCGCTCCTTGACCTCCTGCGCGACACGGGCCATCGCCTCGTGGTCGGTGACGTCGGCGTACCAGTGGTCGCTCTCGGTGTGCAGCCGCTCGGAGACCTCTTTGAGGGCCTCCGGCTCCAGACCGACGAGCGCGACCTTCGCGCCCCGCGCGGAGAGCTTGCGGGCGAGCAGCTCGCCGACTCCGCGGGCGGCGCCGGTGACGACGGCGACCTGGCCTTCCAGGCTCCTGCGAGGGCTCACGGGGTCTTCTCCTTCTCTTCGGCGGGCAGGTAGAGGGCGGTCAGTTCGCGCAGCGCGGCCGTGACGGCCTCGGGGGCCTCGATGGGGGTCATGTGCCCCGCGCCGGTGAGTTCGGTGAGGCCGACGCAGTTCGGCAGCGCGGCGGCGATCGCCCGGGCGTGCACCACGGGGGTGAGCCGGTCGTCCTTGCCGCCGATGACCGCGGTGGGCACGGCGAGCCGGGCGAGGTCCGCGTCGAGGTCCAGCCCGGCCAGTACCTGGGACCAGGCGTGGCGGACCTTGGTGGGGCAGGCGTGCACGATGCGGGCGCAGGCCTCGACCTTGTCGGGCGCGGAGCCGGGGCCCATCGTGGCGTACTTGAGCACCTTCCGCGCGATCGGCGTGACCGGCCCGAGCGGGGCGCGGGCACCGAGGACCGCGCCGGTGACACGGGTCCGCAGGCGCCCGGCGCGGATCGGCAGGACGAGCGCCTCCTCGACGAGGCGGGCGCTGCCGGTGCTGCACAGCAGCGCCGCCGCGGTGTGTTCGGCGAACTCCGGCCGCCCGGCGGCGGCCATGATCGTCATCCCGCCCATGGAGTGCCCGGCGAGGACCGCGCGCTCCCCGGGCGCGAGGGCCGCTCCGAGGACGGCCACCAGGTCGTCGGCGAGGGCGGTGGTGCTGTGCGTCCGGGCGGCGGGGCTGCGCCCGTGGCCGCGCTGGTCGTAGGCGATGACCCGGTGGTCCTTGGCCAGGTCCCGTATCTGTGCGGCCCAGAACGCGGTGGAACAGGTCCAGCCGTGGGCGAGGACCACGGCCGGCGCGCCCTCCTCCCCGTGCACCTCGGCGTGCAGCCGGGCCCCGTCCGCCGAGACGGCGACGAGCTCGCGCCGCGCGGCGGGCGGTGCGTACCGCCCGGCGGTGACGTGCATCAGCCGGCTCACGCGGCGCCCTCCCCGGCGGGGACCTGTGCGGCGGCGCGCAGCGGCTCCTGCTCCGGGTCCTTGATCCGGAGCACCTCGTACTCGGCCAGGTCGACGCTGCGCGTCTCGCGCCGGAACTCGCCCGTCGTGCCCGGCCACACCGTGGTGTTGCGGCCCTGCGCGTCCAGGTACCAGCTGGTGCAGCCGCCGGTGTTCCACACCGTGCGCTCCATCCGGGCCTGCACCTGCCGGTTCCACTGGTTGACCGCTGAGGGCCTGGCGGCGAGCGCGGCCCGCCCGCCGAGCACGCCGAGCTGGCGCAGGTAGTCGGCCATGTAGTTGAGCTGCGACTCGATCATCAGGATCATCGAGCTGTTCCCGAGCCCGGTGTTCGGCCCGATGATCGTCATCCAGTTGGGGAAGCCCGCCGCGGTGGCACCGCGCAGCGACCGCATCCCGTCCTTCCATTCGTCCGCGAGGGTCCTGCCCTCCGCGCCCACCACCCGGTCGGCGATCGGCATGTCCGTGACGTGGAAGCCGGTGCCGAAGATGATCGCGTCGACCTCGGTCTCGGTCCCGTCGGCGGCGACCAGTACCGAGCCCCGGATCTCCTTGAGGCCGGAGGCGACCAGGTCCACATCGGGGCGGGCCAGGGCTGGGTAGTACTCGCTGGAGAGCAGGATCCGCTTGCAGCCGATCCGGTAGGACGGGGTCAGCTTGGCGCGCAGCGCCGGGTCCTTGATCGAGCGGGCCATATTGGCCTTGGCCAGCGATTCGATCAGCCCGAGCTGGTTCGGCCGCTTGGTGAAGGCGCTGACCTGGAGCTCGCGGATGCCCCACAGCAGTCCGCGGCGCGCCGCCCGGGTGAAGGGCAGCTGGCGGTGGAGCCAGCGTTCCACGGCCGAGATGGCCCGGTCGGTGCGCGGCATCACCCACGGCGGGGTCCGCTGGAAGAGGGTGAGGCGCTCCGTCTGCGGGGCGATGGCGGGCACGATCTGGATGGCGGAGGCACCGGTGCCGATCATGGCGACGCGCTTGCCGGTCAGGTCGTAGTCGTGGTCCCAGCGCGCGGAGTGGAAGACCTTGCCGGGGAACTCGGCGAGTCCGGGGATCTCCGGCATCTTCGGGTCGGACAGCGGCCCGGTCGCCGAGACCACCACGTCGGCGGTCAGCTCACCGGAGGAGGTCTCGATCTCCCACCGCAGTGCGTCCGCGTCCCAGCGCATCATCCGCACGTCCGAGTCGAGCCGGATGTGCGGGCGCAGCCCGAAGGTGTCGGCGACGTGCTCCAGGTACGCGCGGATGTGCGGCTGGCCCGAGAAGGTGCGGGGCCAGTCGGGGTTGGGCGCGAAGGAGAAGGAGTACAGGTGCGACGGGACGTCGCAGGCGCAGCCGGGGTAGCTGTTGTCGCGCCAGGTCCCGCCGACCGAGTCGGCCCGCTCCAGCACGACGAAGTCGGTGATCCCCTCCCGTCGCAGCCGTACGGCGGCGCCGAGCCCGCCGAATCCCGACCCGATCACTGCCACTCGTACGTGCTCGCGCCGCTCGCGCTCGCCCATGCCGCCCATGCCCGCCGCCTTCCGCTTCCGCTTCATCCGCAGTACCAGCCACGCCACGCCACACACCGTCACAACACTGCCAGCAATCACTGGCACAATCGGGAGAGTAGAGCAGCCCCGTACTCATGGGTAGGGGTCACGCCCGGAAAGTTACTGCCGGTACGCCATAGGCTGCGGCTGTGGCGAAGCAAGAGACGGATGCGAAGACTGTGCGTGAGTACCGTACGGAGGAACTGGCCGAGGCGGCCGGCATACCCGTGCGCACCCTGCGCTTCTACCGCGAGCGCAAACTGCTCCCGCCACCCCGCCGCGAGGGCCGCATCGCCTGGTACGACGACCACCACCTGGCCCGGCTGCGCACCATCGCCGCCCTGCTGGAGCGCGGCCACACCCTCGGCGGCATCGCCGAGCTGACCGCCGCCTTCGAGAACGGCCGCGACGTCGGCCAGCTCGGCGAGCTGCTGGGCATCGGCTGGTCGGAGGAGACGCCGGTACGCCTGACCCCGGAGGCCCTGGCCGACTACTTCGAGGGCGAGGTCACCCCGGAGAACCTGGCCGCCTCGCTCGACCTCGGCTACCTCGCCACCGACGGGGACGAGATCGTGCACGTGAGCAGGAGGCTGCTGGACGTCTCCTCGGCCCTGGTCCGCGAGGGGGTCCCGCTCTCGGCCGTGCTGGAGACCGGCCGCCGCGTCCGCGAGCACGCGGACGCGATGGCGGCCCTGTTCAACGAACTGATCTCGGCCCACCTGTCACCCGACGCGCTCCCGCGCCTGCGCCCCCTCGCGAAGAGCGTCGTCGAGGCGGAGCTGAGCATGGCGATGGACCGCCTGCTGGCCTCCGGTCAGGAACCCAGCTCGTAGACGACCGTCACCGGCGCGTGGTCGGACCAGCGCTCGGGGTGCGTCTCGGCCCGCTCGACGAACGCCTTCACGGCCTTCGCGGCCAGCCCCGGCGTCGCCACCTGGAGGTCGATCCGCCAGCCCGCGTCGTTGTCGAAGGCCCGCCCCCGGTAGGACCACCAGGAGTACGGGCCCTCCGTGTCGGGGTGCAGCGTGCGCACCACGTCGACGTACCCGGCGCCCGCCGCGTCGTAGACCTGGCCCAGCCACTCCCGCTCCTCGGGGAGGAAGCCCGCGTTCTTGCGGTTGGTCTTCCAGTTCTTCAGGTCGGCTTCCTCGTGGCAGATGTTCCAGTCGCCGCAGACCACGACCTCCCGGCCGTCCGCGGCGGCCCGCGCCCTGAGGTCCCGCAGGTAGGGCAGGAACTCCGCCATGAACCGGTACTTCTCGTCCTGCTTCTCGGTCCCCGCCTCACCGGACGGCAGGTAGAGGCTGGCCACGGTCACGCCCGGCAGGTCCGCCTCGATGTAGCGCCCGGCGGCGTCGAACTCGTCGCTGCCGAAACCGACCCGCACGGCGTCCGGCTCCCGGCGCGTGTACAGCGCGACCCCGGCCCGGCCCTTCGCCGCGGCCGGAGCGAAGACGGTGTGCCAGCCCGCGGGCTGCCTGACCTCCTGCGGAATCTGAGCTTCCTCGGCCCGTACCTCCTGGAGGCAGACCACGTCGGCGTCGGATCCCTCGAGCCACGCCCCGAAGCCCTTCTTGGCGGCGGCGCGGATCCCATTCACATTCACGGAGGTCACAGTGAGCATCCGAGCACCATAGCCGGAGGGTTCCGTACGATGTCCGGATGTCTCACGGGATCCACCTCCGCGCCGTGCCGTACGACCACCCGGACGCGGTGAAGCTCAACGACCAGGTCCAGCTCGAGTACGAAGCGCGCTACGGGGGTGAGGGCGATCTCACCTTCCTCGACCCCGCGATGTTCGCCCCGCCGCGGGGCCTGTACCTGCTCGCCTACGACGCCACGGGCGCACCGGTCGCCAGCGGCGGCTGGCGCACCCAGGACCTGAGCGAAGAGGGCTACGCGGACGGCGACGCCGAGCTGAAGCGCATGTACGTCATACCCGAGGCCCGCGGTCTCGGCCTCGCCCGCCGGATCCTGGCCGAACTGGAGCAGGACGCCCGCGCGGCCGGCCGCCTGCGCATGGTGCTGGAGACGGGCGACCAGCAGCCCGAGGCGATCGCCCTCTACGCCTCCGAGGGCTACGCGATGGTGACCAAGTTCGGCTACTACCGCCTCTACGACTCCAGCCGCTGCATGGCCAAGCCCCTCCGGACGCCCTGACCCGCACGGCGACGTGCGGCCCGGCCCTCAGCGCGGCAGCCAGAGCGGACGGTCCGTGCCCCAGCGCGACGGCCCCCGCTCCCAGTCCCCGAGGGGGCTGGCGGCGTGCCGCAGCGCCCCGTACCCCGAGCCGGCCTCCCGCAGCCACGGCCCGGGCTCGTACCCCGGCGCGGCCGGGCCCGCCGACGGGACCTCCCGGACCAGCCACGAGGCCGTTCCCGCCAGGGAACACCGCAGCACGGCGCCGCCCCCGTCCGCGAGGGCCCGCAGCACACCGGCCGCCACCAGGTACCCGGTCCCGTGGTCCAGCGCCTGCGCGGGCAGCACCCCCGGGACCCCGTCCGCCCCGGCGCACCGCGCGGAGATCCCGTACCCCGCCTGCACCAGCGAGTCGAAGCCGCGGCGGTGCGCCCAGGGGCCCTGCCGGCCCCAGGCGCAGAGCTGCGCCACCACCAGCCCCGGCCGCCGCTCCAGCAGCTCCCGCGGGCCGAGCCCGTACCGCTCCAGCGCGCCCGGCCGGTACCCCGTCACCACGACGTCGGCCTCCGCCAGCAGTCCCTCGAACACCGCCCGGCCCTCGGCGGCCCCCAGGTCCAGCAGCGCCGACCGCTTGCCGAAGCCGGTGTCGGCGTAGGCGTCGTCCGACTCCGGCAGCCCGGGCGCATCGATGCGCAGCACGTCCGCCCCGAGCAGCCCGAGGGTGCGGGTGGCCACCGGCCCCGCGATGACGCGGGTCAGGTCCAGTACGCGCACCCCGGCCGCGGGGCGCCCCTGCGGAGCCGGCCCGAGCTCCCGGCCCCGCCGCCCGGGCTCCCGTACCCGCTCGACGAGCGGCTGCGGGTCCCCGTACTCCCCCGCGACCGCGACGGCCAGCCCGCCCTCCCCGTACGCGCGCTCCTGGACCTCCACGGCCGTCAGCCGGGCCACGGCCTCCCGCAGGCCCTCGGGCGACGCCGGACCCAGCCCCAGCGCCCGGACGAGCGCCTCCTCGTGGTGCGGGTAGTTGGCGTGGGTCCGCACCCATCCGTCCGCGGTCCGCCAGAACCCGGACAGCGGGGCGAAGTTCACCGGTGCACGCCCCTGGACGCGCAGATGACGTTCACTCAAGAAGGCCGTCGTCACTGCCGCTTCGTCCACCGCGAGGGGCTGCACGTCGTCCACGCCGCCCCCGGCCCGCACCGCGGCGAGCTCGGCCGCGGCCAGCGCGCACACGCCCACCGTCGCCCGGGCCAATTCCCGTACGGGAAGCGGCCCTTCCCCTAGTCCGCCGGCCCCTGCATACCGCACCCGGCCGACCGCGTCCGCCGCCCCGCCGAGCGCCTCCCACGCCTGTGCCGTCGCCTGATCGCCCGCACCACTGATCGTCATGGGCCCATTCTCGGCCCTCCGGCGACCTCGACTAAGGTACGGACGCAAATGTGTTCGTATTCGCGTTCGCGCACGGGGGTAACCACGCATGGCCGACGACAAACTGCCCGAACCGTCCCAGCTGCCGCTGACCCCGGACGAGCTCAAGAGACACAACTCCGAGTGGGCGGGCGGCGTCACCAAGGCCCCCTCCCCGGACAGTTACCGGGACCCGCTGGAACCCGTCCCGTTGACACCCGCTTCGCCCTACTTCCAGCAGCCGCCCTCGCTCGGACACCAGCCCTTCGCGCCGACCCCCGCACCCGGAGGCCTGCCCCAGGACCGCCTCAAGATCGAACCCGGGGTCCTCAACACGGCGGCGGGCAAGGCGGACGAGATCCACACCGCCTTCACCAAGCCCGCGGCAGCGCTGGAGGAGCACGCGCAGGCGGCGGTGGCGGCGATGGCGGGCTGGGAGTCGGCCAAGAGCATCCGCACCGCTCAAGTGCAGTGGGAGAAGCAGGCCGGAGCCGTCGCGGGGTGGCTCGCGCACATCGCCGAGAGCCTGCGCATCGGGGCCCGCGACTACCACAAGACCAACGCCGAGATCGAGCAGTCCTTCCGCGGCCTGAAGCGGCGTTCGCTGCTGGAGGGGCTCTGATGACCACCTTCTACCAGGAGATCCTGGACACCGACCTCGGACCGCTGGAGAAGCTCGTCACCCAGTGGCGCACCACGCACGAGGCCCTCACCAAGCTCCCCAAGCGCGTCCACGACGAGATGCTCACCCCCCTGCGGGACAAGGGCTACTGGGAGGGCGCCGCGGCCCCGTACGCCTGGCGGATGATCGACGACATCGAGCGCCAGATCGAGTCGGCCGCCAAGGTCGCAAAGGCGGCGCTCGGGGTGACGGAGGACGCCCTCGGCGACTTCAAGGCGGTGAAGAAGGACCTCCAGGACGCCGTCAAGCGCATCCAGGCGTCGGGGGTCTTCATCCAGGCCAGCGGCGAGGTGTCCACCACCGTCTTCGACGGCCAGTGCAAGGTGATCGAGAAGGACTCCCCCGAGGCCAAGGCCATCGAGGGGGCCCAGCGGGACATCAACGCCATCGTGAAGCGCGGCATCGTCGCCGACCGCAACATGGCGTTCGCGCTGATGTCCGACGTCGGGCTCGGCCAGTGGTTCAACGCCAGCCCGCAGCACAGCAACATCGACTCGACCGACACGATCTCCCACGCGGACTACAACGCCTACAACCTGGCGATGCAGGGGAAGGACCCCTACCCGGACAGGAAGGACGAAGGCGCGTACTCCCTGGGCCTGGACTACGGCACCGGGAACGGGCCGCGCGACCGCGAGTACCACGACGGCGACAAGATCACCGAGCTCATCAAGAAGAGCGTCAGCATGGACCAGCTGCGGGCCGACACCCTCGCCGAGTGGCGGGACAAGGGACAGCAGGAAGGCACCGTCAGCTACTCGATCTCCAAGGACGGGAAGCTCGCCGCGCTCGGCAAGCTCGCCACGACCGACCTGCCGGCCATCATCTCCAACGACGAGAAGCACCTGGGCGAGGCCTTCGTGGGCTCGTACTCCCTCGGCTACAACGTGAAGGGCCAGGACCCCGACGGCTCCCTGGTCGTCGAGTACACGCTGGAGAACGACACCTCCAACGCCTCGCTCCTCCACTACATGGGCTACTTCGAGTGGCTGGAGAAGACGAACCGCGAGGAGGGCGTCCTGTCCACCATCCACCAGACGATGACCTGGACCGAGCGCATCCCGGCAGACGGAAGGTAGTCCCGTGCCCCGACGATCACACCGCATCCGGCGCACCGCAGCCGCCCTGGCCGTCCTCGCCGGCTCCCTCACGGCCTGCAGTGCGGACACCTTCGAACGCTGCGTCCCCGAGGAATCGACGACGGCCGGAGCCGTCCAGCTCCCCGGCACCTACGAGGGGGCCCTCAAGGCGAAGGGCGTCCGGCTCACCCTCGCCACCGCCTCCGGAGGCGAGGGGGCCGGCACCCTCACCGCCGAGAACTGGCCCACGGGCAGCGCCCACGAGACGACCCTGGGCAAGACCTTCAGCGGCTCCGGCACCTGGGAGGTCGAGACGGACAACTCCCCCAACCGCCGACGCGTGGTCCGCCTTCACTTCGACAAGCCGGAACTCTTCCTGCCGGGCGACACCGTGGACAAGCTCTCCATCGGCATCGACGCCGAGCGGACCTTCGTCTACACCAACCCCGACCCCGAGATCTGCCCGAAGTTCCGCCTGAAGCTCCAGCCGGCCACCTGACCCACCACGGGCCGCCGCCCCCACCGCGCGGCGGCCCGTGACACCGGGTCAGGTCCGTGCCGTGACCCCACAAACGCCGAGATCCCGCCCGGTCTTTCGACCGGGCGGGATCTCGTGACGTCCACGAGAGCTACTCGCGAACTGTCGTCTGTGGACCTGTGGGGATTTGAACCCCAGACCCCCTCGATGCGAACGAGGTGCGCTACCAGACTGCGCCACAGGCCCTTGCGACGTGTGAAACATTAGCATCCCCGCGCGGGTGCTCCAAAACGGGTATCGGGGAGCGTCCGCGCAGGTCACCGATCATTCGTTCGCGGCCCGCGGGCGCTCGTCGCTCTCGTACTGGTCGAACAGCGGCGTGCGGCCCCGCTCCCGGCCCCGGGGCCGGGGCGTCGTGGGCTGGGGCTTCGGCTCCGGTGCGGGCGGCTGGGGCTGGGCGCGCAGGCGCGGCTCCGTGGGCTCGGCCGTGCTGGAACGGGTCGAGCTCCAGGCGTCGGGGGCCGCGGGGCCGGTGGCCCGCGGGGCGACCGGGGCCGTCACGTATGTCGGCAGCGGCACCGGGACCGGCTCCCAGCTGTCGCCGCGGGCGGGACCGCGTTCGCGCTCGCGCTGCTGGTCCACCCACTCGGCATGGTCGGTCTGCTCGACCAGCGCCCGGCGGCCCGCCTCCTGGGGGGAGACCGGTGGCGCAGGGTCCGGTTCACTGCCCGCCGCGGCCTCCGGCTCACGGCGCCGCGGGCGGTTCTCGCGCAGGTGCCGCGCGGCCGCCTCGGCGCGCCGCCGGTCCATGGTGAACTCGTAGCGCCGCCGCTCCTGGACGCGCAGGTGGACGATGTACGAGCTCAGCAGGAGGGCCGGTACGGCCGGGGCCCACAGGTAGCCGAGTCCACCGACCGCGGCGACGACCGCGCCGAGGGTGAAGACCAGGAAGAGGAGCGCGGTGGTGCGCCGTCGCCGGGCGAGGACCTGGAGGCGCTGCTCGCGCCGGGCCCGCTCCGCCCGCTGCTCCCGGCCCGGGGCGGCCGGTCTCGGCTGCTCCGTCCGGGTCGGGGGCACGACGAAGGCCCGGGCGTCGGCGTCCACGGAATCAACCGTTTCCGTGACCGCGTCCGGGTCCGAGCGGGGCTCGGGATCCGACTCCTCGGCACCGCGCTCACGCAGCCCCTTGGCGTAACGGCGCTCCATTCCCGCCCGGCCGGAAAGCAGCCGAATGGCAGTGGAGAAGCGTTCCGTCGGACGGGCTTCGTTCAGCTCGTCCTGCCTCCGGAGCCACATGGGCACCAAGTAGGCGGCCCAGGCCCCGACAATGACTGCGTAGATGAGGCCGCTGCTGCTCACACCTCACACCGTAGAGGGGCGCGGCCGAGGGGATCGGCCAATTGGGCCGGTGTGTCGCACGATCTCGCTGATATCACGGACTTTTTTTGTGATTCTTCGGATCAGGTTATGGGCGAATCGGCTCGCCCGGCCCTGAATTCGAACTGGCTTTCGTATTTCATTTCGGGGGGATCTCGGGGTGCCGCGAGCGGTGCCAGCGGCGCAGCAGCCCCTCCGGGACCTCCTCCACGGTGACGGCGTAGACCAGATGGTCGCGCCAGGCCCCGTCGATGTGCAGGTAGCGCGGACGCAGCCCCTCCTCGCGCAGGCCCAGCTTCTCCACGACCCGGCGGCTCGGTCCGTTCTCCGGCCGGATGCACACCTCGATCCGGTGCAGCCCGACCTTGCCGAAGCAGTGGTCGACGGCGAGGGCGACGGCCGTCGGCATCACGCCGCGGCCGGCCACCTCGCGGTCCACCCAGTAGCCGATGTGGCCCGCGCACATCGAGCCCCAGGTGATCCCGGCGACCGTCAGCTGGCCGACCAGCCTGCCCTCGTACTCGATGACGAAGGGCAGCATCCGGCCCGCGTTCGCCTCGGCCCGCAGGTGACGGACCATCTGGCGGTACGTCGGCCGGTGGATCACCGGGCCCCACGGTGCGGGCGGCGGGATCGTGGCCTCCCACGGCCGCAGCCACTCGCGGTTGCGGCGGTTGACCTCGCGCCAGGCGCGCTGGTCCCGCAGCTTTATCGGCCGGAGCGTGACGGGGCCGTCCGCCAGGACCACCGGCCAGGAGGGGCCGTTCAGCTCGCGCTCCCGGAAGGATCCGCCGGTCTGGGGTGGTCGCCGCCGCGGATCTGGTCCACCGCGTGCAGGAGCAGGCGGGACAGGACCGCGAGGCCGTCGCGGACACCGCCCGTGGAACCCGGCAGGTTGACGATCAGGGTGCGCCCGGCGACGCCCGCGAGCCCCCGCGACAGGGCCGCGGTCGGCACCTTCGCCAGGCCTTCGGCGCGGATGGCCTGCGGGATGCCCGGGATCTCGTAGTCCAGGACCTTCGCCGTGGCGTCGGGGGTGCGGTCCGTCGGCGAGATGCCGGTGCCGCCGGTGGTCAGGATGACGTCGTACCCGGCCGCCACGCCCTCGCGCAGCGCCTGCCCCACGGGATCGCCGTCCGGTACGACCAGCGGGCCGTCCACGCCGAACCCGAGCTTCTCCAGGGCCTCGGCCAGCAGCGGGCCGCCCTTGTCCGCGTACACGCCCTGCGAGGCCCGGTTGGAGGCCGTGACCACCAGGGCGCGCAGCGCGGGGGCCGCGGCGGCCTCGGGCGGCCCGGCCGCCCAGGCCTCGCCGGTCGCCGGGTGGTGGCTGTGGACCTCGCCGCCGCGCGGGGCGTTCACGAGCGCGCCCAGTCGCCGGACTTCCCGCCGGTCTTCTCCTCCACCCGGACGTCGGTGATGACGGCGCCCTTGTCGACGGCCTTCACCATGTCGATCACGGTGAGCCCGGCGACCGCGACGGCGGTCAGCGCCTCCATCTCGACGCCCGTGCGGTCGGCCGTCTTCACCGTGGCGAGGATCTCGACGGCGTCGTCGGCGACCGACAGGTCCACCTTCACCCCGGAGACCGCCAGCGGGTGGCACAGCGGGATCAGGTCGGGGGTCTTCTTCGCGCCCATGATCCCGGCGATCCGCGCGGTGGCGAGGGCGTCGCCCTTGGGGACGCCCTCGCCGCGCAGCAGCTCGATCACCCGGGGGGACACGAGTACACGTCCGCTGGCCCGCGCCGTACGGGTGGTGACGTCCTTCTCGGAGACGTCGACCATCCGGGCCGCGCCGGCCTCGTCGATGTGGGTCAGCCTGCTCTGCGTACTCATGATCTGCGCGCCGCTTCCGTCCGGGCCCCCGAGGGGCCTGTGTGGTGCAACACGCTACCCGCACCGGCCCGACTTCAGCCGAGCAGGACCACTTCCAGCTCGGCCCCGGGCTCCACCGAGGTGACGTCCTCCGGGACCACCATGAGGGAGTCGGCGTGGGCCAGTGCGGCGATCAGGTGCGAGCCCGATCCGCCGACCGGGCTGACCGTGCCGCTCTGCGCGTCGTACTTGCCGCGCAGGAACTGGCGGCGGCCGGCCGGGGAGCCGATCGCCTTGTCGGCCTTCAGCACCGCCCGCACGCTCGGCCGGCTGACCTCGGACTCGGGCAGGCCCATGAGCGCCCGGATCGCGGGGCGCACGAACAGCTCGAAGGAGACGTAGGAGGAGACCGGATTGCCGGGCAGCGCCAGCAGCGGGGTGTGGTCCGGGCCGATGGCGCCGAAGCCCTGCGGCTTGCCGGGCTGCATGGCGAGCTTGCGGAAGTCGATTCCGGCGCCGTCCACCTCGTCGTCGCCGGTGGAGACCGCGGTCAGCGCCTCCTTGACCACGTCGTACGCACCCACGCTGACCCCGCCGGTGGTGACCAGCAGGTCGGCCCGGATCAGCTGGTCCTCGATGGTGGAGCGCAGGGTGTCGGCGTCGTCGGCGACGGCTCCGACCCGGTAGGCGATGGCTCCGGCGTCCCGCGCGGCCGCGGCCAGCGCGAAGCTGTTGGAGTCGTAGATGGTTCCCGCGGCCAGGGCCTCGCCGGGCTGCACCAGCTCGCTGCCGGTGGACAGGACGACCACGCGCGGACGGGGGCGCACCCGGACGGTACCGCGCCCGATGGCTGCCAGCAGGGCGATCTGCGGCGGCCCGAGGACGGTGCCCGCGGCGAGCGCGAGGTCCCCGGCCTGTACGTCGCTGCCGCGCGAGCGGACGTGCGCCCGCGCCTCGGCCGCGCGGTGCACCCGAACCTCGCCGGCCGCGCCCTCGGGGGCCGCGCTGGCCGGGGTCATCCCGCAGGCCGCGCCTGCGCCCGTCCCGCCGTCGGTCCACTCGACCGGGACGACGGCTTCCGCACCGGGCGGCAGCGGGGCGCCGGTCATGATGCGGGCAGCCTGGCCGGGGCCCACGGTGGGCAGCTCGCCGCTCCCCGCCGCGATGTCCCCGATGACCGTCAGCACCGCGGGGAACTCCTCGCTCGCGCCCTGGACGTCGGCCGTGCGGACGGCGTAGCCGTCCATGGAGCTGTTGTCGAAGGGCGGCAGGGCGACGGGCACCGTGACGTCCTCGACCAGGACGCAGCCCTGGGCGTCCAGCAGCTGGAGCTCGATGGGCTCCAGCGGCCGGACCGTGGCGAGGATGTCCGCGAGGTGCTCGTCCACCGACCACAGGCGCTGCTCGCCCTGGTGCCGGCCGGTGTCCTGCGGTGCGGAACTGCTCAAGGTGCTACATCTCCTCCGTGACGTAACGGTGAAGCCAGGTGCGGAACTCCGGGCCCAGGTCCTCACGCTCGCACGCGAGGCGGACGATGGCCCGCAGGTAGTCCCCGCGGTCCCCGGTGTCGTAGCGGCGGCCCCGGAAGACCACGCCGTGCACCGGGCCGCCGATGCTCTCGTCGGCGGCCAGCTTCTGCAGGGCGTCGGTGAGCTGGATCTCCCCACCGCGGCCCGGCTCGGTCTCCCGCAGTATGTCGAAGATCGCGGGGTTGAGGACATAGCGTCCGATGACCGCGTAGTTACTGGGTGCGTCCGCCGCGTCCGGCTTCTCGACGAGTCCGGTGATCCGGACCACGTCCTGCTCGTCGGTGGCCTCCACCGCGGCGCAGCCGTACAGGTGCACGTTGGCCGGGTCCACCTCCATCAGGGCGATGACGGTGCCGCCGGTGCGGGCGTAGATGTCGGCCATCTGACGCAGCAGCGGGTCGCGGGGGTCGATGAGGTCGTCGCCGAGCAGGACGGCGAAGGGCTCGCGGCCCACGTGCGGCTCGGCGCAGAGCACGGCGTGGCCGAGGCCACGCGGGTCGCCCTGGCGGACGTAGTGCATGGTGGCCAGGTCGCTGGATTCCTGGACCTTCTTGAGCCGGTCGTCGTCACCCTTGGCGATGAGGGCGGACTCCAGCTCGTAGTTCCGGTCGAAGTGGTCCTCCAGCGCACGCTTGTTACGCCCAGTGATCATGAGCACGTCGTCGAGCCCGGCTCCCACGGCTTCCTCGACCACGTACTGGATGGCCGGCTTGTCCACGACCGGGAGCATTTCCTTCGGGGTCGCCTTGGTCGCCGGGAGGAAGCGAGTGCCGAGGCCCGCGGCCGGAATCACGGCCTTCTTGATCACGGGGTGCAACATAGTCATGCCCAGAACGATAGTGGGTCCGGCTGAGCGCCAAGCGAGATCGTAGTAGGTAGGTCCGCTTATGTGCCGATTTAACGAGGATATTTGAATCCGCTGTGACTGATAATCCTTCTTCCGCTTCTGCGAAGGCCGGGCTGCGCCGGGAACTCCTCGCCGCACGCCGGGCCTTGTCCCCCGAAACCTGCCGCGCCGCGGCCGAGGCGCTCGCCGCCTCGGCCCTCGCACTGCCCGAACTGGCCGGTGCGCACACCGTGGCGGCGTACGTCTCCGTGGGCACCGAGCCCGGCACCCGCGCGCTGCTCGACGCCCTGCGGGCGGCCGGCAAGCGCGTGCTGCTGCCCCTGCTGCTGCCCGACAACGACCTCGACTGGGCCCTGTACGAGGGTCCGCAGAGCCTCGCCGAGACCGCCCACCCGGGGAAGATGCGGCTGTGGGAGCCCACCGGACCCGCGCTCGGGCCGGAGGCGGTGACCGATGCCGGGGCCGTCCTGCTGCCCGGACTCGCGGTGGACGGGCGCGGCATGCGGCTGGGCCGGGGCGGGGGCTCGTACGACCGGGTGCTGGCGCGGCTGGAGCGGGCCGGGAGCGATGCCGCGCTCGTCGTGCTCCTCTACGACGACGAGGTGGTCGCGCGGGTCCCGGAGGAACCGCACGACCACCCCGTCAGGGCGGTGGCCACCCCGTCGGGGGTGGTCCGCTTCAGCTCATGAACCGGCCGGCTTGAGGGTCAGGGTGTCGGTGGTCGCCTTGTCGACGGCCTCCTTGCCGAAGGGCCACTCCAGCAGTTCGCCCTTGGCCCACATCGTGGTCTGGTCCGTGTAGTTGCCGTTGTAGGCGTGGCCCGAGGCGCCGGTCAGGTTGATCCAGCGCGACTTGTCCAGGTCGTTGAGGTTGACGACCATGCGCATCGACGGCACCCAGGTGACCCCGTACCCGCCGGCCGCGTTCCAGCCGGTCGCGTTGACGGTGGCCTCGCCGCCGCCCAGGTTCCACGGGCCGCGGTTGAGGAGCCACTGCATGAAGCCGGGGCCCTCGGTGCCGATCGTCTGGTTCTTCAGCGTCAGCTGGTGCAGGCGGCCCCAGCTCCAGGTGGACTGGTCCTTGCCGAGCTTGGCGGTGAGCTCCCAGCGGGCGTCCTCCATGGCCCGTGCGAACAGCTCGTCGCGGGTGGTGGTGGCCGGCTTGGTGCGCAGGGCGGGCGACTGCCACCAGGGCGACTTCTCGTCCTTGACCAGGCGTCGGACCACCTCGAACCAGCGGTCGCCGCCGTCGGGCTGCGCCGATTCCCCGTCGCGGGTGCCGCATTCGCGGACCACCTCGGCGAGTTCGTCGGCGGGGCCGCTGCTGTCGGCGGGGACGTTCACGCAGCTGTCCTCGGTGCGCAGCTCCTTGGGCATCTTGTCGCCGAAGCCCAGCTTGAGGATGTTGCGCCAGACCGCGTTGAAGTAGGCGGCGGCCGCCGAGTCGGGCTCCTGGGTGTAGTTCCAGCCCTCCAGGAGCTTCTGCGCGGAGCGCACGTCCGGGTCGGAGACCTGGATCTTGGCCAGCATCGGGGTCAGCAGCGCGGCGATCTCGCTGCTGTTGTCCATCTGCATGGTGCGCATGTCGTCGGTGGAGATCTTGCCGCTGTCCTTGATCTTCGCCTCGATGAGGTCGTTGATCCGCTGGCTGCGGGCTCCGTAGCCCCAGTCGGTGGTCAGCAGGTACGGGTACTTGCCCGCGCCGGTCCCGGACTCCACCACGGCCTGGTTGGCGGTGACGATGTAGCCGCGGGACGGGTTGAGGTCCCAGGGGAGCTCGTTCTGCGGGATGTAGCCGGCGTTGCCGTCCTTGCCGCCCTTCCAGGCGAACTTGGAGTCCCAGCCGGGGGCGGGCATGCGGCCGTCGTGGCCCTGGTTGCGGACCGGGATGCGGCCGGGGGCCTGGTAGCCGATGTTGCCGGAGACGCCCTTGTTGTCGGCGTAGATCAGGTTCTGCGAGGGGACCTCGAAGTCGGCGGCCGCGGCGCGGAAGGCGTTGAAGTCCTTCGCCCGGTTGATCTTGAAGACCGCGTCCATCGACTTGCCGGGGTCCAGGGCCGTCCAGCGCAGGGCGACGGCGTAGCCGCTGCCGCGGTCCGGGGCGGAGCTGGCGACGGGGGCGCGGGTGCCGACCGTACCGAGCTCGTCGCTGCGGTCGGAGACCAGCGGACCGTTGTTGGTGATCCGGACGGTCATCTTCTTGCTGGCGCCGCCCGCGACCTTGATGACCTCTTCGCGGGTCTCGAAGGGGAGCACCTTGCCGTCGTAGACGTAGCCCTCGGGCTTGACCTGCTCCAGGTAGAGGTCGGTGACGTCGGCGCCGAGGTTGGTCATGCCCCAGGCGATGTCGGCGTTGTGGCCGATGACCACGCCGGGCATGCCGGAGAAGGTGTAGCCCGCCACGTCGTACTGGCACTCGGGCGAGGCCGTGCGGCAGTGCAGGCCCATCTGGTACCAGACCGAGGGCAGCTGCGGGGACAGGTGCGGGTCGTTCGCGAGCAGCGGCTTGCCGGTGGTCGTGTAGCGGCCCGAGATCACCCAGGAGTTCGAGCCGATGCCGCTGCCGTTGGGGCCGAGGATCGCGGGGATCTCGTCGAGGGTCTCGGAGAGGGCGGACAGCTGGGTGCGCAGGCCGGCCGTGGCGCCCTGGGCGGACGCGTTCCCGGCGAGGCCGTTGCCGGTGCCGGAGCCGTTGCCGGAGCCGTTGCCCGGGCTGCTGCCGTTGCCGGTGCCGGTGGCCGCGCCCTGGGGTGCGTACTTCCCGCCGTCGACCTTGCCGCCCTCGACGATCGGCTTGTTCCGGTCGAAGGGGTACGGCGGGTACAGCTCGTCGATCTGGGCCTGCGTGAGCTTGGTGGACATCAGCGCGCGGTCGATCTCGTCCTGCATGTTGCCGCGCAGGTCCCAGGCCATCGCCTTGAGCCAGGCCACCGAGTCCACCGGCGACCACTGCTCGGGCTGGTAGCCGTCGCTGAGCTTGAGGGCGGCGTGCTCGACGGAGAGGTCCTTGCCGGACTTCCCCTTCAGGTACGCGTTGACCCCGTCGGCGTAGGCCTGGAGGTACTTCTTCGTCTCGTCCGAGAGCTTCTTGTCGTACTCGGCCTGGGCGACCTGGCGCCAGCCCAGCGTGCGCAGGAAGGCGTCGGTCTCGACCTGGCCGGAGCCGAACATCTCCGAGAGCCGGCCGGAGGTCATGTGGCGGCGTACGTCCATCTCCCAGAAGCGGTCCTGGGCGTGCACGAAGCCCTGCGCGCGGAAGAGGTCCGCGTCGTTGTCCGCGTAGAGCTGGGGGATGCCGTTGGCATCACGCTTGACGTCGACGGTCCCGGTCAGGCCCGGCACCTTCAGGGAGCCGGTCGTCTGGGGGAAGGAGGCGCGCACGCTGTCCACGCCCCAGTACGCCCCGTAGCCGAGGCCCGCGAGGAGAGCCAGGACCAGGACGAGCACGATCAGACGGGCGCGTCGTCCCTTCTTCTTGGCGGGAGGAGCGGATTCGTTGGCGGGCATCGCTGTCCTTAGAGGGGCAGGGTGGTCCTGGGAGTGCTGGGAGCAACCATAGGCGCAGGACCCCAGTCGTTGATCCGCCAGGGGTGGAGCTGACGAGGACAGGGCCGAACAGGCGTTTCACAATGTGGGTATCGCGTCAAGAAAGCGTCAAAGATTAGGTAAGGTAACGAAGTACTTGCCGAATGCGCAGGCCGGAGGACGATCCGCCCGTGCTTTGAGGAAAGGGCCGCCCGCTGACTGTCCACACGCTCAATGAGCTCCTGCTGGTCTGCTCGCTCGTGCTGCTCGTCGCGGTAGCGGCGGTACGCATCTCTTCACGCAGCGGCCTGCCCAGCCTGCTCATCTACCTCGGCATAGGCATCGCGATAGGCCAGGACGGCATAGGCAACGTCGTATTCGACAACGCCGAGCTGACTCAGGTCATCGGTTATGCCGCGCTCGTCGTGATCCTCGCCGAGGGTGGTCTGGGCACCAAGTGGAAAGAGATCAAACCGGCCCTGCCGGCCGCGGTCGTCCTGTCGCTGGTCGGCGTCGCCATCAGCGTGGGCGTGACGGCAGCGGGCGCGCACTATCTCGTCGGGCTGGAATGGCGTCAGGCCCTGCTGATCGGTGCGGTCGTCTCCTCGACCGACGCCGCGGCCGTCTTCTCGGTGCTGCGCAAGGTGCCGCTGCCGTCCCGGATCACGGGCGTGCTGGAGGCCGAGTCCGGATTCAACGACGCACCCGTCGTCATCCTCGTCGTCGCCTTCGCCGCCGTCGGCCCGGTGGACGAGTGGTACGTCCTGATCGGCAAGATCGCCCTTGAACTGGCCATCGGCGCAGCGATCGGCCTTGCCGTGGGCTTCCTGGGCGCGTACGGGCTGCGGCACGTGGCCCTGCCCGCCTCCGGCCTCTACCCCATCGCCGTCATGGCGATCGCCATCACGGCGTACGCGGCCGGCGCGATGGCGCACGGCTCCGGCTTCCTCGCCGTCTACCTGGCGGCGATGGTGCTCGGGAACGCGAAGCTCCCGCACTGGCCGGCCACCCGCGGTTTCGCCGACGGGCTTGGCTGGATCGCCCAGATCGGCATGTTCGTCCTGCTCGGCCTGCTGGTCACCCCGCACGAGCTGGTCCACGACTTCTGGCCCGCGGTGGTCATCGGCCTGGTGCTGACCATGGTGGCGCGGCCGCTGGAGGTCTTCGTCAGCCTCCTGCCCTTCCGGATCCCCTGGCAGGAGCAGGCCCTGATGTCGTGGGCCGGCCTGCGCGGCGCCGTGCCCATCATCCTGGCGACCATCCCGATGGTGTCCG
Organism: Streptomyces xanthophaeus; assembly: GCF_000725805.1. GTDB lineage: Bacteria > Actinomycetota > Actinomycetes > Streptomycetales > Streptomycetaceae > Streptomyces > Streptomyces xanthophaeus. Next base: position 102,272 of record NZ_JOFT01000010.1, on the reverse strand, counting down.
GGATCGAGGGCAGCGACCGGGTCTTCAACATCGTCTTCGTGCTGGTCGTCGTCTACACGCTGGTGCAGGGGCCGACCCTGCCCTGGCTGGCGCGCAAGCTGAACCTCGGGGACTCCGACGAGAGCGCCTCCGACCTCGGCATCGAGTCGGCGCCGCTGGAGAAGCTGCGCGGGCACCTGCTGTCCTTCGCGATCCCGCCCGCCTCGCGGATGCACGGCGTCGAGGTGAGCGAGCTGCGGCTGCCGCCGGGGGCCTCGGTCACGCTGGTGGTCCGGGACGCGAAGAGCTTCGTACCGGCTCCCTCGACCGTGCTGCGGCGGGGGGACGAACTGCTGGTGGTGGCCACCGACCCGGTCCGGGACGCGGCCGAGGCGCGGCTGCGGGCCGTGGCCCGGGGCGGCAAGCTGGCGGGCTGGCTGGGGACGGGAAACGGTCCCGCGCGCTAGAGCGGCACTTTAGAGCGACGTTCTAATTCCACATTTTCGGGGGAGTCTGCCCGGATATGCCCGCAATTTAGGGGGCCTGGAATGCGAAGCTCCAGTTAATCGCAGGTGAAGACACGCGTTGTCGGCGTAATCACAGGGCGTGGTAGTGGGATCCCCTGTATGATTAAGGCACACCACATCGAACCAACTCTGCCTGACGCAGAGCTGGCGCGACCGCAAAGCGGCCGTGGCACCCTCCGCAGTGGGCGCCCAGGTATCACTCGGTTCTGCGCAAGAGGACAGCTCTCGGGGATCCCACATGTACGGGTGCGGCCGCTCACAAGGCGGCGCACCGTCCGCAGACGGGGACGCTCTACCAGGCAGCGGAAAGGCCAGGCCGTGACATCCGCGGTCACGACCGACACGTCCGCCCGCCCCGGCTACGGGCAGCTCCTGCGCACGCCCGGCGCCCTCAGCTTCCTGCTCCCCGGCTTCGCCGCCCGGCAGCCCTTCGCGATGCTGACGATCAGCATCGTCCTGCTGGTGCAGCACACCACCGGCTCCTTCGGCAGTGCGGGCATCATCGCCGCCGTCACCGGCGTCTCGATGGCCCTGTTCGCCCCCCAGATGGGCAAGCTGGCCGACCGGATCGGCCAGAGCCGCGTCCTGGTGCCGGTCGTCCTCGCGCACGCCGCCTCCGTCAGCGCCCTGACCGCGCTCGCCCTGCTCGGCGCCCCGCTGTGGGCCCTGGCGCTGGCCGCGGTCCCCGCGGGCGCCTCCGTCCCGCAGGTCGGGCCGATGGTGCGGTCCCGCTGGGCCGCCAAGCTGGAGGGCTCCCCGCTGCTGCCGACCGCGGCCGCGTTCGAGTCCGTCACCGACGAGTTCACCTTCGTGGTGGGCCCGGTGCTGGCCACCTTCCTGTGCACCGCGATCCACCCCTCCGCGGGCCTGATCACCGAGGCGACGCTGACGATCGTCGGCGGCCTGCTCTTCGCCGCCCAGCGCAGCACCCAGCCCAAGCCGGTGGCCCGCCGGGCCGACGGCGGCAAGCACGCCTCCGCGCTGTCCTTCCCGGGCCTGCGCGTCCTGATCGTCGCCTTCATGGGCATCGGCGCCGTCTTCGGCGGCATGCAGGTCTCCCTGGCCGCCTTCTCCGAGGAGATCGGCAACCCGGGGGCCAACGGCCTCCTCTACGGCGTCTTCGCCGCGGGCAACATGGTCGCGGGCATCGCCATGGGCGCCATCGCCTGGAAGATCGGCCCCCGCCGCCGCCTGATCCTCGGCTACATCGGCCTGACCGCCGCCGCCTCCGTCCTGTGGGCCGCGAACTCCGCGATCCTGCTGGGCGCGCTCGGCCTGGTCGTCGGTCTGTGCATCGCCCCGGCCCTGATCACCGGCTACACGATGATCGAGCAGCTGATCCCGGCCGCCTCCCGCACCGAGGCCTTCACCTGGCTCACCGGAGCGGTCGCCTTCGGGCAGGCCGGCGCCGTGACCGTGGCCGGCCGCCTGACCGACGCCCACGGGTCCTCGTACGGCTTCCTGGTGCCCCTGGTGGCCACCGCCGTCGCCCTCGTCACCCTGGTGGCGCTGCGCTCGAAGCTGACGCCGAACGCCCCGAGCCGGGTCGTCAACTCCTCCGCCACGGCCCCCGCGGCCGCCTCGGCGCCGTCCTCAGCGGCCGCCCGCGACCGGGTGAACGAGCGTGGTCTGGGTCACCGCGTGCCGGTGACGGTGGACTGATCGGCCGGAATACGTCACCATGGAACGTCGTTAGCACTCATTGAGTCAGAGTGCCAGGAGGAAATTCGTGCCGACCTACCAGTACCAGTGCACCGAGTGCGGTGAGGGCCTTGAGGCCGTGCAGAAGTTCACCGATGACGCACTGACCGTGTGCCCGAACTGCGAAGGACGCCTCAAGAAGGTGTTCTCCGCCGTGGGCATCGTCTTCAAGGGCTCCGGCTTCTACCGGAACGACAGCCGCGGTGCTTCGTCGAGCAGCACGCCTGCCTCGAAGCCGTCGTCCTCGACGACCTCGACCGCTGCCGCCGCTCCTGCCGCGTCGTCCTCGTCCTCCTCGACGCCGTCGAGCTCGGGCAGCAGCTCCACCTCGGCCGCCTGACCGCGTTCCCGCCCCACGTCTTTTCCGACAGGCCCCGCCCGCCCCTCCCGGGCAGCGGGGCCTTCGGCATGCCCGGTTAGGGTGACGCCATGGCGAACGCAGAGATCGGTGTCATCGGCGGCTCGGGCTTCTACTCCTTCCTGGAGGACGTCTCCGAGGTCCAGGTGGAGACCCCGTACGGACCCCCGAGCGACTCCCTCTACCTGGGCGAGCTCGCAGGCCGCCAGGTGGCCTTCCTCCCCCGGCACGGGCGCAGCCACACCGTCCCGCCGCACAAGATCAACTACCGGGCCAACCTGTGGGCGCTGCGCTCGGTCGGCGTCCGTCAGGTGCTCGGCCCCTGCGCCGTGGGCGGGCTGCGCGCCGAGTACGGTCCGGGCACGCTGCTGGTCCCCGACCAGCTGGTCGACCGTACGAAGTCCCGCGCGCAGACGTACTTCGACGGGGAGCCGCTGCCCGACGGGAGCGTCCCGAACGTCGTCCACACCACCTTCGCCGACCCGTACTGCCCCGTGGGGCGGTCGGTGGCGCTGGCGGCGGCCCGCGGGCGGGAGTGGGAGCCGGTCGACGGCGGCACCATGGTCGTCATCGAGGGGCCGCGCTTCTCCACGCGCGCCGAGTCGCAGTGGCACGCCGCGGCGGGCTGGTCGGTGGTGGGCATGACGGGTCACCCGGAAGCGGTCCTCGCCCGTGAGCTGGGGCTCTGCTACACCTCGATGGCGCTGGTGACGGACCTGGACGCGGGCGCCGAGACCGGTGAGGGCGTGTCCCACACGGAGGTCCTGAAGGTGTTCGGCGAGAACGTCGGCCGCCTGCGCGAGGTGCTCTTCGACGCGGTGGCGGCGCTGCCGCCGACCGAGTCCCGCTCCTGCCTGTGCACGCACGCGCACGACGGCTGGGACCTGGGCATCGAGCTGCCGTAGCCCTGGCCCTCGCCTTGGCCTTGGCCTGGCCTTGGCCTCGGTGCCTGCCCCGCCACTCTTACGGGTGGCGGGGTTTTCCACATCCTGGGGACCGTCCACAGGGCGGGGCGGGGGCGGGCGGGGGACGGGATCGTGGGGGGTGTCCGGGCGCTGGGTCCGGGCCCCGGTCCCGTTTGGTGGTGTTCCCCATGTCCCGTACTCCCGCGATCCGTTCGACCTCGGCGTCTCCCTCCGCAGCTCCCTCCGCAGCTCCCGCTGCGGCGGTCTGCTCCCCGTGCACCCCTGCCCGGCCCGTTCCGCCGTTCCCCCCGCTGCGCGTGGGGCGGGGCGCGGGGCGGCTGCGCCGGGCGGTGCGCCGTCGGCGGCGGGCGGCCGCTGCCGGGCTGGCCGTCGTGGCGGCGGCCCTCGCCGTGGGCGGTACGGAGGCACAGGCCTCGCGGGGCGCCCCGCCGCCCGCGGCGGCCGAGCGCCCGCCGGCCGCGGTCCGGACCGTGTCCGCGCCGGTGCGCATCGCGGACGCGGGGACGGTGCGCCTGCTGCGGCCCGGTGACCGGGTGGACGTGGTGGCGGCGGAGCGCGCAGGGCCGCCCCGGGTGGTGGCCGCGGGGGCCCGGGTCGCCGAAGTGCCCGCCCCGGAGCAGGAGCCGGGGGACGGCGGTGCGCTGGTGGTGCTGTCCGTGGACCGGGACACCGCGCGGGCCCTGGTGGGGGCCGGCGCCGTGACACGGCTGGCGGTGACCCTGTGCTGAATCGCACGCGCGGCCGGTCAAGTCGCCTTGAGGTGGCTCCCGATTGGACATACCGCGCCCGGACTGCCGTAGTTTTCGGAACCGTTGGCTCCGTGTTCGGCACATACGAAGAAAGGCTCAGTGGTGAGCGAGAAGAAGAAGGAGAGCGTCCTGGCGGGCTTCAAGGCCTTCCTGATGCGCGGCAACGTGGTCGACCTGGCGGTCGCCGTTGTCATCGGCGCGGCGTTCACGAACATCGTGAACTCCATCGTCAAGGGAATCATCGGACCGCTGGTCGGCGCCATCGGGACGAAGAACCTGGACGTCTACAAGTCGTGCATCAAGGACCCCTGCGGGCTCGACGCCCAGGGGCAGCCCACGGGTGTCGAGATCCTCTGGGGCTCGGTGCTCAACGCGACCCTCACCTTCGTGATCACCGCGGCGGTCGTCTACTTCCTGATGGTGCTGCCGATGGCGAAGTACCTCGCGAAGACGGAGGCCAGGCGCAAGGCGAAGGAAGGCGTCCAGGAGACCATCGAGATCACCGAGCTGGAGGTCCTCAAGGAGATCCGGGACACCCTGGTCGCCCAGCGCAACGCCCAGGGCGGCGGCGCCGGTCCGACGGGGCCGCGCGAGGGGTTCTAGACCGCGGCCGGGCGGCGCGGGGCGCCGCTGCGGCAGCTCAGATGTGGTGCGGGGGCTTCTCGTCGAGGAAGCGGGCCAGGTCGGCCGCGCTTCCGCCGGCGGGCGGCCGCTCGCCCCAGCCCCGGTCGGTGTCGTCCGAGGACTGCTGGTCCAGCGGGTCGTCGAAGACCAGCTTGGGCCTGGGGCGCGGCGCGGCGGTCCCCTGCTCGGGGCGGTCGCCGCTCTGCGCGGGCTGCGGGTCGGAGGCGGGGGCGGTGCTCATGCCTCCAGGGTACGGCGGCCCCCGCCGGAGCCCGGGCTCAGCTGGGGGCTTCGGCGCCCTTGCGGGCGTAGAACCACCAGCACACCGCCAGGCAGGTGGCGTAGAAGCCGATGAAGATCCACAGTGCGGCGGTGACCGCGATCGCGGCGAACATCGCGGGGATGAAGAAGAAGCCGTAGGCGGCGATGGCCGAGGAGAAGCCGGTGACGGCGCCCGCCTCCATCTCGGACTGCTTCAGGGCCGCGGCCTGCGCCTCGGGGCCCTTGCCCTCGGCCTGGCGCATGTGCTGGTCCCGGAAGATGACCGGGATCTGCCGGAAGGTCGAACCGTTGCCGAGGCCGGAGAAGGCGAAGGCCGCCAGGAAGCCGATGAAGAAGGCCCAGAAGTTGCCCTGGTCGCCCTCGTGCGGCAGGGCGTAGATCACCACCACCAGGGAGGCCGCCATGCCCACGAAGGACAGCATGGTGACCCTGGCGCCGCCCATCTTGTCCGAGAGCCAGCCGCCGGCCCAGCGCATGAGCGCGCCGACGAACGGCCCGAGCCAGGCATAGGTGGTGGCCTGGTAGCCCTGCGCCTCGAAGTTGTTCTTGATCAGCAGGGGCAGGCCCGCGGCGAAGCCGATGAAGGAGCCGAAGGTGCCGACGTAGAGCCAGGTCATCAGCCAGTTGTGCTTGCGCTTGAAGATGATCTTCTGCTGGCTGAAGGGGGCCGCGGCCACCTTCAGGTCGTTCATCAGGAACCAGGCCAGCAGCGCCACGACGACCAGCAGCGGCACCCACAGGAAGGCGCCGTTCTGCAGCCAGATGTCGGTGCCGTTGTTCACGTCGCGCTGCGGGCCGCCCGCCGGGGCGCCGAGGACGGCCGCGGTGACCACCAGCGGGGCGACCAGCTGGACCACGCTCACGCCGAGGTTGCCGAGGCCGCCGTTGAGCCCGTTGGCGTTGCCCTTCTCCCGCTTGGGGAAGAAGAAGCCGATGTTGGCCATCGAGGAGGCGAAGTTGGCGCCGCCGATGCCGCAGACGGCCGCGATCAGAGCCAGCTCCCAGTAGGGGGTTCCGGTGTCCTGGAGGGCGAAGCCGAGCCACAGCATGGGCACGACCAGGATGAGCGTGCTGAAGGCGGTGAACTTCCGCTCGCCGAAGATGGGTCCGATGAAGGTGTAGAGGATCCGGAAGGTGCCGCCGGTGATGCCGGGGATCGCCGTCAGCCAGAACAGCTGCGACTTGGAGAAGCCGAAGCCGACGTTGTTCAGGTTGACCACCGTGACCGACCAGACCTGCCAGACCACGAAGCCCAGCATCAGGGCGGGGATCGAGATCCAGAGGTTGCGCTGGGCGACCTTGCGGCCGGTGGACTGCCAGAAGCCTTCGTCCTCGGGCCGCCAGTCGCCGATGGTGGCGCCCGGCTTGTAGGTCTCCGCACGGTGGGAGGCGACCGTGCGCGAAGTGGGCGTGGGTATCGACATGGTCACCGGTCCTTGGGGTCGAGGAGCCATAGCGCGATCACGACGAGGAAGGACAGGATCAGGAATCCCGCCCCCCACCAGGCCGTGCCGGTGTTGCCCTTCATCCACTCGTTGACGGTCACGGTCAGCGCCCAGAGCTGCCCGATGACGACGGTGAGGGCCAGGGCCAGACGGGCGTTGAGCTTCGATGCCCGCTCGGGTTCCTGCTCGGTCCCGGCGCCCGGGCCGGGACCCGTGTGCCGGACCCGCGGATCTCCGTAACCGCTGGTGGAGCGGATCTGCGGATAGCGCTCCCGCACCGGCCTGTTCAGCCGGGGGTCGGCGCTGCCGGGGCGGTACTCGGGGCGGGGAGGCAGCTGCGCGTCGCTCATGTCCGCCTGCTCTCGGTGGCGCGGCCCGCTCCGGGGCAGCCCAGCTGCTGGGCCATCTCGGGGCGGGAGTCGAGGAACTGCCGGCACAGGGCTTCCCTGGCCGGTTCTCCCGACCGGGAGGTGGCGACGGCCCAGACACTGCCGTCGGGCTGTTCGGTCAGGAAGATCCTGGGGAGCGGCCGGGGCGGCGGGCCCGCGGTCACCTCGCCGGTGCGGGCGTCGAAGACGCCCTCGTGGCAGGGGCAGTAGAGCTCCCCGTCGTTGCCGCGGTCCTCGCGCCACAGCACGGCGCAGGCCAGATGGGTGCAGACGGCGGAGTAGCCGACGAGGGATCCGTCCGGCAGCCGCACCGCGAGGGCACGGTCCTCCTCGCCGGGGAAGCGGAAGGCGACGGATTGGCCCGGCGCCAGTGCGTCGGTCACCTTCTTGCTCTCGGGGAGCTTCTCGCTGTCGCCGTGCCGGTGGAGGATGCCGGCGGCCACGCCGACGCCGCCGATGGCCAGGCCGCCGGAGACGGTGGCGACGATCCGCAGGTAGTCGCGGCGGGTGGTCAGGGAGTCGGCGCTGATCCGGTCGCGGAGCGCCTGGGCGGCTCCGTCGCCGTCACCCGGGTCCGGACCCGGTGCGGGGGCGGGCTGTTCGGTGAGGCTCATCGCACATCCACTCCGTTGATCTCGACGACCGGGAGGCCGCCGGGGACGGGCCACTGGACCTTGTCGGCGGGGACGACCATCGCGACGCCGGTGGCGACCACCACGTCGCCGAAGACGAAGGAGTCGGCGACCTGGACGCCCGGCCGCTCGGCCTGGAGCTCTTCGAGGGTTCCGTAGAAGAGGGCACCGGTGGGGCAGACGGTGGCGCACATCGGGGCCAGCCCGTAGGCAGTGCGGTCGTAGCAGAGGTTGCACTTCATCTGCAGCTTCGCCTGGAGGTCGATCTTCGGGACCCCGAAGGGGCAGGCGTTGACGCAGTTGGCGCATCCGATGCAGCGGGTGGTGTCGGCCTGCTGCACCACCCCGTCGGCGGTCACCAGGATCGCGTCGGCGGGGCAGACCTCGGCGCAGGGCGCGACCGGGTCCTCGCAGTGCATGCACACGGTCGGGAGGGAGGCCACCGACATGCCGGGGTCGGTGTAGTCCAGGTGGATCATCGACTTGCCGCGGTGCGAATCGCATTCGCGGCAGGCGGAGACACACGCCTGGCAGCCGATGCACCGGCCCGGGTCGATGAAGATCGTGCGGCCCATCATCGCGGATCAGTTCCTCTCCGACGTGCCACGGCCCTGCGGGGACGTGGGGGGCAGGGGGTCCGTGCGGGACACCTGGGCCTCCGGGTAGGCCTCGCGGCCCGGGGGCGTGGGCGGCGCCGGCACCTCGTCGATCCGGGCGGCGGCCTCGATCCGGGCGGCGCAGACCTTGTACTCGGGGATCTTCGAGCGGGGGTCGAGGGCGTCGATGGTCAGGGCGTTCGCGGCCGTCGGAACGGGCCAGTGGTACGGGATGAAGACGGTGTCGGGGCGGATGGCCTCGGTGACCAGCGCCGGGAAGACCTCGCTGCCGCGGCGGGTGACCACCCGGACCGGGTCGCCGTTGCGGAAGCCGTGCGAGGGGTGCACCTCCACCCAGGGGCGCGGGGTCTGTTCGACGAGGGCGCCCAGGCGGCGGGTCTGGTTGCCGGAGAGGAAGTGCGCGACGGTGCGGCCGGTGGTGAGGGAGAGGGGGTACTCCTCGGTGTAGGGGTCCATCGGCGCGTGCCACTCGACGACCTGGAGGTGGACCTTCCCGTCGGGGTGGTAGGTCCTGCCTCCCTCGAACAGCCGGGGCGTGCCCGGGTGGTCGGTGGAGGGGCAGGGCCACATGATGCCGCCCGTCTCCTCCAGACGCTCGTAGGTGATGCCGTAGTAGTCGTTGACGGTTCCGGCGGAGGCGACGCGCAGTTCCTCGAACACCTCGCGGGAGCCGGGGAAGTCGAACTTGTCCCCGACGCCGAGGCGGCGGGCGAGTTCGCACATCACCCAGGTGTCGGTGCGGACCCCTGGGGGCGGCTCCTGCGCCTTGTTGTGCTTGACGACGCGGGCCTCGGTATTGGCCATGACGCCCTCGTCCTCGGCCCAGACGGTGACCGGGAAGACCACGTGCCCGTTGGCGGCGGTCTCGGAGAGGAAGAAGTCGAACTGGGCGTGGAACTCCAGGGCGTCGTAGCCCTCCTTGACCGTGGCGTAGTTGGGCAGGGAGACGAAGGGGTTGTTGCAGATGCCGATCAGCCCGCGGATCTCCTGGCGCTGCATCTGCCAGACCATCTCCATCATGGAGGTTCCGGCGGGCGGGAGTTCGGACTCCTCGATGCCCCAGATCGCGCAGATCTGGCGGCGGTGCTCCTCGTTCATGATGGAGCGGCCGCCGGGCAGCAGGTCGGACTTCTGGCCGTGCTCGCGGCCGCCCTGGCCGTTGCCCTGGCCGGTGATGGTGCCGTAGCCCGCTCCGGGCTTGCCGAGGTTCCCGGTGGCCACGCACAGGTTGATGATCGAGAGGCAGTTCTCGACGCCCTGCGAGTGGTGTTCCACCCCGCGGGCGTGGAAGGCCATGGCCTTGCCCGCGCGGCCGAACGTACGGGCCACCTGGACGATCTGCTCCTCGGGGACACCGCAGATCCCGGCCGCCCGGGAGGGCGGGTAGGCCTGGACGGTCTCCCTGACCTCCTCCCAGCCGGTGGTGTGCGCGGCGAGGTAGGACTCGTCGGTCAGGCCCTCGGCGACGATCACGTGGAGGACGGCGTTGAAGAAGGCGGAGTCGGTGCCGGGCTTGATCGCGACGTGGATGTCGGCGGTACGGGCGATGGCGGTCTCGCGCGGGTCGACCACGATCAGCGAGGCGCCCCGGTCGCGGGCGCCCCACACGTACTGGGTCATGACCGGGAAGCACTCCCCCACGTTCGAGCCGGCGATGAGCAGGCAGTCGGTGAGGAGGATGTCGGAGAAGGGGTTGGCGGCGCGGTCGATGCCGAAGGACAGTTTGTTCGCGCCTGCGGCGCTGACCATGCAGAGCCGGCCGTTGTAGTCCACGTGCCGGGTCTTCAGCGCGACCCTGCCGAACTTGCCGACCAGGTAGGTCTTCTCGGAGTACAGGCTGGCGCCGCCGAGCAGCCCGAAGGCGTCGTTGCCGTGGGCAGCCTGGATGCGGCGGATCTCGGAGACGGTGAAGTCGAGGGCCTCGTCCCAGGAGGCCTCGCGGAACTCCTCGTCGCGGGAGCGGCGCATGAGCGGGGCGGTGAGCCGGTCGGGGTGGTTGACCTGCTGGTAGGCGTTGATGCCCTTGGGGCACAGCCGCATCCGGTTGATGTCGTGGTTGCGGGGCTCCACGCCGAAGACCTTGCCGCCCTTGTCCACGCGCAGGTACATCCCGCACTGGACCCCGCAGAAGCAGCAGTGGGTGGGGACGAGGGTCTCGCCGTTCTGGTCGGCGTGCCACTGGTCGGCCGGGATGCCGCCCGCGTCGCGGAAGTTGCGCGTGCCGGGCGGGGCGATCGAGGGGTCGAGGGGCAGCGGTGCCGTCTTGGCGGGGTCCGTCGCGGTCACTTGAAGCCCTTCTTGACGTGGGTCAGGTAGGCGCTGCCGCGCAGCACCCGCTTGCAGCGGGGGCAGTACTCGGCCCAGGCGTCGAAGTCGAGCTTCAGGTCCTTCATCGTGCCGCGCAGGTTCTCCACGTACGGGGCGGTGTCGACGGGTTCGCCGCAGCGCTTGCAGGCGAAGACCTGCTCGTCCTGGCGGGCGGTGTACTTGAACAGCTGCATGCCGACGGCGGCCGGGCGCTGGACGATGTGGAAGAACTTCCCGAAGGGGATGTAGATGAGCGTGAACACCACCGACACCATGTGCAGGATGGCGAGGAACTCGTAGCCCCCGCCGTGCAGGAAGATCGACGAGAAGGTCAGCAGCAGCCCGGTCACCGAGATCACGATCAAGCAGATCAGCGGCAGCAGGTCGTAGGCGAACCGCTGGCCGGTGATGGCTCCGCGGTCCTTCATCCGGCGCCACAGGAAGTACGAGGCCCCGGGGATGACCAGGACGGCGGCGACGTCGAGGCCGTGGAACATCAGCCAGCCCAGGATGTTCAGCGAGTCGAAGCCGAGGACCTTGAAGCCCCAGATCCGCATCTCGTAGCCGGGGCCCGAGCCGCTGTCGGAGGTGAAGGTGAACCAGCCCCAGGTCAGCGGGAAGGTGATGAGCGCGGCCAGGATGCAGCCCCAGAAGATGAGCTGGTGGGCGGCCCAGCGGGCGCGGGAGCGGGCCCCGAGGAACTTCTGGAAGCCGAGGTAGGTGGCGATCATCTTCGGCAGGGCGGTGGGCGCCTTGCGGAAGTTGTCGGCGGAGAAGAAGCTGCCGAAGCCCTTCCGGAAGAGACGGCGGGCACCGGGGGCGGAGACCCAGACCGTGTACCGGTAGGCCACGCCGAAGGCCAGGAAGACCGTGGCGACGGCGTACGGCAGCAGTGCCGAGTCGAAGTCGCGCAGCAGCCGGCTGCCGAGCACGATCGCGACGACGAGCAGGAGCGAGACGACGGCGCCGGCCAGGGTGGCCCGTGCGGTGACGGATCTCCCGGCCGGCGGCGGAGTCCCGGGCGTCCCGGGTGGCGGCGGGGCTTCGGCGAGGACTTCTGTGGGCTCGGACACAGCACCACGCTAGGTGTTCCGTACCGATTCAGCCCGTTATGCCGCATTCATGGCTAGGCCGAACGGGGTCAGACCGCCGTCAGCCCCTGCGCCTCGAAGACCGCCTTCGCCCCGGCCACCTGACCGGCGGTGGGCGAGGGCGTGTCGTGCAGGGTGAAGGGCATGTCCAGGGCCTGCCACTTGGCCTCGCCCAGCTTGTGGAAGGGCAGGACGTCCACCCGCGAGACGTTGCCGAGGCCCGCGGCGAATGCGGCCACGCCCTCGACGTTCTCCCGGGCGTCGGTCAGCCCGGGCACCAGCACGAAGCGCAGGTGCACCTCCTTGCCGAGGTCCGCGAGGCGCCGGGCGAAGGCGAGGGTGGGGTCGAGCGGGCGGCCGGTGACCTTCCGGTAGGTCTCGCGGTCCCAGGACTTCACGTCGAGCAGGACCAGGTCCACGTCCCGCAGCAGAGCGTCGGTGGCCCGTGCGCCGAGGAAGCCGGAGGTGTCGAGGGCGGTGTGCAGGCCGAGGTCGTTCTTCATCCGGTGCAGCAGTTCGCCCGCGAACACGGGCTGGAGCAGGGGTTCCCCGCCGGAGACGGTGGCTCCGCCGCCGGACGCGGCGATGAACTTCCGGTACTTGGCGGCTTCGGCGATCACGTCGTCGGCCGAGGTGCGCTTGCCGGACCGCATCTTCCAGGTGTCGGGGTTGTGGCAGTACAGGCAGGTCAGCGGGCAGCCGGCCAGGAAGGTCACGAAGCGGGTGCCCGGGCCGTCCACCCCGGTGGAGAGGTCCCAGGAGTGCACCGAACCCTCGCTCGGCCGCTGGGTGGCGGCCGCGGCGGGAGTCTGGCCCGCGCTGGCGACGACCGCGTTCGCCTGGCCGACGGGGATGCTCGTACCGAAGAGGACGGTCATGGCAGGTGCTCCAGACTGATCCGGTGTCCGTGGGGGCGTGTCCGTGGGGGCGCGCGGCCCCGGGGCCGGGGTGAGGGACCGGCCCCGGGCCGCGCGGTCAGGGGCGGCTCCGCGACTAGAGGGAGCCGTGGAAGGTGCGGTTCAGCACGTCGAGCTGCTGGTCCCGCGTGAGGCGGACGAAGTTCACCGCGTAGCCGCTGACCCGGATGGTCAGCTGCGGGTAGTTCTCCGGGTGCTCCATGGCGTCCATGAGCGTGTCGCGGTTGAGCACGTTCACGTTCATGTGGAAGCCGTCGCTGGCCATGTAGCCGTCGAGCACGCCCGCCAGGTTCCTGATCCGCTCCTCGGGGGTGCGGCCCAGCCCGTCGGGGGTGACGGTGTTGGTCAGCGAGATGCCGTCCTCGGCGTCCTCGTAGGGCAGCTTGGCGACCGACAGCGCCGAGGTGACGTAGCCGTGGGTGTCGCGGCCGTTCATCGGGTTGGCGCCCGGGGAGAACGGCTCGCCGGCGCGGCGCCCGTCCGGGGTGTTGCCGGTCTTCTTGCCGTAGACGACGTTCGAGGTGATCGTCAGCACGGACTGGGTGTGCTCGGCGCCCCGGTACGTCTCGTGCTTGCGGACCTTGCGCATGAACTCCTCGACGAGCCAGACGGCGATGTCGTCCACGCGGTCGTCGTTGTTGCCGTAGGCCGGGTAGTCGCCCTCGACGGTGTAGTCGGTGGCGAGGCCCGTCCCGTCGCGCAGGGCGCTGACCTTGGCGTGCTTGATGGCGGACAGCGAGTCGGCCGCGACCGACAGGCCCGCGATGCCGCAGGCCATGGTGCGGCGCACGTCGCGGTCGTGCAGGGCCATCTCGATGCGCTCGTAGGCGTACCGGTCGTGCATGTAGTGGATGACGTTCAGCGCGTGGACGTAGGTCTGGGCGAGCCACTCCATCTGCCGGTCGAACTTGGCCATGACCTCGTCGTAGTCCAGCACCTCGGAGGTGAGGGCTCCGGTGTCGGGGCCTACCTGGGCGCCGGACTTCTCGTCCCGGCCGCCGTTGATCGCGTAGAGCAGGGTCTTGGCGAGGTTCACGCGGGCGCCGAAGAACTGCATCTGCTTGCCGACGGGCATCGCCGACACGCAGCACGCGATGGCGGTGTCGTCGCCGAAGCGCGGACGCATCAGCTCGTCGGACTCGTACTGCACCGAGGAGGTGTCGATCGAGACGCGGGCGCAGAACTCCTTGAAGCCCTGGGGGAGCTGCGGCGACCAGAAGACGGTCATGTTCGGCTCGGGGGCCGGACCGAGGTTGTAGAGGGTCTGGAGGTAGCGGAAGGAGGTCTTGGTGACCAGCGGGCGGCCGTCCTCGCCCATGCCGGCGATGGACTCGGTGACCCAGGTGGGGTCGCCGGAGAACAGCTCGTCGTAGTCGGGGGTGCGCAGGAAACGGACGATGCGGAGCTTGATGATGAAGTCGTCGACCAGCTCCTGGGCCTGCTCCTCGGTGAGCCGGCCCGCCTCGATGTCGCGCTGGAGGTAGACGTCGACGAAGGTGGAGGTGCGGCCCAGCGACATGGCCGCGCCGTTCTGCTCCTTCACGGCCGCCAGGTAGGCGAAGTACAGCCACTGGACGGCCTCGCGGCCGGTGGCGGCCGGGGCGGAGATGTCGTGGCCGTAGGAGGCGGCCATCGCCTTGAGTTCGGCCAGGGCGCGGATCTGCTCGGCGAGCTCCTCGCGCAGGCGGATCGTCTCCTCCAGCGAACGGTGGCCCGCGGGGAGCGAGTGCAGCTCCTCCTTCTCCTCCTTCTTGAAGGCGATGAGGCGGTCGACGCCGTAGAGGGCCACCCGGCGGTAGTCGCCGATGATGCGGCCGCGGCCGTAGGCGTCCGGCAGGCCGGTCACGATGCCGGCCTTGCGGGCGGCGCGGATCTCGGGGGTGTAGGCGTCGAAGACACCGGCGTTGTGCGTCTTGCGGTACTCCGTGAAGACCTTCTCCAGTTCCTCGGAGACCGGGTAGCCGTAGGTCTCCAGGGCGCCGGCGACCATCCGCCAGCCGCCGTACGGCATGATCGCGCGCTTGAGCGGGGCGTCCGTCTGGAGGCCGACGATGAGGTCCTTGTCGCGGTCGATCCAGCCGGGGGCGTGCGCGGTGATGGACGACGGAATGTCGTACGCGACGTCGTAGACGCCCTTCTCGCGCTCCTCGGGGAACTTGTCGGTGATGGCCTTCCACACGGCGGTGGTGCGCTCGGTCGGGCCGGCGAGGAAGGAGTCGTCACCCTCGTACGGGGTGTAGTTCTGCTGGATGAAGTCGCGGACGTCGACGGCGTCGCGCCACAGGCCGCCCTTGAAGCCCTCCCAGGCCGCGCCGTTCTTCGTGGTTTCCGCAGGGGTGGCAGTCATCGCCCGCACCTTCTTCGAGTCGCCTCATTGCTTGTATCCATTGCACGCCTTTTGATCGATCATTTGCCGCCGCGTTGGTCCTGAGATGGGGCCCGAAGGTCCTGCGATGTTCCGGGGCACCTTCCATGCAGGGCGTCTGACCTGGCATTTCAGGGAGGCCGAAGGTCCCTCGTGCGCTTGTGAATGGATTCACAAGAATCTTCAGCCGGTCAGACAATACGAACCAGAGCGAAGCCTGTGGACACCGCGACGCAGGTCGTGACGAGCCCCGGCAGCATGAAGGAGTGGTTGACGGCGAAGCGGCCGACGCGGGTGGTGCCGGTCCGGTCGAAGTTGATCGCCGCGATGAAGGTGCCGTAGGCGGGGAGCAGGAAGTAGCCGTTCACGGCGGGCCACATCGCGATGAGGAGCGGCGCCGGGATGCCGAGCGCCAGGCCCAGCGGCGGGTCTGGCCTTCCGTTCGTGACGGGCTGCGGGGAGGGGGTGCGCGTACGGAGCTAGGCCCCGGGCGGGGCGCCGCACACGACGGCGGGGCCGGCGCCGCGCCGCGCGCAGTCCGGCCCCGGGGGGAGGGAGGTTCTAGCTGGGCGCCTCGGCGTTCTTGCGGGCGTAGAACCACCAGGCCACCACCACGCACGAGGCGTAGAAGGCCACGAAGCCCCACATCGCGCTGGTCACCGCGAAGTTGGCGAACATCGCCGGGATGAAGAAGAAGCCGTAGGCGGCGATGGCCGCGGTGAATCCGGTCACCGCGCCCGACTCGATCTCCGCCTGCTTCAGGGCGGCCGCGTACTGCGGCGTGCCCTCGGTCAGGCCCCCCAGGTGCTGGCCGCGGAAGATGACGGGGATCTGGCGGAAGGTCGAGCCGTTGCCGATGCCCGAGAAGAAGAAGGCCGACAGGAAGCAGAAGAAGAAGCCCCAGAAGGAGCCCTGGTCGGAGCCGGCCGGGAGGAAGGTGATCACGCCGATGATCGAGGCCGCCATGCCCACGAAGGACAGGATCGTCACCCGCGCGCCGCCCAGCTTGTCGGCGATCCAGCCGCCGGCCCAGCGGGCCAGCGCGCCCAGCGCCGGGCCGATCCAGGCGTAGGTGGCCACGGAGTACTCCGGGAAGGTGGTCTTGATGAGCAGCGGCAGCGCCGCGGCGAAGCCGATGAAGGAGCCGAAGGTACCGACGTAGAGCCAGGTCATCAGCCAGTTGTGCTTGCGCTTGAAGATGATCTTCTGCTGGCTGAAGGGGGTGGAGGCCACCTTCAGGTCGTTCTGCCCGAACCAGGCGACGGCCGCCAGCACGATCAGGACCGGCACCCACACGAAGGCCGCGTTCTGGAGGTATATCTCTGAGCCGTTCGCCTTCTTCTGGCCCGCGCCGATCGCCAGGACCGAGGAGGTGATCAGGATCGGCGTCAGCAGCTGCACCACCGAGACGCCCAGGTTGCCCAGGCCGCCGTTGATACCGGTCGCGTTGCCCTTCTCCTGCTTCGGGTAGAAGAAGCCGATGTTGGCCAGCGAGGAGGAGAAGTTCGCGCCGCCGATGCCGCACAGTGCGGCGATCGCGATCATCGTGCCGTAGGGGGTGTCCGGGTTCTGCACCGCGAAGCCCAGCCACAGCAGCGGCACGATCAGCACGACGGTGGAGATCGCCGTGAAGCGGCGCTGGCCGATCATCGGGCCGACGAAGGTGTAGACGATGCGGGCGGTGCCGCCGGTGATGCCGGGGACCGCCGTCAGCCAGAACAGCTGGGACTGCGAGAAGCCGAAGCCGACGTCCTTGAGGTTGGTGGCGGTGATGCTCCACACCTGCCAGACCACGAAGGCCACGAGCAGGGCCGGGACGGCGATCCACAGGTTGCGGGTGGCGACCTTCTTGCCCGTGGACTGCCAGAAGGACGGATCCTCCGGCGTCCAGTCGGTGATGGTGCGGCCCGGCCTGTACTGCGCGGGATCGGTGGTCAGCGGCCGTACCGCTTCCTGCGTTGCGGAACTCATGGCTTGTCCTGGAACGTCGAGGGGTGTCCTTGCCTATCCAGGTTCCGCCCCGGCACCGGGCCCGCGGCAGAGGAGAACGCACTGTGGGAGGCAGGACAAGGTCCCGTCTCCCACAGTGCATTGGCCCCTCCCGGCACGGCCCGGTCGGCCCGTCCGCCGAGGCCCGGCCGGTCGGCCCGGCCCGGCCCGCCCGGCCCGCGCGGTCAGCTCAGCGGCAGCACCGGCAGTGCGACGTCCGGGTCGTCCAGGCAGATGCCGGTCCGCAGGTCGAAGAGCTGCTTGTGCATCGGCGAGGCCACCACCGGGACCCCGTCCTTCGAGCCCATGATCCCGCCCGCGATGACGTCCGCGCCCGAGAAGGGGTCCCGGTCTCCCACCGCGTACACCCGGCCCGCGCGGTCCTTGAAGACCGCCGCCCGCGTCCCGTCCGCCAGCACGGCGGTGCGCCCGCGCCCCGGTTCCAGGGCGGCTTCGCCCGCGGCCCCGAAATCGACCGTGCCGAAGCGTTCCAGCGCCGCCGGGTCCTCCAGGACCGCCTGCCACTCGTCCCCGTACGCCGCCACGTGCCGCTCCATCTGCGCCTCCAGCTCCGCGCAGATCCCGAGCGAGTCCTCGATCAGCACCTCCTTCAGGTGCTCCAGCCCCGCCGCACTGCCGCCGAGCCGCTCGATCCAGGCCGCCGTGCGCTCCAGGCGCTCGCCCGTGCGCACGTAGTACATGAGGAACCGGTCGACGAGGACGAAGAGTTCGGCCGTGGTCAGGTCCGGGGCCAGCAGGTCCGCGTGGCGCGGGGTGGCGCCGCCGTTGCCGCCGACGTACAGGTTCCAGCCGTTGGCGGTGGCGATGACACCGACGTCCTTGCCCCGTGCCTCCGCGCACTCGCGCAGGCAGCCGGAGACCCCGCCCTTGAACTTGTGCGGGGTGCGCAGGCCCCGGTAGCGCAGCTCCAGGTCGATCGCCAGCTGGATCGAGTCCCCCTGCCCGAAGCGGCAGAAGCGCGCCCCGACGCAGGACTTCACCGCGCGCAGGGACTTCCCGTAGGCCTGCCCGGACTCGAAGCCCGCACCGCCCAGGCGCCGCCAGATGTCCGGCAGCTGTTCCCTGCGGACCCCGAAGAGACCGATCCGCTGGGCGCCGGTGATCTTCGTGTAGAGGCCGTGGTCGCGGGCCACCTCGCCCAGGGCGATGACCTGATCGGCCGTGATCTCGCCGCCCGCGACCCGCGGGACGACCGAATAGGTGCCGTCCTTCTGGAGGTTGGCGAGGAACAGGTCGTTGGAGTCCTGCAGCGATGCCTGCTCGCCCTCCAGGACGTGCCCGAGACCCAGCTCCGGGGCGAGCGTGCCCAGGACGTTGGCCACCACCGGCTTGCACACGGCGCAGCCCTCGCCGCCCGTCCCGTACGTCTCCAGCAGCTCGCTGAAGCTGCGGATGCGTTCGGTGCGCACCTTCTCGTACATCTCGGCGCGGGTCAGGGGGAAGTGCTCGCACAGCCCGCGCGGCTTCTCGATGCCCTGCGCGGCGAGTTCGGCGTCCAGTACGGCCTGGAGGGTGCCGAGGCAGCCGCCGCAGCCCGTGCCCGCCTTGGTGCACTTCTTGATGCCGCCGACGTCGGTGAGCGCCTCGGCGGCCACGGCGTCCGTGACCTGCGCCTTGGTGACGTTGTGGCAGGAGCACACCACCGCGTCCCCGGGCAGTGCGTCCGCTCCGGGCAGCGCCGCCCCGTCCGCGGCGGGCAGGATGAACGCCTCCGGCGGGGCGGGCAGTACGCGGCCCGCGTGCGGCTTCAGCGAGCCGTACGCCTGCGCGTCGCCGACCAGGATGCCGCCGAGCAGGGCGCCGTCCGGGCCGAGCAGCAGCTTCTTGTACACGCCCTCGCGCGCGTCGGAGAAGACCACCGAGACGGCCCCGCCCCGGCCCTCGGGCGCGAAGGGGTCGCCGAAGGAGGCGACGTCGGCGCCCATCAGCTTGAGCTTGGTGGAGGTGTCGGCCCCGGTGAAGGTCAGCGCACCGGCGCCCGCGAGGGCCTCGGCGACCGCCTCGGCCATCTGGTAGCCCGGCGCGACCAGCCCGTACACCGTGCCGTCCACGGCCTGGGCGCACTCCCCGACCGCGTACACGTACGGGTCGCTCGTACGGCAGTGGGCGTCCACGGCCACGCCGCCGCGGTCGCCGACCGCGAGCCCGCACTCGCGCGCGAGCCGGTCGCGCGGGCGCACGCCCGCCGAGAAGACCACGGCGTCCGCGCTGAGGCTGCGGCCGTCGGTCAGCCGCAGGCTGACGGCCCGGCCGTCGGCGTCCGTCCCGACCCCGGCCGCGCCGACGCCCGTGTGCACGGCGACCCCCATCGACTCGATGGTGGCGCGCAGCGCCGCCGCCCCGCCGTCGTCCACCTGGAGCGGCATCAGCCGGGGGGCGAACTCCACGACGTGCGTGGTCAGTCCGAGGGTGCGCAGCGCGCCCGCGGCCTCCAGGCCGAGGAGCCCGCCGCCGATGACGACACCGCTGCGGACCCGGCCGCGGCCCGCGTGGGCGGTGAGCGCCGTCACGTCGTCGAGGGTCCGGTAGGTGAAGCAGCCTTCGGCGTCGGCGCCCTCGATCGGTGGCACGAAGGGGTAGGAGCCGGTCGCCAGCACCAGGGCGTCGTAGCCGAGGACGACCCCGGAGCGGCTGGTGACCGTACGGGCGACGGTGTCGATCCGCTCGGCCGGGTCGCCGAGGCGCAGGTCGACGCCGTGCCGCTCCAGGAAGCCGGGGGCGACGAGCGAGAGGTCCTCGCCGGTCGAGCCGGTGAAGGCAGCGGACAGGTGGACCCGGTCGTAGGCGGGGCGTTCCTCCTCGGCGAGGACGCTCACCTGCCAGCCGGAGGCACCGGGCCGGGCCGGGTCCGCGAGCGCGTCCCGCTCGGCGAGCGCCTCCAGCAGGCGGTGCCCCACCATGCCGTGGCCGATGACAACCAGCGTCTGCGCCATGGGTCTCACTCCGTGTGTCCCGGGTCCGCACACGCGGGTCCGCGCATGCCTCCGCTCTCGACGGTAGGTCCGCTCCCCGCCCCTGAACTGCGGAAAAGGGCCCCGGGGCGGGGGCCCGGAGCCCTCTTGCGCCCGGGACGTGTGGCCCCCGGCCCAGGGCCCTTGGGGGCCCTGACCGCACGCGCGCGGCGGCCTAGCGTGGAGGGGGGCCGGCCACCGGGAGCGCCCGGGATCGCCGGAGCCGCGCCCCGCCCGACCCCGCCACCCGAAACGAAGGGGCAGCCATGCTCGTCGTCGCCGTGCACGGCAGTGCGGTGCCCGCCGCCGCCGCGACCCTTCGCCGTCTCACCACCGCCGTCGAGGCCCTCAGCGGGGTCCGCGCCACCGTGGGCCACCTGGAGGCGCAGTCCCCGTCCCTCGCCGAGGCCGTACGGGAGCACCCGGGCGCGGTGGTCGTCCCGCTGCTGCTCGGCGACGGGTACCACCGCCGCATCGACGTCCCCGCCGTCCTCGCCGGCAGCGGCTGCACCCTGACCGAGGGACTCGGCGGCGACCCGTCAGTCGCCCTCGCCCTGCACAGCCGCCTGTGCGACGCCGAGCGCCGCCGCGGCCCGTACCGCAGGGCCGACGCCGTGGTCGTGGCCGGTGCGGGCTCCTCCCGTCCCGGCGGCAACACGGGTACGGCCGCCTGCGCGGCCCGGCTCGCCGCCCTGCTGGAGTGCGAGCGCGGCCCCGGCCGGGTCCCGGTGCTCCCCGCGTACCTGACCTCGGCCGGGCCGGGCGTCCCCGAGACCCTTGCCGCCCTGCGGGCCGCCGGCTACCGCCGGATCGCCGTGGCCGCGCACCTGCTGGCGCCGGGCCGCTTCACCCGTGCCCTGGCGGGCTCCGGCGCCTGGACGGTGTCGCAGCCGCTCGCCGACCACCCGCTGCTGGCCCGGCTCGTCCTGGACCGCTACGAGTCCGCCCGGGGCACGCGCGCCCCGCGGGCCGCGCGCCTGGCCTGCTGAAGGGCGCGGCCTCTGGTCTGCTGGCCGGTATGGCCTACGCACCGATGACCGCACGCAGCCGCGAGGAGCACCACCGCGCGGCGACCCCGCTGGAGCTGTTCTTCGACCTCTGCTTCGTCGTCGCGATCGCCCAGTGCGGCGCGAGCCTGGTGCACGCGCTGGCCGAGGGGCATCCCGGCACCGGGGTGATCGGCTACTTCTTCGTCTTCTTCGGCGTGTGGTGGGCGTGGATGAACTTCACGTGGTTCGCCTCCGCCTACGACTGCGACGACGTGCCGTACCGGATCGCGACCCTCGTGCAGATCGCCGGCGTCCTCGTCTACGCGGCCGGGGTCAGCCTGGCCTTCGACGAGAACGACTGGACGGTGGCCGTCGTCGGCTACCTGATCATGCGCGTGGCGCTGACGGCCCAGTGGCTGCGGGCCGCGTCCGGGGAGAGCGGCCCGGCACGCACCTCGGCCCTGACGTACGCGGCCGGCCTGGTGATCTGCCAGGCGGGCTGGGTGGGGCTGCTGTTCGCCCCGGAGGGCGCGAAGCGCTGGCTGTTCCTGGTGATGGTGGCGGCCGAGCTGTCGGTCCCGCTCGTGGCCGAACGCGGGCACCAGACGCCCTGGCACGCCCACCACATCGTGGAGAGGTACGGCCTGTTCACCATCATCGTGCTGGGCGAGACGATCGCCGCGAGCACGGTGGCCGTGAAGTCGGCGCTCGACGAGCACGAGGCCCTGGGCGAGCTGCTGCCCATCGCCGCGGGCGGGCTGCTGATCGTCTTCGCCGCGTGGTGGATCTACTTCGCCGTGCCGATGCACGAGAAGCTCAACACCAACCGCGAAGCGATCCCGTGGGGCTACGGGCACCTGCTGATCTTCGCCTCGGGCGCGGCGATCGGGGCGGGCATCGAGGTCGCGGTCGAGCACGCGGTGGGCAAGGCGCACATCTCGCAGACCGCCGCGAACGCCGCCGTCACCGTGCCGTCCGCCCTGTTCCTGCTGATGGTGTGGCTGCTGCACTCCCGGCACTTCAAGCGCGGTGCGGCCCAGCAGCTGACCCTGCCGCTCTGCGCCCTCGCGATCCTCGCCTGCACCTGGACGGGTACGTACGCGGTGCTCTGGGCGGCCTGGTCGCGTCGGCCACGGTGGCGGTCGGCGTGACCCTGTCCACCCGGTCCGCCCGCGTCGGCGTCTGAGGCCCGCCGGACCGTCACCCCCGCGCCGCCGTCACCGTTCTCCAGCGCAGGACGACGCGCGCAGCAACTGGAGGCAGGCCATGACACTCCCGGCACCCCGTACCGGAACCGATCCCGGGGCGGAACTGGCCGAGCCCGGCTTCTGGCAGCGGCCCCCCGCCCACCGGCTCGCGGCCTTCGCCCGGCTGCGGGCCCTCGGCTCCCCCGTGTTCGTCCCCGAAGGGGCGAAGGGGGCCGGTCACTGGGCCCTCGTACGGCACGGCCAGGTACAGGAGGCGAGCCGGCTGCCGAAGGTGTTCGCGAGCGCCCCCGGGGTGACCACGCCCGAGCCGGCCCGGTGGGTGCGGGCGCTGTTCGGGGACTCGATGGTCAACCTGGACGGCCCCGACCACGCCCAGCTGCGCAAGATCGTGCAGCGGGCCTTCACCCCGCGGCTGCTGGCGGCCGCCGAGGAGGACATCCACGCGGTCGCGGCGCGGATCGTGGACGACGTGCTGGACGGGCAGCCCGACGAGTTCGTCTCGGCGGTGGCCTCCCGGCTGCCCCTGGAGGTCATCTGCAACATGATGGGCATCCCGGAGCACTACCGGGCGGAGATCGCCGACCGGGTCGACCACGCCTCCGAGAACATCGGGGTGGAGCGCGGCCTGGCCGCCCGGCTGCGGATGCCCGGCCGCGGACTGCGGGCGCTGGCCCGGATGCAGCGCATGGTGGCGGGCATCGGGCGGGAGCGGCGCAAGAACCCCACCGACGACCTCATCTCGGCGCTGGTGTGCGCGAACGTGGACGGCCAGGCCCTCGGGGCCCGCCAGCTCGGCGCCTTCTTCTCGCTGCTGATGGTCGCCGGGGTGGAGACCACGCGCAACGCGATCACCCACGGCCTGACCCTGCTGACCGACCACCCGGACCAACGGGACCTGCTGCTCTCGGACTTCGAGCAGTACGCGGACGGGGCGGTGGACGAGATGATCCGCCACTCGACGCCGATCATCCAGTTCCGCCGGACGGTCGCCGCCGAACACACCCTGGACGGGCACCTGTTCCGCCCCGGCGACAAGGTGGTCCTGTACTACGCCTCCGCCAACCGCGACGAGGCCCTCTTCCCGGACCCCGACGCCTTCGACATCACCCGCTCCCCCAACCCGCACCTGGGGTTCGGCGGCGGCGGCCCGCACTTCTGCCTGGGCGCGCATCTGGCCCGGGTGGAGATGAAGGCCCTGTTCCGCGAACTGCTGACCCGCCCGGTCGGGCTGCGCGCGGTGGGCCTGCCGGACCTGGCGGGATCGAACTTCGACAACCGGGTCCGCTCGCTGCGGTTCGCCTTCGAACGCCCCTGATCCGGGAGCGTGACCGGCCACCGGGCAGGCTGGGAGCCCGGCGGCCGGAGCGGGGGGTGCGGCGGCGCTGCGCTGCGGCTACTTCTGGAGCCGGCGCACGGACAGCACGCAGTGGGCGCTGCCGGTGAGCACCGACTCGTCGCCCGCGAAGGCCTGCAGCGTCTCGGGCTCGACCGGGCGGCCCGGGACGGCCTCGGGCCAGGCGCGGGTGGCGAACAGGAAGTACGCCTGACCGCTCTCGTCGGCCGCGGCGACCCACTCGTCGGGTGCGGTGCACTGCGCGTTCATCCCGGGCAGGGTGAGGGCGATCTGGTTGCCCTCCAGGAGGATCTGCACCGGGAAGGCCGCCGGGTTGCGGGTGCCGTCCATGACGACGTCCCCGATGGGCAGGCCGATCTCCTCCAGCAGCCCGCGGGCAGCCGCCTCACCGGCCTCCCGGCCTCCGGGGCCGTCACCGAGGGTGTAGGCGAGGAGGTACGGGATGTCGTGGGCCTCGGAGGGGTCGCCGATCCAGGCGAGCACCGAAAGGGTGCCGAGCTGGGACCGGTCGATTTCGGCTTGAGTAGAAGTCATGCGCCGCACCCTAGTGGTCTGTCGCCCGGCTCTTTCACGGCCTTTCACCCGGGCGGGCTAGACGCCCCAGAAACCCCCTCCGGAATTCGCCTGGATGTTCGCGTCCTGGTACTGGAGCCGCACAATGCGCGCGTTTTCCGGAATTTCGAACACCACCCACCCCTCGGCCCGCTCACCGACCTCCAGGGAATCGAAGACGAGTGGTTTGCCGGTGGTCAGCTCACCGGTGGGCACCACCTTGTGGCGCTGCCCCGCGCTGTCGTGCGCCCACATGCTCCCGAGGGCCCCGTACGAGGCCCCGCCGACGTTGACGAACGACATCGAGGCGGCCACCCAGCGCTTGCCCGCGGGCGGGACGAAGTTCTTGTCGACGCTGACCGCGGGGTCCACGTACGCGTTCAGCACCACCTGGAGGTGCCGTCCGACCTGCGCGCCGCGCACCCGTACGGACTCCCCGACGTGGGCCTCCCGCACGGCGCCCGGCGCGGCGGCTCCCGGCGCGGCCGCCTGCCCGGGGTCCTGGCCGGCGCCGGGGACGCCGTCGTCCACGGGGACCGCGGGCACGGCGGCGGGGGCGAGCGCGGCGCCCTCGGAAGCGTTCTGGCAGGCCGTGGCGCCGAACAGGAGGAGCGGGAGGAGGGCGGCGGCGAGGACGGGGCGGGCGGACTGACGCATGCGGGATCCCTTCGGGGATGTATTTCGGTCAGTCTCACGCGCCCGAGCGGGCAATTGCACACACCGACACGAGTGTGCGGAGCCAGTTGCCGCCCAACTGCCAGCACAATGCGTTCCGGCGGAATCCCGCCACGCGCATCCACCCGGAGGAACAATGGTTATCCACGGAACCCGCATGGCCCTGGCGGCCCTGTCCGCACTGGCCGCCACGGCGGCATTCACGGCCCCCGCCGAAGCCACCGTCTACAACCAGGGAATTTCCGTACAGTCGCACGGGCACATCAGCCAGGACGGAACGGTCACCCTTTCCGGCACCTACCACTGCACCAACCCGTCACCCGTGGGGGCGAAGCTCCAGATCTCGGCGGCCCTCGTCCAGGGCAACACGCGCCTGGCCTTCGGCGGCGGCGAGGCGGACTGCGACGGACAGGAGCACGCATGGGAGGCCACCGGCTCGCTCAAGTACACGCCGGGCATCCGTGCGGGCGCCGCGCTGGCCGAGGCCCAGCTCAAGGAGATCCACTTCTCGGGCCTGATGCCGCGCTCCGTCGACGTCGTCGCGGAGGACCGCCGGGAGATCCGGCTGATCACCCTGGGCTAGCGCGTCCGGACCGGAGAGGGCCGGTAGCCGCCGCTACCGGCACTCGGGCGCCACGCCCGTCATCGACATGAACGCCACCGACTGGCACCCGGGGTCCGCATGCGGGCGGCCCGTCGTCCAGTCCACGACCGTCGGCACGCCCGCCGCCAGCAGGAGCAGGGCCAGGACTGCGGTCGCGGCGCCCTTGTTCAGCCTGCGCACAGCACGATCCGTCTCATAGCCCGCATCATCTCCCCACCCTTGCCGCCCCACAACTCGGGGTGACCACATGGTCACCCGATGCTCCTGAGGCTGCCGCCGGCATCGAACTCGCACCACACCGCCTTGCCGTCGCCCCGGGACTCCACGCCCCAGTGCGTGGCCAGCGCGTCCACCAGCAGCAGCCCCCGCCCCGTGGTGGCCGCCTCGCCCGGGGTGCGCCTGCGCGGCCACACGCTGGAGCGGTCCTTGACCCACAGCCGGATCCGCCGGACCGGCTCCGGCAGCACCTCCATCGTCAGCACCGCCCCGCCGTCGGTGTGCAGCAGGGCGTTGACCAGCAGCTCCCCGGCGGCCAGCTCCACGTCGTCGGCGAGTTCCGGCATCCCCCAGTCCCGCAGGGCCTGCCGCAGGGCGTAGCGGGCCTCGGAGAGCCCTTCGGGGTCGGCCTGGTGGATGTACTGGTGGATGCGCGGGGCCCGGTGGGTGCCCGGGTCGGGGGCCCGGCGCAGCACCAGGAGGGCCACGTCGTCTCCGGAGCCCCAGCGCTCCCAGAGCCGGTCGGAGAGGTGGTCGGCGAGCGCCCCGGCCTCCTGCGGGCCGCTGCGCACCGCGTGGGCGAGGGCCTCCATCCCCTGGGTGATGGCGGTGCCCGGCTCCTCCACCAGCCCGTCCGTGCACAGCACGAGCGTCTCGCCGGGGACGAGGTCGAGCCGGGTCTCGGGGAACTCCTCCTGCTCGAAGGCCGTGGCCAGCCCCAGCGGGAGGCCGCCGCGCACGTTGGGCCAGCCGGTACGCCCGTCCGTGTGCCGGATCAGCGGGCCGAGGTGGCCCGCACGGACCGCCCGTACGCCGCCGGTCTCCAGGTCCACCTGCGCGTACATGCAGGTGGCGAAGCGTTCGGTGTCCAGCTCGGCGAGGAAGCGCGAGGCCCGGGCCAGCACGGTGGACGGCGGATGCCCCTCCCCCGCGTACGCGCGCAGGGCGATCCGCAGCTGGCCCATGATCGCCGCCGCGTGCGTGTCGTGCCCCTGCACGTCGCCCACCACGATGCCGACCCGGTCGCGGGGCAGCGCGATCACGTCGTACCAGTCCCCGCCGACCTCCCGCCCGCTCCAGGCCGAGTGGTAGCGGACCGCGATCTCCCCGCCGGTGATCTCCGGGATCCGCCGCGGCAGCATGGCGGCCTGCAGTCCGGTCGCGAACTCCCGCTCCTGGTCGAACAGGAGCGCCCGCTGGAGCGACTGCGCCACGATGCCCGCGAGGCCCAGGCACAGGTTGCGCTCCTCGGGGCTGAACTCGCTGCGCCGCCGGTAGAACAGGACCAGCCCGCCGATGGCCTTGGCCTGCGCGATCAGCGGCAGGTAGGCCGCCGCGTCGTACTGGATGCGGTTCAGGTAGTCGCTGAGCAGCGGGAACTCCACGCCGAGCGCGGTGAGCGAGGTGGCGAAGCGGGCCTTCCTGGTCAGCACCGCCTGCGACAGCGGCAGCGAGCCGTCCAGCCGCGTCAGGCTGCGCTCGCTGAGGATCTCCAGGGTCTCCCCGCTCATCGCGATCATCTTGATGGTGCCGCCCTCGACGAGGCCCAGGGCGGACTCCTCTCACCAGTCTCCCCGCCGTGAAGCCCGCACCGTGCACGAATCGCATGGAAGGGCCGAATGAGGGAGCCGTCAGCAGCCCCGCGAAGAACAGCCCGGGCCACGAGGACTCGAAGCGGGCGCTCAGCTCCGGGGTCCGAGTGCCCCCGACCGTCTCCAGCGCGGCCCGCAGCCCCGCATCGAGCAGCTCCATGCGGTCCAGGTCCGGGGTGAATCCGGTGGCCGCGATCACGTGGGCGGCGTCCAGGACGACGGACTCCCCGGCTCCGGTGGTCAGCCCGAGTCGGGTCCGCTCACCCACCGCGACCGCCCGGTGCAGCCGGTGGCCGAGAAGGGCCGGGACGTGCTGCTCGAACCGGTCCCGCAGCCACCAGGCACCGGCCGGCCCCAGAGCCGTCGCCGCGATCCGCTCCCGGGTCGCGGCGGGCAGCCTCCGCACCGCCCAGGGCAGCTCCGACCACGCCCAGCTGCGCCATCCCGTGCCGAGCCCGCTGTGCGGTTCGCGCAGGGCCCGCAGCGCGGGCCGCTCCAGGGGCTGCGGGACGGTGTTCCAGTTCAGCCGCGAACTGCGGGCCACCAGAGCCGGCCGGGCCCCCTGCTCGGCCAGCAGGGCGGCGGTCTCCAGGGCCGCCTGCCCGGCGCCGAGCACCGCGACGTCCAGTCCGGCGAAGCGGGTCAGGTCCCGGTGGCCGCTGCTGTGCGAGTAGTGGCCGGGCGGGAGGTCCCGCAGCGCCCGGGGATGGTGGACGAAGGGCATCACTCCGACCGCGAGGGCGACCGTGCGGGCGAGCAGCGGCGGTCCCTCGGCGGTACGGATGCGGAAGGCCTCGCCCTGCGGGGTCACCTCCGTGACGGTCACCTCCTCCACCTCGGGTGCGGCGTGCCGGGCGAACCACATCCCGTACGCACTGAACGTCCCGATCGGCAGCGGAGTGCCGTGTTCCGCGACCAGGCCCCGGGTGGCGCAGTACTCGGCCAGGGTGTGCCGTCCGTCAGGGGCGGACAGGTTCGACGACCAGGGTTCCGACTTCAGGTACATGCCGTCGGGCATGTGGTCGCGCCACGAGGCCATCGGCCGGCCCAGCACCCGTACGTCGAGCCCCGCGCCCGCAGCGTGCGCGGCGATCGACAGCCCGTACGGGCCCGCGCCGATCACCACGAGATCGTCCATCCGCGTCACGGCCGTCCTTCCAGAGTCGTGCTCAACGGGTCACCAGTTCGTCCGGCTCCGCCGGTGCCTCGGGCGGCGCGGGACGGGAGGCGGACCCGCCCGGGGCGCCGGCGGGCTGTTCCCGGCCGCGCTGGCGCGGGGCCCGGACGGCCGCGCGGGCCGTACGCCGCCCCTGTGCGGGGACACCGCGCAGGGCGCGGGCGCCCTTGCCCAGCCCACGGCCGAGGAAGGCGCGGAGCATCGCCACGAACGGCCCGAGGTCGTCCGCGGCGAACCAGGCCGCCTCGACGCGCCCCCGTTCCCCGGCCGGCCGCTCCCGCACCGGTCCACGGCCCCCGCCGGCCGCGGCCGGACCGGTCCGACGCTCCGTCACCCGGCCCTGGGCGGCCTGTGCCGGACCGGCCTGCGGTGCGGGTCCGGGCGGCGCGGCGGGCCCCGCCGGACCCGCGCCCGGGCGGCGCGGCAGGCAGCGCCCCCGGACCGCCGCCAGCAGCGCGTAGTTCTCGGCGACGAACACCCGGCCCGGCCCGCCCGAGGGCTGCGGGACCCGCTGCCCCGTCAGGTCCAGGTACATCGCCTGGACGACGTCCAGCCCGGCCGCGTCCGTGAACAGCCGGAACTGCGCCCCGGGGCGGGGGTTGAAGTCCACCAGCCGGAAGGTGCCGCACTCGTCGCGGCGGAAGTCGAGGTCCAAGATTCCCTGGTAGCCCAGGCGTTCGGCGAGCCGCAGCCCCGCCTCCTCCACCGCCGGGTCCGGCAGCCAGCGCCCCACCGCCGTCAGGCCCGTCCGCACCGGCCAGGACAGCTCCTTGCGGCCGGAGCCCGCGAGCAGCGGGTGCCCGCCCCGGGAGAAGGCCCCGTGGAAGAACCAGTCGGTGTCGGCACCGGCCGGCAGGAACCGCTGGAGCAGCAGCCTGCTCCCGGCCTCGGCCGAGCGCTCGTACAGCCGCCGCACCTCGGCGGTGGTCTGCACCAGGGTGGTGCTGCGCAGCCCCTCGCCCCCCGGCGGCAGCAGCCAGGGCCTGCTCCACTTGGCGACCACCGGCAGCCCCAGGCGCCATGCGGCGTCCGCCGCCTCCGCCCCGCTCGCCGGGATCACCGTCTCCGGGTGCGCGATGTCCCACCGCGCGCAGAGCCGGGACAGCTCCGCCTTGTCGGCCACCCGGGCGGGCAGGTTGTCCGGCTGATGGGGGATCCGGAAACGGTCCGTCAGCATCGGGGCGACCCGGGAGACGGCGATCGCGCTCAGGTCGTCCATGGCGACGAGCACGGCCGGCCGGCCGATCCGCTCCGACACCCCGGTCAGGCAGTCCAGCAGCGCCTCGGGGCTCTCGGGGTCGATCCCGCCGGAGGGCCCGGGGTGCACGGCGTGCAGGTACCGCGAACGTCCCACGGGACCTCCCCCGGCCTCGACGACGGCATGGACCTCCACGCCCTTACGGCCAAGGGATCTGACGGCGCCAAGGGTTCCGTGGTGGAACGGATTCCGATCGAGTCTGAGCAGAACTGCGGGCACATGAGGGGCGAACGCGTGCATGGAGGCGGTGTCTTTCACCTAGTCGGACCAAGCGGGGGTGGTGCGCAGCTGCGAATGGCCTACCCATCGGTCACCGAACAGGCCATTCGTCAGATGTGATGTCTAACGTCTTTGGTAAGCACACCGATTCAGGAAAGCTCGGGAGACGCCATGCCCAGACCACGCCGCCGACTGGCGAGCACCTGCATCGGTACGGTCACGGCCGGACTGCTCGCCACCGGCGCCGCCCTCGCGGCGCCCGAGGAGGACAAGGCCAAGGGCTCCGGCATCGCCATGGGCGCCTATCTCGACTACGGGCCCTCCGGCGTGGCCCGCATCCCGCAGCTGTCGCAGTGGCTGGGCGGCAAGGAGATCCGGGTGGGTCACACCTATCTCCCCGGTGACGTGTGGGCGGGCATCGAGGGCAACGTCTCCTTCCTGCAGTCCTGGGCGGCCTGGCGGCTGGCCCAGGACGACCGGATGTTCGTCCTCAACGTGCCCATGCAGGCACGGAACGAAGCACGGGTCCCCGATCGCCAGGTGGCCCAGCTGATCAAGGCGGGCGCCGAGGGGCAGTACGACCGCCACTTCAAGAAGCTCGCCGAGCGGCTGGTGTCGCTGGGCGTCCCGGACACGGTGATCGTGCTCGGCTGGGAGATGAACGGCACCACCTACACGCACCGCTGCGGGCCGGACCCGGAGAACTGGAAGGCGTACTGGAGGCGCGTCGTCACCACGATGCGCGCCGTGCCCGGACAGGAGTTCAAGTTCGACTTCGCCCCGAACCGGGGTACGGACGCCATCGGCTGGACCAAGTGCTACCCCGGCGACGACGTGGTCGACATCGTCGGGATGGATTCGTACGACCAGGCTCCGGGCCGTACCTTCGACGACCAGATCACCCAGCCGTACGGGCTCCAGCAGCACGTCGACTTCGCAAAGGCACATGGCAAGGAGATCTCGTACCCGGAGTGGGGGCTCTTCCGGCACGGGGACAATCCGGAGTACGTGCGGCGCATGCTGAAGTGGATCGAGCAGCACAAGCCGCTCTACCACACCATCACCGACTACTGCCCGCACGGCGTGTGGCAGTGCAAGCAGAACCCGGACTCCTCGAAGGTCTTCCGCGACGCGCTGACGCCCGAGAACCCCGGCCCGGTGATCCCCACGCCCGTGGTGCCGACTCCCGTGGTCCCGACTCCCGTGGTCCCGACGCCGGTCGTCCCGACGCCCGAGGTCCCGACGCCGCAGGTCCCGACGCCCGAGGTGACCGTCCCCACGGTGCCGAGCCCCGCGGTCCCGACGCCCGAGGTGACCGTCCCGACGGTGCCGAGCCCGCAGGTGCCGGTGCCGGTGACCCCGAGCCCGGTCGTCCCGACGCCGACGCCCGAGGCCCCCGCCCCGGTCAGCCCGGCCCCGGAACCGAGCCCGGCCGTCCCCACGCCCGCCGTTCCGACGCCCGCCGTCCCCACGCCCGCCGTGCCCGATCCGGCGCCCGAGGTCCCGGCCCCGGTCACTCCGGCCCCGGTCACCCCGAGCCCGCTCGTCCCGACGCCGGCACCCGAGCCCCCCGCCCCGGTCACCCCGGCCCCGGTCACCCCGAGCCCCGCCGTCCCCACGCCCGCCGTCCCCACGCCCACGGCCCCCGCACCGGAGGTCACGGCACCGGTGCCCGCGCCCGTGACGCCGAGCCCGGTCGTGCCCAAGCCCGAGCCCCAGCCGACCCCGCCGCCCGCCAACAGCAAGCTGTGGTGCGTACCGCTCAGCTTCGGTGAGTGGCTCTCCAAGCTCGTCGGCAAGCAGTCGGTCTGCGTCCAGCTCGGCTGGGACAAGGGCTCCGGCCTCTGGCCGTTCTAGGCGGCGCCCCGGCGGGCGCGCGGAGACGGGCGCGGGCACGGTCACCGGACCCGGAGTTCGTTGATCCGCGCCCGCCAGTCCCGGGCCGCCGGCAGCGTCTCCCGCAGTGCGTCCACCGCCCGCTCGCGCCCCGTCAGCTGTGACTCGTGCAGCCGCAGCAGGGGCGCGAGCGCGGTCGTGGCCAGCAGGAACCGCCGGCTGACGACCGTCTCGGGCCGCCAGTGGTTCTTGTACGGTTCGCTGCCCCGCAGGAAGCTCACCACCGGGCGGCCGTCGGCGAGCGCCCGCCCGACGTCGTGGCGCAGCAGCAGCGTCGCCACGTCCACCTTGCGCGACCGCAGGTCCGGGTCGGCCCCGTAGAGGTAGCCGCCGCTCATCCCCGCCGACAGCAGCGTGACGTTGGCCGCCACCGGTTCCCCGTCGAGGCGGAACTCCGTCAGCCGGGCCTCCCCGGTGCGCACCATCCGCCGGGTGGCCCGGGTCAGGTGCTCCGCGAAGCGGGGCCTCAGGTGCTCGGGGGTCACACCGCGGCCGCGCCACTGCTTCTCGTGCAGCCGCAGCAGCGTCCGTACGGCGCCCGGCACTTCGGCCTCGGTGGCCTCGTGCGCCTCGATCCCGGCCGCGTCGGTCTTGCGGAGCTTGGCCCGCACCCGCTGGCCCCCGGAGGCCGGCATCCGCTTGACCAGCTCGTCGAAGGGCAGCGCGGGCAGCTCCATGCACGTG
Organism: Streptomyces xanthophaeus; assembly: GCF_000725805.1. Taxonomy (GTDB): domain Bacteria; phylum Actinomycetota; class Actinomycetes; order Streptomycetales; family Streptomycetaceae; genus Streptomyces; species Streptomyces xanthophaeus. The sequence goes on along the minus strand of NZ_JOFT01000010.1, from coordinate 69,978 downwards.
GAGTCGGTGAGGGCGGCGCGCACCCCGGGCCACTGCCCGTAGAGCGCCTCGGCGGCCGCGCCGGGCCGCACCTCCCGCAGGTCCACGACCGCGCCCCGGGCCGCCCGGTGCAGCCCGCGGGCCAGCGCCGGGACGACCTGCTCGGCGTGGTCCGCGGCCACGAGCACGTCGAAGTAGTCGGTGATGGGCCCCCCGAGCGGCACCAGCAGCGGCAGCGGCCGGTGCACGAGCATCAGCGCGGCCGCGCCGACCAGTTCCTCACCGCGCCGTACGAGCAGGATCCGCAGCCGGCCGTCCTTGCCGTACGACAGCCACCAGGAGTGCAGCCAGGCGTGGCTCTGGAACGGGGTGGCGGTGGGGCAGCTGCGGACGAGCCGGTTCCACGGCTCCTGGAGCGCGGCGAACTGCCGGGGGTCGCGGCATAGCGTCACCGACAGGGCCCCGGTGGAGCCCGCACTCATCGCACGGACTCCTTCTCCTTGGTCTCGGTGTGCTCGCCCTGGGCCGGGAGCGTCGCGTACTCCTCGACCGCCGGGGCGGCCACGGACCCGTCGGTGCGTTCCTGGCGGCGGGCGCGGCCCGGCCGGGCCAGCAGCCACAGCCCGCCCAGCAGCCCTCCGGCGCACAGCCCGACGGCGCCGCTGACGGGGGCGGAGGGCGAGGCCGGGTCGGACGGGGCCACGGCCTGGTTGAAGAGCAGCAGCTGGACCCCGGTGTTCTTGGCGGCCTGATTGCTGCTCAGGGACAGGGCGTCGGCCACCGCGTTGGCGATGTCGGCGGCCTCGGCCGGGCTCTTGGAGGTTCCGGTGATGGCGATCATCGGGGACTCGGGGGAGGTCTCGGCCCGCACCTGGGTGCGCAGCTGCCGGGTGGTGAGGCCCGCGCGGGGCTGGGCGTAGGCGAGCGTGGAACTGCTGGTCGCGATGCGGGCGTAGGCCTGCGCGAAGCCGAGGGCGGTGGCCGGTTCGGTGGTGTCGTCCGGCACGGCGACGACGTAGCTGGTGGCGGCGTACTCGGGGGCCTTGAGCACCCCGTACGCCCCGCCCGCGGCCAGGCCCAGCGCGGCGCACACGGGCAGCGGCCACCATGCGGGGGGCTTCGGCAGCCGTCGCAGCGGCCTCTTCTTCTCGGAGCGGTGGTCGGACTTCTTCTGGTCGGCGGTGTCGGCCATGAGCGTGCTCGCTTCCTGGTGGAGGGGAGTTCTTCGGGTCCCGGCCGGGACCCCTGCCGGGACGGGGATGGATCAGCCGGTTCCGTTACCGGTGCCGGCGCGGGCCGTGCCCTCGGGCGAGGGCCCGGCCGCGGGCAGACCGGGCCCCGCGGCCGGACGGGGCGCGGGCTCGGGACCGGTGGCCAGCGCGAGGGCGTAGACGTCCAGGAGCCGGCGGGCGCTGCCGGCGATGTCGTAGCGGCGGACCACCGGCGGCGGCGGGAGGCGCCGGGCCCCCGCCTCCATGTGGCCGCGCAGGGCCGCGACGAGTTCCTCCGTACCCGGCCCGATGCGGCGGGCGCCGGGGGCCTCGTCCGCGGGCAGGTCGTCGACGGCCGGGCAGGTGACGTGCAGGACCGGGAGCCCGGCGGCCAGCGCCTCGACCACGGCGAGCCCGAAGGCCTCCTCGCGCGAGGGGGACACGAAGACGTCCATCGCGGCCAGCAGCGCCGGGATCCCGGGGGTGCGGCCGTCCGCACTGTCGCCCAGCGGGTCGCGCTCCCCGAGCAGGTGGATCCGGTTCTGTACGCCGAGCTCCCCGGCGAGCCGGCGCAGCGCCGCACGCTCGGGCCCGTCCCCCACCAGCAGCAGGTGCGCCCCCGGCAGCGCGGCGACGGCCCGTACGAGGACGTCGAACCGCTTGCCGGGCACCAGCCGGCCGACCCCGCCGACCACGAAGGCCCGTTCGGGCAGCCCGCTGCGGGCCCGGGTGGCGCGGCGCACCCCTTCGTCGAAGCGGAAGCGGACGGCCTCGATCCCGTTCGGTACGACATGCACCCGCGCGGCCGGCACCCCCCATCCTTCCAGCCGGGCGGCCACGGTGTCCGAGACGGCCACGGTCGCGGCTCCCAGGCGCTCACTGGCCAGGTACAGCGCCCGGACCCCGCCCGACAGCGGCCGGCCCTCGATCTCGCCCTCGCCGAGGGAGTGTTCGGTGGCCACGGTCGCCCCGACCCCTGCGAGCCGGGCTGCCAGGCGCCCGTAGACGCAGGCCCGGTACAGGTGGGTGTGCACGAGGTCGTAGCGGCCGCGCCGGATGAACTTCACCAGCCGCGGCAGCGCCCCGAGGTCCCTGTTGCCCTGCATCCCCAGGTGCACGACCCGGACCCCGTCGGCCCGCAGCCCCTCGGCCACCGGCCCGGGATTGGTCAGGGTGAGCACGTCGCTCTGCATCGGCAGGTGCCGCAGCAGCAGCCGCAGTTGCTGTTCGGCCCCGCCGACGCCGAGCCCGGTGATGATGTGGAGTGCCTTGACCTCCTTCACCGGTGCACCGCCCGCCGCAGCTCCCGCGCCTGGTGGCGCAGCTGCTTGATCCGCAGCCGGGCGCCGCCGTCCGCCTGGCTGACGTGCGTACGGGGCAGGGCGTGCGGGCCCGCCAGCCGTCCGGGGTCGATGGCGCAGGCGTACCCGTATCCGGCGGCCCGGGTGGCGTCGACGACCCTGGCGTCGAGGTGCCCGTACGGGTAGCAGAAGCCCTCGGGCAGGGTCCCGGTCAGCTCGCGCAGCAGGTCCCGGCTCCCGCGAAGCTCCTGGAGGAGCACGTCGTCGGAGGCGGCCGTGAGGTCCTGGTGGAGCAGCCCGTGCGAGCCGATCTCCTGCCCCGCGGCGGCGACTTCGCGGATCCCCTCGGCGGTGAGCAGGGACTTGCGCGGCCCCAGCGGGTCCCACACGTTGTCCACGCCGAGCCGCCCGGGCAGCACGAAGAGGGTGGAGGTGCAGTCGTAGCGGCGCAGCAGGGGCAGCGCACGGGTCAGGTAGTCGGTGTACCCGTCGTCGAAGGTCAGCCCGACCAGGCCGTCGCCGCGCCCGGCCGCGCGGGCCCGGAGCAGCTCGCCGACCGACACCCCGCGCAGACCGCGCGAGCGCAGCCACAGCAGCTGGGCCTCCAGGGTCCGGGGGGTGACGGTGATCCCGTACGGGTCTTCGGCGGGGTCGGTGAACTCGGCGACCGAGTGGTACATCAGGACCCACGGCGAAGCGGTCCGGCGGGCGGGGCCCACGACGGCGGCGGGCGCCGTGTCGGTGTCAGCGGGCATTGCGGAACCTCTGGGTGAGCTGGGACATCTGGGCGGGCAGGGAGGTGACTTCGAGGGCCCGTATGGCCGTGCCGGTGGCCCCGAACATGGCCGGGACCAGGAGGCAGCCGAGGGCGGCGCTGAGCATCGGGTCGGGGATCATCGGCCCCGCGATCCAGCCGGTGGCGCAGGCCGCCGCCGCGGAGACGGCGAGCCGTCCGATGCTGACGGCGACCTGGCGGACCTGGATGGCGATGATCCGGGAGCCGAGTCCGGTGAGCAGCAGGGCGGCGGTGGTGGTGATGCCGGCAGCGTTGGCGGCGGCGATGCCGTAGGTGCCCCACCAGGTGACGGCGAGGGCTCCGGCCACGATGTTGACGAGCAGTCCGGCGCCCATCGCGAACGCCGGGAACCAGATGGGCCGGGCGGTCGAGAAGAAGGGCCGGGACAGTGCCCCGACGAGGCAGTGGCCGAGGAGTCCGAGTCCGTAGACCCGCATGACGGAGGCGGTGGCGAGGGTGTCCTGGTGGGTGAAGGCGCCCCGTTCGAAGAGGACCTGGATGATCTGCGGTGCGTACCCGATGACCAGGGCGGTGCCCATCAGGACGGCGAGGGAGGCGAGGGCGAGGTCCTGTTCGACGCGGCGCCGGGCCTTCTCCCGCTCCCCGGCGGCCATGGCCTGGGCCACCACCGGGAAGGTGACGGTGCAGATCATCAGGGAGAGCACCATCGGCATCTGCGCGACCTTCTGCGCGTAGTTGAGGTGCGAGATCGCCCCGGAGGGCAGGGAGGCGGCGAGGAACCGCTCGACCAGCACCTGGGACTGCCGGAAGACGGCGAAGAAGATGACGGGTGCGATGACCCCGAAGGCGATGAGGGTGGGCCGGTCGCGGTCGCGCTGGCTGCGGGGGGCGCCCTTGCGGCGGGTCGGGCCGAAGCCCACGTTGCGGATGAAGGCGGGGAGCTGGACGAGGACCATCAGCAGACCGCCGACGGCCACGCCCGCGGCGGCGGCCCGCACCCCCCACAGGGTGTGGAGGGCCAGCATCGTCCCGATGATCCCGACGTTGTACGAGACGTAGATCGCGGCGGGCGGCACGAAGGAGCGGTGGGCTCTGAGGGCGGCGCTGAAGTATCCGGCGATCCCGAAGGAGAGCACGGTCAGCGCGGTCAGCCGGGTGCACTGGACGGCCAGTTCGGGGTCCGGCAGGCCCGGCGCGAGGACGGCGACGACCAGCGGCGCCGCGAGGACCAGTACGGAGGCCACCGCGGCCAGCAGGACCGCGAGCCGCGGCAGGGTCGCCCCCAAGAGCAGCCGTACGGGGTCCTGCGCCCGGGCCTCCTTGCGGGTGAGGCCCGCCCTGCTGGCGGCCCGCCTGGCCAGGGCGTGGCTGAAGGCGGGCACCATCAGCAGCGCCATGGCGTCCTCGATGAGCAGCGTCGAGGCCATCTCGGGCACGGTCCAGGCGATCAGGAAGGCGTCGCTGTCGTGCCCGGCCCCGAAGAGGTGCGCGATGGTCTGGTCGCGGACCAGGCCGAACACCGCTCCGGCGGCGGTCAGCACGGCGGTGACGGCTGCCGCCTTCGCCAGGAACCGGCCGAGCGGGGCGGGCGCGTTGCCGCCCCGGTCGGCGGGCGGCCCGGCCGGTCCGGACGGCCCCGGCCCCTGCTTCGGCCCCGGCTGCGGTTCGTCCGCGGGCCGCAGCGCCGTGGTGCCCCCGGCGGGCGGACCCGCCGTGGCGTGCGCCGCCCTGCGCAGGCCGCCCGGTCCTGCCGCGCCGCGGGTGCGGCCCGGCAGGACGGGGGCCCGGCCGGGCTCGGGGGCGGCCGGCCCCCCGTCCTGCCGGGCCCCCGGGGCGGTCGCGCCGAGGGCAGCGCCGTGCCCCCCGGCCCGGCCCGGCTCGGGGGGATGCGGCGGACGGCCCGCAGTCGCGGCGACCTCGGTCGCCGCGGCCGCGGGCCGCCGCCAGGGCGTCGTATCGGTCACCGGGCCGCCGGCCCGTCGAGGGCCGGGCGCCTGCCCGGGCCACCGGGCGCGCCGTCCCCGGTGGGGGACGGCAGGGCCCACCACGCGGCCAGACCGATGATCACCCCGGTGAGGACGGTGGACGGGCCGCCGATGTCCGCGTAGAGGAAGTCGGTGAGCTGCCACACGAACAGCCCGGTCGCGATCAGCCCGCAGTCCCGGACGGCGCCGCCCCCGCCGGAGGCGAGGCGGCGGATGCCCGCGGCCAGCAGCAGCGCCCAGCCGCCCGCCAGCGCGGTCAGCCCGATCAGGCCCTGCTCGCTGAGGATCAGCAGGTACATGTTGTGCGGGGAGAGCAGCGGCTGGCGGATGTACGCCTGTCCCGCGCCGGCGGTGTCGCTGCCGGAGGACAGGCCCAGCGAGGAGTGCCCGTCCCGGTGCGCCGGGAAGCCCTTGAGGCCCACACCGGCGGCGGGCCGCTCGCGCCACATCGACTCGGCGGCCGCCCACATCGTGTAGCGGTCGGTCACCGACTGGTCGGGGGCGCTGGAGACCTGGGTGATGGAGGCGAGCCGTTCGGCGACCATCTCGGAGCCGACCCCGAGCCCGCCCACCAGGACCACCCCGGCCGCGGCCAGCGCGAGCAGGACCTTCAGGGCCCGCCGGATCCCGGCGAGGCCCATCACCAGCACCGCGGCGCCGAGGGTGGCGATCCAGGCGCCGCGGCTGAAGGACAGCACCAGGGGCAGCACCAGCAGCAGGGCGGCCGCCCCGGAGATCCGCCGGACCTGCCGCGGCAGCCCCGGCGCCAGTGCGGCGGCGGTCGCGACCACGAGCCCGTACGCCACCACCGTGGCCATGCCCATGACGTCACCGGGGCCGAAGGTGCCCACGGCCCGGATGTCCTCGCCCTGGTAGGAGGCCCCGGTGTGGGTCGCGTACTGCACGACGCCCACCGCACCCTGCACCAGCGCCAGGACCACGAAGCACCCGGCGGCGATCCGGAACTCCCCGGCGTCGCGCACCAGCAGCACCACGGCCGCCGGGACGAGCACGAAGACCTGGAGGTAGCGCACGAAGCCCGGCAGGGCCGCGTACGGGTCCCCGGCGGTCACCGTGGCGACGGCCAGGCCCACGGCGGGCATCCCGAGCACGAGCACGCCCAGCGGGCTCAGCGTCCGCACCCGGCCGCGCAGCGCCTGCACCGCGCAGACCAGGACCAGCAGCAGCGAGGCGGCGTCGGCCGGACCCACCTTGCCGGAGGCGGTCGCGTCGCCCGCCGGGAGCGGGGCGAGCAGGAACAGCACGGTCGCGGCGAGCGGCAGCAGCGGCCAGTGCCGGCGCAGCAGGGCCGGCACATCGGGCCGTACGCCGTTCAGGGCCACGGCAAGGCTCATCAGCTGCCCCCCAGCCGGAAGCGGAAGAAGGAGGCCGCGGTACGGGCGAGGATCCACAGGTCCTGCCACAGCGACCAGGTGTCGATGTAGTGGTTGTCGAAGCGGGCCCGGTCCTCGATGGAGGTGTCCCCGCGCAGCCCGTTGATCTGGGCCAGTCCGGTGATGCCGACGGGCATCCGGTGGCGGGCCTCGTAGCCGGGGTGGACGGTGCTGAACTTGGCCACGAAGAAGGGCCGTTCGGGACGCGGGCCGACGAGGCTCATGTCACCCCGTACGACGTTCCACAGCTGCGGCAGCTCGTCCAGCGAGGACTTGCGCAGGAAGGAGCCGACCGCGCTCATCCGGCGGTCTCCGGCCACCGTCCAGCGGGTGGCGGCCTCGTGCTCGTCGGCGCGCAGGGTACGGAACTTCAGCAGGGTGAAGGGGCGCCCGTAGAGGCCGACGCGCTCCTGACGGAAGATCACACCCGGCCCGTCCCAGAGCCGCACGGCCAGGGCGCAGGCGCCCATCACGGGGGCGGCGGCGACCAGCGCGAGCGCGGCCAGCAGGCCGTCGATGCCCCGCTTGGTCCAGCGTTCCAGCTGCCGCGCGGGACGCGGCAGCAGCGGCTGTACGGCGTACCCCCACAGCTGGTCGGCGGGGCAGGGCACCCGCATGCCGGTGACCTTGGCGGTACCGGCCGGGTCGGCGAGCCAGAGCCGGCAGCCGTGGTCGTGGAAGAGCCGGACGAGGGAGGCGGTGCGTTCGTCGGCTTCCGCCGGACGGGTGAACACGGCGTGCCGGACGGAGTTCTGGATGACCGCCCGCCGGACGTCCTCGTGGGTGGCGAGCACCGGCAGGGCGCCAGGCCGGGCCTGCTGCGGATCGCCGTCGGCGGTGGGGGTGTCGGCCAGGCCCACCGGCCGCAGCCCGTACTCGGGGCGGCCCTGGAGGGCCGCGGCCACCGCGTTCGCCCCGGCGGCGGGCCCCACCACCAGGGCGGAGGCGGGCCTGCGCACGGCGGCCCGGCGGCGGAGCTGGTTCACGGCCCCGCGGCCCGCGCAGGCCAGGACGGTCTGCAGGCAGACGGCGGTGAGCAGCGCGCTCCAGCCCAGGGACCGGCCCGGGTCGACGGCGGCCAGCACGGCCGCGGCCCCGCACCACACGGCGGCGGACCGTCCGGCCAGCGCGGGCAGTTCGAGCAGCGCGGAGGGGGCCAGGCGCGGCCGGTACAGCCCGGCCCGGGCGTTCAGCGCGGCGAGCAGCGCGGCGGCCGGCAGGGCGGCCGCGACCGGCAGCGCGGGTGCGGGCAGGGCCGTCGTGGTGAGTACGGTGGCCAGCGCGTCGGCGGTCAGCAGCGGGAGCAGCCCCGTCATGCTCCCGTGGCGGCGGAGCCGTCCCGGCCGCACCGCGGCCCGGGCCTGGTCGGTCCTGGGACCTCGCGGGGGGTGGATGGCGGCCGCGGACCGGCGGGACGCCGGGTGGGCCGCGGGCGCGAAGGCGCTGCCGCCGGCGGGCCCCGTACCGCCCGGCCCGGTGTGCCGGGCGGGTGCGCTGTCCATCGTCATCGGCTGATGCGCTCCTGGTTCAAGGGCCGGGGCCTGCCCAGCAGTTCGTGGTACAGACCGGTGACCGCGTCCGTGGTCCGCCGCACGTCGAAGTCCGTCCGGGCGTGCTGCCGGGCCTGCTCCCCGAATTCGGCGAGCAGCCGCGGCTCGGTCAGCAGCCGTCCCAGGGCCTTGGCCAGTGCCGTCGGGTCCTCCGGTGGCACCAGGCACAGCCGTCCCTGGCCGGGCGGCAGGCTCTCCCGTGCACCGCTGACGTCGGAGACCAGGACCGGTCGACCGCAGGCCATGGCTTCGAGCGGGGCGAGCGCCATGCCTTCCCACCGCGACGGCAGTACAACGAGATCGGCGGCCCGAAGCCACGGCCGGATGTCCGCGGCGGCTCCGGCGAAGTGCACGCCGGTGCCGGACAGCGCCGCCGTGCGGCGCAGCCGTTCGGTGTCGGGGCCGTCGCCGACGAGGGCGAGGCGCGCTCCGGGAACGGCCCCCACCACCTCCGGCCAGGCCCGCAGCAGGACGTCCTGCCCCTTCTGCGGGCACAGGCGGCCCACGCAGACGGTGAGTGGTCCCTCGCCCGGGAACCCCTCGGGCAGGGGCAGTGCGGCCCGGGCGGCCGCCTTGTCCTGGTCGGGGTCCGGTGCGCCGGGCCGGAAGTGGTCGAGGTCCACGCCGTTGCGGACCACCGACCAGCGGGCGGTGATCCCCTCGGTCTCGCCCGCGCGGCGTTCGGCCTCGCTGACGCACAGCACCCGGTCGGCCCAGCGGGCCCCGTAGCGCTCCCAGCGCAGGGCGAGCGCGGCGGTGGCCCCTCCGACGGCGTCGAAGGACCAGGCGTGGGGCTGGAAGACGGTGGGCAGGGCCCCGCGCACGGCGAGCCGTCCGGCCAGCCCCGCCTTGGCGCTGTGGGCGTGGAGCAGGTCGGGCCGGACCCGGCGGACCAGGCGCCGGGCGCCGAGCACCTCGGCTCCGGCGTCCCGGGCGGCGTCGGCGAGCCCGCCGCCGCGCGGGCAGCCGACGACGGTGCGCAGTCCGGCGGCGGACTGGGCGCGGACGAGGTCGACGACGACCCGGGCGACGCCGCCTTCCACGGGCTGTACGAGATGGAGGATGGTCGGGGGCTGTGCGGTCAAAGGCTGTGTCGGCACGCGGAGCGGTCTCCTACGTTCAGCGGCGCGCGTCTGTCTGAACGAAGAGCACACCGAGGAAATGACCCTGACTTTCGCCCGTGAACCTGAAACTCAGGCTGCGGGCACCACCGGACAGAGCGGGACTCAGATCGAACACGTCCGCGTCATACCCGAGGTTATTCATATGTTCGGGCTGTCGCACGAACGAGGGATGCCCAAATTCCGTGATCGTGGAATTCATAACATCATTAAAAGGATTTTCTGCATCGCTGAGACTGACCCTGCGCCCGCTGTCCGCGGTCACGGTGAGTGAGTCCCCGAGGGTGCCCCGGTCCCCGTCGTACGCCACCACGCCGGCCCGCCCCGCGGATCCCGCGGGCGCGTCCAGACCGGCGATCTCGACCGTCTCGCCGGCCGCCTCCCCGCCCCCGGCGGCCAGGTCCTCGAACCCGTCCCACAGGGAGATCCTGCGCACCGGCTCCTGCGGGTGCTCGTAGGCGACGACCAGCGTCCAGCCGCCCCAGGCACCCACCTCGGAGTGCCCCATGGCGATGTTGAGCTGGGCCACCGTCCACATGCCGGCGCCGCCCTTGCGGACCAGCGGGGTCACGTCGGCCGAGGCCTGGTAGGCATCGCTGCCCGCGTCCGTGTGGTGGCCGATCACCGTGTCGGCCAGCACCTCCTTGTACGCGCCGCCGGGCTCGGAGACCAGCACCCGGCCGTTGTCCTCCGGGGGCTTCTGCTCCCCCACCCGCAGGTTCCCGCCCCAGTACAGGCGGGCGTAGGAGACCTTCGCGCCCTTGGGGACCTTCAGCTCGGCCCGGGTCGAGTTGTAGGTGTCCGGGTCCTTGTCGACCTCGCTGTAGAACATCTCGAAGTCGCCGTTGACCCCCGCCGCACCCCGCTTGACCTCGGCGCACGGTTCGGCCTGCGGCGCCTGCTCCTTGCGGCAGCTGATGCCCGAGTTGGAGGCCCGGACCAGCCCGCCGTGCTGCACGGCCTGGTAGCGCTGGGTGAACGGGACCCGGGGCAATTCCTTGGGTGCGGGGGCGGCTGCGGCCGCCGCCGGAAGGTTCACGGAAAGGGTGAGGCAGGACAGCAGACCGAGCGTGCCGAGGATTCTGCGGGAGGAACCCATGACCCTGTCTCCATATTCGATCAAGGGGACAAAACAGGAGTGCACTTTGTCAGAAATCGGGCTGGAAATCACGTCGGACTCGCTCGTACGGCCTTTTGGGCGATCGCACGCACCCTGAGAGCGGGCGGGTCGTTATGGCTTGCACCATTGTTCGAACGGAAAGGAAAACCGGAGATGAAGAAGCAGATGGTCCGCGGCACCACCCTGGTCGTCGCGAGCGCCGCCGCCCTGATGGGTGCCTCCGGCCTCGCCTCCGCGCACGGTGGGAGCGGCGCTTCCGCCGAGGGCCTCGCGGCCGGCTCCCCCGGCGTGCTGAGCGGCAACCTGCTCCAGGTCCCGGTGCACGTCCCGGTCAACGTCTGCGGCAACACCGTCAACGTGATCGCCCTGCTGAACCCCGCGTTCGGCAACACCTGCGTGAACGCCTGAGCGTCAACCCAGCCACTCGAAACGGCGGCATCCGGGTGAAGTCACGCAACCCGAACCGGGGGCGGGGCGTTGATCCGGGTGCTCCAGCACCGGGCAATCCTGCAAAAAAGGGACGACAATGATCAAGAAGATGATGGCTTCGGCAGCGGTTGCAGCCTCGGTCGTGGGTATGGGTGCCGCCATGGCGCCGCAGGCGATGGCCATCGGGAACGACAACGGCATCAACACCGTCAACGGCAACGGCGCCTCGCAGATCTACGGCAACCAGGCCACGTACGGCAACATGAGCCCGCAGATGGCTCTGATCCAGGGCTCCTTCAACAAGCCCTGCATCGCCCTGCCGGCCAAGGCCAACGTGCAGTCGCTCCTCGCCCTCGTCAACGTCGGCGTCCAGGACATCCCGGTCCTGTCCAGCCCGCAGAACCAGCAGTGCACCGAGAACTCCACCCAGGCCAAGGGCGACGAGGCTCTCTCGCACATCCTCAGCAACATCCCGATCCTCTCCGGCAACGCCTCCGCCGGCAGCTGATCGCGCCCCGCGCCAGCGAGGCCGCCGCACCTTCGGGTCGCGGCGGCCTCGCCGCGTAAAAGGGGAAACCCGGCAACTCGGCAAATAGTGTCGAAATCACCGGGGCCCCGAATTCCGGCCGCGCATCGGGGTGAATTGCAGAACGGCCCCCGAAAATACGCGGTTTCTTTTCCCCGAGCCGCTCGTTGTTATTTCTGCAGTGGATACGCCTCTGCGGGAAGGATCGAAATCAAATGAAGTACAAGAAGGCAGTGGTGCTGGCCGCCGGCGCTCTCATGGCCGCCGGTGCCGCCTCCCCCGCCATGGCCGACGCCGACGCCGCGGGCAAGGCCGTCGGCTCCCCCGGCGTCCTGTCCGGCAACCTGCTCCAGGTCCCGGTCAACGTCCCGGTCAACGTCTGCGGCAACACCGTCAACGTGATCGCCCTGCTGAACCCCGCGTTCGGCAACACCTGCGTCAACGCCTGACGAAGCGCCTTTGCCCGCAAGGGCAGACCTCCTCGGAGTGGCCTCGGAGTGCACGGCGGTGCACTCCGAGGCCACCTTCGATTCAGCACCGGCAGGACCGCCGGTAGACAGGGAAGGACCCATGCGACAGGTACTGAGCCGACAGGTACTGGGCAAGGGGATGCTCACGGCGGCGGCCGCGTCGAGTCTGCTGTCCATCGCGACCGGCGCTGCCTACGCCTACCCCGGAGCGAGCGCAGAGGCCGCGCATTCACCGGGCGTGCTGTCCGGCAACAGCGTCTCGGTACCCGTCACCTTCGCCCCGAACGTGTGCGGCAACAGCGTGGACGCCGGCGCGGCCCTGAACCCCGCCATGGGGAACACCTGCGCCACCACCACCGGCTCCGACAGCCACGCCGGCCACCAGGAGTACGCGCGCTACCTCAGCCCCGAGAACGCGCAGGCGCTGGAGCGCTACCTCGACGAGCGCGAGGCACGGCACGCCCTGCCGCAGCAGCGCCGGGAGGAGCCGCGCCACGAGGACGCCCGCCCGTACCAGCCCCGCCACGCGGCCCCGCGCCACGAGGAACAGCGGCACGAGGAACAGCGCCACGAAGGGCCGCGCCCCGAGGACGGCTACGGCGACTCCGGCGAGGAGCAGGGCGAGGAGGAGTGCGACGACCACCCCACGCCCCCGGCGCACCACGCGCCTCCGGCCCCGCCGCGTCCCCAGCCGGAGCCGGAGGCCGAGCACCCCGCGCCCCTGCCCGCGCCGGAGCCCGCACCCGAGCCGCTCCCGGTCCCGCTGCCCGCGCCGGAGCCCGTCCAGGAGGCCCCGGCCCCGCTGCCCGCGCCGGAGCCCGCTCCGGAACCCGTCCCGCAGCCGCTCCCGGCCCCCGCCCCGGTCGAGGAGGCTCCGGTCACCCTCCCGGCGCCGGCCCCGGTGGAGGAGCCCGGCCCGCGGCCGCCGCACGGCAGCCAGCCCGTGGAGCAGCCCGCCCCGGCACCCCTGCCCGCGCCCGCCCCCGTTCCGGCTCCGGAGGCCGTACGGCCCGCGGACCAGCCCCCGGCCGCCCCCGGCGGGGACGTCCCCGTGCACCTGCCGCCGGCCCCGGCCCCCGTACCGGCCCCGGCGGCCCCCGCACCGGAGCCCGCCCCCGCGGAGGCACCGGCACCGGCGCACGTGAGCGCACCGGTGCTGGCCGAGACCGGCGCGGGTCAGCCCGCGGCCGCAGCGGCCCTCGCCTCGGCCCTGATCCTGGGCGGCGCCATTCTGTACCGGCGTTCCCGGATCTCCTGACCGGCAATACGGGTAATCAGAAGAAATATCGGCCGGAGAATCCTTTGTCGGATTCTCCGGCCGCTGTCATGTACCCGCGCGATCGCGTTTCCGTATCGGCCGGTGGTCGTTACCCAAGGCGAAAGCGGCGCGACGGTCGCCGCTGACGCCTCTGCCCACGAAAAGAAGAGGATTTCGATAATGAAGCTCTCGAAGGTCGCCGCTGTCCTGGCCGGCTCGGTCGCCGCCCTCGGCGCCTCCGCCCCCGCCTTCGCCTCCGACGCACAGGCCGTGCCGATGAGCCTGACCAGCGGGGTGACGTCCGTGACGGAGGCCGTGAACCCCGTCTCCGAGGGCTCTCCGCAGATCATCGGCAACGCGCTGGCCGAGCAGGGTGCCGGAGTCGAGAAGGTCCTGGGCACGGTCCAGAAGGTCAACGAGGTCCGCAACTCCGTACCGAGCACCCTGCTCGGGCTGGCGAACGGCGCCACCCAGTCGCAGCCGGAGCTGCTCGGCGGGGTGCACCTCAACGGCGGCGGCCGCTGAGCGGCTCCGGACACGACTGTGGGCGCCACCGGCGAGGCCGGGGCGCCCACAGTCGTTGGTGCGCTGACGTCAGTCGTTGACGCAGACGTTGCCGAACGCGGGGTTCAGCGCGCCGATGACGTTGACGGAGTTGCCGCAGACGTTCACCGGGATGTGGACCGGGACCTGGCCCAGGTTGCCCGAGAGGACACCGGGGGAACCCACGGCCGCGCCCTCGGCCGACGAGTCGGCGACGGCGGAGCCGGCGGCACCGGCCGCAGCGAGACCAGCGGTGGCCAGGACCAGGGCGGCCTTCTTGGCAGAGTTCATGGGAAGTGCACCTTCTGTTCGATGTTCTGCCCCGATTCGGGGCGCACACCGAGCGAAACGGTCCGCCTTCCCAGACGACACGGTTCCGCACACGATCAGACCTGTTCAGCTCAATAGTCGTAACCACTGTGCGGTTCCCGACCGTTAGGGGAGGCCGCCGGTCCCGGCCGGGAGGCCGGGAAGGTCGGAGAGCCCCGGCAGGTCGGCGAGGTCCGGGATCTCGGGGATGTCGGGGATCTCCGGGACCAGCTCCACCGGCGCCGCCGGATCCGGCAGCGCGGGCGGTTCGAGCGGCGGGAGCGCGGGCAGCTCGACGCCCGGGATCTGGGGGAGGACCACTCCCGGGATCTCCGGCAGCTTGATCTCGGGGAGCGTGATCTCCGGGATCTTGATGTCGGGCAGGGTGACGCCGGCGGGCAGCAGGGCCTTGATGGCGTCGAGGATGCCCTTCACGAGGTCGTCGACGGGGCCGGCGGCAGCCCGCGGAGCCACCGCGCGGTCCCCGTCGTCGAGGGCGCTCGCCGGGGCGGCCGCGCCGAAGAATATGGCGGCGGCGAGGGCCGAGGGGACGAGGATGCGGGCGCGGGACGGCTTCGTGCGGTGCATGGGTGTTCCTTCTCGTGTCGCACGGAAGCGGAACTAAACGATCCGCTTTCTCACCCACCGTGCGAACACCTCTCACGGAGCGCAACCGGAGCGCGTGCGCTGCGGGCTGCGTACGGGCTTCGCGCAGGCGTCCGGAGGCCTCTCACCCGGGCCGGGGAAAAGCGCCGCGCGCACGGGCCGTTTGAGTGAAGGAGCGGAACCAACCCCCTGGCAGGGCAGTTGACCAGGGCGCTCCATCAGCGGGCACTCGTGCGACACGAAGGATCAAGATGTTCAAGAAGTTCATGACCGCCGCCGCCGTCTCCGCCATTGCGGTCGGCGCGGGCGCTGCTGCTGCTGCCCCGGCCATGGCCATCGGCAACGACAACGGGATCAACACCGTCAACGGCAACGGCGCCCAGCAGATCTACGGCAACCAGAAGACCCACGGCGACCAGAGCCCCCAGCTCGGCCTCGTCCAGGGCACCCTGAACAAGCCCTGCATCGGCCTGCCGGCCAAGGTCAACGTCCAGTCCGTGGCGGCACTCATCGCCAACATCGGCGTCCAGGACATCAACGTCCTGTCGAACCCGCAGAACCAGCAGTGCGCCGAGAACTCCACCCAGGCCAAGGGTGACGAGCCGCTCTCGCACATCCTCAGCAACATCCCGGTCCTCTCGGGCAACGCCTCCGTCGGCAGCTGATCTCCGCTCCCGAGTCCTGACGAACGGCTCGGGCCCCTGAAAAGGCCCGTGGAGCGAAGTGACGAGGGCCCCGGCAGCCTCCAGCTGCCGGGGCCCTCGCGCGTGCCCGTGCGCCCGCGGCTCTCAGGAGGTCCAGAAGTCCCACCACCGGGTCAGGATCAGCATCCCGATCACCCCGGTGTGCAGCACGGGCGGGACCCAGGCGAACTCGGCGAAGAACTCCCGCAGCGGACCCGGTGCGGGCAGGACGCCCGCACGGACGTTGTGCGCGGTGACCGCCCAGAACATCAGCAGGGTCGCGACCCAGGCGAGGCAGCACCACAGGCACAGCGCGTTGATCTCGTAGAGCGACTGGACCATCAGCCAGGTGCAGAATCCGACGCCGAAGAGCGTGCCCCCCTGAAGGCCCAGCCAGAACCAGCCACGGTAGCGCGCGCCCGCCAGCACGCCCGCGCCGACGCACACCACGACGGCGTACGCGGCCAGACCCAGCATGGGGTTGGGGAAGCCGAAGGCCGCCGCCTGCTCGCTCTGCATCACGCTGCCGCAGGAGACGACGGGGTTCAGACTGCAGGCGGGCTTGAAGTCCGGGTCCTCCAGCAGGAGGAACTTGTCGAGGGTGATCACCCAGGAGGCCAGCAGCCCGGCGGCCCCGGTGAGGACCAGCAGCCAGGCCAACCCCCGTGAAGCGGGGCGCTGTTCGCCCTCATGTCTGCTGCCGGGCCGCCCCTGTTGGCGGGGGACGCCCACTGTATTCGTTGCCATGCCGCCCATACTCCCGCGCTCCCCCACAGAGGGGGCCGAACCGTGCGCATCCCTGCCCAAGTTGACCTGAAGGGGTGGCGGGAACCCCCGTTGCTTCCCGGACGTTTTACCGAACCCCGGACGTGATGTCAGAACCAGGGGCTACGTTGTGCTCCCGCGAAGTAACAAGCTGCGACGGCCTGGAGACCCACCTTGAGCGATCCGTACGAGACAACCGAGGCCCACCTCGATCGACTCCTGGGCCGCGCCCTCAACTCCTTCGACCTGCCGGACCGGTTGGTCGAGCGCCTCGCCACGGCGCTCGCCCACAGCTCTTCGCTCCACACCACCCACCACAGCCCGGCGACGGGACTGTGGCGCGAGACCCACCAGCACACCTACCTGCTGTCCGACGGCGGTTCGGTGTCGCTGTGGGAGCTGTCCTACCGCCAGGAGGGGGACCGGACCGTGCGGCACGAGGTCTTCGTGAGCAAGGCCGAGACCTGCCTGGCCGTGGCCCGGCTGTTCGGCGAGGTCCCGGCCGAATCCGTCCTGGACCCGGCGCCGCTCCCCGGCGACGAGGAGCTCGACGACGACGCGGCGGCGCTCAGCGCGCTGTTCATGCCCCCGGCCCCGGCGCAGCGGCGCCGGGAGTACGCGGTGGAGCAGTCCGCCGATCACGCCCGCCGGGTGCTGCGCCGCGCGGAGAACGAGGACCGGCCGGGCGAGCGGACCGCGGAGCTGCTCCGGTCGGCGTACGCGCACCAGATCACCCAGGCCTTCGGCGGGCGGCAGTCCCTGACGGACGGGCGCAACGCGGGCTTCAGCCTGTACGAGCACGCCTTCGTCCTGCTGGACGGGGCGGAGGTCAGCCTGTGGGAGGTCGAGCACACGGCCACGCCGGACGGGCGGCACATGTGCGAGGTCTACGAGAGCGAGGCCGCCGCACGGGAGGCCATGGAACTGCGCGCGCGGGTGCGCTGATCCCCCGGGCTCACGAACGGTCCAACGGTGCGCCCTCGTAGGAGATATGGGCGGGGGCGTTATCGATTGCTCGCCGACGACCTGGCAGTCGTTGCGGCGCCGCCTGAGGGACGGAGCACGAGGTCCAGGGGTAGGTCTTCGGTGACGCGGACCTCGTCGGGGCGCAGTTGGGCGGGGGTCGGCATGGAGCTGCCGGGGAGCTGGACCGCGGCGGCTCCGTGGGCCAGGGCCGAGGCGAGGGCCTGGGGGCCGGAGCCTCCCGCGATCAGGAAGCCGGCCAGGGCCGCGTCGCCCGCGCCGACGTCGCTGCGGACCGCTCGCGCGGGCGCGGTGCCGTAGAAGGTGCCCTCGGCGCAGACCAGCAGCTGGCCGTCCGCGCCGAGGGAGGCCAGTACGGCGCCCGCGCCCAGCGAGCAGAGTTCTTCCGCGGCCTTCACCGCGTCGGCCAGGGTGTCCAGGGGGCGGCCCACGGCTTCGGCGAGCTCCGTCGCGTTGGGCTTGACCACCTCCGGCCCCTCGGTCAGCGCGGCCAGCAGTGCGGGGCCGGAGGTGTCCAGGGCCACGCGGGCTCCGGCTTCGTGGGCGCGGGCGACCAGGTCGGCGTACCAGCGCGGGTCGAGGCCGGGGGGCAGGCTGCCGCAGCAGGCGATCCAGTCGGGGTGGCCGGCGCAGGTGCGGACCGTGTCGAGCAGGAGGGCCGACTCCTGCGGCGAGATCTCGGGGCCGGGTGCGTTGATCTTGGTGAGGGTGCCGTCCGGTTCCACGAGCGCGACGTTCGAGCGGGTCCGGCCGGAGATCGAGACCGCCGTGACGTCCACGCCCTGGGCGCCGAGGAGTTCGGCGAGCAGGGTGCCCGCCGCGCCGCCCAGCGGCAGGAGCGCCGTCGTACGGACGCCCGCGGCGGCCACCGCGCGGGAGACGTTGACGCCCTTGCCCCCGGGGTCGAGCCGGTCGGCCCCTGCGCGCACGACCTGGCCGCGGTCCAGCGAGGGGACCTCGTAGGTCCGGTCGAGGGAGGGGTTGGGGGTGACGGTGAGGATCATACGAGCACGACTTCCGTACCGGCGGCCTCGATCGCCGCCTTGTGAGCGGGGGCGAGCCCCGTGTCGGTGATGAGCAGGTCGACCTCCGTGAAGGAGGCGAAGCAGGCGAAGTGTTCCTGTCCGTCCTTCGCGGAGTCGGCGAGCAGGACGACCCGGCGGGCCGCTGCGATCGCGGCCCGTTTGACGGCCGCTTCCGCGAGGTCGGGGGTGGTCAGGCCGCGCCCGGCGGCGAAGCCGTTCGTCGCGAGGAAGAGGACGTCGGCGCGGATCTCGGCGTAGGCCCGCAGGGCCCAGGCGTCGACGGCGGCGCGGGTGCGGTGGCGGACGCGGCCGCCGACCAGGTGGAGGTCGATGCCGGTGTGGCCGGCCAGCCGGGCGGCGACGGGCAGCGCGTGGGTGACCACGGTGAGGGCGGTGTCGAGGGGGATCGCCGCCGCGAGGCGGGCCACGGTGCTGCCCGCGTCGAGGACGACGCTGCCGCCGTCGGGGAGTTCGGCCAGGGCGGCGGCCGCGATGCGGCCCTTCTCGTCGGCGGCGGTGGCCTCGCGCTCGGTGAGGTCGGGCTCGAAGTCCAGACGGCCGGCCGGTATGGCCCCGCCGTGCACCCGGCGGACCAGCCCGGCCCGGTCGAGCGCGGTGAGGTCGCGGCGCACGGTCTCGGCCGTGACCTGGAAGCGGCCGGCGAGGGAGAGCACATCGACCCGGCCCGCCTCGCGGGCCAGGCGCAGGATCTCCTGCTGGCGCTCCGGTGCGTACATGGGGTCAGGTCCGCTCACTCGGTCAGGGGATCGGGATGCCCGAATCTGTGGGTTGTTCCCTACGGTACGCCGCTTCCATCCTAAAACAAAACAAACGGGCATGTCCGCCAACAAAAGCGGACATGCCCGTGAAGAGGTGACGATCCGGAGCTAGCCGGCCGGGACCTTCTCGGGGGCGAGGCCGGGGGCCTCCGTGCCGCCTTCCCGCTGCTCGGCGGGGATCTGGCGGCGCGGCAGCATGAACATCACCGCGAAGATCACGACGAGTACGGCCACGCACCACCACAGCGCGCCGCGGAAGGCCTCTACATAGGGCGCCCCGAAGTCCATGTCGTTCTCGATCAGCCCGAAGAAGACCACGGAGGTGAGGCCGAGACCCAGGGCGTTGCCCATCTGGCCGGTGGTGTTGATCAGGCCGGAGGCGGAGCCGGCGTGCTCGCGCGGCACCTCGGAGAGCACGGTGTCGGTGAGCGGGGCCACGATCAGGCCCATGCCGATCCCCATGACCACCAGGGGGAGGGCCATCTGCCAGGAGGCGATCCCCATGCCGTAGTGCTGCGACTCCCAGATGTAGATGAGCAGACCGGCGGCCATGGTCAGGGCGCCCGCCTGGAGCACCTTGCGGCCGAAGCGCGGGACGAGCTTCTGGACCGAGATGCCCGCGGCGGCCGAGACGGCGATGGAGAACGGGATGCCGGTGGTGCCCGCGCGCAGGGGGCTCCAGCCGAGGCCCATCTGCATGTACAGCGTCCAGACCAGGAAGAAGATGCCGGTCGCGATGCCGAAGGTCAGCTGGACGGCGATGCCGCCCGCGAAGCTCTTGACCTTGAAGAGGGAGAGCTCCACGAGCGGGGAGCCGTCCTTCTTGATCTTGTACTTCTCGTACACGATGAAGGCGGCGAAGACGAACGGCGCCGCGCCCATGCACAGGAAGCCCCACAGCGGCCAGTCGTTCTCGCGGCCCTGGGTGAGCGGGAAGATCAGCATGACCAGGGCGAGGGTGGCGAGGACGACGCCGACCAGGTCCAGGCGCAGGGCCTGCGGGGCCTTGGACTCGGTGATGAACTTGCGGCCCAGGATCACGCCCGCGATGCCGACCGGCAGGTTGATCAGGAAGATCGGGCGCCATTCCAGGCCGAAGAGGTTCCACTCGGTGAGCAGGGCGCCGAGCATCGGGCCGGAGACCGCACCGAGGCCCACGATCGCGCCGAACATGCCGAACACCTTGCCGCGCTCGTGCGGCGGGAAGGTCACGTGGATGATCGCCAGCACCTGCGGGACCATCATGGCCGCCATGGCGCCCTGGAGGAGGCGGGCGGCGACGAGCATGCCCGGGTTGGCGGCGATGCCGCAGAGCAGGGAGGCCGCGGTGAATCCGGCGATGCCGACCAGGAAGAGGCGCTTGCGGCCGTAGATGTCACCGAGACGGCCGCCGGTGATCAGACCGGCGGCGAACGCGAGGGCGTAGCCGGCGGTGATCCACTGGATCGCGCTCGTCGATGCGCCGAGGTTCTCGCGCATGCTGGGTATCGCTATGTTGACGATCGTGACGTCGACCAGGTCCATGAAGGCCGCGGTCATCACGATGGCGAGCGCCAGCCAGCGGCGGCGGTCGGCGGTCGAGCTGCTGCTCGTTACGTCGTCGAGTGGGGCGTTCCGCTCTTCTCGTACGGGCCCGTTCTCTCTTTCGGGCGATGTCTTGGACGTCTCGGTGCTCATGGAGAGAAACCTAGACGTCATCTAGGTCGGTCCGTGTCCTATTTCGCTGGCAACCTTGAACTCATGACCGACACCCCGGCACGGCTCCTCTCCCTGCTGTCGCTCCTCCAGACGCCCCGCGAATGGCCGGGGAGCGAGCTGGCGGGACGGCTGGGGGTCAGCGCCCGCACCATCCGGCGCGACATCGACCGGCTCCGGGAGTACGGGTACCCGGTGGAGGCGACGCTGGGCGCGGAGGGCGGGTACCGGCTGGTGGCGGGGGCCGCGATGCCGCCGCTGCTGCTCGACGACGAGGAGGCGGTGGCGATCGCCGTGGGCCTGCGGGCCGGTGCCGGGCATGCGATCGAGGGGGTCGAGGAGGCTTCCGTGCGGGCACTGGCGAAGCTGGAGCAAGTGCTGCCCGCGCGGCTGCGACGCCGGGTGAGCGCGCTCCAGTCGGCCACGGTGGCGCTGAGCCGAGGGGACGGGGCGAGCGTGGATCCGCGGACGCTGACGACGATGGCCGCGGCGGTGGCGGGGCCGGAGCGGCTGCGGTTCGCCTACCGGGCGCGGGACGGGGCCGGCACGAAGCGGCTGGTGGAACCGTACCGGCTGGTCAGCACGGGGAGCCGGTGGTACCTGATGGCCTACGACCTGGAGCGGGAGGACTGGCGCACCTTCCGGGTGGACCGGGTGAGCGAGCCCTTCGCCACGGGTGCCCGGTTCGCCCCGCGGCCGCTGCCGATGGATGCGCAGGCCTTCGTCCGCAAGGGACTGCGGGGCGGCGACACCTACCCGGTGGACGTCACCTTCGCGGCGGGGGCGGCGGAACTGCCGCAGTGGCTGCGGGAGGAGGGCCACGAGCTGACGGAGGCCGGGGGCGGGGTCCGGGTCCGGTTCGAGAGCGGGGAGCCGCCGCAGTGGCTGGCGGTCCGGCTGGCCCTGACCGGGCCCGCCTTCACCGTCCACTCCCCCGAGGCCCTGTCGCAGGCGGCGGCCGCCCTCGGCGCCCGGCTCTCGGCGGCGCCGGGCACCCCGTGACACGGGGGAGCCCCGGCGCCTGGGGGGGATAGGCACCGGGGCTCGTACAGGGGCGGGGCCGGTCAGGCCACCGCGTCGAAGCCCGTGTCGCGGGCCATGCGCTTGAGCTCCAGCAGGGCGTGCTTCTCGATCTGGCGGATCCGCTCGCGGGTCAGGCCGTGCTGCTTGCCGACCTCCGTGAGGGTCCGCTCGCGGCCGTCGTCGATGCCGTAGCGCATCTTGATGATCGACGCCGTGCGCTGGTCGAGCTTGCCCAGCAGGTCCTCCAGCTCCTCGCTGCGCAGCAGCGACAGGACGGACTGCTCGGGGGAGATCGCGGAGGTGTCCTCCAGGAGGTCACCGAACTGCGTGTCGCCGTCGTCGTCCACCGACATGTTGAGGCTGACCGGGTCGCGCGCCCAGTCCAGGACGTCACCCACGCGCTTCTCGGTCGAATCCAGCTCGGCGGCGATCTCCGCGTGCTCCGGGTCCCGGCCGTTCATGCGGTTGAACTCGCGCTGGACGCGGCGGATCCGGCCGAGCTCCTCCACCAGGTGGACGGGGAGGCGGATGGTGCGGGACTGGTCGGCGATGGAACGGGTGATGGCCTGGCGGATCCACCACGTGGCGTACGTGGAGAACTTGAAGCCCTTCGCGTAGTCGAACTTCTCGACGGCGCGGACCAGGCCGGCATTGCCCTCCTGGATCAGGTCGAGGAGCGGCAGGCCGCTGCGCGGGTAGCGGCGGGCGACGGCCACGACGAGGCGGAGGTTGGAGCGGATGAAGACTTCCTTGGCCCGCTCGCCTTCGGCGGCCAGGGCCTCCAGCTCCTCGCGCGCGGGAGCCGGCGTCTCGCCATCGCGCGCTATGACGCCGTCGAGGATCTGCTGGGCGTAGACGCCCGCCTCGATGATCTGGGAGAGCTCCACTTCCTTGGCGGCGTCGAGCAGCGGGGTGCGCGCGATCTCGTCCAGGTACATGCCGACCAGGTCGCGGTCTGCGATCTCCCCGCCCACAGCGCGGGCGCTGCTCGTGGACTGACGACGGGCGACGGCGCGGGTTGCCATGCGTGCTCCCTTGCGATGAGTTCGGTCGCGGTGCGGCTGCGGGACGGCCACCGTGGCGGGTGGTGCGTCCTCGGACACTCTCCCGAGTGCCCGCTTCCGAAGGAAACAACGACTGGAATCGGGACAGAATTCCCACGTTGGCCCCTCTTTTCCGAGATCTTGCAGTATCCTGCCCCACCGCGAGCCGGGTCAGGATGCCGCAGGAACCCGAAGAGGTGCAGGTCAGGGCTGGGACCGGACGCCGTCCGGCCGCTCAGCCCGGACGCCGGGCCACTCCCCTCGGTGAGACCGCCGTCACATGTGACATCGCGATCTTCACCTGGTGCGACGCCCGCCCTCGGCTGCACTCCCACCCTGAAGACGGCCCCCGCCGGCTTCTGGTTGCCTGGACTGGCGATCGAATGACCGGATACCCGACAAACCGGCCATTGAATCCGAAATCCCGCTCCGCCCGCCCGCCGGAATCAGCCGAACTGCACGGAGCGCTTCGACAGGCCCATCCAGAAGCCGTCCACCGCGTCGCGCCGGTCCCCGAGGTCCCCGCACGCCTCGGCCGCGCCGAGGGTGACGAAGAGCGGGGCGAAGTGCTCCGTGCGCGGGTGGGCCAGACGCCCCGAGGGGGACTTCGTCTCGAAGTCGAGCAGGGAGTCCAGGTCCCCGGCCGCCAGTGCCTCGTGACCCCAGGCGTCGAACTCCGCCGACCAGGCGGGCACGCCCGCGTGCCGCAGCGCGGCCAGGTTGTGGGTGAAGAAGCCGCTGCCGACGATCAGGACCCCCTCGTCGCGCAGGGGCGCCAGCTTGCGGCCGACGTCCATCAGGCGGCGCGGGTCCAGGGTCGGCAGGGATATCTGGAGGACCGGCACGTCGGCCCCGGGGTACATCTCGACCAGCGGGACGTACGCGCCGTGGTCCAGGCCCCGGTCGGGGACGTCCTGGACCGGGGTGCCGGGGGCCTTCAGCAGCGACCGTACCGAGGCGGCGAGCCGCGGGGCGCCGGGCGCCCCGTAGCGCACCCGGTAGTAGTGCTCGGGGAATCCCCAGAAGTCGTGGACGAGCGGGACCGTCTCGGTGGCGCCCAGGGCGAGCGGGGCCTCCTCCCAGTGGGCGGAGACCATCAGGATCGCGGTGGGACGGGGCAGGGAAGCCGACCAGGCGGCCAGTTCGGCCGGCCACAGCGGGTCGTCGGCGAGCGGGGGCGCGCCGTGGCTGAGGTAGAGCGCCGGCATGCGGTCGGGGACGGCGGTCATGGGGCGCTCCTCGGTCGTGGGTGCGGAGCGGCCCTGACACGGACCGGCCCCGCCTCGTTCAAATTTGAACGAGGCGGGGCCGTCAGTCATTCCCGGGTACCGGGGCGGCCCGTCAGTGGGCGATCACCGGAACCTTGAATTCGGCCTCCTCCTCGGAGCCCTCGGCGAGCGGGCTGCCCGCACCCGGCTTGCCCGTGGTGATCAGGGTCAGGGCGATGACCGAGCTGGCGACCAGGATGCCGACCGCCCACCAGATCGCGGAGGCGTAGCCCTCGACCATGGCCTGGGCCTGGACGAGCTGCGCGGCAGCGCCGCCCGCGGCGGCCTCGGCCGCGTGGTCGGCGAGGTACGCGGTGGTCGCCGAGGCGGCGATGGTGTTCAGCAGCGCGGTGCCGATGGCGCCGCCGACCTGCTGGGAGGTGTTGACCATGGCGGAGGCGACTCCGGCGTCGGCCGGTTCCACCCCGTGCGTGGCCAGGGACATGGCCGGCATGAACGCCGTGCCCATGCCGAGGCCGAGCAGCAGCTGCGCGGGCAGGATCAGCGCCGGGTACGAGGACCCGACCTCGAGCTGGGTCAGCAGCAGCATGCCGGTGGCGGCGAGCAGGAAGCCCGGGCCCATCAGCAGGCGCGGCGGGACCCGGGTCATCAGCCGGGCGCCGATCTGGGTGGAGCCGGTGATCATGCCCACGATCATCGGGAGGAAGGCGAAGCCGGTCTTGACGGGCGAGAAGCCCTTCACGACCTGGAGGTAGTAGGTGAGGAAGAGGAACAGGCCGAACATCGAGATGACGGCCAGGCCGAGCGAGAGGTAGACACCGCCGCGGTTGCGCTCCAGCAGGACGCGCAGGGGCAGCAGCGGGGACTTCACCTTGGACTCGACGAAGACGAAGGCCGCCAGCAGCGCCGCCGAGGCGACGAACATGGCCACGGTCACGGAGTCCAGCCAGCCCGCCGACTCGGCGCGGGTGAACCCGTAGACCAGGGCGACGAGACCGAGCGTGGACAGGATCACGCCGGGGATGTCGAGCGGTGCGCGGTTGCGGGCGCCCGAGGGCTCGCGGATGACCAGCCAGGCACCCACGGCCGCGACGATCGCGAACGGGATGTTGACGAAGAAGGTCCAGCGCCAGTTGAGGTACTCGGTCAGGAAGCCGCCGAGGATCAGGCCGACGGCGCCGCCGCCGCCGGCGATCGCGCCGTAGATGCCGAACGCCTTGGCGCGCTCCTTGGCGTCGGTGAACATGACCGCGAGCAGCGACAGGGCCGCCGGTGCGAGCAGGGCGCCGAATGCACCCTGGAGGGCGCGGGCGCCCAGCATCATGGCCTCGCCGCTCGCGGCGCCGCCGAGCGCGGAGGCCAGGGCGAAGCCGATGAGTCCGACGACGAAGGCGTTCTTGCGGCCCCACTTGTCGGCGATGCGGCCGCCGAAGAGGAGCAGTCCGCCGAAGGCCAGCGCGTACGCGGTGATGACCCACTGGCGGTTGCCGTCCGAGATGCCCAGATCGGTCTGGGCGGAGGGGAGGGCGATGTTCACGATGGTGGCGTCGAGGACGACCATCAGCTGCGCCAGGGCTATGAAGACGAGCGCCTTCCAGCGGCTGGGATCGGCAGCCGACAAGGGTGTCGCGGCTGTTTTGGACATGGGGGTACCCACTTCACTGTGCGGAATGACTGAAGAACCGGGAAAAGATGCGTAAGTCGCCTGGCCGGGTCACGTGGTTCTGCACCTCAGCCCGTCGAGGGTGGCGGCCGAACCGGGCAGCACGGAACGGGCCGGGGCCCGCAATCCGTCCAGGAACAGCTGGAGATGGCGGTGGACGAAGCGGTCGGCATCGGGGCACGCGGTGCCCGGGAGGGGCCGGCTGAGCTGGGACAGCGCGAGCAACAGGTCACCGGCGCCGATGTCCGGGCGGATCACTCCCGCTTCCTGCCCGGTCGCCACCACGGACTCGATGACCGCTCCCAAGGAGCGCTGCGCCTCGGCGAGTTCGGGGTGGTCGCGGTCGAAGCCGTCGCCGAGCATCGGGCACAGGGCACCGATGCGCTCGTCCGCCGCGGTGTGCGTGAAGCGGCACAGCGCGGCGAAGGCGTCGGGCTCCTCGGCGAGAGCCGCCTCGGCCGTGGCCGTGACCCGGCCCATGACGAAGAGCACCACGTGATGGACGAGGGCGGTGCGGTCGGGGAAGTGCCGGTAGAGGGTCGCGTTGCCGATTCCGGCCCGGCGGGCGACCTCGTCGAAGGGGGCGCCGGGGCCGAACTCGACGAAGACGTCCCGGGCCGCCACCAGGATGCGCTCGCGGTTGCGGACGGCGTCCGCCCGCGGGCGCGGCACGCGGTCCGGTCCCAGGTCCACGGGATGCGCCGGGGCCGCCGCGGCGGTGCTGGTCGAGCTCTTCATTCCCGGGCCTCCCTGGTGATCCGTACGGGCCCGCTCAAACGGGGAACCGGTCCCCACTTCGCGGGACTCACGTACAAACGGGGATCGGCTCCCCGGTTATTTCACTCCTCCGTGTGAGCTGGGCCACAAGGGCGGCGGGCGCCGGTCATCGTTTGGCCTCTCCCGACGCGCGGGCGCGCCGCCGCCGTCGGAGGGTGGGCGGACAGAGCGCAGACCGGGCCCGGCCGGCTGCCGCGGACTCGAGGGCGAATCTCCATGCCGCAGACCCGCCACCGGATACGCAAGTCCCGCCGCACCAGCGCGTACATCGGCATCACCGCGCTGGCCCTCGGCGTCACGGCGACCGCGAGCACGGGGATAGCGAGCCGTGGCAACTCGGCGGCCGGGCCCGTGGCCACGACCGTCGAATCGGCCCTCGCGCCCTGCCGGATCGCCGGCACGATGGGCGTGCAGATGTCCGAGGGACTGCCGACCCCGCCCGGGTACTCCCGTTCGACCGGCGAGGTCCGGGCACTGAACCTGATGATCGACTTCCCCGACGCCAAGGGCGAGGGCACGGCCCTGGACCGGATGGCGGAGTTCTTCCCCCAGACCTCCGACTGGTTCCGGACCAGCTCCTACGGCCGGCTCAGCTACCGCCCCGAGGCGCCGATAAAGACCTGGCTGCGGATGCCCATGCCCTTCGCGGCGTACGGCATCGAGCGCGGGTCCCCGTACGAGCCCGGCTACCGGCAGCTCGTCGAGCACATCGCGAAGGCCGCCGATCCCGAGGTGGACTTCAGCCGGTACGACCTGATCAACATCCTGGTCACGCCGAACGCCGGACCGTCCGCCCTGGACACCGTCCTGTCGGTGACCTTCTCGGGCAACAGCGAGGCACCCGTCGCCGACGGGGTCCCCCTCGCCAACACGTCCTTCGTCTACAGCCGCCAGGACGACGGGTCGGGCACCTACCGGCAGACCGGCTACCGGGTGCTCCCCCACGAGAACGGGCACGTCTTCGGCCTGCCTGACCTGTACACCTCCGACGGCGGGGGCACCGTCGGGCACTGGGACATCATGAGCGAGGACTGGGGTGCCAACAACGACCTGCTGGGCTGGCACAAGTGGAAGCTGGGCTGGCTGGACAGTACGCAGATCAGCTGCGCGGCGAAGTCGGGCACCAGCGACCACGTCCTGTCACCGCTGGCGGTGGGCGGCGGCACGAAGCTGGCCTTCGTACCGCTGTCGGAGAGCGCCGGCTACGCGGTGGAGGTGCGCACCCAGGCCGGGAACGACGAGTCCGTCTGCAAGCCCGGCGTCCTCATCTACAAGGTGGACTCCGACGTGGACACCGGGCAGGGTCCGGTGACCGTGTCGGACAGTGCGGACGGGAGCGGCGGCTGCACCCGGCGGCCCAATGTCCACGCGGAGCTCTCGGACGCGCCGTTCCGGCCGGGCGAGACCTTCACCGACGAGAAGGCGGGCATCAGCGTCTCGGTGGTGGGCGAGCTGCGCAACGGCAGCTTCCAGGTCCGGATCATCCGCCCCTGACGGCTGCGGGCCCGGGCGCGGGCCGGGGCCGGGCGCGGGCCCGTACCCCGCCCGCCCGGAGGTCAGCCGCGGGTGACGCCGTTCGCCACGGCCAGGGACTCGGCGAGGGCGCGCCACGCCTCGGCGGCGACCTCGACGTTCCCGGACTCGCGCGCCTCCTTGGCGATGCGTTCCATGGCGCCCTGCGCCGCGGCCCGGTCCCCGGCGACGATGGCCATCTGGTTGCGCAGGATCTCCAGCGCGACCTGGTCGCGCCTGCCCATGCCCTCGGGCCGCTCCCCGAGGCGGTCGCTGAGGGCCCGGGCGTCGTCGAAACGGCCTTCGTGGAAGGCGAGCTGGCACTGCAGGAGCAGGACCTCCAGCTGGTGCAGGGGCATCCCGACCAGCGTCGCGGCCGAGGCGGCCTCGTCCAGGCACCGCCGGGCCCCGGCGGTGTCCCGCGGGTCCATCTGCAGGTACATCGACGCGGCGGCGAGCCTCAGCCGCATCCACAGCACCGGGTCCTCGTTGCTGGGCATGCTCCGCAGCGCCTGCTGGAGCAGTTCCGCGGTGCCCGCGCGGTCGCCCTGGCGCACGGCCACACCGGCGGCGGTCCACAGCACCTCCACCTGGAGGCGCGTGGAGATCATGTCGGCGAGGGGGCCTTCGGCGCCCTCGGAGAGGGAACGGGTCAGCTGGTCGGCGCGCCTGCGCGCGTCGGCCAGCTGACCCGTTTCCGCATCGATCGAGATGAGGGTGAGCGTCGCCTCGACGACGTCACGGAACGACAGTTTGTACTCCGTCGCCAGTTCGAGGCCGCGGCCCGCGGCGACGCGGGCGTCGGCCAGTTCGCCGGAGCCGCGCAGCTTGCGGGCGAGCCGTACCTGCGAGCGCGCCTGGATGTCGGGCAGGTCGATCTCGTCGCTGAGCGCGACGAGGTCGCGCAGCGCCCGCAGCTCGTCGTCCGCGCGCCCTTGCACCTGGTAGCAGCGGGCGAGCAGCCACAGCACCTGCCAGCGCAGGACGACGTCGCCCTCGCTGTCACGCCGCAGGGCGTCCTCCAGGATCACGGCCGTCTGCGGTGAGTCACCGACGGTGGCGACGGTGGCGAGCGCCTGGGCCAGCGGGCTGCTGACGGGGGCGAGGAACTCCGACGGGGAGACCCCGAGCCGGTCGCACAGCAGGGACAGCACCCGTTCCGTCGGGGGGCGGGCCCCCGATTCCAGCCTGGAGAGGTAGGCGGCCGAGATGTCGGTGCCCACGAGCTCGGCCTGCGACAGACCTCGGGCGACCCTCAGTTCACGCAGCCGACGACCGAACATCGGCTGTTCCGGGATGCGACGCACACGACCTGGCATACGTACCAGGCTGCCCTTCATTCGACAGACTTGTCAATTCGACGTTAAAACTTGCCATACATTGCATTTGCCTTGTCCAGACCAAGTGCCCCATCAGGCCCGGTCCGGGGGAATCAGGGCCAGCCGATCTCGTTCAGGGTGCCCGCCACGACGGAAACGGAGCCCTTGTCCCCACTGATGGACGGGGCCCAGTCGGCACCCGTCCCGAGGGCGACGGCCAGGAACATTCCCACCAGAACAGGTACGAATTTGACGAACAGCTTCACAGTTCTCTCCCCTTGGATCTTCTCGCGCCACCGCCGTGATCTCGGCCGCTTCCCGCCCCGTGGCATGTCGACACTCAACCACGCAGGCACTTCGATTGACAAGGTCTTGGCAAGTAATTGACAAGCTTCGGCAAGTCTCTCTAGGGTCTGGAGCGCAACCAACCGGAGGACCGGAGGAGCGGGACATGCAGATCAACATCGCCGGTGCGCCGCAGATCCGCCACGCGATCCAGAGCGCACGCTCCGAGGTGCTCCTCGCCCTTCCGGCCAACTGTTCCTTCGACGGCCAGGTCGACGTCGCGGCGGCACAGCGGCTGACCGCCGGCTCCGGGGTGAGCGTGCGGGTGTACGTCCCCTCGACGGCCCGCGGTACGAGCGCACTGCCGGAGCACCGGCTCGCCGCCCTCGCCAAGGAGGGCATGCAGATCCACTCGACGCCGGACACCACCCCGCGCATGGCCATCGTCGACCGCTCCGTCGTCGTCCTCGCCCGCAACCAGGAGGACTACAGCCACGGGGCCCTCATCGGCCGCGAACTGATCGTCACCCAGATGCTGGTCCGTTCCCTGACGGCGCCCGCACCGGCCGCACAGGACCCCGCACCGGCGCCCGACGCGGACTTCCACCCGCTCTCCCGCGAGGTGCTGCGCCAACTGGCACTCGGCACCACCGACGAGACGGCCGCCCGCCAGATCGGCATGGCCCTGCGCACCTACCGGCGGGTGGTGTCCCGGCTGATGGACTCCCTCGACGCGCGCAGCCGCTTCCAGGCCGGCTACCTCGCCGCGCAGCGCGACCTGCTCCTGTGACCCGGCACGTACGCGGCGCCCGCGCCCTCGCCGCCCGTGCCCGCGCCCGTGGCCGTGCCCTCGTGCGCGTCCTGGTCCGTGCCCTCGTGCGCGCCCTCGCCCCGGCTCAGTAGGCCGGGACCGGCTCCGGGGACGGGCCGCGGGCACCGCGGGCCCTGGCCCGGGCCGCGCCGACCTTCCCGTTGGTGGTCGTCGTCAGGCTGATGACCGTAGCGGCCGCCAGGAACACCGCGCCGATCAGGTACGGGGCCCGCAGCCCGGCCGTGACGGCCAGCCAGCCGCCGAGGAGCGCCCCCAGCGGCGCGGCGGCCACGGCCAGCAGGCGGCTCGCCGCCGTGACCCGGTCCGCCAGCGCGGCCGGCACGGCGCACTCGCGCACCGCGGCGGCCGGCACCATCGCCGCACCGATCGCGGCCGCGCGCAGCGCCAGGGCGGCGCCCGCCGCCGCCGGGTGCGCGGAGAGGCCGAGGCCCACCTGGGCCAGGGTGAGCAGGGCCGCCGTCAGGGCCAGTGCGCCGCCGGGGCCGATCCGCTCGGTGATCCAGGCCGACAGCACGCCGCCGAGGAGGCCGCCGGCCGCCTCGACCGCGAGCAGGACGCCGAACCCCACCGGCCCCAGGCCGAGTTCCTCCTGGGCGAAGAGCACGAGGACCGCCGTACCGGCGGCGAGGGCGAGGTTGCCGAGCGCGGGCCGCAGCGCCAGGCCCAGCAGCAGCGGATCGCGCACGAGGTACGCGGCGCCCTCCCGGGCCTCCCGCAGCCCCGGCCCCCTGGGCGTGCGGGCCCGGGGCGGACCCGGCGGCAGCGAGCGGACCAGCAGCGCGCCGCACAGCAGCGCCAGGGCGTCGGCGACCAGCGGCAGCGCCCGCCCCAGGGTGAACAGGGCCGCACCGGCCGGGAGTCCGGCGAGGCCGTGGGTGACGTCGCCGGCCCCGCGCAGCCGCATCTCGGCCCGCCGCGTCAGCTGCGCGTCCCCGCCGAGGAGCTCGGGCAGCCAGGCCGAGAGCGTGGTGCGGGACAGGATCTGCCCGGCGCCGAGCAGGAACGCCAGCCCGGCCAGGAGCGGGATGCCGATCCGCCCCGTCGCGGCGCAGCCGGCCGCCGCGAGCAACAGGGCGGCGCGCGCCGCGTCCGTCACCCACAGGGTGCGGCGGTGGTCCCGGCGGCCGACGAGGGCGTCGCCGAAGAGGCCGAACAGCAGCCAGGGCAGGAAGGCGGCGGCCGTGACGAGGGAGAGCAGGAACGGGTCGCGGGTCAGCCCGACGGCCAGCAGCGGCAGGGCGCTCAGGCAGAGGCCGTCACCGAAGGACGACACGCCCGAGGCGGCCCACACCCGCCGCAGCGGAAGGGGCACGGGCACGGGGGGCTTGCTGGTCACGCTGGACTCCCTTCCGCTTCCCCTCGGGGAGGCTCAGCGTCCTTCGATGCGGATGATGCCGGTCACGCCGTGGACCCGGGCCGATGCGCGCAGGGCGGCCACCGCCGCGGACAGGGCGGCGTCCGTGGACGGGTGCGTGGACATGGCCAGCCGGCAGCCGCCGTCGCGGCGTTCCTGGTGGAAGTGCTCGACGGACACGCCGTGTTCGCCGAGGACTCCGGCCACCTCGGCGAGGACTCCCGGGCCGTCCTCCACGTCGACGGCGAGGTGATAGCGGGTGACGACGTCCGCCATGGGGCTCACGGCCAGCCGGGCGTACGCGGCGGCCCCGGGCCCGGTGACGCCCGCCAGCTTGTTGCGGCAGACCGCGACGAGGTCGCCGAGGACCGAACTGGCGGTGGGCGCACCGCCCGCGCCGGCGCCGTAGAACATCAGCCGGCCCGCGGCGTCGGCCTCGACGAAGACGGCGTTGTACGCGCCGCGCACGGCGGCCAGCGGGTGGTCGAGCGGGATCATCGCCGGGTGGACGCGGACGGAGACGGAGGCGCCGTCGGCGCCGCGGTCGCAGATGGCGAGGAGTTTGACCACGCAGCCCATGGCTTTGGCGGCGGCGATGTCGGCCGCGGTGACGGCGGTGATGCCCTCGCGGTGCACGTCGTCCAGGCACACGCGGGTGTTGAAGGCGATCCCGGCGAGGATCGCGGCCTTGGCCGCGGCGTCGTGGCCCTCGACGTCGGCGGTGGGATCGGCCTCCGCGTAGCCGAGGGCGGTCGCCTCCTTGAGCGCCTGGGGGTAGTCGGCTCCGGCGGAGTCCATCTTGTCGAGGACGAAGTTGGTGGTGCCGTTGACGATGCCGAGGACCCGGTTGACGCGGTCCCCGGCCAGGGACTCGCGCAGCGGCCGCAGCAGCGGGATGGCGCCCGCGACGGCGGCCTCGTAGTACAGGTCGACGCCGTGCGAGGCAGCGGCGGCGTGCAGGTGCTCGCCCTCGGCGGCGATCAGCGCCTTGTTGGCGCTGACCACGGAGGCCCCGTGCCCGAAGGCGGTGGTGATCAGGTCGCGGGCGCGGTCGGTGCCGCCGATGACCTCGACGACCACGTCGACGTCCGGCCGCGTGACCAGGGCGTCCGCGTCGGTGGTGAGCAGGTGCTCGGGGATGCCGGGGCGGGGCAGATCGGCCCGGCGCACGGCGATCCCGGCGAGTTCGACCGGGGCGCCGATGCGTGCCTCGAGGTCGGCCGCGTGGGTCGCCATGTACCGGGCGACGTCGCTGCCCACCACTCCGCACCCCAGCAGCGCTACCTTCAGTGTCCGCATTGTCCGACTCTCCGTTCCCATGGCCATGTGTGTGCGTGTTCCGAGGGGTTCCGGACGGGCGGGGGCGGGTCGCGCCCCGCACCCGTCCGGAGGGTTCGAGCAGGACCTAGCCGGTGATCAGCCCGGCGATCGCCCGCACGCTCGAGTCTTCGAAGACGTCCTTCATGCGCACCCGGACGCCGCTCTGCCGGTGGAGCTCGTTGATCAGCCGGCTGGCGAGCAGGGAGTTGCCCCCGAGGGAGAAGAACTCCTGGTCGACACCGACGGCTTCGACCTGGAGGAGTTCGCTGAACAGCCCCGCGACGAGGATCTCCTCGAAGGTGGCGGGCGCCGGGCCGGCCTGCGCGAGGGGGGCCTGCGGCTTCGGCAGGGCCTTGCGGTCCAGCTTCTCGTTGGGTGTCAGCGGCAGCTGCTCCAGGACGACGAACGCGGTCGGCACCATGTAGTCGGGCAGTGCGGCCACGGCTCGCGCGGTTAGCTCGTCCAGGTCGGGGGTGGCCCCGGCGGCCGGGACCACGTACGCCACCAGGCGCTGGTCGCCGGGTACGTCCTCGCGGACCAGGCAGACCGCCTGGCTGAGCCGGGCGTCGCGCAGCAGCACCGACTCGATCTCCTCCAGCTCGACCCGGAAGCCCCGGATCTTCACCTGGTGGTCGAGGCGGCCGAAGAACTCGATGACGCCGTCCTCGCGCCAGCGGGCCGCGTCGCCGGAGCGGTACATGCGGGCGCCGGGCTCCCCGTACGGATCGTCGACGAAGCGCTCGGCGGTCAGCTCGGGCCGCCCCAGGTAGCCCTCGGCCAGCTGCACGCCCGCGAGGTAGAGCTCGCCGGTGGCGCCGGGCGGCAGCTGGCGGCGCTGCTCGTCGAGGACGTAGAGCCGGGTGTTCCAGACGGGGCGTCCGATCAGGACGGGTCCGGGCTCGGGGTTGCGAGGGCAGAGCATGGAGGTCACGTCCACGGCCGCCTCGGTGGGGCCGTACACGTTGAACAGATCGGCCTCCAGCACGGAGGCGAACCAGGCCTGGAGCTCGGCGGGCAGGGCCTCGCCGCCGCACACGACGCGGCGCAGGCTGACGCAGCGGGCCGCGTCCGGCTCCTGGAGGAAGACCTTCAGGCCCGAGGGGACGAAGTGGGCGACGGTGATGCCCTCGGCCACGATGGTCTCGGCGAGGTACGCCGGGTCGCGGTGCCCGTCCGGGTCGGCGACGACGATCGAGGCCCCGGCCAGCAGCGGCCAGAACACCTCGCGCACGGTCACGTCGAAGCCGGCGGGCGTCTTCTGCAGCAGGCGGTCGTCGGGTCCGAGCGGGATCTGGTGCTGCATGTGGTGCAGGCGGTTGGTGATCGCGCGGTGGGCGACGACGACGCCCTTGGGGCGTCCGGTCGAGCCCGAGGTGTACAGCACGTACGCCGGGGAGTCGGGGGTCAGCGGGGCCCGCCGGTCGGCGTCGGTGGGGGCGGCCGGGTCGGCCTGCGCGAGGCGGGCCTCGGTGCCGGCTCCGTCCAGGACGAGCAGCGGTGCGTCGACCTGGACGGCGCCGGTGAGCGCGCCGGTCGTCACCACGTGCGAGGCGGCCGCGTCGGAGAGGACCTGGGTGATGCGCTCGACCGGGTAGCCGGTGTCGACGGGCAGGTAGGCCGCGCCGGTCTTGACGATGGCCAGCGCGGCGACGACGTAGTCCACGGAACGGGGCAGGACCATGGCCACGATGTCCCCGGCGCCCGCGCCGTCGGCGATCAGCAGCCGGGCGATGCGGTTGGCGCGCGCGTCGAGTTCGGCGTAGGTCAGGCGTTCCTGGTGGCGGCTGACGGCCAGCCGGCCGGGGTGGGCGGCGGCGTTCGCCTGGACGAGCTCCGGGAGGGTCAGCTGCGGCACCTCGTGGCCGGTGTCGTTCCACACGTGCATGATGCGGTGGTACTCAGCCGGGGTGAGGAGGTCGACCTCGCCGATCGTGGTGTCCGGGCCGGCCTCCAGCAGGCGGCGGGCGAAGTGGCCGATGCGGCTGGTGTGTTCGGCGAGCTGTCCGGCGGTGAGGCGGCCGGCGGCGCCCCCGGCGGCGGCGCGCAGCCGCGCGCCCGCCGCGTCGAAGGCGAACACGAGGGCCAGGCGGTCGGGGTCCGTGACGGTGGCCGGGGTATCGGCGAAGGCCACCTCCGCGCTGACCGGCGGCGCGTCGGCCGCCCCGTGCGCGCCGCCGTCCCGCCCGTCCCGCTGGTCCTGCTCGTCCTGCTCGTCCTGCGC
Source organism: Streptomyces xanthophaeus (assembly GCF_000725805.1). Lineage (GTDB taxonomy): Bacteria > Actinomycetota > Actinomycetes > Streptomycetales > Streptomycetaceae > Streptomyces > Streptomyces xanthophaeus. The sequence continues at coordinate 34,910 of NZ_JOFT01000010.1, read as the reverse complement.
CCGGGCCGCGCGTACGCCGGCCAGCAGGGCGGCCACGGTGGTCGTGGGCCCGAGGCGCAGGCGCAGCGTCCGGGCGCCGACGGCCAGCACGAGGTCCTCGGCCGCCGTCATCCGGTACTGGTAGGCCGCGGCGGCCACGAGGGCGAGGTCCGTCCAGTGCGCCGAGGTGGCGGCGAGGAACTCCCCGACGCGGGCTCCCGTCGCGAGCTCCGCGTCCGGTGCGGCGGCGGTGGTGGTGAGGGTGGTCGGTCCCATTGCGATCTCCTGCACGCTCATGCGCCGCGCTCCTCGAGGAAGCGGTGCACGGCTTCGGCCACGTCCTGGTCGTCCAGCAGTCCCTCGGTGCCGAGGGGGAAGGTCTGCTCGCGGCGGGCGAGCGGGGCGCCCGGGCTGGACCCCCGGGAGGTCAGCGCGACGGCCGTGGCCCAGCCCGCCTCGGGGCTCAGCTCCTGGGCCCCGCACAGGTAGGACACGTACGAGCGGAACATCCCCATGAGGTCGTCGGCGGTCTCCTCGTCCAGCCCCAGCCGGTCGAAGGCCAGGCCCGCGGCGCTCTCGTAGAGCTTGACGACCTGGAGGGCCGTCGCGCGGAAGTCGCCGCCCGCCGTCCCGCAGACGGTCAGCGCCTCGGTGACGTAGCCCGCGCGCTCCTCCTCGGACAGCACCGACATCGCCCCGACGGCCTTCGTCAGGTCGCGGTACAGGCTCATCTCCTCGACCGGCTCCGGGTCGAAGAGCAGCAGCGCCGGGCGGCTGCCCTGCTGCCGGGCGATCTCGTCGGCGAGCGCCGCGGCGAAGACGCCGCCCACGCAGTAGCCCATGACGGTGTCCACGTGCCCGCCGGGGCCCCCGGGCAGCTGCCGCCACCGGCCCAGGTAGCCCTCGGCGTCGAGGAGTTCCTTCTCCGCCTCGTCGGGCTGGCCGGTCAGCCATATCTCCCGGCCCGGCGGCAGCAGGGGTGCGAGGCGGCGGAAGCCCGCCTCGGGGCGTGCGGTCGAGTCGAAGTCGACGGCGAGGACCGTGCGGGCGCGGTCGCCCTCGCTGATCCGCCGCCAGGAGCCGGTGCTCATCGGAGGTCCTCCTTCAGCGCCTGCAGAAGTTCCGTTTCCTCGGCCGCGGTGAGTCCGGCCTTGCGCTCGCGGTCCAGCCCCAGGGCGCGTTCGTGGGCGAGGACGTCGGCGGCGACCTCCGCCAGGGGGCGGTGGCGCAGGCCCGCGCCGAGGGCCCGGGAGTGGTCGTGCGCCATGAATCCGTAGTCCTCCGGGGGTACCCACACGGGCAGGGACTTCTCCCCGCGCCACACCTGGACCCCGGCCGCCTCCAGTTGCGCGACGGGCACCGGGACCAGCTCGGTGTCCGGCGGGCCCACGGCCTCCACGACGTCGGCCAGCAGTTCGCCGAGCGGGCGGGTCGCGCCGACGCCGTTGTAGGTGCCGCTGGTGCCCTGCTCACCCGCGTCGACGATCCAGGCGGCCATGTCGCGGACGTCGACGTACTGCACGGGCTGTTCCAGGGTGTCCGGTACGACGACCCGGCCGCCCTGCGAGATCCGCGCGGGCCAGTAGCCGAACCGGTCCGAGACGTCCCCGGGTCCCACGATCAGGCCGGAGCGCACGATGAGGGCGCGGTCGCCCACGGCCTCGCGGACGGCGTTCTCACTGGCCACCTTGATGCCGCCGTACAGGTGGGGGTGCTTGATCCGCTCCTCGGCGTCGGCGCCGCTCGTGGCGGGCTCGTGCAGCGGGGCGTCCTCGTCCTGCCCGGTGGTGACCGCGTCGGCGTAGACGTTGATGGAGGACACGAAGGTCCAGTGGCCGGCCCGGGCGCCGAGGGCGGCGAGCGCGTCGCGCACCCACGGGTAGGACATGGTGGCGACGTCCACGACCGCGTCGAAGCGGGTGCCGGCCAGCGGGGCGAGGCCGTCCGGGGCGTCTCGGTCCACCGTGACGAGGGTGGCGCCCTCGGGGACCTTGCCGGAGGTGCCGCGGGCCGCGCAGAGGACTTCGTGGCCGCGCCGCACCCCTTCGGCGGCGACGGCGTGCGACAGGAAGGCGGTCCCGCCGAGTACGAGCATCTTCATCGGGTCACACGCTCCCGTGGGCCACGGGGCAGCCCGACGCGGCGGGGGCGCCGGCGCCGGTGTCGCGCGGCAGCTTGCGCTCGTACCGCACGGGCAGCGAGGCGAGGCCGCGGCTGACCGAGTTGTCGTACACCCACTCGGTGTCCGCCTCCGGGACGGCCAGGCTCAGGCCCGACAGGCGGCGCAGCAGGGTCGGGAAGACCACGTGCCCCTCCAGGCGGGAGAGCGGGGCTCCCGGGCAGTAGTGGGCGCCGTGGCCGAAGGTGAGGTGGCGGTTCGACTCGCGGGTGATGTCGAGGCGGTCCGGGTCCTGGAAGACCTTCGGGTCGCGGTTGGCGGCGGCGATCAGCAGGTGGACGAAGGCTTCCTTGCCGATCTCGGTGCCCTCGATCTCCATGTCCTGGGCGGCGACGCGCAGGGTGCCCCGGTAGCTCGGGGACTCGAAGCGCAGGAACTCCTCGACGGCCGACACCACCAGCTCGGGGCGGGACTTCAGCAGGTCGAACTGGTCGCGGTGGGTGAGCAGCGCGTGGGTGCCGTTGCCGATGAGGTTGGTGGTGGTCCGCTGCCCGGCGATGATCACCAGGGACATCGTCGAGGCGATCTCGTCGATGGTGAACTTGTCCTCTTCCTCGGCCGCGACCAGCAGCTGGCTCACGAGGTCTTCGCCCAGGTCGGAGCGGCGGTCCGCCAGCAGGTCGAGGATGTACTTCTCGAAGGCCGAACTGACCTGCTTGAGACGGGCGTTGCCTTCCTCGTCGGCGTACGGGGCGCCGCCGAGGACGTGCGACCACTCGTAGAGCATCTCGCGGTCCGCGACGTCCACCCGCAGGTACTCGAAGATCACCATGACGGGGAGGACCCGGGCGAACTCCATCAGGTCGACCTCGCCCGACTCGGGGAAGGCGTCGATGAGGTCGTCGGCGATCTCCTGGATCCGCGGGCGCAGGTTCTCCATGCGGCGGGGCACGAAGGACTTGCTGACCAGCTTGCGCAGCCGCGAGTGCTCGGGGGCGTCGGCGATGAGCATGTTGCGGGACTGCACGGGGCTGTTGTCGTACAGCTGGTCGCGGAACCACTTGGGGGTGTTCTCCAGCGACTTGGAGATGCGGGGGTCGCCGAAGGCCTTCAGCGCCATCTCGTAGTCGGAGACGATGTAGGCCTCGGCGCCCGGCGGGTGGTTGATGGCGCGGACCGGGCAGCTCTGCCGCAGGTTCGCGTACTGCGCGTTGCGGTCCTCCAGCGGGTGCGTGAAGAACTCCGGCGGCAGCGGCGGCTGCTGGGGCTGCTGCTCCGCGGCGGTGGCCGGGGCGGCTTCGACGATGTCCTGGGTCATGGTGATTCCTTTGCTGTCGTTCACGGGGACGCCTCGTCGAGCGAGGCCAACGTCCGGATGCTCCGGCTCAGGGTCGGCAGGGCCGCGAGCGTCGCGATGACGCCCACGACGGCGAACACCCAGGTGGGGCCCCAGGCATCGAAGATCGTGCCGATCGCGAGGACGCCGATCGGCGAGATGATCGTGGAGGTGAAGACGATGGCTCCCAGGACACGGCCCTGGAGCTCGTCGGGAACGGTCTTGGCCGCGTACGTGAGGAACAGTGCGTTGATCAGCGGCCCGCGGATGTACACACAGGCGACGACGATGCCGAGCGGGATGACCCCGGGGACCGTCATCAGCAAGGCGGCCGCCACCGGGCCGATCCAGTAGCCGGCGATGAAGATCGTCGACGGGCGGACCCGCTTGATGACCTGCGCCGCCAGCAGCGCACCCACCAGGGCGCCGGTGCCGGCCACCGACAGCGTCAGCCCGATGAAGGAGTCCGACGCGCCCCGGTCCTTGCCGGTGGCGATGACCGCCAGCGACATCCCGACCGTGTTGAAGGCCAGGTTGGACAGGGTGATGCTGATCATCAGGGGGCGCAGTACGGGGTCCCGCGTCAGGTACAGGAACCCCTCGAACAGGCCCTTCTTCCCGTCGGTGGGGGCCTCCGGCCGCGGGGTGCCCCTGACGAACAGCATCAAGACCGTGGAGAGCACGAAGGAGACGCACGCGCCGAGGAAGGGCAGCGCCCGGGCGAACCCGTAGAGCACGCCGCCGATGGAGGGGCCGGCCGTGATCGCGCCGAACCAGCGGATCTGGTTCTGCGCGGTGGCCTGGGCCAGCTGGTCCGGGCGGACCAGCTGCTTGATCATGGCCATGCCCGCGGGCATCGACAGGCCGTGGCAGCAGGCGGAGACGATGGCGACGACGAACGTGACGAACACGTTCACCGGCCCCGAGAAGATCAGTACGGCGAACAGCCCGAGCAGCGTGGCCCTGACCGCGTTGCAGCCGATGAGCAGCCGCTTGCGGTCCACCCGGTCCGCGAGGATGCCGCCCCAGAACGACATCAGGCCGTTCGCGAGCAGCTGCGCGGAGCCGACGGCGCCGGCGTAGGCCGCCGAGCCCGTCGTGGCCAGGACCAGCAGCGGGTAGGCGATGCCGGCCGCGTTCTCGCCGACCCCGGCGAAGGCCTCGCTGCTCCACAGCGACTGGAAGGACCGGTTGCGCAGGAGCGAGGTCCGCTCGGCCGGAGCCGGTTCCGGTGCGAGGGTCTTGGTCCCGCCCTGCGCGTCATCGTGCGTCATGACGGGCTCCGTCCGCCGTCGCGGCGTCCGCCGTCGCGGCGTCCGCCGTAGCGCCGTCCTCGGGGAGAGCCTCGACGAGGCGCGCCGCGAGCTCTTCCACGTACGGCTCGCGCAGCATCGACCAGTGGTCGCCGCCGACCGGACGGACCGTCAATGCGCCCGTGTACAGGCCGCTGACGCTGCGGCGCAGCAGCTCCGCCTCCCGCCGGTCCACCTCCACCTTGAGCACCACGGCGGGGCAGTCGACCGGGCGCGGCCGGTACCGGGCGAGCACCCGGAACTTGTCCGCCAGGAGCCCGCGCAGGGCGGGGTTGCGCCGGGCCTGCGCGCCGACCTGGCCGAGGCCGAGGGCCGCGCTCGCCATGAGGCGCAGGTGGCCCAGGACGAAGCCGGGGTCGGAGCCGATGGTGCGGCCCGCCCGGCCCGGCACGTACGCGTCGAGGCACACCAGCAGGTCGACGCTCTCGCCGCGGGCGGCGAGCTGGAGGGCCATCTCGTGCGCCACGACGGCGCCGAAGGACCAGCCGCCGACGGTGTAGGGCCCGGCGGGCTGGGCCCGCTGCATCGCCGCCACGTGGTGCGCGGCGACGTCCTCGACCGACATCCGCGAGGAGTTCGCGATCCTTGGTTCGAGGCCGTGGACCGGGCGGGGCGTGTCCAGGTGCGCGGCCAGGGCCCGGTAGCTGAGCGAGGACTCGGCGGCGTCGGCCACCAGGAACAGCGGCCTGCCGGTGCCCTCGCGCAGGACGACGGATCCGCCCGGCCCGGCCGCGGAGCCGGGGCCGGGGCCCGCGGCCGTCGCCGGACCGGCGGCGTACTGCTGCTCGGCCAGCTCCAGCAGGTGCCCGAAGGTGGCCTCGCGCAGGAACTCGGCCGCCGAGACCGCGACTGCGGCCTTCTCCCGCAGCTGGGTCACCAGGTTCAGCACCATCAGCGATTCGCCGCCGAGGGCGAAGAAGTCGTCGGCCGGGGACGCGGAGGGCACTCCGAGGGCCCGGCACCACAGCTGCTCCACCTGGGTGCGCAGCGGTGCCTGCCCGCCGTCCGCGGACCCGCCGCGCGCCGCCTTCTGCACCGGCCGGGGCGTTTCGGCCTGCGGGTCCCGGGCGGCGAAGGGGTGCCCGGGCAGGGAGCAGCGCAGCGGCCGCTCCCCCGGCTCCGCGAACGCCTCCTCGACGACGTCGAGGCCGCGCTCCCACAGCGTCCCCAGGGCCCGCAGCAGCCCGCGGTCCCCGTCCTCGGGCCTGCCGAGCATCGGCACGCTCGCGTACGCCGGGTCCCATTCCCCGCGGAAGCGCAGGGCGCCGAGCATCGTGCTGCCCGGGCCGAGCTCGATGAAGGTGTCGCAGTCCGAGCCGAGCAGGGTCTTCATGCCGTCGTCCAGCTGCACGGGCCGGCGTACCTGCGCCGCCCAGTACTCGGGGCCGCACACGGCCGCCGGGTCGGCCCAGTCACCGGTGACGTTGGATACGAGGCGCAGTGCGGGCAGTTGGGTGTGCGTGGCGCCGATCAGTTGCGTGAGCCGGTCCGCCACGGGGGCCTGGATGTCGCAGTGCGCGGCCCGGTCCACGTTGAGCGGGCGCAGGTCGAGGCCCCCCAGGGCGTCGCCCTCCAGCAGCTCCGCCATCTCCCGGGCGGGACCCGAGAGCACCACGCCGCCGCGGCTGACCATGGACACGGCCACCCTGCCGTCCAGCGGGACCCGGCGGGCCACCTCGTCCAGCGGTGCGTTGACGGCGAGCATCCGGCCCGGCTCGGTGGCGCGCAGGCCCTGCGCCCGCTCGTAGACCAGGGCTGCCGCGTCCGTCGGGGACCACACCCCGGCGAGGGCGGCGGCCGCGTACTCGCCGACGCTGTTGCCGAACAGGGCGGCGGGCTTGAGCCCCCACTCGTGGAGCTGGCGGCCCAGCGCGTAGCCGAGGGCGAAGAGGCCGACCTGCTGGTGGGCCCAGTCCTCGTACCAGCCGGCCGGCACCTCGCTGCCGGTGACCACGGGCGAGAGGTCCACCGCGTAGGTGTCGCGGACGAACGCCCCGATCTCGTCGAAGTGCGCGCGGAACTCGGGCAGCAGCCGGTGGGCCGCGGCGCCCGCGGCGTGCCGCAGCACCCCGTGGCCGGGGAAGAGGAAGGCGACCTGGGACAGGGCTCCGGGGGCGGGCGGCCGCGGCGCGTCGCGCAGCAGCTGCGCCGCCTGGGCCCGGTCCTGCACGACGAAGGCCTGGCGGTGGCGGAAGCCGCGCCGGTCGGCGAGCGTGCGGACGGCCTCGTCGAGCGCGGGCGCGTCGGCCGCCTCCAGGCGGCCGGCCACGTCCTCGCGGAGGCGGCCGAGCGCCTCGGGCGAGGCCGCGGACAGCGTGAGGACACGCGGCCCGGTCGCGGCCTGCGGACGCTCCCGCACGGGTGCGGCCTGCAGGACGACGTGGGCGTTGGTGCCGCCGACGCCGAAGGCGCTGACCGCGGCCGTGGGTGTGCCGCCCGCGGGCCACGGCCGGGTCTCGGTGCACACCTGGAACGGCGAGTCGTCCAGGTCCAGCAGGGGGTTGGGGCTGGTGAAGTGGAGGGTGGGGACCAGCTCGCGGTGTTCGAGCATCAGCACGGTCTTGATGAAGCCCGCCACGCCCGCGGCCGCACTGGTGTGGCCGATGTTGCTCTTGACCGCGCCCAGCCAGGTGGTGGCGTCCTCGGCGGCGGGGCCGAAGGCCTCAGCTAGCGCCGCCACCTCCACCGGGTCGCCCATCGGGGTCGCGGTGCCGTGGCACTCGACGTAGTGGATCTCCTGCGGGGAGACCTCGGAGACCTGGTGCGCGTACCGGATCACCTCGCTCTGCCCGGGGATGGACGGAGCGGTGAAACCGAGCTTGTCGGAGCCGTCGTTGTTGAGAGCCGAGCCGCGGATGACGGCCGCGATCCGGTCGCCGTCGCGCAGGGCGTCCCCGAGGCGCTTGAGGACGACGACGCCGACGCCCTCGCTGGGGATGGTGCCGGCGGCCTTCGCGTCGAAGGGACGGCAGTGGCCGTCGGGCGACAGGATGCTGCCCTGCTCGTGGACGTAGCCCCACTCGCCGGGCGGCGACACGGCGACGCCGCCCGCGAGCGCGGCGTCGCATTCGCCGCCGCGCAGCGCCTGCGCCGCCATGTGGATGGCGGTGAGCGAGGTGGAGCAGGCCGTCTGTACAGTGACCGCCGGTCCGCGCAGGCCGAGCTTGTACGACACGCGCGTCGCGACGAAGTCCTTCTCGTGGCTGACGACCCGGACCAGGGGGCTCATGTCGTCCGCGGAGTCCAGCAGGGTCCGGTCGGAACCGGCGTAGACGCCGATCCGCCCGGGGAAGCGGCCGGGGTCTATGCCCGCGTCGTCGATGGCGGTCGAGGCGCATTCGAGGAAGACCCTCTGCTGCGGATCGATGTGGCCCGCGTCGGCGCGGTTGTAGCGGAAGAACTGCCAGTCGAAGTTCCGGGAGCCCTCCAGGACCCCCTTGACCGGTACGAACTCGGGACGGCGTACGAGGTCCGGGTCCGCGCCCTGCGCGACGAGGTCCTCGACGTCGAAGCGGGTGATGCCCTCGACGCCGCCGCGCAGCATGTCCCAGAAGGCGCCCACGTCGGCCGCACCGGGGTACCGGCACGCCATGCCCACGACGGCTATCGCCCGGCTCAGGTCGGCGTCCGCGCCCGCGTCGGTCCCTGAATCCGTGTCCGGGTCCGTGTCCGGGTCCGTGTCCGTGTCCGTGTCCATGTACACCGCCTCCTCCTGCGTCGCCTGGCCGGTCACTTGTTCTGCGCCTTGTCCACGAGCAGCAGCACTCCGGCCGGGGTCGGCGTCAGCAGGAGGTCGCGCAGCCTGAGGGTCACGCCCAGCCGGTCCTTGACCAGCCGGATCAGCTGCACCGCGCCCAGGGAGGTGCCGCCGCTGACGAAGAAGTCGCTGTCGGCGCCGATCTCCTGCGCCTCGGCGTCCGAGCGGCTGCCGGTCCGGGCGATGGCCTCCGTGAAGAGCGCCGCGATGCGGGCCAGTGCGTCGTCGGCCGCCGACCGCGCGGCCTCGGTGGCGGCGGGGGCGGAGGGTCCGGCGGGTCCGGCGACCGCGGCGAGGGCCTTGCGGTCGACCTTCCCGTTCGGGGTCAGCGGGATGCTGTCGACGACCGTCCACAGCGTCGGCACCATGTAGGCGGGCAGCGTGCCCGACAGCAGGTCGCGCAGTTCGCCCGTGCCGGGCGCGGCGCCCGGCTGCGGGACGACGGCGGCGACGAGCCGCTTCTCGGCGCTGTTGTCTCCGGTGACGACGACCACCGAGTCCTTGACCTGCGGGTGCGCCTTCAAGGCGTCGCTGATCGCGGTGAGTTCGATGCGGTAGCCGCGCAGTTTGACCTGGTCGTCGGAGCGCCCGAGGTAGGCGAGGCGGCCGCGCGTGTCGAGCCGTACGACGTCGCCCGTGCGGTACAGCCGCTCCTGGACGTCGGCGCTGAAGTGCCCGAACCGGCGGGCGCTCTCGGCCTCGTCGCCCGCGTAGCCGTCGGCCAGCCCCTCGCCGCCGGTGTACAGCTCGCCGACCGCGCCGGGCGGGACCCGCCGCCCGCGCTCGTCGAGCACGTACACGCGGGTGCCCGGGACGGGCGTGCCGATCGGCAGGGGACCGTCGACCTCCTGCGGGCCGCGCACGGTGTGGGTCGTGGTGAAGGTGGTGTTCTCGGTCGGCCCGTAGCCGTTGGTGACGACCAGCCCGGGGTGGCGGGCGAGCGCCCGTGCCGTGTGGTCGTGGGGGACGACGTCACCGCCGGTCAGGAGCTGCTTGAGCTTGCCGAAGGAGTCGGGTGCGAACTCCTCGACCAGCCGGAAGAGGCCGGCGGTCAGCCAGGCGACCGTCACCTCCCGCTCCAGCAGGAAGGCGCCCAGCTCGCTCGGGGAGGGCAGTGAGGACGCCGGGTAGACCTCCAGCGTGGCACCGGTCAGCAGGGCGCCCCACAGTTCGAGGGTGGAGGCGTCGAAGGCCAGCGGGGACAGCCGCAGCATGCGCTCGCCCGGGCCCGTCCGTACGTAGCCGGCCTCGTGGACGAGGCGGATGACGGCGCGGTGCGGGATGCTGACGCCCTTGGGCTCGCCGGTGGATCCGGAGGTGAAGGCCACGTAGGCCTGCCGCGCCGGGTCCGCCTTGGGGAGCTGGAGGTCATCGCCGGCCGTGGGGTTCCAGGACGCGTCCCAGACCGGGGCGAGGGGGACGCCCGACAGGCCCTCGTGGCCGGCCGCCCCGGGGCCGACGAGGGCGGCGGCCGGTGCGGCCTTCGCCACGATCAGCCGGGTGTGCGCGGCGGGCAGGCTCAGGTCCACGCCCACGTAGGCGGCGCCCGCCGTCACGATGCCCAGGACCGCCACGGCCTCGGCGACCGAACGCTCCACGCCGACCAGCACCGTGTCGCCGGGGCGCACCCCGGCCTCGGCAAGCAGTCTCGCCTGCTCGGCTGCGGCCAGCGCCAGCTGCGCGTACGTCAGCTCCACGCCGCCCTCGCGGACCGCGACGGCGTCGGGGGTGCGGCGTACCGCCTCGCGGAACAGCTCGTCCATCGAGGTGACGGGGAACTCCTCGCGGACCTCGTTGAGGGCGTCGAGCCGGGCGCGGCGCGCGTCGGACAGGCAGCGCACCTCCTCCAGCAGGAGAGCGGGTCCGGCCGCGAGCTGTTCGGCCGCCGCGCGGAAGTCGGCGACGAACCCGTCGGCCTCGGCCTCGTTCCACACCGCCGTCGCGTACTCGACGTGTCCGGCCAGCGAGGGCTGCGCCTGGCCCACCAGCAGGGTGAGGTCGAACTGGGCTCCGCCGCCGTGGCCCTCCTCGATCCGGAGGTCCACGCTCCCTGCGGTGAGCCGCTGGGGGACGAGCTGGTCGTGCATGCCGAAGCAGACCTGGACCAGGGGGTGGCAGCCGATGCTGCGTTCCAGGCCGAGACGGGCGACGAGCTCCTCGAAGGGCAGCTGGCCGGCGTCGATGCTCAGGGTCAGGGAGCGCTGCACCGAGCGGAGGTAGTCCGCGGCGCTCGCGTCGTCGTCGATGTCGATGCGGACGGGTACGAGGTTGCCCGCGACCCCGACGAGGCCTTCGAGCTCGGCGCTGCCGCGGCCGAGCAGGGGTACGCCGACGAGCAGGCTGCGGGCGCCGGTGGTGCGGCCCAGCGTCAGGCCGAAGGCGCCGAGCAGCAGGGCGAAGGGGGTGATGCCCAGGTCACGGGCGCGTTCGGTGACCGCCGTGCTCACGGCGGGGCCCAGGTCGAGCGGGGTGCGGGCGCCCGCGGCGTCCTGGACGGGGGGCCGCTGGCGGTCGGCGGGCAGTTCGAGGACGGTGGGGGTACCGGCGAGGTGTCCGGCCCAGAAGCCGGCCTGCTCGTCCCACAGTCCGGCGGCGTGCTGGCCGTCCTGGCTGCGGATGAGGGCGCTCAGGGGGACGCCGGGACCGAAGGCGGTGGGTACCCCGCCCGTGAGTTCCTCGTAGCGGGCGAAGACCTCCTTGAGGACCAGGCCCACCGACCATCCGTCCAGCACCATGTGATGGGCTATCAGGACGACGGCGTGGCGTCCGGCGGGGTGCGAGAAGCGCAGGAAGCGCAGGGCCGGGGCGGCCGTCAGGTCGAAGGGGCGGCGGGACTCCCGTTCGGTGGTCAGCCGGACGTGGGCCTCGAAGTCCTCCGGGGCGCCGTCGTGGGTGAACTCGCTGATCTCCGGAGTGTGTTCGGCCCGGATCTCGCGGACCACGCCGTCGGCGCCCTCGGCGAAGACGGTGCGCAGCCCCTCGTTCCGCGCGACGGTCGCGCAGACCGCCGCACGGAAGGCCTCGGGGTCCAGCTCGCCCTGCACCGTGAAGGCGGTGAAGACCAGGTTGTAGGGGGAACCCCCGGTGATGCTCTCGATCAGCCACATTCCGCGCTGGGTGTGCGAGAGCCCGTTCGGGTCCTGCCCGGCCGGGGCGGCGGGCGCCGCCGGGGCGGACCCGTCCGCCGGCAGGGCCTCGGCCCGCAGCAGGGCGGCGGCCAGCGGCTCGGCGCCCAGCAGGTCCTTCACCGAGAGTTTCAGGCCCAGTTGTTCCTTGGCCATGGCGTCCAGGCGCAGGGCACGGAGGGAGTCTCCGCCGAGCTCGATGAAGCTCCGCGTTCCGAAACCCGTACTGTCCGCATCCGTACCGAGAACAGCGGAGGCAAGATCATCAAGCGTCATTGGTCACTTCTCCAAAGAGGGACGGGAAGGTGGCAGCGGCCCGCGGCGGGCGGGCCGCGGCCGGGTCAGCCCTGGCCGCCGGCCCGCGCGGCGCCGAGCAGCCGCTCACGTGCGCTCGCGCCGGAGCCCGCTGCGGCGGCAGCGGCCGGGGCACCGAGGAGCTCGGCGTGTCCGCGGACCGTTCCCGCCCGGAAGATGTCCATCGTCTTGACGGACCGGCCCGAGGCCTGGGTCATGCGCTCGACGAGGACGATCAGGAGCAGCGAGTCGCCGCCCACGTCGAAGAAGCTGACGTCGTCGGCGACCTCGTCGGTCTTGAGGACCTCCTGCCACAGGGAGCGCACGAGGGCGATCCGCGCCTCGGGGGTGGAGAGGTCTACTGCTTCGGTGGACGTGTCGGTCACGGTTTCCTCCAGGGAGTGGGACAGGGCAAGGGCACTTCGCCGCAGGTCGGCGAGGAAATCGGCCACGGCGTCGTCGCCGTACAGGGCCTTCGTGTAGTCCACGGAGAGCTCCAGCCGGTTGCGGCCGGACTCCCCGTCGAGGCACACGAAGAGGCCGAGGTCGTACTTCATGTGCAGCGACGGCAGCGGCTGCAGGCGGCCCAGCACGCCGGGCGCCAGCTCCATGTCCGCGGGGACCTCGGCCATGTTGACGAGGACCGCCGACAGCGGGGGCCAGATGACGTCGCGTTCCGGCTTGAGGGCCGCGGTCACCGCGTCCAGGGGCACGTCGGCGTCGATGAACGCCTCCATCGCCCCGAAGCGGGCGCTGCGCAGCAGCTCGCGCCAGGTGGTGGTGTCGTCGAGCGTCACGCGGATCATGACGGTGTTCATGAACATGCCGATCGCGTCGGCGACCGCCGGGTCGTCCCGGCCCGGCCAGCCGAAGGCGAAGAGGAAGTCCCGCTGGCTGCCGGTGCGCGCGAGCGTCCCGGCGAGCAGGGCGACCCCGGTCATGAACGGTGTGCAGCCCTCCTCCCCGGCGGCGGCCAGCAGGGCCTCGGTCAGCTCCTCGTCGAAGCGCGTGGCGAGGGAGCCACCGGCCAGGGAGGTGTCGTCGGTGTCCCGGCGGAACGGCACCTCGACCTCGATCGGCGCCCCGCGCAGCCGCTCGACGACGTCCGGAAGACGCTCGTCCAGCTCCCCGGGGCCCAGCATGGTGACGACCTCGCTGGGGTGCGGCGGGGAGCTGAGCGCGGGCTCGCACCCGGCCAGCAGCGCCCGGTACACCGTGGCGACCTCGGCCATCAGCAGGCTGCGCGACCAGCCGTCGCAGACGATGTGGTGCACGGTGAGGACGAGCAGCGCGGTGTCCCCGTCGAGGCGGATCACCTCGGCCCGTACGGGCGCCTCCTGCCCCAGCTCGAAGGGCGCGTAGCACAACACGTCGACCAGACGGGCCAGTTCCTCCTCGGACCAGCCTTCGGCCGCGGCGTCGATGAACCCGGCCTCGGCGGCCGGCCCGTCCGTGCGGTACTCGATCCTGCGGTGCTCCGCGTCCAGCCGGAAGCGGGAGCGCAGGGCCGGATGCCGGTCGAGGACCCGCTGGACGGCCGTCACGAGCAGGCCGTGGTCAAGGGGGCCCGTGAACTTCACGACGGTCGGGATGAGGCTGGTGGGGCGCAGCTGCTCGACCTGGTCGAGGACCCACAGCCCTTTCTGCGCCGGATTCGCCTCGTACCAGACCGGGGCGGACGGGCTGTGCGCGGGAAGTGCAGACAAGGCAGGACCTTTCGGGTGCACGCGGCATCCCTACTTGCGCAGGCGCGCCGTGATCGGCACGTGCTTGTAGCCGGATGCGAAATTCGAGATCAGCCGCTCGGGCTTGCCCGCCAGCTGGAAATCCTCGTAACGGCCCAGCAGCTCCTCGAAAAGAATGCTGATGGTGACGCGGGCGACGCTGTGGCCCACGCAGTAGTGCGGTCCGATTCCGAAGGCCAGGTGCTTGTTGGGCTTCCGCCGGATGTCGAAGGTGTGGCTGTTCTCGAATACCTCTTCGTCGCGGTTCGCCGCGCCCAGCCAGGCCACGACCGCATCTCCCGCGGCGATCTTCGTACCGCGCACCTCGGTGTCCCGGGTGGCATAGCGCAGAATGTGGTTGACCGGAGAGGCCCAGCGCAGCGCCTCCTCGTAGGCGGTGCCGTTGACCTCGGGATGGGCCGCCCAGTCGGCGAGCACATCGGTCTCCGTGAATTCGGCCATCACGAACGTCGGCGCGTGCGGCGTGGTGACGTTGGCCCCGAGGAGCAGGCTGTAGCAGTTCGCGACGATCTCGCTCGCGGACATGAGCCGGCCCTCGAAGCGCGTGGAGATCAGCACGCTCAGCAGGTCGTCGCCGAGGTTCTCCCGGCGGTGGCGCATGAGGTCCTGGAAGTACCCGAAGAGCTCCCGGTGGGCCGACTTGAGCGTGGCCTCCTTGCCGCCCTCGTCCTGGAACTCGGGGTCGTCGGCGGCGATGCACACAGTGGTCAGGCGGCTGAGCCAGGCCCAGTCCTCCTCCGGCAGGCCCATCATCGTGCCGGTGACCGACATCGGCAGCCCCAGCATGGCGGTGCCGAAGTCGAAGGCTCCGCCGTCACCGAGCGGGGCGAGCAGGTCGATGACCTTGGGCCGGATCATCTCGCGCTGGCGGTCCACGGCCTTGACGGCCAGTGCCTTCTTCAGGCGCGCCTGCCGCTCGGTGTGCCGCGGCGGGTCCGTGACGGCGAGCTGCTGCCCGCCGGCCGGGTCGTCGGTGCCGAGCAGGTCGAGGAGGGTGCCCCGCTCGGAGGTGAAGGTGTCGGTGTCGCGCAGGACCAGGTCCGTGTCGGCGTACTTCACGACGGACCAGAAACCGCGTTCCTCGTCCACCTGGTGCCAGCTGAGACCGTCGACCTGGCGCATCCGGCGCCATATCTCGTGCGTGTCGCCGTCGCTGTAAAGAGTCGGGTCGATGAGATCGGCCGATCCCATGTCAACCGGACATCCGGACGTACGAGTGTCGTGGATGGAGATGGCCGATTCCTTTCACTGAGGCGTCGCACAAGGGACAGCACGGAGCGAGTTCCCGGACGGCAGCAATCCGATGGACGGTGCGGTGCCGATCGGTGCACATCGGCCCACGGGGAAATTGAATTCAAGAAGTGGTCCGCCGCCGAACGACCGGCCGAAGCGGACCCGGAGCTCGCAGCATGATGGGGACTCTACGGCCGCCCCCGTACCCGCCGAGGGGGCTGGCAAGTAGATGCCACTCACCCCTCTCAGGGGCCCGGGAAAGGCCCGAAATCCCTTCCGGTGAGGCAGACTCGGCCACTCGGAACAGCCGGGGGCCGACGGCCCGCGGAGCATTCCGGGGACCATTGACATCCCACTCGGCACAACTCAATATTTCGCTCGGCGTCCCCGCCGGGCGCCCCCGGGCTCTCGTGCGGGAGCCCGCCCTTTCCCCTTCCCGACGGTTCGCAGCCCGTCGCCGTCACCGCCACCGTCGCCCTCCGGCCCGCCCGTCCGCCCGTCCACCGGTGCGGCGCGCCGCCCTGTCGGAGGCAGGCCCGTCCACGCCTTCCGCCGGCGGGTCACCACGTCGCTTCGATCGGAGATCGCCTGTGCACCACGACGACCAGACCGGGGACCGGACGGACACGTTCCGCAGCCCGATGCACCGCATGGAGACCTACGAACGCCCCTCCGCCCGGACGCCGCTGCGCCCCCACCACACCTCCGGGCACAGCCCCGAAGGCGAAGGGTGCGCGGGCAACGACCCGGCCTACCGCGGGCTCTGAGCACAGCACCGCGGACGGGCCCGCGCACACCGGTCCGCCGGCGCCCGCGCACCCGCACCCGCACCCGCACCCGCACCCGCACCCGCACCCGCAACGCACCCGCACCGCAGCCCCCGGCCCGGACACGGCGATCCCGTGCGGGGACCGGACACCGCGCCTCCTTCCACTACGCACCACTGCCGAGGAGAAACTGCCGTGGCTATCCAGGAAGAACTCTTGGGGACCACCACAACCGCCGTCGTCGACCCCCTCTCGCTGTACCGGATCGCGATGGGCCACACACCGAAGGGCGCAGCCCTGCGGGACTCCGTACGGTCGGGACGGGTTCGCCTCGTCACCCCCGCGGTGTCCTTCGCCGTGGCCTGCTCCATGCGCACCTGCTGGGACGAGGAGTGCGAGCAGGGCCACCAGCACGGCGCGGGCGTCCCGCTGCGCACCTTCCAGGAGCGCGGGGGCGTGGACATCGTCGACATGACCCCCACGGACACCCTCTCCGCCGGCCAGCTGTACGCGGGCTGCTCCGACCGCCGGGTCGTGGGACCCGAGGTCCTGGCCGCCTGCCACTCCGTCCTGCTCGCCCGGTCCCGGCGGCTGCCGCTGCTCTCCGCGGCGAGGGCCGCGTACTGCTACTCGGCCCTCGCCGACGCCGGAACGAGCTACCGCATCGACCTGATCTGACGCCACACCACCCAGGCACCCCGGACAAGGAACATCGAAGTGACCTACGTAATCGCCCAGCCCTGCGCGGACATCAAGGACAAGGCCTGCATCGACGAGTGCCCGGTCGACTGCATCTACGAGGGCCGCCGGGCCCTGTACATCCAGCCCGACGAATGCGTCGACTGCGGCGCCTGCGAGCCGGTCTGCCCGGTCGAGGCCATCTTCTACGAGGACGACACCCCCGGCGAGTGGGCTGCCTACCGCGAGGCCAACGCCGCGTTCTTCGCCGAACTGGGCTCCCCTGGCGGCGCGTCCAAGACGGGCGTGATCGACCACGACCACCCCCTCGTCGACGCCCTGCCCGTGCAGACGCACGCCTGACGGAGGAAACACCCATGCCCAGGCCCGACCCGTGGCTCAAGTACCTCAACCCGGCCGGCCCGTCCGGCGCACCGCACGCACCGCAGCTGGTGTGCTTCCCCCACTCGGGGGGAGCCGCGAGCGTCTACCGCCCGCTCGGCCTCGAACTCGCGGGCGACGCCGAGGTCGTGGCCGTGCAGTACCCCGGCCGCCAGGACCGCCACGACGAACCGGTCGTCACCGACCTGCACGAGCTGGCCGACCGCGCCGCCGCAGCCCTGCGCGCCGCACCCACCGAGGTGCCCCGGATCTTCTTCGGGCACAGCATGGGCGCCATCCTCGCCTACGAGGTCGCCCAACGGCTCGGCCCCGAAGGCCCCGTGGCCCTGATCGCCTCGGGCCGCCCCGCCCCCTCCCGGGTCCGCCTCACCACCTCCTACCTCCTGGACGACGAGGCCCTCGCCCACCAGGTGGTCTGGCTCGGCGGCACCGCCGCCGAACTCCTCGAACACCCCGAGATGCGCTCCCTGCTGCTGCCGCTCATCCGCGGCGACTACCGGGCCAGCGAGACCTACCGCCCCCGCGGCGACGCACCGCTCAGCTGCGCCCTCGTCGCCCTCGGCGGGGACGTGGACCCGGTGGCGCCGCTCGACGACCTGCGCGCCTGGGCCGGCCACACCACCGGCCCGTTCCGCCTGGAGACCCTCAGCGGCGACCACTTCTACCTGCAGCACAACTGGCCGGAAGTCGCCGCCCTCGTCCGCTCCCTGGCCCTCGCAACGGAATGCCGAGAAGCGGTGAATTAGGATGCCCCGCATGCTTCTTTCAGAGAACATCGATCCGTTCCGGATCAATATCCCCCAATCCGATCTGGACGATCTGAACGAACGCCTGGACCGGACCCGGTGGCCCGACGAAATCCCCGGAGCGGGCTGGGACTACGGGATCCCGGGGGATTACCTGAGAGAATTGGCCCAGTACTGGCGGCACGCCTACGACTGGCGGGCCGCCGAAGCCCGGCTGAACGCATGGCCGCAGTTCACCACCGAGATCGACGGGGCGAACATCCACTTCGCCCACGTACGGTCCCCCGAGCCCGACGCGACCCCGCTGCTCCTGACCCACGGCTGGCCGGGCTCGATCGTCGAGTTCACCGAGGTCGTCGGCCCGCTCACCGACCCGGCCGCACACGGCGGCGACCCCGCCGACGCCTTCCACGTCGTCCTGCCGAGCATCCCCGGCTTCGGACTGTCCGGCCCCACCCGGGAAAGAGGCTGGGAGTTCCGCCGGGTCGCCGCCGCATTCGCCGAGCTCATGGACCGGCTGGGATACCAGCGCTACGGCGTCCAGGGCGGCGACTGGGGCGCGGCGATCTCCCGCGAAATCGGACGCACCCGGCCCGAGGTCATCGGCGTACACCTGAACCTGATTCCGAATTCCTATATGACCCGGGAACCGGACGACCACGCCGACCTCTCCGGCCTGCCCCCGGAGCAGGCACAGCGCACCCGGGAATCCTGGGAGCGCTTCCAGGAATGGGCCCGCGACAAACAGGGATATGCGGACATCCAGTCCACCCGCCCCCAGACCCTCGCCTACGGGCTGACGGACTCCCCCGTGGGCCAGCTCGCCTGGATCTCCGAGAAGTTCCACGAGTGGACCGACGAGCCCGTCGACCGCGACCTCCTGCTCACGAACGTGATGCTGTACTGGCTCACGGGCACGGCCGGCTCCTCGGCCCGCATCTACTACGAGCGGGCCCACGCCGACTACTGGGGCTCACCCCCCGAACCCTCGCAGGCACCCACCGCCCTCGCCCACTTCCCGCGCGAGAACTTCGTCCTGCTGCGCCACCTCGCCGAGCAGACGAACAACATCGTCCAGTGGACCGACCACGACCGCGGCGGCCACTTCGCGGCCATGGAACAGCCCCGCCTCCTGGTCGACGACATCCGGACCTTCTTCCGCTCCCTCTGAGGGCCCGGCCGTGGCACCACCCAGGCGTCCCGCCGCTTATGGGGGCGCGATGAGATCGCCCCGGATCGCCCGTTGCGCGTGGCGCGCCGGGCTCGAAAGCATTGACGTGCTCAGGGGAGCCCGCACGATCAGAGCACGTGGGCTCAGGCCGCCCGTGTCGGGCAGGTCAGAGCCGGGAAAACCGGCTCATATTGCTCCTACCCCGCCTGTCAGAACATGATCAAATGGCGCCATGGTGTGGGATGAGTGGGAAAAGGCCAAGGGAGATGCGGCCGGCGAGCGCCAGGTGTCGATACGCCTCAACCAGGTGACCAGCGGACCTGGTGGCGGTCAGGCCGACCTGGTCGTACACCAGGATGACCTGGGCGAAGTGGGGCACGAGGCCTTCCTGCTGCATGGGCAGCTGCAGAAGCAGGCCGATATCGCCGGCGCCGGTGCCGATGGCTCAGGAAGCGGCTCCACGATGCAGGCCGCAGCATCCTTGAAGACGGCCGGCTTCTCACTCGGTGGCGAGCTGGAGACCACCGTGTCCGTGTGGACCTCTCAGGTGAAGACGGTCCTGCAGGCATGCGCCCACATCTCGAACCACCTGGACTACTCCAAGAAGGCCCACGCCGCGGACGACGAGGCCATCGCGGCCTCGCTCCGCAACCGCGACGGCTCGGCCGTGTCCGTCTCCCGTATCGACGAGTACCTCAAGTAGGGAGCACGGCATGGACTACTCGGACCTCATGGAACTCGACCTCACGAAGCTGGGATCCGCCGTTCAGGACTGGAAGCGCACGGCCGAAGCTCTGCAGATCCTGGGGGGACAGGCCCGCGACGGGGCAAAGGCCAAGGCCGAGAAGGCCCGATGGGAAGGCGTGAACGCCGGTGTGACCCGCACCTTCGTCGCCAAGACGGTCAAGGAGATAGAGGACCTCCACACGGAGGCCAAGAGCATCTTCAGCGTCCTCCAGGACGCCCACTCCGAACTGGTGGCCATCCAGCAGCAGGCGAAGAACGTGACCACCGACGCCAAGGATGCGGGCTTCAACGTCCGTGTGGGGCAAGGCGGAGCGGTGACGATCGAGGATGCCCTGGTTTGCGAGGTGGACGGCCCCGGCCGGCGCAAGCAGGACCTCATGCGCTGGTACGCCGACACCCTGAGCGGAGTGGTGAGCCATGCGGCCGAGGTCGATGCCGCTGCCGTACGCGCTTTGCGCGGCAGCCACGGCGCGGATCCGCACAACGCCGGCCATGCGACGTACACCTCCCTCGACCAGGAGATGCTCCCGCGAGCACTGAAACTGGCCGGGCTCGGCGAGGAAGCCGACACCACACAGCGGAAGGAGCTGCAGCGGCTCTGGCAGTCACTCGGGCCCGAGGCCCGGGCCCAGCTGTGGACCCAGCACCGGGACGACCTTCTTGCTGCCGGCCTGCTCCGGCCTCAGGTCAAGCAGGTCGCCGCGGACGACGGCGCCGGACCGTACGACGTCGAATCGCCAGGAATATCGGACTACTGGAAAGAGATCCAGGCCAACGGCATCTCGAACTCCGGCGACTTCATAGGCAAGACCGACGCGGCCCGACACATGGATCACTACCTCAACGGCAGCGGCAAGACGCTCGATCTGGACGTCGACCGCATGCTGGCCGACGACCCGGCGTTCCGGGACGAGGTGGCGCGGATCCGGGCCACAGAGCAGGACGAGTGGCGGCAGCAGGCACTGGATGCCTTCGAGAAGTCAGGCGGCAAGCCTGTCGCCATCCCCGTGGAATCCGGCAGCAGCGGATACGAGCACGAAAAGGGCCCGGACGGTACGAACAACTGGTACCTGGCCGTAGGCAGCGGCATGACCAATACGACCGGGGTGGTCACCGCCGTCCCCGGACCCGACGGAAAGCCGCAGGTCAGCATCGACTACCAGGTCAACGTGTGGGACCGGTACAACTGGGACCCGGGCAAGGCCACGCCGATCGGTCCGACCACCGTCACCGATGCCGACATGGCCCGCATGCACACGACAGGACTGGCCAGGGAGTTCGACATGCGAGGAAGCAGCTCGGTACAGCGGCACGACCTGTCGGCCGAAGGATCCTGGCCCGCACCCGAGGACACCGGGCGGGACGGCACCCGCACGGACATCGGCCGTAATTCGGCCGCCCGATGATCCGCGCGCGACGCCCGGGCCGCGCCCCGGTGCTTGCCATGGCAACGGTGCTGCTCGGCGCGCTCGCCGCCGGATGCTCCGGGGCGTCCGGCGGTAGTGGCAGGGAGGGCGGCCGCTCGGCGGACCCGGGGACGTCCGACTGGGTCGAGGGGGCCACCGCCGACTCCATCGCCCGGACCCTGCACGTGGAGGTCCCCTCGACAGCGACTCACACCGTGGCGGCGCACCGCAGGGGTTTCCAGGACGACGGGTTGATCCTGTCCTTCGTCCTGCCCGCGGAAGCCGTGGAGCCCTTCCTCACCCAGCTGAAGCCGGAGCAGCCCCTCAGACTGCGTGAGCAGCCCTTCGCCGCCGAGGCAACACCGGCCACGCCGTTCGCACACCTGGGACTTCCGGAACCGGATTCGCTTCCCAAGGTCCGGGAGGGGCAGGTGTGCGCTCCCTGCAAGGGCGACCTGAACTGGCTCAAGGTCGCGGTGGCGCAGATCGACGAACGGAGCAGCCGCGTCTACCTGAGAGGGGTCGACTGACGCCCAGCTGTCTGCAAAGACCGCGGTGTTGCAAGCACACGTCAACCCGGTCGCGCCCGCCACGTTCGCCGGGGCCAGCACTTCATCAG
Organism: Streptomyces xanthophaeus; assembly: GCF_000725805.1. Taxonomy (GTDB): domain Bacteria; phylum Actinomycetota; class Actinomycetes; order Streptomycetales; family Streptomycetaceae; genus Streptomyces; species Streptomyces xanthophaeus. The sequence goes on along the minus strand of NZ_JOFT01000010.1, from coordinate 13,473 downwards.
GGCGTCTGAACTGCTCGACTTCACGCCCGACCCTGCGGTGTCGCCTGCTTCTGCTTCGCCTGCTCCAGCCGGCGGGGGCGAGAACCGAACTACGGCTACTGGGGACTGCTCACCCCGGAGGAGCCGAAGGCGGTGTGCGCGTTGTCGCCACCCCAGCCGGTCGGGCTCCGCCAGATGACGCCCCTGCTGGGTCAAGCGGACGGAACGGACGCCCCGGCCGCCCCTCTTCGCGCCTGGAACCCCTTCGGCCTCCCCGCCCACCACCCCAGACCCTCAGAACCTCCAGGTCATGACCATGGCTTCGCATCAGCCCGACTCCCGCGGCAAATCCATGCGACCACTCCCAGCACGATCCGCTAGGCTGTCAGCGGTCAGTCGGCTACCAGGCGCGTGCCGGGGAAAGTGTCCGCGAGGACATCTCCACCCGGATGTGTGCACGTCGCCTGACCAGCATGTTTGTCGAGGCGGCGCGCGATCCCTCTGGGGTTTCCGGCAACGTTTGCGACAAGCCCCCGCCTTCGTAGCTCAGGGGATAGAGCACGGCTCTCCTAAAGCCGGTGTCGCAGGTTCGAATCCTGCCGAGGGCACCACAGCAAGGTCCCCGGCCGCATGCGGCCGGGGGCCTTCTGCGTGTCCGCTACGGGAGCGGGTCCGTGGGCCCGGGGAGCCTGACGCGGGCCTCGGCCCCTCCCGACGGGCGGTTGCGGAAGGTGAGCGTCGCCCCGAGCGCGCGGGCCTGGCCCCGGGCGATCGTCAGGCCCAGGCCGTGGCCCTTGTTCATGCCCTCCGTACGGAACCGCTGCGGGCCCGTGCTCAGCAGGTACTCCGGATAGCCCGGGCCCCCGTCGGTCACCGTCACCTCGGCGCCGTCCACCGTGACCGTCACCGGGGCCGCACCGTGCCGGTGGGCATTGGCGATCAGGTTGCCCAGGATGCGCTCCAGCCGACGCCGGTCCGTCTCCGCCCGGACCCGCGAGAGCACCACCAGCTCGGTCGCGGCCTGCGAGCCGCGGATCGTGCGCGCCGCCACCTCCGCCAGGTCGCACGAGTCAAGCTCCACCCGCTCGGTGCCCGTGTCCAGCCGGGAGATCTCCAGCAGGTCCTCGGTCAGCGCGCGCATCGCCTGCACCCGGTCCCGTACGAGCTCGGCCGGGCGCCCCGGCGGCAGGAGTTCCGCGGCCGCGTTCAGGCCGGTCAGCGGGGTGCGCAGCTCGTGCGCGACATCGGCCGTGAACCGCTGCTCCGATTCGAGCTTGTCCTGGAGCGTCGAAGCCATCGTGTCCAGGGCCTCGGAGACCGCCGCGACCTCGTCCTTGCTCCGCGAGGCGTACCGGACCCGCGCGTCCAGATCGCCCGCGCTGATCCGCCGGGCCACCTGCGCCGTCAGGTGCAGCCGCCGGGTGATCCGGGTGACGCCGAAGGCACCGATGAGCAGGGTCCCCCCGATGGCCAGCACCGACGAGCCCAGGATGGCGCGGTCCAGGTCCGCGATGATGCGTTCGCTGGAGCTGAAGTCGACCGAGGCGGCTATCGCGGTGTCGGCGTCGGCGGGCCCCGCCGCCCACATCGCCGACCGGCCGCGGTGCTCGCCGATGGCCGTACCACGCTTGCCGCTCACCGCCAGCGCGCGCAGCTCCGGCGGCAGGCCCACCGGGTCGATGCCCTCGCCGCGCGGCAGGCGCGCACCGGTCTCGTACGCCTTGATCGCCCGGTCCAGCTTGGCCAGAGCCTTCTCGCGCGCCGTGCCCACCGTCTGCTGGGTCATGGCGCCGTGCACGAGCCCGCCGAGGAGCGCGGCGAGCCCGCAGCACATGAGGGTGATGAAGACGGCCGCCTTCCAGGTCAGCGTCGCCGTCCAGGCGGGCAGCCGCATCAGCGCTGCTCCGGGGGACTGCGGACGGTCTCCATCAGGCGGGGCACCATGGACTGCTGCTCGGGGAACCACGTCCACACGTCACGGCTCTCGGTCCCCGGGAGGCTGGTGGTCGACTGGATGATCAGGTCCCGTTCCGTCAGCTGCACGTCGATGACGCGCGCGGTCGTGTCCATGATCCTCAGCAGCGGGCCGTCGTCGGCGGTGTAGACGCGGAGGTTCATGCGGTGCCCGGGCAGTTCCACGCCGAGGATCAGCTCGTCCCGGCCGTTGCCGGTCAGATCACGGTAGTGCGCGCGCCGTACGGGGCACCCGGCGGCCTCGGGATCCTCGCACGCCTCCAGCGCGGCCCGCAGCTCACCCCCCTCGCCCGGCTGTCCGGCGCCCGGCCCGAGGTCGGCCCTCAGCACGTCCAGCGGCCGTACCCCGCGCAGGGCGCCCTTCGGTACGGCCAGACCCGCGACCCGGGTGGGCCCGTCGGTGGCGCGCACCTCGTCGGGCTCCGGCGGGGCCGGGGACCGCTCGGGCCACAGCCGGTGCGGCCCCTGGGCGCGGGGCACGGGGCGGCCGTCGTCGGTGGCCAGCACGCCGCCTCCCGCTCCGCAGCCGGCCGGCAGGAGCAGGGCGGGCACGAGGAACAGGGCGGACAGGCGCCGGGCGGTCGTCGGAGTCACGCCGTCATTCCACCAGGTCGGCGTAGAAGATCACATTGTTGGTGCGGTGGCCGTCCTTGAGCGGGCCGCCGCAGGTCAGCAGGCGCAGCTCGGCGCGGTGGGTGTCCCCGTAGACCTTGTCCGTCGGGAAGTCCTTCTTGTTCACGTCCTCGATCTCGCGGATCTTGAACCTGGCCGTCCGGCCGTCCTCGCGCGGCACCTCGACGAGGTCTCCGAGCCCGACCTTCTTGACGTCCTTCATCAGGGCCGGCCCGTGCCTGGTGTCGAAGTGCGCGACGAGCACCGCGACGCCCCTCTCCCCCGGGGTCACGCCCTGGGTCCACCAGCCGGGGGCGTCCGCCTCGGTGTCGGCATCGGGCACGCCGAGCTCCCCGGAGGCCGGGTCCACGGCGAGGTCCACCATCTTCGCGGCGTCCACCCCGGCCGAGGCGATCTTCAGGCCGGTCGGCTCCGACCGCGGCAGCGACAGGTCGCCGCCGGTGGCGGGAGCGGGGGCCGCGGTACTGCCCACCTGCGGGTCGGCCGCGAGCTTCGCCCCGGCCCCGCCTGCGCCCGCGCCCCCGCCCCCGCAGCCCACGAGGGCGCCGGTCGCGGTGACGGCTACGGCGGAGGCGGCCACGGCGCGGCGGACTCGGACGAGGGTGCGGGACATGGGTACTCCGGGACGGGACGGGACGGGACGGGGTCGGACGGGTCGGACGGGTCGGACGGGTCGGACGGGTCGGACGGGGCATGAGCCCACCCGTGCGACGTTACGAGGGCCGTGTGTGCGTCGTCCCTCGGCCGTGTAACGGTTGCCCGGCCACTGCCCCACGAAGCCGTCAAGGCCCCGCCCGCGGGCAGACGAAAGCCCTCCCGGCCGAAGCCGGAAGGGCTGCCACCTGCGATGCCCGCCCAGCGGCGGGTCAGACGGGTCAGCTGAGTCCTCTGCTGCGTTCGCCGATCCGGTCACCCTGCGGAGTACCGGCCCTCTTGAGGGCCGCCTTCGTGTGCGCCCCGCCCTTGACCTTGCTCCGGAGCGGACCCGCGAAGCCGTGACCCGTGTTCGGCAGCTGGAGCTGTTCCTGCGCCTTCGCCATGGCCGCCCGGACGTCCTGCTTCTGCTCTTTGCTCATCCCGTCGTCAACTCCTTCGGGAAGCACCCAATCGGACTACTGGGATCGTATGCACATATACGGCACCACGCACCCGGACCGGACGTAAAGAATTCCGATCAAGGCGGCCGGTCAGCGGACCGGCGCAGCCGGCCGCAGCGGGGGCCCCAGGGCCTGGCGGATCAGCTCCTCCGGGCACGGCGTCCCCCGCGGCAGCTGGTACTTCGCCGCCACCCGGTACACCCCGGGCGCCGGCACCAGCAGCTCCGTCCACACGTCGCCCTCGTCGTCCGGGGCCGCCTTGAACAGGCACCCGGCCGTGTTCGCGAACTCCTTGCGCGACGAGCCCGCCGCCCCGTCCCCGTCCCCGCCCCGCGCCTTCGATGCAGATGTCTCCTGCGGCGGCGCCACGGCCTTGCCCGCCCCGTCCACCAGCCCCAGCCACGGCGAGTGCGGGATCTTCACCAGTACCCGCCCGGCCTGCCTGACGTCGATGACCAGCTGGTCCGCCCCGGCCCGCACCACCGTCGCCGGCCCGGACACCAGGTTCGTCGGCTCGTGGACCTTGAACAGCTGCCAGTTCTTGTCGCCCCACACCTGCTGGAGGTACGGCAGCCCCGCCCGCACCAGCTTCGCCTCGTCCTTGCCGCCCGAATCGGGTTTGTCGGCCGGCAGCACCACGTAGTGCACCGCCCAGCGGTCCAGCCAGGTCCGGTAGCTGTCGGCGGTGAGGGTGTCGTCGTAGAAGAGCGGGTTGCGCTCCAGGTCGGCCTGCCGGTTCCAGCCCCGCGCGAGGTTCACGTACGAGGGGAAGGCCGAGGACTCGCGGTGACTGCTCGCCGGGACCACCTCGACCCGCCCGCGGTCGGCGCCCGCCTTCTGCAGCTGGTCCACCAGCGGCGCCAGCTCCCGGCTCCAGGCGGCCAGCGGGGTCGTCCGCACGATGTCGGTGACGCTGTTCGTGGTGATCCAGGCGTTCAGCCCCACGAAGGCGAGCAGCACCGCGTACCAGCGGCGCGAGCGCGGCACCTCGTACGGGAGCGCCGCCAGCAGCACCGCCCCGCCGAAGAGCATCACCAGCCGGGTCACGTTGGAACCCACCTGCGAGTCGATCGCCCAGGTCAGGAAGGTGCCGAAGGCGTAGACGGCCGCGGCGATCCGGACCGTCTTCCACCGCTTCGGCACCAGGAAGAAGATCAGCAGCGCGAACATGAACGGCAGCCACGCCGACCCCAGCTTCATCGGCTGCGTCCCCGAGAACGGGAACAGCCACGCCGACAGCCCGACCACCACCACCGGGGCCAGACCCAGCGCGTACGCACCCGGACGCCGCCCGCTCAGGAACAGCGCGGCCGCGATCACCCCGAGGAACAGCCCCGCGACCGGACTGGAGGCCGTCGCGAGCCCGGCAAGCGGTGCCGCCACGGCGGCCTTGGCCCAGCGCCGCTCGGCCCACTTGCGCGGCCAGCAGAAGACGGCGGCCACCGCACCCAGCGCGAACATCACGCCCAGGCCGAAGGTCACCCGCCCCGACAGGGCGTTGCACAGCAGCCCGAACACCCCGGCCAGCGCCGGCCACAAGGGCTCGCGCACAGCACCCCGGCAGCGGGTCAGGACCAGCGCGAGCAGCCCCGCCGACACCGTCCCGGCGATCATCATCGTGGTCCGGACACCGAGCACGTGCATCAGGTACGGCGAGACCACGCTGTACGACACGGGGTGCATGCCCCCGTACCACGCCAGGTTGTACGCCGAATCGGGATGACGGCCGACGAACTCGGCCCAGGCGTCCTGCGCGGCCAGGTCACCGCCGCTGTTCGCGAAGCTGAAGAACCAGACGACGTGCAGCACCGCGGCCAGGACGGTGGCCACGGCCACCGGATGCCGCAGCGCCCACCGCCCGCCCCGGGTCCGTATGCCGCCCGGGTCCTCGGGCACACCGCCGGAGCCCTCGGCGGACACCGCCGGGCTCCGTGTCCCGCCACGGACCTGACTGCGGCCCTGCTGCTCAGCGGTGGTCACTGCCGCACTCCCCAACACCTGGTTCCGCACACGCGTCCCGCATGCCAGGACGCGCGCCGGCGCCCCGGGGTTGCCCGGGGCGCCGGTTCCACGCTCTCACCTCACCGGAGGTCAGCCGACGCGCGTCAGCTTGCTCCCGATGCCCGGCGCGGCCAGATCGCTCTGCAACGCCACCGGCACCTTCACCTGACTGGCCCCTTCGCCGACCGTCAGCAGGCCGATCTCGGTGCCCGCCTTCGCGGTCTGCGGGATGACGGCGCCGCCGTCCGCCAGCTTGACGTCCACCGTCAGCCCGGCCCAGCCGACCGCCTGCACGTCGGCGGTGGCGACGACCGGCGTACGGCCGCCGAGACCGTCGTCCACGTACCCGACGACCTCGCCCTTCTTCACCACGGGCGCGCCCTCCAGGGCCTTCTGCGTGGCGAGCATCAGCTGCTTGCTCGCCGCGATCACGCTGTCGATGATCGGCGGCTTGTGCTGGCCGAGGACGGCCCCGACGATCAGCTGGTTGGTGTTGCCGATCTTCTTCTGCGCGGCGAAGAGGAGGTTGCCGCCGGCCTTCGTCGTCGTACCGGTCTTGATGCCGAGCGAGCCGTCCGCCGGGACCAGGCCATTCCAGTTCCGCCAGGTCTTGCCCGACGGGTCCGTCCAGTTCGGCTTCTTCGTGATCTCGAGCAGGGTCTCGATCTCGACCAGCTTCAGCCCCAGCTTCACCTGGTCCTCGGCGGTGCTCACCGTGGTCGCGTCCAGACCCGAGGGGTCCGTGTACGTGGTGTTCTTCATGCCGAGTTCCTTGGCGGTGTCGTTCATCTTCTTGACGAACGCCTCCTGGGAACCGGCGTCCCAGCGCGCGAGCAGCCGCGCGATGTTGTTGGCCGACGGAATCATGAGCGCGGCGATCGCGTCGTACTCCGAGATCTTCTGGCCCTCCTGGACCGTGTCCAGCGTGGACTCGTTGTCGGTCGAGTTGTTCTTCTTGCCCTCGGTCTCGGCCGTCTTGTCGATGTCGATCATCTGGCCCTGCTCACCCTTCTTGATGGGGTGGTCGCGCAGGATGATGTACGCCGTCATCGACTTGGTGACGCTGGCGATCGGTACGGGCTTCTGCTCGCCGGACTGGCCGAGCGTGCCGAGACCGGCCGCGGCCATGTACGCCTGGCCCTCGGAGGGCCAGGGCAGGTTGGGCTTGGAGCCGCCGAAGGAGTACGAGGACTTCGCGGTCATCACGAGCTCGGGCTCGGGCAGCGGGCGCACCAGCTGCACGACGGCGAGGACGATCGCCAGGAGCGCGACGAGCGGCGCGTAGATCTTGAACCGCCGCACCGCGGTACGCATCGGGCTCGGCGGCGGGGGCGGGTTGTTGGTGAGGTCCGCCAGCATGTCGAGCGGCGGCTTGGGCGGCAGCGGCTGCTGGGTGGTCCGCTCAGGGGAGTCGAACACCGACCTCGGCGCCGACGCCGCCGCGGGCTTGGCGGGCGCGGGCGCGGGGGCCTGCTTGGCCGGGGCGGGGGCCGGGGCGGGCTTGGCGGGGGCCGCCGGAGCCGGGGCCTGGGCGGCCTGCTTCCGGTCCGCGGGGTGCACCCCGGGCCCGGTGGGGGCCGTCTTCGGCTTCTGCCCGGCATCGGGCCTCGCCGGGACGTCGTCGGTGCGCAGCGGCACGAAGGTGCTGGCCTTGGGCGGCGCGGCATCCGGCTTCACCGCGCGGAAGACGGCGGTGCGCTCGCTGTCGGCGGGCTCCTCGGAGCCGCCCTTCGGCGCGGCCGGGGCGCTACCGGGCTTCACGGCACGGAAGACCGCGGTGCGCTCACTGTCGGCAGGCTTCGCGGCGTCCCCCGAAGCGGAACCCTCGGAAGCAGGCACGACCGGGGGCTTCACGGCACGGAAGACCGCCGTCCGCTCACTGTCGGCAGCCCCATCCGGATCCACCGCATCCGCCGAAGCGGAACCAGCAGACGCGGGACGCTCGGCTCGGTCAGCCCGGTCGTCCGACTCGGCCGACTCGGACGCGGGCTTCTGCACCACGGCATCAGGCTTCACGGCACGGAAGACCGCGGTCCGCTCACTGTCGGCAGGCTTCGCGGCATCCGCCGAAGCGGAACCCTCGGAAGCAGGCACGACCGGGGGCTTCACGGCACGGAAGACCGCCGTCCGCTCACTGTCGGCAGGCCCATCCGGATCCACCGCATCCGCCGAAGCGGAACCAGCAGGCGCGGGACGCTCGGCCGGCTCGGCCGGCTCGGCCTCGGCAGGCTTCCGGTCCACGGCATCGGACTTCACGGCACGGAAGACCGCAGTCCGCTCACTGTCGGCAGGCTTCGCCGCGCCATCCGAAACGGAACCCTCGGAAGCAGGCGCGGCCGGAGACTTGGCGGCATCCGCCTCGGCCCCGGTCGTCGCGACCCAGGCCGCCACCGCCTCGCGCAGCGGATCCCGCTTCCCGGAGCCGGCGTCGGCCTCGGAGTCGGCATCAACCGCGGCTTCCGCCTCGGAATCGGAGCCGGAATCGGAGTCGGCATCAACCGCGGCTGCGCCTTCGGCTTCCGCCTCGGTCCCGCTCTCCGCCTCCGTCTCGGCTTCGGTCTCGGCTTCGGTCTCCGATCCGGCCTCGGCGCGCGAACCGCCGCCGGAACCGGCAGCGGTCCTGGAACCGTCCTCCGGATCCCTCGGCCGGAACACCGACAGCCTCGGATCATGCTCCGCGGAGGACTCCGCCGCCCCCGGCGCTCCTGCATCAACCGACTTCTCGGGGGACTCGCCCGCCACCAGTTCCTCCTCGATCGCCGCCACGTCCGGCTGTCCGAATGTCTAACAGTGTCCCGTCTAGGGGGCATCGCCCCCGTGCTAGACGAGAACGACATAGCTGCGAGTTCCCCCGCAAAGCGGTCAGGCGCTCTCGACAGATGAATGTGAGAGGCGTCACCCTGTCACTCATCCACGCGGGGAGGCATGGATGGGCAGGAGCCGCAGAACAATTCCGGAGGAGCTTCTGCTGCTCGCCTTGGACCCGGCCACGGGTACCACGGCGCAGCCGCAGTCGCTCGACCTCGGCCTGGCCGGGGCACAGCTAGTGGAGCTGGCTCTGGCAGGACGGATAGCCCCTGATGGGGATCGTATCGCCGTGGTGATGCCACGGCCGACAGGAGATCCGACTCTGGACTCCGCACTGGAACTGCTGCGCAGGCGCGGCAGCCCGGTACGGGCCGTCCACTGGATCGGTGGACCCCGACTGGGGCTCCGCCAGATTTACCTCGCTCATCTGGAGCGTTGCGGCATGGTCCATGCCGTGGCGGGACAGATGTGCGGTGTGCTGCCGACGACTCGCTACCAGGCGACCGACACGGCGATCAGCCGGGAGATCCGTGCCCGGCTCGACAGTGCGATCCGCACCGGCGTACCGCCGGACCCGCGGACCGCGGCGCTTGCCGCACTGGCCCACGCGGTCGGACTCGGCAAGCACCTGTACCCCGGCAACGAGGGGCGGTCGTCCAGGTCCCGGCTTCGGGACCTGATCCGGCACGACCCGATGGGCGGACTCGTGGCGCACGCCGTGATGGACGTCCAGAACGGTGTGGCCGCACAGCCACGCCGCGACCGCGCACCGGCACCGCCGGCCCGGGCCGTGGCGAGCGGGGTTCCGCTCCAGCCGCGCCGGACGGGTGCCATGGCCCGCGCGGCCGCGCACTGATCCACCAGCACCACCGCACCACCGCACCATCAGGCTCGGATCCACAGTTCCATCGCAACGCCATCGCCGTGACCGACGTCGTAATTGACCCGGTTCGGGAGCCGCCAGCGCGCGGGGTGGTGCGGCCGGTCCGCCGGTCGCGCCGCCCCGCGCGTCTGTTTTTCCCGGCCGTTCCCCAGCGCCGTCGCACGCTTCGGTGGCAGTCTGCTCACCAGCAGACACGCAGAGAGACAGCAACAGAAGAAGGCGGAGGTGCCGTTCACGTGGCGTCCAATGTCAATCCCACCGTCCGACGCCGCCGACTGGGCATGGAGTTGCGCAAGCTGCGCGAGGACAAGGGCATGACGGCCGAACAGGTGGCCGAGCGCCTCCTGGTCTCCCAGTCGAAGATCAGCCGACTGGAGAACGGCCGCCGCTCGATCAGCCAGCGCGACGTCCGCGATCTGTGCGACGTGTACGAGGTCGAGGACCGGCGGCTCGTCGACTCCCTCATGCAGATGGCCAAGGACTCCCGCCAGCAGGGCTGGTGGCACGCCTTCGGCGACATCCCGTACAGCGTCTACATCGGCCTGGAGACGGACGCCGCGAGCCTGCGCACGTACGAGCCCCTGGTGATCCCCGGGCTGCTCCAGACCACCGAGTACGCCCAGTCCCTCGTCCGCGGGGCGTGGCCGGAGACCGCCCCGGCAGACGTGGACAAGCGGGTCCAGGTCCGGATGCACCGGCAGAAGCGGCTCTCCGAAGCGGACAACAACAATCCGGAACTGGGGCCTCTGCGCCTGTGGGCGGTCATCGACGAAGCCGCGCTGCGCCGCCAGGTGGGCGACGCGCAGTTGATGATCCGGCAGCTCCAGTACTTGATAGAGCAGTCGGAACAGCCGCACGTCACCGTGCAGGTCATGCCCTTCGCGCTCGGCGCGCACCCCGGGGTCAACGGCCAGTACGCGATTCTGGAATTCCCGGACGCCTCCGACTCGACCGTGGTCTACATCGAAGGCGTGACGAGCGACCTGTACCTGGAGAAGGCCAACGACGTGCAGAAGTACAGCGTGATGTACGAACACCTTCGCGCTCAGGCGCTCAATGTCGACCAGACCCGGAACTTCATCTCCGACATCATCGACGCCTATGCGGGCAAGACGGCATAAAGAGGGAGGGTCCGGACCGGTCAGCAAGAGGGGCGCCGCACGGTACACCGTCAGTCCCCGGCCACATAAGACCTGAATGGAATATGCCACTCGGTCGGGTGAATGGCCCCGTCTCCGGTCCGGAGCTGCGGGTAGCGTCGATCAGGTCAGCCGGAAAAATGGCCGACACGACACGGAACTACTCGCTGAACCGGAGAGAAACATGGCTATTCGCCAGGGCGCCACGGTCAACTGGGTCAAGTCCTCCTACTCTGCCAACGGCGCCTGCGTCGAGGTCAAGTCCCCCGTCACGGAAGCCATCGCGGTGCGCGACTCGAAGGTGCAGGACGGTCCGTCCCTCACCTTCGCGCCCGGCTCCTGGACCTCGTTCGTCACCGACGTCACCGAGGGCCGGCTGGGACGCCTCGCCTGAACGTCACGGCGTGCATCCCGGCCTTCCCCACCGCACCACTGACTGGAGCCCTCTCGACCGACCCGCCGTCTTGGCCGAGGGGGCTCGGCCATGCCCGACGGCCGACGGCTACCGCAGCGCCTGCACCAGTGGCAGCGCCAGCGCCAGCGCCAGCGGCTACCGCAGCTGGTCGACGTAGCGATCGGTACCCGGCACCGTCGGAATGAACGGGGCCACCAGCTCCACCCGTCCCAGCCCCGCTTCGGCCACCTCCAGGTCCAGCCCCTGGAAGCGGTCCCAGCAGCCCCGCGGATCCTCCTCCAGGAACCACAGCAGCGTGAGGCGGGTGCCGACCCCCTCGACCTGCTTGACGTACGTCATCCGGTCGCCTGGAAGCGGTGTCGGCCGGAAGACCGTCACCATCGCGGCGGGCGAACCCTGCAGCCGCGCGGGCAGGGCGCGCGAACGCAGCCATTCGAGCAGCTCGGCCCGCTGCTCGGGGCCGTCGGCGTCGACGACCTGCACGACGAGGCCCGCGTACGGATGGTCGAGCGCGTGGAAGTCCCGCGGGCCGGCGGCCCCGTCGCGGTAGACCGTGGCCGCGTGGTCCTGGAAGGCCGTGAAGACGTGAGTGCGGTCGCGGTAGACGCGGCCGTCGCGGTTGAGGCGCTTGTTGATGCCGACGGTCCACTTCATGTGCTCGTCGTAGCGGCCCTCGGTCACCCAGTACGTCGATATGTAGCACCCGGCCGTGACCGGCTGGGCGACGGCCGACTTCTCGGGGTAGCGCAGTTCCTGGAGTTCGCGGGTGGCCACCCAGCGACGGCCCGCGTACATCCAGGGCATGGCCATGGCGCCCGCGTAGTAGTGGTCGTCCTCGTACCAGCGGTTGTACGCGTACTCGTGGCCCGGGTGCGGCTCGACCATGGTGATCAGCGCATGGCCTGGCCGGACCCCGTACGGGCCCACAGCCGCGAGTCCCGCGTAGTCGTCGACGCGGGTGTCCTGCGGCCCGCCGTCCTCGTGCCGAACATGTCCCTGCTCCGGTGTCGTCGTCATGGCACCGGTCTAGCTGATGTGACGTCAGATCGGGAGGGGCGGAACGCGGTTCACCATCCGATACATACATGCCGTCTGCATCTTTCTCCGGCTACGATGCGCGCACCCGTCTCCCGGAGGTGCCCCGTGCCCGCAGCCGCCCCCACTCCGCCGCCCGCGTTCGCCACCCGCGCCACCTCGACCGAAGGCTCTCCCGTACGCGAGATCCTCGCCCTCACCGAACGCCCCGGGACCATCTCCTTCGCCGGCGGCCTGCCCGCACCCGAACTCTTCGACGCCGAGGGCCTGCGCACCGCGTACGACACCGCCCTCACCACCACCCCGCGGCGGGCGCTCCAGTACTCCACCACGGAAGGCGCCCCGGAACTGCGCGAAGCGGTCGCCGCCCGGGCCACCGCCCGCGGCCTGCCGACCGGCCCGGACGACGTACTGATCACCTCGGGCTCCCAGCAGGCCCTCACCCTCGTCACCACGACCCTGATCGAACCCGGTGACGTGGTCCTGGTCGAGAACCCCACCTACCTCGCCGCCCTGCAGTGCTTCGGACTCGCCGGGGCCCGCGTGGTCCCCGTACCGTGCGACGAGGAAGGCATCCTCCCGGACGCCCTGGACGCGATCGTCGCCCGGGAACGCCCCAAGCTCCTCTACACCGTCCCCACCTTCCAGAACCCCACAGGCCGCACCCTGCCCGGCACCCGCCGCGCGGCCGTCGCACGGACCGCGGCACGCCTCGGACTGTGGCTGGTGGAGGACGACCCGTACGGAGACCTCCGCTACGAGGGCGCCCACGTGCCCTGGCTCGCCGCACACCCCGGCGCCGAGGAGGACCGTACGGCCCTCCTCGGCAGCTTCTCCAAGATCATGGCCCCGGGCCTGCGACTGGGCTGGCTACGGGCCCCTGCGGCGCTGCGCCGCCACGCGGTAGTCGCGAAGCAGGCGGCCGACCTGCACACCTCGACGGTGGACCAACTCGCCGCCGCGCACTACCTCGGCACGGCCGACCTCGACGCCCACATAGCCAAGGTCCGCACCGCCTACCGCGACCGCCGCGACGCCCTCCTGACCGGCCTCGGCGACGCCCTCCCGGCCGGCTCCACCTGGAACCGTCCCGAGGGCGGCATGTTCGTCTGGGCCCGCCTCCCCGAGGGCTGCGACGCCACGGCCCTGCTGAGCGCGGCCATATCCCGCCAGGTGGCCTTCGTCCCCGGATCCCCCTTCTTCGCCGCCCACCCGGACCCCCGCACCCTGCGCCTCTCCTTCACGACACACACCCCGCAGGAGATCAAGGAGGGCCTACGCCGCCTGGGCACGGCGATCTGAGCCCGGCGCAGCGGCGAGAGGAGCGGGAGGAGCGGGAGGAGCCGCGGGTGGGGGCTGGGGGGCGGGGGCTTCGGGGGGGGCTTGTGCCTGCTGGGCGGTATCAGAGATGTCTTGGGGGATTCCCGTCAGTCCCACGGTCCTTCCGTGCCGGGCCGGGCCCTCAAGGGCGCTCCCTGCGGTCGCGTCGCTTCGCGATGGCCTTCGGCC
>NZ_JOFT01000009.1 GCF_000725805.1 Streptomyces xanthophaeus | reverse complement strand
CAGCGCAGCCGCGGGAACGTCCTTCAGCTGCTCCGCCGTCGCCTTCTCATTGCCCTCCATGTCCTTGCCGCCACCCGCCAGCAGATACGGGGCCTTGGCGTGCGCGTGGTCACGCAGGGACATGATCAGGAGCTTCGGGGAAAGCGGCTTGCCGGTGTTCCAGGCGGGGCACTGCGACTGGCAGCGGCCGCACTCGGTGCACGTGGAGAAGTCGAGGATGCCCTTCCAGGAGAACTGCTCGACCTGCGAGACGCCGAAGACGTCGTCCTCACCCGGATCCTCGAAATCGATCTCCTTGCCACCACTGGTCATCGGCAGCAGCGCGCCCAGCGCCGAGGCGCCGTCGGCGTTCCGCTTGAACCAGATGTTCGGGAAGCCCAGGAACCGGTGCCAGGCCACACCCATGTTGGTGTTGAGGCCGACCACGATCATCCAGATCATCGAGACGCTGATCTTGATCATCGCCGTGAAGTAGATGACGTTCTGCAGGGTGCCGAGCGAGAGACCGTCGAAGGCGAGCACCAGCGGGTACGAGGCGAAGTACGCGAGCTCGTAGCCGTCCACGTGGTGGATCGCGCCCTCGAGGCCGCGCAGCGTCAGGATCACGAGGCCGATGGTGAGGATCACGTACTCGACGAAGTACGCCTGCCGGGACTTCGAGCCCGCGAAGCGCGACTTGCGGCCCGGTCGCGAGGGCAGGTTGAGCAGGCGGATCGCCATCAGGACGAGGATGCCCACGACGGTCATCAGGCCGATGAACTCGGTGTAGAACTCGAAGGGCAGCCACTCGCCGACGAGCGGCAGCAGGTAGTCCGCCTCGAAGAGCTGTCCGTACGCCTGCGCCAGCGTGGGCGGCAGGGTCAGGAAGCCGATGGCGACGAACCAGTGTGCGAAGCCGACGATGCCCCAGCGGTTCATCCGGCTGTGGCCGAGGAATTCCCTGACGAGGGTGACGGAACGGGCCTTCGGGTCGTCCGTGCGGCTGCCTGCCGGGACGGGCTGGCCGATCTGGACGAACCGGTAGATCTGCGCGATGGCCCGGGTGAACAGCGCGACGCCGACCACGGTCAGGACCAGCGACACGATGATCGCGGCGAGTTGCATGGGCGGGCTCCTCGGGCGGAACTTACTGATCAGTAGCTTATGAAGTCAAGGCTTGAGGTTACCCATTCCCGACGCCGCAATGTAGCCGAGCGTGCGGTGATCTGCGTCGCTCAGGCATGCCTTTGCCGGTAGGCCGCCAGAGGGGTTTGCGCCAGGATTGCCAGGTCCATTCCGAGCCAGTGGTTCTCCACATAATGCCGGTCGAGCAGGGCCATTTCCTCCCAGGGCAGGTCGGAGCGTGCGCTGACCTGCCACAGCCCGGTCATTCCGGGCCGTACGAGGAGCCGCTCGGGCCGGTCGGCGCCGGTCCGCGGGCACGGTCCGACCAGCGACATCTCGCCCCGCACCACGTTCAGCAGCTGCGGCAGGCCGTCGAGGGCGCAGCGTTCCAGGGCGGCGCCGACGCGCCCCGCGCCGTCCGTGTGCAGACGCCAGGTGCGGAAGGGCTGCCCGCCCAGTCCGCAGGCCCGCTCCCGTACGAGGACCGGGGTGCGCCCGCGTCCGGCCGCGTAGAGCAGACCGGCGGCAAGCAGCAGCGGCACCGCGCATGCGGCCAGCAGGACCAGCGAGGCGGCGAGGTCGATCACCCGCTTGGCCGGGGGCCTGGGGGGCAGGATTCCCGGCCGGGCGGGGAGCGTGAGCAGCAGAGGCATGCCAGCACGTTGCCGGACGGCGGCGGCGGCCCCGGGGCGCCGCGCGGCCGGGTGCTGCGGCCGAACCCGTTCGGGTGCGGCGCTGCCTCCGAGGGCCCAGGTTGCGCGTAAGGGCTACCTAAAGGTTGAGTCCCCTCGGCTCAGCTCTGTTGACGTCCTCGCATCGTGTGTTGCATCCTTGAGTCTGTTCCACTCAAGTCAGCTGGAGGAATTGAAATGGCACGTGCGGTCGGCATCGACCTGGGCACCACTAACTCCGTCGTCAGCGTTCTGGAAGGCGGAGAGCCCACCGTCATCACCAACGCCGAAGGCGCCAGGACCACGCCGTCCGTCGTCGCCTTCGCCAAGAACGGCGAGGTGCTCGTCGGCGAGGTCGCCAAGCGCCAGGCGGTCACGAACGTGGACCGGACCATCCGCTCGGTGAAGCGCCACATGGGCACCGACTGGAAGATCAACCTGGACGGCAAGGACTTCAACCCGCAGCAGATGAGCGCCTTCATCCTGCAGAAGCTGAAGCGCGACGCCGAGGCCTACCTGGGTGAGAAGGTCACGGACGCGGTCATCACCGTCCCGGCCTACTTCAACGACTCCGAGCGTCAGGCGACGAAGGAAGCCGGCGAGATCGCCGGCCTCAACGTCCTGCGCATCGTCAACGAGCCGACGGCCGCCGCCCTGGCCTACGGTCTCGACAAGGACGACCAGACCATTCTCGTCTTCGACCTCGGTGGCGGCACCTTCGACGTGTCGCTGCTGGAGATCGGCGAGGGCGTCGTCGAGGTCAAGGCCACCAACGGTGACAACCACCTCGGCGGCGACGACTGGGACCAGCGCGTCGTCGACTACCTGGTGAAGCAGTTCCAGAACGGCCACGGCGTCGACCTGTCCAAGGACAAGATGGCGCTCCAGCGTCTGCGCGAGGCGGCCGAGAAGGCGAAGATCGAGCTCTCCTCCTCGACGGAGACCACGATCAACCTGCCCTACATCACGGCCTCCGCCGAGGGCCCGCTGCACCTGGACGAGAAGCTCACGCGCGCCCAGTTCCAGCAGCTCACCGCGGACCTGCTCGACCGCTGCAAGGCCCCGTTCCACAACGTCATCAAGGACGCGCGCATCCAGCTGTCCGAGATCGACCACGTGGTCCTGGTCGGCGGCTCGACCCGCATGCCGGCCGTCGCCGAGCTCGTCAAGGAGCTGACCGGTGGCCAGGACGCCAACAAGGGCGTCAACCCGGACGAGGTCGTCGCCATCGGTGCGACCCTGCAGGCCGGTGTGCTCAAGGGTGAGGTCAAGGACGTCCTGCTCCTCGACGTGACCCCGCTGTCCCTCGGTATCGAGACCAAGGGCGGCATCATGACCAAGCTCATCGAGCGCAACACGACCATCCCGACCAAGCGGTCGGAGATCTTCACGACGGCCGAGGACAACCAGCCGTCCGTGCAGATCCAGGTCTACCAGGGCGAGCGCGAGATCGCGGCGTACAACAAGAAGCTCGGCATGTTCGAGCTGACCGGCCTGCCCCCGGCCCCGCGTGGCGTCCCGCAGATCGAGGTCTCCTTCGACATCGACGCGAACGGCATCATGCACGTCACGGCCAAGGACCTCGGCACGGGCAAGGAGCAGAAGATGACCGTCACCGGCGGCTCTTCGCTCGGCAAGGACGAGGTCGACCGCATGCGCCAGGAGGCGGAGCAGTACGCGGACGAGGACCTGCGCCGCAAGGAGGCCGCCGAGTCCCGCAACCAGGGCGAGCAGCTCGTCTACCAGACGGAGAAGTTCGTCAAGGACAACGAGGACAAGGTCCCGGCCGAGGTCCGCACCGAGGTCGAGGCGGCCATCGCCGAGCTCCAGGAGAAGCTCAAGGGCGAGGACACCGCCGAGATCCGCACCGCGACCGAGAAGCTGGCCGCGGTCAGCCAGAAGCTCGGCCAGGCGATCTACGCCGACGCGCAGGCCGCGCAGGGTGCCGCGGGCGCCGCTGCCGGTGACGCGGGCCAGGCCAAGGCCGACGACGACGTCGTCGACGCCGAGATCGTCGACGACGAGAAGCCGAAGGGTGGCGCTGCCTGATGTCGGAGGAGACCCCGGGTTTCGACGAGAAGCCCGAAGTCCCCGCCGACGGCACGACCGACGAGCCGAAGGCCGCCGACTCCTCCAAGGAGGGTGAGGCGGCCCCGGCCGGGGACGCAGCAGAGGCCATCGGCCAGGAGACGGCGCTGCTGGCGCAGCTGGACCAGGCCCGTACGGCGCTCTCCGAGCGCACCGCGGACCTCCAGCGGCTCCAGGCGGAGTACCAGAACTACCGTCGCCGCGTGGAGCGGGACCGGATCACCGTCAAGGAGATCGCGGTCGCGTCCCTGCTGAGCGAGCTGCTCCCGACCCTGGACGACATCGGCCGGGCGCGGGAACATGGCGAGCTGGTGGGCGGTTTCAAGTCGGTGGCCGAATCCCTGGAGACGGTCGCCGCCAAGATGGGCCTCCAGCAGTTCGGCAAGGAGGGCGAGCCCTTCGACCCGACGATCCACGAGGCCCTGATGCACTCGTACGCGCCGGACGTCACCGAGACGACCTGCGTGGCGATCCTGCAGCCCGGGTACCGGATCGGCGAGCGCACGATCCGTCCCGCACGGGTCGCGGTGGCCGAGCCCCAGCCGGGCGCGGCCCCCAAGTCCGAGTCCGCGGAGGGCGAAGCGCCCTCGGACAAGGACGCGGATGCCCCCGACAAGGGCTGACGCACCCCACGTAGAGGCACGAGAGGAGGGACACCGGGGATGAGCACGAAGGACTTCGTCGAGAAGGACTACTACAAGGTCCTCGGTGTCCCGAAGGACGCCACCGAGGCCGAGATCAAGAAGGCGTACCGGAAGCTCGCACGCGAGTTCCACCCGGACGCCAACAAGGGCGACGCCTCGGCCGAGGAGCGCTTCAAGGAGATCTCCGAGGCGAACGACGTCGTCGGCGACCCGAAGCGGCGCAAGGAGTACGACGAGGCCCGCGCCCTGTTCGGCAACGGGGGCTTCCGCCCCGGTCCGGGCGGGGGCGGCGGGTCCTTCAACTTCGACCTCGGCGACCTCTTCGGCGGTACCCAGCCGGGTGGCGGCGGTGCGGGCGGCGGCTTCGGCGGCGGTCTGGGCGACGTCTTCGGCGGCCTGTTCAACCGCGGCGGCGCGGGTGCCGGCGCGGGGACCCGCGTCCAGCCGCGCCGCGGCCAGGACATCGAGTCGGAAGTCACCCTCTCCTTCACGGAGGCGGTGGACGGGGCCACGGTCCCGCTGCGGATGTCCTCCCAGGCGCCCTGCAAGGCCTGTTCGGGCACCGGCGACAAGAACGGCACCCCCCGGGTGTGCCCGACCTGCGTCGGCACCGGCCAGGTCTCGCGGGGCAGCGGCGGCGGCTTCTCGCTGACCGACCCCTGCGCCGACTGCAAGGGCCGCGGCCTGATCGCGGAGACCCCCTGCGAGGTCTGCAAGGGCAGCGGCCGGGCGCGCAGTTCCCGCACCATGCAGGTCCGGATCCCGGCGGGCGTCTCCAACGGCCAGCGGATCCGGCTGCGCGGCAAGGGTGCCCCGGGCGAGCGCGGCGGTCCCGCCGGTGACCTCTACGTCGTCGTGCACGTCGACGCGCACCCGGTGTTCGGCCGCAAGGACGACAACCTCACGGTGACCGTTCCGGTGACCTTCGCGGAGGCGGCGCTGGGCGGCGAGATCAAGGTTCCGACCTTGAACGGCCCCTCGGTGACGCTGAAGCTCCCGCCGGGCACGCCCGGCGGCCGGACGATGCGGGCCCGCGGCAAGGGCGCGGTCCGCAAGGACGGCACCCGCGGCGACCTGCTGGTGACGGTGGAGGTGGCGGTGCCCACGGAGCTGTCCGACAAGGCCCGCGAGGCGCTGGAGATGTACCGCGAGGCGACGGAGTCCGAGGACCCACGCTCCGCGCTGTTCGAGTCCGCGAAGGGAGCATGAGATGGACGGCCGCCGCAACCAGCCCCGTTTCGGCAACGGGGCTTACCAACTCACTGACGAGACCCCGGTCTACGTGATCTCGGTGGCCGCCCAGCTCTCCGGTCTGCATCCGCAGACCCTCCGCCAGTACGACCGCCTCGGCCTGGTCTCCCCGGACCGTACGGCCGGGCGCGGCCGGCGCTACTCGGCCCGTGACATCGAACTGCTCCGCACGGTGCAGGCGCTGTCCCAGGACGAGGGCATCAATCTGGCGGGCATCAAACGCATCATCGAGCTGGAGAACCAGGTCACCGCGCTCCAGCAGCGCGTGGCCGAGCTCTCCGCGGCGGTGGAGGGGGCCGCGGCCACCCTCCAGGCCCGGGAGGCCCAGGTGCACGCCTCGTACCGGCGGGACCTGGTGCCGTACTCGCCGCCGCAGCCGGGCAGCGCCCTGGTCGTCTGGCGGCCCAAGCGGCCGATGGACTGATCCGCCCGGGCCCCGGCCCGCGCGTGACGCCTGCGAAGGCCCCGTCCGGTTCGTCCGGGCGGGGCCTTCGCGGTGCTGCGGGGGCCCTTCGGCCGCCGCAGGGGGCGTGGGCGGGCCGCGGTGGCGGCGGCCCGGCGCGCGGCGCTCAGAGGTGCCGTTCCGGGGCCGGGTCGGAGGGCCGGCCGAGGATGCCGGACTGGGCGATGAGGTAGCCCAGCTGGGCCCGGCTGCCGCTGCCCAGGGTGGTGGCGAGCTTGGCGATGTGGGCCCGGCAGGTGCGCACGTTCATGCCGAGGCGGCGGGCGATGGCCTCGTCCACGTGGCCCTCGATGAGGAGCTGCGCGATGCTGCGCTGCACGCCGGAGATCCCGCCGGGGGTGCTGCGGTAGGTGACCTCCTCCTGGAGGGGCACGGCGCGGTGCCACAGCTGCTCGAACACCTTGATCAGGTAGTCGACGAGCCCGGGATGGCGCAGTTCGAGGGCGACCCGGCGGTCGTCGCTCGCCGGGATGAAGGCCACGGTGCGGTCGAAGATGATGAGGCGTTCGATCAGTTCCTCAAGGGTGCGGATCTCCACCTTGCCCGTGGAGATCCGGTCCACGTAGGCGAGCGTGCCCTGGCTGTGCCGGGCGGTGTGCTGGTAGAGGGTCCGTATGCTGACCCCCCGGTCGATCAGCGGTTCGTCGCGCTCCAGGGCCTGGGTGAGGGCCACCGAGGGCCGGGCGCCGCCCGGCTGGACGGTCAGTACCTCGGTGTGGCACTCGGCCGTCGCCAGGTTCAGGGCGGCGTTGATCCGTTCGAAGCCTTCGAGCACCGTGATGGCGTGGGTGTTGGCCGGGTTCTGCGCACTGATGGCCAGGAACGGCTCGAAAGTATCGGTGAGATCTACAGCGCTGCGCCGACGGTCCTGGATCTCGCGTTCAATCGGATGGAGCCGTTGGGCCAATGCGACGGATGGGGGAACCGGGCGCAGTTGGTTCGCGTCATCCGGGTCGGGCTGCAGGAGAGCGAATTCAAGCAGGCAGGGGGCGTTCTGGATCTCGCCCCGGGCGATCCGGCCGGTGCTCAGCGCTGCCGCGTACAGCCGCGTTCCCTCGTCACACATGGACGTGACGGGGTGGGGATGTGTCGGCTTTGTGTCGGTATGCGTCAAATCTCCACCCCCCAGGGTCCTGAACATGCAAGAACATGATGCATCGTCCCTGTGGCATTGACGTGCCTGAATGAGCCATCGTCTGTCACGCGGGGGAGAGGATTCCATCAAGTGAGGACGAAGCCGACCATGTACAAGAGAATGCTTCGCTCGGTGCTTGCCATAGTTTTCTCCGCCGTTGCGGTTTTTTGGGCAGTCAGCGCCGTCGAAAGTGACGCGGGGAGCGCTAGGGGCGATCAGGGCACCGAAGTGACGGGCGGTGCCGCCGACGACACCGGCTGGACCATCGTGCCCACCAAGTACGCGGACACCGGCTGGACCAGTGCCCCACTCGGAGGCCTGTCCGACGACACCGGCTGGACCACTGCCCCACAGGGCCGTAATGCCGACGACACCGGCTGGACCGAGGCGCCCGCGGTGGTGTCCGCGTGACCCCCGACGACCGCGGCTTCCGCCGCGAAATGGCCTCTGCCTACCGCTCCGGCTGGCAGTTCATCGACCTTGCCACCGCCATCCCCCACGCTGGCGATTCGCTCATGGTCACCCTGTTCGGACAGCCGATCGTCGTGGTGCGCGAGGAGGACGAGGACGTACGTGCCTACCGGTGCCTGCGCCGCCCGCGGGGCGCGCCGCAGCCCGTCCGCTGCGAGGTGCGCTACGGAATGGTCTTCGTCAACCTGGATCAGCGGGACCACCAGCTCTTCGAACCCGATATCACCACCGCCACCCCCCGCAGTGCCTGAAGCGATTCCCCCGTCGTCGCAGATCGCTCAGGTGCTTCCCCCACACAACGGCGCCATCGTGGACCTGACCACGATGGCGCCGTTGTGATGTCCGCGTCCAGATCCCGAACCGGACAAGATGAAAGCTGAACTGTTTTCGGCCCCGTCCCGCGGGCCCGGTCAGCGCCTCAGGCCCGGCCCATGGCCCGGTCCAGGGTGATCTCGATGACCACCCGGTCCGGATTGGGCGAGGGCGTGCGCCCGTACCGCTCCGCGTAGCGCGCCACCGCGTCGGCGACCGACGCCTCGTCCGTACGGACGACCGCGCGCCCCTCCAGCGTGGCCCAGCGGCGCCCCGCCATCTGGCAGACCGCGGCCCGGGCCCCGTCCGGCTGCGCCGCCAGGACGTTGCGGACCTTCTTGCTGTGCTTGTTGCTGATCACCCGGGCCACTCCGGCCTCCGGGTCGTACGTCACGCCCACCGGCACCACGTGCGGAGTGCCGTCCGGGCGCGGGGTGGTCAGCGTGCAGACGTGCCGCTCCCGCCAGAAGGCGAGGTAGTCGGGTGTGGGGTTGAGTACGTCGAGGGACATGGCCCCGAGAGTACGGCCCACCGCTGCCTTGAGTGGAATAGACTCAACTTTGCATACGCTGACCCTGTCAGAGTTCTGTCCCCCTCCGGAGAGGAGAAGTCACCTGTGGATGCCGAGCTGACCAACAAGAGCCGGGACGCGCTGAACGCAGCCACCAGCCGGGCCGTCAAGGACGGCCACGCGGACCTGACCCCCGCGCACCTGCTGCTGGCCCTGCTCGCCGGCGAGGACAACGAGAACGTCATCGACCTGCTGGTCGCGGCCGACGCGGACCAGGTGGCCGTACGCGCGGGCGCGGAGCGGCTGCTCGCCGCCCTGCCCAGCGTCACCGGTTCCACCGTGGCGCCGCCGCAGCCCACCCGCGAGCTGCTGGCCGTGCTCGCCGAGGCCGACGCGACCGCCGGGAAGCTCGGCGACGAGTACCTCTCCACCGAGCACCTGCTCATCGCGCTCGCCGCCAAGGGCGGCGCGGCCGGCGAGCTCCTTTCCGCACAGGGCGCGACGGCGAAGAAGCTGCTGACCGCCTTCGAGAACGCACGAGGAGGACGGCGGGTGACCACCCCCGACCCCGAGGGCCAGTACAAGGCCCTGGAGAAGTTCGGCACGGACTTCACGGCAGCCGCCCGCGAGGGCAAGCTCGACCCGGTCATCGGCCGCGACCAGGAGATCCGGCGCGTCGTCCAGGTGCTGTCGCGCCGGACGAAGAACAACCCGGTGCTCATCGGCGAGCCCGGCGTCGGCAAGACCGCCGTCGTCGAGGGCCTGGCCCAGCGCATCGTCAAGGGAGACGTGCCCGAGTCCCTGAAGAACAAGCGGCTGGTCTCCCTGGACCTCGGCGCGATGGTGGCGGGCGCCAAGTACCGCGGTGAGTTCGAGGAGCGGCTCAAGACGGTCCTCGCGGAGATCAAGTCCAGCGACGGCCAGATCATCACCTTCATCGACGAGCTGCACACGGTCGTCGGCGCGGGCGCCGGCGGGGACTCGGCCATGGACGCGGGCAACATGCTCAAGCCCATGCTGGCCCGCGGCGAGCTGCGCATGGTCGGCGCGACCACCCTCGACGAGTACCGCGAGCGGATCGAGAAGGACCCGGCGCTGGAGCGCCGCTTCCAGCAGGTGCTGGTTGCCGAGCCCTCCGTCGAGGACACCATCGCGATCCTGCGCGGGCTCAAGGGCCGCTACGAGGCCCACCACAAGGTCGTCATCAACGACAGCGCGCTGGTGGCCGCCGCCACCCTCTCCGACCGGTACATCACCTCCCGCTTCCTCCCCGACAAGGCCATCGACCTGGTCGACGAGGCCGCCTCCCGGCTCCGCATGGAGATCGACTCCTCCCCGCTGGAGATCGACGAGCTCCAGCGCTCGGTGGACCGCCTGCGGATGGAGGAGCTGGCGCTGAAGAACGAGTCCGACCCGGCCTCGCTGGAGCGCCTGGACAAGATCCGCAAGGACCTGGCGGACAAGGAGGAGGACCTGCGGGGCCTGACCGCCCGCTGGGAGAAGGAGAAGCAGTCCCTCAACCGGGTCGGCGAGCTCAAGGAGCGCCTGGACGACCTGCGCGGGCAGGCCGAGCGCGCCCAGCGCGACGGCGACTTCGACTCCGCCTCCAAGCTGCTCTACGGGGAGATCCCGACCCTGGAGCGGGAGCTGGCGGAGGCCACCGAGGAGGAGGCCGAGGCCTCCAAGACCGGACAGGCCAAGGACTCGATGGTCAAGGACGAGGTCGGCCCCGACGACATCGCTGACGTGGTCGGCGCCTGGACGGGCATCCCCGCGGGCCGCCTGCTGGAGGGGGAGACCCAGAAGCTGCTGCGGATGGAGGAGGAGCTGGGCCGGCGCCTGATCGGCCAGGGCGAGGCCGTACGGGCCGTCTCGGACGCCGTGCGCCGCACCCGGGCCGGGATCGCCGACCCCGACCGCCCGACCGGCTCCTTCCTCTTCCTGGGCCCCACGGGCGTGGGCAAGACGGAGCTGGCCAAGGCGCTCGCGGACTTCCTCTTCGACGACGAGCGGGCCATGATCCGCATCGACATGTCGGAGTACGGCGAGAAGCACAGCGTGGCCCGTCTGGTCGGCGCCCCGCCCGGGTACGTGGGCTACGAGGAGGGCGGCCAGCTGACCGAGGCCGTGCGCCGGCGCCCGTACAGCGTGGTCCTGCTGGACGAGGTGGAGAAGGCCCACCCCGAGGTCTTCGACGTCCTGCTCCAGGTCCTGGACGACGGCCGGCTCACGGACGGCCAGGGCCGCACCGTGGACTTCCGCAACACCATCCTGGTCCTCACCTCGAACCTGGGCAGCCAGTTCCTCATGGACCCGGCGGCCTCGGAGGAGGAGAAGAAGGCCCGGGTCCTGGAGGTGGTCCGCGCCTCCTTCAAGCCGGAGTTCCTCAACCGCCTGGACGACCTGGTGGTCTTCTCCGCCCTGAGCCGCGACGAGCTGGCGCACATCGCCGAGCTGCAGGTCGGCCGCCTGGCCAA
This sequence comes from Streptomyces xanthophaeus, assembly GCF_000725805.1. Classification (GTDB taxonomy): domain Bacteria; phylum Actinomycetota; class Actinomycetes; order Streptomycetales; family Streptomycetaceae; genus Streptomyces; species Streptomyces xanthophaeus. The sequence goes on along the minus strand of NZ_JOFT01000009.1, from coordinate 242,358 downwards.
GCGCCTGGCCGACCGGCGCCTGACCCTGGACGTCACGCCCGCGGCCCTGGCCTGGCTGGCGGACAAGGGCAACGATCCGGCGTACGGCGCCCGGCCGCTGCGCCGCCTGATCCAGACGGCCATCGGCGACCGCCTGGCCAAGGAGATCCTGTCCGGCGAGGTCAGGGACGGCGACACCGTACGGGTCGACGTGGCGGGCGAGGACCTGCTGGTCGGCAAGGCGCTCTGAGCCCGTCGGGTGCTCCCGTGTCCGCCCGGAGCGGATAGCGCGTCCGGGGGTGGACACGGGGTGGGCGAGATGGGGGAGGATGCAGGTATCCGCACGAAGGGAAGTACACGGTGAGCATCGACCCGGCCTCGATTCCGAACTTCGGAGGGCAGCAGCCCGATCCGCAGGCCACAGGACCGGCGGGCCCCGTCGTCCCCGACCAGGATCTGGTCAAGCAGCTGCTGGAGCAGATGGAGCTCAAGTACGTCGTCGACGACGAGGGTGACCTCGCGGCGCCGTGGGAGGAGTTCCGCACGTACTTCATGTTCCGCGGCGAGGACGAGCAGCAGGTCTTCTCGGTGCGGACCTTCTACGACCGTCCGCACAAGATCGACGAGAAGCCCCAGCTCCTTGAGTCGATCGACGACTGGAACCGCCGCACCCTGTGGCCGAAGGTCTACAGCCACACCCACGACGACGGCTCCGTCCGTCTGATCGGTGAGGCGCAGATGCTGATCGGCACCGGCGTCAGCCTGGAGCACTTCGTGTCCTCCACGGTCAGCTGGGTGCGCGCGTCCATCGAGTTCGACAAGTGGCTCGTGGAGCAGCTCGGCCTGGAGAAGGACATCGACTCCACCGACGGCGACGAGGACACGGACGGCGACGCGACGAACTAGTCGCCGCCGTCACAGCGGTACCCGTGCTACGAGCAGCAGGTGGAGCCCGTAGCCGTAGGAGAGCCCGGCCATGCACGCGGTCACCACGACCGCGGTGCGCGGCCGGGCTCTTGCCATGGCGGCGGCCAGGGGCAGCAGCAGCGGGAACGCCGGCAGCAGGAACCGCGGCTTCGACTCGAAGTACCCGGCCCCGCCGAAGGCCATCAGCAGCAGCACCCCGGTGTAGACGAGCAGCGGCAGGGGCGTGCGGTCCAGCAGCAGCAGGGCGGCCAGCAGCCCGGCGGCGGCCAGCAGGGCCACCGTCACGGTGGTGGCGAGCGGTACGTTCCCGCCGGTCAGGACCCGCTCCGCGGTGCGCAGCGCCCCGGCGCCGAAGTCGAAGCGCGAGCCCCAGCGCTCCTGCACGGTGAAGTACCCGCCGAGCGGGTCGCGCATCGGCACGCCGACGGCCAGGACGTACGCCGCCCAGCCCGCCGGGGCCAGCAGCGCGGCCGCCCACACCGCGGGAGTCCGGTCCCTGCGCACGAGCAGCGCGTGCAGGGCCGTGGCGCAGACGGCGGCCGCGACGGCGATCCCGGTGGGCCGGGTCAGCCCCGCCAGCACGGCCAGGCCCGCCGCCCACAGCCAGCGGCCGCGCACGAGGGCGTACAGGGCCCAGGCGGCGAGTGCGGTCAGCAGGGCCTCGGTGTAGGCCAGGGTCAGCACCACGGAGTGCGGAAGGGCCGCCCACAGCCCGACGAGGAGCACCCCGGCGCGCGGCCCGCACAGGCGCTCACCGATCAGGTACACGCCGACGGCGGCCGCGGCGGCCGAGAGCCAGGCGACGAGGAGCGCGGCGGGGACGGGGCCGCCGGGCAGCAGGGTGGTGACGAGCCGGATGAGAAGCGGGTACAGGGGGAAGAAGGCGGCGTCGCTCTGCACGGGCCCGGTGCCCGTCAGGGGCTCGGCCGACATCACGGTGCGGCCGTACCCGTCGGCGGCGATGCCGAGGTACCAGGAGGAGTCCCAGGAGCGGCCGAGCACCCGCACGGGGTCCCGTCCGGCCCACCAGGACCCTGCGGCGACCACCACGATGCCGATGCCGCGGACGGCGGTGAACACCCCGAGGGCGATCACGGCGGCGGGAGCGCCGGACGCGGCCGTGCGCAGGTGCGGTCGCAGCGCGGAGCCGGGGGGTCTGCTGCCCGTTGCCATGTCCCCCGACTCTTCCGCTCTGCATCTGCACACCCGTCCGGCGACGGGAGCTTCGGGCACGTGCGAGGGCGCCAGCTTCACACCGGCTTCACAGGTCCCGCAAGGACGCGTGTACATCAATTGCGCCAATTGACCTGGGTGCCAAGGCATTTGATGCGGTCAGCGGGGGGTGTAAGGGGCGGTTTTCGGCCGACGGTGCTCCTGTGTGACGACGGTCACCCGGAGGGGATCATTCGACGGTTACGGTCGCTCCCGTTGTCAGTGCAAAGCTCTCAACTCAGGGGGAAGAACATGACGCACACGCGCAAGCGAATAGCCGTGGTGGGCCTGACCGCGGTACTGGCCCTTCCGGTTGGCATCGCGGCCGCCGGGGAGATCACCAACAGCCGGCTCCCGTTCTCGATTGCGACCGCCGGTTCCAAGGAGGACGGCGACCGCTGGAACGGGCCCGGTTCCGGCCACGCCAAGGCCTGTGGCGACGTCCCGGCGTCCCAGACGCAGACCTTCTCCGGTTACGTCTACCAGGACAAGAACCTCATGCCGGACCCGAAGATCGCCTCGGTGTCGAAGAACTACTCCTCCGCCTACGGCTGCGGCTCCTACGGGGGCACGACCACCGGCGGGAAGTACTACACCAAGGCCACCTGGGCCGGGATCCCCGGAAGCCGCGCCTACGGCTTCGTGGCCGCCGAGAACTGATCAAGGAAACTGTGTCCGTCGACAGTGACAGCGCCGCGGCCGGCTCCACGCCGGTCGCGGCCGTCGAGGGCGCCACGGTCCGCTACAAGACCGTGGTCGCCCTCGACGGCGTCAGCGCCGGGTTCGCCTCCGGCACCACCGCCCTCCTCGGTCCGAACGGAGCGGGCAAGACCACCCTGCTCTCCCTGCTGAGCACCGCCCGCACACCGCACGCCGGGACGGTGTCCCTGCTCGGCGAGCGATCGGACGGCCGCGCGCGCACCCGCCGGCTGCGCGAGCGCATCGGCGTCCTGCCGCAGTCCTTCGGCTACTACCCGCGCTTCACGGTCGAGGAGTTCGTCGAGTACGCCGCCTGGCTGCGCAAGGTGCCCGCCGGGGAGCGGCGCGAACGCACCCGCGAGGCCCTGCGGCTGGTGGAGCTGGAGAAGTACGCCGGCCGGCGCATGGGGGAGCTCTCCGGCGGCATGCTGCGCCGGGCCGGGATCGCGCAGGCGGTCGTCAACCGGCCCGCGCTGGTCCTGCTGGACGAGCCGACGGTGGGCCTCGACCCCGCCCAGCGCATCGGCTTCCGCACCCTCATCCGGGAACTGGGAGAGCGGTCCGCGGTGGTCATGAGCACGCATCTGGCCGAGGACGTCGCCCACGTGTGCGACCGCGTCTCGGTCCTGCTGGAAGGCCGCGTGCGGTTCACCGGCACCGCGGCCGAGCTGTGCGCGCAGGCCCCGGGGCACGACGGGGAAACCGTCAGCGGCTCCACCGTGGAGGGCGGCTACCTGGCCGTCGTGGAGCGCAACGGGGTCCGGCTGTGATGCGCGTCCTGCTGCACGAGATGCGCCGGGGCGAGGCGGGCAAGGTGGCCCTGCTGACGGCCGTCGCCGGCGTCTGGTACCTGGCCTCCGAGGACGCCGCGACCAGCGACTGGATCGGCTGGTGGAACCAGGCGAGCATCAAGGTCCAGGTGTTCGGCGTGATCGTGACGGGCTCCCTGATGAGCGCCGCCGCGGCATGGACCGCGGGCCGCGCCCACCGCACCCGTACCCGGACCTGGGCCGACACCGCCCCCCGCGGCGGCTGGTCGCAGGCCCTGCTGCTGTGGGCCGCGGCCTGGCTGTGGGCCCTGGCCGGGTACGCGCTGATGACCGCCGTCGCGTTCTGGCGCACCGCGGGCGTCAGCGAGGTCACCGAGCCGGTGTGGACCCCGCTGCTGCTGGGCGCAGTGATGATCGCCTTCCAGATCGCCGCGGGCGTGGCCGCCGGCACCCTGTTGCCGTCCCGGATCACCGCCCCCGCGATGGGCGTGCTCTGGTACCTGGCGTTCGTGGTGTTCGCCTTCGTGCCGGAGAGCCCGGTGGGCAACCTCTTCCCCGCCATCGACGAACACTGGGACGCCACCTTCCGCCCCCACACCACGCGCCTGCTCGTCGCCACCGCCTGGTGCGGCGCCGCGGCGCTCGCCCTGCTGGCCCTGCCCGCGCTGGTCCGCCGCCCGGTGGTCGCGCCGCGGCTGTTCGCGGTCCTGCCCGTGGCCTTGGCCGCGGCCGTGGCCGGGGGCGTGCTGCTGACCTACCGGGCCCCGGCGCCCGACCCGTTCTGGGCGCTGCGGACCCCGCAGCCCGCGGAGCCCGCCTGTGTCACGGAGGGGCGTACGAAGGCCTGCCTGTGGCCGTCCGACCGGCACCTGATGCCCCAGGTCGAGGCGGCCACCCGGAAGGTGGACCAGGCCCTGGGCCCGCTCACCGGCCTCAACCGCAGCTTCTACCAGACCGGGCTGCGCCCCAGCGGCCCGTACAGCACGGAGCTGCCCGTCTACCGGCCCGTCGTCGACACCGCCACCCTGACCTCGGCGATGCTCGACGCCGCGCTCCCGCAGCCCGCGCCCGGCTGCGAGCCGTTCCCGCTCGCGGAGCTCGGCGGGCTGCCGGACACCTTCCTCTTCCAGGCCGTGATCCACAGCCGGGCCCAGGCCGGCGTCCCGTACTACGGGGAGGAGTTCGCGGCCACGCTGGAGGGCGTCCTGAAGGCCCCGCAGGCGGACCGCGACGCGTGGATCAGCGCGGCCGCGGGCGAGATCGGCGCCTGCCGCCCCGTCCCCCCGCTGCCCCGGTGAACCCCGTCCTCGCCTACGCGCGCAGCCGCAACCTGCCCCGTGCGGCGCTGGCGGCGCTGGCCGTGGCCGTGGCCACCGTGGTGTTCACCGGGACCCGGGTCGACTTCCCGGACTTCCGGTACCTGGTCGACTTCAGCATCCCGGTGGCGGCGGTCGCGCCCGTCGCCTACGCGGTGGTCCTCGGCACCACCTTCCACTCGCCCATGGCGGACCTCGAACACACCGCCGCCCAGCCCGTGCAGGGCTTCCGCCGGCTGCACCTGGTCGCGCTGACCCTGCTGGCCGTGGTGCTCGCGGCCCTGCCGATGCTGTCGGGCCTGCCCGCGGAGGTGTTCGCGGCCTCGGCGCGCAACGCCGCGGGCTACCTGGGCCTGGCCGTGATCAGCGCCCGCCTCTTCGGCAGCGGCCTGGCCTGGCTGCTGCCGCTGGGCACCTTCGGGCCGACCCTCCTGCTGGGCGTGGGCCCGACCGGCGAACCGGAACTCTGGGCCTGGTCCATCCGGGCCCCGGGCGACGTCCCGGCCCTGGCCGTCACGGCCGCCCTGTGGCTGACGGCCCTGCTCCTCCCGGGCCCGCCACCCCGCCAGGACGACCGTGCGGAGGTCTCCTGACCCCGCCGGAGCCGCCTCAGCGCAGCCGCCGCAGCCTCGCCACGGCCTCTTGGAGGACTTCGGTGCGCTTGCAGAAGGCCCAGCGGACCTGGGTGGCGCCGGCGGACTTGTCGTCGTAGAAGACCTGGTTCGGGATGGCGACCACGCCGCAGCGCTCGGGCAGGGCGCGGCAGAAGGCGAGGCCGTCCTTCTCGCCGAGCGGGGTGATGTCGGTGGTGACGAAGTACGTGCCCTGGGGGCGGTAGACCTCGAAGCCGGCCGCGGCGAGGCCGTCGGAGAGCAGGTCGCGCTTGGCGGCGAGGTCGGTGCGCAGGTTCTCGTAGTACGCGTCGGGCAGGGCCAGGGCCTCGGCGATCGCGTACTGGAAGGGGCCGGAGGAGACGTAGGTGAGGAACTGCTTGGCCGAGCGGACCGCCGTGACCAGCTCCGGGGGCGCCGTCACCCAGCCGACCTTCCAGCCCGTGAAGGAGTAGGTCTTGCCGGCAGAGGAGATGGTGACCGTGCGCTCGCGCATGCCGGGCAGGCCCGCGAGGGGGACGTGGGCGCCCTCGAAGACCAGGTGCTCGTAGACCTCGTCCGTGACGACCAGCAGGTCGCGTTCCACCGCCAGCTCGGCGACGGCCGCCAGCTCGGCCGGGGTGAGGACCGTGCCGGTCGGGTTGTGCGGGGTGTTCAGGAGCAGCAGGCGGGTGCGCGGCGTGACCGCGGCGCGCAGTTCGTCCAGGTCCAGTGTGAAGGCCCCGGCGTGCGGGCGCAGGGTGACGGGGACCCGTACGGCGCCGGCCATGGCGATGCAGGCCGCGTACGAGTCGTAGAACGGCTCCAGGGCGATGACCTCGTCACCCGGTTCCAGCAGGGCCAGGAGGGAGGCCGCGATGGCCTCGGTGGCACCCGCCGTGACCAGGACCTCCGTGTCGGGGTCGTAGGACAGGCCGTAGAAGCGCTGCTGGTGCGCGGCGATCGCGGTGCGCAGCTCGGGGATGCCGGGGCCGGGCGGGTACTGGTTGCCCAGGCCCGTGAGGACCGCGCGGGAGGCCGCCTCGGCGATCTCGGCCGGGCCGTCGGTGTCGGGGAAGCCCTGGCCGAGGTTGATGGACCCGGTGCGGGCGGCCAGCGTGGACATCTCCGCGAAGATCGTGGTGCCGAAGGCCGCCAGCCGGCGGTTCAGGAAGGGGCGGTTGCTGCTCACGGGTGCGGTCATGGGCGCCATCCTGCGGGGAACCTCTGGACTTGCTCAAGTGTGCTTTGGGCCGCGTGGCCTGCGGGCATCCCCCTGTCACGCGGGACGCGGGGATCCCGCTCCCCCGGGAAGACCGGGGCGTGAGAGAGGGGGCGGACGTGGTGTTCGTCTTCATTGTGATCGGGCTTTTGATCTTCGCTTTCGTCGTGACCCTGGCGGTCCGGTCCGTGAGCCGGGGCGTGGTGGTCGGGCACAAGTACGGCTCCGGCAGCAAGTCCGGCTCCAGCTCCGGTTCCGGCTCCAGCAGCTGGTGGGCGGGCGGTGCCTCGTCCGGGTCCTCGGGTTCTTCGAGCTCCTGTTCGAGCGGATCGTCCTCCTGTGGATCGTCCTCGTCCTGTGGCGGCGGGGGCTGCGGTTCCAGCTGACACGGGGCAGCGGGAACCGCCTGCGAAAAGGGGGGCGCCCGGCGGTGTAACTTCCGTCGGGCGTCTTCTCGTTCGCCATGCACCACGACGCGCGGTACGCAACTCGTTGAACACGTGAACTGGGTAGCCCCCGGGGGGATGTAAACCCCTTCAAGTTGGGTAAAAGCGCTGTGAGTGCCGTGCCTTTCATGATTCCCTCGGTTGAGTAGACCAGTCCTCGGACCTCCCTGGACTTCCTGTGGACCCGTGCCGGTGTCCCCCCACCCGTTGACTACCGCTGGCGGGCCCCGGCCCATCTCCCTCGCGCGTTTGCGGAGCCGACTCATGCTCACGACCCTCCAGACCACCTATACCGACACGCGTGCCGCCGACCTCGCCTGGGCTCTGGGGCGGGACCGGCTGCCCGCCCTGGCCGTACTGAACCTCGAACTGGACGGGGCGAAAGTGGAGTTGCGCCTGCTCGGGGCCTCCCACCAGGTACTTCTGGAGGAGGACGAGGTGCTCTGCTCGGAGACGGTCGCCTGCATGCCCGGCAGCAGCACGCCGCTGCCCCTGGGTGTGGCCAAGCGGGTGGGGGACTGGGAGTACGAGTTCGCCGCGCGGGTCGAGACCCTCTCCCAGGGCTCCTTCGCCGGACGGGCCCAGGAGCTGCTCGCGCTGGTGGCCGACCACCCGAACGGGCTAGCGGGCACCTTCCCGGGCAGCCCGCACGCCTTCACCGCCATGCTGGCCCAGCGCTACGAGGGCCAGGTGCGCTGGCGGACCTGGCACGCGTATCCGCAAGAAGGCCAGCTCGTGGCCACCAGGACGCGGGTCGGGGTACGGATGGGCGCCACCGCCGCGGCGTCCGTGGAGTCGCCCGCACTGCTGTAGCGGCGGCCGGCCGGGCCCGGGGGCGGCCCCGGGTGCGGACGTTGCGTACCGGTTACGCCAACTGGCTGGAACAGTGCGCCACTTGCACCCATGTGGGTGACCGGGTGGAAGTGGGCGGTGACGTACGGTTCGCTTCATGATCGACCGTTCCGTCCCGCGCCGGGTGCTTCCGGCTCCGGAGCCGAGGGGCGCCACGGCCGTCCCGGCCGCCCTCCCCGTACGGCCCCGGACCGGCCGACTCCTCGTCCTGGCCACCGTCTTCGTGTGCGCCGCCTGCGGGCTGGTGTACGAACTGGAGCTGCTTGCCCTGGGCTCCTACCTCATCGGCGATTCCGTCACCCAGGCGTCGGTCGTCCTGTCCGTCATGGTCTTCGCCATGGGCGTCGGCTCCCTGCTCGCCAAACGCCTGCGACGGCGTCCCGCCTTCGGCTTCGGCATGATCGAGGCCGGGCTCGCCCTGCTCGGCGGACTGTCCGCGACCGCGCTGTACGCGAGCTTCGCCTGGCTGGGGGAGTCCCGGCCCGCGCTCGTCGCCTTCTCCTTCGCCATCGGGGTGCTCATCGGGGCGGAGATCCCCCTGCTGATGGTCCTCATCCAGCGCATCCGCAGACAGGACGCGGGCGGGGCCGTCGCCGACCTGTTCGCCGCCGACTACGTGGGCGCCCTGGTCGGCGGCCTCGCCTTTCCGTTCCTGCTGCTGCCGGTGCTCGGGCAGCTCACCGGAGCTATGTTCACCGGCACCGTCAACGCGGCCGTCGGCGGCGGACTGGTGCTGTGGCTGTTCCGCCGCGACCTGAGCCCGCGCTGCCGCTGGACGCTGATCGCCGCGAACGTGACCGTGCTGGCGGTGCTGGCCTCCGCGACCGTCCTCGCCGACGACTTCGAGCGGCTCGCCCGGCGGGCCGTGTACGGCGGCGAGGTGCGGGTCGCCGTGCAGACCGGGGTGCAGGAACTGGTGATCACCGGTCCCGGCACCGGCTCCCCGCGCTCCCTGGACCTGTACCTCGACGGGCGGCTGCGCGTCAGCGGGTACGACGAGTACCGCTACCACGAGGCCCTGGTCCACCCGGCGATGACCGGCCCGCACGCCCGCGTCCTGGTCCTCGGCGGCGGGGACGGGCTCGCCGCCCGCGAGGTGCTGCGCTACCGGGACGTCGCCTCCGTCACCGTCGTCGAGCTCGACCCCGGCGTGGTCCGCCTTGCGCGCACCGACCCGATGCTCTCCGCGCTCAACGCCGGGGCCTACGGGGACCCGCGCCTGGTGGTCGTCACCCAGGACGCCTTCCGCTGGCTGCGCGGACCGGGCGCACGGGACCGGTTCGACGTGATCGTCTCCGACCTCCCCGACCCGGGCATCACCCCGAGCACCAAGCTGTACTCGCAGGAGTTCTACGGGCTCGCCGCGCGGGCCCTGCGCCCCGGCGGCCGCCTCGCGGTGCACGCCGGGCCCCTGGCCACGCGCCCGCGCACGTACTGGACGGTGGAGTCCACGCTCCGGGCCGCGGGCCTGCGGACCGCCCCGTACAGCGCGGGCGGCCGGCTCTCCGGCTTCGCCGCCGGCCCCGACCGCACCCCGCTCGGAGGGGCCTCCGCACCGCCCCAGGACTGGGGCCTGGTGCTGGCCGCCCGCGACCAGGTCCCCCAGCTGCGCGTGGACGACGGCGCCCCCGGGCCGAGGTCGGTGTCGACCCGCTCCCTGGAGGACGCCGCACGGGACACCGAACGGACCCGCGTGCCCGGGCTCCCGCCGTCGACCCTGCCGCACCCGAGGTATTCGTGACCTGGTGTCGGCGCCGGACCGGGGACGGAAAGGGGACTCCTCGGTAGGCTCGACCACATGGAGCATCAGGTGTTCGTTCCGGTACCGGCCAACGACCTCCGCGCCGTGCTGCGCGACCCCGCCTCGGTGGCCCGGTGCGTACCGGGGCTCCAGCAGGACGCCGACAGCGGGTCCGGGCCGCTCGCGGGCCGGCTGAAGGTCCGCGTCGGCGGCCACACCGTGACCTACCGGGGCGCGCTGTCGCTGGCCGAACGGGACCCCGGCCACTTCGTCGTCGAGGGCGGGGGCACGGAGGTCCGGGGCACGGGAGCGGTGAAGCTGTCCCTCGCCGTGCGACTGACCGAGGTGACCGGAGGCACCCGGCTGGATCTCACCGCCGAGGGAACCGCCGACGGACGCGCCGCGGCCTTCACCCCGCAGGCCACCGGCACCGCCGTGCGCAGGCTGCTGGAGCGGGCCGCCGAACAGCTGGCCGCGGTGGCGGCCGCCGGGACACCCGGGGCCGACGGGACCGCCGCAGCCGCCGCGGAGGACGCGGACGGGCAGGGAGGGGCCGGGCCCGAGGAGGACGACCCCGTGGCCGAGGCGGAAGCCGAAGAGGCCGAAGCCGCGGGCACCGGGACGGACGGGACACAGGACGAGGTCACCGAGGTCACCGCGACCGTGTTCGAGACCGATGTGCCGCCGCCCTCCCTGGACCCCTTCCTGGACGCCGAGTTGACCGACCTGGGCGGATCCGGAGCGGTGCGGCCCCCGGCCGAGGCCGCCCACGCCCGCCGCACCATGATCGGCCGCAGCGCCGAGGAGGTGGACCACGCTCCTCCGCGCGGCCGGTACGCCCCGGTGCCGGCGCCCGCCGCGGCCACCGCCGGGGAGAGCCTGCGCTGGATCGCCCCGGCCGCCGCGCTCGCCCTCGCTTCGGCAGTGGTCCTCGGCCGCGCCCTGCGCCGCCGCCGCTGACGCACGAACTCCCGTACACCGCCTAGGGTCGACCGCATGAGTACGCAACTGATCGCCGGCGGCGCCGAGGTGACCGTCGACCAGGAGAACGGCTGCCGGATCAGCAGTCTGCGGATCGACGGGACCGAACTGCTGCGCCAGGGAGCCCACTACGGGGCCTTCCCGATGGTGCCGTGGTGCGGCCGCACCGCCGACGGCCGGTTCCGCGACGGTGCCACCGTGCACCAGATGCCGCTCAACCACCCGCCGCACGCCCTCCACGGCTTCGCCCGCGACGCGCCCTGGCGGCGGGCCCGCGCCACCGCGACCGATGCGGTCTTCACCTACGACCTCGCCGACCCGTGGCCGTACCCCGGCCGGGTCACCCAGGTCGTCGAGCTCGGCGAGGACGCGCTGACCCTCACCATGGGCGTCGAGACGTACGGGGACTCCTTCCCGGCCCAGGTGGGATGGCACCCCTGGTTCCTGCGCAGCCTCGCCCCCGGCGGCGAGGACGTGAAGGTGGCCTTCGACGCCGCCTGGCAGGAGGAGCGCGGGGAGGACCACATCCCGACCGGCCGCCGCATCGACCCCCTGCCCGGCCCGTGGGACGACTGCTTCGGCATGCCGTACGGCGTGGACGTCACGCTGACCTGGCCCGGGGCCCTGGAGCTGAGGCTCACCAGCCGGGCCGAATGGGTGGTCGTCTACGACGAGGAGCCCGAAGCCGTGTGCGTGGAGCCCCAGTCGGGACCGCCCAACGGACTGAACTCCCTTCCCCGCCTGGTCACCCCGGTGGACCCGCTGGAGGTGTCCACCACCTGGACCTGGCGGCGCCTCGGCTAGGGAGTGTGCGCACCCCCTAAGCTCGGGGCTATGAGTGACGTACGCGATGCGCTTCTGCAGCAGATCAAGGACAAGGCCGTCGTGCACGGCAAGGTGACCCTCTCCTCCGGCCGGGAGGCCGACTACTACATCGACCTCCGCCGGATCACCCTCGACGGCGAGGCGGCCCCGCTGGTCGGCCAGGTCATGCTCGACCTCACCGCCGACCTCGAATTCGACTGCGTCGGCGGCCTGACCCTGGGCGCCGACCCGGTCGCGACCTCGATGCTGCACGCCTCCGCCGCGCGCGGCGAGCGCCTCGACGCCTTCGTCGTCCGCAAGGCCCAGAAGGCGCACGGCATGCAGCGCCGCATCGAGGGCACCGACGTGAAGGGCAAGCGCTGCCTGGTGGTCGAGGACACCTCGACCACCGGCGGGTCCCCGCTGACCGCCGTCGAGGCGGTCCGCGAGGCGGGCGGCGAGGTCGTCGCCGTCGCCACGATCGTGGACCGCGGCGCCGCCGACGCGATCGCCGAGGCGGGCCTGCCCTACCTCACCGGCTACCGCCTCGGGGACCTCGGTCTCTCCTAGGGGATCGGGCAGGAATCCGGACGATCTCCGGGGACTGCGGGCCGGAAGAACTGGTGACTCAGGTCCTCGGAACTCCTCCATCCGGTTCTGACCTGCCCGTTTGCCGGGAGCCGGGATGTTTCACGTGAAACATCCCGGCGGGTTCGGCGCGAAGGGGTGACCGGCGGGGTGGAGTGTCGCGCGGAGTCTGGAAAGATAGGCGCGACGATGACGTCGCCCCCAGGTCAGGGCCCGCAATAGCACACTCCCCGCATATCCAAGGAGCGGACAGATGCCCATCGCAACCCCCGAGGTCTACAACGAGATGCTCGACCGGGCGAAGGCAGGCAAGTTCGCCTACCCGGCCATCAACGTGACCTCCTCCCAGACCCTGCACGCTGCGCTGCGCGGCTTCGCGGAGGCCGAGAGCGACGGCATCATCCAGATCTCCACCGGTGGTGCGGAGTTCCTGGGTGGCCAGTACAACAAGGACATGGTCACCGGCGCCGTCGCCCTGGCCGAGTTCGCGCACATCGTGGCCGCCAAGTACGACATCACGGTCGCCCTGCACACGGACCACTGCCCCAAGGACAAGCTGGACGGCTACGTACGTCCGCTCCTGGAGGTCTCCGCCGAGCGCGTGGCCCGTGGTCTGAACCCGCTCTTCCAGTCGCACATGTGGGACGGCTCCGCCGAGACCCTGGCCGACAACCTGGCCATCGGCCAGGAGCTGCTCGCCAAGGCCGCCGCCGCGAAGATCATCCTTGAGGTCGAGATCACCCCGACCGGCGGCGAGGAGGACGGCGTCAGCCACGAGATCAACGACGAGCTGTACACCACCGTCGACGACGCGATCCGCACCGCCGAGGCCCTCGGCCTGGGCGAGAAGGGCCGCTACCTGCTGGCCGCGTCCTTCGGCAACGTCCACGGCGTCTACAAGCCGGGCAACGTCGTCCTGCGCCCCGAGCTCCTCAAGGACCTCCAGGCCGGTGTCGCCGAGAAGTACGGCAAGGCCTCCCCGTTCGACTTCGTCTTCCACGGCGGCTCCGGCTCCACCGCCGAGGAGATCGCCACCGCGCTGGAGAACGGCGTCGTGAAGATGAACCTCGACACCGACACCCAGTACGCCTTCACCCGCCCGGTCGTGGACCACATGTTCCGCAACTACGACGCGGTGCTGAAGGTCGACGGCGAGGTCGGCACGAAGTCGAAGTACGACCCCCGCACCTGGGGCAAGGCGGCCGAGGCCGGCATGGCCGCGCGCGTCACCGAGGCCTGCGCGAACCTGCGCTCCACCGGTACGAAGCTCAAGTAGGCGTTCCGCGCCCGCACCGCAGGGCCCGGCCCCCGTCCCAGGACGGCGGGCCGGGCCCTGCGGCCTTCCCCGCCCCCGCAGTTGCGGCGCCGCCGACCGTAGGGCGCCGTCCGGCGGGTGCGGTGATACCCCAGACTGGGTCCATGTCCATTCACCAGAACCTGCTCGGGGGCCCCGCCCCCACCCACCTGCCCGACGAGCCGGGCCGCGAGGCCCTCGCCGCGGGTACCCCTGCCGTCGAGGTGGCGGCCGCGCACCCCACCTCGTCCCTCGCCTGGGCGACCCTCGCCGACGAGGCCTTCGCGGCCGGCCGCACGGTCGAGTCGTACGCCTACGCCCGTACCGGCTACCACCGCGGGCTCGACGCGCTGCGCCGCGCCGGCTGGAAGGGCCACGGCCCGGTGCCGTGGGAGCACGAGCCGAACCGCGGTTTCCTGCGCGCTCTGCACGCCCTGGCCCGCGCGGCCGAGGCGATCGGCGAGAAGGAGGAGTTCGAGCGCTGCTCGACCTTCCTGCGCGACTCGTCCGAGACGGCCGCGGACACGCTCAACGCCTGAGCCTCCCGGCGGGGGGTGCACGCAAGACATGTGACCTGCCCCACTCCCCGCTGGAGCCCCGGCGCACCGTCGTCCTATGATGCGGGCAGGGGACCGGGGCTCCACTCACCTCACGGAAGGAGCGGACCGCTACCCGGAAGCACGTGTCGAGGAGACAGCGATGTCGCACGCCCTTGATGCCTCCGGAGCCGGTTCGGACACCCCGAACCTCGACTTCGCCGGCACCACCCCGTACGAGGACTACGTCCAGGCGGACGTCCTCACCCACCTCCAGCAGCTGCGCTCGGACGACCCGGGCGAGATGGTCTTCCTGGTCACGACCCAGGTCATGGAGCTGTGGTTCACCGTCATCGTCCACGAGTGGGAGACCGCGGCCCGCGCACTGCGCGAGGACCGGATCCCGGTGGCGATGGACGCGCTGAAACGATCCCTCCGTGAGCTGGAGGCCCTCAACGCCTCCTGGCGCCCGCTCGCGCAGCTCACCCCCGGACAGTTCAACGCCTACCGCTCCGCCCTCGGCGAGGGGTCGGGCTTCCAGTCCGCGATGTACCGCCGGATGGAGTTCCTCCTCGGCGACAAGTCGGCCTCCATGCTGGTCCCGCACCGCGGCGCCCCGCGCGTCCACGCGGAGCTGGAGAAGGCCCTCCACGAGCCCAGCCTCTACGACGAGGTCCTGCGCCTGCTCGCGCGCCGCGGCCTGCCCGTCCCGGAGGCCGTCCTGGACCGCGACCTGGCGCAGCGCTACGAGCCCTCGGCCGAGGTCGAGGCCGTCTGGACGGCCCTGTACGCCGACCCCGACGCGCAGCCCGACCTCCACCGCCTCGGTGAGGTCCTCACGGACGTCGCCGAGCTCGTCTGGCGCTGGCGCAACGACCACCTGGTGGCCACCCGCCGGGCCATGGGCGCGAAGACCGGCACGGGCGGCTCCGCCGGGGTGACCTGGCTCGAGAAGCGCGCGACGAAGAACGTCTTCCCGGAGCTCTGGACGGCGCGCAGCCATGTCTGAGCCGACCGCGATACCCGCTCTGGCGGCCCGCGCCGCCGCCCTGGACGCCGCCGACGAGCTCGGCAAGCTCCGCGAGCGCTTCACCCTCCCCGACGGGGTCGTCTACCTGGACGGCAACTCCCTCGGGGCGCTGCCGGCCGGCGTCGCGGCGGCCACCGCCGACGTGGTCGCGCGCCAGTGGGGCGAGCTCCTCATCCGTTCCTGGGACGAGAGCCGTTGGTGGACCGCCCCGGAGCGGATCGGCGACCGGATCGCCCCGCTCGTGGGCGCCGCTCCCGGCCAGGTGGTCGTGGGCGACTCCACCAGCGTCAACCTGTTCAAGGCGCTGGTGGGCGCGGCCCGGCTGGCCGGACCGGGCCGGACCCGTCTCCTGGTCGACGCCGCCACCTTCCCGACCGACGGCTACATCGCGCAGTCGGCGGCCCGGATGACCGGCCTGACGGCGGTCCCCGTCGACCCGGCGGACGTCCCCGCCGCCCTCGGCCCGGACACGGCCGTGGTGCTCCTGAACCAGGTCGACTACCGCACCGGCCGCCTGCACGACCTGCCGGGCCTGACCGCCGCCGCCCGTGCGGCGGGGGCCGTGGTCGTCTGGGACCTGTGCCACTCGGCCGGGGCCCTGCCCGTCGGACTCGACGCGCACGCCGTCGACCTCGCGGTCGGCTGCACGTACAAGTACCTGAACGGCGGCCCCGGCTCGCCCGCGTACCTGTACATCGCCGAGCGTCACCAGGCGGCCTTCGACTCCCCCCTCCCCGGGTGGAACGGGCACGCCGACCCCTTCGCCATGACCCCGGACTACCGTCCGGCCGAGGGCGCGGCACGGGGCCGGGTCGGTACCCCGGACATCCTGTCCATGCTGGCCCTGGAGGCGGCGCTGGACGCCTGGGACGGGGTCCGGATCGAGGACGTACGGGCGAAGTCGCTCGCCCTGACCGACTTCTTCCTCGAATGCGTGGCGGCGTACGTCCCGCAGGGGCTCGTCGAGTCGGTCACCCCGGCCGGACACGACCAGCGCGGCAGCCAGGTCTCGCTGCGCACGGAGAACGCCCGTGAGGTCATGGGGGAGCTCATCTCCCGCGGTGTCATCGGGGACTTCCGGGCCCCCGACGTCCTGCGCTTCGGGTTCACCCCGCTGTACGTCGGATTCGCCGACGCGGAGCGTGCCGCACGGACACTGGGTCACATTTTCGGGTGACGCAGTAGCGAAACGTCACATCACCGGGCGGGCGGGGCTGTAGCTCCGCCCGCCGCGGCATATCCGGGACCCCGCACGGAACGCCCCGTTCCAGACTGATACGGTCCCGCTCTGCCGGAACACCGGAACATCTGTCCCCGCTGTCCCACGCGTTACCGAGAGGTTGAGCCGATGACGGACCCCGCCGCAGTGGAACGGGACGCCGCCGAGGCGGCATCGGCCTTCTCCCATCCGCCCGTCGCCCCGGACGCGACCGCCACCTACGGAGAACACCCCGACCAGCTCGTCGACTTCTACGCCCCGCACGGCAAAACCCCGGGGCAGGCGCCGCTGGTGGTGCTCCTGCACGGCGGCGCGTGGCGGGCCCCCTACGACCGGCAGCACGTCACCCCGCTGGCCGGATTCCTGGCCCGGCAGGGCTTCGCCGTCGCCAACGTCGAGTACCGGCGCGGCAGTTCACTTCCCCACCAGGACGCCGAAGGGCCGGTCGCCGGGCGCTGGCCGGAGACCTTCGACGACGTCGCCGCCGCCCTGGACGCGCTGCCGGAGCTGGCGGCGGCCGCGCTGCCGCAGGCCGACCTGCGCCGGGTCGTCGTCACCGGCCACTCCGCCGGCGGGCAGCTCGCGCTGTGGGCGGCCGCCCGGCACGTGCTCCCGCACGGATCCCCGTGGCGGCTGCCCGAACCGCCGCCGCTGCGCGGTGTGGTGGCGCTCGCCCCCATCGCGGACTTCACGGTGGCGCAGGAGCAGGGAGTCTGCGGCGGTGCCTGCGCGCAGTTCCTGGGCGGCGAGGCGCACTGGGCCGAGCGGATCGCGCACGCGGACCCGGCGGCCCTGCTTCCGACGGGCATCGCCACGGCAGTGGTGCACGGGCGCGAGGACATCGTCGTCCCGGCGGCGGTGGCGGACGCGTACGTGGCCGCCGCCGCGAAGGCGGGCGAGACGGTGGGGCTGACGCTGCTGGACGGGGTCGGGCACTTCCCGCTCATCGATCCGGCAGCGGACGCCTGCGCGGTGGTCTCGGAGGAGATCGCGCAGCTGGCCTGGTAGCCCGTCCCGGGAGGTCAAGTCGGCTGCGGGCGGCCCTCGTTGCACCCCGCAGGCATCGGGTAGATTTCCAGAAAATACTTCCGATGCTGACGGGGCTGACGTGTTAGAGCTGAGGGGGAGCGGGGCGGAGCCGCTGGAACCGGAGGATCCGCGTCGGATCGGTCCGATTCCGCTGGCGGGACGGCTCGGGGCGGGCGGCATGGGGCGGGTCTACCTGGGTGTCCGGGACGGCCGGTACGTCGCCGTGAAGCAGCTGCTGGCCTCCGTCGTCGGCGAGGACAAGGACTTCCTGCGCCGCTTCGGGCACGAGCTGGACAATCTCGCCCGGCTGCCCGACGGGGCCACCGCCCCGCTGCTGGCCAGCGACCGCACGGCGCGGCCCCCGTGGTTCGCCACCGCGTACGTCCCCGGGATCACCCTGAAGGAAGCCGTCGACCTGCACGGCGAGCCCCTGCCCGCGCAGGCGCTGTGGCTGCTGCTGCGGGAAGCGGCGGCCGGTCTGGAAGCGGTGCACGCACTGGACATGGTGCACCGGGACCTCAAGCCGTCCAACGTGATGCTGACCCTGGACGGCCTCACCCTCATCGACTTCGGGGTCGCCCGGGCCGCCGAGCAGAGCCAGCTGACCCGGACCGGCATGGTCGTGGGCACGCCCGCCTACATGGCGCCCGAGCAGGCCTCGGGCACCCGGCGGCTGAGCGGGGCCACCGACGTGTTCGCGCTGGGGTCGGTCCTGGCGTACGCGGCCTGCGGACGGCCGCCCTTCGGCGACGAGTCCGGGCACGGGGTGCTGTACCGGATCGTCCACGAGCAGCCGGACCTGGAGCCGCTGCGGGAGACGGACCCGGAACTCGCGGAGCTGGTCGGGGCCTGCCTCGACAAGGACCCCGAGGGCCGCCCCACCGCGGGTGAACTCCTCGCACGCGCCACGGCGCACGACCCGTCCGCGGTGCTGTGGCCGGACCTCGTCTCCGAGCGGCTGTCCGAGCGGTCCGCCTTCGCCGCGCAGGTGCAGGAGGCCGACGTACCGACGCTGCCGCTCGCGGGCGCGGCGCCGCAGGAAGAGGCCTCCGGCGCGGAGTCGGCACCGGCACCGGCACCGGCACCGGCACCGGCACAGGCACCGGTTCAGGCTCCGGTTCCGGTTCCGGTTCCGGTTCAGGCACCGGTGACGCCTACGGCGCCTGCGGCGGATGCGGCCCCGGACCCGGCCGGTGGTCCGGCGGCGGGACCGGCGGCCGGACCGGCCGCGCCGGCGGCGGATGCGGCGCCCGGGGTCCCGGCCGCGGCGGCCCGTCCGGAGGAAGGGCGGCGGCCCGCACGCCGCCGTACCCGCATCCTGCTGGCCGTCCTGCCCGTCGTCGTGGTCGGCGGCGGGACGACCCTGGTCATCCAGAACCTGCCGTACACCTCCGCACCCCGGTCCGAGGCCGGGGCCGATCCGTCGGCCTCCCCCGCTGCCCCGGGAGCCCAGGCCGCGGCGTCCCCGGGCGGGAGCCCCCAGGACCCGGCGGCCCCGGCCGCGTCACCGCCGCCCGGAGCCACCCCGGGCGAGACCGGCGCCGCTGCGACAGGCGGCCTCGGAGGCTCCGGACCGGCGGCCGGCGGGGGCGCCGCGGCCGGGGCGGGCGGCGCCGTCGGCGGCGGCGGGACGGGCACCGGCAGCGGTACGCAGCCCGGGGCGGGCGCGGGCGGCGGCTCCGCGGGTCCCGGCCCGGTCCCCTCCGGTGCGCCCAGCCGGCCCGGCACCACCGCTCCGGGGAAGCCCGCGACCACCCCGCCGCCCGCCTCCGGCACCTACCGCTACCGCAACGGCGACAACGGCAAGTGCATCAGCCAGGTCTACGGCTCGTCGAGCTACGCGGAGTGCGGGGACGCCAGTACCCGGTGGACGGTCCAGGGCCGCTCCGACGGGGGCTTCAAGCTCGTCAACCAGCAGTCCGGCCAGTGCCTGTACTCCAACGGGCTGAACCAGGCCGCCTTCGTCGGGGACTGCGCCCAGGACATCGGCCGGGTGTGGCGCACGGGTGCGGACGGCAGCCTGCGCAGCGACTTCGGCGGCGGCTGCCTCGACCCGTACATGGGCACCGGCCTGCACACGCTGACCTGCGCCGGGAAGGCCTCGCAGCGCTGGACGCGGCAGTCCTGACGGGCCCGGACATGCCGGTGGGGCGGCGGTCGTACCGCCGCCCCACCGGTGTGGGCCACTGGTTCCTAGAGGAACGAGTTGATCTCGATCGTCTCGGTGCGGCCGGGGCCGACGCCGATCGCGGAGATCGGGGCGCCCGACATCTCCTCCAGGGCCTTGACGTACGCCTGGGCGTTCTTCGGGAGGTCCGCGAAGGTCTTGGCCTTGGTGATGTCCTCGGACCAGCCGGGGAGGTTCTCGTAGATCGGCTTCGCGTGGTGGAAGTCGGTCTGCGAGTAGGGGAGCTCCTCGACGCGCTTGCCGTCGATCTCGTACGCGACGCAGACGGGGATCTCCTCCCAGCCGGTCAGCACGTCCAGCTTGGTGAGGAAGAAGTCGGTCAGGCCGTTCACGCGGGTGGCGTAGCGGGCGATCGGCGCGTCGAACCAGCCGCAGCGGCGGTCACGGCCGGTGGTCACACCGCGCTCGCCGCCGATGCGGCGCAGGTCCTCGCCGTCCTTGTCGAAGAGCTCGGTCGGGAACGGACCCGCACCCACGCGCGTGGTGTAGGCCTTCAGGATGCCGATGACGCGGCTGATCTTCGTCGGGCCGACACCGGTACCGGTGCAGGCGCCGCCCGCGGTCGGGTTCGAGGAGGTGACGAAGGGGTACGTGCCGTGGTCGACGTCGAGCAGGGTGCCCTGGCCGCCCTCGAAGAGCACGACCTTGTCCTCGTCCAGCGCGTTGTTCAGGATCAGGGTGGTGTCGGCGACGTAGCCCTTGATCTGGTCCGCGTACTGGAGCATCTCCTCGACGATCGCGCCGGCCTCGATCGCGCGGCGGTTGTACAGCTTCGCGAGGAGCTGGTTCTTGCCCTCCAGCGCCGCTTCGACCTTCTGGGTGAGGATCGACTCGTCGTACAGGTCCTGGACGCGGATGCCGACGCGGTTGATCTTGTCCGCGTACGTCGGGCCGATGCCGCGGCCGGTCGTACCGATCTTGCGCTTGCCGAGGAACCGCTCGCCGACCTTGTCGAGGGTCACGTTGTACGGCGTGATCAGGTGCGCGTTGCCGCTGATGAGCAGCTTGGAGGTGTCGATGCCGCGCTCGTTCAGACCGCGCAGCTCGGAGAGCAGGACGGCCGGGTCGACGACGACTCCGTTACCGATGACCGGGGTGCATCCGGGGGAGAGGATGCCGGAAGGGAGAAGGTGCAGCGCGTACTTCTGGTCGCCTACGACGACCGTGTGGCCGGCGTTGTTGCCGCCCTGGTAGCGCACCACATAGTCAACGGATCCACCGAGCAGGTCGGTGGCCTTTCCCTTGCCCTCGTCACCCCACTGAGCTCCGAGCAGCACAAGAGCGGGCACAGGCGTACACCTCTTCCGGATGGGGCATGTCCAAGGTCAGGGGGCGTACGACGATGTACACCGCAGGCTGAGCCGTCGGACCGGTACCCCGGAATAGACGAAGGCCCTGGCGCAATAGCGCAAGGGCCTCTTGCACAAAGATGCTACCCGAGGAAGGACCGAGGTGTCGGCTCCAGAGCCCACCATGAGCCATGCGGGCGCGCCGGTAGGCGGCCTTCTCGTGCTCGTCGACCCGGTCGCCCGCCGTCTTGACGGCGAGTCCGTGCGGATCGCGAAGGATGTGTTGTCAGCGGGAGCAGAAGCGAAAATCTGCCTTCCGGATTCGCAGGAGGAATTTGCGCGGGCTCTTGCCCGCCGGGGCCATCGCAGGCTCGTGGTCGTCGGTGACGACCGCGCTCTGGTGCGCACCGTGGGGCTGCTGCACCGGGAGCGCGGGCTGGGCGAGGGCGCGTTGTCACTGGTCCCGGTGGGTCCCGCGGGCTCGCTGGGGCTGGCCCGGACGCTGGGCGTGCCGCTGTCGGCGGTCGCGGCCGCGCGGGCGGCGCTCGACGGCTCGGTGCGCATGTGCGACCTGTTGGTGGACGACAGCGACGGGGTCGTGCTGGGGGCGCTGCGGATCCCTCCGGTGCGCGGCGGCGGGCGGCCTCCGGAAGCCTCGGGAATCCTGCGGCCGTCCGTGTGGAGTGCCTACCGTTCTCTGGTCCGGACGCTGGCGCGGCCCGCCGGGACGGGCGGCGCGGGCCAGTACCGGCTGCGCGTGGAGGCCGACGGGGTGGTGCTGGCGGACGTGGACCGGCCGGTCGCGGACGTCTCGGTGCGCACGCGGGACGACGGCGGGCTCGCCGAGGTGGTCGTCCGTACGGGCGGCGCGGCCGGCGGGGCGGTGACCGCGCGGGCGAAGACGGTGACGGTGTCGGGGGCGGACTTCCGCTACCGCGCCGACACGGCGACGGCGGGTCCGGTCCGGCGGCGGACGTGGACCCTGCGCCCGCAGGCGTGGACGCTCACGCTGCCGCGGTGAGCCGCGGCGGCGCGGTCCCCGGCGCCGGTGCGCCCCGCCCGGGGCCGGGCGGGGACCTCCTGAGCGGCGCGCTCGGGGACTGGCGGCGCGACGGGCTGCTGCTGTGCCTGCTGCCGGTGTTCTGCTGGCCGGCGGTGGTCGCGGCCGTGCTCACCCGGCCCGTCCTGCTGGTCGTGCTGCTGAGCCCGGTGGTGCTCGGGGTGCGGGAGCTGTACGCGGTCCGGCGGGTGCGGCGCGCCCTGCGGGACCCGGCGGTGCACTGGACCGCGTACGAGGCCGAGGTGGTGCGCCGCGGGGCGCTTGCGCCGGTGCTGGTCCTGGACGGCGGGCCCGAGCTGACGCTCGGGCCGCTGGGGCGCAGGGCGCTGCCGAGGCGTCCGTGGCCGCCCGGGGCCCCGGCGGAGCTCCGGGCGGGTGTCGTCGAGATCGCGCTGGCCGGGGACCCGGCGACGGGGGCCGTCCTGTGGGCGCCGGCGGCCGGCCGCCTCGGCCTCGCCCGGCCCTTGCGCGGTCAGGCCCTGCGGCGGAGCCGGGCCGAGCAGGCGCGGAGCCTTTCCTAGAACTCCACCAGCAGCTGTTCCAGGCCGCGGATGACGTACCCGTCCCGCCACCGGGGTTCCTCGACGAGCCGCAGGGGCGGGATCCCGTCCGCCAGCAGCGCTCCGAAGGAGGCTTCGAGCTCCCGCCGCGCCAGGGGAGCCCCCAGGCAGTAGTGGATGCCGGCACCGAAGCTCAGGTGCGGATTGTCGGTCCGCCCGAGGTCCAGCGTGTCGGGGTCCGTGAAGCGGGCGGGATCACGGTTCGCAGAACCGAACAGCAGTGCGATTTCTGCGCCGCGGGGGATCACCGTGTCCCCGATCCGGATCTCGTCGAGCACCCACCGCTCGAACATCTGGAGCGGTGTGTCGTACCGCATGAGTTCATCCACAGCTGTGGACAACTTTTCGGGATTCCGCGATCCGGGGTCCGCGCGCAGGGCCGCGAGCTCCCCGGGATTGCGGAACAGCGCCCACCATCCGTTGACGGTCGTGTTGACCGTGGCCTCGTGTCCGGCGTTCAGCAGGAGGACACACGTGGAGATCATCTCCTGCTCGCTGAGGCGGCCCTCCTCGTCGTGGGCGGCGATCAGCGCCGAGATCAGGTCCTCCCCGGGGCGGGTACGCCGCTCGGTGATCAGGGCGCGCAGATAGGCGCTGAACTCGGTGCTCGCCCGCACCGCCCGGCGCGCCGTGTCCTCGTCCGGCCGGAGCTCGAACATCCCGCAGATATCGGCCGACCAGGGCCGCAGCAGCTCCCGGTCCGCCTCCGGCACCCCGAGCAGCTCCGCGATCACGGCCACCGGCAGCGGCTCGGCGACCACGCTCTGCAGGTCCCCGCCGCCGTCCGCGAGCAGTTGGCCGACCAGCCGGCGGGCCAGCCGCTCCACGGCCGGTACCAGCCGCTCCACCGTCCGGGGCGTGAAGGCCTTCGCCACCAGCCGCCGCACCCGCGCGTGCGCGGGATCCTCCAGGTCCAACAGGCCGTTGCCGTTGAGCACATGGAAGGGCTCGTGCTCCGCGGGCGGGGCCTCACGGCCGAATTCCTCGTGCGAGAAGCGGTGCAGGTAGGTACGCCCCAGCCGCCGGTCCCGCAACAGCGCACTCACATCGGCGTAGTGCGGCACGAGCCACTGCCCGGTGGCCTCGCACCACACGGCCCGCCCCTGCTCCCGCAACTCCCCGTACGCCGGGTACGGATCGGCGACGAACGCGGCATCCCACGGATCAAAGCCCATCCCGGCACTCTAGTGCTGGGATGGGAAGGTCCACCGGATCGCGGCGCCGGGCGCCGCGACTCAGGCCGGGGTCACCAGCCGGGTCTCGTAGGCGAACACCGCGGCCTGGGTGCGGTCCCGCAGGCCCAGCTTCACCAGGATCCGGCTCACATGGGTCTTGATCGTGGACTCCGCGACGATCAGCCGGTCGGCTATCTCCGCATTGGACAGCCCCTGCGCGATCAGCACCAGCACCTCCGTCTCCCGCTCCGTCAGCTCACCCACCTCCACCGGATCGGCCGGGCGCGGGGTCTCGGCGAGCTTGGAGAACTCCACGATCAGCCGCTTCGTCACCGACGGCGCCAGCAGGGCCTCCCCGGCCGCCACCACCCGCACCCCGTCGGCGAGCTGACGGGCCGAAGCGTCCTTGAGCAGGAACCCGGAGGCACCGGCCCGCAGCGCCTGGTACACGTACTCATCGAGGTCGAAGGTCGTCAGGACCAGCACCTTCGCGTCCGTGTCCGCGGCCACGATCTCCCGGGTCGCCTCCAGCCCGTTCATCTCCGGCATCCGGATGTCCATCAGCACCACGTCCGGCCGCAGGGCCGCCACCTGGGCGATGGCCTGCCGGCCGTCCACCGCCTCGCCGACCACCTCGATGCCGTCCATGGCGTTCAACAGGACGGAGAAGCCCTCCCGGACCATCATCTGGTCGTCGACGATCAGCACTCTGATCGTCATGCCGGTTCCTCCCCCGACGCCTGTTCCGGACGGCTCGACACCGGTATGAACACCGCCACCTCGTACCCACCCGCGGCCGTCTGCCCGGCCGTCATCTCACCCTCCAGCATGGCCACCCGCTCCCGCATCCCGGTGATCCCGTGCCCCGCCCCCGGCGAAGGCCGGACGTCCCCGGTCGCCGCCTCGTTGACGACGCGTATCCCCAGGCCGCCGAGCACATAGGACACCTCCACCCGGGCCGCGGCGCCAGGCGCATGCCGCAGCGTGTTGCTCAGGGCCTCCTGGATGATCCGGTACGCCGACAGCTCCACGCCCTGCGGCAGCTCCCGCACCGCTCCGGTGACCGTCTTGTCCACGCTCAGCCCGGCCTCGCGCACATTGGCCAGCAGCCCGTCCAGGGAGGCCAGCGTCGGCTGCGGGGCATCGGGGGCCTCGTAGTCCGCGGAGCGCACCACGCCCAGCACCCGCCGAAGCTCCGTCAGCGCCGCCACCGCGTTCTCCCGGATGGTGACGAACGCGGCCTCCAGCTCCGGCGGCGGGTTCTTCACCCGGTACGGCGCCGCTTCCGCCTGGATCGCGACCACCGACATGTGGTGCGCCACCACGTCGTGCAGCTCCCGCGCGATCGTCGTCCGCTCCTCCAGCAGCGTCCGCCTGTCCCGCTCGAAGGCCGTGACCTCCAGCTGGGCCGTGACCTCCTCGCGCGCCTGCCGCCGCGTGTTGCGGACCGTGACGGCAAGCAGGGCCAAGGCCGTCAGGAAGGCCATCGGCCCGACCTCGGAGGACCGCCCGATCAGCTCCGGCAGGACCGCACCGGCCACCACGGTGATCACCCACATCCAGGCGGCCACCCGCGGCCTGCTCCGCATCGCGACGACGGTCACGACCGCCAGATGCGCCACGAAGGTGCTCGGCGTCCACGGCCAGGTCATGCCCGTGTCCTGGACCATGGCCAGCGGCAGCGTCACGGCCAGCACCGTCCAGAACGCCCCCGCAGGCCGCACCAGGGTCATCAGCACGGGCGCCGCGGCTATGAGCCCCACCAACAGCGTCATGCCCCCCGGGGCGCCCCCGCTGTTCGCGGTGGAGGCCACTACCGTCACCACCGCCAGCAAGGTCACCACGGCGTGGGGGAGATGGCCGGCATGGGGCCGCAGCCCCCGGGGAAGCCAGCGCACCCACCGCCCCTCGGGACGGAGCGGCGGCAGCGGCCGGTAGGCGAAGGCATCAGTGACCAGGTCTTCGCGGAAGCCCTGGAGCAGGCCCGAGGCGATACGGAGCTCGGGTGCCCGGGCTGTCCCCCCGGTGGTGGTCTCGGTCATACCCAGAACCGTAGGCCGCCGCCACCCTCACCCGCGTCGCCGCTGATGGGGATTTCCCCGGGTCCCCCTCAAGTACTACCCGGGTGGGTTCAGTAGCCCGTCGGGCGTACCAGCCCGGTCTCGTACGCGAACACCGCGGCCTGGGTGCGGTCCCGCAGGCCCAGCTTCACCAGGATCCGCCCCACATGCGTCTTGACCGTCTGCTCCGCCACCGTCAGATGCCGGGCGATCTCCGCATTCGACAGGCCCTGCGCGATCAGCGACAGCACCTCGGTCTCCCGCTCGGTGAGCTCCTCGATCCGCGCCCGCGACGGCGCGCGCGGCGCGCCCATCCGCGAGAACTCGGTGATCAGCCGCTTCGTGATGTTCGGCGAGAGCAGCGCCTCCCCGGCCGCCACCACCCGCACCGCCTCCGCGAGCTGATCGGCCGACGCGTCCTTGAGCAGGAAGCCGGAGGCCCCGGCGCGCAGCGCCTCGTACACGTACTCGTCCAGGTCGAAGGTGGTCAGCACCAGCACCTTCACGGCGGCGCCGGGCACGGCGGTGATGACGGAGGTGGCCTCGATGCCGCCCATCCCCGGCATGCGGATGTCCATCAGGACCACGTCCGGTGCCAGCTCGCCCACCTTGGCGACGGCGTCCGCCCCGTCCACGGCCTGGCCGACCACCTCGATGTCGGGCTGGGCGTTCAGCAACACGCTGAAGCCCTGCCGGACCATCATCTGGTCGTCGGCGATCATCACCTTGATCGGGGTGCTCATCGTTCCCTCTTCGTCTCGTGCGGGGAGCTGGCCGCCCGGACCGGCGGGTCCATCGGGAGAACGGCCGTCACCTCATAACCCCCGTCGGGGCACGGGCCGGCGCTCAGCTCGCCCCCCAGCATGCCCGCCCGCTCCCGCATCCCCAACAGCCCGTGCCCGGCGCCCGGGGAGGGCGGCGCCGCCCGGGTCGGAGCGGAGTTGGCGATGCACAGGTGCAGCTCCCGCGGGCCGTACGCGATACCGACCTCCACCTGCGAACCGGGGGCGTGGCGCAGGCAGTTGCTCAGGGCCTCCTGCACGATCCGGTACGCGGTGAGCTCCACCCCCGGCGTCAGCGCCCGCCGGATGCCCGCGATCTCGGTGGTGACCGCCAGTCCGGCGCCCCGGACGTTGTCCACGAGCCCGTCCAGCTCGGCGAGGGTCGGCTGCGGATGCTGCGGGGCCCCGGGTTCGTCCGGCTGTTCGGAGCGCAGCACGCCCAGCACCCGCCGCAGCTCCGTGAGGGCCTCCAGCGCGTTCTCCCGGATGCCCGCCAGGTTCTCCTTGAGCTCCTGCGACGGGTTCTCCACCAGGTGCGGGGCGACCTGCGCCTGGATGGAGATCACCGACATGTGGTGCGCGACCACGTCGTGCAGCTCGCGCGCGATGCGGCTGCGCTCCTCCAGCAGGGTGCGCCGGGCCCGTTCCTCCTCGGTGAGCGTCTCCTGCTCGACCAGCTCGCCGCGGGTCAGCCGCACCGCGCGCAGCGCGTAGCCGAGCAGTCCGGCGAACCCGAAGAGGAGCGCGGCCGCGGGCACGGTGCTCGCGCTGAGCTCCGGGCTCCACAGGGCCTCGGCCAGGCCGGTGAGGACCAGGGAGGCCGAGACGACCGCGACGGTGACCCTGGGCGGTACCCGCAGGGCCACCAGCAGGATCACGATGCCGAGGCCGAAGATCCCGCCGGGGGTCCAGGGCCAGGTCTGCCCGTGGCCGACGTGCTCGTGCATCGTCCAGGCGCCGAGGCCCGCGGCGAGCAGTCCCAGCCACCACGCGGGGACCGGGCGGAACATCGCGAGCGCGATGGAGACCCCCGACAGCGCGGCCGGGACCCAGATGACCGAACCGTCGACGTGGTAGTGGTCGGCGAGCTGTTCCGCATAGAGGAAGCCGATGAATGCGGCGGCGTAGGCGACGAGGACGTGCGGCAGCCGGGCCAGCCAGCGCGGCCGGGACATCCGGGGCAGGGGATCGCGCCGCAGGGTGAGCAGCTCCCGCGCCGTGGCCCGCAGCACCCTGCCCCGGCTCGCGGGGGTCTGCTCGGGGACTGTGCTCTGCTCGTTCACGGGCTCAAGGCTAGACACGGGTGATCTCCCGCGCGGGGGCGCTGCGTCGCCGGTACGGGACGGGGGAGCCCGAGGCCGTACGGGACTGCCCGGCGGGCCGGCCCTGTTCGTAGGTGCGGAACGCGGCCCAGCAGAGCAGCAGTGCGGCGGCGAACACCGGCAGCCACAGCAGCCGGGCGGCGATCCAGCCCGCCGAGCCGGGCACGGTGTGCAGCCCGGGCAGGTCGGCGGGCGCCAGCAGCCCGAGGGCGGTGACGGTCATCATCGCCGTCTGGTGCCAGAGGAAGACCGTCATGGCGGAGAGGTTCACCAGCGCCACCTTCGCCCAGGCGGTGGGCCTTCGCACGGCCCGGGCCAGCGGTTCGCGCACCAGCAGGGCCAGGCCGCACTGGGCGAGTCCGAACGCGGCCGCGGCGAGCGTCGGCGGGTTCAGGTTCGACACCGCGGCCCCCGGGACCCCCACCATGGCGGCCGGGTACCCGCACCACAGGACGAGCGCGGCGGTGGCGCCGCTCCCCGCGGCGAGCAGGAGCACGGCGGACCGGCGCCGGGCGAACGCCCCCCGGGCCCAGGCGGCGCCCAGGGTGTAGGGCACGAGCCAGCCCGCGCCCACATTGATCCAGCCGGCCCACGCGGGCCCGCCGTACCCGAACCGCCACAGGTCGACGCCCGCCACCACGGCCAGGGGCCACAGCGGGTGGACGCGGAGCACCAGCGGGGTCGCGGCGGTGAGCGCGGCGAAGACGAGGAGGAACCACAGCGGGGAGAGGGCCAGCTTGACCAGCGTGCGGACGGTGTCCAGCTCCGCCCCGCCGAGCAGCATCCCGCCCGCGACCACGGTCCACAGGACCAGGACGGCGGCGACCGGACGGGACAGTCGGCCGAGCCGCCGGCCGACCCAGGCCCCGTACGAGTCCCCGCGGGCCCGCGCCACGGCGTAGCCCTGGGCGGCCACATGGCCGCCGACCAGGAAGAAGACGGCAAGGGTCTGCAGCACCCAGGACACCGGGGCCAGCCAGGGCATGTGCTCCAGCGGGCTGGTGGCGCTCAGCCCGCCGTCGGCGGTGGTCAGGGCGGTCACCAGCCAGTGGCCGAGGACCACCCCGAGGATCGCGAGGGCCCGCAGCGCGTCGACGGCCCGGTCCCGGCCGGCCGGGGTGGCCGAGTCGATGCGGCCCGCGAGGGCGGACCAGCGGGCGCGGAGCTCAGACACGGGGGGCCTCCTGCGCGGCGGCGGTGCCGAGGACGATGGCGGCCAGGCTGTCGAGGGACTCGGTGCCGGGCTTGAGGTAGTCGCTGTGCCCGGCGCTGCCCGCCGCGAAGGGCCGGGCCCCGAAGGCGGGGGCGACCGGGTCGGGGCCCAGGCCGATGCCGCCGAACCGGACGTGGGGGACCTCGGCTATCCAGTCGCCACTGCCCCGCCCGGCCCAGACCCGGGCGTCGGTGGGCAGGTCACGGACGGAGCCGGAGCCGGTGCCCGGGCTGCCGTAGAGGACCATGTCGGCGACCGCGGAGCCGGTGTCGGTCCGGGCGCAGACCACGGAACCGTAGGAGTGGCAGAGGAGGGAGAGCCGGGCACCGGGCCCGGCCAGATCCCGCAACCCGGTGAGGAAGGGCCCCAGTTCGGCGGCGGCCTGCTCGGCGCGGCCGGTGGTCAGGACGGTGGTGCTGACGGCGCCGGGGGTGTCGTACCCGAGCCAGGCGACCACGGCGGAGCGGGGATGTCCGGCCCGCAGGCGCTCCTGGAGGGAGAGCGCCCCGGCCCGGAACCGGGCGTAGGTGTCCAGGGTGGTGTCGGACCCGGGCAACAGGACGGTGACCCGGTCGGCGCTCCCGAGGTCGCCGAAGACCTCGACGGCCCGGCCCCGGCCGCGCCCGTCAAAGGCGAGGAAGCGGGCCGTGCCGCCCGCCTCCATGGCGCGGAGCTTCGCGGCCCGGCCGGTACGGCCGGCCTCCTGGGCCATCCGGGCCGCCTCGGCGAGGCCGGCGAGGTTGGCGGCGTACCGGGTGGGGGCGTCGGCGCCCTCGGCGAACGCCGCGGCCTCAGGGGCGGGGACGTGGGGCGAGGCCGCGGCGGATACGGGGACCACGACGGCCGCGGCGACGACCGAGGCCAGCAGCGTGCGACGCAGACGCCCGCCACCGGATCCGGCCCACCGCCCCAGCAGGCGTCGGCCTCCGGCCGAATGGGCGGGGGCTTCCGCGGCTCCCGCAGCTGCTGTCGCGGCCTCGCTCGACGTACTTGCCGTGCCCGGCGTGCCTACCGTGCCCGGCGCGATCGCCGAACCTGCCGTACCCGCCGTGCCTGCCGTACTCGCCGTGCCTGCCGTACCCGCCGTACCCGCCGTGCCGCCATAACCGGCCGCACCGCCCGCTGCCCCCGTAGCCATGTCCGCTCTTCCTCCGGTCGCCGGAAGAGCGGTCAGCGCTCTTCTCTGCTCCCGAAGTTAGAAATCGGCACCCCTGGTCGGCGTCACGCTGCGGAGCTGTGTTCCTGTGTAGCTCTCAGGTAGTACGGGGGGTACGGGTCCCGGCCCTCAGTCCGCCGGCAGGGCTTCCACGTACCCCGCCCGCCAGCGGGGCGCCGGGTCCTGGCCGGGGCTGGTCCAGTACTCCCGCGCCGCGACCACCTCCCCGTCCCGCACCGTCCACAGCGACACCGCCCGGTAGACGACGTGGTCCTGGGGCATCTCTATCTCGGTGACGACGAGGTCTCCGTCGGCCAGGATCCGCAGCAGTTCCACGGATCTCTCGTCCGCGAAACCGTCGTCGCTGTTCACGGCGATGAAGTTGGCTCGCCCCACGATGCGTTCACCGCTCACCGGCCATTCGATGACCGCGTCCTCGGCGATGAGCTTGGCCACGCCGTCCCAGTCGCGTGCTTCGATCCGCTCCCACAGTTGTGCCACTACGTTCAACGGCTCCATGTGCGGCAGTGTCCGCCGGGGGCGCGAGGCGTAACAAGCACTGCCTGCAGGCTTATTGACTTCGACACAAAGGGCCGGTCACTGCTTGCGGTAGGTGAGAGGGGTGCCGGAACCGCCCGCCAGCTCCCGCCGGAGGCTGCCGTCGGGCAGCAGCCGCAGCAGGCTCCAGCTGCCCGGACTGCACGTGGGAGGGGCGCCGGAGGTGACGGTGGAGGCGTCGAGTTCCACAGGGTCGGGGGCGCTGCGCAGCGCGGCCCGCCAGGTGCAGGCGAAGGCGGGGTCCTGGACGCTCAGGGTCATCACCGGCTCGCCGACGACGCCCGGGCCGAGGGTGAGCTGCCAGGTCTGCGTGCCGGTGGTGGCCCGCCAGGTTCCGAGGTACGCCTCGGGGAGCGCGCCGGGGGCAGGGGCCGGGGCCGGGGTTCCGGTTCGCGCCGAGCCGGACGGGCCGGCGCCGCCGGTGGGCCGGGTCGGGTCGGGTGCGGCGCCCGTGGCGCCGCCCGGCGGAACGGGGTCCGCCGAGCCGTTCATCACCGCGTACACCGTGCCGCCCGCCGCGACGGCGACGACCACGGCGACCGCGAGGAGGAAGACGGTCGACGCGGCCCGGGAGCGGTCCACGCGCTCCGCTTCCTGCGGGGCGAACGCCGGATAAGTGGGGTGGCCGGACAGGGCCGGTGCGGGTGCCGCCGGCGGGAGGGGCGGGGGCGCGGCCACCGGCGGCGTCGGCGGTGCGGGCGGTGCCGGCGGCACGGGAGGCGCTGCGGGCGGTATGGGCACCGCAGGTGCCGCGGGGATGCGGTCCGGGCCCGCGTCCTCGCGGTCCAGCAGCTGTACGGCCTGCCGACCTAGCTGCGCCACCAGCAGCCCTGGAAGCCAGGGTTCCAGGGCCCTCCCGTCGGCCACGGTGTCCCCCGCGCCCACCCGGGTCAGCACCTCGGAGGGCTCCGGCCGGGCCGCGGGATCCCCGTGCAGGCAGTCCCGTACGAGCTCGCGCAGCTCGGGCGGTACGTCGGCCAGGACCGCTTCCGCTCCGGCGCCGTCGGGCCGTCCGGCCTCGCCGGAGGGCAGCCGGCCGGTGGCCGCGTACGCCAGGACCGCGCCGAGGCAGTAGACGTCGCAGGCGGCGGTCGCGGGCTCGCCGCGGAGCTGCTCGGGAGCCATGAAGCCGGGGGAGCCGATGAGTTCACCGGCCATGGTGAGGCCGTGGCCGGGCTCCGCGGGGGCGCGGGCGATGCCGAAGTCGATGACGCGGGGACCGTCGAGGGTGATCAGGACGTTGGAGGGCTTCAGGTCGCGGTGCACGAGGCCCGCGCGGTGGATGTCCCGGAGGGCGTACGCGAGCCCCGCGGCCAGGATCCGTACGGAGCGGGCCGGCAGCGGACCGAAGTCCTGGGCCACGACCTGGCGCAGGCTCGGCCCGGCCACGTAGCCCGTCGCGAACCAGGGGACCTCGGCCTCGGTGTCGGCTTCGAGGACCGGAGCGGTCCACTCCCCGGCGACCCGGCGGGCCGCGGCGACCTCGTGGCGGAAGCGGATGCGGAACTCCTCGCGGGCGGCGAGCTCCTGGTGGACCAGCTTCACGGCCACGGTGCGGCCCCGGTCGGAACGGGCCAGGTACACCTGGCCCATGCCGCCCGCGCCGAGGCGGGCCAGCAGACGGTACGGGCCGATGCGGTGCGGATCCCGTGGGTGCAGTTGTTCCATGCCGGCGGTCCTCCCCCTGGGGCCAGTGGCCCCCGGAGGAGGAGACGGCTGCGGGTGCCCGGTGGTTGCCCGCGGCGGACTCGTACCGCGGCCCCCGGCGGGCGGACTCCGCTCCGCTCAGGACCCGGGAGGGTGAGTCCCGGCCTTGGCCCCGGCCCCGGCCTTGGCCCCGGCCCCGGCCTTGGCCCCGGCCTTGGCCCTGGCCCTGGCCCTGGCCCTGGGTGTGGGCCCGGGCCTGGGCCCGGCCCCGGCCCCGGCCCCGAGCTCCGCGGTCGTGGGCTCCGGGCGCGGAGCTCGGGCTCCGGCCATGGAACCCGGCTCCGGGTCCGGCTCGGGCGATGGCTCCCGGTCGGGGGCTCCGGTTCGGCTTCCGGCTCCAGGCGCGGGCTCTGGCCCCGGCCCCGAGCGGGCGTGGGCCCCGGCCCCGAGCGGGCGTGGGCCCCGGGCTCCGGGCGTGGGCCTCGCTTTGGCCCCGAGCCTTCGGGCGTGGCTTCCGGGCCCGAGTGTCGGCCCCCGAGCCCCGGGCCTGGGCTCCGGCTCGGGGCCTGGGCTCCGGTTCCGCTCCCGGCCAACGTCAGGGCTGCGGCGGGGGCAGGGTGTCCAGGGTCCGGGTCAGGCGTTCCAGGACGCGGACCGTCTCGGCGAGGCCTTCGTCGCCGAGCTCCGCCGCCAGGCGGGTGGCGAGGGAGGCGTGTCCCGGGCCGATCCGGGCCACCGCCGCGCGGCCGGCCTCGGTCGGGCGCAGCAGTTTCGCGCGCCGGTGTGCCGGGTTCGGCACGTACTCCGCCAGGCCCTTGGCGGCCAGCAGGTCGGCGACGCGCTGGACGCTCTGCCGGGTGATGCCCATGGTCCGGGCGATCCCTGCCACCGGCAGCGGCTCCCGGAGCACGGCGCCGAGGACCTGCCACCAGGCTGCGGTCAGCCCGGCCGGGCGTGCCAGCTCCTCCGAGAAGGTGAGGAACTGGCCGTTCAGCCGGAACACCCCGAGCGCGGTACGGCTCAGCAGGTCCTGCCGGGCACGCACGGACAGCGCCCCGCCCGGAGCCTCGGCCCCGGCCTGCGCCGCCGCCCCGGCCTCTGCGTCGGCTTCCGCCCCGGCCCCACCGGCCGCCCCGGCCCCGGCTCCCGCCCCGTCCGGAGCCCCGGTCCCCACCCGGGCCTCCGCAGCCATCCCGGCCTCCGCCCCGCCCGGAGCCTCAGCCCCGTCCGGAGCTCCGGCCTCAGCCCCGTCCGGAGCTCCGGCCTCAGCCCCGTCCGGAGCCTCAGCCCCGTCCGGAGCTCCGGCCTCAGCCCCGCCGGGAGCCCCCGCCCCCGCCCCGTCCGGTTCAGGCATCGCCGGACTCCGCCGCTGCCATCAGGACCGGGTACGCGCTCTCGTCCGAGTCGTGGAAGAGCCGGTACCACGCGTCCAGCACCTCCGGCTTGTACGCGCCGAGCCGTGCGAAGACCTCGCGGGCGAACGCCACCGGTTCCGTCGGCCCCGCCGTGATCAGGTTGCCGTCGGTCACCGTATCGGCCTCGACGTAGTGCCCGGCGCCCGCGTAGCCCGGCTGCTGCGCCAGGTAGAAGGAGGCGCCGCTGGTGTGGGCCCGGCCGTCCAGCAGCCCCGCCCGGGCCAGCCCCGCCGTGGCCCCGCAGATCGCCGCGACCGGGACCCCGGCGGCCAGGAACTCCGCGGCCTTGGCCGCGAAGGGTGCGAGGTCGTCACCGGTGTCCCAGAGGGAGGCGCCGGTCAGGATCAGCAGCGAGGAGTCCTCGGGCCGCAGCTCGGCCAGGGCCAGGTCGGGCTGGATCCGGACGCCGCCCATCGTGGTGACGGGCCGCTCCGCGGCGGGTCCGACCGTGACGATCCGGTGGCCGCGCTGGGTCAGGTGCGCGGTCGTGTGGCCGGTCTCCCAGTCCGCGTACGTGTCGTACACCGCGAGGTGGACGGGCTTGTCGTGAGCCTGGGGGTGGGCCTGGGCCTGGTTCTGGTCGTGCTGCGGGGTCCCGCTCATCGTGCTCGCCTCCGGTGGTTGGTCGGATCCAGCGTGCTCTGCTTATGACAAGAGACTGTCATATCGACAGCATGCTGTCAATGACCCCTTCGCACCGCCCGGCCGGGAGACAGACTGCCGAGACCGGCACCCCAGCCGCAGACAGTCCGCCGATGTCCCGTCCCACCTGCGCACTTCTAACGTGACGGCATGACCCCTCATGTCACCCCGCACACCGACCCGCTCGCCGGTGCCGCAGTCAAGGACGCCGACCGGAAGCATGTCTTCCACTCCTGGTCCGCCCAGGCCCTGATCGATCCGCTCGCCGTCGCCGGGGCCGAGGGTTCGTACTTCTGGGACTACGACGGCAACCGCTTCCTCGATTTCTCCTCCCAGCTGGTGAACACCAACATCGGCCACCAGCACCCCAAGGTCGTCGCCGCGATCCAGGAGCAGGCCGCCCGGCTCTGCACCCTCGCGCCCGGCTTCGCCGTCGACGTCCGCTCCGAGGCCGCACGCCTCATCGCCGAGCGGACCCCGGACGGCCTGGACAAGGTCTTCTTCACCAACGGCGGCGCCGAGGCCGTGGAGAACGCCGTCCGCATGGCCCGGCTGCACACGGGCCGGCAGAAGGTGCTGTCCACCTACCGCTCGTACCACGGGGCCACCGCCGCCGCCATCAACCTGACCGGTGACCCGCGCCGCTGGCCCTCGGACACGGCCGCGGCCGGTGTCGTCCACTTCTGGGGCCCGTACCTCTACCGGTCGGCCTTCCACGCCACCTCCGAGGCCGAGGAGTACGCCCGCGCCCTCACCCACCTCGCCGACACCATCGCCTTCGAGGGCCCGCAGACGATCGCGGCGATCATCCTGGAGAGCGTGCCGGGCACCGCGGGGATCATGACCCCGCCGCCCGGCTACCTCGCGGGCGTGCGCGAGCTCTGCGACCGCCACGGCATCGTCTTCGTGCTGGACGAGGTCATGTCCGGGTTCGGCCGCACCGGCGCGTGGTTCGCCGCCGACCACTGGGGGGTCACTCCCGACCTGATCACCTTCGCCAAGGGCGTGAACAGCGGCTACGTACCGCTGGGCGGGGTCGCGATCTCCGCCGCCGTGGCCGAGACCTTCGCCACGCGCCCGTACCCCGGCGGGCTGACGTACTCCGGCCACCCCCTGGCCTGCGCCGCCGCCGTCGCCACGATCAACACCATGGAGGAGGAGGGCGTCGTCGAGCACGCCGCCCGCCTCGGGCAGGACGTCATCGGCCCCGCGCTCGCCGAGATCGCCGAGCGGCACCCCTCGGTCGGGGAGGTCCGGGGCCTGGGCGCCTTCTGGGCGCTGGAGCTCGTACGGGACAAGGAGACGCGGGAGCCGCTCGTGCCGTACAACGCCTCCGGCGCCGCCAACGCGCCGATGGCCGAATTCGCCGCGGCCTGCAAGGCGTCCGGCCTGTGGCCCTTCGTCAACATGAACCGCACCCACGTCGTCCCCCCGTGCAACATCACGGAGACGGAGGCCAAGGAGGGCCTGGCCCTGCTGGACGAGGCGCTGACGGTCGCCGACCGGCACACCACGGCCGGCTGACCGGGCGGTCGGTACGGCAGCGCGGTGGTGGCCGGTTCTCGTCCGCATAACGGGCGTTAAATCCGCATAACGGCCACGAACCGTTCGGTTTCGGCCGCGCTGCCTGGCCTAAGGTGTCCGGAGTCCTACGACAGGAGACGGACCCCTATGCCAGGCAGCGGAGCTGTCACCCGCAACACACTTCGCCAGCAGATCGCGGACGCGCTGCGTGACGAGGTGCTCGCGGGACGTCTGCCGCCGGGCACCGAGTTCACGGTCAAGCAGATCGCCGAGCAGTACGAGGTCTCCGCCACCCCCGTGCGCGAGGCCCTCGTGGACCTCTCGGCGCAGGGGCTGCTCGAACTCGTCCAGCACCGGGGCTTCCGGGTGCGGGTCTACTCCGTCGACGACTTCCGCGGCATGGTCGAGGCCCGCTCCCTGGTGGTGGACGGGATCTTCCTGCGGCTCGCCGAGCGCGGCACCGCTCCCGGGTCCGGCGAGATGCTGGTGTCGGTGCGCCGCCGGGCCGAGGAGGCGCGCAGGGCCGCGCACAGCGGTTCGCTGGAGGTGCTGATCGGCTACGACCTGCGGTTCTGGCGGGAGCTGAGCGGGCTGGTCGGCAACACCTACATCTCCGAGTTCCTGCACCGCATCCGGGTGCAGTGCTGGGTCTTCGCCGTCCCGCACCTCCAGCGCGAGCCGCAGCTGCGGGCCGCCCTGTGGGACCGGCACGGCGAGCTGGTGGACGCCGTGACGCTGGCGGACGCCGACGAGGTGCGGCGCCTCGTGCAGGACTACAACCAGCACGGGCTGGACTGGGCCGCCGCACTCTGAGTCACCCTCTCGTGACTCAGGTTCTGCGCACCCCTTCGCGGAGCGTGTCCGGCGCATTACGCTGGCCCGATCGGCGGCAACGACTGATCGGAGGCCGCGTGGCCTGTGACCTGTGGCTGGTCCCCCTTGTCGATGTGCTGTGCCACAGCCCCGACAACCCCTTCGCGGAGGAGATCGCCGCGTACGACAAGGCGCTGGGCGAGGCCGGACTGCCGTCCGTGCCCGTGTTCGCCTACATGCCGGGCCTGAGCGGCGATGTCGCCCCGGTCGCCGGTTTCGACTACGACGCCCTGCACTTCCTCCGGCGGGCGTACCTGCTCCAGGTCTGCGGCCTGCCGGTGACCCCGGTGGACGAGCTGGGCGGGGACTACGAGCAGCTGCTGGAGATGTTCGAGCCCACGGCCCAGCAGTCGCACCTGGTGTGGCACTACGACCACGCCGGGGCCTACGTGCCGGTGGACTTCGCGGCCCCGCTGGCGAACGAGGAGCTGCTGGCCGGTGGAGGGCCGCTGGGGTCCGCGCAGGGGCTGCTGCGGGAGCTGGCCTTCGTGGCGCCCGTCATCGGGATAGACCCGGGGAACCCGCCCGCCGCCCCGGCTCCGCCCGGGCGGCCGACCTCGCTGGAGGAGCCCGCCGGGCCGATCCCGTACGACGACAGTCCCTTCGCCCGTGAGCGGCACGTCTGGCTCGGGCTGCACGCGGCCGCGACGCGGAGCCTCGGGCAGGGCTCGATGATCATCTTCAGCTGAGGTCCGGTCCTGCCCCGCGGCGCCCGTCGCCTCCCGTGCTGTGGCCGAAAGGTCACAGCACTAGCGAGGCTGCTCCGGCGGGCGCTGGCGGGGCATGTTCGGCCGGGTGCCGGGCGGGAGCGGGAAGCGGGCCGGCGGGACGCCCGCCTCCGTGCGCGTCGCGGAGGCGCCCAGGGACTGCATCACCAGGGGGGCGGACCCTGCGCGGAACTCCACCATCCAGTCCGCCGTCTCCGAGCGCACCAGCTCGGTGATGTCCTCCGAGAACCGGCGCAGCACGGTCAGGCACCGCTCGGCGGCCTCGCTCGCCGTGCCCTCGGTCGGGCCGAGGACCTCGCGCACGTTCTCCGAGGCCCAGTCGAACTGCAGCGTCTGGAGCCGCCGCTGCACCGCCTGGGCGGTCGCCACGTTGCGCATCCACCCGGAGGTGAGCCCGAAGAAGCGGTCGCAGGCCAGGGCGGCCGCGCCGAACAGCAGCGCCAGGTACCCGTACGCCGACGCACCCGGCACCGAGCCCGTCAGCTCCAGCAGGGGCAGCGCGGCGCCCGTGACGGCGCCCACGGCCGCACCGGCCCGCAGCACGCGGGCCCCCCGGCGCTTGCGCGCCCGGTCGGACAGGTACCACTCGGCGGTGCGCAGCGCATCGGCCTCGACCCGCCGGTAGAGCTCGTCGAGCCGCTCGGCGGGCTCGCCCCAGTCCCCCAGGGGGAAGGGCCGCCCGGTCAGGTCGCCAGCCGCCATCGGCCCGCCGACCTCCTCCCGGGGATCCCGGGGTGGCCCCTCGGGCTGCATCTCCGGCTGGCTCACCCGGCACTCCCTCTGCCTGCGCTGACGTGTGGTGGTGCGCGTGTGCGCAATGGTGCGCATGCTCTTCCTACCTTCGAATGACGGACGGTGGACGACGAATCCCCGGTTTTCCGCCCGCAAGGAGGTCTCCAGCAGGTACGTGCACGCCCCGGCTCTCACTCGAAAGAGTTGGTCCTCACGGCGTAGGGCGCAGCGCCCGGGGAGCACGTAGGCTCGGATTGACCAAGAGCTTCCGAAGGTATGGAGTGAGTGCCCAGTGATTCCCGGTGGTGGCCAGCCCAATATGCAGCAGCTGCTCCAGCAGGCCCAGAAGATGCAGCAGGACCTCGCCACGGCCCAGGAGGAGCTGGCGCGGACCGAGGTCGAGGGCCAGGCCGGCGGCGGTCTGGTCAAGGCGACCGTGACCGGCTCCGGTGAACTGCGTGCCCTGGTGATCGACCCGAAGGCCGTGGACCCGGAGGACACCGAGACCCTCGCCGACCTGGTGGTCGCGGCGGTCCAGGCGGCCAACGAGAACGCGCAGGCGCTCCAGCAGCAGAAGCTGGGCCCGCTCGCCCAGGGCCTGGGCGGCGGCAGCGGCATCCCCGGCCTTCCCTTCTAGTCCCGGCACGACCGACCTACCCGACCGACCCGACCGACCCGACAGAACGACCGAGCGACCGAACGAAAGAAGGCAGTCCGTTGTACGAAGGCGTGGTCCAGGACCTGATCGACGAACTGGGCAGGCTGCCCGGCGTCGGGCCCAAGAGCGCGCAGCGGATCGCCTTCCACATCCTGCAGGCCGAGCCCACCGACGTCCGCCGCCTCGCGCACGCGCTGCTTGAGGTGAAGGACAAGGTCCGGTTCTGTGCGGTGTGCGGGAACGTGGCGCAGGAGGAGCGGTGCGGGATCTGCCGCGACCCTCGCCGCGACACGACGGTCATCTGTGTCGTGGAGGAGCCGAAGGACGTCGTCGCCATCGAGCGGACGCGCGAGTTCCGGGGCAAGTACCACGTCCTGGGCGGTGCGATCAGCCCGATCGAGGGCGTCGGACCGGACGACCTGCGCATCCGTGAGCTGCTGACGCGCCTCGCGGACGGGACGGTGACCGAGCTGATCCTGGCCACCGACCCGAACCTGGAGGGCGAGGCGACCGCCACCTACCTCGCCCGCATGATCAAGCCCATGGGCCTGAAGGTCACCCGCCTGGCCAGCGGGCTCCCCGTCGGGGGAGACCTGGAGTACGCGGACGAGGTCACGCTCGGGCGGGCCTTTGAAGGAAGGCGACTTCTTGATGTCTGACGCAACGCTGCACGCCCTGTCCCCGGACCCGGACGACTTCGCCGCCTCGATCGCGGACCAGATCGGGTCGTTCATCGTCGCCGTCACCGAGGTGGCCAAGGGCGAGGACCCGGACAGTGCGGTGCCGTTCCTCCTGCTGGAGGTCTCCCAGCTGCTCCTCGCGGGCGGCCGGCTCGGCGCGTACCAGGACGTCCTGCCCGAGGAGCGCTACGAGCCCGACCTCGGCCCGGAGCCGGACGTGGACGACCTGCGCGAGCGGTTCGCCCTGATGCTGGAGCCCGTCGACGTCTACTCCGAGGTCTTCGACCCGTACGAGCCGCGCAAGGCCCCCGTCCCGCACCGGATCTCCGACGACCTGGCGGACGTGGTCGCAGACCTGCGGCACGGCCTCATCCACCACCAGGAGGGGCGCATCACGGAAGCGCTGTGGTGGTGGCAGTTCTCGTACTTCACCAACTGGGGCCCCACCGCCTCGGCGACCCTGCGCGCCCTCCAGTCGCTGATCGCGCACGTCCGGCTGGACCAGCCGCTCGCCGCGCTGGACGGACTGGACACGGACGAGGACCTGGCGGAGGACGACCTCGCCGAGCAGGCGGGCCGGGTCATGGCCGAGGAACTCGGGGGTCTGGGCCGCCCGTAGGGAACGAATCCTTTGATCTTTTCGTCTCATGATGTGGTACGAGGCGGTCGGATCGCGGCCGCTCGTTAGACTGCACCAGCAAATGACGGACTGAGCGAGGAGCGCACGTGGGCCTTGTCGTGCAGAAGTACGGAGGCTCCTCCGTAGCCGATGCCGAAGGCATCAAGCGCGTCGCCAAGAGGATCGTGGATGCCAAGAAGAACGGCCACCAGGTGGTCGTCGTGGTATCCGCGATGGGCGACACGACGGACGAGCTGATCGATCTCGCCGAGCAGGTGTCCCCGATGCCTGCCGGGCGCGAATTCGACATGCTGCTGACCGCCGGAGAGCGGATCTCCATGGCCCTGCTGGCCATGGCGATCAAAAACCTGGGCCACGAGGCCCAGTCGTTCACGGGCAGCCAGGCAGGTGTGATCACCGACTCGGTCCACAACAAAGCGCGCATCATCGATGTCACGCCGGGCCGTATCCGCACCGCACTGGACGAGGGCAACATCGCCATCGTCGCCGGTTTCCAGGGCGTGTCCGCGGACTCCAAGGACATCACCACCCTCGGCCGCGGCGGCTCGGACACGACCGCCGTCGCCCTCGCCGCGGCGCTCGACGCCGAGGTGTGCGAGATCTACACCGACGTCGACGGCGTCTTCACCGCGGACCCCCGGGTCGTGAAGAAGGCGAAGAAGATCGACTGGATCTCTTCCGAGGACATGCTGGAGCTCGCCGCCTCCGGTTCCAAGGTGCTGCTGCACCGCTGTGTCGAGTACGCACGCCGATACAACATCCCGATCCACGTCCGGTCGTCCTTCTCGGGACTGCCGGGCACCTGGGTCAGCAACGAGAATCCGCAAGGGGACGAGCAGGTGGAGCACGCCATCATCTCCGGAGTCGCTCACGACGTCTCCGAAGCCAAGATCACGGTCGTCGGCGTCCCGGACAAGCCGGGTGAGGCCGCGGCGATCTTCCGCGCCATCGCGGACGCCGAGATCAACATCGACATGATCGTGCAGAACGTCTCGGCGGCCTCCACGGGTCTCACCGACATCTCCTTCACGCTCCCCAAGGCCGAGGGCCACAAGGCCATCGACGCCCTGGAGAAGGCGAAGGGCCAGATCGGCTTCGACTCCCTGCGCTACGACGACCAGATCGGCAAGATCTCCCTGGTCGGCGCGGGCATGAAGACGAACCCGGGCGTCACCGCCTCGTTCTTCCAGGCGCTGTCCGACGCGGGCGTCAACATCGAGCTGATCTCCACCTCCGAGATCCGCATCTCCGTCGTGACCCGCCAGGACGACGTGAACGACGCCGTCCGCGCCGTGCACACCGCCTTCGGCCTCGACTCCGACAGCGACGAGGCCGTCGTCTACGGAGGCACCGGACGATGACCGCGCCCCGGTCCTCCGGCCCGGCGCTCGCCGTGGTCGGGGCGACCGGAGCAGTCGGCTCCGTCCTGCTCCAGATCCTGTCCCAGCGGGCTGACGTCTGGGGCGACATACGCCTGATCGCCTCCTCGCGCTCGGCCGGCCGCATGCTGGCCGTCCGGGCGCAGGAGTGCGAGGTGCTCGCCCTCTCCGAGGACGCCTTCGACGGCCTCGGGGCGGGCGACGTGGTGCTCTTCCTCACTCCCGCCGAGGTCTCGGCCCGGTGGGCGCCCGTCGTCGTCGCGCGCGGCGCCGTCGCCGTGGACCAGTCCGCCGCCTTCCGCGAGGATCCCGAGGTGCCGCTGGTGGTGCCTGAGGTCAACGGGCACGCCGTACGCATCCGGCCGCGCGGCATCGTCGCGGGCCCCGACTGCGTGACCGCGGCGATGATCGCCGCCCTCGGCGCGCTGCACGCCGAGTACTCCCTGGCCGAGCTGGCCGTCTCCACGTACCAGGCCGCGAGCGCCGCCGGACGGGCCGGTTCCGCAACCCTGCGGCGGCAGCTGGCCGTGGTGGCCGGGACCTCCCTCGGGGAGCAGACCGGTGACGTCCGCCGTGCCGTGGGCGAGGACACCGGCCCCTTCGCGGCCCCGCTGGCCCTCAACGTGGTCCCCTGGTCAGGGGAGTTGCGCGCGGACGGCTGGTCCTCGCACGAGCTCGCCGTCCGGGCCCAGACCCGCCGGATCCTCCAGCTGGAGCGCCTCCCGGTCGCGGTGACCTGCGTCCAGGTGCCGGTGGTGACCGGGCATTCGATGACCGTGCGGGCCCGGTTCGAGCGCGAGGTGGACGCCGCGCACGCCCGGGAGATCCTGGAGGCCGCGCCGGGCGTGGTGCTCGTGGACGACCCCGCCGCGGGGGAGTTCCCCACACCCGCGGACGCCGCGGGAACGGATCCCGCCTGGGTGGGACGGGTGCGCTCCTCGCTCGACGATCCGTGCGCCCTGGAGTTCTTCGTGTCCGCCGACAATCTCCGCAAGGGCGTCGCCCTCAACGCCGCACAGATCGCAGAACTGGTTGCAGGTGAATTTGCGTAATTCGCTTTGTAGGATCGGTGCTGATCCCTTGATCAAGGTGATGGCCCGACTGCCGTCTCGATGGACGGGGCACTCGGGA
The DNA here is from genome assembly GCF_000725805.1 of Streptomyces xanthophaeus. Classification (GTDB taxonomy): domain Bacteria; phylum Actinomycetota; class Actinomycetes; order Streptomycetales; family Streptomycetaceae; genus Streptomyces; species Streptomyces xanthophaeus. The sequence continues at coordinate 199,711 of NZ_JOFT01000009.1, read as the reverse complement.
AGAGCGGGTTCGCATGACGGCGTTGGGGATTTTGCTGGTGAGGCCGCCCCGCGCGTACAACCCTGACGGGGGGACGCGCGTCCTACAGGCGTGGCAGAGGCACTCCTCGATTTCGCCGTCGTACCGGCACGCACCGGGATCCTTCCCCCGCGCCGGGGTTCCGGCACGTCCGGCGGCGGTTTCCCGGTGATCGTTCCCGTCCCGCCCGCCGGGCCCTCCGAGGTGCCCGTACGGGCCTCCGTGCCACCCCGCGGCAGCCGCGTGCCGGCGCCGCGCGACGGCGAGCAGGCGCCGGTGGGCCAGGACGGCGAGGGCGCGGTGGAGACGGCCGTCGTGGCCGGCACCACCGTCGACCACCTCACCGAGACCTACCAGGCGCACTACCGCTCGCTCCTGGGACTGGCCGCCCTGCTCCTCGACGACACCGCCTCCTGCGAGGACGTGGTCCAGGAGGCCTTCATCCGGGTCCACTCGGCGCGCAACAGGGTCCGCGACCGCGACAAGACCCTGGCCTACCTGCGCCAGACGGTGGTCAACCTCTCGCGGTCCGCGCTGCGCCGCCGCATCCTCGGCCTCAAGCTGCTGTCGAAGCCGATGCCGGACATGGCGAGCGCCGAGGAGGGCGCGTACGACCAGCTGGAGCGCGACGACCTGATCAAGGCCATGCGCGCACTCCAGCGCCGCCAGCGCGAGGTGCTGGTGCTGCGCTACTTCGCGGACATGACGGAGGCCCAGGTCGCCGAGACGCTCGGCATATCGATCGGTTCGGTCAAGGCGTACGGATCGCGGGGCATTGCCGCGCTGCGGGTGGCGATGGAGGCTGCGCAGTCATGATGGACGACCACACTCCGCCCGGCGGGACTTCCGGGACGAGCGAGGAACAGGCGCTGCGGGGGCTGTTGCGCGGCGCGGTCGGGGGCCTGGAGCCCTCCGACGGCGCGCTGGAGCGGCTGCGGTGCGCGGTCCCGGCGCGCCGGACCCTCAGACGCCAGGCCTTCGTCGGGGCCGCGACGGTGGTGCTGCTGACCGGGGCCGCCGTCCCCGCGGCCCTGTACGCCGTCGGCAGCCAGGGCGAGAGCACCGACCACTCGGCGATGGCGGGCCACGGCGAGCAGCCCCGCGCCAAGGGCGGCGCCACCGACTCCGTGCCGCACCAGAACGGCTCCGGGGACCAGCCGAGGTCCAGCAGGTCCGGCGGGTCCACCCCGGATGCGGGCGGCACCACCGGCGGGACGCCGACGCCCTCGGCCAGTGGATCCCCGGCCGGCGGGATGACCGCGGGCCCCGCGGGGACCGGCGGCCCGGCGGGCTCGGCCGGCAGCGCCGCGGGGACGGGGCCGATGCCGCCGGTGGCGGCGCCCGGGGTGCCCGGGTGCGGCGCCGACCAGCTGGGCGTGGTGGGGTCGGCCCGGGCCCCGCAGGCCGACGGCAGGGTCTACGGGAGTTTCAAGGTCACCAACGTCTCGGCGCAGGGCTGTACCGTCACCGGCCCGGACACGGTCCGCGCGGCGCCCCTGAGCGGGGCCCCCACCACCCAGGGCACGGGCGTCGCGGTGGTCGGCCACACGGCGGGCGACCCGGCGAGCGGGCTGCTGCCGGACCCGTCGGTGGAGGCGCGGGTGCTGACGCTGGAGCCGAACACGGCGTACGAGGTCCGCTTCGCCTGGGTGCCGCCCGCGGAGCCCTGTCCGGCGCAGAGCACCGGCGGGGGCGCGAAGCCGCCGCAGGGCGGGGCCGGGGGCGCCTCGGACGGCGCGGCGAGCGGGACGGCGGACGCGGAGCCGCAGACCGGCGGGACGACGGCCAAGGAACCGGCCGGGCTGGCGGTGTCGCACACGCCCCAGACGGGCTCTCCCACCACACAGACCACGATTCCGGACGCCTGCGGCGGGACGGTCTACCGCACCGGGGCGATCCCGGTCGACGAGACGAAGCCGTAGCGGTGGGGGTAGCAGGCGCAGGCGCAGGCGCAGGCGCAGGCGCAGGCGGGAAGCGGCAGGAGCCGGCAGAGACGCCCTAGCCGCGGGGAGCTGTGGCTTCGGCGCTCGCCGCAGGAGCGTCCGCAGGCGTCTGCGCGGGGGTTCCGTCCGGGAGCAGGCCGGCCTCCGCGTCGCGGATCATCTCGACCTCGCGCCGGTAGAGCCGGAACCACATGAAGAGCACGAAGGCGACGAAGACGAACCACTCGCCCGTGTAGCCGAGGTTCTGGAAGGCCTTCAGGTCCAGCCCGGTGTTGTTCGGGGCCTTCGCGGGCACCGCGCTCATCCCGTCCGCCGGGGTCTGCACCGTCAGCCACGCGTCGTAGAGGTCGTACGGGACGAGGTTGACCAGCGAGGCCGCCCCGATCACCCCGAGCTGCCCGGACGGCAGTCCGCCCTCCGCGTGCACGCCCTTGGTGCCGGAGTTCTCCGAGGCCTGCAGGGCCCCGGTGACCTCGACCCGCCCGGTCGGCGGGGCGGGCGCCTTCGCCGCGTCCGCGGTGCCCGGCAGCCAGCCCCTGACCACCGGGACGGCCTTGCCGGAGTCGGTCTTCAGCAGGGTCAGGACGTAGAAGCCGGACGCCCCGTCGAGGCGCCGTTCGGGAACCAGCAGCTGCTCGCCGTACTCCCCGGCGGCCGTGGCGAGGCGTCCGGAGGTGGTCTTGTCCACCGGAAGGAGCGAGTCCAGCGGGGCGGCGGCCTCGGCGGCGGGCCGCTCCGCGCTCGCCTCCCGGTGGGTGTCCACGCGGTCCTCGAACCGGCCGAGCTGCCAGGACCCCATGAACAGGCAGAAGGGAACGGCGAGCGCGACGAAGACGTTGATCCCCCACCAGCGCGGGGTCAGGAGAAACCGGTGCACCCCACCACCGTACGGGGGTGCACCGGCAAGCCCGTCGTCGGGTCAGCGCGGCAGGTGCTTCAGCGCGAACTCCAGCTCCATCCGGACCTGCTTGATCCGCTCCTCCACCACCAGCGAGCCGTGCCCGGCGTCGTAGCGGTACACCTCGTGCACCGCGCCGCGGGCCGCCAGCCGGTCCACGTAGTTGTCGATCTGCCGGATCGGGCAGCGCGGGTCGTTGACGCCCGCCGCGATGTGCACGGGCGCCAGCACCTCGTCCACGTACGTGAGCGGCGAGGAGACCTCGAAGCGGTCCGGGACCTCCTCCGGCGTACCGCCGAAGAGGGTGCGGTCCAGGGCCTTCAGGGCCTCCATCTCGTCGTGGTAGGCGGTCACGTAGTCCGCGACCGGTACGGCGGCCAGGCCCACGGCCCAGGCCTGCGGCTGCGTACCGAGGCCCAGCAGGGTCAGGTAGCCGCCCCAGGAGCCGCCCGACAGCACCAGCCGTGCCGGGTCGGAGAGGCCGGAGCCGACCGCCCATTCCCGGACCGCTTCGACGTCCTCCAGCTCGATCAGGCCGACCCGGTGCTTGAGGGCGTCCGTCCAGGCCCGGCCGTAGCCGGTCGACCCGCGGTAGTTGACCCGGACGACCGCGAAGCCGTGGTCGAGCCAGGCGGCCGGGGCGGCCGCGAAGGCGTCGCTGTCGTGCCAGGTCGGGCCGCCGTGGACCTCGAAGACCGTCGGGAAGGGGCCCTCGCCGTGGCCCACGGGCCGCTGCACGAGCGCGTGGATCCGGCCGCCGGGGCCCTCCACCCACGCGTCCTCCACCGGCACCGAGCCGGGCGGGCGGAAACCGGGCGGGTCCAGGACGGTGCCGCCCGCGGTGGACCGTACGGCGGCGGGCTCGGCGGCCGAGGACCACTGGTACTCCACCGTCCCGTCGGGCCGGGCCGTCGCCCCCGACACCGTCCCGGGCGGCGTGTCCACGCGGACGAGCTCCCCCGCGGCCAGGTCGTAGCGCCACAGCTCGCTGCGGGCCTCGAAGCCGTGCACGATCAGCAGCGCGGAGCCGTCGGGGTACCACTCGGCGCTGACGTCGCCCGGCAGGTCCACGGCCAGGTCCTGCTGCGTCCCGGCGGCCACGTCCCACACCATCGGCTCCCAGCGGCCGCGGCGCTGGTGGCCGACCAGCAGCCGGGTGTCGCCCGCGACGGGCGCGAAGCCGAGCACCGCGAGACCGAGCTCCTCGGTACCGCCGCGGGTGTCGTCCAGCTCGGCGACGGTCGCGCCGTCCAGGGTCAGCACGCGCAGCGCGGAGTGCATCGCGTCGCCGTGCTCGGTGTGCTCGACGGCGACGAGGGTCCCGTCGCGGGACAGGTCGCCGACCCCCGCCGACTCCCGGTGCCGGTAGATCACGGTGGGCGCGGAGCCGTCCGGGCGGACCACGTGGACGGTCGAGCCGTCCTCGTCGGTGGAGCGGCCCACGACGGCCGTGCCGTCCCGGCCGATGGCCAGACCGGCGGGGTACGAGGGCTCCAGCCCGGGGGTGGCCGGTTCGTCGGGGCCGCCCGCGAAGGGCTGGCGCACCCAGGTGCCGAACTCGTCGCCGTCGGTGTCGGAGAACCACCAGATCCACTGCCCGTCGGGGGACAGGGCGCCGTCGGTGGTGCCGTTCGGGCGGTCGGTGGCCTGCCGCTGGGAGCCGGTGGCGCGGTCCCAGGCGTAGAGCTCGTAGGTGCCGGTGGCGTTGGAGACGAAGAGCGAACGGTCCGGGGCGTCCTCGGCCCATTCGGGCAGCCCGACGCGCGGGGCCCGGAACCGCTTCTCCCAGTCGGGCATTCCGGGGGCCGTGCCGGTGGTCACATCGCTGTCGCTGGTCATGCACCCATTCTTGCCCGACCGGGCGCCGGGATGCCGACTGCTCCGAACGGGCGCACAGTGGGAGCCGTACCGCCTCCCGTGCCCACAGAAGGAGTGGTCATGAGCAAGAAGGCCCGTACCGGCCAGCACCGCCACCAGGACTCCGAGCGGGCGATGGCCAAGAACACGGCCGCCGAGGCCCGCGCCAAGGCCGCGGTCAGGGACGTGCAGTCGGTCGCCGCGAAGACCCGGGGCATGCAGCAGAAGGCCCAGGCCAAGCGGGGCTGACACCCCTAGGGTGGGCTCATGCGGATGATCGTGCGGGGTGCCCGGCTGCTGCCGGCCGACGGGAGTGCCGCCGCCGACGCGCACGGCCTGTCCGACGTCGAGGTCGGCGAGGACGGCCGCATCGCGCGGGTCCTGCCGCACGACGACCAGAAGGAGCCGCCGGCCACCGGCACCCTCATCGAGGCGCACGGCTGCCTGCTCACCGCCCCCTTCGTCGAGCCGCACATACACCTCGACACCGCCCTGACCGCGGGGCAGCCCCGGCCCAACGCCTCCGGCACGCTCTGGGAGGGCATCGCCTGCTGGAGCGAGCGCAAGAAGACCCTGACCCGCGAGGACGTCGTCGCGCGGGCCACCGAGGTGCTGCGCTGGCAGGCGGCGCAGGGCGTGCTGCACGTCCGTACCCACTGCGACGTCACCGACCCCTCCCTCACCGCGCTCGACGCCCTGCTCGAAGTGCGCGACCGGGTGCGGGAGTTCATGACGCTCCAGATCGTGGCCTTCCCGCAGGAGGGCATCGTCTCCTTCCCCGGCGGGGAGGCGCTGCTGCGCGAGGCGCTCGTGCGCGGCGCGGACGTCGTCGGTGCGATCCCGCACTTCGAGGACACCCGGGAGGACGGGGTCGCCTCGCTGCACACCGCCTTCGCGCTGGCCGAGGAGTACGGGCTGCGCCTGGACGCCCACTGCGACGAGATCGACGACGAACAGTCCCGGTTCGTCGAGGTGCTGGCCGCGCTGGCGCTGCGTTCGGGCCTGCGCGAGCGGGCGACGGCCTCCCACACGACGGCCATGGGCTCCTACAACGGCGCGTACAGCTTCAAGCTCCAGCGCCTGCTGGCCCGTTCCGGCATCAACCTGGTGTCCAACCCGTTCGCGAACCTCAACCTCCAGGGCCGCTTCGACGCCTACCCCAAGCGGCGCGGCCTGACCCAGGTCAAGGAGATGCTGGCGGCGGGCGTCAACGTGGCCTTCGGGCACGACGACGTGATGGACCCCTGGAACGCGCTGGGCACCGGCAACCCGCTCCAGACCGCCCTGCTCGGGGTGTACGCCGCGCAGCTGACCGGGGCCGACGAGATCCCCACCGCCTTCTCGATGGTGACGGACCGTGCGGCGCGGGTACTGGGCCTGGACGCCGGCCGGTACGGCATCGCCGAGGGCGCCCCCGCCTCCTTCGTCCTGCTGCCGGCCCCGTCGCCCCGGGAGGCGGTCCGCCGCCAGGTCCGCCCCTCGTACGTCGTCGCGCACGGGGACGTCCTCGCGCGGACCCCGGCCGCCCCGACGGTCCTCAACTGGCCGGGCGAGCCCCCCTCGGAGGTCGATTTCACCCCGCGCCTACCCTGACGTCCCATGACCCTCACGTGGACCCTCGACACCCCGGCCGCCCGCGCCGCCCTGCAGATCGCCTCGGAGTACGCCGACGCGGACCTGCTGGCCCACTCCGTGCGCTCGTACGCCTTCGGGGCCCGGTACGCGGCCGAGCACGGGCTCGCGTACGACGCCGAGCTGTTCTACGTGGCGGCCCTCGTCCACGACCTCGGCCTGACCGCGCCGTTCGACAGCCACACCCTCCCCTTCGAGGAGGCGGGCGGCCATGTCGCGCGGGTGCTGACGGCCGGTCTGGGCTGGCCCGCCGACCGCCGGGACCGGGCCGCGGAGGTGATCGTCCTGCACATGCGCGACGACGTCACGGCGGCCGAGGACGTGGAGAGCCACCTCCTCCAGGTCGGCACCAGCGCCGACGTGTCGGGCCTGCGCGTCGGCGAGTTCGGCCCGGACTTCACGGCCGCCCTGCTCGCCGCCCACCCGCGGGGCGCCTTCGGTGCGGGCTTCCTCGCGCTGGTCGAGGACCAGGCGCGGCGCAAGCCCGCCTGCGCGGCGGCCGGTTACGTGGCCGGCGGCGCGGCGGCCCGCATCGCGGCCAACCCGCTGGACCGGCAGGGCTGACCGGGCGCCGGGGGCCGGGCGGCGTTCCCCGGCATCGGGCGCCGCGTCGGATAGCGTGCCCGCATGTCGTGGGACGAGGACGGGGCGCCGCACCCGCTGGCGCGGCGCCGCACCGGCCGCAGCGAGCAGGAGCCGGACCGGCTGCCCGAGGTCCGGGAGCTGGAAGTGCTCGGCTGGGAGCAGGCGCCCGCGAGCGCGCTGTGGGCCTTCCTGCCGTACGTGTGGCCGCCGGGGGACCGGACCTGGGTCCCCGACCGCTCCACCCACTGGGCGGTGGAGACCGGACTCGACGGCCACGGTCACGTCACCGGCGTGGAGTGCGCCCCGCTCCCCGAGGCGGACGTGGACCAGCTCGACGCGGAGGCCGACGCGATCCTCGCGGACCTGGGCCTGCCGCCGCGGCCCCGGGGACGGCTGTGGCTGCTGCGCCCGGTCGGCTCCTTCCTCACGGTGGACGCGGTCCTCGGCCACGTCCGCGCCGTGGCCGCCGCCCGGGGTGTGGAGGAACGCCCCGGCGCGGCCTTCCTCGCCCTGACCCGGACCGAGCTCGCCGCCCTGGCCGGGACCCGTAGCGACAGCACCGACCGTACCGACAGCACCGACAGCACCGACAGCACCGACAGCACCGACAGCACCGACAGCACCGACAGCACCGAAGGACTCGGCTGATGAACGATCTGGACCGGACCCCCGTCGAGGACACGCGCTTCGGCGCGATATCCGTCCGTCAGGAGGGCCAGGACCGCCTGGAGGTGGACGGGGAGCGGATCCCCCGGGTGACCCTGGAACGCGATCCGCAATCGCAGCCCGACCCGCAGATCGCCATCGGCACCCGTGACCCGGACGCCCTCACGATGCGGATCGACGGGAACCCGGTCCGCCTGACCCCGGCGAAGGGCTCCCTGACCAGGCGTTCGTACCGGGTGGACGTGGAGTACGGGGGCAGCCGCTACCGCCTGGTCCCGGACTCGGTGCCCAGCAGCAGGCTGACCCGCGACGGCACGCACCTCGGCGACTTCTCCTGCGACGGCGACGAGAACGTGATCGCCGAGTGGCGCGAGGACGCCACGACCGAGCCGGTGGACGCAGCGGTCGGGTACGCCCTGGCCTCGGCCTTCGGGACGGGCGGACAGCCGCTGTGGATGATGATCGCCGACGGGGTCAGCAGCGCGCTCCCGTAGAGCCTTCGCGCCACCGCCGCCGCACCGCCGCCGTGCTCGCCCTGCCGTCCGGCGGACCCGTGGCTAGGCTGGGCGTGAGGGGCGAGCGACGGGAGGCGGTTCCATGGGGCGACGCCATCACTTCCACATCGACCACGCCGGGCATTCGGTGAGCGCCACCGTCCAGACGGGACACCGGGCCCTGGTGGAGGTACTGGTCGACGGCAAGGAGACCGGCCAGGCCACCACGCACGACGACCACCCGGTGACCGTGCAGGTGGAGCTGCCCACCGATCCGCCCACGCGTGCCTCGGTGCGCGCGACCCCCGGCCCCGGGGTGCCGCGCTGCGTCTTCGAGACCGCGGCCATCGAGCCGCGGATGATGTCACCGCGTTCCTACTGACGGACTGACTGACTGACTGACGGACGGCCCGCACCGCCGAGCGGCCTGGCGTCCGCGCGGTGCCCCGCGCTTGAATGGGCGCAACGGTCCCGTGAGGAAGAGGCTTCGGTGAAGGCAGTCAGGCAGTGGCGCGGCAGGACCGTTGTCGGTTCGCTGGTCGTGGCGGCGATGGTGCTGGGCGTGGGGCTGTACTGGTTCCAGCCGTGGAAGCTCTGGCGGGACGACACCGTCCACGAGGCCCTGCCCTCCGCCCCGGCCGCCCCCTCGGCCTCCGCCGTCCCGGGAGCCCCGGCCGGCCCGCAGACCGTGGCGCAGGGCTCCCTGATCAGCCACGAGCACGCGACCACGGGCACGGTGAAGCTCGTCCGGCTGCCCGACGGCTCGCACACCGTGCGCCTGGAGGGCCTGGACACCAGCAACGGCCCGGACCTGCGCGTCTGGCTCACCGATGCGCCCGTGAAGGAGGGCGTGGCCGGCTGGCGGGTCTTCGACGACGGCGCGTACGTGAGCCTCGGCAAGCTGAAGGGCAACAAGGGCGACCAGAACTACCCCGTCCCGGCCGGGGTGGACCTGGCCGCCTACAGCAGCGTCGCCATCTGGTGCGACCGCTTCGACGTCTCCTTCGGCGCGGCCGCCCTCGGCGCCGTCTGAACTGCCGTGCGAGGCCCCGTAGCGCACGTGTAACCCTGTTCGCGGATCGCAGACCCGAGGGGGAGCGCCGTGATCGGGGGACGACAGTGGTGGAACGGGACGAGACGGATGGTCATCTGGCGGGGTTTGCCAAGATCCTGCGCGGGGCGTGTGCGACGGGCCGCAGGCTCACGCGCGACGAACTGGAGTCGCGCCGCCTGCACGGGCAGCGGGCGGCGGAGGCCGGACGGCCGCTGCGCGGGCTGATCAGGGAACACCTCGCCGCGGCGCGGGAGGTCCAGCCGCAGCTGGGTTCCGGCGCGGCGGGCCCGCTGCTGGCGGCGGTGGAACAGGCGGTGGACGCCTTCGCCGAGGGGTACGAACGGGCGCAGCGCCACGCGGTCCGGCAGGAGGAGGCCGCGCGCCGGGAGTTCATCGACGACCTGCTGTACGGGCGCAGCGACCTGGGGCGCCTCGCGGAGCGGGCCGTCCGTTTCGGCCTGCGGCTCTCCCAGGCGCACGCGGTCGCCGTGGCGACCGGGCCGGAGCCGTACGGCGACGGCTACCCCGTGGCCCGGGGGATCGAGGAGGCGGTGCTGGCCCGGTTCGGCAAGCGGCAGATCCTGCTGGCCACCAAGGACGGCCGGCTCATCTGTGTCGCCCCCGGCGACCAGCCCGACGTCCTCGCCTACTTCGCCAAGCGGGCGTACGCGGCCACCGACGGCGGCCGGGTGGCCATCGGCCGGTCCCACGCGGGTGCGGGCGGGGTGGTGCACTCGTACGAGGAGGCCCTCAACGCGCTCGACCTCGCGGAGCGGATGTCCCTGGACGGTCCGGTGCTGCACGCTGCCGACCTGCTCGTCTATCCGGTCCTGACCCGCGACCGGCAGGCCATGGCCGATCTGGTGGAGAGCGTCCTGGGGCCGCTGGAGCAGGCCCGTGGCGGCGCCCAGCCGCTCCTCGACACCCTCACCGCCTACTTCGAGAGCGGCTGCGTGGCCACCGAGGCGGCCCGACGGCTGTCGCTGAGCGTGCGGGCGCTGACGTACCGGCTGGAGCGGATCCACACCCTCACGGGTGCCGACCCCGCAGACCCCGTGCACCGCTACACCCTGCAGACGGCGGTGATCGGCGCCCGGCTGCTGGGCTGGCCCGGGTCCGGGGACTGAGGACGGACGCTGCGTCAAAGGCGCGTAAAGATTGCCGGTGACCGGCAATGTGCGGGGGGACGGTGCGGTGAAACGATCCCCTTGTCCGGAGAGAACACCGGGTCGGCAGGGGGGTGGGTGCTCATGGGCTTGTTTCTCGGTCTCGGCATCGCGGGGATCGTCCTGCTGGTGTGTTCCCTGGTGTTCGACGGGGTGCTGGAGGGGTTCTTCCACGGCGCCCTGGACGGGCTGCTCGACGGGTGGCTGTCGCTCCCGGTGGTCGCGGGCTTCGTTTCGATGCTCGGTTTCACGGGGGCGATCGTGCTCGGGTCCACCGGACTCGGGCCGGGGGCGGCGGCCACCGCCGGAGTACTGGCCGGTACGGGGGCCGGCTGGGCGACGTACCGGCTGAGCCGGGCCCTGATGCGCGACGGCAGCGGCCGGGCGCCGCACCAGGACGACCTCATCGGCTCGGCGGGGACCGTGGTCACCGCGGTCCCGGCGGGCGGCGGTTGCGGCGAGGTCCTGCTGCGGCTCGGCGGCCAGCCGGCCAAGTACACCGCGCGCACCGAGGGCGCCGCGCTGCCCCGGGGCACCGAGGTGTGGGTGACGGCCGCCCCCTCGTCCACGTCCGTCACGGTCCGCCCCGTCGACCGCTGACGACGCCCCGCTTCCTCTTTCCCTCCGCTCCACGGGAGTTGTCATGAGCCCTGTCCTCACCGCAGTCGTGGGGGTGGTCGTCCTCCTCGTCCTGCTCGCACTGGCCGTCGTCACCCGCTACAAGGTCGCCGGTCCCAGCGAGGCGTTCATCATCACGGGACGCCGCGGCAAGAAGTCCACGGACCCGGCGACCGGACAGGTCGTCACCGACAACAGCGGCCAGAAGGTCGTGGTCGGCGGCGGGGTCTTCGTCGTCCCCTTCGTGCAGCAGCGCTTCACCCTGGACCTGTCCAGCCGTCACATCCCGGTGGCGGTCCGCGGGGCCGTCACCCTGCGCGGCATCAAGGCCAATCTGGAAGGCGTCGCGATCGTCAAGGTCGGCGGCACCGAGGACGCCATCCGCGCGGCCGCCCAGCGCTTCCTCCAGCAGCAGGACGGCATCGTCGGCTTCACCCAGGAAGTGCTCTCCGGTGCCCTGCGCGCCATCGTCGGCCGCATGTCGGTGGAGGACATCATCCGCGACCGGGCCGCCTTCGCCGGGCAGGTCGCCGAGGAGGCCGAGGCCAGCCTCTCCGGCCAGGGCCTGGTGCTCGACGCGTTCCAGATCCAGGACATCACCACCGAGGGCTCCTACCTGGAGGACCTCGGCCGCCCCGAGGCCGCCCGCGCGAAGCAGGAGGCCGACATCGCGGAGGCCAACGCCCGGCGCACCGCCGCGCAGGCCCGGCTCAAGGCCGAGGAGGAGATCGCGGTCGCGGAGCGCACCCTGTACCTGCGCCAGGCCGAGATCAAGGCCGAGACCGACGCCGCCGCGGCCCAGGCGAACGCCGCCGGACCGCTGGCCGACGCCGACCGCCAGCAGCAGATCCTCGCCGAGCAGGAGAAGGTCGCAGAGCGCCAGGCGGCGCTGACCGACCGCCAGCTCGACACCCAGGTCCGCAAGCCCGCCGACGCCCGCCGCTACGAGGCCGAGCAGGAGGCGGAGGCCAAGCGCGTGGCCCGGGTCAAGCAGGCCGAGGCCGAGCGCGCCGCCGCCATCGCCGCCGCGCAGGCGGAGGCCGAGCGGTCCCGGCTCACCGGTGAGGGCGAGAAGCAGCGCCGCTCCGCCCTGGCCGAGGCGGAGGCCGTCGAGGGCGCCAAGCGCGGTGAGGCCGAGCGGGCCCGGCGTGCGGCGATCGCGGAGGCGGTCCAGCTGGAGGGTGACGCGGAGGCGGCGTCGATCCTGGCGCGGGGCGCCGCCGAGGCCGAGGCGATGAACCGCAAGGCCGAGGCCTTCGAGCGGTACGGGGACGCCGCGGTCCTGCAGATGCTGGTCTCGGTGCTCCCGGAGGTCGTCGGCAAGGCCGCCGAGCCGCTGGCCGCCATCGACAAGCTGACCGTCATCTCCACCGACGGGGCGAGCAAGCTCTCCCGTACGGTCGCCGACAACGTCGCGCAGGGCATGGAGCTCCTCGGTTCCACCACGGGCGTGGACCTCGCCCAGCTCCTCAAGGGCCTCACCGGCGCCCAGCCGGCCGCGTCCGGTGCCGCGGCGTCAGGCGCCGGAGCGTCAGGTGCGGCACCATCCGGTGCCGCGCCGGCCCCGTCGAACGGCAAGATCGCCATCACCGAGTAGGGCGTACGGGTGCGGACGGGGCCCGCCGCGGTGCGGCGGGCCCCGTTCAGCGTGCGGTGGGGGCGGGGGCCTTCCGCGCGGACTCCGGGGCGGACTCCGGTGCCGGGGACGGCGCAGGGGCGCCGGAGGTGCGGCCCCGGTTCCGCAGCCGGGTCAGCGCGATCGCGGTGAGGGTGCCCGCGACGACGCCGACGGCGAGGTTGTGGGTCGCCACCACGCAGGCCACGGTGAGGGCCATGACGACGGTCTCCGCGGCCGGGGTCCGCCGCAGCACCCTCGGCGCGACCGAGCGCCAGTCGAAGGTGGCGAAGCAGACCATCACCATGACGGCGACCAGCGCGGCCATCGGGATGCGGGAGACGACCGGCCCGCAGACGATGCACAGCACCATCAGGAAGACGCCCGCGAGGAAGGTCGACAGCCGGGTGCGCGCCCCGGACACCTTCACGTTGATCATCGTCTGGCCGATCATCGCGCAGCCGCCCATGCCGCCGAGGAATCCCGTGACGATGTTCGCGACGCCCTGTCCGACGGACTCGCGGGTCTTGCCGGAGGGCGTGCCGGTGATCTCGTCGACGAGCTTCGCCGTCATCAGCGACTCCATCAGCCCGACCAGCGCCATCGCGAAGGCGTAGGGGGCGATCGTCGCGAGCGTCTCCAGGGTGAACGGCACGTCCGGCAGCCCCGGTACCGGCAGGCCCGTCGGCAGCTCGCCCTTGTCGCCCACGGTCGGCACGGCGATCCCGGCGGCCAGCGTGAAGGCCGTGAGGACGGCGATGGAGACCAGCGGGGCGGGGACCACGGAGGTGAGCTTCGGGAGGAGGACCAGCAGGGCCAGTCCGGCCGCGACGAGCGGGTACACCGGCCACGGCACGTCCCGCAGTTCGGTGAGCTGCGCCAGGAAGACCAGGATGGCCAGCGCGTTGACGAAGCCGGCCATCACGGCGGGCGGTACGAACCTCAGCAGCCGGGCCACGCCCAGCGCACCGAGCACGATCTGGAAGACGCCGGCGAGGATCACCGCGGCCACCAGGTACCCGAAGCCGTGCTCCCGGTTCAGCGGGGCGATGACCAGGGCGACGGCTCCGGTCGCCGCGGAGATCATCGCCGGGCGGCCGCCGAAGACGGCGATCGTCACGGCCATGGTGAAGGAGGAGAAGAGCCCGATCGCGGGGTCGACCCCGGCGATGACCGAGAAGGAGATGGCTTCGGGTATCAGCGCGAGGGCGACGACGAGCCCGCCGAGCACCTCGGTCCGCAGCACCTTCGGCGAGAGCCAGGCCGGCCGGCGCGGGGCGCGCGGCCACGGCGGGGAGGCGGGGGCGGGGACGGCGGAGGGCATGGCGGAGCGGCCTGTCGTGTCGTGGGGGCGAAGTGAGGAGTGTACGGGGCTCTCACCGGCGCCCGGCGCGCGCGCATGCCGAGGGGCCCGGCCCGTGGCACGGGTCGGGCTCGCAGAAGGTCCGAGGCGGTGAAGCAGGCCGGTCCGCACGCGGTCAGCAGGCCGGTCCGCCTGCCCGGGGACCGTCCGGGGCAGGCGGACCGGCGGTCCGGCGGGCGGCCGTGGCCGCCGCGGTGTCAGGGACGGCTCGTCAGGTACCCGCCCATGGAGGTGAAGTACTCGGACGCGGGCAGCTCCCGGCCGTCCTCGGTCCGTACGCGGGTGATGGCCAGGCCGTGGTTGCGGCCGGTGCGGGCGTCGGCACCGGCGACGATGACCACGCCCTCGCCCTCGCGGTAGAAGATGCGGCCGGGGGTGCCGCCGTAGCGGCCCTCGGAGACGACGGCCGTCACGATCTCCAGGCGCTTGCCCTTGTGGAAGGCGAAGGCGCTCGGGTACGGGGCGCACTGGGCGCGGACCAGGCGCTCCAGGTCCTCGGCGGGCCACGTCCAGTCGACGCGGATGTCCTCCTCGGCCCGCTTGTGGAAGAAGCTGGCCTGGGAGCGGTCCTGCTTGGTGAACTCGGTCTGCCCGGAGGCGATGAGGTCGAGCGCGCCGATGGTGACGGGGCCGATGAGGTCCACGGTCTTGTGGAACAGGTCGGTGGTGGTGTCGGTCGGACCGACGGCGACCGCCTGCTGCAGGACGATGTCGCCGGCGTCGAGCACCTCGTCCATCATGTGGGCGGTGACGCCGACTTCCTTCTCACCGTTGATGAGGGCCCAGATCAGCGGGGAGAAGCCCGCGTACTTGGGGAGCAGGGAGTCGTGCACGTTCAGCGTGCCGTACTGGGGCAGCGTGTAGATGCGCGGGGGGATCCAGGTGCGCCAGTTGTTGGCGACGAGGATGTCCGGGTCGGCTTCCTTGAGGAGCTGGAACAGCTCTTCGTCGTCGGGCCGGTTGCGGATGACGACCGGGACGCCGTGTTCCTCGGCGAGGTCGGCGACCGAATCGCTCCAGATCTTCTCGTAGGCGTGGTCGCTCTTGGGGTGGGTCACGACCATCACCACGTCGTGCTCGGAGTCCAGGAGAGCCTGCAGGGTGCGATGGCCCCAGGTCTGATAACCGAACATGACGACCCGCATAGGGGTTCCTCCTCAGAAGAGCGACTGACCAGGACAAGTAAAGCAAGGCTTACCTAAGGGTGCAACGGGCCGTAATTCTGGGCCTGGTTGACCGGATGATCGACCAGTTGTCCGTTTTGCCCCGTCGACAGGGTGGCCAGATCAGGTTAGCTTTACCTAAGTTCCGCTCGGCTGCCGGTCACCGGTGTGCCTGGACTTCCGTTTCCCCCCTCGCTTGCCCGGACCCCTGGCAGGCGGCTGTCCCGCACGATGGGAGTGACATGTCTCAGGCTCTTCCTGGCGACGCACCACTGATCCACGATCTGATCGGTATCGGCTTCGGGCCGTCGAACGTGGCCATGGCGATCGCGCTGAGCGAGCACAATGCGCGCGTCGGAAGGCAAGAGGCCGTCACCGCTCACTTCTTCGAGCAGCAGCCCCGCTTCGGCTGGCACCGCGGCATGCTCATCGACGACGCGACCATGCAGGTCTCCTTCCTCAAGGACCTGGTGACGCTCCGGAACCCGAGCAGCGAGTACACCTTCCTCCGCTTCCTGCAGAGCAAGGGCCGCCTGATCGACTTCGTCAACCACAAGAACCTCTTCCCGCTGCGGATCGAGTTCCACGAGTACTTCGAGTGGGCCGCGGCCAAGGTCGACGACATGGTCTCCTACGGCCACCAGGTCATAGCGGTCGAGCCGGTCGTGCGCGACGGCGTCGTGGAGTACCTCGACGTGACGGCCCGTTCCGGCGACGAGGTGGTCACCCACCGCGCCCGCAACCTCGTCATCGGCACCGGCCTGCGCCCGGTCATGCCCGAGGGCGCCGAGCGCACCGACCGCGTGTGGCACAACTCCGACCTGCTGGCGAAGGTGGAGGGCCTGGAGGGCGCCGACCCCTCGCGCTTCGTCGTCGTCGGCGCCGGCCAGAGCGCCGCGGAGAACGTGGCCTACCTGCACCGCCGTTTCCCCCAGGCCGAGATCTGCGCCGTCTTCTCCCGCTACGGCTACAGCCCCGCGGACGACAGCAGCTTCGCCAACCGCATCTTCGACCCGCAGGCCGTCGACGAGTACTACACGGCCCCGGACGACATCAAGCAGAAGCTGATGGACTACCACGGCAACACCAACTACTCCGTGGTGGACATCGACCTCATCGACGACCTGTACCGCCAGGCGTACCAGGAGAAGGTCCTCGGCAACGAGCGGCTGCGCTTCCTGAACGTCTCGCGCCTCATGGGCGTCGAGGAGACCGAGGACGGCGTCCGCGCCACCATCAAGTCCCTGGTCACCGGCGAGGAGGCGCCGCTGGACGCCGACGTGGTCGTCTGCGCCACCGGCTACCGGCAGGCCGACGCCCTCGGGCTCCTCGGCGAGGTCGCCGAGCGCGTCCACCGCGACGAGAGGGGCCGGGTGCGCGTCGAGCGCGACTACCGGATCGCCACCGACGAGGCGCTGCGCTGCGGCATCTACCTCCAGGGCGGCACCGAGCACACCCACGGCATCACGTCCTCGCTGCTGTCGAACACCGCGATCCGGGTCGGCGAGATCCTGGACTCGATCCTCGACCGCGACCTCCGGGGCGCGTCGGACGAGCTCCGCCCGGTCGCGGACGGGATCCCCTCCACCCACTGACCTCCACCACCGAGGCCTTCACCCCCGTATGGCCTCACCCCCGGGGTCACCGCCCCGTACCGTCCCACCCGCCCGGCCCGCCGGCAGCGCCGTCCTGAACGGCGGTCCGGGCAAAGCACCGTGAAACCCCCGTGAAAGGAACATCCGTGTCCACTGGTACACGCCCCGCGCTGACGCGGTTCGGCAGAAGCATCCCCCGCGTGGCAGTCGCCGCCGCCGCAGCGCTCGCCCTCGCCGCCTGTGGCGGCGGCTCCGAGAAGAAGGAGACCGAGGCCACCCCCTCGGCCGGGGCCGACGCCAAGTCCGCCGCCTTCCCGGTGACGGTCGACCACAAGTACGGCAGCACGACGATCGACAAGGCGCCGACGAAGGTCGTCACCCTCGGTCTGTCGGACCAGGACGCGGTCCTCGCCCTCGGCATCAAGCCGGTCGGCGCGGTGGACTGGTTCAAGGAGGACCCGTACGGCAAGTGGCCGTGGGCGAAGGACAAGTGGGGCGACACCAAGCCCACCATCGTCGGTGAGCGTGACGAGTACAACGTCGAGAAGATCGCGGCCCTGAAGCCGGACCTGATCATCGCCCAGTACTCGGGCATGAAGAAGGAGCAGTACGACACCCTGTCGAAGATCGCCAAGGTCGTCGCGCAGCCCAAGGACCTGCCCGACTACGGCGCCTCCTGGCAGGTGATGACCCGGCAGATCGGCAAGTCCCTCGGCAAGGACGCGGAGACCGAGAAGCTGATCTCCGACATCGACGCCCGCTTCAAGGCCGTCCGCGAGAAGCACCCCGACTTCCAGCAGAAGACCATCGCCGTCGCCGACAGCTTCGAGGCCGGCAAGTACTCGGCGTTCACGAAGACCGACCCCAAGGCGATCTTCTTCTCCGAGCTCGGCTTCAAGCTGAAGCCCGAGATCGACACCCTGGCCAAGCCCGGCTTCAACGTCGCCGAGCTGAGCGCCGAGAAGCTCGACGTCCTCGACGTCGACCGCCTGGTGTGGGTCACCTCCAGCACCGAGGCCAACGACCGCATCAAGGCCGAGGCGCTCTACAGCAAGCTGAAGGTCCACCAGGAGAAGCGCGACCTGTTCGTGCCCTACCAGAACCCGGACATCGGCGCCGCGTTCTCCTTCAACACCGTCCTGTCGATCCCGTACGCCATCGACCAGGTCGAGCCGCTGGTCGCGGCCATCAAGTAGCGGCCACCGCGTAACCGCCGGCCTGCCGGCAACCCGCCCGTCCGCCGACCCCGTCGCGGACGGGCGGGCCCGCTGCGCCCCCGTCCGGCCGGCCGGGACACACCTCACCGACGCACCACCAGGGAAAGGCCCATTCGACGATGTTTGACGTCGCGTCTGACCGGACGTTCGCTTCCGGCATACCCGTCACGGGCGGGCAAACCGGCATCTGGCTCGCTCAGCAGATCGACCCGGACAGCTCCGCCTACAACATCGTGTTCACCCTGGACCTGCGGGGCGACATCGACCTCGGCCTCCTGGCCGCGTCGGTGCGCCAGGCCGTGACGGAAGCCGAAAGCCTGCACGTGCGCGTGGGCGCCGGCGCGGACGGCCCCCGGCAGACGCCCCTGCCCGCGGACTTCGACGTCCCCGTCGTGGACCTGCGCGGCGCCGCCGACCCCGAGGCGGCCGCCGCCGAGTGGATCGCCTCCGAGCGCGACCGCCCCGCCGACCTGGCCCGCGGCCCGCTCTTCGCCCAGGCGCTGCTGCGGCTCACGGACGACCGCGTCCGCTGGTACCAGCGCTACCACCACATCGTCATGGACGGCATGGGCGTCGCCCTGGTCACCCGTCAGGCCGGTGAGTACTACAGCGCGGGCGGCGCGGACGCCTCCTCCCCGCGCGACCGCCGGATCTCCCGCCTCGTGGACGCCGACCAGGCCTACCGCGCCTCGGAGAGCCACCAGGAGGACCGCTCCTACTGGCTTGAGCGCATGGCCTCCCGGACCGAGCCGGTCCGCCTCGTCGAGCGCGCCGCGGTGCCCATGACGCGCCGCCTGCGCCGCACCTCGGAGCTCTCCGCCGCGGACACCCGCCGGCTGTTCGCCGCCGCCGGCCGCGCCGGGACCCGCCCGTCCAGGCTGCTGATCGCGGCCGTCGCCGCCTACCTGCACCGGGTCAGCGGCGAGCAGGACCTCGTCCTCGGCCTGCCCGTCGCCGCCCGCCAGGACGCCGTGTCCGCGGACGTCCCCGGCATGGTCTCCAACATCGTCCCCCTGCGGCTGACCGTCCGCCCCGGCACGACCGGCACCGAACTCCTCGCCGACGTCCGCACGGCCGTCTCCGGCGCCGTCGCCCACGGCCGCTACCGCGCCGAGGACCTCGCCCGCGAACTGGGCCTCGCCGACGGCGTGCCCGAGCTCGTCGGCCCCACCGTCAACGTCCTGCCCCGCCCCGACGGCCTGCGCTTCGGCGACCTCGACAGCGAACTCGACGCCGTCTGGCTCGGCCCCGTCAGCGACCTCGCCCTCAGCTTCGTCGAGACCGACGGGGGCCACGGCATCCGGGTCCACCTCGACGCCGACGCCGCCGTCTGCGACGAGCAGGCCCTGCGCGACCACGAGGACCGCTTCCTGGCCCTGCTGGACGCCCTCGCCGAGGACCTCGACCGCCCCGTCGGCCGCATCGAACTGACCACCGCCGCCGAACGCACCCAGCTGCTCGGCGAGTTCGGCGTGTCGCCCACCGACTCCCCCGAGCTCTCCTGGCCCGGCGCCTTCGAGGAGCAGGTACGGCGCACCCCCGACGCCGTCGCCCTCGTCTGCGAGGACCGCGAGCTCACGTACGCGGAGCTGAACGCCGCGGCCAACCGGCTCGCCCGCCTCCTCACCGCCCGCGGAGCGGGCGCCGAGGAGGTCGTGGCCGTGGCCGTGCCGCGCTCCCCCGAACTCGTCGTGTCCCTGCTCGCCGTCATGAAGGCCGGCGCGGCCTACCTGCCGCTGGACGCCGACCACCCGCAGGACCGCATCCTCTACATGCTGGAGGACGCCGGCGCGCGCACCGTCGTCACCACCCGCGAGCTCGCCGCCGCCCTGCCGGACGCCTCCGGCGTCACCCACCTGCTGCTCGACGACCCGGCCGTCGCGGCCGAGTGCGGCGCGCTCGACGCCACCGACGTTGGCCTGCCCGTCGCGCTCGACCAGGCCGCGTACGTCATCTACACCTCCGGCTCCACCGGCCGGCCCAAGGGCGTCGTCGTCTCCCACGACGGCGTCGGCAGCCTCGTCGCCACGGCCACCGAGCGGATCGGCATCACGTCCGGCAGCCGGGTGGTGCAGTTCGCCTCCGTCGGCTTCGACGTGACGGTCTGGGACCTCATCATGTCGCTGTGCGTCGGCGGCCGGATCATCGTCGTGCCCTCCGAGCGCCGCGTCGCCGGGGCCGCCCTGACCGACTACATCGCGCGCCACCGCGCCACCCACATGATCCTGCCGCCGTCGCTCGTCTCGGCGCTGCCGCAGGACTGCGACCTGCCCGACGGCGCCGTCCTGATCGTCGGCACCGAGGCGGTGCCCAGCGAGCTCATCGCCCGCTGGGCCGGCCGGCTCCAGGTCGTCGTCGCCTACGGCCTCACCGAGGCGACCGTCAACTCCACGCTGTGGGTCGCCCAGGCGGACCGCCCGGGCCCCGCCCCCATCGGCGAGCCCGACCCCAACACCCGTACCTACGTGCTCGACGCGGCCCTGCGCCCGGTGCCCGTCGGCGCCGAGGGCGAGCTGTACGTCGCCGGGCGCGGCCTGGCCCGCGGTTACCTCGGCCGGCACGGGCTCACCTCCGAGCGCTTCGTCGCCGACCCGTACGCCGACGAGCCGGGCGGGCGCATGTACCGCACGGGCGACCGCGTCCGCTGGGCCGCCGACGGCAACCTGGAGTTCCTCGGCCGCTCCGACGGCCAGATCAAGATCCGCGGCCACCGGATCGAGCCCGGCGAGGTCGAGAGCTTCCTGATGGCCTGCCCGGGCATCGCCCAGGCCGCCGTACTGGTCCGCGAGGACCACCGCAGCGCCAAGCGGCTCGTCGCCTACCTCGTCGCCGAGTCCGCCACGGACGCCGAGGCCTCGGTGGCGCAGGCGCGCACCCTCATCGCCGAGGCGCTGCCCGACTACATGGTCCCGTCCGCGGTCGTCCGCCTCGACGGGCCGCTGCCGCTGACGCCCAACGGCAAGCTCGACGCCCGGGCCCTGCCCGAGCCCCAGTGGACCGCGACCGCCGGCGGCGACGCGCCCACCACCCCCGCCGAGAACGTGCTCGCCGGGCTCTTCGCCGACGTGCTCGGCCTGCCGTCGGTCGGTGTCCACGACAGCTTCTTCGAGCTGGGCGGCGACAGCATCGTCGCCATCCAGATGGTCAACCGCGCCCGCGAGGCCGGACTGGCGATCAGCCCGCGCGACGTGTTCCGCCAGCGCACCGTCGCCGCGCTCGCCCGGACGGCGGGCGAGGCCCCGGCCGCCGCGCAGGCGGCCCCGGCCGTGGAGCTCGACGAGGACGCCCTGCCCGTATCGCCGCTCCAGGAAGGCTTCTTCTTCCACGCGGAGTTCGACCAGGACGCCGGTGACCTGTACGTCGTCCAGGAGCTCCTCGACCTGGAGGGCACGGTCGACGCCCGGCGGCTGCGCGACTGCCTCCAGCTGCTGCTCGACCGGCACCCGCTGCTGCGCGCGTCGTTCCGCCAGCTGCCCGGCGGCCAGGTCGTCCAGCGGATACCGGACCACGCGGCCCTGCCCTGGCGCGAGGCCGACACGGCCCGCACCCCGCTGGAGGAGGTCCTGCGGCAGGACCGCGCCGAGCGCTTCGACCTCGGCCGGCCACCGCTGATGCGCGCCACCCTGGTCCGGGACGGGCAGCGCAGCCGACTGCTGCTGACCCTCCACCACATCATTGCCGACGGCTGGTCGGTCTCCGTCCTGCTGCGCGAGCTCACCGCCGCCTACCAGGGCGAGGCCCTGCCCGAGCCGCCCGCCCCGCAGCCGTACCTGGCCTGGCTGGCCGGCCGGGACCGCGACGCCGCGCGCAGCGCGTGGCAGCAGGCGCTGGCCGGTCTCGACGAGCCCACCCGGCTGCTCGACGCCGGCCCGGCCGGTGACGGGCCCGCGCCCGTCGCCGCCCCCGCGGACGTGGACGTCCGGCTGCCCGCCGCGCTCACCGCGGGCCTGACCGCCGGAGCCCGCAGCCACGGCCTGACCCTCAGCACCGTCGTGCACGGAGCCTGGGCCCTGCTCCTCAGCAGCCTGACCGGCAGCCGGGACGTCGTCTTCGGCACCACCGTCTCCGGCCGCACCACCGAGGTCGAGGGCCTGGACGCGGCCGTGGGCCTGTTCATCAACACCGTCCCGGTGCGCATCTCCCTGCGCCCGGACGAGGCCCTCGCCGAGCTGCTGCTGCGCGTCCAGGACGAGCACGCGGCCCTGCTGGACCACCAGCACCTCGGGCTCGCCGAGATCCAGCGGATCGCGGGCGACGGGGAACTCTTCGACACGCTCGTGGTCTTCGAGAACTACCCCTCCGGCGACCTGTCCGCCGAGCAGGACGCGCAGGCGCTGCGCGTCACCGGCGCCGAGGTCTTCGACGCCGTGCACTACCCGCTCGCGATGATCGTCGAGCCCGGTGGAGACCGGCTGTCGCTGCGCTTCAAGTACGACGCGTCCCGGCTCGGCCAGCCGTCCGTCGAAGCCGTCGCCCGCCGTTTCGAGGCGCTGCTCCAGACCCTCGTGTCCGACCCCGCCCGCCCGGTCGCCCGCGTCGCGGTGCTGTCCGGCAGCGAGCAGGAGGAGCTCACCGCGCTGAACGCCACGGCGCGCACCCTGCCCGACGCGGACGCCACCCTCGCCTCGCTCTTCGCCGCCCAGGTGGCGCGGACCCCGCACGCCCCGGCCGTCGTCTTCGAGGACACCACCCTCGACTACGCCGAACTCGACCGCCGTGCCGAGGCGCTGGCCCGGCGCCTGCGGGCCCGCGGTGCGGGCCCCGAGCAGTTCGTGGCGGTCGCGGTCCCGCGCTCCGCAGAGCTGATGGTCGCCCTGCTCGGCGTGCACAAGGCCGGAGCCGCCTACCTGCCGCTGGACCTCGACTACCCCTCCGACCGGGTCGCGTTCATGCTCGCCGACTCGGGCGCCCGTACCGTCGTGACCACCGCCGACGCGGCCGGCCGGCTGCCCGGCGTACCGGGTCTGGCCCACGTCCTGGTGGACGGCGGCGAAGACGCCCCCGGAGCCTGCGACGCCTCCGGTGCGGCGCTCCCGGCCGCCGGGGCCGACCACCCCGCGTACCTGATCTACACCTCCGGTTCCACCGGGCGACCCAAGGGCGTGGCCGTCACCCACCGGGCGATCGTCAACCGCCTGGCCTGGATGCAGGGCGAGTACGGTCTCACCGCCGACGACCGCGTGCTCCAGAAGACCCCGTCGAGCTTCGACGTGTCGGTCTGGGAGTTCTTCTGGGCCCTCGTCGAGGGCGCGAGCGTCGTCCTCGCCCGGCCGGACGGCCACCGCGACCCCGCCTACCTCGCCGACCTGATCCGCACCCGGCGGATCACCACGATGCACTTCGTGCCGTCGATGCTGGCGGCCTTCGTCCAGGTCCTGGAGGCCGCCCCCGGCGCCCCGCAGTGGGCGGCGAGCCTGCGCCGCGTGTTCTGCAGCGGCGAGGCCCTCACCGGACCCGACTCCCGTCGCTGGCACGAGCTGACCTCCCGCCACGGCAGCACCCCCGTGCCGCTGCACAACCTGTACGGGCCCACCGAGGCGGCCGTCGACGTGACGTACTTCCCCTACGAGGGGGGCACCGAGCTCGCCGTGCCGATCGGCCGGCCCGTGTGGAACACCCGGCTGTACGTGCTGGACACCTTCCTGCGCCCCGTCCCGGCGGGCGTCCCGGGCGAGCTGTACCTCGCCGGCGTCCAGCTGGCCCGCGGCTACCACGACCGGCTCGGCCTGACCGCCGAGCGCTTCGTCGCCGACCCGTTCGGCGGGCCCGGCGAGCGCATGTACCGCACCGGCGACCTGGTCCGCCGCCGCGCCGACGGCGCCGTGGAGTACCTCGGCCGCACCGACCGCCAGGTCAAGATCCGCGGCAACCGCGTCGAACTGGGCGAGATCGAGGCGGCCGTGGCCGCCCTGCCCGGTGTCGCCCGCGCCGCCGTGATCGTCCGCGACGGAGCCCTCCTCGGCTACGCCGTCCCCGCCCCGGGCACCGCCCTGGACGCCGAGGCCCTGCACCGCGAGCTCGCCGCGGCGCTGCCCGCAGCCATGGTTCCGGCGGCGCTGACGGCCCTCGACGAGATCCCGCTGACGCCCAGCGGCAAGCTCGACCAGAACGCCCTGCCCTCGCCGTCCGTCGCCCCCCGGGCCGGCGGCCGCGCCCCCCGCGACGAGCGGGAGAGCGCCCTGTGCGAGATCTTCACCGACGTCCTCGGCATGACCGGGATCGGTGCCGACGACGACTTCTTCGTGCTCGGCGGTGACAGCCTCACGTCGATCTCCGTCGCCACCCGGGCCCGTGGAAGGGGACTGGCCATCAGCCCGCGCGATGTGTTCGAGCACCGCACGCCCGCCGCGCTCGCCGCGACGGCCGCGAGCGTGCCGGACGAGACCGCTCCCGCAGCCCCGGCAGCCCCGGCAGGCACCGGCGTGACGGTGACCGCCGACGCCGCCGGGCAGGCCGCGGCCGCCCTGCAGGCCGTGCTCGCCCTCCAGCAGCAGTCCGGCGCGGCCGTCGACCCGGCCCTGCAGGCGCTGCTGGCCCAGCTGACCGCCGCCGCTCCGGCGCAGGAGCCCCCGGCCCCCGCCCCGCTCGGCGGACTGGAGCTCTCCGAGGAGGAGAGCGCCCGCGTCGAGGCGGCCGCCGGACTGCCGGTCGCCGACATCTGGCCGCTCTCCCCGCTCCAGGAGGGCATGTACTTCCACGCCACCTACGATGCGGGTGACGCGCTCGACGTCTACCTGTCGCAGGAGACCCTGGACTTCGACCACCGCCTGGACGCGGACCGGCTGCGCGCCGCCTGCCGGGCGATCCTGGAGCGCAACGCCAGCCTGCGCGCCGGTTTCACCAGCGACGGCCTGCCCCGGCCCGTGCAGTTCATCGCGGACGGCGCCGAGATCCCCGTCCTGGAGACCGACCTGTCCGGGCTGTCCGCCGAGGAGCAGCGCTCCCGCGTGGAGGAGCTGCTCGCCGCCGACCGCCGCAAGCGCTTCGACCTGTCGGCGCCGCCGCTGTGCCGCCTCCAGCTGATCCGGCTCGCCGACGGCCGCGACCGGCTCGTCGTCACCCACCACCTGATCCTGTGGGACGGCTGGTCCGCGTGGCTGTTCCTGGAGGAGCTGTTCACGCTGTACGAGCGGTCCGGTGAGACCGCGGGCCTGACCGCCCCCGGCTCGTACCGCGACTACCTGGAGTGGCTGGACCGCCAGGACACGGCCGAGGCCGTCGGCGCCTGGCGCGACGCCCTCGCGGGCTTCGACGAGCCCACCCTCGTCGCCCCCACGGGCCGCGACGCGGGCCCGGTCATCCCGGCCGACTTCGACGCCGTGCTGTCCCGGGAGACCAGTGACCGGCTGCGCGCCCTGTCGCGGCAGCACGGCCTCACCCTGAACACCGTGCTCAACGCCGCCTGGGGCCTGGTCCTCTCCGCGATGACCGGCCGCGGCGACGTCGCCTTCGGCACGGCCGTCGCGGGCCGCCCCGCGGACGTACCGAACGTCGCCGGCATCATCGGCATGTTCCTCAACACCATCCCGGCCCGGGTCGCCTTCACCCCGGACGAGCCGCTGCTCGCCCTGCTGCGCCGCATGCAGTCCGAGCGGGCCGGCGTCATGCCGTACGAGTACGTGGGCCTGGGCACCCTCCAGCAGGAGACGGGCCACCGCCGCCTGTTCGACACGCTCTTCGTGCTCCGCTCCGCCGACGGCGAGGACCGCGCCGCGGCGCTGCGCCAGCGCTACGGCATCACCGACGTCTCGAACGTCGACGGCACGCACTTCCCGCTCACCCTGATCGTCACGCCCGAGACCCGGCTGCGGGTGACCCTGGCGGCCCGCCCCGACCTGTTCGACGAGCAGGCCGCGAGCACGATCCTGGGCCGGTTCACCACCGTTCTGGAGCGGCTCGGCGAGCTCCTCGCCGCCCCGGACGCCGCGTCCGCCCGTACCGTCGGCGTGGACCTGCTGCTCCCGCCGGAGCGCGCCGCCCTGACGGCCGAGTGGGCCCGCAGCCGCGAGCCCGTGCCCAACGAGACCATCGCCGACATGCTGACGGCCCAGGTCGCCGCCACCCCGGACGCGGTCGCGCTGGTCTTCGGCGAGCGCGCCCTGACGTACGCCGAGCTCGACGCGCACATCAACCGGATCGCCCGCCTGCTGCTGGCCCGCGGCGCCGGGCCGGAGAAGGTCGTCGCGCTGGCACTGCCCCGGTCCATCGACATGGTGGCCGCGCTGTTCGCCGTCCTGCGGACCGGCGCCGCCTACCTGCCGCTCGACCTGGACCACCCGGCCGACCGGCTGCGGCTGATGGCCGAGGACACCGGCCCCCTGTGCCTGGTGTCCACCGCGGCCGTCGCCCCGACCCTGCGCGGCGAGAGCGGCCCGGTGGCCCCCGAACTCCTCCTGGACGACGAGGCCGTCGCCGCCGAACTGGCCGCCCTGCCCGGCGGCGAGATCACCGACGCCGAGCGCCCGGCCTTCGCCCACGACGTGGAAGGCCGCCTGGAGTACCCGGCGTACGTCATCTACACCTCCGGCTCCACCGGCCGGCCCAAGGGCGTCGTCACCCCCTACCGGGGCCTGACGAACATGCAGCTCAACCACCAGAAGGAGATCTTCGACCCGGCCATCGCCTCGGCCGGCGGACGACGGCTGCGCATCGCGCACACCGTGTCCTTCGCCTTCGACATGTCGTGGGAAGAGCTCCTGTGGCTCGTCGAGGGCCACGAGGTCCACGTCTGCGACGAGGAGCTGCGCCGCGACGCCGAGGCGCTGGTCGCCTACTGCGACCGCCACCAGGTCGACGTGGTCAACGTGACCCCGACGTACGCCCAGCTCCTCATCGAGGAGGGCCTCCTGGAGCGGGACGAGCAGGCGGGCAAGCACCGCCCCGCCCTGGTCCTGCTCGGCGGCGAGGCCGTGTCCGACACCGTGTGGACGACGCTGCGCCGCACCGAGGGCACCTACGGCTACAACCTGTACGGCCCGACCGAGTACACCATCAACACCCTCGGCGGCTCGACCGCGGACAGTGCCACCCCCACGGTCGGCATGCCCATCCGCAACACCCGCGCCTACGTCCTGGACGCCATGCTGCGCCCGGTCCCGCCCGGCAGCCCCGGCGAGCTCTACATCTCCGGCACCGGCCTGGCCCGCGGCTACCACGACCGCCCCGCGCTGAACTCCGAGCGCTTCGTCGCGGACCCCTTCGGCGAGCCGGGCGAGCGCATGTACCGCACCGGTGACCTCGTACGGCAGCGCCCCGACGGGCTGCTCGACTTCCTGGGCCGCACCGACGACCAGGTCAAGATCCGCGGCTACCGCATCGAGCTCGGCGAGATCGCCGCGGCCCTCTCCGCGCACCCCGAGGTCGCCCACGCGGCCGTCGTCGTCAACGAGAGCACCGGGACCAAGCGCCTGGTCGGCTACTTCGCACCCGAGGACGCCGCGGCGGCCGGGGACGCCGGGGAGGAACTGCTCCAGCGGCTGCGCGAGCACCTGAAGGCCGGACTGCCCGACTACATGGTCCCCTCGGCGCTCGTCCCCGTCGCCACCCTGCCCCTGACCGTCAACGGCAAGCTGGACGTCCGCGCCCTGCCCGCCCCCGACTTCGCCGGCAGCGGCACGAGCCGCGCCCCCCGCACCCCGCGGGAGGAGACGCTCTGCGCCCTGTACGCCGAGGTGCTCGGCCTGCCCGAGGGCAGCGTCGGCATCGACAGCGACTTCTTCGAGCTGGGCGGCCACTCGCTGCTGGCCACCCGGCTCGTCAGCCGGGCCCGTACCGCCCTCGACGCCGAACTCGCCATCCGTGACCTGTTCGAGGCGCCCACCGTCGCCGAGCTGGTCGAGCGCGCCGCCCGCTCCGGCGGCGCCGCCCGCCCGGCCCTGACCGCCGGCGAGCGCCCCGACGAGCTGCCGCTCTCCCACGCCCAGCAGCGGCTGTGGGTCATCCAGCAGCTGGAGGCCAGCTCCGCCGCGTACAACTTCCCGCTGGTCATGCGCCTGCACGGGGCCTTGGACACCGACGCGTGGGAAACCGCCCTCGCCGACGTCACGGCCCGGCACGAAGCCCTGCGGACGGTGTTCGTGGAGGGCGACGGCCAGACCGTCCAGCGGGTGCTGCCCGCCGAGGGGGCGTGGCCCGTCGTGGAGCGGCTGCACGCCACCGAGGACGAGATCCCCGGCATCGTCGACGCCGCCGTCAACCGGCCGTTCGACCTTGCCACCGAACTCCCGCTGCGCGCCACGATCGTGGAGCTCGCGCCGCAGGACCACGTCGCGGTCCTGCTGCTGCACCACATCACCACCGACGAGTGGTCGGACCGCCCGTTCCTGCGCGACCTGGCCGCCGCCTACGCGGCCCGTGCCGGCGGCAGCGCCCCGCAGTTCGAGCCGCTGCCCGTCCAGTACGCCGACTACGCCCTGTGGCAGCACCGCCTGCTCGGCGACCCGCAGGACGCGCAGAGCCTCGCCGCCCGCCAGCTGGACTACTGGCACACCACCCTGGACGGGGCCCCCGAGGAGCTGGAACTGCCCACGGACCGGCCGCGCCCGGCCCGGCCGTCGTTCACCGGCGCCGAACTGGACATCGCCTTCGACGGCGAGGTCCACGAGGGCCTCAAGCGGCTCGCCCGCGAGACCGGCGCCAGCATGTTCATGGTCGTGCACGCGGCCGTGGCCGCCCTGCTCCACCGCATGGGCGCCGGCACGGACATCCCCGTCGGCTCGCCCATCGCGGGCCGCGGCGACGAGGCCCTCGACGACCTCGTCGGCTTCTTCGTCAACACCCTGGTGCTGCGCACCGACCTGAGCGGCGACCCCAGCTTCACCGAGCTGCTCGGCCGGGTCCGGGAGACCGACCTCGCGGCGTTCTCGCACGCGGACGTGCCCTTCGAGTCGGTCGTGGAGAAGCTCAACCCGACCCGCTCGCTGTCGCGGAACCCGCTCTTCCAGGTGATGGTCGGCTACCACGCCCGTACCGGCGACGGCCTGGAACTGCCCGGCCTGCGCGCCGACTACGTGCCGTTCCGCATCAGCTCGGCCAAGTTCGACCTGGTGTTCAGCTTCACCGAGCACACGCCCGCCGACGGCGGCGCGGGCTCCCTGGGCTGCCGCCTGGAATTCGCCACGGAGCTCTTCGACCAGAGCACCGCCGAGCGCCTCGGCGAGCGCCTGCGGGCCCTCGTCGCGGCCCTGGTCGCCGCGCCCGGACGCCCCGTCTCCCAGGCGGAGATCCTCGCGGACGACGAGCGCCGGCTGGTCCTGGAGGGCTTCAACGGCGCGCCCCGCGCGGTCGAGGAGGAGACCTTCCCGGCCCTGTTCGCGCGGCGGCTCGCCGAGCGGCCCGACGCGGTCGCCGTCGTCGACCACTCCCGTTCGGTGACGTACGCGGCGCTGGACGCCCGGTCCAACCGGATCGCCCGGCTGCTGGCCGCCCACGGCGTGGGCGCCGAGAGCGTGGTCGGCGTGGCCGTGCCCCGCTCGGTCGACATGGTCGCCACCGTGCTCGCCGCGCTCAAGCTGGGCGCCGCGTTCCTGCCGCTCGACCTGGCGCACCCCGCCGACCGGCTGGCCTACATGATCGAGGACTCCGGCGCCGGCCTGGTCGTCGGCACCGAGCCCGTCGCCGGGAAGATCCCCGAGGCCGAGGGCGTACCGCTGGTGCTGCTCGACGCCCCGCAGACCGCCACCGAGCTGGCCGGGCTGTCCGAATCCGCCCTCACGGGCGGGCCGGTCGGCCTCGACCAGGCCGCGTACGTGATCTACACCTCGGGTTCGACGGGCCGCCCCAAGGGCGTCGTCGTCCCGCACGAGGGCATCGCCAGCCTCGTGGCCACCGCCGTGGACCGGATGGGCCTGGAATCCGACAGCCGGGTCCTGCAGTTCGCCTCGATCGGCTTCGACGTCTTCGCCTTCGAACTGTCGATGGCCCTGTGCCACGGCGGGCGCCTCGTCCTGATCACCGACGAGGCCCGCGTCGCGGGCCCCGAGCTCACCGACTTCCTCGCGGCCCAGCGGATCACCCACATGATCCTGCCGCCGTCCCTGGTGTCGGCGCTGCCCGCGGGCTGCGAGCTGCCCGAGGGCTCGACCGTCCTCGTCGGTACGGAGACCGTGCCGCCGGACCTGTTCGAGCGCTTCGGTGCCAGGGCCCACCTGATCTGCGCCTACGGGCTCACCGAGGCGACGGTCAACTCCACGCTGTGGCCCGCCCGCGAGCACGGAGGCAGGCCCGGCAGCCGGGTCCCGATCGGCCGGCCCGACCCCAACACCCGCTGCTACGTCCTGGACGACACCCTGCGCCCGGTCCCGCCGGGCGTGGTGGGCGAGCTGTACGTGTCCGGCCGCGGCCTGGCCCGCGGCTACCTCGGCAAGCAGGCGCTGACCTCGGAACGCTTCGTCGCCGACCCCTTCGGCGCCCCCGGCACCCGCATGTACCGCACCGGTGACCGCGCCCGCTGGCTCGCCGACGGCAACCTCGACTTCCTCGGCCGCGTCGACACCCAGGTGAAGGTGCGCGGCTTCCGGATCGAGCTCGGCGAGATCGAGGCGGCCCTCGCCTCGCACCCGTCGGCCGCCCAGGTCGCCGTACTGCCCGACCGTGACGGCGACATCGTGCGCCTCGTCGGCTACGCCGTTCCGGACGCGGGCGAGCTGGACCCGCAGGAGCTGCGCGCCCACGTGGCGGGGCTGCTGCCGGAGTACATGGTCCCCGCGCTCGTCGTACCGCTGGACGGCCCGCTGCCGCTCACGCCCAACGGCAAGCTGGACCGCAAGGCGCTGCCCGCGCCCGACTGGTCGGCGATGACCGGCGACGCCCGCCCGGCCACCGGGACGCAGGCCCGCCTGGCGGCCCTGTTCTGCGAGATCCTCAAGCTGGAGGAGGTCGGCGTCCACGACAACTTCTTCGCGCTCGGCGGCCACTCCATGGCCTCGATGCGGCTCCTGGGCCGCATCCGCGCCGAGTTCGGGGCCGAGCTGAGCATCCGCGACGTCTTCGACGCGCTGACCGTCGCGGGCATCGAGGACAAGCTGAAGGGCGCGGGCTCGGCCCGTCCGGCCCTCGCCCCGGCGGCCGGTCGCCCGGACACGCCGCTCGCGGCGCCCGTCCAGCGCTGGCACTGGGACGCCTTCCGGCGCCACGGCCGCTTCGACCACGCGCTGGTGCTGCGCTCGCCCGGCGGCCTGGACGCGGACGCCCTGTCCGCGGCGCTCGCCGACGTGGCGGCCCGCCACGAGCCGCTGCGCACGGCGTTCACCGAGGTGGACGGCGTACTGCAGCACCGGAGCGCGCAGGCCCCGGCCCTGGTCCGCGAGACCTGCGAGGACCTGGAGGCCCGGCTGGCCGAACTGGCCGCCGGGGCACCGGAGCCGGACCGCGCGGCGCCGCTCGTGGCCCACCTGCTGACCGCCCCCGGAGGGGCGCAGGCGCTGCTGCTGACCATGCACTACCTGGTGGTCGACGAGTGGTCGGTGGTCCCGCTGTTCCGCGACCTGACCGCGGCCTACGCGGCCCGCACGGACGGCCGGGCCCCCGCCTGGCAGCCGCTGCCGGTCTCGTACGCCGACTACGCCCAGTGGGCCCGCGAGGTCCTGGGCGACCTGGACGACCCGGACAGCCGCGGCGGCCGCCAGCTCGCGTACTGGCGCGAGACGCTCCAGGACGTACCGGCCGCACTGGCCCTCCCGGCGGACGGCCCCCGCTCGGCCGCCGCAGGCGCCGACCACGTCGGCTTCGTCCTCGACGAGCAGCTGCACGCGGCCGTGGACGAGCTCGCCCGGGCGACCGGCACGAGCATGTTCATGGTGCTGCACTCCGCCCTGGCGGCCGTGCTCACCGCCCACGGCGCGGGCACCGACCTGCCCATCGGTACGATGGTCGCCGGCCGTACGGACGACCAGCTGGCCGACCTGGTGGGCTGCTTCTTCAACACGGTCGTGCTGCGCACCGACACGGCGGGCGACCCGACGTTCGCGGAACTGCTGTCCCGCGTACGGGAGACCACGCTCAGCGCCCTCGACCGCCAGGAAGTGCCCTTCGAGGAGGTCGTCCGGGCGACCGGACTGCTGCCGCAGGGCCCGCAGGTCATGGTGATCCACCATGAGCAGGCGGACCTGGAGCAGCTGGAGGGCGGCATCGGCTCCCTCGACGCCGTACCGACCGGCTCGACCCGGGCCCAGCTGACCCTCAGCTTCTACGAACCGCAGGGGGACGGCCCCGTCCACTGCGGCCTGATCCACGCGACCGACCTGATCGGCACCGCCAAGGCACGGCGGCTCGCCGACGAACTCCAGAGGCTGCTGCGCACCGTGGCAGCCGATCCGCAGCAGCCGCTCTCCGAGCTGTTCACCGCAATGTCCACGAGGAGTGACAACGCATGACCACCAACCCGTTCGAGGACCCGCAGGGTCGCTTCCTTGTCCTGGTCAACGACGAGAAGCAGCACTCGCTGTGGCCGTCCTTCGCGGAGGTCCCCGCTGGCTGGCGGACCGCCTTCGGCGAGGACACGCGCGAGGCGTGCCTCACGTACGTCGAGCAGAACTGGACGGACCTGCGCCCGGCGAGCCTGGTCGCCCAGCAGGGCTGACCGGCAACGGCCCCTGACGCCGCCTGTGGAGCACTCCCTCCACGGGCGGCGTCCGCGTTTCCGGGCCGGCTCCACCCCCCTCACGTGCCGTGGGGTGGGGACACGGCGGAGGGCCCCCGCAGGACGAGCGCGCAACCCGGGCTCCGCTTCCGTAGCGGGGGCCGAGTGCGCGAGCCGAGGAGGTCCTCCGGCGGGGCACCGCCCCACACCCCGACAGGGCTCGATCAAGCCCCGCCGGCACTTGAGGCGCGGGGTCCCGTGCAGCGGCGCCGCAGGTGGGGCACCACCACACGGCTGAACCCGGCGCAGCCGAACCCGCGGAGCCCGGACACGGCAGAAGGCTCCCGTCCCGGAACGCCGGGGCGGGAGCCTTCGTGCTGGGCGGAGGGGGACCGGTCAGGCCTGGACCGCAGGTTCGCGGCGGCTGTCGGACCACGCCGACCAGAGCTCGGCGTAACGGCCGCCCGCCGCGACGAGTTCCGCGTGGGTGCCCGTCTCGACGACGCGTCCCCGGTCCAGGACGACGACGCGGTCCGCGGTCGCCGCCTGGGGGAGCCGGTGGGCGACCATCAGGCCCGTACGGCCCTCCAGGGCGCGCAGCGCGGCGGTTTCCAGCACGCGGGCGCCGGCGCTGCCCGCGTCGGCGGTGGCCTCGTCCAGGATCGCGATGGGCGGGTCCGTGAGGACGAGGCGTGCGAGCGCGAGGTGCTGGGCCTGGGTCACCGTGAGCCGGTGGCCGCCCTCGCCCACGACCGTGGCCAGCCCGTCGGGCAGCGCGTCGACCCATTCGAGGGCGTCGACGCGGGCCAGTGCGGTGCGCAGTTCCTCGTCCGTCGCCCCGGGGCGGGCCAGCCGCAGGTCCTCGGCGAGCGGGCCCGCGAAGACGTGGACCTCCTGGCTGATCAGGGTGACCGCCTGCCGGATCCCGGAGGGGCCCAGCTCGCGGGAGTCGACCCCGCCCAGGGAGATCGCGCCGGTCTCCGGGTCGTGGACGCCCGCGATCAGCTTGGCGAGGGTGGTCTTCCCGGCGCCGCTGGCGCCGACCAGGGCGACGCGTTCGCCGTCCGCGACCACCAGGTCGACCTCGCTGAGCACCGGGTGGCCGTCCACGTACGCGTGGCTGAGGCCGGACACCTTGACCGAGCCGTCGACCGGTGCGGCGGCCCGGACGTCGGGCTCCCGCTCGGCGGGGAGGCTGGAGACGCCGACGAGGCGGGCGAGGCTCGCCCCGGCGGACTGGGCGTCGTCGATGAGGAACAGCGCGGCGTTGATCGGGTTGAACAGGCCGTGGAAGTAGAGCGCGGCCGCGGTGGCCGTACCGATGCTCACGGAGCCGTTGTCGACGAGGAAGAAGCCGGTGACGAGGATCGCCGTCATGCCGATGAACTCGGCGATGTTCAGGCGGGAGAAGAAGCCCGAGACCAGGCGCATGCCGCGCGCCGCGAGGTCGACGGCGGTCTGCGACCGCTGCTCGACCAGCTCTTCGTGGCGCCCGCCCAGCCGGAACGCCCGCACGGTGCGGACGCCGCCGACGCTGTCGAGCAGCTGGTGCTGGAGCGCTCCGGTCGCCACCCGGTGTGCGGCGTAGATGCTCGCGGCGCGCGGGATGTACCAGCGGACCGTGAGGATGTGCACGGGGACGGCCAGCAGGACGGCGGCCAGGAAGCGCCAGTCGAGGACGGTGAGGCCCACCAGCGTCAGAACGATGGTGAGGAAGGCGCCGGCGAACTCGGGCAGGGCCTGGCGCACCGCCCTGGCGATCAGGGTGACGTCGCCGGTCACGCGCGAGGTCAGGTCGCCGGAACCGGCCTTCTCGACGCGTTCCAGCGGCAGCCGCAGCGCCCGCGCGATGAAGCGTTCGCGCAGCTCGGCGAGGACCGTCTCGCCGAGCCTGGCCACCAGGGACTTGCCGATGGCGGTCGCGATCCCGCGGGCGACGGCGACGGCCAGGAGGAGGATCATCGGCACGGTCAGCGCGGACTCGCCGCGCTTGTCGATGACGAGGTCCACGATCCAGCCGAGCAGCGGCGCGGTGAGCAGCCCGATGCCCGTGCCGAGGACGAGGACGGACACCGCGGCGAAGGACAGCAGCCGGTGCCGGCGCAGCAGTTCGCGCACGACGGCGAAGGTCCGGGCACCGGTGGCGGTGGGCAGGAGCTCGCGTTCGGGTGTGTCGGGTCCGCTCATCGTCGGTCCTTCGTCCTTCGCGTCTCG
Organism: Streptomyces xanthophaeus; assembly: GCF_000725805.1. Classification (GTDB taxonomy): domain Bacteria; phylum Actinomycetota; class Actinomycetes; order Streptomycetales; family Streptomycetaceae; genus Streptomyces; species Streptomyces xanthophaeus. The sequence continues at coordinate 165,035 of NZ_JOFT01000009.1, read as the reverse complement.
GTCGAGCGGTTGTGGGTCCCGGTCCTGGGTGGCCGTCATGCCAGCACCGCCGAGCGGTAGGTCTCGTGGGCGGCGACCAGCTCCGGGTGGCTGCCCTCGGCGGCCACCCGGCCGTCGTCGAGCATGATCACGACATCGGTTCCGGCGAGCAGCGCGGGGCTGGTGGTGACGAGCACCGTGGTGCGGCCCCGGCGCAGGTCCCGCAGGCGGGTGGCGATCCGGGCCTCGGTGACGGTGTCGACGGCGGTGGTCGGGTCGTGGACGACGAGGACCGGCGGGTCCGCGGCCAGGGCGCGCGCGAGGGCCACGCGCTGGCGCTGGCCGCCGGAGAGGGAGCGGCCGCGCTCGGTGAGGACGGTGTCGACGCCCTCGGGCAGGGCCTGGGCGACGTCGTCGGCCGTGGCGGCGGCCAGGGCCGGTGCCACGTCCGCCGCCGTGGCGTCCGTCGCTGCGCGCACGTTGGCGAGCAGGCTGTCCTCGAAGAGGTCCGCGTCGTGGTGGGCGACCAGGATCGCGCGGCGGGCGTCCTCGGGGCCGAGGTCGGCCAGCGGTACGCCGTCGAGCTCGACGGTCCCCTCGGCCGGGTCGAGTTCGTGGCCCAGGCAGAGCAGCAGGTCGTTCGCGGCGGCCGCGTCGCGGGTGACGACACCGACGAGGGTGCCGGGCGCGATGTCGAGGTCGATGCCGCGGAGCACCCCCTGGGTGACACCGCGCAGGCGCAGCCCCCCGGCGACGGTGTCGGGCAGCGTGGCCGTGCCGGCCGCGACGGCGGGCGGCGAGGCGAGGACCTCGGCGATCCGGTCGGCCGAGGCGCGGCCCTGGGCGAACTCGCCGTTGACGTAGGTGAGGAGCTGGAAGGGGCCGAGGAGGTACTGGGCGAGGGCGACGGCCGCGACCAGCTCACCGACGGTGATGTCGCCGCTCATCGCGAGATGGGCGCCGACGAGTCCGATGGCCGCGATGAAGATGCCGGTCAGGGCGAGGATCGCACCGTCGTGCCAGGCGCGGCTGGTGGCCGCCCGCAGGGCGGAGGCCAGCGAGCTGCGGCTGGTCTCGCGGTAGCGGGAGACTGCCGTGGCCTCGGCGCCGATGCCCTTGAGCACGCGCAGGCCGGCGACCAGGTCGGCGGCGACGCCCGACGCGTGGGCGGCGTGCTCCTGTTCGGCCTCGCTGCGCCGTTCCAGCGGGCGGCTGATGCGGTGGCCGATCCACAGCAGCGGCGGTACGCCGAGCAGGACGAGCAGGCCGAGCGGTACGGAGATCCGCAGCAGGGCGACCGCACTGATCGCCAGACCGGTGATCGCGGACAGCGTGTACGGCAGCGCGGAGGCGACCGAGCCGACGCGGCGGGCGTCGCCGGTCGCGACGGACGTCAGCGCGCCGGGCAGCCGGCCGCTGTCGGCGCCGCCCCGCGGGTCGAGCACCCGGGCGGCGAGGTCCTTGCGGATCCGGTGCGCGGCGCTCTCGCCGGCGCCTTCCGCGAGGCGTGCCGAATTGCGGTAGCAGTTGGACAGGATGAAGAAGAGGGCGGCGAGCACCAGCAGCCAGCGGAGCAGGGCGCCGGAGGAACCGGTCGCCACCGCCTCGTCGATGACCAGACCGATGACGACGGGGATGAGGGCTTCGCACGCCTGGTGCGCCATGCCGAGGAGCGAGGCTCCGGTGACGCGGCGACGCTGATCGGCGAGGGCTCTCCGGAGGACGGTGCCTCCCGTTGGTTCTCCAGCGGGCATGCACGCCTCCACAAGAACAGAGCAGGATAGTTAGGTAAGGCTATCTTAATTTAAACGTCTGCCAAGGGTGCCTGCGGGGCCCCCGTCGGCCCTGTGCGGCCCGGCCCGGGCATCGTGTCAGGTCCCGCCGCCGCGTTGACCCCGCGGCGGCTGTACGGTTAGGCTCACCTAAGTTCAATGATTGCATGTCATGTCGCGCGCGGCATAGACGTGTTCTCGTTCACGCTTCGCGCGGCTTGCGGGGCACCGAATTCCGCCGCCAGGGGAGTGGTCGTTGTCCGTCGAAGCCCAGGCGGCGTCCGGGACCAGGACCGGTGAACCCGCCGAACCCACCGACCCCACCGACCCCACCAAGCCTTCCGCACCCAGGGCCCGTCCGGCCGCAGCGGCACTGCGCGGCCTCGGGCTCCTCGTAGCGCTCGGCGCGCTCGTCCTCGTCTCGCTCGTCAGCGTCTGGGTGGGCTCCCGGGGGATCCCCTTCGCCTCGACCTGGGACCTCCTGTGGAACCCCGACGGATCGCAGGCCTCCGTCATCGTCCACGAGTACCGGATCCCCCGCACCATACTGGGCGTCCTCGTCGGGACGGCGCTGGGTCTGTCCGGCGCCCTGATGCAGGCCCTGACGCGCAACCCGCTCGCCGACCCCGGACTGCTCGGGGTCAACCTGGGCGCCTCCTCGGGCGTCGTCGTCGCCATCGCCTTCGTGGGCGTGGCATCGCCCCTGGGTTACGTGTGGTTCGCCCTCGCCGGGGCCGCCGCCGCCTCGGTCGGCGTCTACCTCCTCGGCTCCTCCGGACGCAAGCTGGCCACCCCCGACCGGCTCGTCGTCGCCGGAGCGGCGGTGACCGCCGTGCTCTACGCCTTCAACTGGGCCGTGCTGCTCTTCGACCCGGAGGCCTTCGACCAGTTCCGCTTCTGGACGGTCGGCTCCCTCGCGGGCCGGTACTACGACATCGTGCTGCTCGTCCTGCCGTTCGTCGGCGTCGGCCTGGTCGTCGCCTTCCTCCTCGCCCCCTCCCTCAACGCCCTGGCCATGGGCGACCAGATGGGCCGCTCCCTCGGCGTGAACGTCGGCCGCACCCGCGTCCTGGCGGCCATCGCCGTGATGCTGCTGTGCGGCGCCGCCACCGCCGCCGTCGGGCCGATCAGCTTCGTCGGCCTGGCCGTGCCGCACGTCGCCCGGTTCATCGTCGGCGCCGACCAGCGCTGGGTCTTCGCCTACTCGATGGTGCTCGCGCCCGTGCTGCTCGTCGGCTCGGACGTCCTGGGCCGGGTGCTCGGCGCCCCGGGCGAGGTGCAGGTCGGCATCGTCACCGCCTTCATCGGCGCGCCCCTGTTCATCGCGCTGTGCCGCCGTCGAAAGCTGGTCATGCTGTGAGCGCCGCACCGGAGACGAAAGCCTCCGCCTCCGTAGCCTCCGCCTCCGCCTCCGTCCCCGGACCCGGGCGCACCCCCGCCCCCCGCGTCGTCAGCGGCCGGATCGTCAGGGTGGGCGGGGTGTCGATGCGCGTGCAGGGCCGCACCGCAGCCGTGACCGCCCTCCTGGTCGGCGCGCTCGTCGTCCTCATCGGCATCACGCTGACCACCGGCGACTTCGAGCTGTCCGTCGGGGAGGTCCTCCAGGCCCTGACCGGGAACGGCTCCGGCGCCGCGGACTTCGTCGTCAACACCCTGCGCATGCCGCGCATCCTGACCGCGGTGTTCGTCGGCGCGGCCCTCGCCGTGAGCGGGGCGATCCTGCAGAGCCTGACCCGCAACTCCCTCGGCAGCCCCGACATCATCGGCTTCACCAACGGCTCCGCCGTGGGCGCGCTCGTCGTGATCATCGTGCTGCACGGCAGCATGTCCCAGATCGCGCTGGGCGCCCTGGCCGGAGGCCTCGCCACCGCCCTCGTCGTCCACCTCCTCATGATCGGCCGCGGGATCCAGGGCTTCCGGCTGGTCGTCATCGGCATCGGCGTCAGCGCCCTGCTGCTCGCCGTGAACTCCTACCTGATCACCAGGGCCACCTTCCAGGAGGCCCTGGAGGCGCAGTCCTGGCTGATCGGCAGCCTCGGCAACCGGCTGTGGACGCACGCCAACGCCATCGGCCTCGCCCTCGCCGTCCTGCTGCCGCCGGCCTTCCTCCTCTCCCGCCGCCTCTCCATGGTCGAGATGGGCGACACCACCGCCGGCGCCCTCGGCGTCGACGTCACCCGGACCCGTACGGCCCTCCTCGTCATCAGCGTCGCCCTCGCCGCCTTCGCGACCGCCGTCACCGGCCCCATCTGGTTCATCGCCCTCGCCGCGCCCCAGGTCGTCCGCAGGCTCACCCGGTCGTCCGGCCCCGCGCTGCTGCCGTCCGCCCTCATGGGCGCCTTCCTCCTCCTCCTGAGCGACCTCGTCGTACAGCGGGCCTTCGCGCCCGCGCTGCTCCCGGTCGGCACGGCGACGGGCGCCATCGGCGGGCTGTACCTCATCTGGCTGCTGATCACCGAGTCGCGAAAGAGCCGCGCATGACATCGACCAACCCGCCGCAGCCCCGGCTGCGCGCAGAGGACCTCACGCTGTCCTACGACCAGCGGACGGTGGCCACGTCCCTGAGCGTCGACATCCCCGACCGCTCCTTCACCGTGATCATCGGGCCGAACGCCTGCGGCAAGTCGACGCTGCTCACGGCGCTCGCACGGATGATGAAGCCCAAGGCCGGACAGGTCTACCTCGACGGGGCCGCCATCGCCTCGTACCGCTCCCGCGAGGTGGCCCGGCGCCTCGGGCTGCTCCCGCAGTCCTCGAACGCCCCCGGCGGCATCACGGTGGGCGACCTCGTGGCGCGCGGACGCTACCCGCACCAGCGCCTGCTCAAGCAGTGGTCGGCCGAGGACGAGGAGGCCGTCACCGAGTCGATGCGCCAGACCGGCGTGCTCGAACTCGCCGACCGGCCCGTGGACGACCTCTCCGGCGGCCAGCGCCAGCGCGTCTGGCTCTCCATGGTCCTCGCCCAGCAGACCTCCATCCTGCTGCTGGACGAGCCCACCACCTTCCTCGACATCGCCCACCAGGTCGAGGTGCTGGACCTGTGCGCCGAACTGCACGCAGGCAAGGGCCACACCGTCGTCGCCGTCCTGCACGACCTCAACCAGGCCTGCCGCTACGCCACCCACCTCATCGTGATGCGGCCCGGCGGCACCATCGCCGCCCAGGGCGACCCGGCGAGCGTCATGACCGCCGAACTGGTGGAGGACGTCTTCGGGCTGCCCTGCCGGATCATCGAGGACCCCGAGACCGGCACCCCGCTGATGGTCCCCGCGGCGCCGAAGCGGTACGTGCCCCAGGACGCGCCTGCCGTCGCCCACGAGGCCGTCCTCGCCGAACGCGCCTGACCCGCCGGACCCCTCCTAGCGACGGGAACCACCCATGCTCTGCACGAGGCTGACGAACGCGCGCATCCTCACCATGGACCCGGACCACCCGGTCGCCCGCGACATGGGCATCTGGCGGGGCCGGATCGTGGGCCTGGACGAGTCCGTGACCTCGCTGCCGGCCCGCGAGGTCATCGACCTGCAAGGCGCCACCGTGCTGCCCGGGTTCATCGACAGCCACGTGCACCTGACGTGGACCGGGCTGAAGGCGACCACCCCGAGCGTGGCCCCCTGCCGACGGGCCGAGGACGTGCTCGCGGCCGTGGAGGAGGCCGCCCTGCGCAAGGACCCGGCGGACTGGGTCGACGTCATGGGCTACGACCAGCGGGCCCTGGGCCGCCATCTGACCGCCGCCGAACTGGACCGGGCCGCCCACGGGCGCAAGGTGTTCCTGCTGCACGACTCCGGGCACGGCTGCGTCGTCAGCAGCGCCGTACTGGACCTGCTCCCCGCCGGGATCCCGCACCAGGACGGCTTCCTGGCGGAGAGCGCCATGACCGCCGCGCGGCGGCTGCGCCTGCCCTACTCCCAGGCGGAGATGGCCGACGCGGTCGAAGAGGCGGCCCGCGTCTGCCTCTCCGAAGGGGTCACCGCCGTCGCCGAAGCGGGCATCGGAGGCGGCCTGCTGGGCAACAGCCCGGTGGAGCTCGGCGCCTACCAACTGCTGCGCGACCAGGGCAGGCTGCCCCTGCGGGTCCAGCTCATGGCGGCCGGCGACACGCTCCGCCCGCTCGCCGCGCACCGGGACGACGGCATCCCGCGCGCCCTGGACCTCGGTGTGCGCACCGGCTTCGGCGACGAATGGCTGTCCCTGGGCGCCCTGAAGATCTACACCGACGGCGGGATGATGGCCCGTACCGCCGCGCTCACCGCCCCCTACGTCGGCCTGGACCACACCGGCGAGCTCCAGGACGACCCGGAGCGCCTCCTCGGCCTCATCGTCGACGGCCACCTCGCGGGCTGGCAGCTCGCGGTCCACGCCATCGGGGACCGCGCCGCCGACCTCGCGCTGGAGGGCCTGGAGCGGGCGCAGCGCCTGCGGCCCCGCCCGGACGCGCGGCACCGCATCGAACACGCCGGGCTGATCCGCCCCGACCAGCTGCCGCGCTTCGCGCGCCTCGGCGTCAGCGCGGTGGTCCAGCCCGCCTTCCTGTACTCCTTCGGCGACGACTACGCGGCCGTGATGGGCGAGGAGCGGGCGCCGTGGATGTACCGGGGCCGGGGCTTCCTGGACCACGGGGTCACCCTCGTGGGCAGCTCCGACCGGCCCGTCACGGACGGAGCGCCGCTGCGGGCGGTCCAGTTCATGGTCGAGCGGGCGTCCTCGTCGGGCCTGTCGGTGGGACCGGACGAGGCCGTCACCGTGGAGGAGGCGCTGCGCGCCTACACGGTCGCCGGTGCGTACGCCTGCCGTTGGGAGGACAGCGCGGGCAGCCTCGTGGCGGGCAAGCGCGCCGACTTCGTGGTGCTGGGGGACGATCCGCGCAGCGTGGATCCGTCCCGGATCGCAGGGATCGAGATCGTGGCGACCTTCGTGGACGGCCACGAGGCGACGGAGGGAAACAAGCTGTGAGTGCCGACGTGGAAACGCTGGAGCGCCTGCTCCCGCTGTGGCAGGCCCCCGACTTCCCGCCCCGCTGGGTGATCTGGCAGGCGGGCGGGGACGAGGTCATGGTCTTCGACCGGGAGTTCAACATCCCCGTGGACGTCGACGACGCCGCCCTGGACGAGGTGCTGCGGCGGATGCGCGAGGCCGGGGCCCCGGAGAGCGCGGACTACCCCGGCAGGGCGTGCGGTTAGGCCGTCCGGCCGCCCGCCGAGGGCCCCGCGGAGGCTACTGCCGGGTACGAACCCGGCCGCCGCGCGGGCGACTTGGCCACAGGCTTAGGTGAGGCTAGCCTTACTTCGAATGTTCCACCGGGTACGCGGCGATCCTGCCGTCCTCCGCGCCCGATGGGACCCGAGGAAGGAACGCCTTGATCACGGCCCCGCCGCGCCCCGCCGCGCTCGCCACGCTGCCGCTCCGCGCACACCAGCTGCCCGGATTCACCCCGTTCTCCGTCCGCCCCGCGCGCCCCGACGACGGCGCCGCGCTGGCGGCCCTCTCCCGGCCGTTCGCCCGGGCGGGAGCGCTCCGCGAGCGTCCGCTGTCCCTCTACCTCTCCCAGGCGGCCGACTTCCTCGTCGCCCAGGCCCCCGACGGCACCCTGGAGGGGTGTCTCGGCGTACGGGTCCACCCCGCGGCCGGCGTCCTGTACAACTTCTGCGTCGCCCGGCACCGGCAGGGATCGGGCATGGGGGCCCGGCTGCTGCAAGCGGCCTTCACCGCGGCCCGCACCCGCTCGCTGGACACCCTCTTCACCGCGACCACCGGCAGCGGACGGCTGTTCCTGAGCCACGGCTTCCGCCCGGCCTCCCCCGCCTCGGCCCCGGCCGCCTGGGCGGACTCCCTGGACCCGCGCCGGGGCGCCCGCGTCCTGGCCCGCGCCCTGTAGGACGGGCCGAAGGGGCGGGCCCCGTGCGGGACCCGCCCCTTGGTGCTCGCCGCGCACGGCCGCCGCCGCGCCGTGCCTCAGGCGTCGAGGATCCCAGGCAGCGCGGCCACCAGCGCCTCGGCCTGCTCCTGCGTCACCGTCAGGGCAGGAGCCAGCCGAACCGTGGCCGGGCCGGCCGCGTTCACGAGGAACCGGGCGTCCTGCGCGGCCCGCTGGACCCGTGCGGCGACCGGTTCGGTGAGCACGACGCCCAGCAGCAGCCCCGCGCCCCGCACTTCACGGACCAGGGGGTGGCCCAGCGCCTCGATGCCGCTGTGCAGCAGCTTGCCGGTCCGTACGACGTGAGCGAGCAGGTCCTGGGAAGCGATGGTCTCCAGGACTGCGAGCCCGGCCGCGCAGGCCATCGGATTGCCGCCGAAGGTGGTGCCGTGCTGACCGGGGGTCAGCAGGTCGGCCGCGGGTCCGAAGGCCACCGCGGCGCCGATGGGCAGGCCGCCGCCCAGCCCCTTGGCCAGGGTGACCACATCGGGATCGATGCCCGGCTCCGCCTGGTGCGCGAACCAGTGGCCGGTTCGGCCGATCCCCGTCTGCACCTCGTCCAGGACGAGCAGGGTGCCCGTGGCCCGGGTGATCTCGCGGGCGGCCCGCAGGTACCCCTCGGGCGCCGGGATCACCCCGGCCTCGCCCTGCACCGGCTCCAGGAAGACCGCGGCGGTCCGCTCGGTGACCGCCGCGCGCAGCGCCGCCACGTCCCCGAAGGGCACGTGCGTCACTTCCGCGGGCAGCGGCAGGAAGGGCTCGCGCTTGGCCGGCTGGCCGGTGAGGGCCAGCGCCCCCATGGTGCGGCCGTGGAACCCGCCCTCGGTGGCCACCAGATGGGGCCGGCCCGTCCGGCGGGCGATCTTGAAGGCGGCCTCGGCGGCCTCCGCGCCCGAGTTGGCGAAGAACACCCGTCCCGGCCGGCCCAGCAGCTCCAGCAGACGTTCCGCCAGCGCGACCGGCGGCCCGGAGATGAACAGGTTCGAGACGTGGCCCAGCCGGGCGATCTGTTCCTGGACGGCCCCGACCACGGCCGGATGGGCGTGCCCGAGGGTGTTGACCGCGATCCCGCCGGTGAAGTCCGTGTACGCCAGCCCGGATTCGTCCCACACGGTGCTGCCCTCGCCCCGGACCAGGGCCAGCGGGGGAGTGCCGTAGGTGTCCATCATCACCGCCCTCCAGCGGTCGGCGAGCGGGGTGGCGGGTGCGGCGCTCACGCGACGGTCTCCTCGTTGTCGTGCTCGAAGGCGTACTCGTTGTCGTGCTCGTTGTCGTGCCCGGTGCGGGCAGGGGCGGGTCCGGGCTCGTGGTCCGGGACGACCGTGGTCCCCGAGCCGCCCTCGGTGAAGACACCCGCCAGCAGTGCGTGCGGCACCCGGCCGTCGATGACCTGGGCCCGGCCCACGCCCGCCCGTACGGCGCGCAGGCAGCCCTCCATCTTGGGGAGCATGCCGCTGGCGAGATCCGGCAGCAGCGCGTCCAGTTCGGCGGCGGTGAGGCGTTCGATCACCTCGGTGCTGTGCGGCCAGTCCGCGTACAGTCCCTCGACGTCGGTCAGGACCACCAGGCGCTCCGCGCCGAGGGCCACGGCCAGCGCCGAGGCCGCGAGATCGGCGTTGACGTTGTAGACCTCGCCGTCCGCGCCCCGCGCGATCGGCGAGACCACGGGGATGCGGCCCTGGTCCAGCAGGGTGCGCACCGTGCCGGGCTCGACGGCCACGACGTCGCCGACGAGGCCGATGTCCACCGGCCGGCCGTCCACCCACGCGGGGCGCCGCACGGCGGTCATGGTGTGCGCGTCCTCGCCCGACAGGCCCACGGCGAAGGGGCCGTGGGCGTTGAGCGCGCCGACCAGTTCCCGCTGGACCTGCCCGGTCAGCACCATGCGGACCACGTCCATGGTCTCCGGGGTGGTCACCCGCAGGCCCGCCTCGAAGCGGACCTCCAGGTCGAGGCGGTCGAGCATGGCGCTGATCTGCGGGCCGCCGCCGTGCACGACGACGGGCCGCAGCCCCGCCTGCCACAGTTCCACGACGTCCTGGGCGAAGGTCCGGTGGAGCGAGGGGTCCACCATGGCGTTACCGCCGAACTTGACGACGACGGTGCGGCCCCGGAGCTCCTCGCGCCACGGCAGGTCCGCCGCGGCCGGGGCGGGCGCCGCGTTCGTGCCGTCGGCGCGCCGCTGTCCGACGATCGTTCCCGTCCCCGTATGCGTACGGGTCGTCCCGGGGCCGTTCACGAGCTGTACGCGCTGTTCTCGTGGACGTACTCGGCCGTGAGGTCGTTGGTCCAGAGCGTCGCGGCGGCCTCGCCGGAGCGCAGGTCCACGGTGACGGTGATCTCGCGGCCCGACAGGTCGACCTTGTCCCGCGGTTCGCCCGCCGCGCCGTCGCGGCAGACCCAGACGCCGTTGATGGCCACGTCCAGGCGGTCGGGGTCGAAGACGGCGGCGGTGGTGCCGATCGCCGACAGCACCCGGCCCCAGTTCGGGTCCTCGCCGTGCAGCGCGCACTTGAGCAGGTTGTTGCGGGCCACCGAACGGCCCACCTCGACCGCATCCTCTTCCGAGGCCGCGCCGATGACCGCCACCTCGATCTCCTTGGAGGCCCCCTCGGCGTCCGCCACCAGCTGCCGCGCCAGGTCCGCGCACACCGTGCGCACGGCCTCGGTGAACTCCGCGGTGGCCGGTACGACGCCTGACGCGCCCGAAGCGAGCAGCAGGACCGTGTCGTTGGTGGACATGCAGCCGTCGGAGTCCACCCGGTCGAAGGTGGTGTGCACGGCGTCGCGCAGCGCCGGGTCGAGGACCTCCGCGCTCACGTCGGCGTCCGTGGTCAGGACGACCAGCATGGTGGCCAGGCCGGGGGCGAGCATGCCCGCGCCCTTGGCCATGCCGCCGACCGTCCAGCCGTCGCCGCCGGCGACCGCGGTCTTGTGCACGGAGTCCGTGGTCTTGATGGCGACGGCCGCGGCCTCGCCGCCCCCGTCCGACAGCCGCCCCGCGGCGGTGTCGATGCCGGCCGTGATCCGGTCCATGGGCAGGCGCAGGCCGATGAGTCCGGTGGAGCACACCGCGACCTCGTCGGGGGCCGTGTCCACGGCCAGCGCCGTGCGCTCGGCCATCAGCCGCGCGTCGTCGGCGCCCGCAGGCCCCGTACAGGCGTTGGCTCCGCCGGAGTTGAGGACGACGGCCGTGAGCCGGCCGTCGGCGAGCACGCGGCGCGACCAGCGCACGGGCGCGGCCTGCACGCGGTTGGAGGTGAAGACACCGGCGGCTGCCCGGGACGGTCCCCGGTTCACCACCAGGGCCAGGTCGGGATCCCCGGATTCCTTGATGCCGGCGGCCACTCCGGCGGCCAGGAATCCCTGGGCGGCGGTCACGCTCACGGAGCCACTCCATTCGTGGGCAGGCCCAGCCGTTCCGGCAGGCCGAGGGCGACGTTCATGCTCTGCACCGCGCCACCCGCGGTGCCCTTGGTCAGGTTGTCGATGGCGCTCACGCAGACGAGCCTGCGGGCGTCCGGGTCCACGGCGATCTGCACCTGGGCGGTGTTGGAGCCGAGGACGGCCGCCGTGGAGGGCCACTGCCCGGGCGGCAGCAGCCGTACGAACGGCTCGTCGGCGTACGCGGCCTCGTACGCCTCCCGCACCTCCTGCGCCCCGGTGGCGCTGTCGGCGACCTCCGGGCGCAGGCGGGCCGAGCAGGTCGCCAGGATGCCGCGGGGCATGGGGGCCAGGGTCGGGGTGAAGGAGACCGTCACGCGCTCGCCGGCGACCCCGGACAGGTTCTGGGTGAGCTCGGGGGTGTGCCGGTGGCCGCCGCCGACGCCGTACGGGCTCATGGAGCCCATCACCTCGGCGCCGAGCAGGTGCGTCTTCGCGGACTTGCCCGCGCCCGAGGTCCCGCTCGCGGCGACGACCACCGCTTCGGGCTCCACCAGGCGGGCCGCGTAGGCGGGGAACAGGGCGAGGGTGACCGCGGTCGGGTAGCAGCCCGGTACGGCGATCCGGGTGGCGCCCTTCAGCTCGTCCCGGGCGCCGGGCAGTTCGGGCAGGCCGTAGGGCCAGGTACCGGCGTGCGGGGAACCGTAGAACCGCTCCCAGTCGGCCGGGTCGCGCAGCCGGAAGTCCGCGCCGCAGTCCACGATCAGCGTGCCGGGGTCGAGCTCCTGCGCCAGCGCGGCCGACTGGCCGTGCGGCAGGGCGAGGAAGACCACGTCGTGGCCCGCGAGCGAGGCGGCGGAGGTCTCCACCAGCTCGCGGTCGGCGAAGGAGGACAGCTGCGGCTGGACGGAGCCCAGCAGCCGGCCCGCGCTGGTGTGGGCCGTCAGCGCGCCGATCTCCACGCCGGGATGCGCCGCCAGCAGGCGGAGTATCTCCCCGCCCGCGTAGCCGCTGGCACCGGCCACCGCGACCCGTACGGTCATGTTCTTCCGTCTCTCTCGATCCGTGCGAGGGCAGCGTCATCGTCCGCCCCCGGGGTTCCCGTCCCGCGTACGCCCTCAGGCGTCCCGGTGAACGTCTCGCGCCGCCCTTCCGAGCAGCAGGTCCCGCAGCAGGGCCTCGGTCGTACAGACCACGCCGCTGCGGGCGGCCCACCGCAGGGCCATGGCGTGTTCCTCGGCGGAGAAGTCGGCCACCGCGTCGGCGACGACGAAGGGCTGGATGTCGTTCATGAAGGCGTCGGCCGCCGTGAGCAGGATGCCGAGGTGCGCGTGGATCCCGCAGACGATCAGCTGGTCGCGCCCCTCGTCGCGCAGGAGCCGTCCGAGGTGGCTGCGCAGGAAGGCGTTGGGGCGGATGTTGGCCAGCAGGTGTTCGCCCGGTCTGGGGGCGAGCGGCCCGATGATGGCGGCGGCATCCGGCACGTCCTCGATGCCGGGGCCCCAGACGTCGGCGACCAGGCCGCGCTGGCCCGGCGGCTGGGCGGCGGGCTCGGCGCTGAAGACCACGGGGATGCCCAGGCTTCCGGCGAGCGCCCGCAACGCCGTTATGTTGTCGACGAGTTCGACCACCGGGGAGCGTCCCGCCGGGAGCGGTCCCACGAAGTGGTTCTGCATGTCGTGGATGAGCAGGGCGGCGCGGTCGGGGTCGATGGTCCAGGCGGCGCAGGAGCTGGGCAGGGCGGCGCGCTCGGGCATGGGGTAGGTGCCGATGGCCGGCAGGCCCATGGTGAATCCCTCCCCTGAGGACGTCCATGCGCCCACTGCTCGATCAAGATTTAGCTTAGCCTAACCTAAGTTGGCTGCTTCAAGTTAGCAGCCCGGGCATTTCCTGCCTACGCCACCCGCCAGTACCCGAGCGCGTACAGCCGCTCCTTGGGCACTCCGAGCTCCTTGCGCGCGAAGGCGGCCAGGGCTCGGGTGGTCGCGGTGTCGCAGGCAATCCACACGTAGGCGCCGGGGTCCAGGCGCGGGGGCAGCTCCGCCCGCACCGTCTCGACCAGTTGGGCGCCCTCGCGCTGCCGCGGTACGTGGATCACCTCGCGGTCCGGGCCCGGGCGGCGCGGGGTCCCCTCGGCCTCCGCGGGGTCCGTGCTCTCGAACCAGATGGTCGCCGGGGTCGAGGGCATCGACTCCAGAAGGGAGTTGATGGCGGGTCTGGAGGCCGGGTCGCCGACGACGAGCAGCCGCGACGGCAGCGGGTCCGGCGGAGCGAACCCCGTGCCCTGGAGCGTCGCCTCGATCGTGTCGCCGGGCCGGGCGGCGCGCGCCCAGTCGCTCGCGGGTCCGTCGTGGAGGGCGAACTCCACGTCGAAGGTACCGGCGGCGGGATCCGGGTCGACCAGCGTGTATCCCCGCTGGTGCGGCTTGCCCTGGTGCTCGAACCACAGGCGCACCCACATCGTGGGGTGCACGCCCGTGGCCTCCAGCATGCCCCCGTCGGCGAAGGACAGCCGGTGCAGGTGGCCGGACACCCGCTCGTTGGACCGGACGGTGAAGGTGAAGTCCTTGCCGCGGAAGAGTCTGAGGGCGATGCCCTGCCAGCCGTGTCCCATGGTTCAGTACCGCGCGGGGGAGTGGTCCTGGCGGGAGCACCGCCGGGGCGCCGTCAGCAGCTGCCGGACCTGCCGGCCGGCCCCGGCCGCGTCCCGCGCCGGGACGGGGAAGAGGAGCCGCAGGTCGCAGTGGCCGGAGGCGTATTCGCAGCGCAGGGTGATGCCGTGCCGGTCGACCGCGAGCGGCAGCGCCCGGCGCACACCGGCGGGCAGGCGCGAGGCGCCGAGGGCGAGCAGCTCCGTCACCATCTCCCCGTGGGAGGCGGCGAGATGGGTCAGCATGCCGGCCTCCTCCACGGCGAGCGGATCGGGCTCGGCGAGCGTGACCTCGTCCAGCGCGACGTCCACCGGGCCGGCCGCGGTCCGCAGGGTCACGCGCGCCGTGTCCAGCCGCAGGGGGCCCTCGTCCCCCGTGCCCGCCGGGGCCAGCCAGCCGGAGACCGTCACCCGGGCCCGTACGCGGTCGCGGACGGGGGTCGGCGCGATGTCGGTGAACTCCAGCAGGGCGGCGAGGCTGCCGCGCGGGGCGAAGGCGATCCGGGCGGCCAGGGGGCTGTCCGACGGGGGGTGGAGGGTGATCCGCCCCTTCGCGTCCACGGAGTGCATGCCGATCAGGTCGTAGCTGTGCCCCTCGGTGGTCAGGGACAGCGAGACCGCCCGGGCCAGCACGGAGCGGACGCGCTCGGCGGCGGTGGGCCCGGGCAGGGCGGCGCCTGCGGCAGCGTTCACGAGAACTCCTGGCGGGGTACGGGCGGGGTCCGGCGGACCCCGGCCCTCCGGCGGAGGCGCACACCTCCCGACCCCTTCGATTGAGGTAAGGCTAACCTAACCAACCCCGTCCGGACCGTCCAGACCCCCGGCCGGGACGGGGCCGGCCGAGGGCGGCGACGACCGCGCCGCACGCGCACGCCACGGCGCCGTACGCGCCGGGGACGCCGCCGAGCCGGAGATCAGTGCCGCGCGCCATGGCCGTCCCGGCAGCCGCGGACCGCCCGCGAGCCGCTCGGCCCGTCCTGGAGGAGCACCAGGCCGGCGCCACTCACCGCTCAACGGCAAGCCAGGCAAGGTCAGTTGTCAGGGGGTTGCAGCTCTGAAAGGAATGGCTGCATCCCCGGCCTGTTTGGGGGCGGCCCGGAGAATCGTCCGGGTAACCGACGGCCGGACATCGCCGATGGCCAGCAGGTGCCCCGCCAGAGCCGACCGCCGCGCACCATCCGTAAGCAGCTCCGTCCGGTGATCCGGACCGGACCGGGGAGGATGGACGCGCACGCAAACAGGTCAGGCCACCTACTACGGAAGTAGGTGGCCTGACCTGGTACTACAGCGTCGGGGTGGCGGGATTTGAACCCACGACCTCTTCGTCCCGAACGAAGCGCGCTGCCAAGCTGCGCTACACCCCGATCGCCGCCTTTGCAGCGCTTGCTGCCCTGGCGACATCGATTACTTTAGCGGACCTCTCGCCGGAGACGAAATCCGGTTTTCACGGCGCGGCCCCGGAGCCAGCGGCGACGCCGGGCGGTAGCGGTCCGCCAGGACCAGGGCCAGGCCGAGTACGGCGAAGCCGAGGCCCAGGACGACGCAGTTCACGGCGACCCGGGCGTAGCCGTACTGGGCCACGTCGATGAAGGGGTACGTGTACCGGCTCCTGCTGTCCGGGCCCAGCAGCGCGCCGCGGACCAGCGCGAACACCACGTACGCCAGCGGATAGGCCAGCCACTGCAAGGCGTGCTTCGGGCGCAGCGTGCGCGGGGCGGTCAGCAGGAGGAAGTCCAGCGCTGCGCCGATCGGGGTGACCGTGTGGAGGAGCTGGTCGGCGACGGCCTTGGCGCCGGTCAGCTTGTCGAGCTCCGCGAGCACGTTGAAGGGGCTCGCCGGGTTCGCCAGGACCAGGTGGAAGACCAGCCCGGTGACGAGGATGAACAGCAGCACCCCGCCCCGCAGCAGCGGGGCGGGGTCGGGCCGCTCCTGCCAGGCGCGGAGGGCGGAGAGGCCGAAGACGACGGCCACCGCGATGTTGGTCCAGATGGTGAAGAAGCTCAGGACGACCGGGACGCTGCCGTGGGTGAGCTCGATGACGAGCCCCACCACGGCCGCGGCACAGACCAGGGCGCGGAAGGCCGCCGGGACGAGGCGCGTCGGTTCGGTCATCCCGTCAACGTACTGGGGGAGGGCCCGGGAGTCGCTAGGCCTTCGGCGTGAGCGTGAGCAGGGTCGCCTCCGGCGGGCAGGCGAAGCGGACCGGGGTGTAGCGGTTGGTGCCGCAGCCCGCCGAGACGTGGAGGTAGGCGCGCCGGCCGCCCGTCTCGTGGGTGGAGAGGCCCTTGACCCGCTTGGTGTCCAGGTCGCAGTTGGTGACCAGGGCGCCGTAGAAGGGGATGCACAGCTGCCCGCCGTGGGTGTGCCCCGCGAGGATCAGCGGGTAGCCGTCCGCGGTGAAGGACTCCAGCGTCCGCAGGTACGGGGCGTGCACCACGGCCATGGAGAAGTCCGCGTCGGTCTCCGGGCCGCCCGCCACCTGCTCGTACCGGTCCCGCTTGATGTGCGGGTCGTCCAGACCGGTGAAGGCCAGCTCCAGGCCGTCGAGCTTCAGGCGCGCCCGCGCGTTGGTCAGGTTCAGCCAGCCCGCCGCGTCGAAGGCGTCCCGCATCTCCTCCCACGGGTTGTGGACGGCGCCGACGACCGGCTTGTTGCCGTTCAGCCCGTGCCGGCCCTGGGCCTTCTCCAGGAGGTAGCGCCCGGGGTTGCGCAGCCGGGGCCCGTAGTAGTCGTTCGAACCGAAGACGTACACGCCGGGGAAGTCCATGAGCGGGCCGAGCGCGTCGAGCACCTCGGGCACGCCTTCGGTGTCGGAGAGGTTGTCCCCGGTGTTCACGACGAAGTCGGGGCGCAGCCCCGCCAGCGACTGGAGCCAGGCGCGCTTCTTGCGCTGCCCGCCGACCATGTGGATGTCCGAGACCTGGAGTATGCGCAACGGGCGCATCCCCAGGGGCAGGACGGGCACCGTGATCCGGCGCAGGCGGAAGGACCGCGCCTCGAAACCGGCGGCGTAGGCCACTCCCGCTGCCCCCACCGCCGCGATTCCGGCAGCCGCCTTCAGGGGTACTCCGTAACGCGCACGCATGGCCCCATCGTCGCAGACCCGGAAAACGGACGGGCGCCAGCGCCCCGGTACCTGGCAGACTCGGGTGCATGACCACGCTGAAGGCCAAGCTCCAGGACGACCTCACGACCGCCATCAGGGAGCGTAACGAGCTGCACTCGTCCACGCTGCGCCTGACCCTCTCCGCCATCACCAACGCGGAGGTCGCGGGCAAGGAGGCGCGCGTCCTCTCCGACGAGGAAGTCCTCAAGGTGATCGCCAAGGAGGCGAAGAAGCGCCGTGAGGCCGCCGATGCCTTCGCCAAGGGCGACCGTCCCGAGCAGGCCGCCCGGGAGACGGCGGAGGGCGAGTTCCTCGACACGTACCTGCCCAAGCAGCTGAGCGATGAGGAGCTCGTCGAGATCGTGACGCAGGCCGTCGCGGAGGCCCGCGCGGCGGGTGCCGAGGGGCCGCGGGCCATGGGCGCCGTCATGAAGATCGTGAACCCGAAGGTCGCGGGCCTGGCGGAGGGCGGCCGCGTCGCCGCCGTCGTCAAGCAGCAGCTCCTTTGATCCGCGGACCGCAGTGACGCAGTAACGCAGTAACGCACTGACGCAGTAAAGGGGAGGGCCCCAGCCGGATCGCGGCTGGGGCCCTCCCCTTCTTCGGGGTCCGTCAGCGGTCGTCGCGGCCGCCGATCAGGCCCGGCTCGATGCTGAAATCGGGGAACGGGTTGTCCGGGTTGCCCCCGGTGCCGCCGCCCGTGGCTCCGGCTGCGGTGGCTCCGGCCGCCGTCTGCCCGCCCGGGCGCCCGCCGGGCTTGCCGTCGCCGCCCGGCTTGCCGGGCTTCCCGGGCTTGGACGGGGTCGTCGCGGGCCGTCCGCCGTTGTTGCCGCCCGCGTTGCCGTTGGCGTTGCCCGGGAGTACGGGCTCCGGGATGCTGACCGTCGTGAAGCTGGGGGCCTCGCGCCCGGACAGGGCACCGGTGACCGCGTCCTTCCAGATCGGGCCCGGCAGACCGCCGCCGAAGACCTTGTCGTAGGACCGGCCGCCGATCTCGATGTTCTCCATCGAGATCTTCTTCGCGCCGCCCGAGCCGACCCACACCGCGCCGGAGATGTTCGGGGTGTAGCCCACGAACCAGGCGTTGTGGCGGGAGTCGGTCGTACCGGTCTTGCCCGCGTTGTCGCGGTCGGTCAGGCCGGCCCGCTCACCGGTACCGGAGTCGACCACTCCGCGCAGCAGGGTGTTGATGGTGTCGGCCGTGGTCTGCGACATGGCGCGGTCGCACTTGGTCTTCGGCACCGCGAGAGCCTTGCCGTGCGCGTCGGTGATCGACTCGATGGCGACCGGGGTGCAGTAGACCCCGCGGTTGGCGAACGTGGCGTACGCGTTGGCCATGGTCAGCGGGGAGAGTTCGGCGGAGCCGAGCGCGATGGACGGTGCCTCGGGCAGCTTGGTGCCGGCGGCCGGGACCACGCCGAGCTTCTGCGTCATCTCGGTCACCGGGCAGAGCCCGATCTCGCCGATCATCTCGACGAAGTAGGTGTTGATGGACTTCTCCATCGCCGTCCGCAGGGCGTACGGGCCGATCTCGTCCTCGGTCTCGTTCTCGGCGGTGGCGAGCTTGCCGCTGTTGTCCGGCAGGTTCAGCCACTGGGTGCCGTCGCACTTGGTGATCGGGCTCGGGTAGTCGAGCTTGTTCGGGGCCCCGTACACCTTGGTGGGCGGCATGCCCCGCTCCAGCGCCGCGGCCGCGATGAACGGCTTGAAGGTGGAGCCGACCTGGAAGCCGAAGTTCGAGCCGCCCATCCGCTTGTCGACGGAGTAGTTGATCTGCGTCTCGTTCTTGCCGAAGCCGTACGGCTTGGACTGACCCATCGCCAGGACCCGGCCGGTGCCCGGCTGGACCATGGTCACGGCCGTCGCGATCGAGTCCTCCTGATAGACGTGATCCTTGATCGACTCGTTGGCCGCGTCCTGCGACTGCGGGTCGAGGGTCGTCCGTACCGTCAGGCCGCCCTGGTTCCAGACCTTGGCCCGGTCCTCGCGCGTCTTGCCGAAGACGGGGTCGGTCAGGAAGGAGTTGCGCACGTAGTCGCAGAAGAAGCCCGCGCCCTTGACCGCGGTGATGCAGCCGTTCTTCGGCTTGGTCAGCTTCAGGGTGACCGGCTTCGCCTTCGCCGCGTCCGCCTCCGCCTGCGAGATGTCCTTGATGTCGGCCATCCGCTGGAGGACGAGGTTGCGGCGCTTCGTCGCCTCCTGCGCGTCGTTCGCAGGGTCGTACCGGCTCGGCGACTGGACGACGCCCGCCAGCAGCGCCGACTCCTCCAGGGTGAGGTCCTTGGCCGGCTTGCTGAAGTAGCGCTGGGCCGCGGATTCGATTCCGTAGGCCTGCTGGCCGAAGAAGGTGATGTTGAGGTAGTTCTCGAGGATCTTCTTCTTCCCGAGCTCCTCCTCGACCTGGATCGCGTACTTCAGCTCGCGGATCTTGCGGCCGAGGCTCTTCTCCTGGGCCTCGCGCACCTTGGTCTCGTCGTCACCGGCCTCTTCGACGAAGACGTTCTTCACGTACTGCTGCGTGAGCGTGGAGGCGCCCTGTGCGGCGCCGCCTTCCTGTGCGTTGCGGTTGACCGCGCGCAGGATGCCCTTGAGGTCGACCGCACCGTGCTCGTAGAAACGAGAGTCCTCGATGGCGACGATTGCCTTCTGCATGTACGGGGAGATCGCCGTGAGCGGGACCACCTGACGGTCGCGCGAATAGACGGTGGCGATCACGCCACCTTCCGCGTCCAGAATGGTGGTCCGCTGGCTCAACGGCGGAGTCTTGAGATTGGCCGGGATCTCATCGAATCCCTCGACCGTGCCCTTGGCCGCGAGCCCCAGGGCGCCTGCGGCCGGAATCGCCATGCCGGCCAGCACAACTCCGGAGAGAACGGACACCCCGAGGAACTTGGCGGCCTGCTGGCTCCCCGTGAGCCCGCCGCCCGAGCGCTTCTTTCCCATGGAGGGCAGCCTACGTTCTCATTCGCCGGACACGCGCGAATGCCTTGGCCTAAGCTGTCCCCAACTGTCACAGCAGTGCGGCCCGACATCAACCCCGCGGCTTGATTTTCACCCTTCCCGAATGGGGTGGACTCATGTCCGAATCTCGCCGCAAGCCCCGAGCGTGCCGTGTCGATGCCCTCCCGCTTTCATCCGAATTGCCGGAATGGTCGGGCATGTCGCCGGATCACTCCGTCGGGTGATCTGCCGCTTACCCATAGTCCGTTCGGACCATTCAAGATTGGGCCCGTCGGGGGTGTTGCACTGTGCTCGCCTTCCGTAACGTCCTCAACTGGCAGCGGTGAATATGCCGCTACCGCCGTGGGGGAGCCTCGATTCGGGAGAGGACGGCGCCGGGATGGGCTGGGTTACCGACTGGAGTGCGCAGGCAGCCTGCCGCACTACCGATCCGGATGAACTGTTCGTACAAGGAGCAGCACAGAACAGGGCCAAGGCGGTGTGCACCGGATGTCCGGTGCGGACCGAATGCCTGGCCGACGCGCTCGACAACCGTGTCGAGTTCGGTGTGTGGGGCGGAATGACCGAGCGGGAACGACGGGCGCTGCTGCGCCGGCGTCCCACCGTCACCTCGTGGCGACGGCTGCTCGAAACCGCCCGCACGGAGTACGAGCGCAGCACGGGCATCCTCACCATGGATGCAGACGCGGAGATCGACGTCCCGTACGAGACGTACGCGGCAGCCGGGTAACCACCCGCGCGCCACGTCGTACGAACGCCTACGCTCCGGCCGGAACCCCGGCCGCGAGTCGCTCTCCGATGGCCCGTAGCCCGGCGAGGTCGTGCACATCGCCGGGCAGGGCGGCCACCTCGGCCACCGCCACTTCGGGGTGAAGCGAGGTGAAGCGATCGCGTGTGCGCTGTTCGCGCGCGATCACCTGCATCCGTTCCGCGTGCAGGCGCAGCAGCCCTGCCGTGATCGTGTCCACCACGGTCTCGTTCAGCGCGTTCTCGTCCGGCGTGATCTCGTCCACGTCTGCCGTGAGGTCTGCGGCGGTGGGGGAGCCGGTCCCGGAGGAGTCCGCGGCCGAGTCACGAAGTCCAGCTTTCCCGGACTCCTGATCGACAATGCGGCCTTCTTCAAGATTCTCTGCGGCGGCCAACGCCCGTTCGGCGGACAGCTGGTCGGCGCCGCTCCCGTGGACCCTGTTGAGCACCAGACCCGCCAGCGGCATGTCCTCGGCGGCCAGTCGCTCCACGAAGTACGCCGCCTCGCGCAGGGCGTCCGGCTCGGGCGCCGCGACCACGAGGAAGGCCGTGCCGGGAGCCTGGAGCAGCCGGAAGGTGGCGTCCGCGCGCGTGCGGAAACCGCCGAACATGGTGTCCATCGCGGCCACGAAGGTCTGCACGTCCTTCAGCAGCGAGGCGCCCATCAGCTTGCTGAGGGTCCCCGTCATCATCGACATGCCGACATTGAGGAACTTCATCCCCGCCCGGCCGCCCACCTTCGCCGGAGCCATCAGCACCCGGATGAACTTCCCGTCCAGGAAGGACCCGAGCCGCTTCGGCGCGTCGAGGAAGTCCAGCGCGGACCGGCTCGGCGGGGTGTCGACGATGATCAGGTCCCAGTCGTCCCGGGCCCGCAGCTGCCCCAGCTTCTCCATCGCCATGTACTCCTGCGTGCCCGCGAACCCGGCCGACAGGGACTGGTAGAAGGGGTTGGCCAGGATGGCCCGGGCCCGCTCGCCGTCCGCGTGCGCCTCGACGATCTCGTCGAAGGTCCGCTTCATGTCCAGCATCATGGCGTGCAGTTCACCGCCGCCCGAGCCCACGCCGGTCACCTTGCGCGGGGTGTTGTCCAGCGAGTCGATGCCCATCGACTGCGCGAGCCGCCGCGCCGGGTCGATGGTGAGCACGACCGCCTTGCGCCCGCGCTCCGCCGCCCGTACGCCGAGCGCCGCGGCCGTGGTGGTCTTGCCGACACCGCCCGCCCCGCAGCACACGACGATCCGGTTCTCCGGGTCGTCCAGCAGCCGGTCGACCGCCAGCCACGGCGGAGTGTCCAGACCCATGGTGTCCACCCCCTCGTTCATTCGGCCACCGACTGCTTGCGCAGGTCCTTGGCCAGTGCGTACAGCCCGGCCAGGTCCACCCCCGTGCCGAGCAGGGGGAGTTCGTACGTCGGCACCCGCAGTCCCTCCAGTACGGCGCGCTGCGCGCGCTCCAGTTCCACCCGGCTCGCGTGCTCGGCGGCCTGTTCGAGCAGCGGGTCCACCAGCCGTTCGGCCAGCCCGCCGCGCCGCGCGCCGCCGAGGCCCGCCCGGGACAGGGCCTTGGCCACCTCGGTGCGGTGGCCGTCGGCCGCGGTGCGCAGGGTGTCCTCGTCGACGTGGTGCGGCCGCACCATGTTGACCACGACCCGGCCCACCGGAAGCCCCGCCTCCTGGAGCTCGGCGATGCCGTCCGCGGTCTCCTGGACGGGCATCTCCTCCAGCAGGGTGACCAGGTGGACGGCCGTCTCGGGGGACTTGAGCACCTTCATGACGGCCTGCGCCTGGTTGTGGATCGGCCCGAACCGGGCCAGTCCCGCCACCTCGTCGTTGACGTTCAGGAACCGGGTGATCCGCCCGGTCGGCGGCGCGTCCATGATCACGTGGTCGTAGACGAACCGGCCCGCCTTGTCCTTGCGCCGCACCGCCTCGCACGCCTTGCCGGTCAGCAGGACGTCCCGCAGCCCCGGCGCGATGGTCGTCGCGAAGTCGATGGCGCCGAGCTTCTTCAGCGCCCGCCCGGCCGAGCCGAGCTTGTAGAACATCTGGAGGTAGTCGAGGAGCGCCCGCTCGGCGTCGATGGCCAGGGCGAAGACCTCGCCCCCGCCGGGCGCGACGGCGATCTTCCGCTCCTCGTACGGGAGCGCCTCGGCCCCGAAGAGCTGCGCGAGCCCCTGCCTGCCCTCGACCTCCACCAGTAGAGTCCGCCTGCCCTCGCGTGCGAGGGCGAGCGCGAGTGCCGCGGCGACCGTGGTCTTGCCGGTGCCGCCCTTGCCGCTGACCACCTGGAGCCTGCTCACAGCGTCCGAGCCTAACCACTCGCCTCTCGGGCCGCGCATGAGGCCCGCACGAGAGGCACTACCCTCGCTCCCATGACCAAGAAGTTCGAATACGCGACGGTCCCCCTGCTGGTTCACGCCACCAAGCAGATCCTGGACACCTGGGGCGAGGACGGCTGGGAGCTCGTCCAGGTCGTGCCCGGGCCGAACAACCCCGAGCAGCTCGTGGCCTACCTCAAGCGGGAGAAGGCATGAGCGGCGTCGTCGAGGCGAAGCTGGCCGAACTGGGCCTGACGCTCCCCGAGGTCGTCCCGCCGCTGGCCACCTACCAGCCGGCCGTCCGCTCGGGCGTGTACGTCTACACCGCGGGCCAGCTCCCGATGGTCAAGGGCAGCCTGCCGGTCACCGGCAAGGTCGGCGCCGAGGTCTCGCCGGAGCAGGCCAAGGAACTGGCCGCCACGTGCGCGCTGAACGCCCTGGCCGCCGTCAAGTCCGTGGTCGGTGACCTGGACAAGATCGCGCGTGTCGTGAAGGTCGTCGGTTTCGTCGCCTCGGCCCCCGACTTCACGGGTCAGCCGGGCGTCCTCAACGGCGCCAGTGAGCTCCTCGGCGCCGTCCTCGGCGAGAAGGGCGTCCACGCCCGCAGCGCGGTCGGCGTGACGGTCCTGCCGTTGGACGCCCCGGTCGAGGTCGAGATCCAGGTCGAGCTGGTCCCCTCCGCCTGACGCGCCCCTCGCGCACCCCGCACCACGCGCACCGAGCGCACCACTCGGCCCCGGCGGGCCTCCCGGGCTCCGGCCCGCTGCGCCGGACTCCGTCCGTCGACCTGCCGGGGCCGGCCCGTGCCCGCCGCTGCCCTGAGCCCGGCCGGCTCCGGCGGCGCGCAGCCGGGACACCGGCACCTCGGCCGCCGCCCACGGGTGGCCCTCGAACATCGGGCCGGATGGCCGTAGCATCCCGGCATGCCGAATGGTCAGCAGGGTCAACAGCACGCGCAGCCGCAGCCCCCCGCCGGAGGCCAGTGGTACCCGCCGGAGTGGCCCGACCGCATCCGCGCGCTCGCGGACGGTTCCCTCACCCCGGTGGACCCGCGGCGCGCCGCCACCGTGATGCTGCTGCGCGACACCCCCGCCGGACCGGCCGTGCACATGCTGCGCAGACGGACCTCCATGGCCTTCGCCGGAGGCGCGTACGCCTATCCGGGTGGCGGGGTCGATCCCCGCGACGCGGAGCACCAGGTCGGCTGGGCCGGACCCTCGCGGCAGGACTGGGCCGAACGGCTCGGGACGGATCCCGCCGTCGCACAGGCCGTCGTGTGCGCCGCGGTCCGCGAGACCTTCGAGGAAGCGGGCGTGCTGCTCGCGGGCGAGGGCCCGGACACCGTGGTCGGCGACACCACCGGGGACGACTGGGAGGCCGACCGGCTGGCGCTCGTGGCCCGGGAGCTGTCCTTCGCCGCCTTCCTCGACCGCCGCGGGCTGGTGCTGCGTTCCGACCTGCTGGGGGCGTGGGCGCGCTGGATCACCCCGGAGTTCGAGCCGCGCCGCTACGACACCTGGTTCTTCGTCGCCGCCCTTCCCGAGGGCCAGCGCACCCGCAACGCCTCCACCGAAGCAGACCGGACGGTCTGGATCCGCCCGGCTGACGCGGCCGACGGCTACGACAAGGGCGAGCTGCTGATGATGCCGCCCACCATCGCCACGCTGCGCTCCCTGGAGCCGTACGCCGGCGCTGCCGAGGCCCTCGCCGCCGCCCCGGCGCAGGAGCTCGCCCCGGTCCTGGCCCAGGCCACGCTGGAGGACGGCGAGCTGGTGCTCAGCTGGCCGGGCCACGACGAGTTCACCAAGCGCGTCCGCCCCGGAGGCCCCGCATGACCGACGCCGCCGCACTGCCCGGAGCGCCCCGCGGGGTCGTCAGCACCGGCCGGGCCACCGCCCGCGCGTTCAACGTGCTGGCGCCCAACCCCTCCGCCATGACCCTGGACGGCACCAACACCTGGATCGTCTCGGAGCCCGGCTCCGACCTGGCCGTGGTCATCGACCCCGGCCCGCTGGACGAGGCGCACCTGCGGGCCGTCGTCGCCACCGCCGAACGGTCGGGCAAGCGGGTCGCCCTGACCCTGCTCACCCACGGCCACCCGGACCACGCCGAGGGCGCGGGCCGCTTCGCGGAGCTCACGGGCACCAAGGTGCGGGCCCTGGACCCGGCCCTGCGCCTGGGCGACGAGGGCCTGGCCGCCGGTGACGTGATCCGCACCGGCGGGCTGGAGCTGCGCGTCGTGCCGACCCCCGGCCACACCTCCGACTCGCTCTGCTTCCACCTGCCCGCCGACCGGGCCGTCCTGACCGGCGACACGATCCTGGGCCGGGGCACCACCGTCGTCGCGCATCCCGACGGCCGCCTCGGCGACTACCTGGACTCCCTGCGGCGGCTGCGCTCGCTCACCGTCGACGACGGGGTCCACACGGTGCTGCCGGGCCACGGGCCGGTCCTGGAGGACGCCCAAGGCGCCGTCGAGTACTACCTGGCCCACCGGGCGCACCGCCTCGCGCAGGTCGAGACCGCGGTCGAGAGCGGCCTGCTCACCCCCGCGGCGGTCGTCGCCCAGGTGTACGCGGACGTGGACCGCTCCCTGTGGCCGGCCGCGGAATGGTCCGTCCGTGCACAGCTCGAGTACCTTCAAGATCACGGACTGATCCCGGGGGGACCCGAATGAACACGATTTTCCTGCTGCTGGCGCTCATCGCCACGGCTGCCTGGGTCACCTCGACGGTGACCCTGCGGATGAAGGCCCTGGAGAGGCGGGCCGACCGCGCCGATCGGCGCCTGGGCCTGGTGCTGTCCCACTTCGGGATCACCGAGCCGGAGCACCCGGTGACCGGCGAGGTACGGGCCCTGCTGCGCGACGGCCGGAAGATCGAGGCCATCAAGGCCTACCGGCAGGGCACCGGCTCGGACCTCCTGGAGGCCAAGCAGGCCGTGGAGGCCCTCGCCGCCGCCGAAGGCCTCTAGAACACGCCCTACGAGGGCCCAGGGCGCCCCTGGCGGGCCCGTCAGGGCCCGGGAACGCACAGGAGGGGTCCTGCCCGGCGTACGGGCAGGACCCCTCCTGTGCGGACGGCCGTCAGCGCGAGCGCTTCGCGAGGCGCTCCACGTCCAGCAGGATCACGGCGCGGGCCTCCAGCCGGAGCCAGCCGCGGCCCGCAAAGTCGGCCAGGGCCTTGTTCACGGTCTCGCGGGAGGCGCCGACGAGCTGCGCGAGCTCTTCCTGCGTCAGGTCGTGCACCACGTGGATGCCCTCCTCCGACTGCACGCCGAACCGGCGCGAGAGGTCGAGGAGCGCCCGGGCCACGCGGCCGGGGACATCGGAGAAGACCAGGTCGGACATCTGGTCGTTGGTCTTGCGCAGGCGCCGGGCCACGGCGCGCAGCAGGGCGGTCGCCACCTCGGGCCGGGCGTTGAGCCACGGCTGCAGGTCGCCGTGGCCGAGGCCGAGGAGCTTGACCTCGGTCAGGGCGGTGGCGGTGGCGGTGCGCGGGCCCGGGTCGAAGAGCGACAGCTCGCCGATCAGCTCGCCGGGGCCGAGGACGGCCAGCATGTTCTCGCGGCCGTCGGGGGAGGTGCGGTGGAGCTTCACCTTGCCCTCGGTCACGACATACAGCCGGTCGCCGGGGTCGCCCTCGTGGAACAGGGCGTCACCGCGTGCGAGGGTCACCTCGCCCATGGAGGCGCGGAGCTCCGCGGCCTGCTCGTCATCGAGCGCCGCGAAGAGCGGGGCGCGCCGCAGAACGTCGTCCACGAGTCTCTCTCCTATGTCGACCAGCTCAGGGGACCGTGCTCCCCATTTTGCCGGACGGCTCAAACAGTGCGATCAATCACAAGGATGCCGGACGTACGGGTGTGCTGTGCGGCGAGAGGCCAATCGGAGTGGTGTTACCTGAGGTCCGGACGGGTGTCGGCGCCCGGCCTTAGGCTGGCCGGGTGTCCAACAAGCCGGTGAGAGCACAGGCCAAGGGGTCCGCAGGAGTGACGGCGGCCTCCAATTCAGCCGTGGGCGAACAAGCCCCCTTGGAGGTGTCGACGAAGGCGCCGCCCCGCCCCGAGGGCAAAGCTTCGGCCAAGAAACCGAAGGTGCCGAAGGTGCCGAAGCAGGAATCGCACCTGGCCATGGTGCGCCGCGCCCGCCGGATCAACCGAGAACTGGCCGAGATCTATCCGTACGCCCATCCGGAGCTCGACTTCCGCAATCCCTTCGAACTGCTGGTCGCGACCGTCCTCTCCGCGCAGACCACCGACCTGCGCGTGAACCAGACGACCCCGGCGCTCTTCGCCGCCTACCCGACCCCCGAGGACATGGCCGCGGCCGCCCCCGAGGATCTGGAGGAGATCATCCGGCCGACCGGGTTCTTCCGGGCGAAGTCCAGGTCCCTCCTCGGTCTCTCACAGGCCCTGCGGGACCGGTTCGGCGGGGAGGTCCCCGGGCGCATCGAGGACCTGGTCACGCTGCCCGGAGTGGGCCGCAAGACGGCCAATGTGGTTCTCGGCAACGCCTTCGGCGTCCCCGGCATCACGGTGGACACGCACTTCGGCAGGCTGGTGCGCCGCTGGAAGTGGACCGAGCAGGAGGACCCGGAGAAGGTCGAGGCGGAGATCTGCGCGATCTTCCCCAAGAGCGAGTGGACGATGCTCTCGCACCGCGTCGTCTTCCACGGCCGCCGGATCTGCCATGCCCGCAAGCCCGCGTGCGGGGCCTGTCCGATCGCCCCGCTCTGCCCGGCGTACGGGGAGGGCGAGACCGATCCGCAGAAGGCGGCGAAGCTGCTCAAGTACGAGAAGGGCGGCCATCCCGGCCAGCGGCTGACCCCGCCCGCCGACTACCCGGGGCTCCCGGCCCTGCCGCTGGGCGGCCCGCAGCCGCAGACGTAGGAACGAATCGGTACCCGGACCGCGTTGGCGGTCCGGGGGAACACGGACAGGGGTGCCTATGACTGGGGCGACACAGAACAGCCCGGTGGCCGATACGGGCGCGCAGGACGCCGGACCGCCCGGCGGCGGCGCCGGGGCCCGCGCCCGTGCGGGCAAGGGCGGCAGCATCGCCCTGAGCACGCACGGCCTGCCCGAGTGGCTCGACCCGGTCGTGGAGGCCGTGCGGACCGTCCGGCCGACCCAGCTCAGCCGGTTCCTGCCGCCCGAGGACGGCCGCGGGCGCCAGTCCGCCGTGCTCATCCTCTTCGGCGAGGGCCCCCGCGGCCCCGAGCTGCTCCTGATGGAGCGCTCCGGCAGTCTGCGCTCGCATGCCGGCCAGCCCTCCTTCCCGGGCGGCGCCCTCGACCCCGAGGACGGCGACCCGCACACCACCGGCCCGCTGCGCGCCGCCCTGCGCGAGGCCGAGGAGGAGACCGGGCTCGATCCCGCCGGGGTCCAGCTCTTCGGGGTGCTGCCCCGCCTCTACATCCCGGTCAGCGAGTTCGTGGTGACCCCCGTCCTCGGCTGGTGGCGGGCCCCGAGTCCCGTCGGCGCCGTGGACCCCGCCGAGACCGCCCGCGTGTTCACGGTCCCCGTGGCCGATCTCACGGACCCCGGGCACCGCGTCACCGCGATCCACCCGAGCGGCCACCACGGCCCCGCTTTCACCGTCGAGTCGGCTCTGGTCTGGGGTTTCACCGCCGGAGTCATCGACCGCCTGCTGCACTACGCAGGATGGGAACGGCCCTGGGACCGCTCCCGGCAGGTCCCGCTCGACTGGCGCTCGTGAGACGGTGACCCACGTGAACGTGCTGGACATCTTGTTGCTGCTCGCGGCCGTGTGGTTCGCGATCGTCGGCTACCGCCAGGGCTTCGTCGTCGGCATCCTGTCGGTGATCGGCTTCCTCGGCGGCGGCCTCATCGCCGTGTCCCTGCTCCCGCTGATCTGGGACCGGGTGACGGACAACGGCAAGCAGGCCTCGTCCACGGTGGTCGTCATCGCCGTCGTCGTGATCATCATCTGTGCCTCGATCGGCCAGGCCCTCACCACCCACCTGGGCGGCAAACTCCGCCGCCACATCACCTGGTCACCGGCGCGCGCGCTCGACGCGACCGGCGGCGCCCTGGTCAATGTGGTCGCCATGCTCCTGGTGGCCTGGCTGATCGGCTCGGCGCTCGCGGGCACCTCACTGCCCACGCTGGGCAAGGAGGTCCGCAACTCCAAGGTGCTCCTCGGCGTGTCGCGGGTCCTGCCCGCCCAGGCCAACACGTGGTTCTCGGACTTCAGTTCCACGCTCGCCCGCAGCGGCTTCCCCCAGGTCTTCAACCCCTTCTCCAACGAGCCCATCACCGAGGTGAGGGCGCCCGATCCGGGGCTGGCCACCAGCCCCGTCAGCGAGCAGGCCAAGGCCTCGATCGTGAAGGTCGTGGGCACCGCGCCCAGTTGCAGCAAGGTGCTGGAGGGCACCGGCTTCGTCTTCGCGCCGGGCAAGGTGATGACCAACGCGCACGTCGTGGGCGGCGTAGGCGAGCCGACCGTGCAGGTCGGCGGCGAGGGCAAGCTGTACGACGGCAAGGTCGTGCTCTACGACTGGGCGCGCGACATCGCCGTCCTGGACGTGCCCAAACTGAAGGCCCCGCCGCTGGAGTTCGCCGACAAGGACGCGGCGAGCGGCAGCGACGCGATCGTCGCCGGCTTCCCCGAGAACGGCGCGTACGACGTCCGCGCGGCCCGCGTGCGCGGCCGCATCAACGCCAACGGCCCGGACATCTACCACCGCGGCACCGTGCGACGGGACGTGTACTCCCTGTACGCGACGGTCCGCCAGGGCAACTCCGGCGGTCCGCTCCTGACTCCCGACGGCAAGGTCTACGGGGTCGTCTTCGCGAAGTCCCTGGACGACCCGAACACCGGCTACGCGCTGTCCGTGGACGAGATCCGCGACGACATCAGGATCGGGAAGACCGCCGAACGCCGGGTCGACAGCCAGGGCTGCGCCCTCTGAGCCGTACGGGCACGGGGGCCCGTACGGCAGGAAGGGCGGCTTCCGCGAGGTCTACGTCCGCGGATGGCGCAGGCGTGCCGAGACCCATCGGGCCCGGCGGCGCAGGATGCGGGAGATCCCGAGTCGGGGGTCGTGGCCGTGCCGGCCCGCCCTCTCGTGGGTGCCCGAGGCAGCAGCCGGGCGGTGTTCGTGCGTGGTGTCACCGTAGTCGTGCGTCCAGCTCATACTCCGAGCTGTGCCCGGGCCCCAAGGTCGGTAACCCCGTCAGGGGCGGCCAATTGGCCTATGCGCCGGGCAATTGAATGTTTGTAGGACAGGCGTACGGCTCCACCTGCTGGTCCGTCAGCAGCCCGCCCACGGACCGTTCAACGCCCCTCCACGGACCGTCAGCGGCCCGGGCCCCGGCATCTGTCAGCGGTCCGGCTCGGGGTCCTTCAGCCAGTTCACCAGCTCGGTCGAGAAGGCCGCCGGGTCCTCCTCGTGCGGGAAGTGCCCGAGACCGTCGAACAGCCGCCAGCGGTAGGGGGCTTCGACGTACTGCCCGGAGCCGGCCGCGCTGCGCGTGCGCATCACCGGGTCGAGGGAACCGTGCAGGTGCAGCGTCGGCACCCGCACCGGCCGCTTCATGCGCCGGTTGAACTGGAGCCCGTCCGGCCGCGCCATGGACCGCATCATCCAGCGGTACGGCTCGACCGAGCAGTGCGCCGTGGACGGGATGCACATCGCCCGCTGGTACACCGTCAGGTCCTCGTCCTCGGGCAGCCGCGGCCCGGACCACTCCCTGATCAGCTGCCCCACGAGGGCCCCGTCGTCGGCCACGAGCTGCCGCTCGGGGACGAAGGGCCGCTGGAAGCCCCAGATGTGCGAACTCGCCCGGGTCTGGCCGAAGTCCGACAGCATCGCCGCGCGCCAGCGGCGCGGGTGCGGCATCGAGGAGACCACGAGCCGGCGCACCAGCTTGGGCCGCATCACGGCCGCCGTCCACGCGAGGTACCCGCCCAGGTCGTGCCCGACGAGGGCGGCGTCCGGCTCGCCGAGGGAGCGTACGACCCCGGTGATGTCGAGCGCCAGGTTGGCGGGGTCGTAGCCGCGCGGGGTGCGGTCGCTGCCGCCGACCCCGCGCAGGTCCATCGCGACCGCCCGGTACCCGGCGTCGGCGAGCGCGGTCAGCTGGTGCCGCCAGGTCCACCAGAACTGCGGGAACCCGTGCAGGAGCAGGACCAGCGGCCCGTCGCCGACCTCGGCCACGTGGAAGCGGGCGCCGTTGGCGGCCACGTCCCGGTGCGTCACCGCCCGGTCGCCGGGGAGGTCGAGCCGCACCGCCGTGGCAGCAGTGGGCGGAGTGCTGGAATCCGGGGTGGGCGCTGTCATGAGGACGAGCGTGCCACACCCACAGCCTTGTCACTGACCGGCCGCGGGTGCGGCTTGACGGTGCTGACGACCGCCGCGGTCTGCTTGACCGAGGCGATGGACTTCTCCGGCGGCTTGACCTTCTTGAACTTGGCCACCGCGAGCAGCGCCAGCAGGCCCGCGAGCAGCAGGAACGCCGCGCCGACGATGAGGAAGGACCAGGCGAGGCCCAGTCCGAGGTTGTGGATCCCGTACGCCGCGGCGAAGCTCAGCACCGGCAGGGAGAAGAGGGCGAACACTCCTGCGACGGTGATGGCGGCACCGCCGATGCCCGCGCGCTTGACGTCCTGGCGGAGCTCCGCCTTGGCGAGGGCGATCTCGTCGTGCACCAGGGCGGACATCTCGGCGGTGGCCGAGGCGACCAGCTGGCCGAGTGTGCGCTCGGCTCCCTGCGCCCCTTGGTCCACTGCGCTCATCGCTCTCTCCCTCTGTCGTCGGCTGTCGACCGATGTCGTCCGCCGTGGGCGGCGGCTCCGTCGTCAGTCAGATCATGCCGGACGGCTGGCGTCGTTGCTGGACCCGGCCGCCGCTTCGGCCGCGGCTGCGGCTGCTGCCGATGCGGCCGTGGCCGCCTTGCGGCGGTGTTCCGCGGCCCTGTTCTCGTAGATCCGGGCCATCCGGAGGTGGTACTCCGGATTGTGCTGTTCGTAGATGTCCGGGATGCCGTCGTGGTCCTCGTCGCGCTCCTCGTCCTCGGTGAGCGCCCGGTACTTGCGGTTGCGGAGCTTGAGCATCACGCCCGCGATCACGGCCGCGATGAGGGAGCCGATCAGGACGGCGGCCTTGACCTCGTCGGTGAGGACCGCGTCACCGGCGAAGGCGAGTTCGCCGATCAGCAGGGAGACGGTGAAGCCGATGCCGGCCAGCGAGGCCACCGCCAGGACGTCGGGCCAGGCGAGGTCCTCGTTGAGTTCGGCCTTGGTGAAGCGGGCCGCCAGCCAGGTGCCGCCGAAGATGCCCAGGGTCTTGCCGAGGACCAGGCCGAGGACCACGCCGAGGGTCTCGGGCCGGGTGAAGACCTGCGCGATGGCCTCGTCGGAGAGGGAGACCCCGGCGGAGAGGAGGGCGAAGAGGGGTACGGCCAGACCGGCGGAGAGCGGCCGGACCAGGTGCTCGATGTGCTCGCCGGGGGAGTGCTCCTCGCCCTCCTTGCGGGAGCAGCGCAGCATCAGGCCCATGGCCACGCCCGCGATGGTGGCGTGGACCCCGCTGTTGTACATCAGGCCCCAGATGACCAGGGCGAGCGGCACGTAGACGTACCAGCCGTGGACGCCGCGGCGGAGCAGGAACCAGAAGAGCACCAGGCCCACCACGGCGCCGCCGAGGGCCAGGAAGTCGATCTCGCTGGTGAAGAACACCGCGATGATCAGGATGGCGAAGAGGTCGTCGACCACGGCGAGGGTCAGCAGGAAGGCGCGCAGCGCGGAGGGCAGCGAGGTGCCGATGACCGCGAGGACGGCGAGGGCGAAGGCGATGTCGGTGGCGGTCGGGACCGCCCAGCCGTCCATCGAGCCGCTGCCCAGGGTGTTGACGAGTACGTAGACCAGTGCGGGCACGGCCATGCCGCAGAGCGCGGCGATCACCGGGAGGGCGGCAGCCTTGGCATCGCGCAGGTCACCCGCGACGAGTTCGCGCTTGAGCTCGATGCCCGCGACGAAGAAGAAGACGGCGAGGAGGCCGTCGGCCGCCCAGTGCTGGAGCGAGAGGTCCAGGCCCAGGGAGGCGGGTCCGATGTGGAAGGACCGGACGCTGTCGTAGCTGTCGGAGAGGGCGGGGATGTTCGCCCATATCAGCGCCGCGATGGCGGCCACCAGCAGGAGCACGCCGCCGACGGTCTCGGTGCGCAGCGCATCGGCGACGAAGGTGCGCTCGGGCAGCGAGAGCCGCCCGAGCAGCTTGCGGCTCTGGCGGTCGGTGGGGGTGGGCGCTGCCACGGGGGAACCTCCGGGGTGGTCGACGGCATGACAATGCAGTTGCCGACCAGACTTCCCGGCGCACCCTGTGGACTTTCTTTACGCTTTCAATATTTTACAGGGTCAGCGCGAGGGCGTATCCGGCGATCATCACTTTAAGCGCGAAAGGGGCATCCGGCGCGTCGCGCCGGATGCCCCTCCTCGGCCGTGCGGGTGTCGTCAGTCCTCGCTGCCGGCGGCCGGGAGCCTGCTCTGGATCAGGTCCATGACCGAGGAGTCGGCGAGGGTGGTGACGTCGCCGACCGCGCGGTTCTCCGCCACGTCGCGCAGCAGACGGCGCATGATCTTGCCCGAGCGGGTCTTCGGCAGCTCCTGCACCGGCAGGATCCGCTTGGGCTTGGCGATCGGGCCGAGGGTGGCGCCCACGTGGTTGCGCAGTTCCCCGACCAGGGTGTCGGTCTCGGAGGCGCTGCCGCGCAGGATGACGAAGGCCACGATGGCCTGGCCGGTGGTCTCGTCGGTGGCGCCGACCACGGCCGCCTCGGCGACCGAGGGGTGCGAGACGAGCGCCGACTCGACCTCGGTGGTCGAGATGTTGTGGCCGGAGACCAGCATCACGTCATCGACCCGGCCGAGCAGCCAGATGTCGCCGTCCTCGTCCTTCTTGGCGCCGTCGCCCGCGAAGTACTTGCCCTCGAAGCGCGACCAGTAGGTGTCGATGAACCGCTGGTCGTCGCCCCAGATGGTGCGCAGCATCGATGGCCACGGCTCGGTGAGGACCAGGTAGCCGCCTCCGCCGTTCGGGACCTCGTGCGCCTCGTCGTCCACGACGGTGGCGGAGATACCGGGCAGGGCGCGCTGCGCGGAGCCCGGCTTGGTCTCGGTGACCCCCGGCAGCGGGGAGATCATCATCGCGCCGGTCTCGGTCTGCCACCAGGTGTCCACGATCGGGCAGCGGTCGCCGCCGATGTGCTTGCGGTACCAGATCCAGGCTTCCGGGTTGATCGGCTCGCCGACCGAGCCCAGGACCCGCAGGCTCGA
Organism: Streptomyces xanthophaeus; assembly: GCF_000725805.1. GTDB lineage: Bacteria > Actinomycetota > Actinomycetes > Streptomycetales > Streptomycetaceae > Streptomyces > Streptomyces xanthophaeus. Next base: position 130,903 of record NZ_JOFT01000009.1, on the reverse strand, counting down.
CAGGTCGAACTTCGCGGGGATGTCGTCGCCCCACTTCATGAACGTACGGATCGCCGTGGGCGCGGTGTAGAGGATGGTGACGCCGTACTTCTGCACGACCTCCCAGAAGCGGCCCTGGTGCGGGGTGTCCGGCGTGCCCTCGTACATCACCTGGGTGGCGCCGTTGGCGAGCGGCCCGTAGACGATGTAGGAGTGCCCGGTCACCCAGCCGATGTCGGCGGTGCACCAGTAGACGTCGCTCTCCGGCTTCAGGTCGAAGACGGCGTGGTGGGTGTACGCGGCCTGGGTGAGGTAGCCGCCGGAGGTGTGCAGGATGCCCTTGGGCTTCCCCGTGGTCCCCGAGGTGTAGAGGATGAAGAGGGGGTGCTCGGCGTCGAAGGCCTGCGGGGTGTGCTCGGCGGACTGGCGGCCGACGATCTCGTGCCACCAGACGTCGCGGCCCTCGGTGAAGGCGGTGTCCTGGCCGGTGCGCTGCACCACGAGGACGTGCTCGACCTGCGGACACTTGGCGACGGCCTCGTCGATGGCCGGCTTGAGGGCGCTCGGCTTGCCGCGGCGGTAGCCGCCGTCGGCGGTGATCACCAGCTTGGCGTCGGCGTCCTGGATGCGGGAGGCGACGGCATCGGCGGAGAAGCCGCCGAAGACCACGGAGTGCGCGGCGCCCACGCGGGCGCACGCGAGCATCGCGACGACGGCCTCGGGGATCATCGGCAGGTAGACGGCGACGCGGTCGCCGGCCTGGACCCCGAGCTCGGTCAGGGCGTTGGCGGCCTTGGAGACCTCGTCCTTGAGCTCGGCGTAGGTGATCGCGCGGCTGTCGCCGGGCTCGCCCTCGAAGTGCAGGGCGACGCGGTCGCCGTTGCCGGCCTCGACGTGGCGGTCCACGCAGTTGTACGCGACGTTCAGCTTGCCGTCCGCGAACCACTTCGCGAAGGGCGGGTTGCTCCAGTCGAGCGTCTCGGTCGGCTCGGTCTCCCAGGTCAGCCGCCGGGCCTGCTCGGCCCAGAAGCCCAGCCGGTCCGCGTCGGCCTGTGAGTACGCAGCCTGTGTGACATTGGCAGCGGCGGCCAGATCGGCAGGCGGTGCGAACCGCCGCTCCTCCTTGAGCAGATTGGCCAGGCTCTCATTGCTCACGACATCTCCCTTTCCCAGGGTGTCCGTTGTGTCCCCGGGCATAGCTCATCAGTCAGCGGCCCAGGTGACAAGGGGTTGCCGGAAATTGGTTTAGACCTATAGCACGTCTGGGCGCGCGTGCGGACCACGTGAACGGCGCGCGAATGGCCCCTTCCCGCTGCAGGGCGCAGGAAGGGGCCAACCGGTTGCACGGATACGGGAGGGTATCGGTTCAGGCGTTCTGGCCGACGCTGTCGAAGACGCGGCAGTCGAAGAAGTCCTCGCCCTCGGACAGCAGATAGGCCTGCGCCTCACCCACGTGGAAGTACATGCCGTGCAGCTCCAAGGTGCCCTCGGCGAGCCGCCGGGCCACCGATTCGTGGGCGCGCAGGTGCTCCAGCTGCTGCACCACATTGGTCAGGCACAGCTGCTCCACCGCATCGGCGGGCAGCCGCCCGGAGATCCGGGCCCAGGCGTGGTGGCGGCTGGCCATCCGCTCCAGGCTGGGCAGCCCGTGCCGCAGCCAGCGGCGCAGCGGGGTCATGGGGACCCCGGGGGCGGAATTGAGCAGCGCCTGCATCGCTCCGCAGCCCGAGTGGCCGCAGACCGTGATGCTGTCCACCTGGAGCACGTCCACGGCGTACTCGATGGCGGCTGCGACCGAATCGTCCGTGGACTCGGCTCCCGGCAGCGGGACCAGATTGCCGACGTTGCGGACGGTGAACAGGTCGCCCGGGCCGCTGGCCGTGATCATGCTGGTCACCAGGCGGGAGTCCGCGCAGGTGAGGAAGAGCTGCGAGGGCCGCTGGCCCTCGCGGGCCAGCCGGGCCAGCTCGTCCCGTACGTGCGGGGCGGTGTCCCGCTGGAAGGTGCCGATCCCGTTCGCCAGCTGGCCGGCGCCGCGCCGGCGAGGTGCCGGAGCCGCGGATTCCGCCGTCCGTGCCCCGGGGGAGGCGGAGGAGGGCGCGGGGGAGGGCGAGGCCGAGGCCGCGGCCGCAGCCGTCCGGCTCCGTGCGGGCTGGTGGTCGCAGTGGTTCTGCCAGGGGGTCCAGGGCCGGCAGCACTGGTGCGTCCCGCGCTGGCCGTCCCGCCGGTCCAGGTCTGCCTCCGAGGCCCGGCTTCCGGACCGGCCGGTGACCTCCACCGAACCCCCGTGGGCGCGATGGGAGTCCTGCCAGTCGTGGAGCGTCTCGTACGCCGCGTGGTCCATGAACGAGCCGTCCAGCTCCACCACGACGTGCGCCCCGTGCGGGATCTGGTTCAGCACCCGGCTCAGCCGGGGTACGGCCAGGAAGGTCAACTGCCCGCGGGCCCACACCTGGTGGACGCCGCTGTCCTGCCGCTCCAGCGTGATCCGGGTCCGGGCGAGGCGGTGCAGGGCCAGGGCCACCGCGACCGCGATGCCGATGGCCACGCCCTCCAGGACACCGCCGAGCACCACGCCCACGATGGTCGTGCCGTAGACGAGGGCCTCGCCGTGCCGCGTGACGCTGCGCAGGTGGGTGATGCTGACCATCTGCACGCCCACGGCCATCACCAGGGCAGCCAGCGCGGCGAGCGGGATCAGGTCGAGGACGGGGACGAGCAGGGCGGCCGCCAGCAGCACCCAGAAGCCGTGCAGCATGGACGAACGCCGGCTGGTCGCACCGGCCTTGACGTTCGCCACGCTGCGGACGGCCACACCGGTGATGGGCAGGCCGCCCAGCGCCCCCGAGACGATGTTCGCCGCGCCCTGGCCCCGCAGTTCGCGGTTGAGGTCGGCGCGGGGCGGCCGGTCGGCCGTGCTGCGCTCGGAGCCGATGAGCTTGTCGGTGGCGACGGCGGACAGCAGGGACTCCACGCTGCCGACCAGGGTGATGGTCAGTACGGCGGCCATGAGGCCGAGCAGCGGCCCCTGGGGCAGTTCGGGCAGCGCGTGGCTGCGCCAGGAGGGCAGGTCCACCCGAGGCAGGGTGAGCCCGGCGAGTGAGGCCAGGGCGGTGGCCGTGGCGACGGCGGCGAGCGCGGCCGGCACCTTGCGCAGGGCCCGGCCGGTCCGTCCGGGCAGCCGGGGCCAGCTGAGCAGGACGATCAGCGTCAGGATGCTGACGCCGAGCGCGGCCGGGTGGAGGTCGGCCAACTGCCCGGGCAGTCCGAGGACGTTGGAGACGGCGGAGCTCTGCGGTGTGCCGCCGAGCACGATGTGCAGCTGGGCCAGCGCGATGGTCACGCCGATGCCCGCAAGCATGCCGTGCACGATGGCCGGGCTCACCATGAGGGCCGACCGGGCGGTCCGCAGGAAGGCGAGCCCGAGCTGGCACAGACCGGCGAGCACGGTGATGGCGCAGGTGGTCCGCCAGCCGTAGTGCTGGATCAACTCGGCGGTGACGACGGTGAGTCCGGCGGCGGGCCCGCTCACCTGGAGCGGCGCGCCGCCAAGCCGCCCGGCCACGATTCCGCCGACCGCCGCGGCGACCAGCCCCGCCTGGAGCGGGGCGCCGGTGGCCAGGGCGATGCCGAGGGAGAGCGGCAGGGCGATCAGGAAGACGGCGACGGAGGCGGAGAGGTCGGCGGGCAGGTTGGCCTGGGCGGCCTTGTTCGTCGGGGTGGTGGGGGCAGTGGCAGTCATAAGGTCCCGTCTCCTCTGGGGAGGGATGAAGCGGCGGGAGTCTCAACACTCAGTAAATGAATGGTAATGGAGAGTAAAGAGAAGTGGTGAGCAATACGGGCAAATGGTCTACGAATTAGCACTCATGGGTGAATAGGCATTTTGTACGGCTTGTCACATCTTCCTTAGAACACATCGCGTGGGAAGTTGCGGCGCGGAAGTCCTGCGTCGGAACTGCGAGGGAGAGGTGGGGCGGATGATCGCCGCCACGAAGAAGATCGCTGGTGGCCTGGTCGCCACGGCGCTGGTGCTGTGCGCCGCCGGGTGCAGCGGCTCGGAGTCCGGCAGGTCCCCGGCCCCCGGGGCCAAGAAGGGCGCCGCCGCGCCGGAGCTCCCCGGCAGCGTGAACCGGCCCATCGGTGACGGATCGACCGCTTACACCGGCCCGCAGCCGAACGTGCAGAAGCCGCAGAAGCTGGCGCCCGGTGAGAAGCCGCCGCAGTTCGTGGTGTTCTCGTGGGACGGCGCCGGCGAGGACAGCCAGAAGCTGTTCTCGCACTTCCGCCAGGTCGGCAAGAAGTACAACGCGCGGATGACGTACTTCCTCAGCGGCGTGTACATGCTCCCGGAGGAGAAGCGCTCCCTCTACACCGCACCGCAGCACTCGCCCGGCCGCTCCGACATCGGCTTCGGCGACCTCCAGGGCATCAAGGACACCGCCGTCCAGGTGCGCGGGGCCTGGCTGGAGGGCAACGAGATCGGCACCCACTTCAACGGCCACTTCTGCGGTCCCGACGGCGGCGTCGGCACCTGGTCGGTGGAGGAGTGGAAGAGCGAGGTCAGCCAGGCCAAGTCCTTCGTGAAGAACTGGAAGACCAACTCGGGCCTCAAGGACGTGGAGGCGCTCCCCTTCGACTACGACAAGGAGCTCATCGGCGCCCGCACCCCCTGCCTCGAAGGCCAGAAGAACTTCATGCTGGCAGCGAAGGACATGGGCTTCCGCTACGACTCCAGCGGCATCAGCAAGCAGATCTGGCCCAAGAAGACCGACGGCCTCTGGGACCTCCCGCTCCAGCTGGTGCCCATGCCGGGCAGGGCCTTCGACACCTTGAGCATGGATTACAACTACATGGTCAACCAGTCCGGGACGACCTCCCAGGGCGACCCCTCCCAGCACGAGTACTGGGGCGACCAGATGCGCGACGGCCTCCTGAAGGCCTTCGACCGCGTCTACGAGGGCAACCGTGCGCCACTGATCATCGGCAACCACTTCGAGTCCTGGAACGGCGGCACCTACATGCGCGCCGTCGAGGAGTCCATCAAGACCATGTGCACGCAGAAGGAGGTCCGCTGCGTCCCGTTCCGCGAGCTGGCCGACTGGCTGGACGCCCAGGACCCCAAGGCCCTGGAGTGGATGCGCAGCCTCGACGTCGGCGAGGCGCCGAAGGACGGCTGGACGAAGTTCCTGACCGCCGGGCCGCCGGCGAAGCCCGCGGCCCCCGCGACGTCGGCCGAGGTCACGCAGGCTGGGGAGCCGGCTGATGAGGGAGCGGACGAGGACTGACGAGCTGTCCGAGCTCCCCGGATTCCGTGAGCCCTCCGAACTCCCCGGGCTCCCCGAGGCGCTCGTGCAGGACGAAACCGGGGTCGATCTGGTCCGCCAGGTCGACCCCGGTCTTGGCGTTGCCCCAGCTCTCCGCGTTCTTGAGGTGGAAGCGCACCATCTGCTCGGTGTAGCGGCCCCAGTCGCGGAGCGCGTAGGAGTCGTCGGCCGCGTCCTGGAGGGCCTGCAGGGCCAGCCGGTTGGTCGCCTCCAGCAGCTCGAAGGCGGCCGGCCGGCCCTTCTCCATGGCCCGCACCCAGTCCGAGTGCCCGACGGTGACCAGCAGGTCCTCGCCCACCTCGTCCTGGAGGAACTCGATGTCCTCCGGGCCCTGCACCTTGTTGCCGATCACCTTGAGCACGATCCCGAAGTCCCGCGCGTACTCCTTGTACTGGCGGTAGACGGAGACGCCCTTGCGGGTGGGCTCGGCCACCAGGAAGGTCACGTCGAAGCGGGTGAACATGCCCGAGGCGAAGGAGTCGGAGCCGGCGGTCATGTCGACCACGACGTACTCGTCCGGCCCGTCGACCAGGTGGTTGAGGCAGAGCTCCACCGCTCCGACCTTGGAGTGGTAGCAGGCCACCCCCAGGTCGGCCTCGGTGAACGGCCCGGTGGCCATGAGCCGTACGGGCTCCCCGTCGAGGAGCAGGGTGCGCGCGCAGGCCTCGTACACCGGGTTGTCCTCGGTGACGGTCAGCAGGCGGGAGCCCGTACCGGGCGGGGTGGTCTTGATCATCGTCTCGGCGGAGGGGATGCGGGGGTTGGAACCCCGCAGGTACTCCTTGATCAGGGGCAGGTGCGCACCCAGGGCGGGCAGCGCGGCGGACTCGTCCTCGGCGAGCCCGAGCGCGGCGCCCAGGTGCTGGTTGATGTCGGCGTCCACCGCGACGACGGGGGCCTCATTGGCGGCGAGGTGGCGGATGAAGAGGGAGGACAGCGTGGTCTTTCCGCTGCCGCCCTTTCCCACGAAAGCGATCTTCATGTTCACCAAGCGTAGTGGCTCGGTAGCGGTGCGTGGTCTGTGTGAGTGAAGAAGACCACTCCAAGGAGGGGTCGGTGCTATGGCGTTGCAGTGCGTAGGCTCCCTACTTATGAGTAGCGCTTCTGACCCGTTGGCCGCACTGGCCGGGCTCCCGGGTGTCGCCGAGTCCGTGGATTCCGTACGCAAGGCGGTGGACCGGGTCTACGGGCACCGGGTGATGCGCCGCCGCAGCGGGGAGATCACCTCGGAGGCCGCCCTGCGCGGCGCCCGCGGGAGCGCGGCCCTGTCCGGGGCGGACTGGGCCCTGGAGGAGGTGCGCCGCCGGACCGACTTCGGCTCGGAGGTCGAGGCGCTGACGGTGGGCGCGGCGCTGCGGCTGACCGCCGAAGCCGGCCAGCTGCTGAGCATCTGGCGGCAGTCGCCCCTGCGGGTCCTGGCGCGGCTGCACCTGGTGGCCTCGGGTTCGACGGCGGACGGGGACGTGGTGGGCCGCCCGCGCCTGGCGGGCGAACCGGTGGACGAGCCCCTGGTGGACCTGCCGCTGCCGGACGCCCAGGAGGTCGCCGGACGGCTGGAGGGCCTCTCGTCCCTGATCATCGCGGGCGGCTCCGCCCCGGCGCTGGTCACGGCGGCGGTGGTGCACGGGGAGCTGCTGGCCCTGCGCCCCTTCGGCACGTACAACGGCCTGGTCGCGCGGGCGGCCGAGCGCATCGTCCTCATCAACAGCGGGCTGGACCCCAAGGCGATCTGCCCGGCGGAGGTCGGCCATGCGGAGCAGGGGCGCGAGGCCTACCTGGAGGCCTTCGAGGGCTACGTCTCGGGAACCGCGGAGGGGATGGCGGCCTGGATCGCCCACTGCGGCCGCGCGATCGAGCTCGGGGTCCGCGAGTCCACGGCGGTCTGCGAGGCCCTGCAGCGCGGCGCGGCCTGAGGCCGGACGACGGCCCGGGCTGCTCTCGCCTGGACAAAGGGTTGCGGCGACACCGTCTTGCTTTGGTGTCGCCGCTGGCACTTGCGCCCAGTTACCAAGCGTCCTCGATGATTGCCCATCAGGTCGGGAGCTTTGCCCGTCACCTGGTGCGGCTGGCCCGTAATCGACGGGTCGACGTCGCGTGGGTGCTCGGCGTTCGTGCTTCGGTCCGTGGGCCTTACTGCGTTTTAAAGATGATCCTCTCGGATGTTCTTTGGTCTCGCGGGCCGTTAACTACTTTGTACTCCGCTTGGCGGATATGCGAAACCCCTGGCTCCACTTCTTTACTTTCGCGGACGGGTCGGGGCGAACCGGACAGCCCGAAAAGCGGCAGGTCGGGGCGGTCCGGGACATCCCGGAGGTTCGGCTCCGGTCGGGCGTCAGGCGTCAGGCGTCAGGCGTCAGGCGGAGGTGGCGGCAGCCAGTGCGTGCGCCCGGCGCCGGCTCGCGTACCAGACCAGCCCCGCCGTGGCCGCTGCGGCGCCCACGGCCGCCGCGGCGACCAGTGCGGGACGGGCGGGCATGGAGAGTCCGGGTAGCCGCTGCTTGAGCCGCACGGGCCGGTTGAAGACCAGGACCGGCCACTCCCTGGCCACCGCCTCCCGGCGCAGCGCCCGGTCCGGATTGACGGCGTGCGGGTGGCCGACCGCCTCGAGCATCGGGATGTCCGTGGCAGAGTCGCTGTACGCGTAGCACTTCGAGAGGTCGTAGCCCTCGGACTCCGCGAGCTCGCGGACGGCTTCCGCCTTCGTGGGGCCGTAGGCGTAGTACTCGATCTCGCCGGTGAAGCAGCCGTCCTCGCCGACGACCATCCGGGTGGCGACGACCCGGTCCGCGCCGAGCATCTCCCCGATCGGCTCGACGACTTCCGCGCCGGAGGTCGACACGATGACCACGTCCCGGCCGGCCGTGTGGTGGGCTTCGATGAGGGACGCGGCCTCGTCGTAGATGATCGGGTCGATGAGGTCGTGCAGGGCTTCCGCGACGATCTCCCGGACCTGCTGCACGTTCCACCCCTTGCAGAGGGCGGACAGGTACTCGCGCATCCGCTCCATCTGGTCGTGGTCGGCGCCGCCGGCCAGGAAGATGAACTGCGTGTACGCGGTGCGCAGCACGGCTCGTCGGTTGATGAGCCCGCCCTGGTAGAAGGACTTGCTGAACGTCAGAGTGCTCGACTTCGCAATGACCGTCTTGTCCAGGTCGAAGAAGGCTGCGGTACGAGGCAAGGAGTGCGGCAAGGGCTGATTTTCCACGCCCCGAGCATATGCGCCCACCATTCGGCGTAAGGTGTGGCGCGTGGGTTTGCCTAAGAGGCCTCTCGGGTACACCATGGAAGTCACGGATCGTTCGCGACCGTGCTAACCCGGTCTGGCTCCTCCCCCCCCGAGTCGGACCGTGGGGACGACCCCCGCTCTCCCCCCCGGCGGGGGTCGTCGCATGTCCGGACGCGGTTCGCGTCCCTGCCTTCGGCCCCAAGTGTCCATCCCTACGGTCCTTTCGCTCGTGCGGACCGTCGTGGCGAAGGCCCTCTCCTCTCTCAGACTCGTGACGCTGCGTAGTGGTTCCGCCGCGCTCTGAACTCACCTGTGAGGGTGACGGGGATATTCACAATCGCTTGGCTGTCCACAGTTTTCGCTCAAGATCCACTCGTTTTCCCCGATCGCTGCACCGTGATTCCAGCCGCGAAGTCCGCGGTGCTGGATTTGCAGGGAGAAGGGGGCGGAGATCGTGGTGCGATCGAAGTCAAATGGAGTGCGAGAGTCCGCCTTGGTCGGAGGGCGGCGGTCGCCCGTCGGCGGGGCGGCGCCGGTCGGCGGACGGCCGCTGATCATCACCGAGGACCCCCTGCTGCTCGACGACCTGCTGCGGCTGTGCGCCGCGGCCGGGGCCGACCCCCATGTGCACCACGCCGTGCCGGAGCACCGGCCCGCCGGTGACGGCGGTGCGGGTGCCGGCTGGGAGTCCGCGCCGCTCGTGCTGGTCGGGGACGACGCCGCCCGGCGGGTGCGCGGAGCACCCCGCCGGGAGGGGGTGTTCCTCGTCGGCCGGGATCTCGACGACCCCCGGGTGTGGCAGCGGGCCGTGGAGATCGGCGCGCAGCAGGTGCTCCGGCTGCCCGACGCCGAGAACCTCCTCGTCGACCGCATCGCCGATGTGGTCGAGGGCGCCGGACGCCCCGCCCTGGCCGTCGGTGTGATCGGAGGGAGCGGCGGCGCCGGAGCCTCCACCCTCGCCTGCGCCCTCGCGCTGCGGGCCGCCCGCACGGGGGAGCGGACCATCCTCGTCGACGGGGACCCGCTCGGCGGCGGCATGGACGTCCTGCTCGGGGGCGAGTCCGCCGAAGGGCTGCGCTGGCCCGACTTCGCAGGTTCGCGGGGCCGCGTCGGTGCCGGAGCCCTGGAGGAGTCCCTTCCCGAACTGCATGCGCTGCGGGTGCTCAGCTGGGACCGCGGGGACCGGGTGGTCGTGCCGCCCGCCGCGATGCGTTCGGTGCTGGCCGCCGCGCGCCGCAGGGGCGGGGTGGTGGTGGTCGACCTGCCCCGGCGGGTCGACGAGGCCGTGGCCGAGGTGCTGGCGCAGCTGGACCTCGTCCTGATGGTGGTGCCGGGGGAGTTGCGGGCCGTGGCCGCCGCGGGCCGGGTGGCGGCCGGGGTGCGGATGGTGGCCCGGGACGTGCGCGTCGTCGTACGGGGCCGCAGTCCGGGCGGGCTCGAACCCGAGGCCGTGGCCGGGCTGCTCGGGGTCCCGCTGGCCGGCGAGGTGCCGGTGGAGGTGGGGCTCCCGGGCCGGGTGGCCGAGGGGGAACCGCCGGGGTCCCAGGGGCGGGGAGCGCTGGCCCGCTTCTGCGACGGATTCTGGCAGCGGGCCCTCGGCCCCGCCCAGGGGGTGCCGGCATGAGCGCCCTGCTGCTGGACGCGGTGCGCCAGCGGCTCGCCGAGAGCGGGGCGGAGCCGACCCCGGCCCGGGTCGCCGCGGCGCTGCGGGCCCAGGGGCGGCTGCTCGGGGACACGGAAGTGCTCGGTGTCGCGGCCGAGTTGAGGTCCGAGCTGGTCGGGGCGGGGCCGCTGGAAGCCCTCCTCGCCGACCCGGAGGTCACCGACGTGCTGGTGGCGGCCCCCGACCGGGTGTGGGTGGACCGGGGCGGAGGGCTGGAGCTGACCGGGGTGACCTTCGAAGGCCCCGACGCCGTGCGCAGGCTCGCCCAGCGGCTGGCCGCCGTCGCGGGCCGGCGGCTGGACGACGCCCGGCCCTGGGTGGACGCCCGGATGCCGGACGGCACCCGGCTGCACGCGGTGCTGCCTCCGGTGGCGGTCGGATCGGCCTGCCTCTCCCTGCGGGTGGTGCGGCCGAGGGCCTTCACGCTCGAGGAACTCGTGGCGGCGGGGACGCTGCCGCCCGGCGGTCAGCGGCTGTTCCGGGAGATGATCGAGGCCCGGCTGTCGTTCCTCGTCTCCGGGGGGACCGGCACGGGCAAGACCACCTTGCTCAGCGCCCTGTTGGGGCTGGTGGGACCGGGCGAGCGGATCGTGCTGGCCGAGGATTCGGCAGAACTGCGTCCCGACCATCCGCACGTGGTGCGGCTGGAGGCCCGGCCGGCCAACCAGGAGGGCGCCGGGCTGGTCACCCTGGCCGACCTCGTACGGCAGGCGCTGCGGATGCGGCCCGACCGGCTGGTGGTCGGCGAGGTCCGGGGCGTCGAGGTCACCGACCTGCTGGCCGCTCTGAACACGGGCCACGAAGGTGGCTGCGGGACGGTCCATGCCAATGCGGCCGCCCATGTCCCGGCCCGGCTGGAGGCCCTCGGAACGGCCGCCGGGCTCGACCGGGCCGCCCTGCACAGCCAGTTGGCGGCCGCCCTGACCCTCGTGATCCACCTGGTCAGGGACCGGGAGGGGCGGCGCCGGGTGGCAGAGGTGCACGTGCTGGAGCGGGATGCCGCCGGGCTGGTGGTGACCGTACCGGCGCTGCGCTGGGCCGCGCGGGGCTTCGTCCGGGAGCGGGGCTGGGAGCGGCTGCGGCCGCTGCTGCGAGGTGCCCGGTGAGCGCCGTGGCGGCCCTGTCCGTGCCCGTGTTCGCCGGGGTGCTGTGTGCAGGGGCGGCCGCCTGGACGGTGGCCGGGGGAGACCGGGCGGCGCGGCGTGCCCGGGTGGTGCTGGCCGGGGGCGCCCCGACGCTGCCCGACGGCCCGGTGAGCTGGGACCGGCTGGTGATCGCGGTACGGGTCCGGGCCGCGCGGTGGCGGGAGTGGGCCCCGCTCGGGGCGGGGCTGCTGCTGGCGCTGCTCGCCGGTTCGCCGATCCCGGTGGCCGCAGGTGCGGCGGCGGTGCCGCTGGTCCGGCGGTGGCTGCGCGTGCGGGCGGGGGAGCGGGCCCGGGTGGCGCGGGCGGCCGAGGTGATCGCCTTGTGCGGGGCCGCGGTGGGAGAGCTGCGGGCCGGGGCGCAGCCGGGGCAGGCGCTGACCGCGGCGATGCGCCGGACGGTCTCGGGCCCGGGCGGACCGGGAGCCGCGGAGGCGGGGGTCCTGGCCGCGGCGGCGTTCGGCGGGGACGTGCCGGGGGCCTTGCGCCAGGCGGCGCGGGAGCCGGGCGCGGAGGGGCTCGCCGGGATGGCCGCCTGCTGGCGGGTGTCGGTGGACGGCGGCGCGGGCCTGGCCGCCGGGCTGGACCGCCTGGAGGGGGCCCTGCGGGCCGAGCGGGACCGGGAGGAGTCGCTGCGGGCCCAGCTGGCCGGGGCCAGGTCCACGGCGGTGGTGCTCGCCCTGCTGCCGCTCGTCGGCCTGCTGATGGGCACCGGGCTGGGGGCGGATCCGCTGCGGGTGCTGCTGCACACCCCGACGGGCTGGGGGTGCCTGCTGGCCGGGGTGCTTCTGGAGGTGCTGGGGCTGTTGTGGTGCCGGCGGATCGTCCGGGTGGGGGAGCGGTGATGGACGGCTTCGTGGTCCACAGGCTGGGGACGGCGCTGTGCCTCGCGGCGGCGGTGCTGGGTGTGGCGTCGGTGTGTGCGGCCCGGGTGCGCTCGCGCGCCGCCCGGCGGCGGATCGAGGCCGTGCTGCCGGTGCGGCGGGCCGTCCGCGGGCCCGGGCTCGGCTCCCGGATACGGGGTGCGGTGGCCGGGTGGGCCGGGCCTGCCGGGGCGTTGCTGGCCAGCTGGGTGGTGATCGGCGGGGTGACCGGGGCCGCGGCCGGCTGTGCGGCGGCGCTCGGGGTGTGGCGCTGGCGGGCCAGGGCGCGCCCGCCGGCCGGGGTCGACCCGAAGGAGGCGGAGCGTCAGCTCCCCTTCGCCGCCGACCTCCTGGCCGCGACCCTGGCGGCCGGTGCCGGTCCCGTGGAGGCGGCCGAGGTGGTCGGGGAGTCCCTCGGCGGGCCGGTGGGCGAGCGGCTGGCGCTGGCCGGGGCGGAGCTGCGGCTGGGCGGGGAGCCGGGGGCAGCGTGGGGGAGGCTCGCGGAGATACCGGGCGCCGGGGCGCTCGCCGGGTGCCTGGAGCGGGCGGCCCGGACCGGGTCCCCGGCCGCGGAGCCGGTCTCCCGGCTCGCCTCGGCCCTGCGGGCGGACCGGGCCCGGCAGGCGGGGGCCAGGGCGCAGCGGGCGGCGGTGCTCGTCACCGCGCCGGTGGGGCTCTGTTTCCTCCCCGCATTTCTCGCGATCGGGGTGGCGCCCGTGGTGATCGGAATGGCCTCCGGACTTCTCTCGGACACCTGACGCCACAGGGGCCACGCATTAACGACCTTCATCACCGACGGAAATCAACGGAGACTGTCATGAGGATCATCTGGTTTCGTGTCCGGACGGCCCTGCGGGGCTGCCGCAGCGATGCAGGAATGTCGACTTCGGAATACGCCATGGGCACGATCGCTGCGTGTGCGTTCGCGGCCGTTCTGTACAAGGTGGTGACGAGTGAAGTCGTCGCCACGGCCCTTCAGTCGACCATCGGGAAGGCGCTCGATGTGCCGTTCTGAGGGAAAGTCACGGGCCTTGGGAGACCGGGGATATGTGACGGCGGAAGCCGCCATGGTGATTCCGGCGCTGGTGCTGTTCGCCGCGCTCCTGGTGTGGGCGCTGATGGCGGCGGCCGGGCAGATCCGGTGTGTGGACGCGGCCCGGGCCGGTGCCCGGGCGGCGGCCCGGTCGGAGCCGGCGGAAGTGGCGCTGGCGGCGGCCCGCTCGGCCGCACCCTCCGGCGCGGAGGTGGCGCTGGAGCGCGAGGGGGACCTGTGGCGGGTGCGGGTGGCCGCGCCCGCCCCGGGGCCGGGCGGACTGCCGGTCCGGCTCGGCGCGCAGGCGGTGGCCCTGGCGGAGGACAGCGTGGGGCCGCTGCCATGAGCCGGGACCGGGACCGGGGCTCGGCCACGGTGTGGGCCGCGCTGGTCGTCACGGTGCTGGGTGCGGTGTTCGGCGGGGTGCTCCTGCTCGGGCAGGCGGTCGTGGCCCGGCACCGGGCGGCGGCGGGCGCCGATCTGGCGGCCCTGGCGGCGGCGGCCAGCTGGGCGCACGGGCCGGAGGCCGCCTGCGCCGCGGCGGGGCGGGTCGCCCGTGCCCAGGGCACGGTGCTCGGCGGGTGCCGGGTGGAGGGCGAGGTCACCGAGGTCTCGGCCCGGGTCGCGGCGGGGCCTTTCACCCCCTCGGTCCGAGCCCGCGCGGGCCCACCCCCGGCCGCACCGCAGCCCTCACCACCGCCACGCCCGGCCCGGCCCCCGCCGGGGTGAGGTCCGTACCCCGGCTGCCCCCGCCGGGCGGGCCGCCTCGGTCCCCGCCGGGGTGGGTGGCCCGGGTGGGCTTCAGGGGGTGGTGGTGGGCGCGGGTGGGGTCTCGGAGAGGAGGCGGGTCAGGAGGCGGACCGCCCCGCGCTTGTGGAGGGGGTCGTTGCCGTTGCCGCACTTGGGCGACTGGATGCAGGAGGGGCAGCCGGCCTCGCACTCGCAGGCGGCGATGGCGTCGCGGGTCGCGGTCAGCCAGGCGCGGGCCGTGTGGAAGGCCCGCTCGGCGAAACCGGCGCCGCCGGGGTGGCCGTCGTAGACGAAGACCGTGGGGAGGAGGGTGTCGGGATGCAGCGGCACGGAGACGCCGCCGATGTCCCAGCGGTCGCAGGTGGCGAACAGCGGGAGCAGGCCGATGGAGGCGTGCTCGGCGGCGTGCAGGGCCCCGCCGAGGATCTCCGGATTGATCCGGGCCTCGTCGAGCTGGTCCTCGGTGACCGTCCACCACACGGCCCGTGTGCGCAGGGTGCGGGGCGGCAGGTCCAGCTTGGCCTCGCCCAGGACCTCGCCGGTGATCAGCTTGCGGCGCAGGTAGGAGACGACCTGGTTGGTGACCTCGACGGAGCCGTAGCAGAGCCGGGCCGCCCCCCAGGGGATCTCGGTCTCGGTCTCCAGGACGGAGATGGAGGTGGTGTCGCGGGCCGTGGTGGAGAAGGGCGGGTCCGCCTGTTCCACGAGCGCCACCGCGTCCTCCAGGTCCAGCTGCTTCACCAGATAGGTGCGGCCCTGGTGGAGGTGGACGGCCCCCTCGTGGACGGCGGTGTGGGCCGCGGATTCGTCCACGGTGCCCAGCAGCCGGCCCGTCGAGGCCTCGACGATCTGCACCGGGCGGCCGCCGCCGCCCCGGATGTCGGTCAGGTCCGAGGCGCGTTCCCGCCGGGTCCAGTGCCAGGCGGTGGCGCGTCGGCGCAGCAGCTTCGCCGCTTCCAGCTGCGGGAGCAGCTCGGCGGCCGAAGGGCCGAAAAGAGCCAGATCCGCATCGGTCAGCGGAAGCTCCGCCGCAGCTGCGCACAGGTGGGGGGCGAGGACGTACGGGTTGTCCGGGTCCAGGACGGTGGCCTCCACGGGCTGCTCGAAAAGCGCCTGCGGGTGGTGGACCAGATAGGTGTCCAGCGGGTCGTCCCGGGCGATCAGCACGGCCAGGGCGCCCTGCCCCGAGCGCCCGGCGCGGCCCGCCTGCTGCCACAGGGAGGCCCGGGTGCCCGGGTAGCCGGTGATGAGCACCGCGTCCAGGCCCGAGACGTCCACGCCCAGCTCCAGGGCGGTCGTCGCGGCCAGCCCGAGCAGCTCGCCCGAGTGCAGGGCCCGCTCCAGGGCCCGGCGCTCCTCGGGCAGGTAGCCGCCCCGGTAGGCGGCGACACGCCGGACCAGTGACCGGTCGACCGCGGCGAGGCGTTCCTGGGTGATCAGGGCGATCAGCTCGGCGCCCCGACGGGAGCGCACGAAGGCCACCGTACGGACCCCCTGGACGACCAGGTCCGTCAGCAGGTCGGCGGTTTCCGCGGTGGCCGTACGGCGTACGGGAGCGCCCTTCTCGCCCTTCAGCTCGGTGAGCAGCGGTGGCTCCCAGAGGGCGAAGACCACCTCGCCGCGCGGGGAGGCGTCGTCGGTGATCTCCGTCACGGGCACCCCGGTCAGCCGGGACGCGGCCGCCGCCGGGTCGCTGGCGGTGGCGGAGGCCAGCAGGAAGACGGGTTCGGAGCCGTAGCGGGCGCACAGCCGCCGCAGCCGGCGCAGGACCTGCGCCACGTGGGAGCCGAATACTCCCCGGTAGGTGTGGCACTCGTCGATCACCACGTAGCGCAGGGACCGCAGGAAGGAGGACCAGCGCGGGTGGGCCGGCAGGATCCCGCGGTGCAGCATGTCGGGGTTGGTCAGGACGTAATTGGCGTACTGGCGCACCCATTCGCGTTCTTCTACCGGCGTGTCCCCGTCGTAGACCGCGGGGCGGACGGCATTGCCGAGCGGGGCGGCCAGCTCGCGTACGGCGCGCCGCTGGTCGGCGGCCAGGGCCTTGGTGGGGGCCAGGTACAGGGCGGTGGCGCCGCGCCCGTTCGGGGCCTCGGCGCCGTCCGCGAGGGCGGAGAGCAGCGGCGCGAGGTAGGCCAGGGACTTGCCCGAGGCGGTGCCGGTGGCCACGACCACGGACTCGCCGTCCAGGGCGAGCTCGGCGGCCGCGGACTGGTGTTCCCACGGATGGTCGATCCCGGCGTTCTGGATCGCGGCCACGACATCCGTTCGGATGCGGTCGGGCCAGACTGCATGACGACCCGCCCGAGGGGGCAAGTGCTCCGTATGGGTGATGCGCGCAGCCCGGGAAGACCCCCCTGCCAAGCGGTCCAGGACCGTGCCGGGGGTGGGTCTGGCGTCCGCGGGTGCCGTGGGCCGACCGGGGCGGTGAGTATTGGCCATTGGAACCGAGTGTGTCACTGGCGTGCGGGACAATGGTCCCAAGGCGTCGTGCGCGCCTGCCGGTAAGTGATTGAATGCCATCGCGGCAGCCAATCCCTCGCCTACCTTCGGGTGGGGAGGCCCCTGGGGGGCGCCGCTCGATAGCAAGGTGCTGGAGGATCCGTGGACCTGTCCCTGTCGACTCGCACTGTCGGCGACCGTACGGTCGTAGAGGTCGGTGGCGAGATTGATGTGTATACCGCGCCCAAGCTGCGCGAGCAGTTGGTCGAGTTGGTGAACGACGGCAGCTACCACCTGGTTGTCGACATGGAGCGAGTGGACTTCCTCGACTCCACCGGACTCGGTGTGCTCGTGGGAGGCCTCAAGCGCGTCCGCGCGCACGAGGGTTCGCTGCGACTGGTGTGCAACCAGGAGCGCATCCTGAAGATCTTCCGCATCACCGGTCTGACCAAGGTGTTCCCGATCCACACCACCGTGGAAGACGCCGTCAACGCCACCGACTGACGGCTCCAGGCGGCAAGGAGCCGGCAAGCAGAGCGGGGGTACCGGGCCACGGGTGGCCCGGGCCCCTGTCAAGGCACGCCCGTAGTCCGAGGGGGACGCGCATGGCCACCGTTGAACTGCGCTTCAGCGCCCAGCCCGAACACGTCCGGACGGCCCGCCTGGTCGCGGCCGCCGTGGCGCGGCGGGCGGGCGTGGAGGAAGCCGTCCTCGACGAGGTTCGCCTCGCCGTGGGCGAGGCCTGCTCGCGCGCCGTCGGACTCCATCGCAGCAACGGGCTGACCGCGCCGGTCCGGGTCGTGCTGACCGAGGAGGAGAAGGTGTTCTCCATCGAGGTCGGCGACGAGGTCCCCGGACCGGCCGGCGGTCCCGTCGATGCCGTGGCGGGCATCGATGCCGTCCTGGACCCGGACATCGAGGGCGAGGACGAGATGGGCCTCGCCGTGATCAGCGGGCTCGTCGACGACGTCGAGGTGACCGCCGGGGAATCGGGCGGAACCATCCGGATGAGCTGGCCGGTGGCCGGGGCCGCGGATCTTCCGTAGATCCACGGCTCCCGCATTCCGTCGTATCTTCCGATCTTAATCAAGGCCCTGCTGAGCAGGGCCTTTTTCATGCCCCTAGATCAATGATCAGGCGTCAATGCCTTTGCCCCATTACTTCTTTCGAGGGTAATGGAGTGACGCGATCTATTGCTGAGGAGCAAGAGCAGGCCAATTCCGTTTCCCGCCCACTGTTTTGATCAGGGTGCGCTCCCTACAATCCGTCCACATCTTGAGCTCATCACGTCAAGGAGGACGAATGACGGGGCTCTTCACCCCTCTCGCGCCGGATCGCACCACGGATCTGGCAGCCGCAGTACTCACCGATGACAATCGGCTCATCGTGATCGTCATTGCGGCAGTGGCACTTGCCGCACTCGTCGTC
The DNA here is from genome assembly GCF_000725805.1 of Streptomyces xanthophaeus. Lineage (GTDB taxonomy): Bacteria > Actinomycetota > Actinomycetes > Streptomycetales > Streptomycetaceae > Streptomyces > Streptomyces xanthophaeus. The sequence goes on along the minus strand of NZ_JOFT01000009.1, from coordinate 113,053 downwards.
GCGCAGATCCTGGTCCGCCAGGTCCTCGCCGCCGACGAGGGAACCGACAGCATGAAGGAGATCGCCGCAGCCGTTCAGGAAGGTGCCAACGCCTACCTCGGCCGGCAGCTGCGCACCCTCGCGGTCTTCGCCGTCGTGGTCTTCTTCCTGCTCTTCCTGCTCCCCGCCGACGACTGGTCGCAGCGGGCGGGACGGTCCGCCTTCTTCCTCGTGGGCGCCCTCTTCTCGGCGGCCACCGGCTACATCGGCATGCGCCTCGCGGTCCGCGCCAACGTCCGCGTCGCCGCCGCCGCGCGCGAGGCCACCCCCGCCGAGGGGGAGCCCGCCAAGGACCTGACCGACGTCTCCCACAAGGCGATGAAGATCGCCTTCCGCACGGGTGGCGTCGTCGGCATGTTCACCGTCGGCCTCGGCCTCCTCGGCGCCTCCTGCGTCGTGCTGGTCTACGCCGCCGACGCCCCCAAGGTCCTGGAGGGCTTCGGCCTCGGGGCCGCGCTGATCGCGATGTTCATGCGTGTCGGAGGCGGCATCTTCACCAAGGCCGCCGACGTCGGCGCCGACCTGGTCGGCAAGGTCGAGCAGGGCATTCCGGAGGACGACCCGCGCAATGCCGCGACCATCGCCGACAACGTGGGCGACAACGTCGGCGACTGCGCGGGAATGGCAGCCGACCTCTTCGAGTCCTACGCCGTCACCCTGGTGGCCGCACTCATCCTCGGCAAGGCCGCCTTCGGCGACCTCGGCCTCGCCTTCCCGCTGATCGTGCCCGCCATCGGCGTGATCACGGCCATGATCGGCATCTTCGCGGTCTCCCCGCGCCGCAGCGACCGCAGCGGGATGACCGCCATCAACCGCGGATTCTTCATCTCCGCCGTGATCTCCCTGGTGCTCGTCGCCATCGCGGTCTACGCGTACCTGCCGGGCACCTACAAGGAGCTCGTCGGCGTCGAGGACGCCGCGATCGCGAACCACCCCGGTGACCCGCGGATCCTGGCCGTCGTCGCCGTCGCCATCGGCATCGTCCTCGCGGCCCTGATCCAGCAGCTGACCGGCTACTTCACCGAGACCAACCGCCGTCCCGTCCGCGACATCGGCAAGTCCTCCCTGACCGGAGCCGCCACCGTCGTCCTCGCCGGGATCTCCGTGGGCCTGGAGTCCGCCGTCTACACGGCGCTGCTCATCGGCCTCGGCGTCTACGGGGCCTTCCTGCTCGGCGGCACGTCGATCATGCTGGCCCTCTTCGCGGTGGCACTGGCCGGCACCGGTCTGCTCACCACGGTCGGCGTCATCGTCGCCATGGACACCTTCGGACCGGTCTCCGACAACGCCCAGGGCATCGCCGAGATGTCCGGCGACGTCGAAGGCGCCGGCGCGCAGGTCCTGACCGACCTGGACGCCGTGGGCAACACCACGAAGGCCATCACGAAGGGCATCGCCATCGCCACGGCCGTGCTCGCCGCGGCCGCGCTCTTCGGCTCGTACAACGACGCCATCGCCACCGCGGTCAAGGAAGTCGGCGCCAAGGCCGGGGAGATGAACCTCAGCCTGGACATCGCACAGCCCAACAACCTGGTCGGGCTGATCCTGGGCGCGGCCGTCGTGTTCCTGTTCTCCGGTCTGGCCATCAACGCGGTCTCCCGCTCCGCGGGCGCCGTGGTCTACGAGGTGCGCCGTCAGTTCCGCGAGCACCCCGGGATCATGGACTACACGGAGAAGCCCGAGTACGGGCGCGTCGTCGACATCTGCACCAAGGACGCGCTGCGCGAGCTCGCCACGCCCGGCCTGCTCGCCGTCCTCACCCCGATCGCGGTGGGCTTCTCGCTCGGTGTCGGCGCCCTCGGCTCCTTCCTGGCCGGGGCCATCGGTACGGGCACCCTGATGGCCGTCTTCCTCGCCAACTCCGGCGGCGCGTGGGACAACGCGAAGAAGCTCGTCGAGGACGGCCACCACGGCGGCAAGGGCAGCGAGGCCCACGCCGCGGTCGTCATCGGGGACACGGTCGGCGACCCGTTCAAGGACACCGCAGGCCCGGCCATCAACCCGCTGCTGAAGGTCATGAACCTGGTGGCGCTGCTGATCGCCCCGGCCGTCGTGCAGTTCAGCTACGGCGACGACACCAGCCCGACCGTACGCGCGGTGGTCGCGGTCCTCGCGATCGGCGTCATCATCGGCGCGGTGTACATCTCCAAGCGCCGCGGCATCGCGGTCGGTGACGAGAGCGAAGGCGGAGCCGCCGAGCGGGTGGCCCAGTCGGCCGACCCCGCGACGGTCTCCTGACCCCGGTCCGACCGGGGCGCGGGGCGGGGCCGGGCAGGGCCGGCCGTACGCCCGAACGGCGGACGGGCGGCGCGTACTGACGCGCCGTCCGTCCGCCTTTGTACGTCGCCGGAGGGCAGGCGTGTATCTTCCGGGCCGAGAGCCTTCGAAGGGACCAATCCGGTGAACAAGAAGCTTGCGGCCGCGTTGTCGGGCGGTGCGGTGCTGATGCTCGTCCTGTCCGGCTGCGGCGGGGACGACGGCGACAAGAAGGCCGACGCCTGGGCCAAGAAGGTCTGCGACCAGTGGCAGCCCGAACTCAAGAAGATCGAAACGGCCAACGGCGAGATCAAGCGCGTGGCGTCGGAGAGCAGCAAGCCCGAGGAGGTCCAGCAGACCGACTCGGCGGCCTTCGGGACCATGTCCGAGTCGTACAAGACGATGGGGACCGCCCTGCAGAGCGCGGGAGTTCCGCCGGTCAAGAACGGCGAGGCGACCCAGGCCGAGGCGGTCAAGGGCTTCGAGGCGACCTCCAAGGGCTACGCCGACCTGAAGACCAAGATGGACGGTCTCGACCCCAAGGACCAGACCAAGTTCGCCGAGGGCCTCAAGGAGGTCGCGGGCGGCCTCGAAGCGGCGTCGGCGGGCGGCAAGCAGGCCCTCGCGCAGCTCAAGGCGGGCGGTCTGGAGTCGGCGATGAACGGCCAGAAGGGCTGCCAGGTGACGGCCGGCTCCGCGTCGCCGAAGTAACCGGGCAACAGGACACGCCGGACAGGGCGGTCGGGGTCCCGCACGGGGCCGCGGCCGCCCTGTGGCGCGCCGGGGCGGCCGCGGCGGCGCCGGGGCGCCTGCGCCGGTGTCCGCGCCGATCTCCGTGCCGGTGCCGCGCGGCGCACGGATCGGCGGCGCCAGCGGACACAATGGACGGGTGAGTACCACCAGCCTTCCCTCGCCCGCCCATGCCGCCGGACTCCGCGAAGCCCTGCTCGCCGCAGGCTTCACCGCAGACGGGCTGCTCGACCTGCTCGGCGCGCCCGCCTACGCCGCCCTGGCCCGCAGCGAGACCGTCCCCGCCCTGCGCGCCACGCGCGGAGACGGCCCGCTCGCGGCCCTGGTCCGGCTGTTCCTGCTCCAGCAGCCCGTGCCGTACGTGCACGCGAAGGCCGCACTGCCCGTCGACGTGGCGCTGGCCGACGGCTGGCTGCGGCGCGAGGGCGACGAGCTGCGCGCCACCGTCGACGTGCGCCCGTACGGCGGTCCCGACGGCGACGACTGGTTCATCGTGTCCGACCTCGGCTGCGCCGTCGGCGGGGCCGGCGGGATCGGCAGCCGTGAGGAGGCCGTGGTCCTCGGGGTCGGCGGGGCGTCCACGACGCTCGCCGGGATCACCGTGCGCATCCCGGTGGACTCCGCCCTCGACGTGGGGGCCGGGTCGGGCATCCAGGCGCTGCACGCGGCCCAGCACGCCACCCGGGTCACCGCCACCGACGTCAACCCGCGGGCCCTGGAGTTCACCCGGCTGACGCTGGCGCTGTCCGGGGCGCCGGAGGCCGAGCTGCTCGTCGGGTCGCTCTTCGAGCCCGTGGGCGAGGCGACGTACGACCTGATCGTGTCGAACCCGCCGTTCGTGATCTCCCCCGGCGCCCGCCTCACGTACCGGGACGGCGGGATGGGCGGCGACGACCTGTGCCGGAGCCTGGTCCAGCAGGCCGGTGCGCGGCTCAACCCGGGCGGGTACGCGCAGTTCCTCGGCAACTGGCAGCACGTGGAGGGCGAGGACTGGCGCGACCGGCTCCGCTCCTGGGTGCCGCGCGGCTGCGACGCGTGGATCGTGCAGCGTGACGTGCAGGACGTGACGCAGTATGCAGAGCTGTGGCTGCGGGACGCGGGCGACCACCGCGCCGACCCCGCCGAGTACGCCCGGCGGTACGAGGACTGGCTGGACGAGTTCGAGGCCAGCGGCACCAAGTCCGTCGGCTTCGGATGGATCACCTTGCGCCGGACGGACGCGGCCGAGCCCTCGATCGTGATCGAGGAATGGCCCCACTCGGTCGAGCAGCCGCTCGGCGAGACGGTCCTGGCGCACTTCGCCCGCCAGGACTACCTGCGCGAACACGATGACGCGGCCCTCCTGGAGGAGTACTTCCTGCTCAGTGCAGAGGTGGTCCAGGAACAGGTCGGCGCGCCCGGTGCGGAGGACCCGGAGCACGTCGTGCTGCGGCAGAACCGCGGGATGCGGCGCGCCACGAAGGTCGACACGGTCGGCGCGGGCTTCGCCGGAGTGTGTGACGGCTCACTCAGTGCGGGCCGGATCCTGGACGCCATCGCACATCTGGTGCAGGAGGATCCGGTCGTTCTGCGCGACCGGACCCCGGAGTCGATCCGGTTGCTGATCGAGCAGGGCTTCCTGGAGCCCGCCACGCCCGCCACGCCCGGGCGGCCGGCCGGTTCGCAGGACGGTCCGCAGGACGGCCGGTAGGCCCGGTCCGGGGGGCGGCCGGGCTTCGCCGCGGAGCCCGGGAGCCTGCCGAATCCATGATGTAACCCCGAGTTCGGCTCGCGTATCCCCACGGCTGGCATGCTCCTGCCCAGCCGGGTCCGGGGGGATCCGGCTGGGCGGCTCAGGGGTAAAGGGGAACGGCATGGAAACGGGCCCGGCGATCTTCTCGGCGACCGTGTTCCTGCTGTTCGGAGCCGCTCTGCTGGCCTGGACGGGGGCGTGCGTCGGCCGCCGCGCGCCGGTGGCCGAGGACGTGCGCCCCGCCGTGGCCGTACCGCTGGCACTGCTGGCCGGCGGCGGCGCGCTGGCCCTCGGCGTGTGGTGCCTCGCACAGCTGTGACGCGCCGGGCCGAAGGGGCCTGGATCCGGCTGGAAACCGCACGTGGGAACGGGTGCGCGGAGGCGGCCGGGGGCGGGGCCAGACGGCCCTTCGGCCACCCTGCCCGGTGATCGGTAACGGTCCGGCGCGGCATCCGGGCGGCAGAAACGGCACTTGTCGGGTTACCGTTCGAGTGGCCGTTGCGGGCTTGTGCCGTTTGACACGGGGGCGGGTTGTACCGTCACACTCCGCAGCGTCGCCGTATCGCGACCGAGTGCCGACCGGAGAGAAGAGCCAAGTTGTCCCCGACTAGCGAGACCGCAAAGGGCGGCCGCCGACTCGTCATCGTCGAGTCCCCTGCCAAGGCGAAGACGATCAAGGGCTACCTCGGCCCCGGATACGTCGTCGAGGCGAGCGTCGGGCACATCCGCGACCTCCCGAACGGCGCGGCCGAGGTCCCCGACAAGTACACCGGCGAGGTCCGCCGTCTCGGCGTGGACGTCGAGCACGACTTCGCGCCGATCTACGTGGTGAACGCTGACAAGAAGGCCCAGGTCCGCAAGCTCAAGGAGCTGCTGGCCGAGTCCGACGAACTCTTCCTCGCCACCGATGAGGACCGCGAGGGCGAAGCCATCGCGTGGCACCTGCAGGAAGTCCTCAAGCCCAAGGTCCCCGTCCACCGGATGGTCTTCCACGAGATCACCAAGGACGCGATCCGCGACGCCGTCGCCAACCCGCGCGAGCTCAACCAGCGCATGGTCGACGCCCAGGAGACCCGCCGCATCCTCGACCGCCTGTACGGCTACGAGGTCTCGCCGGTCCTGTGGAAGAAGGTCATGCCGCGGCTGTCCGCCGGGCGCGTCCAGTCGGTGGCCACCCGCCTCGTCGTCGAGCGGGAGCGCGAGCGCATCGCCTTCCGCAGCGCCGAGTACTGGGACCTGACCGGAACCTTCTCCACCGGCCGCGCCGGTGACGCCTCCGACCCGTCCACGCTGGTCGCCCGCCTGAACACGGTGGACGGCAAGCGCGTCGCACAGGGCCGTGACTTCGGTTCGACCGGGCAGCTCAAGAGCGAGGTGCTGCACCTCGACGAGGCGAACGCCCGGGCCCTGGCCGCCGCGCTCGAAGGCGCGTCCTTCGCGGTCCGGTCGGTCGAGTCCAAGCCGTACCGCCGCTCCCCGTACGCCCCGTTCCGTACGACGACGCTCCAGCAGGAGGCCTCGCGCAAGCTCGGCTTCGGTGCGAAGGCGACCATGCAGGTGGCCCAGAAGCTGTACGAGAACGGCTTCATCACCTATATGCGTACGGACTCCACGACCCTGTCCGAGACCGCCGTGACGGCGGCCCGGGCGCAGGTCACGCAGCTGTACGGCGCCGACTACCTGCCGGAGAAGCCGCGCGTCTACGCGGGCAAGGTCAAGAACGCCCAGGAGGCGCACGAGGCGATCCGCCCCTCGGGTGATCGTTTCCGCACCCCGGCCGAGACCGGGCTGACCGGCGACCAGTTCCGTCTCTACGAGCTGATCTGGAAGCGGACCGTCGCCTCCCAGATGAAGGACGCGGTCGGCAACTCCGTCACCGTGAAGATCGGCGGGCGTGCCGCGGACGGCCGGGACGCGGAATTCTCCGCCTCCGGCAAGACGATCACCTTCCACGGCTTCATGAAGGCCTACGTCGAGGGCGCGGACGACCCGAACGCGGAGCTCGACGACCGCGAGAAGCGCCTGCCGCAGGTCGCGGAGGGCGACGCGCTCGCCGCCGAGGAGATCACGGCGGACGGGCACTCGACCAAGCCGCCGGCCCGTTACACCGAGGCCTCGCTGGTCAAGGAGCTCGAAGAGCGCGAGATCGGCCGCCCGTCGACGTACGCGTCGATCATCGGCACGATCCTCGACCGCGGCTACGTCTTCAAGAAGGGCACGGCGCTCGTGCCGTCCTTCCTGTCGTTCGCCGTGGTCAACCTGCTGGAGACGCACTTCGGCCGGCTCGTCGACTACGACTTCACCGCGAAGATGGAGGACGACCTCGACCGCATCGCGCGGGGCGAGGCCCAGTCCGTGCCGTGGCTGAAGCGCTTCTACTTCGGCTCGGAGGACGCCACCGAGGTCGTACCGGCCGACGGTGACCACCTCGGCGGTCTGAAGGAGCTGGTCACGGACCTGGGCGCGATCGACGCCCGGGAGATCTCCTCCTTCCCGGTCGGCGACGGCGTCGTCCTGCGCGTCGGCCGCTACGGGCCGTACGTGGAGCGCGGCGAGAAGGACTCCGAGGGCCACCAGCGGGCCGACGTGCCCGACGACATGGCTCCGGACGAGCTGACGGTCGCCTACGCGGAGGAACTGTTCGCGAAGCCGAGCGGCGAGTTCGAGCTCGGCAAGGACCCCGTCAGCGGGAACGAGATCGTCGCGAAGGACGGCCGCTACGGCCCCTACGTCACCGAGATCCTCCCCGAGGGCACCCCGAAGACGGGCAAGAACGCGGTCAAGCCGCGGACGGCCTCGCTCTTCCAGTCGATGAGCCTCGACACGGTCACCCTCGACGAAGCGCTCAAGCTGATGTCGCTGCCGCGCGTGGTCGGCGCCGACGCGGAGGGCGTGGAGATCACGGCCCAGAACGGCCGCTACGGCCCGTACCTGAAGAAGGGCACGGACTCGCGGTCCCTGGAGACCGAGGACCAGCTCTTCTCGATCACGCTGGACGAGGCCCTGGCGATCTACGCGCAGCCCAAGCAGCGCGGCCGGGCCGCGGCCAAGCCGCCGCTGAAGGAGCTGGGCACCGACCCGGTCAGCGAGAAGCCGGTGGTGGTCAAGGACGGCCGCTTCGGGCCGTACGTGACGGACGGCGAGACGAACGCGACGCTGCGGCGGGACGACGACGTCGAGACGATCACGCCCGAGCGCGGCTACGAGCTGCTCGCGGAGAAGCGTGCGAAGGGCCCGGCCAAGAAGACGGCGAAGAAGGCCCCCGCCAAGAAGGCCCCGGCGAAGAAGGCGACGGCGACGAAGACCGCCGCCGCGAAGAAGACGACGGCGGCCAAGAAGACGACCGCCAAGAAGACGGTGGCGAAGAAGACCACCGCCAAGAAGGCGGTCGCCGCCCCCGCGGACGAGTAGTCCGGGACCGGTACCCGGGACCGCTCACCGGGACCTGTCCCGGACGTGCAGTCGCTGCGAGAGCCCCGTGCCCTGGCACGGGGCTCTCGTGCGTCCGGCGTCCGGCGGTGTCCGGCGGTCGGTGTCCGGCGCGTCCGGCGTGCGGCGGTCGGCGTGCGGCCGCCTCGGGGGCGGTCGCGCCGGAAGGTGGGTCCGGGGTCACACCGGGCCTTGTCCACAGGCCTCCGCAGCGGCCAGGCGCAGCGGATAGGCTGGGCGGATGACGCGAGCCGAGCAGCCAACGGTCGTGACCGCCCCGGCGAACCCCACCTACGACGAAGCCCTAGCCGCGGATTCCCGCGAGCGTGCGGTGCGCGCACTGCTGCGCACCCCAGGGCTGCGCCGTCTGTGGAGCGCCCAACTGGTGAGCGGCATCGGCGATGCCCTGGCCCTGCTGGTGCTGGTGCTGCTGGCCTACCAGGCGGCCGTGTCCGAAGCGGCCTTCGGCGGCGGCTACCGCGGCGCGGCCTTCGCCGTCGCCGTCGTCTTCGGGGTACGGATCCTCGCCACCCTGGTCTTCGGCGCGGTCCTCCTCGGCCCGCTCGCGGCGCTGCTCGCCCCCGGCGGCAAGCTGGACCGGCGCTGGACGATGGTCGGCGCCGACGGCATCCGCCTCGGCCTGTTCGTCGTCGCCCCGCTCTGGCTCGACTGGATCCCGGACCACGCGCTGACCGCGTTGCTGGCCACCGTCTTCGTCTCCGGCGCCGCCGAACGGCTGTGGAGCCTGGCCAAGGACAGCGCGGCCCCCGCCCTGCTGCCCACCCCGCCGCCGGAAGGGGCGACCGTACGGCCGCTCCCGGACCACCTCGACGCGCTGCGCCGGCTGACCCTGCGGACCTCCTTCGCCGCGCTGCCCGCCGCCGCGGCCGCGCTGCTCGCCGCGACCCTGGTGGGCAAGGCACTCGGCCTCGGCGTCGGCTGGTTCGCCGACAACCAGGCCGCCCTCGGCTCGTACGTCGCAGCCGGACTCTTCGCGGCCTCCGTCTCGCTGCTGCTCCCGCTGGTCCTGCCGGGTACGAAGACCCCGCGCCCGCGTTCCCCGCTGGAGGGCCTGCGGGCACCGAAGGCGGGCGACCGCCCTGACAAGGGCCGGACCGGCGCCGTCCCGCTCTTCGTGCTGACCTGCGCGGCGGTCGCCGGGGCGGTGTCCTGCGCCGCCGCCGTCTGCGTACTGCACGCCTTCGACCTGGGCGGCGGCCCGGCCTCCTTCGCGCTGATGGTGCTCGGGCTGGTCGGCGGCACCGCCGTCGGGATCCGCGCCACCCAGGCCGGCAAGGTGCTGCCCGCGCTGTCGCGGCGCCGCCTGCTGGCCCTGGCCACGGCGGTCACCGGCCTCGCCCTGCTGCTGACCGGGCTGGTCCCCGACACCGCGACCGTGCTGTTCCTGACGCTGCTCGCGGGCACCGCCGCGGGTGTCGCGGCCAACACCGGCCACACCCTGCTGGACCTGGAGACCGAGGAGTTCCGCCGGGCCCGGGTCACCGAGCACCTGCAGGCCGTCGTCCGGGTCGCCGTGGCCGTCGGGGCCGTCGCCGGCCCGGTGCTGGCCGCCCTGATCGGCCCGCACCGGCTGACCGGCGCCGAGGTCGTCTTCTCGCACGGGGGCGCGGCCTTCACGCTGATGCTGGCCGGTGCCCTGCTGCTGCCCGTCGCCGTGGTGGTGCTCGCCAAGGCCGACGACCGCAGCGGCGTACCCCTGCGGCGCGACCTGCGCGAGGCCCTGCGGGGCGGCGAGCCGCTCCAGGCGGCGTCCGCCACCGGCTTCTTCATCGCCCTGGAGGGCGGCGACGGAGCGGGCAAGTCCACCCAGGTGGAGGCGCTGGCCGACTGGATACGGGGCAAGGGCCACGAGGTCGTCGTCACGCGCGAGCCGGGGGCCACCCCGGTGGGCAAGCGGCTGCGCTCGATCCTGCTGGACGTCTCCTCGGCCGGGCTGTCGAACCGCGCCGAGGCCCTGCTGTACGCCGCGGACCGGGCGGAACACGTCGACACGGTGGTCCGGCCCGCCCTGGAGCGCGGCGCCGTGGTCATCTCGGACCGCTACATCGACTCCTCTGTGGCCTACCAGGGCGCCGGGCGCGACCTCTCCCCGACCGAGATCGCCCGGATCTCGCGCTGGGCGACCGACGGGCTCGTCCCGAACCTGACCGTGCTGCTCGACGTCTCGCCGGAGGCGGCGCGGGAGCGGTTCACGGAGGCCCCGGACCGGCTGGAGTCGGAGCCGGCCGAGTTCCACCAGCGGGTGCGGGCCGGATTCCTGACGCTGGCCGCGTCCGACCCCGGCCGCTACCTGGTCGTCGACGCCGGCCAGGACCCGGAATCGGTCACCACCGTCGTCCGCCACCGCCTGGACCGCATGCTCCCGCTCTCCGAGGCCGAGGTCGCCGCGCAGATCGAGGCCCGGCGGATCGCTGAGGAGGAGGCCCGGCTGCGTGCCGAGGCCGAGGCGGCGCGCAAGGCGGAGGAGGCGCGGCTGCGCGCCGAGGAAGAGGCCCGGCTGGCGCGCGAGGCCGAGGAAGCCCGGATCAAGGCCGAGGCGGAGGCCGCGGAGGAGCGGCTGCGCGCCGAGGAGGAGGCCAGGGCCAGGGCCGAGGCCGAGCGGCTGCGTGCCGAGGCCGAGGAACGGGCACGGGCGGCCGAGGCGGAGCGGCTGCGCCGGCAGGCCGAGGAGGAGGCCCGGCTGCGTGCCGAGGCCGAGGAGCGCCGGCTGGAGAAGCAGCGGCGCGCCGAGGAGGCCCTGCTGAAGGCCGAGGAGGCACGGCGGCTCGCCGAGGCCGCCGCGGCCGAGGTGGCGGCGAAGACGGCTGCTGCCGCGGCTGCCGCTGCTGCTGCGGCCCCGGCTCCCGCGGCGGCCCCGGCCCCGGCGGCCCCGGCCCCGGCGACCCCGGCCCCCGAGGCGCCGTCCCGGCCCGAGGTCCGCATGCGCAAGGACCCGCACCCCGACGACGCCGTCACCGTGGAGACCCCGCAGGTCAAGCGGACCGTACGGCCGGACGACGTCACCCAGACGGTCCCGGTGCCCAAGACGCCCCAGGCCTCCGCCGAGGAGACCGCGGTGCTGCCGCCCGTCCGGGACACCGAGCAGACGGCGGTGCTGCCGCCCGTCCGGCCGTCCGCCGCGCCGGACCGGTCCGCCGGCCGGGGACCGGCCTCGGCGACGCGGCCCACGGCCCGGCGCCCCGAGGAGAACCCGGCCGACCGGGTCCCGCCCGGCATCTTCCGGGACACCGACAACGACCGGACCCGCGAACTCCCCGCGCTCGACGAGGAAGGCCGGCCCCGCCGGCCGCGTTCCGACTGGGCCGAGGAGACCCCGCTGGACGATCTGCCGACACTGGCCGACGAACTGCTGGGCCGCCGCCGGGACGACGAGGCCGCAGACGGCGACGGCGACGACGAGGGCCGCGGGCCGCGCCGCCGCTGACCGGCGGGAATTGTCGGTGGCACGCGCCACACTTGAGCAGGACCGGGACAGCGACAGCGGAAGGCGGTGGGCAGGATGCCCGTGTGGGACGACCTGGTGGGCCAGGAGAAGGTCCAGACCCAGCTGGCCGCCGCCGCCCGGGACGCCGACGGACTGGTCACGGCGATCACGGCGGGGACCTCGCCGCCCGCCGCGTCCAAGATGACCCACGCCTGGCTGTTCACCGGACCGCCCGGATCCGGGCGGTCCACCGCCGCGCGCGCCTTCGCGGCCGCCCTGCAGTGCACCAGCCCCGACCGCGCCCTCGGCGGTGAACCGGGCTGCGGATTCTGCGAGGGCTGCCACACCACCTTGATCGGCACCCACTCCGACGTGGAGATCGTCCGCACCGACCTGCTGTCGATCGGTGTGAAGGAGACCCGCGACCTGGTCCGCCGGGCGCAGCTCTCCCCGGCGGTCGGCCGCTGGCAGGTCATCGTCCTGGAGGACGCCGACCGGCTCACCGAAGGCGCCGGGAACGTCCTCCTCAAGGCGGTGGAGGAACCGGCCCCGCGGACGGTGTGGCTGCTGTGCGCGCCCTCCCTGGAGGACGTGCTGCCCACGATCCGCTCCCGCTGCCGGCACCTGACCCTGCGCACCCCGTCCGTCCGGGCCGTCGCCGAGGTGCTGGTCCGCCGGGACGGCATCGAGCCGGCCGTCGCCGAGGCGGCCGCCAGGGCCACCCAGGGGCACATCGGCCGCGCCCGCCGCCTCGCCACCGACGAGGCCGCCCGTTCCCGCCGGGCCTCCGTGCTGAAGCTGCCGCTGCGCGTCGACGACGTGGGCGGCTGCCTCAAGGCCGCGCAGGAGCTGGTCGACGCCGCCGCCGAGGACGCCAAGCAGGTCGCGGAGGAGGTCGACGGCAAGGAGACCGAGGAGCTGAGGGCCGCGCTCGGCGCCGCCGCGGGAACCGGCGGCCGGATGCCGCGCGGCACCGCGGGCGTGATGAAGGAGCTGGAGGACCGGCAGAAGCGCCGCCGCACCAGGACCCAGCGCGACAGCCTCGACCTGGCGCTGACCGATCTCACCGGCTTCTACCGGGACGTGCTGGCCCTCCAGCTCGGTTCGGCGGTGGCCATCGCCAACGAGGAGATGCGCCCGGACCTGGACCGGATCGCCCGTGCCTCGGGCCCCGAGCGGACCCTGCGCCGCATCGAGGCGATCATCGCCTGCCGCCAGGCCCTGGACCGCAACGTTGCGCCCCTCCTCGCGGTCGAGGCCATGACGATGTCGCTGCGCGCGGGCTGACCGCCGGGGGCCGTCCATGCCGGTTGACCGGCTCACCCGTACGGGCGGACCCGCCGCCGGGCCCCGGACGGGGGCCGGGCCGGGCGCGATCCCTGCCCTGCCGGGCCGGACCGTACGCGGCGTGCTGCCGGTCGGCCCGCTTCCCCCGCCGCCGCCGCCCGGGCAGGCCGTAGGCTCGTCGGATGGACACCAGTCGCGTGCTGCGTACCACCGGGACCGTGATCGCAGCCGCAGGGCTGCTGCTCTCCGGGTGCAGTTCGGGCGGTTCCGGCGGCGGGCTCACGGCCGCGGCGTCCTCCCGCGCGCAGGCCGAGCCGAGCGCCGTACCGGAGGCCCTGGAGCCGTACTACGCGCAGAAGCTGAACTGGCGCGACTGCGGTGTCCCCGGCTTCCAGTGCACCACCATGAAGGCCCCGCTGGACTACGCGAACCCGGGTGCGGGCCAGGACGTGGACATCGCGGTGTCCCGCCGCCAGGCCACCGGCCCGGGCAAGAAGCTCGGCTCGCTGCTGGTCAACCCGGGCGGCCCGGGCGGTTCGGGCATCGGGTACCTCCAGGCGTACGCGGGCATCGGCTATCCCGCGCCCGTCCGGGCCCGCTACGACATGGTCTCCTTCGACCCGCGCGGGGTGTCCCGCAGCACCCCCGTCGAGTGTCTGAGCGGCCCGGCCATGGACCGCTACACGCAGGTGGACCAGACGCCTGACGACGCGGCCGAGCGGGCGCTGCTGGTGGCGGCGTTCAAGGAGTTCGCGGCGGCCTGCCAGGCGCACTCCTCGCGGATCCTGCCGCACGTGTCCACCGTCGACGCCGCCCGGGACATGGACATGCTCCGCGCGGTGCTGGGCGACGAGAAGCTCTCCTACGTGGGGGCCTCGTACGGCACGTTCCTCGGGGCGACCTACGCGGACCTCTTCCCGGGCCGGGTCGGGCGGCTGGTCCTGGACGGTGCGATGGACCCCTCCCGTCCGGCGCTCGACCTGAACCGGGACCAGACGGCGGGCTTCGAGACGGCCTTCACCTCCTTCGCCAAGGACTGCGCGAAGCAGGCCGGCTGTCCGCTCGGCAAGGGCAGCCCGAAGGAGGTGGCCGCGCAGCTGAAGGAGTTCTTCCGCAAGGTCGACGCCCAGCCCGTGCCGACCGGCGACCCCGACCGCCCGCTGGGGGAGGCCCTGGCGACGACCGGGGTGATCGCGGCGCTGTACGACGAGAGCGCCTGGCCGCAGCTGCGCGAGGCGCTCACCTCGGCCATGGACGGCGACGGGGCCGGCCTGCTGGGCCTCGCCGACAGCTACTACGAGCGCGAGCCGGACGGCAAGTACGCCAACCTCATGTACGCGAACGCCGCCGTCAACTGCCTGGACCAGCCCCCGGCCTTCAGCGGCCCCGACGCGGTCGACAAGGCCCTGCCGTCCTTCGAGAAGGCCTCCCCGGTCTTCGGCGCGGGCCTCGCCTGGGCCTCGCTGAACTGCGCGTACTGGCCGGTGAAGGCCTCGGGGACGGCGCAGGAGCTGCTCGCGGAGGGCGCCCCGCCGATCGTGGTGGTGGGCACCACGCGCGACCCGGCGACCCCGTACAAGTGGGCGAAGGCCCTGGCCGGGCAGCTCGACTCCGGGGTCCTGCTCACCTACGACGGCGACGGCCACACGGCGTACGGCCGCGGCAGCGACTGCATCGACACCTCGATCAACCGCTACCTGCTGGAGGGCAAGGCTCCGGCGGACGGCAAGAAGTGCTGAGGCCGGGGCCGGTGCGCCCCGGCGGCCCCGCGCCGACAACCCGGTTCGGGGCACCCCTTCGCACCCTGTAGACTTGGCGCCGCTGCTGATGAGCACTCCTCTTCGAGGAAATACTTGTCTGACCAGCGGTGCCGCCTTAGCTCAGTTGGCCAGAGCAACGCACTCGTAATGCGTAGGTCTCGGGTTCGAATCCCGAAGGCGGCTCGGATCAGCCCCAGGACTCACTCGCCGTGACCTGGGGCTTTTTCATGCCCGCGGGGCGGCGGCGGGCTCGTGAGGGTGTTCGTCGAACTGTCGTATCCTTCGGTCACTCTCGGTCGGGCCCATGAAGGAGCGCATGGTGATTCGGGTCGCCGTCGTGGACGACGAGCAACTGGTCCGATCCGGGCTCCAGTTGATCCTTGGGTCCGCCGGGGACATCGAAGTGGTCGTCGGCTGTGGTGGGGGCGAGGCCCTGGAGGCCGTGCGGGTCCACCGTCCCGATGTGCTGCTGCTCGACATCCGGATGCCCGATGTGGATGGTCTGACCGTTCTGCGGCAGGTCGCTGCCCTGCCGTCGGCTCCGGTGGTCGCGATGCTGACCACCTTCGGAGCGGGCGAGTACATGGACGAGACCCTGCGGGCGGGGGCGGCCGGTTTACTCATGAAGAACACCGCGCCCGAGCAGTTGGTCCATGCGGTACGGGTGCTGGCGACGGGCGGAAAGATCCTCGCGCCGGAGGCCGCGGAGGCGGTCATCCGGGGGTACCTCGCCTCCGGCCGGGAAGGTGACGCGGCGCGGCGGGTGGAGTGCCTGACCGAGCGCGAGCGCCAGGTGCTGGCCCTGGTCGGCGAGGGGCTCTCCAACCGGGACATCGCCCGGCGGCTCTCCCTCTCCCACGGGACCGTCAAGGACCACGTCAGCTCGCTGCTGGCGAAGCTCGGCGGGCTCAACCGCGTCCAGGCCGCGGTCGTCGCGGACCGCGCGGGCATGATCGACATCCCGGGGGACCTGCCGTGACCCGTCGGTGCCTGCGGCGGGCCGCGGCCGCCGCGCTGCCCGTGGGCGTCGCCGTCGTCGATGGCATCGTTGTCAACGGGCCGGGGCCGGGGCCCGGCCTGTGGGTCGCGCTCGGGGCGGCCGCCGCGCTGCTCCTGCGTACGCGCCTGCCCGAGCTGGCCCTGGTCGCGGGGCTGCCCGGGCTGTACCTCGGCTACATCGCCTTCGCTCCGCTGATCGCCCTGTACTGCCTCGCGGACCGGCGCCGCAGCTCGGTCGTCGCGGGCGCGGGCGCGGTGGTGGTCGCCCTCGCGCAGTTCCTCCACTACCCGGTCGACGGCGCCACGGAGCTCGCCCTGGACCGCGAGACGCTGCTGGCGGCGCTGGACTCCTGCGTGCTGGGCGCGGGCTCCGTCCTCCTGGGCCGGTCCGCGCGGCTGCGCCGCGACCGGCTGCGGGAGGTCACCGAGAGCCGGGAACGCGAGCACCGGCTGCTCGCCGAGCGGACGCTGGCCACCGAGCGGGCCCGGCTGGCCCGCGAGATGCACGACGTGGTCGCCCACAAGGTCGGCCTGATCGGCCTGCAGGCGGGGGCGCTGGAGGTGAGCGGTCCCGACGCCGCCGCGGTCCGGGAGGGCGCGGGGGTCATCCGCGAGCTCTCGGTGCGGACCATCACCGAGCTCCAGCACATGGTGGGGGTGCTGCGCGCGGCCGGGGGCGCCGGCGCCGAGCTCGCCCCGCAGCCGCGCCTGGCCGACATACCGGCGCTGACCCGGGACAGCGGTCTCCAGGTCAGCCTCGACGCCCCGGGTGCGCCCGGCGGCTGGCCCGAGGCCGTGGAGCGGGCCGCGTACCGCACGGTCCAGGAGGCGCTGACCAACGTCAGCAAGCACGCGCCGGGGGCCGAGGTGCACGTCCGCATCCGGCCCGTCGACGGCAGGTTGCGCGTGGAGATCCGGAATACGGCGTCCGACGGTTCGTGTGTCCCTGTCGATCTGCCCGGAGGCGGGCACGGTCTGGTGGGTCTGCGGGAGCGGGCGCAGCTTCTCGGGGGCACGTTCCGTTCCGGGACCGTGCACGGGGGCGGTTTCCTGGTCCGGGCCGATTTCCCCGTCTGACGGGAATTCGGAAGGTACGGAAAGCGAGATGTTCTCCTCCGACAGGAGGAGATTCCTCCGCTTCGACCCCCGCCGCTCGGCGGGGGTCCTACCCCCACGGATGGCTGGCAGTTACCTGCATTTGCCTTTGAGTGCTCTGTCAGTTGCAGCCGTTAACCTGCGAAAGCTAGGATCGCGACGCGTGTTGAACGGGGCTGCCGCAAGGCTGCACACGGGGGAAGTGGGAAATCGATGGTTCGCCGTCAAATAGTTGAGGAATCAACAGTTCGGGCCGACTGTATAGCCGTCGGACTCATTGTCGCCAGAATGTCCCTGAGGAGACGACTCACCCGGCTTTTCGCCGGGAGCGGCTGGAATGCGGTGGAGGTCGAAGACATCCACGCCATTGCGCCCTGCGACGTCCTGGTCGTGGACATCGACCGGCTCGAAGAGGTACAGGACCCGACGCCCGTTGCCGCACTGACCTACGGCACGGACGTCCGCCACCTGGGAGACGTCAGGGCCGACGTACGGGCGATCGTCGACCTCGACGATCTGGACGAGGCCTTCCTGGAAGCCGTGCAGGAAGTGGCCGCAGGGCATGGCTGGATTTCGCCCACGCTGGTACGGCCCTTGCTGCGGGGCCCGCACGCCGGAGCGGCCGCTCACGCCGGCGCACAGTCCGCTGCGCAGACCACCGCACGGACGGCGGCGCACCCGGCCGCACAGGCGGTGGCGCACACGCCGTTGCGTGTGCGCCACCGCGATCCGGTGCTCACCGCCCGCGAGTCCGAGGTCGTCTCCCTGGTGAGTCAGGGAATGAACAACGGGGAAATCGCCGGAGCTCTCTACATTGCAGAAAGCACGGTGAAATTCCACATGTCGAACATTTTGCAGAAGACCGGGTTCCGGGACCGGAGCCAGCTCGCGGCCCGCATGCCCGGGCGCCTGCCCGCTGCCCGCTGAGAAAGAACAGAAGGAGCCCATGATGGCGAACAAGAAGGAAACCCTGCGCTGGACCCCGGTCGGCATTCTGCTGGTCTTTGCGCTCGTCGCGCCGCTTTTCGGGGACAACCCCACCGGAATCATCATTCCGCTGCTGCTCGCCATGGTTCTGGCGAGCGTCAACCTCATGATGAAGAAGAGCGAGCGGGCCGGCAACGGGGGCTGACCGGCTGCCCCGCGGAGCGCTAAACGGAACGCCGGGCCGCCCCTCCCTTGCACGGCAAGGCGGGGGCGGCCCGGCGTTCCGCTTACGGCCGGATCAAGCCACTTCGTAGCGCGCGAACCGCAGGCCGCCCAGCGCCCCGACGGCCACCGCGTACAGCGCGAGCACCAAGAAGCCCAGTGCCTGCGTCGCGTCCTGCGCATCGGCCGCAGCCGTCATGATCGTGCCGCCGCCGGCGATGTCGCCCGCTCCGCCCGGCAGCAGGTTGCCCAGTCCCGGGTGGCCCATCGCGGAGGACATGATCCGCAGCGTCGGCTCCACGAACTGGGTCATCAGCAGGATGCCGACGATGGCCACGACCTGGTTGCGCACCAGCGCGCCCACGCCGACACCGATCGCGCCCCACAGCGTCATCACGACGACGCTGCCGCCGAGGGCGCCGAGCACCGCGGGGTCCGCGAGGTGCGCCTGCTTGCCGTGGCCCGCCAGCAGGGCGGCCGTGACCAGGGCGCTCGCCGCCACCGCCACGGCCCCGTAGACGAAGGCCGCGGCGAGGCCGATGACGGCCTTGGCGCCGTACACCCGGATCCGGCGGGGCTCGGACAGCAGCGTGGCCGTGATCGTCCGGGAGCTGTACTCCTGGGTGACCATGACGACCCCGATGGCCAGCGGGAAGACGTAGCCGATCGCGACCGAGAGGTTGTACGCGGGGACCACGTCCTGCGCCGAGTCGAAACTCAGCGGGCTCCTGGGGGCGTTCAGGCCACCGAAGACGACCAGGGCCGTGAGGCCCGCGCTGCCCGCGACCATGCACAGGAGCAGGATCCACCACAGCTTGGTGGTGGTGAGCTTGCGCAGCTCCGACCGCAGGTGGGTGGCCATGCCCGTGCTCATACCGTTGCTCCGTTCCTGGCGTGCGTCAGACGCATGAAGGCCGACTCCAGACGTCCGTCCGTCTCCAGCAGTCCGCTCAGCGGCTCGCTGCACAGCAGCCGCCCGTGGTGCATGAGCAGCACGTCGTCGACGGTCTGCTCCATCTCGCCGAGCAGATGGCTGGAGAGCAGCACCGTCCTGCCCGATGCGGCGAAGCCGCGCAGGAACTCCCGCAGCCACAGCATCCCTTCGGGGTCGAGGCCGTTGCTGGGCTCGTCCAGGATCAGCAGCTCCGGGTCGCCGAGGAGCGCCGCGGCGAGGGCGAGCCGCTGCTTCATGCCGGTCGAGTAGCCGCCGACCGGGCGGTCCGCGGCCCCTTCCAGGCCTACGTCCGCCAGCAGCCGGCCGATCCGCCCGGCGTCGCAGCCCGCGGCCTGCGCGTAGCAGCTCAGGTGGTTGCGTCCGGTGCGGCCGCCGACGAACGCCGCGCCGTCCAGGGCGACTCCGACCCTGCGGGTGGGGGCGGACAGTTCCCGGTAGGGGCGTCCCCAGAGGTGCGCCGTGCCCTCGGTGGGGCGGGTCAGCCCGAGCAGCATCCGCAGGGTCGTGGTCTTCCCGGCGCCGTTGGGGCCGAGGAAACCGGTGATCCGCCCGCGCGCCACGTCGAACGAGACGCCGTCCACGGCTCTGGTCCCCCGGAACTCCTTGCGCAGTCCCCGGACCGAGACCACGTACTTCTCTTCCTCCACCTGCTCCTCATCTCCTCGGTGGGACACGGTTCAGACCGCCTTCAGGTCGACCTGCGACCGGATCAGTTCGCGGTAGGGGCCGGGCTCCAGCATCAGTTCCCCGTGGCGTCCGGTCTGGACGACCCGGCCGTGCTCCAGGACGACCACGAGGTCCGCGTTGACGATCGTCGAGAGCCGGTGGGCGATGACGATCCGGGTGCATTCCAGGCGGTCCAGCGCGGCGGCGATCCTGGACTCGGTGACGGTGTCCAGTGCGCTCGTCGCCTCGTCGAGGACGAGCACCCGCGGACGGCGGACCAGGGCCCGGGCCAGGGCGATGCGCTGGCGCTGGCCGCCGGAGAGGCTGCCGCCCATCTCCCGCACCGGTGTGTGGTATCCGAGCGGCATCGCCGCGATGTCCTCGTGGACGTGGGCCTGGTGGGCGGCCTCGGCCACGGCCTCCATGGAGGCGTCGGGGACGCCGAAGCGGATGTTCTCCGCGATGCTGCGGTTGCTCAGCACGATGTCCTGCGGGACGTACGCGGCGCCCCGGTAGAACGTCTCGGCATCGATCTCGCCGAGGGACACGCCGTCGTAGGCCACGTCGCCGGACCCGAGCGGGTAGAGCCCCATGAGGAGCTTGCCGAGCGTGCTCTTGCCGGAGCCCGAACTCCCGACGATCGCGACCCGTTCGCCGGGCCTGACGTCGAAGGAGATGTCCTTGAGCGCGGGCGACTGGGCACCCGGGTAGGAGAACGTCACCTTCCGCAGCGAGACCGCGCCCCGCATCACGGCCGGCCGGTCGCCGAAGGCGCCCTTGGACTCCGGCTGGTGCAGGATGTCGCCGACCCGGGCGACCTGCGCGTTCGCCGTGATCAGCTGGGTGAAGGCGCCGGAGAGCGACATCACCATGCCCAGGCTGGTGGCCGTGAGCGTCTGCGCGGCCACCGCGGAGCCGAGGTCCAGCTTGCCGTGCAGGACCAGCCACAGCCCCACGGCGAGGACCAGCAGCGGCCCGAACACCTGGAACACGGAGTAGCCGCTGCTCGCCGCGCCCTGGAGGACGATCCGGCGCTGGGTCTGCTCCATGCCCGCCGAGTACACCTTCTTCCAGTCCTGGAAGAAGGTGTCCGTCATCCCGGAGACCTTCAGGGTCTCGATGGACGACAGCGCCTCCATCTGGATGGACGAGGACTTGGCGGTCTCGCTGATCTCCCGCTCGGTGATGCGCCGGATCGGACGGTAGGTGGAGACGGCGACCACGAGCATGACCAGGAAGACGGAGAAGGCTGCCGCGCCCAGTGTGAACGAGCGGTAGAACATGTAGCTGAAGATCGCGATCAGGCTGCCCAGGTCGAGGAGCACGACCGACATCTGGCTGGAGATCATGTCCCGTACGGACGCGATGCTGGACAGCCGGTAGTACAGCTCGCCCTGGGACCGGTTGGCGAAGTACTTGTACGGCAGGTCGAGCAGCCTCTTGAACGTCCTGCCCATCATCGCTTCGCCCAGGCCGCGGATCACCGCGGCCAGGCACACCGTCCGCAGCAGGGACAGGACGAAGAAGACCGCCATCGGGACCGTGAAGGCCACGAGGACCAGCGCGATCGGAGCCTTCTCCAGATAGCCCGCGTAGTCGTTGACCGCGTACTGCGTCGCGATCGGCATGAAGATCGTGAACGAGTAGAGCAGCAGCGACATCAAGAACGCCTGGACCAGTGGCCGCCGGGCCCCGCTCAGCGAGCGCAGGAACTCCCGCCACACGCTGGGTTCGCGGTGGCGCACCGGCTGGTGGTCGGCGGTGGGCGTCGCCTCCAGGGCGAGACCCGAGTAGTGCTCCTCGAATTCCGCGATCTCGTACTTGCGCCGCCCGTTGCCGGGGTCGACGACGACGACGTGGCGGTCGGTGACCTCCTCCACGACCACGACGTGGCTGTCGTCCCAGTACGCGATCAGCGGCATGGCCAGCTGGCCGAGGCGGTTCGCACCGGCCTTGAAGGCCCGGACCTGGAAGCCGCGGCCGCGCAGGATCGTCGCGATCTCCTTGATCGTGAGCCCGTCACGGCCCACCTCGTGCTCGCGCCGCAGCGCGGCGACCGAGTCGCGCGAACCGTGTGCGGACAGCACCATCGCGATGCAGCACAGGCCGCATTCGGACTGGGCGAACTGCTGGACCTCCCGGACCCTGCGGGCCCTGCGGGTGCGCATGGCCATCAGCGGCCTCCGAGACTGACGGGAAGGGTGGCTCCGGGGTGGTCCAGCATCAGGCGGGCGTGGTGCCAGCCGGACAGGCCGAGGAAGAAGGAGGGCAGGTGCGGCTCGGTGCCGATGCCGCAGGTCCAGCCGCCGTCCGCGTGGCGGCCGAGGAAGGCGGTGTGGAGGGCGGCCGCCTCGTCGCGCAGCTCCGGCCACGCGAAGCGGTCGGCCAGCGTGCACAGGACGGCGATACGGCCGGCCGCGCCGTGGCAGAAGCTGATGTCGTCGCCGAGGTCCCCGCCGACGACCCGCTCCACCTCGGGGGCGAGGGCGCCGCGGATCCGGGAGGCCGGCTCGCCGAGCGCGGTGAGGAGCTCACCGGCCGCAAGGGCCACGCCCGCGTACCCCTTGCACCAGCCGCTCCCGCTCGCCCGGTCGCGCAGGCTGTCGTCCTGCCAGCGCTGGCGCAGGTAGGCGTCGGCGAACCGCTCCAGGTGCCCGCGGGCTCCGCTGCCGCCGTCGAGTCCCTTGGCGACCATGGCGCTCATGGCGGCGATCCGCCCGAACCGGCCGTGGGACAGGCCCAGTTCGCCGGAGTGGCTTTCGGGGTCGCCGTCCACCGCGACCAGCCGCCGCAGCAGCAGCTCGGGGGCCACGCCCGTCAGCTCGGGGGCGCCGTGCTCCAGGTGGGCGGCGAGGTGGACGAGGTGGCCGCCGTATCCGTTGAGGTAGTCGAAGTCGGCCGCCGTGAGGGCGTCCACGTCGAGCGGCTGCGGTACGGGACGGGGTGCGGGGCCGGCGACGAACGGAGCTGCGGGCGTGCGGATCCGGCGGATCTCCCAGTCCGTGACCAGGTCGGACAGGATCCCGGTGAACGGGGACATCGACAGCGGGGTCCCGTCCGGTGCGATCACGGGATGCATCGCCGCCCGGGAGGCGGCCTCCATGTCCACACCGAGCGGGGAGACCCCGGTCAGTGCCTCCACCTGCGCGAGGTGCAGGAGCAGGCCGCCGCCGTCGTAGAGCGGGGCGTTGACGCCGCCCAGCCGCAGCCCGTCGCCCTGCAGGCGCGGCAGCAGCCAGGTCGGCGCGGACGCCTCGCCGACGACGAGGTCGCGGAGCGAGCGGTGGAAGGCTCCGGCGTCGGCCAGATCGGGGAACGCCGTGCGGTGGGAGGTGCGGCGGACGTCCCAGACGTCGTCCGCGGAGCCGGCCAGCGCGTAGCGCACGTAGGTCAGATCGCGCTCCGGCGGGCGGGCGAAGAAGGAGCGGACCGCGGCGAGCGCGGACTGGCGGGGCGTGGTGCCCGAGGTGGTGCGCATCTCCTCGGCGCCGAAAGCGCCGTTACCCCGCAGCAGGCCGGAGTCGCAGTCCACCGTGAAGAAGGGCACGTCCAGGTCGAGCAGGGCGGCCACCTCCTCCCGGTGCACGGCGTCCGCCGAGTCCGTGGCGGCGCCCCGGTACTGCTTGGGCAGATTGCCGAGGAGCTCGGCCCGGGCCGCGGAGCTCTCCAGGTGCACGGGGTGGGTCGAGGCCTCCAGGAAGCGCGCGTACACGTACGTGGGGCGGACGACCTGGCGGACCGCCCAGTCGTGGGAGTCCCGCACGGCGGCTTCGATGGGCTCCCGGTGGGTCTCCAGCAGGGCGCGGGCCTCCGAGTACCCGGCGGTGATGTCGTCCACCCAGTTGCGGGGGTCCAGGGGCTCGCCGGCGACCGTGGCCATGTTGGAGCCGTGCTCCACGACGACGGGGCTGCGGTCGAAGCGGATGTCGTCCGTGCCCGCGTCCACGATCATGTAGGACTGCAGCTGCTCGGAGGTCCCCGCCTGCACGCAGCCGATCCCCGAGATGTCGACGTCCAGCTTCGCGCCCGCGTAACGGGCCGGGAAGAGAAGGGTGTTGAGCACCGAGTGCTCGACGTCCAGATTGAGCGAGACCTGCGCGGAGGCGCCGTTCTCCGGTATGCCGTTGGGCAGGGAGACGAGGGTCTCGGTGTCGATGACCACGGGCCCGCCGGGCACGGCGATGATGTTCTCGTGGTGCAGATCGGTCGCGCCGATCATGCTGAGCAGCGCGGCGGCCCGGCCGAAACGGCGGAAGTACGCGCCGCCCGCGGCGGTGTCGTCGAGGTCCGTCCGCTCGATGAACTCCTGCCACACGTGCGTGGGCCGGACGATCGACCGCGGGTGCAGCGGGCCGAAGAACTCCCCGTCCGCGTCGAGCATCGCACGCAGCGTGGAGAGCAGCTGCTGGCAGTTGTCCTGCTGCGGCTTGTACACGGCGCGGGTGCCGTCGTCCCAGGTCACCAGGCAGACGGTGCGGCCGCCACGGTGGGAGTCGCCGAGGCCGGGGGTGACGGAGTCGATGCGTCCGCGCATCCCCAGGAGGCGCGTCAGCTCCGGCCGGTCCGCGGCGGCGGCGCTCAGGACCTCGGTGGCGGTCCGTGCCGCGCGGGCGGTGACCAGCTTCAGGAGCCGGTCCAGTTCGGGGAAGCGGGCGAGCACCTCGCCGCGGCCCTGCTCCCCTGCGACCCGGGCGTGGAACGCCTCGTAGCCGCCGCCTTCCGCGTGGAAGGAGGCGATCAGGGTCCGGACCCCGGTCTCGATGCAGCGCCCCATGAGCGAACGCAGCACGGACTCGGCGACGGCCTCGATGTCGACGGCGTCGTGCGGGGCGGCCCCGCCCTCAGCGGCGGCGTCCTGCGCGGCGGTGTCCTGCGCAAACCTGGCGATGTGCTGCGCGCAGTCCCTCAGGTACGGGGTGTAGAAGGCGCCGAATACGTCGGCCCGCTCCTCGGTGATGCGCTTCACCAGCTCTTCGAGGGATGCGTCGCTCAGGTACACGGTCTGCTCTCGGGTCGGGGTGGGTGGTGGGATGCTGAGGGTGGGCGGGCGCCCCGGAAGTACCAGTTCCGGGGCGCCCGTACCGTGCCGGATCAGCCGGTCAGCAGCGCTTGGTGCAACCGCTCGTCGGGCAGCCGCCCTGCAGCGCGGCGCTGCCGCCGACGATGACGGTGGAGATGGCGGTGGCCGGGATGATGGTGGGCGTGAAGCCCGCCGCCAGCGCGTCCGGGGCGTCGGCGAGCTCGATCAGCTCGTCGGCGGAGACGTAACCGGTGGCGTCGTTCATGGCGATGTTGCCCATGACGGTTCCTTTCCTTCGGTGGTGCTCTTCTTGGCAAGGCTCGGACGAGCCTCGATCGGGGTGCGCTACGAGAAGCGCAGGAGGGAGGGGTAGACCTCCGGGTCCAGGTGGTGGAGGACGGACCAGGCGAGTCCGGCTTCACCGACCATGAGGCTGTTGGAGTACGCGTACTTGGTGTCGGACCGCTGCTCGTACCGCTCGACGACCTCGCCGAACAGGCGCGGGTACAGGTCGTCGACGCCTTCGCCGAACAGTCCGGGGAGCTTGCGCTCGCCGAGGGCCACGACCTCCGCGCTGGCGAGGTCGCCGTGGCAGTACGTCGGGTTGTTGCCGAAGCCGCGGCTCAGGGTGAGCTCCGCGAGCCGGGCCATGACGTCCGCGGGCACCGCGCCGGGCGCGTGGTCGGCGACGGTGAGGGCGCCGAGCAGCATCCCGGGCGCGCCGTGGCACCAGCCGTACGAGCGCTCCGGCTCGCCCCACACGCGCGGCCAGTCGCGGTCGCTCGCGTCGTACGCGTCGAGCACCGCGCCGACGATCCGCAGGCCCAGCTCGCGCACCTGGGGATCGGCGAACCGGGTGCCGTAGCCGACCAGTACGGGACCGATGCCCATCGCGCCGTGCGCGTAGCCGGTGTACGGGGTCACGCGGGCGCCGGAGGCGTCGTCCAGGCCGAGGCCGGGGCCGCCGAGCGCCCGTACCTGGGCGGCGGCCACGGTCCGTACGGCCTGGCCGACGGCCGCCTGCTGCGCCGGGTCCGTCGTGCGGTCGAAGAGGGACAGGCAGACGGTCAGGGCGCCGGCCATCCCGCTGAGGTAGTCGGTGCCGACCTCGGCCCCGGAGCAGCGGGCGAGTTCCCGGGCCAGCTCGCCCAGGCGGGCGCCGTCGGGTTCGTCCAGGAGCTCGCGGGCCACGGCGACGGCGTACGCGGTGCCGGCCATGCCGGTCATGCCGCCGACGGAGACGCCCTGTTCGGCGAGGAGCCCCCCGCGCAGCTGCTCCTCGACCGGGTCCAGGACCCGGCGGGCGCCGTCGGCGAAGTCACGCCGTCCGGTCTCGCGCGCCAGGCCGGCCAGGACGAGGGCGGGGCCGGGGCTGCCGCCGTACAGGTCGTAGCCGAGGGTGCCGGGGCTCCACTGGCTCTGCGAGTCGGTGGTGACCTGCGGGGCGATCCAGGTGGCGGGGTGGCGGGGGTCGGTGCTGCGGACGAGGGTCGCCAGCAGCCGGTCGCCGATCCGCTCGGCCTCCCGTACGAGCCGGGCCCGGTCGACGGTCCGGGCGGGCCGGCCGGCGGGGCGGACGGGCACGAAGCCGGTCTTCTCCCGCTCGGTGGGCAGCTTGTTGACGAAGGAGTAGTCGATCAGCCGCAGTTCGCGGGCGATGACGTCCTCGTCGAGGCCGTGGATCCGGGCCCGTACGGTCTCCAGCGGCGGCTCGGCCAGCGCGTCCGCCCGGACCACCCGGCCGTGGGCGTACAGGGCGCACCCCCGTGCCGAGTAGGAGAAGTAGGGGACGTCCCCCTCGGCCATCTGCCGGACTTCCTCGTCGGCGATGTCGGGGCAGTCGTCGGTGCGCAGCACGACGCGGTTCAGCACGGCGGCCCGGACCAGCGGGTCGGCCATGGCGCTCGGGTGGGTCGCCATCCGCAGCAGCTGAGTGTAGAAGATCGTGGCCTGGTTGACGTGCCGGAACTCCACGTCGCCGAGGAACTCCTCGACGGCGCCCATGACCTCGTCCGGGCGGGCCGCCGCGTACTCCAGCACCCGGCGGAACTCGGCCTTGATGACGTCGCGCTGGGCGGTCACCGCCAGCTGGGTGGCGCGCTGCACCGCGAGGTTGGCGTTGGCCGCGGTGGTCTCCGTGGTGACCATGCCGATGAACATGTCGTCGCGGCCGCCGTTCTGGAGGCTGAGCGACTTGTACGGGGCGCGCTGGCCGGTGTCGTAGCCGATCGCGCCGATGTCCATGCCGTGGTCGTCGTCCCCGGCGCGGACGACGAGCGGCAGCAGACCCGAGCCGATGATCGACTCGCGGAGCGCGAGCGCACCGAGGGAGGAGGCGGCGCCGTCGTCGTACGCCTCGGGGGCGCGCAGCCGCGGCGACAGCAGGGTCTCGGTGTCGATGACGACCGGCCCGGCGGCGCAGGACACCACGTTCTCGAAGTGGATGTCGGTGGCCTTGAGCAGGAAGAGGATGCCCGCGACGGTGCCGATGCGGGCGAAGTAGTCCTTCTGCTCCCCGTCGTACTCCTGCGTCGGGATGAACTCGACGAAGCCGCCGTGCGCGGTGGGGACGACGGCGACGGTCGGCAGGTCGGTGCCGAGCCGCTCGTTCATCCAGGAGACGAAGGAGCTGTAGCCCGCCTCGGCGTCGATGGGGTGCGGCTTGTAGAGGACGCGGCTGCCGTCGGTGAAGACGACCTGCGCGACGGACTTGCCGCCGTTGTGGGTGTCGCCCTCGCCGAGGGAGAACCGCTCGACCTCGGGCGCGGGGCCGCCGCCGGGCAGCAGTGCGCTCAACCGGGTGTGGTGGGCGGCGACTTCGCCGAGCAGGCCGAGGACGTACCGTGCGGAGGCCTCCACCCGGCAGTCGACCAGGTGGAAGAGGTGCGGGTAGGCGGCGAGCAGGGCGTCGTGTCCGGCGTCGCTGTTGGTCCAGCGGCGGAAGGCGGCGTACCGCTCCTGCGGGGTGGAGCCGTCGAGGAGGCCGGCGGCGCGGCGCTCGTGGAGCTCCTCGACCAGGGTCCGGATCATCAGCCGCGAGGCGAGGCCCGTCTGGTTGACGACGAAGTCGTCGACGACGGTGTTCGTGGCCGCCAGGACGGGGGACGCCTCGACGGCTTCGCGGACGAGGTCCGCCCAGGGCCGTACGAAGTGCGTGAAGTAGTCGTGGAACAGGCCGGCCGAGTCGAGGGCCGGGTCGTAGTCGGCGGGGCGACCGGGCCGCCGCTTCTCGCCCTGGGCGCCGTCAGCGGCATGGGCGTCGCGCAGCCGGTCGGCGACGCGCTCCATGAGCTCGGGGGAGGTCAGCTCCGGAAGGTACGTCCGCAGCGCGTCGGAGACTGCGTCGGGCGTGCCGTGTGAATCGTCGTGATTCTTCATGAATGCTGGGTCCAGGGCGGGGAGATGAGGTGACGCCGGGAGGTTGGTCCCGGCGCCATTTCGGTCACTTGCAGTTGTTCTGGCACTCAGCGGTGGCAGTGCAGAAGTTGCCGTTGTTCCCCAGGACGTAGCTGGCGCCGTAGCAGCTCAGGGAGGACATGACCGTGCCCCAGCCCTGACCGGCGGCGCTGACGGCGTCGAGGTTCTGGTCGGTGATCTCTTCGAGGATGCCGACGTTCGGGTTCGCCATGTGGCTCACACCTTTCGTGCATGGACGACGGGGCTCGCGCCCTGCCGATCCGTACTGATCTTGACCCCCTGAACGCTAGGGACCGCCGCCCCCGGACACCCCCGCCCAGGGGCGGGTTCCACCCCGCACGGAGAACCTGTCCTCGGGGCGGGGTTGGGGGGGGGCTTCGTGCGGGGCGGGGCGCGCAGAAGAGGACCCCGGTCCGGTGACCTGGGCCCTCCCGACTGCATCGCGGCCCGCGGGCCGCACGGTCAGCCCGAGTGGGCCCGGCGGCGTGCGAGGTGGCTCCGGCAGGCCCAGCGTGCGAGGGCGCCGACGCCGAGGGACACGAGGATCGCGCCCCAGTCGATGACGTGCGGGAGCCCGGGGAAGAAGGCGAAGAAGGCGAACGAGGCGGCGGCGCCGAGGAGGAAGGCGGCGAGGCCTGCGCGACGGATCCGGGCCTGGCGGACGGGGTCTCGGGGAGCGGGCTCGGTGCTCATGCGCGGCTCACTTCGTGATGTGGTGGCACTGGGCGGCCCGGCGGACACCGTTCACGTGGATGTGGGCGCAGGCCTTGCCGTAACGGGGCAGCTTCTGCGGGGCGTTGTCCCGCATCGGGTTGATCTTGCACTCGGTGTGCGTCTTGCCGCGGGAGGTGCGGTAGGTCTTGTTGTCGGTGTCCGCATAGGTGAAGTCGATGCGCCAGTTGCAGAAGCCGGCGTTGAGCGCTCCGACGAATCCGCAGTCCACGCCTGCGTTCTGGTAGGTGATGGTCTTGCCTCCGCCCCGGATGACATGAGTGAACATGCAGCCCGTCGGGACCTTCATCGTGACGCCTCCGACCTGGTAGTCGAAGGTGGCCACGGGCGTCGAGCCGATGGCGGTGGCATGCGCCTGCGGGGGCGATAAGACGCTCAGACCGGCCGTCGCGGCGAGAGCGGTGATGATCCTGGCTGGGCGGAGCTTGCCCATGGGTGACCCTTTCCGGCGGAGTGTGTCTGCTGTCCGATGACCGGAACTCCTGCTCGTCGGTGCGGGGTGCTGTGCCGGACGCCGGTCCACTACGAAGAGTGATCAACGGATTGGCATGCTGACTGCCCGTAACCACAATCCGCGGGCGTCCCGGCCAGGGGCGGGCCTGGAGGGGTACGGGCCTTGCGGTCGCTGGGGGGTGGGGGTGGGGCTACGTTGGGATGAGGTTCCGGCGGTGTGACGCGGTAGGAGGCCGGCCATGTCGACACGCTTGCGCAGGGCGGCGGTGGGGGCGGTCGTCGCGGGGCTGGTGATGGTGCCGCTGGGCGGCGTCGCGCCCGGGGCCCCCGCCGGGGAAGGGGCACTCAACGTGGCCGTCGCGGCACCGAAGGTGACGCCGACGCCGGGCGACGGGGAGTTCGCGCGGCTGACGCCCGAGGTGGCACGGCAGTTGGACGCGGCCGTGCAGAAGGTCATGACCGAGGCGAAGGTGCCCGGGGTGATGGTGTCCGTGTCGGCGCCGGGCCGGGGCGAGTACGAGCGCAGCTTCGGCGTGGCGGACGTGGCGACCGGCGCCCGCATGGAGCCCGACCTGTTCATGCGGATCGGCAGCGAGACGAAGACCTTCACCGTGACGGCCGTGCTGGAGCTCGTCGACGACGGCAAGCTGGGCCTGGACGACACGATCGGCACGTACGTCGCCGGAGTCCCCAACGGGGACAAGATCACCCTGCGCGAGCTCGCCGGGATGCGCAGCGGGCTGTTCAACTACTCCCAGGACGAGGACTTCTTCAAGGCGCTGACCAGCGACCCCCGCCGCCAGTTCACTCCGCAGCAACTGCTCGGTTACTCGTTCAAGCACCCGGTGAACTTCGCGCCCGGCGCGCAGTTCGAGTACTGCAACACCAACCTGATCCTGCTCGGCCTCGTCGTGGAGAAGGTGAGCGGCGTGCCGCTGGCCGAATTCATCGGCCGGGAGGTCGTCAAACCCGCCGGGCTGCGCAACACCGTCTTCCCCCTAGGCGCGGAGTTCCCCAGCCCGCACGCGCACGGCTACACGAACCAGACCGCCACCGGGAAGACCGAGGACGCCACCGACTGGAACCCGTCCTGGGGCTGGGCCGCAGGCGCGATGATCTCCGACCTCGCCGACCTGAGGACCTGGGCGAAGGTCCTCGCCACCGGCGAGCTCCTGACCCCGGCCACCCAGGCCCAGCGGCTGAAGACCACCCCGGCCGGCGATCTCCCCGACACCGGCTACGGCCTCGGCATCTTCGACGTCGACGGCTGGATCGGGCACAACGGCTCGCTGCCCGGCTACCAGTCGCTGACCGTGTACCTGCCCGGCTCGCAGGCCACGATGGTGGTCCTGCTCAACACCGACATCGCCTACAAGGGCGCCGAGCCCAGCTCGTTGTTCGGCGAGGCGATCACCAAGATCGTGAGCCCGGACCACATCTTCCGGCTGCCCGCCCAGCCCGTCACCGGCAGCCACTGACCCCCGGCCCCGCTCCTGTCGGCCCCGATCCTCCCCGCCCCCGCCCCCGGACCGCACAATGGTCCCGGCCCCCACGGGCGGACACGAGGAGAGACGCATGAACGGTCGGACGGCAGCGCAGGACGCGGGTACGGCGGCGGACCCCGGCTCCCCCGGGGTCGTGGTGCGCGTCGCAGGCGAGGCGGACGTCGAGACGGCGGCCGGGCTGTTCACCGGCTACCTCGGCTTCTACGGCGTGGACGTCGCCCCGGACCCGGACCGTCCGCGCGCCTTCCTCGCGGAGCGGATCGCGAAGGACGAGTCCCTGGTCCTGCTCGCCGACGTCCCGGAGGCGGGAACCGTCGGCTTCGCGCAGGTCTACCGCACCTTCTCCTCCCTCTCGATGCGGCCGATCTGGGTCCTGGGCGACCTGTACGTGGCCCCTGCCGGCCGCCGCACCGGCGCGGGCCGGGCGCTGCTGCGCGAGGTGCTGGACCGGGCCCGGGCGGCCGGAGTGGCCGGCGTACAGCTGGAGACGGCGTACGACAACGAGATCGCGCAGGGCCTGTACGAGGCGGAGGGCTTCGTCCGCGAAGGGTTCCACCTGTACTTCCACGAACTGGGCTGAGCAGCTTCGTCGGACGGGTGAAACATTCCCGTGCAGCCGTCGCGTCAATGGGGTGAGACGGACGCGAGGGGGAGCAGATGCGGCAGGGTCGCAGAGACGGGTACCGGGAGTTCGCGGCGGGACGGTCGGGGCACCTGTACCGGTCGGCCTGCCTGTTGGCGAGCGGGGACACCCACCTCGCGGAGGACCTGGTGCAGGAGACCCTGGGCCGGATGTACCTCGTCTGGGGCCGGATATCGCGCATCGACAATCCGGCGGCGTACGCGCAGACGGTGCTCGTACGCGCCTTCCTCACCCACCAGCGCCGCCGGTCCGCGGGGGAGCGCCCGGTCGGGGAGTTCCCCGACACGGGCGCGGCGGCCGGCGGCGCCGATCCGGCGCTGCGCCTGACGCTGATCGAGGCGTTGGGGCGGCTGGCGCCGAAGGACCGTGCGGTGCTGGTGCTGCGCTACTGGGAGGACCGCAGCGTCGAGGAGACCGCCGACGCGATGAACGTCAGCTCGGCGGCGGTCCGTACCCGCACGTCGCGGGCGCTCGCCCGGCTGCGCGAACAACTCGGCGGGAGCCTCGCCGAGTTCGCGGAGCTGTGAGTCAGCCCTCCGCGCCGCTCCGCGCCCCTGCGCTCCTCTGCGCCTGTTCCCGGTCCTCCGCTTCCGCCGTGTTGCCCGGTCCCTCTCCTCACCTCTGAACGGAAGGTCTGGTTCCCCATGCCCTTTGAAGATGAACTCGGCGAAGCCCTCCGGCGTGCGGGGGACGGTTTCACGGCCGACCGGCACGCCCTCGTGGACGCGGGCGAACGGCGCGGGCGCCGGCTGGTGGCCCGCCGCCGGGCCTCTGTGATCGGCGGATCGGTGCTCGCCCTGGCCGTGATCGGTACGGCCGGTGCCTGGACCACGGGGCTGCTCGGCGGCTCCGGACGGGCCGAAGTGGCGGCCCCGTCCGGCCTGTCGACGGCGCAGCCGGGCGGTGGGGCGTCCCGTGTCGGGACCGGGGCCGTCACCGCCGAGCAGCTGATCGCCGTCCTCAAGGAGCTGACGCCGGGCGGCCGGCTGACGACCGTCGAGGCGCGCGGAACCGGCGACGAACGCGGCCCGCACGTCGGCGGGGTCTTCGACGACGGCAAGGGGAAGGCGGCCATCGGGGTCAGCCTCACCCGGATCGACCCCGCCGGCCAGATGGCCACCGAGATGACGAAGTGCCCCGACGGCAAGCAGGTGGACCACGACGGCTGCACGTCCGAGGTCCTCGCGGACGGTTCCCGGCTGCTGCTCATCCAGGGCTACGAGTACCCCGACCGCCGGGAGCCCACCAAGGCCTGGCGGGCCACGCTGGCGACCCCGCACGGCTTCCTCGTGGACGCGTCCGAATGGAACGCACCGGCCGAGAAGGGCGCGCAGGTCAGCAGGACCGACCCGCCGCTGAGCATGGACCGGATGAAGGCGCTCGTCACCTCCGAGAAGTGGCGCCCCGCCCTGGACGACCTGCCGCCCGCCCCGACGGAGAACCAGCCCGGGACCCCGGAGCCCGGTTTCGACGCCAAGTCCGGGCTGGAGATCCTGGTGCGCAAGTACGGGGTCCCGACCGCGGACTCGGGCGGCGAGGGCGGCGACGCCCACGTCGTGCTCGACGACGGCAAGGGCGCCTCCCGGATCGAGCTGCGGATCCGGCAGTACGGCCCGGGCGAATCCCCCGGCAGCGAATTCGCCTCCGGGACCACCTCCGAGCCGAACGGGGTCATGGCGAAGGTGACCCAGGGGCCCGCCGACGCCAAGGGCGTGGTCGCCTGGCGCATCGACACCGTGCGGTCCAACGGCGTACGCATCACGGTGACGGGCTACAACTCCCTGGAGCGGGGCGGCCCGGCGACGCGTACGGCGCCGGTGCTGACCGTGCAGCAGCTCAAGGAGATCGCCCTGAGCCCGCGCTGGAAGGACAAGATGGGCCGCTGAGCCACAGTCATGTGTTTATTTCGCGTCCGCGTAGCACTCCACGACCGCCGTGCTGAACGGGAACCGGACCGGGGTGTCGCCGAAGGCGATCCGGCCGGCCCGGTCACCGGCGGCGCGGATCGCCTCGGCGACGGCCTCGGCCTCCTCGGCGGGGCAGTGCACGATCACCTCGTCGTGCTGGAAGAAGACCAGCTCGGCCCGCATTCCGGCGGTGGCCTGACGCAGGGCGGCGAGCAGCAGCAGCGTCCAGTCGGCGGCGCTCCCCTGGACGACGAAGTTGCGGGTGAACCGGCCGCGGGCCCGGGTGTCGGTCGAGGCGTAGCCCGGCGTCCAGGCCTCGTCCCGGTCCTGCGGGACACCGGCCTCGCCCCCGTCCTCGTCCTCGCCGCCGGCCCGGGCCGGCGGCGGGCAGGTGCGCCCCAGCCAGGTCCGTACGAGCCGCCCCTCCTCCCCGGCCCTGGCCGCCTCGTCCACGTACGCGACGGCGCGGGGGAAGCGGCGGCGCAGCGCGGCGAGGTTCTTCAGGCCGTCCCCGGAGGTCTGGCCGTAGACGGCGCCGAGCACGGCGATCTTGGCCTTCTCCCGGTCGCCGGAGAAGCCCTCGCGGGAGACGGCGGTGTAGAGGTCCCCGGGCCGCCCGGCCACCTCCATGAAGGCCGGGTCGCGGGAGATCGCGGCGAGCACGCGGGGCTCCATCTGGTCGGCGTCGGCGACGACGAGCCGCCAGCCCGGATCGGCGACGACGGCCCGGCGGATCACCTTGGGGATCTGCAGGGCCCCGCCGCCGTTGGTGACCCAGCGGCCGGTGAGGGTGCCGCCGGGGATGAACTCCGGGCGGAACCGGCCCTCGTGGACCCAGTCGGCGAGCCAGCTCCAGCCGTGGGCGGTGTAGATGCGGTAGAGCTTCTTGTACTCGATCAGGGGCTCGACGGCGGGGTGGTCGAGCTCCTGGATCTCCCAGCGCCGGGTGGACCTGAGCTTGATCCCCGCCTCGGCGAAGGCCTTGACGACATCGGCGGGCAGGTCGGGCCGCACCCGGCGCCCGAACGCGGCCGAGATCCGGTCCGCGAGCTCGGCCAGCCTGCGCGGCTCCCCGCCCCCGGCGTAGCGCTCGCCGAGCAGTTCGGTCAGCAGGGCGCGGTGCACGTCGGCCCGCCAGGGCAGGCCCGCACGGTTCATCTCCGCGGCCACCAGGAAGGCCGCGGACTCCGCGGCCATGAGCAGCCGCATCCGGTCGGGGTGGGCGGTGGCGTCGATCCGGCGCGTCTGGGCGGCGTGGACCGCGAGCAGCGCGTCCAGCGGGACCGGGGCGGGCTGCGGGTCGAACAGCGAGGACTGGGTGCCGGGCGAGGCCGCCCGCTGCGGCGGATCGGGCGGTACGGGGTCCCCGTTGAGCCGCGCCCACGCGGCCGCGGCGGACCGGGGCTCCCCGGAGCGGCCCTCGTGGGCGAGGAGCAGCAGCTCGGCGTCCTCGATGTCGTGGCACCGCTCGATCCGCACCCCGGCGGCCAGCAGCCGCGGGTACACGGCGGCGGTGGACCGCCACACCCACCGGGCTCCGGCGGGGGCGGCGCGCACCGCCTCGGCGGGGTCGCGCGCGAGCGTGCGCACCCCGTCCGCGGGGTCCACGGGCGCGGCGTGCCAGCGGCCGTCGCCGTCCTCGGCGAGGGCCCACCGGGGCGTGCGGTCGCTCATGGGTGCGAGTGTCCCACCGAGGTCTGACAGCACCGCTCCGCCGGGCCGTGGCACCGGTCCGTGGTGCCGGGCCGGGCCGGGCCGTGCCGTGGCGGCGGCCGCCGGTGCGCCGCCCGTTCAGGCCGGGAGGGCGGCCAGGTAGGCGGCGAGGGCGGGGCGGGGGGCGCGGCCCAGGAGACGCCGCAGGGTGCCGGCGTCCGGGGCGGCGAGGAAGCCCGCCGCGACGGCCGAGTACGTGGTGACCAGCATCGGGACCTGGTAGCCCACCGACCCCGGTCCCGACAGCCCGGCGCGGGTCCCGGCCAGCGAGCCCGGCGCGTACCGGGCGCCGGTGGCTGCGGCCAGCTCCGCCCCGCCCAGCGGTTCCTCGCCCACCAGCTCGTAGACCTGCCCGGCGTGCTCGTGCGGCGCGAGCACGACCCGTACGGCCACCTCGGCCAGGTCCTCCCGGGCCACCGCCGCGAGCCTGCCCCCGCCCAGCGGGGCGGTGATCAGCCCGTCCGGCCCGGGCGCGGCCAGCGCGGCGAGCAGTTCCGCGTACAGGCCGTTGCGCAGGACGGTCCAGGCCAGGGAGGACTCGCGCAGGCGGCGCTCGGTCCAGCGGTGCGCCAGCGCGTACGGCAGGTGGTCGCCCGCCGCCGAGAGGCTGGTGTAGACGACGTGCCCCACCCCGCCCCGTTCGGCGGCGGTGACCGCGGCACCGTGCCGGGCGATGACCTCGTCGTCCTCGCCGTATCCGGCGGAGACGAGCAGGAGCGTGTCCACTCCGGTGAAGTCGAGGGAGTCCGGATCGTCGAAGTCGACCCGGACCTGCCCGGGTCCGTCCGGGTCGCGGGTGCCGAAGCGCACGTCCGGCCGGTCCGCGAGCCGCTGCGCGATCAGGGAGCCGAGCGCGCCCGAGGTGCCGGTGATCAGGAGCATGGGAGGTCCTCCGTACGGTCGGGAAGGCCGGGACGACCGGCGGCGACAAGTGGTCGGTCCTCGTGGTCGTGCAGCTCGCCGCCGGGACGCACCGGTTCAGGGAGCTCCAGCGCGCCGTCGACGGGATCTCGCAGCGGATGCTCACCCTCACGGTCCGACGCCTGGAGCGGGACGGGCTGATCACCCGGACCGTGTACCCGACGGTCCCTCCGCAGGTCGAGTACGCGCTGACCGGCCTCGGCCACAGCCTGACGCTGCTGGTGCGGGGCCTCGCGGACTGGTCCCTCGCACACTGCCCCGAGATCGAGGCCGCCCGCCAGGAATGGGACGCGAAGGCGGACATGCCAAGCTGAGGGGTGTGAGAGACCTTGCCGAAACCGTCGACCGAGCCTTCGCCGCCGCCCTCTACGCCCAGGACGACACCGGGCTGGACACCGGGGCCTCGCTCCTCGCCGCCGAGCCCGCGCAGTGGGCCGGTGTGGGGCAGGAGCTGCTGGCCCGCGGGGCCGGGTACGCGCGGCAGGGCTGGGAGCGGGGCTGGCAGCCGGCCGACGTGCTGCGGCTGGTCCGCCGGGACCTGGGCGGGGCCTCCGCGGCGGGCGGCGCCGGTGGTTCCGGCGCCGAACGGCACCTGCGCATCACCGCGGACCTGATCGCGGCCGAGGGGCGCCGCTACGCCCGGCTCCCGGAGCGGTGGACGGACGCCGAGGTCTGGTGGGGCGCGGACACCGCGTACGCCGACCGGCTCGCGCAGCGCGAACGAACGGACCGGTTCACGCTGGCCACCGCCTTCCTGGAGGTGTTCCGGCTGCTGATCCGGCTGCCCTCGATCGAACCGGTCGGCCCGCTTCCGGGGGACCCCGCCGACCCGCTCGAACACGCCCACATCGAGCCGCGCATGCTGGGCCGCATCCGCGCCCTCCTCGCGAAGGCCGAGGCGACGACCTTCCCGGAGGAGGCGGAGGCGCTCAGCGCCAAGGCACAGGAACTGATGGCCCGGCACACCGTGGACGAGGCCCTGCTGGCCGTACGCGGAGGCGGCCCGGCCCGGGTGCCGGGGGCCTGCCGGATCGGCGTCGAGCCGCCGTACGAGGAGGCGAAGGCGGTGCTGCTGGACGCGGTGGCCACCGCCAACCGCTGCCGGGCGGTGTGGAACAGCGGCTTCGAGTTCTCCACGGTGGTCGGCTTCGAGAGCGACCTGGAGGCGGTGGAGCTGCTGTACACCTCGCTGCTCGTCCAGGGCACGGCGGCGATGACCCGCGCGGAGGCCGCGCAGCGCTCCGGCGGGCGCAAGCGGACCAAGACCTTCCGGCAGTCCTTCCTGCTGGCCTACGCCAGCCGCCTGGGGCACCGGCTCGCCGAGACGGCCGAGCACACGGCCACCGAGGCCCCCGACAACCTGCCCGCCCTGGTGGCCCGCGACGTCGCGGTCACCTCCCGGGCCGAGGAGATGTTCCCCAGGACCACGACCACCCGGCTGCGCGGCGCCACCGACCACGCGGGCTGGGAGGACGGCACGGCCGCCGCCGACCGCGCCCACATGGGCGGCCGCCGCAACTCCCTGCCGGGCTAGGCCGCCTCCCTGCCGGTCTAGGGGGTGTCGCGGGCGTCCTCGCTGCGCAGGGCCCGGGTCTCCGACTTCAGGATGCGCATCGAGCGGCCCAGCGAGCGGGCCATGTCGGGCAGCTTCTTCGAGCCGAAGACCAGCAGGCAGACGACCAGCAGGATGAGCAGGTGCCAGGGCTGGACGGCGTTGCGGAGCATGGGCGTTCCACCTTTCGGATGATGATCCGGCTTATGGAACAGCCGCGGGCGGGTGCAGGACAAATCTGAAGAAGTCCTGAAAACGGCTACGCTCGGCGCCATGAGCTGGCTCCGGGCGCTGAAGGACACCGCCCGATCGGGCATGAAGGTCGAGCGCACCCGTCCGGAATTCCTCGTCGCGCTGCGCGCCACGGCCGGTCTCGCCCTCGCCCTCTTCGGCGGACTCGCCCTGCTGGGGCCCGGGTCGGCGGCCAGCTGCGCCTTCGGCGCCTTCATGGCCGCCATCGCCACCTTCCAGCAGAGCTGGCGCCCGCGCCCCGTCCTCGCCCTCGCCTCCGGCCTGACCCTGGCCCTGTCCACCTTCGTCGGCTACCTCGTGGGCTCCTCCCACACGGTGCTGTTCCTGGCCCTGCTCGCCGTGTGGACCTTCGCCGCCGGCCTGCTGTGGGCGGCCGGCCCCACTGCGGGGATCATCGCCGCGAGCAACGTCGCGATCATGCTGGTCACCGTCACCCTGCCCACCTCCGTGGCCCAGGCCGCCGGGCACGCCGCGATGATCGCCGCGGGCGGGGTGCTCCAGGCGCTGCTCGTCGTACTGTTCCCCGTCCGCCGCTGGGGGGCCCAGCGCGACGCGCTGGCCGACGCCCTCGCCGCGGAGGCCGACTACGCCCGGCGGCTGCGCCACGACCACCTCGCGCCCTTCGACCCGCAGCCCCTGATGAAGGCCCGGGCCGCCGCCACCGTCACCCCGCGCCAGGCCCGGCGGCGGCCCGCCGAACTGCACGGGGCGCGGGGGCTGGCCGAGCGGATCAGGCCGGTGCTGGCCTCGCTCGCCGATCCGGCCGTGGGGGCGCCCGCCGAGGGCCCCGGCCGGGACCGTGTGCGGGAGGTGCTCGCCGCCGCGGCCTCGGTGCTGGACGCCGCCGCGCGGGCGATCCGGCACGGGCAGCCCGTACGCCTGCCCGCGCCGGAGCTGGCGGTCCTCAAGTCCCCCGACACGGCCGACCTGCTGACCGGTGCGCCGCTGCGGGCCGCGCGCCGGCTCGCCGCCCTGCTGGACGACGTACTGGAGACGGCCGAGCCCCGGTCGGGCCGCACCGCAGACCCGGGCGAATCGATGCTGCGGCCCACCCTGCCGGGGATGGTGCCGCTGGTCCTGAGGTCCGTACGGGCCGAACTGCACCCCGGGTCACCGGTGCTGCGGCACGCCGTGCGGCTCACCGTCGTGGCCTGTGCCGGTTACGTCATCGGCCACGCGCTGCCGTTCGGGCACGCCTACTGGGCCCCGATGGCATCGGTCATGATCATGCGCCCGGACTTCTCGCAGACCTACGCCCGGGCCGTCGCCCGGTTCGCCGGCACCCTCGTCGGCGTCGCCGTGGCCACCGCCGTCGTCCAGCTCGCCCAGCCCGGCA
Source organism: Streptomyces xanthophaeus (assembly GCF_000725805.1). Classification (GTDB taxonomy): domain Bacteria; phylum Actinomycetota; class Actinomycetes; order Streptomycetales; family Streptomycetaceae; genus Streptomyces; species Streptomyces xanthophaeus. The sequence continues at coordinate 74,040 of NZ_JOFT01000009.1, read as the reverse complement.
CGTACCTGTCGGGCGTCCTCGCGGTCGTCAGCGCGGGCCTGATGTACCTGCTGATGCGCACCGGGTATGCCGTCGTACAGGGATGCGTCTCCGCCTACGTGGTCTTCCTGCTCGGCATGGGCGGGGTCCGCTGGGACCAGAGCGTGCCCGACCGGGTCGCCCTCACCCTGGTCGGCGGGGCGCTCGCGATGATCGCGTACGCCGTCTACCCGGCCTGGGAGACCCCGCGGCTGCGCACCCGCCTGGCCGACCTGGTCGCCGCCGACGGGCGGTACGCGGCCGCCGTGCTCGGCCAGTACGCCGATCCGGCCGGGGCCCGCCGGGCCGACGTGCGGGAGGCGCTGCTGGCCGCCCGCGACGCCCGGATCGCCTGGCAGGACGCACTCGGCCGGGCCGAGGGGGAACCGGTGCGCCACCGCGGGCTGTCCCACACTGCGGCGGAGGACGCCGGGGACGCGCTGCGCGCGCTGGCCCGGGCCGCCATGCTCCTGGAGGCGCACCTCCCGGAGCGGGACCGGCCCCCGGCCCCGGGGGCCGCCGGGCTCGCGCGGGCACTGGGCGCCGCGGCCGAGGAGGGGGCCAGGGAAGTGCGTGAGCGCCGGGTGCCGCAGTGGGACGAGGTCAGGGCCCTGCTGGCGGACGGGGAGGCCCTGGGGCCGGGTGTCCTGCGGGGGGCCGCGGAGCAGATTCTGGGTGCGCTGGACGAGGTGTCCGAGGCCCTTCGCCCCTGAGCGTGATCAGGGGGACACCCCGCGTGCACGTGCATCTGCCCATGCAGGCGCTTAGGAACACAGCTATGATCCGGTGCAGTTGACATCTGCACTATCGGGGGCTTCCTGTGGACCACGCGTACAACGGGATGGCAGCTGCAGAACTCGCTTCCTTGTATGGGCTGACCTGGCAGAAGAGCAGACACAGCAACTCGCAAGGCTCGTGTGTGGAGTTCGCCAAACTGCCGGGGGGCGACGTAGCCGTGCGCAACTCGCGGCACCCGGACGGCCCGGCGCTCGTCTACACGCCTGCCGAGATAGAGGCCATGCTGCTGGGCATCAAGGACGGCGAGTTCGATCACTTGATCGCCTGACGGAGCATCCGGAACGCCTGACGGAACAGCGCATCGGATCGAGCCATGCACGTGCACCGGCCGGGAATGATCCAAGAGATCATTCCCGGCCGGTGCGGTGCTTTCTGGCCTCCGGTCAGTCCTGGAGCAGGAAGAGCGCCCAGACAACCTTGCCGGTCAGCCGGCCCGCGAGCGGGTGCCAGCCCCAGCTGTCGCTGTACGAGTCGACCAGGAACAGCCCGCGGCCGGACTCCAGGTCGAAGTTCTCCTCCGTGCGCTCCGGCGAGAACGCCCCGCCGGGCCGGTCCTCACTGGGGTCGCGCACCGCGCACACCAGCCGGGTGCTCCACCGCATCAGGTGCAGCCGCACCGGCGGCTCCGCCTCCCCGCCCGCCCCCCGCGCGTCCTCGGGCAGGGCATGGCGGAGCGCATTGGTGACGAGCTCGGAGACGACCAGGGCCACATCGTCGAAACGGTCGTCCAGACCCCACTGGGACAGCGTCGACCTGCAGAAAGAGCGGGCGCCCCGCACCGCCTCGAACCGGGCGGGCAGAGCGCATGAGGCGGACCCGGAGACAGCCGTGGGGTCGACCGGGGGAAGCCCCTGCCGTAACGGCTCGAGCATGGTCGATCCATTCGTCCCCATGCGAGGCACTCCCGGGATTCGCGGACGAAGCGGCGGCTCCGGCCAAAGAGAACTGCGGGGTGGGTCCGGCTCCGGCGCGAAGAGCACGCAGGTGCGCGGCACCATCGTTCCGAATGCCGGAGCCGGATGCAAGGGCAGATGCACGTGCACGCGCCTGACGTGTCCACTCCCGTGATGGTTCTTGCTCATTTCTTCCTACGCATGCTGACGGACTTCTTTTCCCGGAGACGGGATTCCGTTACAGAACGAGTACGGGCCGATGCGTTTTGGTGGCAGACTCTGGCCCCTGGGGTACGGGGGCCCCGCGACGCGCACACCATTGCGATGGGGAGGGCAGTACTAGTGACCGCAGAAGCCAGCGGTTCTGTGGTGCGCCGCATCCTCCTGGGCTCACAGCTCAGGCGACTCCGAGAATCCCGCGGCATCACCCGTGAGGCGGCCGGCTACTCGATCCGCGCATCCGAATCGAAGATCAGCCGCTTGGAGTTGGGAAGGGTGAGCTTCAAGGCCAGAGACGTCGAGGACCTCCTCACGCTCTACGGGGTCACGGACACCTCCGAGCGCGAGTCCCTGCTGGGACTGGTGCGCGAGGCCAACGCGACCGGCTGGTGGCACAGTTACGGAGACGTGCTGCCCGGGTGGTTCCAGACGTACATCGGCCTTGAGGGCGCCGCCTCACTGATCCGGATCTACGAAGTCCAGTTCGTCCACGGCCTGTTGCAGACCGAGGCCTACGCCCACGCCGTCGTCAGCCGCGGCATGCCCGGCGCCACCGCGGCCGAGATCGACCGCCGGGTCGCGCTGCGCCTGGAGCGCCAGAAGGTCCTCGTCTCCGAGAGTGCCCCGGTCTTCCACGCCGTCCTCGACGAGGCTGCACTGCGCCGCCCTTACGGCGACCGGGACGTGATGCGGGGTCAGCTGGAACACCTCATCGAGGTCTCGCAGCGGCCCAACGTGCAGCTCCAGGTGATGCCCTTCTCCTTCGGCGGCCACGCGGGCGAGAGCGGAGCCTTCACCCTGCTGCGCTTCCCCGAGTCGGACCTCCAGGACATCGTCTATCTGGAACAGCTCACCAGTGCCCTCTACCTGGACAAGGACGAGGAAGTGGGGCAGTACGGCCGGGCCATGGAACGGCTCCAGGCGGACTGCCCCGACCCCGACCGGACCCGGGATCTTCTGCGGGGACTGCTCCAACTGTCTTGATTCGCACGTAGTATGACGTCTGATCAGTGCATGACGACCGATCGGTCTCCGGTGCAGCGCACGGGTGCGCGCTCGCAGTAAGGGATGGCATGTCCATATTCACCGACCTGGCTCACCAGTACATCGACGGCGAATGGCTGGCCGGCACCGGTTCGTGGGACATCATCGACGTCAACCCCTACAACGGGGAGAAGCTCGCCGCCATCACCGTGGCCACCGTCGAGCAGGTGGACCAGGCCTACCGCGCGGCCGAGCGGGCCCAGCGCGCATGGGCCGCCACCAGCCCGTACGTGAGACGCGCGGTCCTGGAACGCGCCCTGCGCCTCACCGAGGAGCGCGAGAAGGAGATCATCGAGGCGATGATCGACGAGCTCGGCGGGACCCGTCCCAAGGCCGAGTACGAGGTCCACCTCGCCCAGGAGTTCATCCGCGAGGCCATGCAGCTGGCGGTCCGCCCCGAAGGCCGGATCCTGGCCTCGCCCGTCGAGGGCAAGGAGAACCGGGTCCAGCGCCTCCCCGTCGGCGTGGTCACCGTGATCAGCCCCTTCAACTTCCCCCTCCTCGTCACCCTGAAGTCCGTCGCCCCCGCCCTGGCCCTCGGCAACGCCGTTGTGATCAAGCCGAACCAGAACGCCCCGGTCGTCGGCGGCGGCGTCATCGCCAAGGTCTTCGAGGACGCGGGTCTGCCGGCCGGCCTGCTGAACGTCCTGGTCACCGACATCGCCGAGATCGGCGACGCCCTCCTGACCCACCCCGTCCCCAAGGTGATCTCCTTCGCGGGCTCCGACCGCGTCGGCCGCCACGTGGGCGCGGTCGCCGCCCGCCACTTCAAGCGGACCGTCCTGGAGCTCAGCGGCAACAGCGCCCTGGTCGTCCTCGACGACGCCGACCTCGACTACGCGGTGGACGCGGCCGTCTTCAGCCGCTTCGTCTACCAGGGCCAGGTCTGCATGGCCGCCAACCGCATCCTGGTCGACGCCTCGGTCGCCGAGGAGTTCACCGAGAAGTTCACCGCCCGCGTGCGCGCCCTGAAGACCGGCGACCCGCACGACGCGAGCACGCACATCGGCCCGCTGATCAACTCCTTCCAGGCCGACGCGCTGACCGCGCTCGTGGACCGGGCCGTGGAGGAGGGCGCCCAGGCGCTCGTGAGGGGTTCTACGCGCGGCAACCTCGTCGAGCCGACCGTCCTGGCCGGCCTTCCCGAGGACTCCCCGCTGCTGGGCCAGGAGATCTTCGGTCCGGTGGCCCTGCTGGTGGTCTTCGACGGCGAGGACGAGGCCGTACGGCTGACCAACGCCACCCCCTACGGGCTCAGCGGGGCCGTGCACACCCGCGACGTGGAGCGCGGCGTCCGCTTCGCCCAGCGGATCGAGACGGGAATGATCCACGTCAACGACTCCACCATCGGCGACGAGCCGCTGGCTGCCTTCGGTGGCGAGAAGGCCTCGGGCCTGGGCCGGCTGAACGGCGAGGCCACGGTGGAAGCCTTCACCACCCAGAAGTGGATCTCCGTACAGCACGGGCGGTCGCGCTTCCCGTTCTAGGGGGTTCCCGTTCCGGGCGCTTCCTTTTCCGGGTCCGGGCCGTTCTAGACTCGGGCGGGCGTACGCGGCAGCCGCCCGGGGGAGAAGCAAGTTGAGCAACATACCGGAGACCGGCCGGACCCCTCGGGTCCAGAACCGGCTCGTCGTCATCCAGGTCGTCGTCTTCTCGCTGCTCCTGACCCTCGGCGGACGGCTCTGGTACCTACAGGTACGAAACGGCGAGGAATACACGGACGAGGCGAAGAACAACCACGTCCAGCAGGTGGTCCAGCCCGCGGTGCGCGGCTCGATCCTGGACGCGCGCGGGGTCCCGCTCGCCGACAACGCCACCCACCTCGTGGTCTCCGCGAGCCGCACCGAGCTGCTCACCATGAAGGACAAGGGCAAGTCCGTCCTCACCCGCCTCGCCGGGGTCCTGGGCATGGACCCCCAGGAGGTCGTCGACAAGGTGCGGCTCTGCGACGCGAAGACCCCGCAGCCGTGCTGGAACGGGTCCCCGTACCAGCCCATCCCGGTCAGCGACGAGGCCACCACCGAGCAGGCCCTGCACATCCGCGAGCACCCCGCCGACTTCCCGGGCATCACCGCGGAACCGACCGCCCTGCGGCGCTACGCGGGGCCCGACGGCGCCAACACCTCCCAGGTGCTCGGCTACCTCTCGCCGGTCACCGACGAGGAGATCGCCAAGGCCAAGAAGTCCGACTCCCCCTACCTGCGCTCCGACCAGGTGGGCCGCTCCGGCCTGGAGCGGACGTACGACAAGGAGCTGCGCGGCAAGGCGGGCATCACCCGCTACGAGGTGGACAACCTCGGACGCGTCACCGGTCAGGCCGAGAGCGACCGGTCGCAGCCCGGCTCGAACATCGTGACCTCGATCGACTCCCGCGTGCAGGCGGTCGCGGAGCGCGAGCTGAACGAGGCGATGATCGAGGCCCGCAAGGGGTACGACAAGAACACCCACCGGAACTACGAGGCCGACTCGGGCGCCGTCGTCGTCATGGAGTCCAAGACGGGCCGCATCGTGGCCATGGCCTCGAATCCGACCTACGACCCGAACGCCTGGGTGGGCGGCATCTCCGCCAAGGACTACGCCTCCCTCACCGACAAGGCGTCGAACTATCCGCTCCTGAACCGGGCGATCCAGGGCCAGGCGGCGCCGGGCTCGGTCTTCAAGGTGGTCTCCTCGACCGCCGCGGTCAATGCCGGGTACCCCTTCGACCGCCGCTACCCCTGCCCCAGCGCCTACTCGGTCGGCAACCAGACCTTCACGAACTTCGAGTCGCAGGGCTACGGGGACATCACCATCGGCCGGGCTCTTGAAGTCTCCTGCGACACGGTCTACTACGCCATCGCCGACCAGGAGTGGAAGAAGGACGGCGGCATCCACCCCAAGAAGAACCCGGGCGACTGGTTCCTCAAGACCGCCCACGAGTTCGGCCTGGGCAAGCGGACCGGCATCGACCTGCCCAACGAGGTGCCCGGCCGGGTCCCCGACCGGCAGTGGAAGCAGGACTTCTTCGAGGCGAACAAGGACGCCTGGTGCCGCGACGGCAAGAAGAACGGCACCTTCGCCGAGAAGATCGCCTACGAGAACTGCCGCCAGGGCAACCAGATGCGCGAGGGCGACGCCATCAACTACTCGATCGGACAGGGCGACACGCTGGTGACGCCGATCCAGATGGCCTCCGTCTACGCGGCCATCGCCAACGGCGGAACCCTCCACCAGCCCAGCGTCGGCAAGGCGGTCGTCAGCGCCGACGGCACCTCGGTCCAGGAGATCGCGCCGAAGGAGCAGGGCAAGCTGCCGATGGACGCCGAGCTGCGCGACGACATCGACGGGGCCCTCGCCTCGGTGGCCACCACCGGCAGCGCCGCCTGGCGGTTCGGCGGCTGGCCGCAGAAGCAGATCCCGATGCACGCCAAGACCGGCACCGCCGAGGTCCAGGGCAAGCAGACGACCTCGTGGTTCGCCTCGTACACCGAGGACTACGCGATCGTGATGACGATCTCCCAGGGCGGCACCGGCTCCGGGGCCTCGGGCCCCGCGGTGCGCAAGATCTACGAGGCCATGTACGGGCTCGACCCGACGGGCAAGCAGGACCTCTCCAAGGCGCTGCTGCCCGAGCCGGCGACCGCCCTGCCGGTGATCCGGCCGGACGAGGAGAACACGGCCCCGTCAGGGCAATGAGGACAGAAGCTGACCGCATTGATCCGTAGCGTGGTTCTTGTCAGGGAGAAGAACCACGGAAGAAGGCGGTCGGTCATGGCTCAGGTTTCCACAGAGGTCCCCGGTGACGAGCGCGGCACGCTCCTTGCCTTCGTCGAGGCCCAGCGCGCCGCCCTGCGCGAGGCGGCGCAGGGCCTGACGGAGGAGCAGGCGGCGAGCCGCCCCAGCGTCAGCGAGCTGTCCCTGTCCGGGCTGCTCAAGCACGCTGCGGAGTGCGAGCTCAACTGGCTTCGGCTGGCCCAGGAGAAGCCGAACGAGCGCATGCGGGACGAGGGGAGCTGGGCGGAGGCCTTCCGCCTGGTCGAGGGCGAGTCCGTACCCGGCGTCCTGGCCTTCTGGGACGTGGTCGCGCGGGAGACGGAGGCCTTCATCACCGCCGTCCCCAGCCTCGACGACAGCTTCCCGCTGCCCCCGGCGCCGTGGTTCCCGGCGGACACCAAGGTCTCGATGCGCTGGCTGCTGCTGCACCTGGTGGAGGAGTTCGCCCGGCACGCGGGCCACGCGGACATCATCCGCGAGTCCGTCGACGGCACCCGCGCCATGGGGTGAGGGCCCGGCGACTAGCCTGGCCGCATGTCAGCGATCAGGCTTCTCGTCCTCGGCGCCGTCCGCCAGCACGGGCGGGCGCACGGGTACCAGGTGCGCAACGACCTGGAGTACTGGGGCGCCCACGAGTGGTCCAACACCAAGCCCGGTTCGATCTACCACGCGCTCAAGCAGATGGCGAAGCAGGGCGTGCTGCTGGCCCACGAGGTGGCGCCGAGCGCGGCGGGCGGTCCGCCGCGCACCGAGTACGAGGTGACGGACGCCGGCCGCGCGGAGTACTTCAAGCTGCTGCGCGAGGCGCTGGCGGCGTACGACCAGAAGGCGGACCTGCTCTCCGCGGCCATCGGGTTCATGGTCGACCTGCCGCGGGCCGAGGTGCTGGAGCTGCTGCGGGAGCGGCTGGCGAAACTCGCGGACTGGCGCGGGTCGGTGACGGACTACTACACGCCGGAGGGCGGTCCCGGGCAGCTGGGCCACATCGGCGAGATCATGCACCGGTGGGTCCACTCCGCGGACGCCGAGGCGGAGTGGACCCGGGGGCTGATCGGCCGGATCGAGGGCGGCGCGTACTCCTTCGCCGGTGAGGGCGGGGACCCCTTCGTGGGAGTGCTGGCGGACGGCCAGGAGAACCCCTTCGCCTAATCAAGTTTGACTAGCTCGTATCCGGGCATTACCTTGGCGCAGCCCGCTATTCAAGTTTGACTACTGAGCTGGATGAGGAGTCCCGTTGGCGATCTTCGTCGAAGGTGTCCACAAGCGGTACGCGGACAAGCACGCGCTGACCGGGCTCGACCTGGAGGTGGCCCCCGGCACGGTCCACGCCGTGCTCGGCCCCAACGGGGCGGGCAAGACCACGGCCGTCCGCATCATGAGCACCCTGCTGCGGCCCGACAGGGGCCTCGTCCGCGTCGCGGGCCACGACGTCCGCAAGGACCCGGCGGCCGTCCGCGCCCGCATCGGGCTGCTGGGCCAGCACGCGGCGCTCGACGAGCAGCTGGGCGGCCGGCAGAACCTGGAGATGTTCGGCCGCCTCCACCACCTGGGAGCCCGGCGCGCCGGGCAGCGGGCGGACGAGCTGCTGGAGCGGTTCGGCCTCGCCGGCACCGGCGGCAGGCCCGTGCAGCAGTACAGCGGCGGCATGCGCCGCCGGCTCGACCTCGCGGCCTCGCTGATCACTGACCCCGAGGTGCTCTTCCTGGACGAGCCGACCACCGGACTCGACCCGCGCGGCCGCGCCGAGGTGTGGAGCTCGGTCCGTTCCCTGGTCGGCGGCGGCACGACCGTCCTGCTGACCACCCAGTACCTGGAGGAGGCGGACCAGCTGGCCGACCGGATCGCGCTCATGGACGGCGGACGGGTGGCGCGGGAGGGCACCGCGGACGAGCTGAAGGCGCTGGTCGGGGCGGACCGGATCGTCGTCGTCCTGCGGGACGCCGCCCGCCTCGCCGACGCGGCGGCCCTGCTGCCGGACCCCGCGGTGGACGAGGGCGCACTCACCCTCAGCTTCCCCGTGGAGGACCGGATGGCGGGCCTGGCCCAGACCCTGCGGGCCCTGGAGGGCGCCCGCATCGAGGCCGTCGACCTCTCGGTCCGACGGCCCACCCTGGACGAGGCGTTCCTGCACCTCACCGGCCGCGAAGACGCCGCGGAGGTGGCCGCATGAGCACGGCATGGGTGGTCGCGGACTCCTGGACGATGACCCGGCGGGAGCTGGCGCACTGGGCGCGCCAGCCGGTGCAGGTCGTCGTCGGGCTGGTCTTCCCGGTGATGCTGCTCCTCATGTTCGGCTTCCTGGTCGGCGGCGGACGCGGGATCGACGGCGAGTACGTCGAGTTCCTGGTGCCCGGCATGCTCGCGCTGACCATGGCCTTCGGGCTGGAGGCCACCATGACGGCGGTCACCCGGGACCTGGAGAAGGGGGTGATCGACCGCTTCCGGTCGCTGCCGATGTCCTCGTCCGCGGTCCTCGTCGGACGCAGCGCCGCGGACATGCTCCAGTCCGCAGTGGGCCTCGTGGTCCTCGCGGGCGTCGGCCTGCTCCTCGGCTGGCGCTGGCACGGTTCCGCGGCGGCCGCCCTCGCGGCCTTCGGACTGCTCCTGCTGCTGCGCTTCGCGATGCTGTGGATCGGGATCCACCTGGGGATGGTGGCGGGCCGCCCGGAGCTGGTGCAGGCCGTGCAGATCCTGGTGTGGCCGGTGGGCTTCCTCTCCAACGCCTTCGCGACGCCGGAGTCGATGCCCGGCTGGCTGGGCACCGTGGTCGAATGGAACCCGATGTCGGCGACGGCGACGGCCGTGCGCGACCTCTTCGGCAACCCGGCGGCGGCGCCGCCCTCCTGGGCCTCCGACCACGCCGCCCTGCTGGCCGTGGGCTGGCCGCTCCTGCTGCTGGCCGTCTTCGTCCCGCTGGCGGTGGGCCGCTTCCGCGGCCTGAGCAAGTGACCCGGCGGAGCGGACTTGCACCTCACGCCACGTGAGGGACCACAGTGAAGGGCGTACCCAACCAGAGGAGCGGAAGGCGATGAGCTACTCCGTGGGCCAGGTCGCCGGTTTCGCCGGGACCACGGTGCGCACCCTGCACCACTACGACGAGATCGGGCTGCTCTCCCCGAGCGGCCGCAGCCACGCGGGACACCGGCGGTACGACGACGCCGACCTCGACCGGCTGCAGCGGATCCTGTTCTACCGGGAGCTCGGCTTCCCCCTCGAAGAGGTCGCGGCCCTGCTGGACGACCCCGGAACGGACCCGCAGGAGCACCTGCGACGGCAGCACGCCCTGCTGTCCGACCGGATCGCGCGGCTCCAGCAGATGGCCGAGGCCGTCGAGCACGCCATGGAGGCGAACAAGATGGGAATCAACCTCACGCCCGAGGAGAGGTTCGAGGTCTTCGGGGACCACGACCCGGAGCAGTACGCGCAGGAGGCCGAGGAGCGCTGGGGCGGCACGGCGCAGTACGCCGAGTCGCAGCGGCGGGCCGCCTCGTACACCAAGGACGACTGGAAGCGGATCCAGGACGAGGCCGACGGCATCAACCGCAGGCTCGTCGCCCTGATGGAGGCGGGGGAGTCCGCCGAGTCCGAGGCGGCCATGGACCTGGCCGAGGAGCACCGCGGCTGGATCAGCGGGAACCACTACGCCTGCTCGTACGAGATGCACACCTGCCTCGGTGAGATGTACGTCGCGGACGAGCGGTTCACCGCCCACTACGACGCCCTGCGGCCGGGCCTTGCAGCGTTCCTGCGGGACGCGATCACGGCCAATGCGGTGCGCCGCGTGTAGACGAATGGTCACGGTTACGGCCCCCGCCGGTTCCTGGAACCCGGCGGGGGTCGTGTGCGTTGATAATTGAGACCGCCCGCACCCGCCTGCCCTCGCCGGCACCCCCCCCGATCCAGGAGAGTCCGGAACCCGTGTACACGTTTGCGCTCGGCCCTGAGTGGCTGTCCCCGGACTATCTGATCTCGCACTTCGGTCTGATCGGCATCCTGATCATCGTCTTCGCGGAGTCGGGACTCTTCGCGTTCCTGCCGGGCGACTCGCTGCTGTTCACGGCGGGTCTGCTGGTCGCGGACGGCCAGTACATCAAGCAGCCGCTCTGGCTGGTGTGCACGCTGATCGTGGCCGCCGCGATCATCGGCGACCAGGTCGGCTACATGATCGGCAAGTTCTTCGGGCCGAAGATCTTCAACCGGCCGAAGTCCAAGCTCTTCAAGCGGGAGAACCTCGACAAGGCGCACGAGTTCATGGACCGCCACGGTCCGAAGGCCATCGTGCTCGCCCGCTTCGTGCCGATCATCCGCACCTTCGCCCCGATGGTCGCCGGCGCCGGCTCGATGAAGTACCGCACCTTCCTGACGTACAACATCATCGGCGGCATCGGCTGGGGCGCCGGTGTCACGGTCGCCGGGTACTGGCTCGGCCAGATCGAGTTCATCAAGACCAACGTCGAGCCGATCCTCGTGGGCATCGTCCTGATCTCGGTGATCCCGGTCGTCTTCGAGGTGCTCAAGGCGCGCAAGGAGAGCAAGGAGAAGGCCGCCGAGGCGCCGGCCGGCTCCGCCCCGGTCGAGGGCTCCGGCCCGCAGGCGCCAGGCCAGCGCGGCCGCCACGCCAAGCGCTGAGCCGGTCCCGTACCGCTCGTACGGCCCGCACCACTGCCCGCACCACTGCCCGTACCGCCCCGGAGGCCCGCCAGAGGCCCCGGGGCGTACGTGTCCCTAGAAGCCCCTGGTGCGCTTGGCGGCCCGGCGCTTGGCGGCGCTCGTGGCCCCGGGGATCCGCATGAACAGCCGCGAGGCCTCCGAGCCGAGGTTGACCCCTATCGCGATGGCCAGGGCGATGGCGGCGGCGTTGGTGAGCGAGCCCAGGCCTTCGTTCAGCCGGTTCTCGGCGATCAGCAGCAGCCCGTAGTACGTCGCGGAACCGGGCAGCAGCGGGCCGATGGCGGCCGTCACGTACGGCAGGGCGGACGCGAAGCGGTAGCGGGAGAAGAGCTGCCCGAAGAGGCCGACCAGCCCGGCCGCGATGGCCGTGGAGGGCACGGGCGGGATGCCCCCCGCGTAGTGCAGGGCCCCGAAGGTCACCCAGGCGACCGCGCCGTTCAGCGTCACGATCCACACGGTGGAACGTTCCTGCTGGAGCAGGATCGCGAACGTGAACACCAGCACCATCGAGGCTGCGATCTGGATCAGCGGCCGCTGCTGGATCTCCAGGACCTCCTCCGGCCGCGGGGAGGCGTTGAACTGGAGCCCGACGAACAGCACGACCAGGACGCCCATGATGATGCCGATGAAGAGGTACATGACCTCCAGCAGGCGGGCGGAAGCGGTGATGTAGTAGCCGGTCAGCCCGTCCTGCACGGCCGCGACCAGGGCCCGTCCGGGAAGCAGCGCGAAGAGCCCGCCGGTGATCACGGCGGAGGCCTTGACGTCGATCCCCGTCATGTTCAGCGCCACCCCGATGGCGGCGGGAGGCATGGCGGCGACCACGAACTGGTAGAACTCGGGCAGCCCGCGGCCGGCGCACAGCCACGCCAGACGGTCGCCGAGGATCGCGCCGATCGCTGCCGCGAAGAAGACGAGCACCCCACCGCCGACCAGCGTGGAAGCGGCCCCGGCGAGCAGCCCGGCGGAGGCGGTGAGCATCCAGCCGGGGTACGGGTGCCGGTTGCGGCGGATCTCGGCGAGACGCCGGTAGGCCTCCTCCAGCGAGACGTCGATCTCGTGGGCGCTGATGTCGTCCACGAGCCGGAACACGGCGGCGAGCCGGTTGTAGTCGGTGCCGCGGCGGCGCACGGTCCGGTTCGCCGAGACCGGGTCGTCCACCAGCGAGGGCTGGTGGGTGATCGACAGCATGGTGAAGGTGACGGTGGGCTCGCAGCGGTCCAGCCCGTAGGAGCGGGCCACGGCGAACATGGCGGCCTCCACGTCCTCGGCGCCCTCGCCGCCCGCGAGCAGCAGTTCGCCGATGCGCAGTGTCAGGTCGAGCACGCGGCCCACGGCGGGACCGGTCTCGCTCTGGCGCTGGACGAGCTCGGGGACGGGTCGCACGTCGACCGGCATGCGCAGCATCGTGCGCATCCGGTCCTGCCAGGGGGACTCCTTCAGCCGGGCCACCGGGAACCCCTGGCCGGGGGTGTAGGCCGGCGGGGAGTGCTGGGCGCTGTAGACGCTCGGGGTGGCGAAGGCGGACCGCTCCGGTTCCGGCACCTGCGGCTCGGCGCCGGGCGGAATCGCGAACTCCGAGGTCGGCTGATCCTCCTCCGGAGCGCCGGGCGCCGTCCCGGGCGGCGGTGTGAAGGCGCTGTGCGCCTCGTCGGACGTGGGCTTCTTGTCCTCTGCCCCGTCGGCTTCCGCCACGCGTCCTCCAGTCCGTGATCACCCGGCGGTATCAGTATGCGGAACCCTTCCATCCCCGTCGAAACGGCCGCCGGCTGCGCCGCGGGCGCCTGGACGGCACCCCTCCGGCCCGCGCGTGCCCTACGAGCGGCCCGACATGCCCATGGCCGCTGGGCTGCGGCGGGGCCTTCCGGGGCGGAGCCCCGTGCAGTCGACGCCGCGGACGACGACGGGCGGCACCCCCCGTCCAGGGGATGCCGCCCGTTCATGTCACGCGGGGCGCGGGGGAGTGCCCCGGCCCTTCACAGCCTTACCGCCGAGCGCGAAGCTCAGTGGTGGCCGCCCTGCGCCTCAAGGCGCTTGTACGAGGCCTCGATCTCGGCCTCGGCCTCGGTGCGGCCGACCCAGTTCGCGCCCTCGACCGACTTGCCCGGCTCCAGGTCCTTGTAGACCTCGAAGAAGTGCTGGATCTCGAGGCGGTCGAACTCCGAGACGTGGTGGATGTCGCGCAGGTGCTCGACGCGCGGGTCCGAGGCGGGCACGCACAGGAGCTTGTCGTCGCCGCCGGCCTCGTCCGTCATGCGGAACATGCCGATGGCGCGGCACTTGATCAGGCAACCCGGGAAGGTCGGCTCGTCAAGGATGACCAGCGCGTCCAGCGGGTCGCCGTCCTCGCCGAGGGTGTTCTCGACGAAGCCGTAGTCGGCCGGGTAGCTGGTCGAGGTGAAGAGGCGACGGTCCAGACGGATCCGGCCGGTCTCGTGGTCCACCTCGTACTTGTTCCGCGAACCCTTGGGGATCTCGATGGTGACGTCGAACTCCACGTCCTGCTCCTCCATGATCAGCTTCATTGCTTCGAGCCTGCGTTGATCCAAAAACATCGCGTCCGGCCCAGCCCTGCCGGGTGGGGTGCCATGCTCGCGGCAAGACGCAGTGGTTAAGTGTCCCTCACGCATATGTGTGATCGCGAAAGGGGCTGGTCCGAGGTGCCATCGATCAAAACGTGGCAGCTCATCGCGGGGTCGGCCGTGGCCGGCCTCGCCCTGTCGGTGGCGACGGTGGCCGCCGCCGGTCCGTGGGACTCCGGCCAGCGTAAGGCCGAGCGGGACAGGGCCGCCTCCTGGGGCCGTACGGGTGTCGCAGATCACGCCGACGGGCCCCTGCCCGACGCCGCTCCCAGCGCCCCCGGCGTGCTCGGAGCCGTCGGACCCGGCGCCCTGCGCCAGGAGACCGCCGTCGGCGCCGCGGACGGCGGCGGGCTGGCCGCCGCCCTCAAGCCGCTGCTCGCCGACCCGGCGCTCGGCTCGGTCCGTACCGCCTCCGTGGTCGACACCGCCACCGGGCAGGTGCTGTACGAGTCCGGGGCGCGGGACGCGATGACCCCCGCCTCCACGATCAAGATCGTCACCGCCACGGCCGCGCTGGCCGCCCTCGGGCCCGAACACCGCATCCGCACCACCGTGGTCCCCGGCGCGGCCCCCGGCCAGATCCTGCTCGTCGGCGGCGGCGACCCCTCCCTGACCGCCAAGAAGAAGAGCCCCGCCGGATCCGGCGGCAGCCTCGTGGCCCTCGCCGCCGACACCGCCCAGGCGCTCAAGGCCGCGGGCACCGCCAGCGTGACCCTCGGGTACGACGACAGTCTCTTCACCGGCACCGCCCGCCACCCGATCGGCGTCAACCCCAACATCGCGCTCGTGACGGCCCTGACGGCCGACGAGGGCCGCCCCGACGAGTCCACCTCCGGGCCCGTCGCCCGCGCCGAGGACCCCTCCAAGGACGCCGCCCGCGCCTTCGCCGCCCTGCTGGCCGACCGGGGCATCGAGGTCACCGGCGAACCCGCCCGGGCCAAGGCCGCCGTAGGGGCCCAGCCGCTGGCCACGACCCTGTCGACCCCCATGGCCGGGCTCGTCGAGCGGATGCTGACCAACAGCGACAACGACATCGCCGAGGCCCTGGCCCGGCAGACCGCCCTCGCCTCCGGGCAGCCCGGCAGCTTCGAAGGCGCCGAGAAGGCCGTCACCGACCGGCTCACCGCCCTCGGCATCGACGTGAACGGCTCCCGCTTCGCGGACGGCAGCGGCCTGGGCCGGGCCGACAAGGTCAGCGCGGGCCTGCTGACCGCCGTACTGGCCAAGGCCGCCGACCCGCAGCGCCCGGAGCTGCGGCCGGTCCTCACCGGGCTGCCCGTCGCCGGATTCACCGGCACCCTGCGGGCCCGCAACTCCGGCAGTTCCCCGGCCGCCGGCCTGCTCCGGGCCAAGACGGGCACGCTCAGCGGCGTGAACTCCCTCGCGGGCACCGTCGTCGACCCCTCCGGCAGGCTCCTGGCCTTCGCCTTCCTCACGGCCAACAGCGCCGACGGCCCGGTCGCCGAGAAGGGCCTCGACAAGCTGGCCGCGGCGGTGGCGACCGCTCCGTAGGGGGTCCGCGGAAGGGCCGGTCCACGTACGGTTGACGCATGACGAGCATCAGTGGTGCGGAGATGGTCGACTGGAACCTCGCGGTGGCGACCGCGACCCGGCTCGTGCGGCCCGGCCCGGAGGTCAGCCGGGACGAGGCGCGGGCCGTGGTGGCGGAGCTGCGCGAGCATGCCAGGACCTCGGAACGGCACGTGCGGGAGTTCACCCGGATGATCGAGGAGGGTGCGGCCGTCCACGACACGCCCGTCCTCGTCGTCGACAGGGCCGGCTGGGTCAAGGCGAACGTGGCCGGCTTCCGGGAGCTGCTCCAGCCGCTCCTCGGCAAGATGCAGGACCGCCGCGCGGGCGCCCCCGGCGGAGCGGTGCTGGGCGCGGTCGGCGGCAAGGTCACCGGGGTCGAGCTGGGGATGCTGCTGAGCTTCCTCGCCTCCCGGGTGCTCGGACAGTACGAGACGTTCGCGCCGGTCTCCCGCGACCTGCCGGGCTCCGCGGGCGGCGGCAGGCTGCTGCTCGTCGCCCCCAACATCGTGCACGTCGAGCGGGAGCTGGAGGTGAACCCGCACGACTTCCGGCTGTGGGTCTGCCTGCACGAGGAGACGCACCGTACCCAGTTCACGGCCGTCCCGTGGCTCCGCGACCATCTGGAGGGCGAAATCCAGACGTTCCTCGGGGCCACCGAAGTGGACCCGATGACCGTCCTGGAGCGGATCCGGGAGGCCGCCCAGTCCTTCGCCGGAGCCCGTCCCGACGCCGAGCGGGGCGACGAGGGCCGCTCGTTCGTCGAGCTCGTGCAGACTCCCGAGCAGCGTGAGGTGCTGGGCCGCCTCACCGCCGTCATGTCCCTCCTGGAGGGACACGCCGACTTCGTCATGGACGGCGTCGGGCCCCAGGTCGTGCCCTCGGTCGCCGAGATCCGGGAGAAGTTCCAGCAGCGCAGGGCCAGTGGGGCGGGCCGCCTGGACGCCGCCCTGCGCAAGCTGCTGGGCCTGGACGCCAAGCTGCGCCAGTACCGCGACGGCGAGCGGTTCGTGCGCGCCGTCGTCGGCCAGGTCGGCATGGACGGCTTCAACCGGGTGTGGACCTCCCCGAACACGCTGCCGACCAAGGCGGAGATCGCCCAGCCCGCCGACTGGGTCGCCCGCGTCCACCGCAAGGGGAGCGAAGAGAGCGAAGAGAGGTGACTCAGGGGGCGTAAACATGTCTCACTGGGGGAAGCAGCGTCACCCGTCCGAGGGACCGTGGGCCGTGGAAGGGCGTGCGATGCTCGGGGAACGGCTCGGCTCTGTCACCATCGACGCACTCTGAGTGACAACGCGCGTCCCGCGGGGACTCCCCGCAGGGGCCGCGCGGGACACCGGGCAGCAGAACCGAACAGCACCCCAGCACACGACAGACCCCGGCGGCGCCAGGCGGCGCCGGCCGGGGGAGCCTCCGAGGCATCCGAACTCCACCGAAGGGCACCGGACATGGGTCCCCATCCTGCGGTCGCGGCGATACGCCTGGCGGTCCGCCGCGTACTCCACGACGTCCTCACCGACCTCACCGACGTCCCCCGGACCCCGTCCGGCGGGATCCCCGGCGCCACCCGCGCCCGGGGAACCGTCCCGGCACCGGCCTCGTCCGGCAGCCGGCCCCTGGTCCTCGTCGCCTGCTCCGGCGGGGCCGACTCCATGGCCCTCGCCTCGGCCCTCGCCTTCGAGGCCCCCAAACTCGGTATCCGGGCCGGCGGCATCACCGTCGACCACGGACTCCAGGACGGCTCCGACCTGCGCGCCGCCGAGGTCGTCTCCCGCATGACCGCGCTCCGCCTCGACCCGGTGGAGTCCGTCGCCGTGCGCGTCGGCCGTGACGGCGGGCCCGAGGCCGCCGCCCGCGACGCCCGCTACGGCGCCCTGGACGAGGCCGCCGACCGGCTGGGCGCCGCCGCCGTGCTGCTCGGCCACACCCGGGACGATCAAGCCGAAACCGTCCTGCTGGGCCTCGCCCGCGGGTCCGGCATCCGCTCGCTCTCCGGCATGCCCGAGGTGTCCGGCGGCCCGGGGGCCTCCGGCAGGCGCCACCGCTACCGCCGCCCCTTCCTCCAGGTCGACCGCCAGACCGCCCGCAAGGCCTGCATGGTCCAGTCCCTCGCCGTCTGGGACGACCCGCACAACATCGACCCGGCCTACACCCGCTCCCGGCTCCGCCACGAGGGACTGCCCGCCCTGGAGAAGGCGCTGGGCAAGGGGGTCGTCGAGGCACTGGCCCGGACCGCCCAGCTCTCCCGCGACGACGCCGACGCCCTGGACGCCTGGGCGGCCGAGGCCGAGACCGGCGTACGGGACGCGGACGGCCGCCTGGAGTGCGCCAAGCTGTACGCCCTGCCCCCGGCCGTCCGCCGCCGGGTGCTGCGCAGGGCCGTCGTCGCCGCCGGTTCTCCCGCGGGTTCCCTCTTCGCCCGTCACATCGAGGAAGTCGACCGTCTCATCACCGGATGGCGCGGCCAGGGCGCCATCAACCTGCCCGGCCGGGTCGAGGCCCAGCGGCAGGGTGGCAGACTTGTCATCCGGCAGGGCTGATTGGTGCTGAAACACGGCTGAGTCCTCCGGGGGCACACCCCGGAGCCCCGGCCGACAACGAAAGTGATGCGGGTGGACGAGAAGGACATGGGCAGCGACCTCCAGTCGGTGCTCATCACCAAGGAAGAGATCGACGCGAAGCTGGCCGAGCTGGCGGCGAAGATCGACGCGGAGTACGCGGGCAAGGACCTGCTCATCGTCGGTGTGCTCAAGGGCGCCGTGATGGTGATGGCGGACCTGGCGCGTGCCTTGTCCACCCCGCTCACCATGGACTGGATGGCGGTGTCCTCGTACGGCGCCGGGACCCAGTCCTCGGGCGTGGTCCGGATCCTCAAGGACCTGGACACCGACATCAAGGACAAGCACGTCCTGATCGTCGAGGACATCATCGACTCGGGTCTGACGCTGTCCTGGCTGCTGTCGAACCTCGGCTCCCGCCAGCCGGCCTCCCTGGAGGTCGTCACGCTGCTGCGCAAGCCCGAGGCCGCGAAGGTCGCGATCGACGTGAAGTGGGTCGGCTTCGACATCCCGAACGAGTTCGTCGTGGGCTACGGCCTCGACTACGCGGAGAAGTACCGCAACCTGCCGTTCGTCGGCACGCTCGCCCCGCACGTCTACGGCGGCTGAAGCATCGCCTGAGTCGGGGAACCCTGGAACGATTCCCGCCGTTGGAGCAGGGGAAGGCGGGTCTGTCAGCCGTCCCACGAGGCCGCGGGTGACAATTCAGGGGTACATTCCGAAGAACAGTCTTTACTCACAGCAGCATTTACCTACGGGCAGGAGGGACGGGGTGCCTGGCGCCCCGTATGGATGGACGTGAAGCGATACTTCCGTGGGCCGGTCATGTGGATCGTGCTGGCCGTCCTCGCCGTGGTCGTGTTGATGAATGTCGTCGGCTCCGGCGGCGGCTACAAGACGGTGGACACCAGCGAGGTCATCAAGGCGATCAACAGCGGCCAGGTGGAGAGCGCAGAGCTCACCACAGGCGACAGCCAGATGATCAAGGTCGAGCTGAAGAAGGACCAGAAGCTCGGCGACAACTCCGGCACCAAGTTCCAGGCCAACTACATCGGGGACCAGGGCGTCCAGCTCGCCCAGAACCTCCAGACCAAGTACGAAGCCGGTCAGATCCCTGACGGCTACAAGGTCGCGCCGGACAAGACCAGCCCGTTCCTGAGCGTGCTGCTCTCGCTCCTGCCCTTCGTCCTGATCGTCCTTGTCTTCCTGTTCCTGATGAACCAGATGCAGGGCGGCGGCTCCCGGGTCATGAACTTCGGGAAGTCCAAGGCCAAGCTCATCACCAAGGACACCCCGAAGACGACGTTCGCCGATGTCGCGGGCTCGGACGAGGCCGTCGAGGAACTCCACGAGATCAAGGAGTTCCTGCAGGAGCCGGCGAAGTTCCAGGCCGTCGGCGCCAAGATCCCCAAGGGCGTGCTGCTCTACGGCCCGCCCGGCACCGGCAAGACCCTGCTGGCGCGTGCCGTCGCGGGCGAGGCCGGCGTCCCGTTCTACTCGATCTCCGGTTCCGACTTCGTCGAGATGTTCGTCGGTGTCGGTGCCTCGCGTGTCCGTGACCTGTTCGAGCAGGCCAAGGCCAACGCGCCGGCGATCGTCTTCGTCGACGAGATCGACGCCGTCGGCCGGCACCGCGGTGCGGGCCTCGGCGGCGGTCACGACGAGCGCGAGCAGACCCTCAACCAGCTGCTGGTCGAGATGGACGGCTTCGACGTGAAGGGCGGGGTCATCCTGATCGCCGCCACGAACCGTCCGGACATCCTCGACCCGGCGCTGCTGCGCCCGGGCCGCTTCGACCGGCAGATCGCGGTCGACCGCCCGGACATGCAGGGCCGTCTGGAGATCCTCAAGGTCCACCAGAAGGGCAAGCCGGTCGCCCCGGACGTCGACCTGGGTGCGGTTGCCCGGCGTACGCCCGGCTTCACCGGTGCCGATCTCGCCAACGTCCTGAACGAGGCCGCGCTGCTCACGGCCCGCTCGGACAAGAAGCTGATCGACAACCACTCGCTGGACGAGGCGATCGACCGCGTCGTGGCGGGTCCGCAGAAGCGGACCCGGATCATGTCGGACCGGGAAAAGAAGATCACCGCGTACCACGAGGGCGGTCACGCCCTGGTCGCGGCGGCTTCCCCGAACTCCGACCCGGTCCACAAGATCACGATCCTGTCCCGTGGCCGGGCCCTGGGTTACACCATGGTCCTGCCCGACGAGGACAAGTACTCGACCACGCGCAACGAGATGCTCGACCAGCTGGCGTACATGCTGGGCGGGCGCGCGGCCGAGGAGCTGGTCTTCCACGACCCGACCACGGGCGCGGCGAACGACATCGAGAAGGCCACCGCCACGGCGCGGGCCATGGTCACGCAGTACGGCATGACCGAGCGTCTCGGTGCGATCAAGTTCGGCGGCGACAACACCGAGCCGTTCCTGGGGCGCGAGATGGCGCACCCGCGGGACTACTCGGAAGAGGTCGCGGCGCTGGTCGACGAAGAGGTCAAGAAGCTCATCGAGACCGCGCACAACGAGGCCTGGGAGATCCTGGTCGAGAACCGCGACGTCCTCGACAACCTCGTCCTCGCGCTGCTGGAGAAGGAGACGCTGAACAAGGAGCAGATCGCCGAGGTCTTCTCGACGATCGTGAAGCGTCCGGCCCGCCCCGCGTGGACCGGCTCCTCCCGCCGCACCCCCTCCACCCGTCCGCCGGTGCTCTCTCCCAAGGAGCTCCAGCTGACGAACTCGGCGAACGGCACGTCCGCTGCCACGCCGGTCTCCACGGAGAAGGGCATCGAGGTGGCCCCGGAGGACACCCCCGAGGCCTGATCCACCCGGAATGGAAGCCGCGCCCCCCAGGTTCTAGCCTGGGGGGCGCGGCACTTTCACGTGCCCGCGAGTGCACACAGGAACGAGGAAGAGATGACCGACCCAGTGACCCTGACCGGTGGCGAGGGCACGATCGGCGAGTTCGACGAGAAGCGCGCCGAGGCGGCGGTCCGCGAACTCCTGATCGCGGTCGGCGAGGACCCCGACCGCGAGGGCCTCCTGGCCACCCCGGGCCGCGTCGCGCGGGCGTACAAGGAGATATTCGCCGGTCTGCGGCAGCGCCCGGAAGACGTCCTGACGACGACGTTCGACCTGGGGCACGACGAGATGGTCCTGGTGAAGGACATCGAGGTCATGAGTACATGTGAACATCATCTGGTCCCGTTCCACGGCGTGGCGCACGTCGGCTACATCCCGTCCGTCGAGGGGAAGATCACGGGGCTGTCGAAGCTGGCCCGGCTGGTGGACGTGTTCGCGCGCCGACCGCAGGTGCAGGAGCGCCTGACCACCCAGATCGCCGAGTCGGTCATGGAGATCCTGGACCCGCGCGGGGTCATCGTGGTCGTCGAGTGCGAGCACATGTGCATGACCATGCGCGGCGTCCGCAAGCCCGGAGCGAAGACCATCACCTCGGCGGTCCGCGGCCAGCTGCGCGACCCGGCGACCCGCAACGAGGCCATGAGCCTCATCATGGCCCGCTAGCGGGCCGTGGGGCGGCCCCAGGCCGCCCCACGCCGGTTCAGGCGGTGGCGGGGGCCTTGCCGGGGTCGTCGTCGTCCTCGGGGAGTTTGAGGACGTGTTCCAGGAACAGGGCCGCCGCGATGACCGCTGCGCCCGCCAGGACCGAGAAACCGGCGTACCAGGCCTGGTCGCGGCGGGCGGGGACCTCCAGGGCCTCGGTCAGCAGGAAGACGCCCACGCCGCCGTACATGCCCGCGACGAGGGCCGCCACCAGGGCGCTGGCCTGTCCGAAGACCACGGCGCGGGCGGCCATCAGCGGCTCCACGCCCTTGGCGCCCGGGCGCCGCTCGCGCTGGGCCTTGAGGCGGGACCTCAGCGACAGGGCGGTGGCCAGCAGCACCACGGCGATGATGCCGAGGACGATCGGCGCGGCCAGCGGTACGCCCGGCAGGCCGCCGTACGCGTTGAGCAGCCGGGCGCCCGCCCAGGACAGGACCCCGGCGACGGCGAAGATGCCTGCCAGGACCGCCGGCCTCAGTTGCTTCACTTGCCTGTTCCCCACTCTCAGCGACTCCCAGTGAACAGGCTACTAACGACTACTCGGGGAGGCGGAGTTCCAGGTCCGAGCGGGGCGCCACGCCGGTCATGCCGATTCCGGTCAGCAGGGAGGCGACGGCGCCGTGGCCGGGGAGCTGGGCCTCGGGGTCGATGTCGTGCCACGGGGCCAGGACGAAGGCCCGCTGGTGGGCGCGCGGGTGCGGCAGGGTGAGGACGGGGTCGTCGGAGACCACGTCGGCGTACGCGACGATGTCGACGTCGATCGTGCGCGGGCCCCAGCGCTCCTCGCGGACGCGGTCGAAGGCTTCCTCGATGGCGTGCCCGCGCTCCAGCAGGGAGGACGGCGGCAGGGTGGTCTTCACCGAGATGACCGCGTTGAAGTACGCGGGCTGCGATCCGGGCTCCACGCCCCACGGTTCGGTCTCGTAGACCGGGGAGACGGCCTTGACCCGCAGGCCCGGGGTGTCGCCGAGGGCGTCGATGGCGCCCTGGAGGGTCTCCAGCCGGTTGCCGAGGTTCGCGCCGAGCGCGATCACGGCCCATTTCGGGTTGGACAGCGTCACGTCCGCCGCGTCGACCGCCTCGACGACGGAGGCGGGTACCGGCTGCACGGTGGGGTCGCTCTGGGCGTTCAGTCCGTTGTTCATGCGCGGCTCCGGGTGATCGTGATGGTCACGTCGTCGAAGGGGACGGTGATGGGCGCGTCCGGCTTGTGGACGACGACTTCCACCTGTGCCACCGCTTCGTGCTTGAGGCACTGCTGGGCGATCCGCTCGGCGAGGGTCTCGATCAGGTCGACGGGCTCTCCCTGGACCACGTCGACGACCTCCTCGGCGACGACCCCGTAGTGCACGGTCTTCGCCAGGTCGTCTCCGGCCGCCGCGGGGCGGGTGTCGAGGTGCAGCACGAGGTCGACGATGAAGGTCTGGCCTTCCTCGCGTTCCCGGGGGAAGACGCCGTGGTGCCCGCGAGCCTTGAGGCCGCGCAGCGCGACACGATCCACGCGAATCACTCCTGCTTTCGTAAGTCTTCCGGTCCGGGGACTCCCCGGGCCCATGGGCCTACGCCGAGTGCGGTCGGCGTCGTCCGTCTTCGAATTTACCTGCGAAATACCTCGGCCCCCGCCGGAGGGGTCAGGAGGCGTCGTCCTCGTCGTCCTCGTCGGACTCCGTGAGGACGGGAGAACCGTGGTGGGACCAGAGGAGCCACCCCTCGGATGTGCGTCGGAACACATTCGTGGCGACGACCAGCTGACCGACCAGCGGGCCGAGTTCCCCGCCGTCCTCGGCGGGTCCGCCGCTGAGGATGTTCTCCGTGCACGTCACCAAGGCGGTGTCACCTATGACGGCCACCTTGGTGTCGGTGAGGAAGAACTGGATGTAGTCGGTGTGGGACATGATCAGCGCGTACGAGCGCAGCACCTCGCCGCGGCCCGAGAGCACCGGCCAGCCGGGGTGCACGCAGGAGATCTCGTCGTCGAGCCAGAGCGCCGACAGTGCGTCGAAGTCCCCCTGCTCCATGGCCTCGTAGAAGGCCGTGTTGACCTCTTCGACCGCTTCGATGTCGGTTCTGCTCACAGGGCTCCTTCTCGGTCGGTGGTCACAGCGCTCCTTCCACGGCACGGGCCACCCGAACCGCGTCCGCGGTCGCCCGTACCTCATGGACCCGTACGGCCCATGCGCCCTGGTGGGCGGCGATCGCCGAGACGGCCGCGGTGGCGGCGTCGCGCTCGCGGGCGGGCGGCGGCGCGGCGCCCTCCCCGCCGGCCAGCACCCGGCCGAGGAAACGCTTCCGCGAGGCGGCGACCAGCAGGGGGAAGCCGAGGGCGCGCAGTTCGGGCAGGTGGGCGACGAGGGCCAGGTCGTGGTCGGCGTTCTTGGCGAAGCCGAGGCCGGGGTCGACGAGGAGCCGTTCGGGGGCGATCCCGCCGGCGACCACGGCGTCGATCCGGGTCCGGAGCTCGGCGGTGACCTCGGCGACCACGTCCTCGTACACGGCGAGGCTGTTCATCCCGGCGCTGAAGCCGCGCCAGTGCATGACCACGAAGGGGACCTCGGCGGCGGCGACGGCCGCGATCATCTGCGGGTCGGCGAGTCCGCCGCTGACGTCGTTGACCAGGACCGCACCGGCCTCGACGGCCCGGGCGGCGACGGCCGCGCGCATGGTGTCGACGGACACGGCGACGCCCTCGGAGGCCAGGCCGCGCACCACGGGGACGACGCGGCGCAGCTCCTCCTCCTCGTCGACGCGGGAGGCACCGGGGCGGGTGGACTCGCCGCCGACGTCGACGAGGTCGGCCCCCTGGACGACGAGGTCGAGGCCGCGCTTGACGGCAGCGGTGGTGTCGAACCAGCGGCCGCCGTCGGAGAAGGAGTCGGGCGTGACGTTGACGACGCCCATGACTCCGCAGCGGTCCCAGTCCGGCAGACCTGCGACCCGGCCCCTGCCGGTGGCTCCGCGCTTCGTGTTCATAGGTCCAAGGGTAGGGCTGACCTGGATACGGCAGGGCCCCGGAGCCTGTCGGCTGCCGGGGCCCTAGTGCTTACGACGTGGCCTCAGGCGGCCTGGACCTCGCGCTCCGCCTGCTTGGGGACCATCGTCACCGAGTGGTGCGCGCAGGTGCGGACCGGCTTGGGACGGCGGCGGCTGGCGAACAGCCGGGGCAGGGCCAGTGTCACGAAGCCCTCGGCCTGCATCGCGGCGAAGCCGATGCGGGGCAGGTCGCGGGTGGTGCGGAAGACGACGAAGCGGGGCTCCCAGCGGGGGCGGAACTTCGCGTTGAACTTGTACAGCGACTCGATCTGGAACCAGCGGGAGAGGAAGACCAGCAGGCCGCGCCACATCCGCAGCACCGGGCCGGCGCCGATCTTCTCGCCGCGGGCCAGGGCCGAGCGGAACATCGCGAAGTTCAGGGAGACCTTCTCGATCTTCAGCGCGGGGGCGGCTTCCAGGGAGGCCACGATCAGCAGCTCGTTCATGCCGGGGTCGGCGGCGCGGTCGCGGCGCATCAGCTCCAGCGACATGCCGTCCTTGCCCCACGGGACGAAGTGCAGGACGGCCTTCAGGTCGCCGAAGGGGCTGGTGTCGCCCTCCTCCACCCGGTGGGCGGTGGCGATGAAGCAGTCCCCGTCGCCCGGGTCGCCGACGCGGCCCAGCGCCATGGAGAAGCCGCGCTCGGTGTCGGTGCCGCGCCAGGCGTCGGCTGCGCCGCGGACCTGGTCCAGCTCCTTCTCGGTGAGCTCGCTGACCCGGCGGACCTTGGTGGTGTAGCCGTTGCGCTCGATGCGCTTCACCATCTGGCGGACGTTGCGCATGGCGCGGCCCGAGAGGGAGAAGTCTTTGACATCGACAATCGCCTCGTCACCCAGTTCCAGGGCGTCCAGCCCGGTCTCGCGGGTCCACACCTCGCCGCCGGTCTCGCTGCAGCCCATGACGGCCGGAGTCCAGGAGTGGGCCTTGGCCTCCTCCATGAACCGCTCGATCGCGCCGGGCCAGGCCTCGACGTCACCGATGGGGTCGCCGGACGCCAGCATCACGCCGGAGACGACCCGGTAGGTGACGGCGGCCTTGCCGCTGGGGGAGAAGACGACGGCCTTGTCGCGGCGGAGCGCGAAGTGGCCGAGCGAGTCGCGGCCGCCGTGCTTGGCGAGGAGCTCGCGCAGCTTGCCCTCGTCGTCCGCGGTGAGCCGGGCGGCCGGGTGCTCGGGGCGGAAGGCCAGGTAGATGGTGGTGAGCGCGGTCAGCATGCCGAGCGCGCCGAGGGAGTACCCGACGGTCCAGGAGACCCGGCCGGCGTAGTCGACGGGGCCCTCGAAGCCGAAGAGGCCGTAGATCACGTGCGTGATCTGCTCGTACAGGCTCGGGTTGCCGACGACCTTGTTCGGGTGGACGTTGACGATGACCAGGCCGAGCCCGATGGAGCCGGCGCTCATCAGGACGAAGTTCGCGAGCGCCTTCCAGCGGCTGCGCGGGTCGGGCAGCGCCTTGAATTCACCCTGATGGCGCAGCAGCAGGGCGAGCAGCACCGCCGCGATGACCACGCCGATGATCGAGTGCCGGTACGAGAACTGCGCCACGGCGCCCGCCGGGAGCAGCACGACGGCGGCCCGCCAGGCCCTGCGCTTGTGTCGCTTGAGGCCGTGCGCGAGCAGCAGCAGCAGAACGCCCGCGCTGATGGACAAGGCCGCTGCGAACGGGCCCAGGGAGCCCGGCAGCACCTCGGTGACCGTGTGGATCCGGCTGTGGCGGAATCGCGGGAACACCCCGGCCGCGATGTCCAGAAGGCCGACGATCATGACGGCCGTACCTACCAGGCCGGGCACCGACTCCGGCTTGGGCCCGCTGAGGATTCGGCGGACCCCGCTCGGAACCTGTCCCGACTTATCGCCATCTATCCTGCTAGACATCGCTTCCCGTTGCTCCGCGAGAGATCAAGTGGCCGAAGGCCGCGACGGCCGCCTCCGGAGTGTGGTGCGTCCAGTAGGACGACATCGACGAGGAGCGGGTTCACTCTTCCGCCGGAAAAATCCAGTCCTGCCATCAGAAAGTCGACTGACTGCTCATGGGTCTCACCAGTTATACGGTCCTGGCGCTGGCCATTCTCGCCGGTGTGCTGCTGTTCGCGGCCACCGTGTGGTTCTGGCCGAAGCTCTCGGGCCGCACCTGGCGCGCGTACGCCGGACGGATCGGACTGCTGCTGGCGACCCAGCTGGCGCTGTTCTCGGCAGTGGGTCTCGCGGCCAACAAGTCGTTCCTGTTCTACAGCACCTGGGCGGACCTGTTCGGCCAGCAGACGGCGATCGGCAAGGTCGTCGACCACTCGATGAGCAGCAAGGACATCAAGGTCGTCGACAAGCAGAAGCTGGACGTGCCGGGCGGGGCCAGGCCCCAGGTCGGCGGTCAGATCCTGAAGATTGCCATAACCGGGCAGAAGTCGAAGATAACGAGCCCCGGCTACGTGTGGCTGCCGCCGGAGTACTTCCAGCCGCAGCACAAGGACCAGAACTTTCCGGCCTCCATCGTCCTGACGGGCTACCCGGGTACCGCCGAGAACCTGATCAAAGGGCTCGACTACCCCATGAAGGCCTTCAGTTTGTCCAAGGCCGGCAAGATGAAGCCGATGATCCTGGTCATGCTCCGCCCCACCGTCGCGCCCCCGCGTGACACCGAGTGCGTGGACATACCCGGTGGCCCGCAGACCGAGACCTTCTTCGGTGTGGACCTGCCGCAGGCCATCCAGGACACCTTCCGGGTCGGCAAGGAACCCAAGAACATGGGCTTCATCGGCAATTCGACCGGCGGTTACTGCGCCCTGAAGATCGCCACGCACTACCCGCAGACCTTCGGCGCGGCCGCGGGCCTGTCGGCGTACTACGAGGCCCCGGACGACCCGACGACCGGTGACCTCTTCCACGGGGACGACAAGCTGAAGAAGCGTGCGGACGTCCTGCACAGCCTGGAGAACAAGAAGCCGACGGGTACGTCCTTCCTGGTCACCAGCAGCGAGACCGGCGAGACGAACCTCGGTGACACCAAGAAGTTCATCAAGCTGGTCAAGGGCCCGGACCGGGTCTCGTCGATCATCCTCGACAGCGGCGGCCACAACTTCAACACCTGGCGCCGCGAGATCCCGCCCATGCTGCAGTGGATGAGCGGCCGGATCGAGGCCTGAGCACCCGCCCGCCGCGGTCCGGCGGCTGCGGACCACCGGTGACCGGCCCCCCTCGGGGGCCGGTCACCGTCGTATTGGCCCTCAGACCTCTTGGAGTTGGGCCCGGCGCAGCGCGCGGTGCACGCCCTCCGGGGTCAGTACGCCGACCAGTGCGCCCGATCCCGGGTCCGTGACCCCGATGCGGCCCGAGTCCTCCTGGAGCAGGGCGGCGAGGGCCTCGCGCAGGCTCGCGCCCAGTTCCACCGCGGCGTCCGGGGTCTCCTTCCCCTGCGGCGCCGCCAGGTCGGCCTTCTCCACGGGGGTGACGGCGAGCCGCTTGAGCCCCCGGTCGGCGCCGACGAAGGAGGCCACGTACGGGGTGGCGGGGGCGCCCAGGACCGCGGCGGGGCGGGCGAACTGCTCGATGGTGCCCGCTCCGTAGACCGCGATGCGGTCGCCGAGCCTGATCGCCTCCTCCAGGTCGTGGGTGACCAGCAGGATCGTCTTGCGCACGGTCTTCTGCAGCGTCAGGAACTCGTTCTGCAGGCGTTCGCGCACCACCGGGTCCACCGCGCCGAAGGGCTCGTCCATCAGCAGCACCGGCGGATCGGCGGCGAGCGCCCGGGCCACGCCGACGCGCTGGCGCTGCCCGCCGGAGAGCTGCTCCGGGTAGCGGCCCCCGTACACGGCCGGGTCCAGGCCGACCAGTTCGAGGAGTTCGGCCGCCCGGGCGCGGGCCTTGGCCTTCGGGGTGCCGGTCAGCTGCGGCACGGTCGCCGTGTTCTCCAGCACCGTCTTGTGGGGGAAGAGGCCGACCTGCTGGATCACGTATCCGATGCGGCGCCGCAGTTCGACCGGATCGGCGGCGGAGATGTCCTCGCCGCCGAGCAGGATCCGGCCGGAGGTCGGCTCGATGAGCCGGTTGACCATCTTCATCGTGGTCGTCTTGCCGCAGCCGGACGGGCCGACGAGCGTGACCAGTTCGCCCTCGGCCACCTCGAAGGACAGGTCCTCGACGGCCGTCGTCCCGTCGGGGTAGCGCTTGGTCACGTGCTCGAATCGGATCACGGATCCATCCTTCCCTACCGGGCGTCAGGTTTTGGCGAAGACTTTGTTAGGGGAGTGTTGCCTGACTGCGAAGGAATCCGGCCATCGTCCCTGCCTGGGGTTATGGTCGCTCGTGAACACGGGTTCGATGACGGGGGGTGAGGACATGGCCGGGCAGAACTGCCTGGTGGCGAACGACTGGATCTGCTGGGACTACGTCACCTCCCGCTCCCAGGAACTCACCGACGCCACCGTCGAGCACATATGGATCACGGGCGTCTCGGTGGTCATCGGCCTCGCCGTCGCCGTCCCGCTGGCCCTGCTCGCCCGCCGCGGCCGCCGCTGGGCGGCACCCGTCCTCGGGCTGACCACCTTGCTCTACACGATCCCCTCCCTGGCCATGTTCTCCCTCCTGCTGCCGCTGTTCGGGCTGTCGGCGGCCCTGGTGGTGACCGGGCTGGTGCTGTACTCGCTGACCATCCTGGTGCGCAACGTGCTCGCCGGCCTGGAGGCCGTCCCCGAGGACGTGAAGGAAGCCGCGCGCGGCATGGGCTACGGCCCCGGGCGGATGCTGTGGCAGGTCGAACTGCCCCTGGCGCTGCCCGCCCTGCTCGCCGGGGTGCGGATCGCCACCGTCTCGACGGTCGCCCTGACCACGGTCGGCTCCATCGTCGGCAAGGGCGGACTCGGCAACCTGATCGCCCCGGCCGTGGGCAGTTCCTTCAAGGCCCAGGTGCTCACCGCGTCCGTGCTGTGCGTCCTGCTCGCGCTCGTGGCGGACCTGCTGCTGATCGCAGCGCAGCGGCTGCTGACGCCGTGGACGCGCGCCGCCCGGCCGGGCAAGGGGGCCTGAGGTCATGGGAGTGCTGGAAGGGGCCTGGGACTGGCTGGCGGACGGCGCCAACTGGTCGGGCGAGAGCGGGGTCTGGCACCGGCTCGGCGAACACGTCTACGTGAGCGGGGTCGCCCTCGCGATTGCCTGCGCCGTGGCGCTGCCCGTCGGCCTGTACCTCGGTCACCTCGGCAAGGGCGGCGCCCTCGCGGTGAACGTCTCCAACATCGGCCGGGCCGTGCCCGTCTTCGCGGTCCTCGCCCTGTTCATGGTCTCCCCGCTGCGCAACGCGGGGTACCTGCCCACCATCGCCGCCCTCGTGCTGTTCGCCGTCCCGCCGCTGCTCACCAATGCCTACGTCGGCATGCGCGAGGTCGACCGGTCCGTCGTGGAGGCCGCCCGGGGCATGGGCATGTCCGGCGGCCAGCTCTTCTGGCGGGTCGAACTCCCCCTCGCGCGGGACCTGGTCATGACCGGGCTGCGGTCGGGCGCCGTGCAGGTCGTCGCCACGGCCACGATCGCGGCCATGGTCGGCCAGGGCGGCCTCGGGCGGATCATCACCGCCGGCTTCAACACGTACAACACCGCGCAGGTCGTCGCGGGCGCCCTGCTGGTCGCGGCGCTGGCCCTGCTGGTGGAGGGCGCCCTGGTGGCGGCGGAGCGGCTGCTGCCGCGCCCGGCCGCGCGCCGGGCGGCCTCCTGACCCCCTCCCGTCCTTCCCGCCCTTCCCACTCCCTGGAGGAGAGATCATGAGCAAGTCCACGCGCGTCCTCGGCGCGGCACTGGGTGCGGTGGCCCTGACCGTCTCGCTCACCGCGTGCGGCGGCGACAGCCTGGAGAAGAGCAAGGACGGCGGCTCCGCGGCCGGCTCCTCCCCGTCCGCGGAGGGCGGCAAGGGCAGCCTGGTGATCGGTGCGGCGGGGTTCACCGAGTCCAACGTGCTGGCGGAGCTGTACTCCCAGCTCCTCAAGGACGCCGGGTACACCACCTCCATCAAGACGGTCAGCAACCGCGAGCTGTACGAGCCCTCCCTGGAGAAGGGCGAGATCGACGTCGTCCCCGAGTACGCGGCCACGCTCGCCGAGTTCCTCAACGCCAAGGTGAACGGCCCGAAGGCGCCCGAGGAGAAGCCCGTCGCGTCGAGCGACGTCGCGGCGACCGTCGCGGCGCTGGAGAAGCTGGCCGGCCCGCTCGGTCTCAAGGCGCTGCCCGCCGGTGCGGCGGTCGACCAGAACGCCTTCGCCGTATCCAAGGAATTCGCCGCGAAGAACAATCTGAAGACCCTTTCCGATCTTGGAAAGTCCGGACTGAAGGTGAAGATCGCGGCGGGCGACGAATGCGCCGTACGGCCCTTCTGCGCACCGGGGTTGAAGAAGACCTACGGAATCGATGTTTCCGGTATCGACCCGAAGGGGGTCGGCACCCCGCAGTCCAAGCAGGCGGTCAAGGACGGCACCGACCAGCTGGCGCTGACCACGACCACGGACGCCACCCTCGACAGCTTCGGCCTGGTCCTCCTCGACGACGACCAGAAGCTCCAGAACGCCGACAACGTGCTGCCCGTGGTCAACGCCAAGGACGCGGGCGCGCCCGAGGTCGCGGCCGCGCTCGACAAGCTGACCAAGGTCCTCACCACGGCCGACCTCGTCGACCTGAACCGCAAGGTGGACTCCGAGCGGGCCAAGCCGGCCGACGTCGCGAAGGCCTATCTGGAGTCCAAGGGCCTGCTGAAGAAGTAGCAGTTACACGGTTGATGGAGAAATGTGGGGTAACTGCCCGGCAAGAGATTGGCGGGCGGGTATCCCGCACGACCCCTACGCCCTGTAAATTTCGGGCCATGCCCCGTGGACGCCACCGCAATCCAGAACCCCTGCACCGGCTGCTCACGCCGACGACCGTCGCCGGTGTGTCCGTCGCGAGCGCCGGAGCGGCCTGGCTGCTCGCGGGACCCGACGACGGCACCGCGCTACGGCTGCTCGTGGCCCTCGCCGCGGCCGCCGGCGTCGCCGGAGCCGTGGTGATGCGCGCCTGGGACCGCTCGGCGGGCCGCCGGGTCGCGGAGCTCGCGCGCGAGCGGGTCAAGGACGAGTGGAAGACCGAAGAGCGGATAGCCGAGCTCGAATCCGATCTGGAGGAGGCCCGCGTCCTGCGCGGCAGGCTCGACGCCAAGCTGCGCGCCAAGCGGGTCGAACTCGCGGGCCTGCGCGGTGAGCACGCGGCGCTGCTGCGCCGGTACGCGACGGCCGAGACCGAGCGCGCCAGCGCGCTGGAGGGCCGCCGTCTGCTGGCCATCGAGGCCGCGGCCGCCCCGGCCGCCGCGCCCAGGGAGCTTCCGGCGGTCTCCGAGGAACGCACCTCGGCGGGCGCGCCCACCTCGGTCGGTTACGCCCGGGCCCACGCGGCCCTGGGCGCGCTGGCCGCCAAGCGCCGGTCCCGCGAACTGCCCGCCGCTCCCCCCGCCCCTGCTGCGCCGGCGGCCCCGGCCCCAGCCCCGGTGCCCGCCCAGGCTCCGGTTCCGGTCCCGGCCGCCGCGAAGGCCGCCCCGGCCGCACCTGCTGCGGTGCCCGCGCGCCGCCCGGCGGCCGCGGTGGCCCCGTACGCGGCGCAGCGCCGGAGCACCTCCCGCGTCGAGGGCGGCTTCGACTTCTTCGGCACCAAGAACGCGGCGCAGGCCCGGGCGGTGATCGAGGCGGTCCAGAACGAGGACCTGGCCGACGTGGTCGGCGCCGAGGCCCTCGCGGTCCACCAGGCGGAGTCGGCGCAGAGCGCCGCCGAGCCGGCCTCGGGCAAGGGCGCGGTCAAGGCCGCCACCGCCCAGACGCGTGCGGTGGGCCAGGTCATCGACCTGACGGCCCACGACGAGACCGAGCCGATCGACGTGGCGCGCCTGCGCACCGCGATCTCCTAGCCCGACAGCATCCCGCCGCAGGCCCCGTCCGCTCCCGGACGGGGCCTGCGGCGTTCGCGGGGCCGCGTACCTCACGGGCGGGGCCGACGTGCCGCCGTCCGGCATCCGGCTGAGAACCCGACGGGCTGTCCACAGCCTGTGGACAGCGTTCCGGGTGCGGGCCGCCTCAGAACAGCGGCAGCTGCCCCGGATGTTCGGACAGCACGAACCCGTCCAGCGTCGGGGCCGAGGCGCCGAGCATCACCCGGGCCCGGGAGCCGGGGCAGGACACCAGGTCGCCGCGGCCCCGTCCGGCAGGAGGGTCGTGGCGGGCGATCCGGCCGGCGGTGACGGCGCAGTCGCGGCCGCAGGCGGGGCAGGCCCGGCGGGGGGAGTGGGACATGCACCCAGTCTGCCCTGCCGCACCGGCACCGGCCGGCCCGGGAGTGCGCAACCCGCCCGGGCCCGCGGCTACTTGTCGATGTCGCCGACGACGAAGAACAGCGAGCCCAGGATCGACACCATGTCCGCGACCAGCTGCCCCGGGAGCAGCACCGCCAGCGCCTGGATGTTGTTGTACGAGGCGCTGCGCAGCTTGAGCCGGTACGGGGTCTTCTCGCCCTTGGAGACCAGGTAGTAGCCGTTGATGCCGAGGGGGTTCTCGGTCCAGGCGTACGTGTGCCCCTCGGGCGCCTTCAGCACCTTGGGCAGCCGCTGGTTGACGGGCCCGGGCGGGAGTTCGGCCATCCGGTCCAGGCAGGCCACTGCGAGGTCGAGGGCGTTGTGCGTCTGGTCCAGCAGGACCTCGAAGCGGGCCAGGCAGTCGCCCTCGGTGCGGGTGACCACCTTCAGGACGTCCTGGAGCTCGCCGTAGGCCAGGTAGGGCTCGTCGCGGCGCAGGTCGAAGTCGACGCCGGAGGCACGGGCGATCGGACCGGAGACCCCGTACGCGTGCACCGCCTCGGCGGAGAGCACGCCGACGCCGCGGGTGCGGGCGCGGAAGATCTCGTTCCCGCGGACCAGCTTGTCGTAGACGTCCATACGGGTGCGGACGTCGGCGATCGCCGTGCGGGCCCGGCCGAGCCAGCCGGCCGGCAGGTCCTCCTTGAGGCCGCCGACGCGGTTGAACATGTAGTGCATCCGGCCGCCGGAGATCTCCTCCATGACGGCCTGGAGCTCCTCGCGTTCGCGGAACGCGTGGAAGATCGGGGTGATCCCGCCCAGTTCTAGGGGGTACGACCCGAGGAACATCAGGTGGTTCAGGACCCGGTTCAGCTCGGCCAGCAGCGTCCGCATCCACACGGCCCGCTCGGGGACCTCCATGCCGAGCATCCGCTCGACGGCCATGACCACGCCGAGCTCGTTGGAGAACGCGGACAGCCAGTCGTGCCGGTTCGCGAGCATCACGATCTGGCGGTAGTCGCGGGCCTCGAAGAGCTTCTCGGCGCCGCGGTGCATGTAGCCGACCACCGGATCCGCACTGAGGATGCGCTCCCCGTCCAGGACGAGGCGCAGGCGCAGCACGCCGTGCGTGGAAGGGTGCTGGGGGCCGATGTTGAGCACCATGTCGGTGCTCTCCGCCGCTCCGCCGATGCCGACCGTGGTCTCCGTCATGGCGGCATTGTCTCAGCCATACGCTTGGGGCATGGAAACGGGGACGACGAGTGAGACGGGCAGTCCCGAGTGGGTGGGGCTGCCGGGCGGGCTGCTCACCCTGCGGCGGCTGCTGCTGGTGATCTGGATGACCTTGTTCACCGTGGTCACCGCCGTGGTGCTGGGGCTGACGGCAGGCCCCGTCTGGGCGGCCTGCGGGGCGGTGTGGCTCGCGGTCCTGGTCTGGGGCTGGGTGCTGCTCGGCCGCAACTGGCGGTCCTGGCGCTACGCCGAACGCGCGGACGACCTGCTGATCAGCAGGGGCGTGCTGTGGCGGGAGGAGACCGTGGTCCCGTACGGGCGGATGCAGCTGGTCGAGGTGGCCTCGGGCCCCCTGGAGCGCCGCTTCGGCCTGGCCTCCCTGCAACTGCACACGGCCGCCGCCGCCACCGACGCCAAGATCCCGGGGCTGGTCCCGGCCGAGGCGGAACGCCTGCGCGACCGGCTGACCGAGCTCGGCGAGGCAAGGTCGGCGGGCCTGTGACCCCCGCACCGGTGGACGGGCAGACACCGGTCCCCGCGCCGCAGCCGGCCGAGGGCCGGCGCCTGCACCCCTTCACCCCGCTGCGCCGAGCCTGGGTCCCGATCGCCGCCACGACCGGTGTGATCGTCCAGCAGGGCGACCGGGCCGGGGAGTGGCTCGCGGACCTGTCCGCCCTGCTGCGGGTGGCGGCGCTCGCCGCCCTGGTCCTCGTCTTCGGCCTGTACGGCTTCCTCAGCTGGTGGTTCACCTACTACGCCGTCACCGACACCGAGCTGCGCATCCGCACCGGGCTCTTCTTCCGGCGCACCGCGCACATCCGCCTGGACCGGATCCAGGCCGTGGACGTCACCCGGCCGCTGCTGGCCCGCGTCGTGGGGGTGGCCCAGCTGCGCCTCGACGTCATAGGCACCGAGGACCGGGACGAGCTGGCCTTCCTCTCCGAGAAGGAGGCCGTGGCGCTGCGCGCCGAACTCCTCGCCCGGGCCGCGGGCTTCGCCCCCGCCGAGGCCGTGCAGCTCGGTGAGGCACCGGAACGGGAGCTGCTGCGCGTCAGGCCGCGCGACCTCGTCGTGTCGCTGCTGCTGAGCCTGGGGGTCTGGGCGGCGCTGGCCGCCGGGATCGCGGCGCCGTTCGTCGTGTGGTGGCTCGACTGGAGCCCCTGGGCGGCCGTCGTCACCCTGCTCCCGCTGCTCGGCGCGGTGTGGGCGGGCAGCGCGGGACGGTTCCTGGCCGAGTACGACTGGACGGTCGCGGAGTCCCCCGACGGGCTGCGGCTGGACCACGGACTGCTGGACCGGGCCCACGAGACCGTGCCGCCGGGCCGGGTGCAGACCGTGCGGATCGTGGAGCCGCTGCTGTGGCGGCGGCGCGGCTGGGTCCGGGTGGAGCTGGCGGTGGCGGGTTCGAAGAACGAGGTGCTGGTCCCGGTGGCCGCGCGGGCGGACGCGTACGCGGTCGTCGCCCGGGTCCTGCCGGGCGTGGACCTGGCCGGCCTGGTCTTCGATCCGTCCCCGCGGGCCGGGTCGCGCTGGGTGGTCCCGGTGTGGTGGAAGGGCTACGGGCTGGCCGTCTCCCCGGAGGTCTTCGCGGCCCGCCGCGGGCGCCTGTGCCGCCGTACGGAGATCGTCCCGCACGCCAAGGTGCAGAGCGTCCGCCTCACCCAGGGCCCCTGGGAACGGGCCCGGGGCCTGGCCGACGTCCAGGTCGACACCGGCGCGAACGGCACGGTCACGGCCCGGCTGCGCGCAGCGGCCGAGGCCGCGACGCTCCTGGCCGAACAGGCGTCCCGCTCCCGCACCTCCCGGGCCACGGCCCGCCCGGACCGCTGGATGACCCACCCGGACCCCACGGCCTGACGCCGGGCCGGGGCCGGGCCCGTACGACCCGGACCCGGCCCCGGCCCGCGGTGTTACGCGGAGCCGCCGCCCGCGCGGACCAGGCCCGTCTCGTAGGCGAGGACGACCACCTGGACGCGGTCGCGCAGGCCCAGCTTCGTCAGGATGCGGCCCACGTGGGTCTTCACGGTGGCCTCCGACAGGACCAGTCGGGCCGCGATCTCGCCGTTCGACAGGCCCTGGGCGACCAGCAGCATGACCTCGCGCTCGCGGTCGGTGAGCCGCTCGATCTCCTTGTTCTGCGGCTCCTGCGTGCTCGACGGCAGCATCGGGGCGAAGCGGTCCAGCAGCCGCCGCGTCGTGGAGGGGGCG
This sequence comes from Streptomyces xanthophaeus, assembly GCF_000725805.1. Taxonomy (GTDB): domain Bacteria; phylum Actinomycetota; class Actinomycetes; order Streptomycetales; family Streptomycetaceae; genus Streptomyces; species Streptomyces xanthophaeus. The sequence goes on along the minus strand of NZ_JOFT01000009.1, from coordinate 37,656 downwards.
ACGACCGCGTCCCCGCTGTGCACGGAGCGGATCGCCGCGAGCAGTTCGCCCGGCGGCACGTCCTTCAGCATGAACCCGCTCGCGCCCGCCTTCAGGCCCGAGAAGGCGTACTCGTCCAGGTCGAAGGTGGTCAGGATGATCACCTTGGGGTGTACCTCGGGCTCGCAGATCCGCCGGGTCGCCTCGACCCCGTCGAGCCTCGGCATGCGGACGTCCATCAGCACCACGTCCACCTTGGTGGCCCGCAGCACCTCCAGCGCCTCCAGGCCGTCTCCCGCCTCGGCCACGACGTCCATGTCCGGCTGGGCGGCGAGCACCATGCGGAAGCCGGTGCGCAGCAGCACCTGGTCGTCGACGAGCATCACTCGGATGGACATCAGTTACCTCGTCCTCGTCATTTCTTCTTCAGGGGGAGCAGTGCGCTGATCCGGAAGCCGCCGCCCGGCCGCGGCCCCGTGTCCAGGGTTCCGCCGACCATGCCGATCCGCTCCCGCATGCCGATCAGGCCGTGTCCGGCGCCGTCGGCGCCGCCGTCCTCGTACAGCTCGTGGGCCGCGCCCCGCCCGTCGTCCTCGATGAGCAGGCCGAGACCGTCGTCGAAGTAGATCAGCCGGACGGCGGCCTTCGCATCGGGGCCGCCGTGCTTGCGCGTATTGGTGAGCGCTTCCTGCACGATCCGGTACGCCGTCAGTTCGACGCCGCTGGGCAGTTGCCGCGGTGCGCCCTCGACCTCGAAGTCCACTTCGAGGCCGGCCGCCCGCACCTGCTCGACCAGGACCTCGATCTGTTCGACGTCCGGCTGCGGCACGTAGTCCTCGGACTCCTGCGGTTCGCCGGTGCGCAGCACCCCGAGCAGCCGGCGCATCTCGGCGAGGGCCTGGCGGCCCGTGCCGGAGATGGTCTGGAGGGCTTCCTTGGCCTGCTCGGGGGCCACGTCCATGACGTACGCGGCCCCGTCGGCCTGGACCACCATCACCGAGACGTTGTGCGCGACGACGTCGTGCAGCTCGCGGGCGATCCGGGCGCGCTCGGCGGCGACGGCCACCTTGGCCTGGGCCTCGCGCTGGTTCTCCAGGCGCTGGTTGCGCTCGATGAGCTGGGCGTAATAGGCCCGGCGGGTGCGCAGGGAGTCGCCCATGACCCAGGCCAGGACGAACGGGATGATCATGAAAACGGCGAAGAGGACGTTGTCGACGTCGCTGGTGCCCTTGTCCACGCCGTGGCGCAGGAAGTAGAGCGGGGCCGCGGCCACCCCCCAGCCCAGCGCGGTGCGCGAGACCCAGCGCGGGACCTCGCTCGCGGCGACGGTGAAGAGGATCACGAACATGGCGAGGTCGTACGTCCCCGCGACGATCCCCAGGGCCAGCTGGTAGATCCCGGCCGCGAGGGTGAGCCAGAACATCGCCCGGGTCCGCTTGCGCCGCAGGGCCACGGCGGTGCTCATGGCGAACACCACGGGGAGGGCGGCGACCTTCAGGCGGGTGTCGAGCGCGTTGTCCTCGGAGACGTTCAGCATCGAGAACCCGAAGAGGAGGACAGCCCAGAAGCTGTCGACGCCCGTCGGGTGTCTGCGGAGGAAGTCGTAGAGGCGCTGCACGTCACCCAGCGTAGGGAGTGGAGATAGGTGCTGGAGTCAACCACAGGTCCGAACCTGGCACCGGGGGCGTACTCCGCAAGGTGGAGGCGAGCTTAACCTGGGGGCGATGAGCAGCCAGGATGAACGCATTGCTCCGGTTCGGTGGCGCACGGCGATGGAAGCCGCGCTGTACGGGCCCGGCGGCTTCTACGTGCGCCCCGGCGGGCCGGGTCCCGCCGGACACTTCCGCACCTCCGTGCACGCCTCCCCGCTGTACGCGGGAGCCGTGGCCAGGCTCCTGCTGTGGCTGGACGCCGAACTGGGCCACCCGGCCGGACTGGACCTGGTGGACATGGGGGCCGGCCGCGGCGAGCTGGTGGCCGGTGTGCTCGCCGCCCTGCCGCCGGAGGTGGCCGCGCGCGTGCGGCCGTACGCCGTGGAGCGGGCGGAGCGGCCGGGCGGGCTCGACCCGCGGATCCGCTGGACCGCCGAGCCGCCCGCGGGGACCACGGGGCTGCTCTTCGCCAACGAGTGGCTGGACAACGTCCCGCTGGAGATCGCCGAGGACGGGCACTACGTCCTGGTCGCGCCCGACGGTACGGAGAGCCGGGGCGGCCCCCTGGACGAGGCGGACCGGGCCTGGCTGGAGCGGTGGTGGCCGGAGCCGGGCCGCGCGGAGATCGGCCGGGCCCGCGACGAGGCCTGGGCGGCGGCCGTGGCGACGCTGGACCGCGGCCTGGCCGTGGCGGTGGACTACGCCCACACCCGGGACGCACGGCCCCCCTTCGGCACCCTGACCGGCTTCCGCGCGGGCCGCGAGGCGGCGCCCGTCCCCGACGGCAGCTGTGATGTCACCGCGCATGTGGCACTGGACGCCTGTGCGGGACCGGGCGCGACGCTGCTCACCCAGCGCGAGGCGCTGGGCGCCCTCGGGGTCTCGGGGGCCCGGCCCCCGCTGGCCCTGGCCGGTACGGACCCGGCGGGCTACGTCCGGGCCCTGGCGGCGGCGGGCGAGGCGGCGGAACTCACCGCCCGCGGCGGCCTGGGCGCCTTCGGCTGGCTGGTCCAGCCCGTGGGCACCGCCCCGTGGCCGGGCGCGGCGCGGACCTGACACGCCGGCGGGGCCGGCTCCCGAAGGAACCGGCCCCGCCGAAAGGTACTGCTTTAGCTGCTACTGCGTGACCTCGTGGCCGTGGCCCTCGTGCAGGCCGCCGCCGCTGCCCGTACCCGGGGTGGACGGCTGTGGGACGACCGGCTTCGTCAGCGGGGCCAGGTCGTGGGCGTAGTGGCCGACCGCGTCCGCGATGACGTCGACGTTGATGTCGAGCGCCTTCTGGTCGATGTTGGTGATGTCGTCACCCTTGCCGTGGTAGTTCACGTCGTACGCGACGCCCGCCTGGCCGCCGAACTTGGCCGCCTGGGCATCGGTCTTGATGCCCTCGGCGCCGGTGAAGGTGCCGCCGGAGGGGATGCCCACCTCGATGAACGGGCCGTAGTCGGAGCGGCCGGAGAAGTCGGTGCCCTCGTGCGGGATGTTCTTCGAGTCGAGGAAGCCGGTGATGCCCCGCTCGATCTGCGCGGAGCCCTCGGGGCCGGGACCGGCGCCCGTGGCGTCCGAGTCGTCGCCGTCGTAGACGAAGTAGGCGGCGTTCGGCGAGGCGATCATGTCGAAGTTCAGGTAGAGCTTGATCTTCTTCTTCTCGGCGTCCGTCAGCCCGGCGACGTACGCCTCGGAGCCGAGCAGGCCGAACTCCTCCGCCGACCACCAGGCGAACTTGACCTTGTTCTTGATCTTCGACTGGCTGCTCGCGAGGCGCTGCGCGACCTGGAGGATGCCGGCCGAGCCGGATCCGTTGTCGTTGATGCCCGGGCCCGCCGCGACCGAGTCGAGGTGGGCGCCGAGGAACACGGTGTTGTTCTCGTCGCCGCCGCGGGTCTCGGCGACCACGTTGAAGGTCTTGCGGTTCTCGCGCAGCTCGCGGATGTCGAGGGTGACCTCGACCGGACCCGCTGCCGCCTCGGCGGCCAGCTTCTCGCCCTCCGCCTGGGTGACGCCGCCGGTCGGGACCTTGCCCACGGCCGGGTCGCCGAGGGTGCCGTTCAGCGCGCCGTCGGTGTTGTTGTAGATGACCGCGCCGACCGCGCCGGCCGCGGCCGCGTTCTGCTGCTTCACCGCGAAGGCGCAGCCGCCGCGCTTGACCAGGGCGATCTTGCCCGTGAAGGCGCCCGCGGCGAAGTCGCCGGGCTCGCAGCCGTTGGTGCCGTCCGCGTCGACCGGGGCGACCGCGACCTGCGCGGTGACACCGCCCTCGGGGCCGCTCGCGGTGTACGTCATCAGGTGGATCGGGACGTCGCGTCCGGCCGGACCGTTCACGGTGAGCTTCTCGGCGAGGGCCTCGACGTAGACGAAGTCGAACTCGTTGCGGGTCACCTTGTACCCGGCCGCGCGCATCACGGCCTCGATGTACTGGGCGGACTGCACGTGGCCCTTGGAACCGGCCACGCGGGTGCCGTTGTTGTAGTCGGCGATCGACTGGAACACCTTGAGGTGGTTGTTGGCGCCCTTGCCGGTCGCTTCCTTGACCAGCTTCTTGGCCAGTGCGTCGCCCCGGGCGGCATCGCTCTGCGGGCTCCCGGTGGCACCGGCGGGGCCGGCGAGGAGCAGCGGGGAGACAAGGGCCGCAGCTGCCAGTGCGGCAGTTGCTGCGGCTATACGACGAGAGGGCATGAAGGTCCTTCCACGACAACAAGGCGAGCAGAAGCGGTGCACGCGGTACGCGGGGGGAGCGGTTGACGCACGTTAAACAAGAAGTGGCCACTCTGACCAGAGTTTTCGCCGATTCCGGTTTATGAATTCCGTATATCGGTGACTCTGCGCCGTCAGGAACCGGTCATTCCGCCTAGCGGAGCAGTCCCTCTATGAGGTCCGACCCCAGCCGTGCGACGACGGACAGGTCCAACTGGTGCTGGACGTAGCGGCCCTGACGCCGGGTGTGCATCAGCCCGGCCTTCTTCAGGACCGCGAGGTGCCGTGACACCTCGGGCGCGGTGATCCCGTGGACGGTCGCCAGCTCGCTCGTCGTGTACGGGGCCCGGGCGAGGCTGCGGCACAGGGTCATCCGCATCGGGTGCGCCAGCGCCTCCATCCGCCGCTGGAGCAGCTCCACCGGCCCGGGCGCCGAGGCCAGCTGGGGGGAGCCGAGCGGGTAGTGGACCACGGGACGCCAGCCCGGTGCGTGCAGCACGAGCAGGTGCGGCCAGCCGAAGTTGGTCGGTATGAAGACCAGCCCGGGCCCCATCCGGGGATCGGTGGCGGTGGTCGACCCGTTGACCATCTTGTCGGCGGTGATCGTCGTCAGGCCCCCGTCCACGCTCAGCGCGGAGGAGACCTCCTTCAGCGCGGCGGGCAGCCCCTTGCGCCGCAGCACCTCGGTCTTGTGCCGGGCGTCCGCGCTCTGCCCGGGCTCGATGCGCTTCCAGGTCTCGGCGAAGAAGGCCTCGTCGCAGTCCTCCAGGAGCCGGCGCATCCACACCCGTACGGAGCCCGGGTCGTCCAGCAGCCGGACGGAGAAGTCCAGCTGGCGCGGGCCGCGGGCGGCGGCCGTCTCCAGGGCCTTGGCCCGGGCCCCCGCATCCGTCAGCGGGGAGGGCCAGCCGCCCTCGTTGTACAGCGCGATCCAGCAGTGCTCCAGGGCAGCCGTCACGAACTGCTCGTCGTCCAGCCGGTCGAGCACGTCGAGTTCCCCGGCCAGGGTCGCGGCGGGACGCCCGGTCCCGCCGGGGGTGCCCGCGAAGGGCATGAAGATGTCGGAGAACGAACTGCGCCACATGAAGTCGCCCTCCAGCAGCCGGTCGGCCAGGCAGGGGTCGAGCGTGGCGGCGGTGGCGGTGGTCCAGGAGGCGAGCCCGGGGTGATGGGCGGGCTGGGAGAGCGCGTGCAGCGCCATGCAGAGCTCCGCGAGCGGCGAGGGCGTGAAGGAGATCCGCTCGGCGGGGAGCCCGGCGATGTCGATGGTGACGCTCATCGCCCCATTCTGCCGGTGCGCCTGCCGCCCGGGGCGCCGGGCCGCAGCCCGGGCGGGGCCGGACGGGGGACCGCGGACCCCGCGGCGGGCGGGGCCGGACGGGTGGCCCGCACCGGGGCCGGGCCCCTGGTCACAGGGCTCGGAGGGGGGATGATTGACGCGTGACGTCAATCGGCGCGCGGTGCGCTGCCGACGGGGTGAGGGTGGAGGCATGAGCGCGATCGAGCAGTACCTCATCGACACCTACCGGGCGTCGCAGCACGGCGACCCGATGCCCCCGCCGCCGGGCCGGGACGACCTCGCCGTGCTCCGCGAAGCCAGGAACTACGAACAGCTCCGGGCGGTCCTCGACGGCCGCCCGGCCCGGCATCCCTGGAGGGCCGCTCTGCACCGCCTGCTGACCCGCCCGCACGCCTGCTGACCAGCGCCGGACCGCCGCAGGCCCGGCCGCCTGCCCGGCCGGGCCCGCCGAAGGCCCGGCCCGGCTACTGGCTGAACTTGGGCGCGTTGCGCTCGTAGACCAGTCGCAGACCGATCAGGGTCAGCCACGGCTCGTGGTCGTCGATCACCGAGGACTCCCCGAGGACCATCGGGGCCAGGCCGCCGGTCGCGATGACACGGACGTCGTCCGGGGCGCCGCCCGGACCCGCGAGCTCCTTGGCCATCCGCGTGACGACCCCGTCGACCTGCCCCGCGAACCCGTAGACCACACCCGACTGCATCGCCTCGACCGTGGACTTGCCGATCACGTTGCGCGGGCGGGCCAGCTCGATCTTGCGGAGCTGGGCGCCCCGTACGCCGAGCGCCTCCATCGAGATCTCGATGCCCGGGGCGATCACCCCGCCCACGTACTCGCCCTTCGCGGACACCGCGTCGAAGGTGGTCGCCGTACCGAAGTCGACCACGATCGCCGGACCCCCGAAGAGCTCGACGGCCGCGACCGCGTTGATGATGCGGTCCGCGCCGACCTCCTTCGGGTTGTCCATGAGGATCGGCACGCCCGTCTTGATGCCGGGCTCCACCAGCACCGCCGGGACGTCCCCGTAGTAGCGACGGGTGACCTCGCGCAGCTCGTGCAGCACCGAGGGCACCGTCGAGCAGATCGCGATGCCGTGGATCCCGTCGCCCAGCTCGCTGCCGAGCATCGGGTGCATGCCCATCAGGCCCTGGAGCAGCACGGCCATCTCGTCGGCCGTGCGCCGCGGGTCGGTCGAGATGCGCCAGTGCTCGACGATCTCGTCACCGTCGAACAGGCCCAGGACCGTATGGGTGTTGCCCACGTCGATGGTGAGGAGCACGGGTTACACCGCCTCGCGCAGATCGAGGCCGATGTCCAGGATCGGGGAGGAGTGCGTCAGCGCGCCCACGGCCAGGTAGTCCACGCCGGTCAGGGCGTAGTCGCGGGCGGAGTCGAGGGTCAGGCGGCCGGAGGACTCCAGGGTGGCGCGCCCGGCCACCAGGGCCACGGCCTCGGCGGTCTGCGTCACGGTGAAGTTGTCCAGCAGGATCAGGTCGGCGCCCGCCTCCAGGACCTCGCCGACCTGCTCCAGGGTGTCGACCTCGACCTCGATCGGCACCTCCGGGAAGGCCTCGCGGACGGCCTTGAAGGCCTGCGCGACCCCGCCCGCCGCGATCACGTGGTTGTCCTTCACCAGCGCGGCGTCCGACAGCGACATCCGGTGGTTGACGCCGCCGCCGCAGCGGACCGCGTACTTCTCCAGCGAGCGCAGGCCCGGGGTGGTCTTGCGGGTGTCGCGGACCTTGGCCGTGGTGCCGTCCAGGACGTCCGCCCAGCGGCGGGTGGCCGTGGCGATGCCCGACAGCCGGCACATGATGTTCAGCGCGCTGCGCTCACCGGTCAGCAGGTCACGGGTGCGCGAGCGCACGGAGAGCAGCAGCTGGCCGGCCTCGACGCGGTCGCCGTCCTCGGCGTGCCGCTCCACCTCGAAGGTGTCGGTGCACACCACGGAGAACACGGCCTCCGCGATCCGCAGGCCCGCGACGACGCCGCCCTCGCGGGCGACGAAGTCGGCGATCGCCTCGGCGTCCTCGGGGACGGTGGCGACGGTGGTCACGTCCTCACCGCCGTCCAGGTCCTCGGACAGCGCCATGTGCGCGATGTCCTCGACCTCGATCGGGTCCAGGCCCGCGTCCGCGAGCAGCTGGGCGAGCGCCGGGTCGAGGCCGCTCTCCTCGCCGTCGCCGCAGGCGCAGTCGTCGCCGCAGCCGCCGTCGTTGTCGGCGGGCTGCTCGATCAGGGGGAGTTCGGGGGTGCTCACGGTCACTTCTCCAGGCTGGGGGGATTCGGGGAGGTCAGGGGGACGCGTACGGACGGGAAGTCCGCGGAGTCGGTCGGGGTGACGACCAGGGCGCGCCGCTCGGTCGCGGAGAGCCGGACGACGAGGTGGCGGCGCCAGTCGGCGTCGTCCCGGTCCGGGTGGTCCTCGCGCCAGTGGCAGCCGCGGGTCTCCACGCGCCGTTCGGCGGCGGCGACCAGGACGCGGGCCACGCACAGCAGGTTCGTGGCCTCCCAGGTCTCCACCCCCGGTTCGGCGGTCTTGCCGTGGGCTTCCAGCTCGTTCAGGGCCGTCGCGTACAGCCCTTCGAGGGCCTCGGCGGCCCGGTGCAGGGACCCGGCGGAGCGGAGCACGCCCGCGCCGTCCGTCATGATCCGCTGGATCTCGTAGCGCGCCTCGGCGGGCTGCAGCGGGCCGGTCGCGGGCACCGGGATGCCCGGGCCGCTGCCGGTGCGGGCCTGCGTGACGATGTCGTCGGCGATCCGCTCGGCGAAGACCAGGCCCTCCAGCAGGGAGTTGGAGGCCAGCCGGTTCGCGCCGTGCACACCGGTGCAGGCGACCTCGCCGCAGGCGTACAGCCCGGGGACCGTGGTGCGGCCGTGCAGGTCCGTCCGTACGCCGCCGGACGCGTAGTGCGCGGCGGGCGCCACCGGGATCGGCTCGGTCACCGGGTCGATGCCGTGGGAGCGGCAGGCGGCCAGGATCGTCGGGAAGCGCTGCTCCCACATCTCGGCGCCGAAGTGCCGGGCGTCCAGGTACATGTGCCGGGCGCCCTGCTCCTGCATGCGGCGCATGATGCCCTTGGCGACGATGTCCCGCGGGGCCAGCTCGGCGAGCTCGTGCTGGCCGGTCATGAAGCGGACGCCGTCCGCGTCGACGAGGTACGCGCCCTCGCCGCGGACCGCCTCGGACACCAGGGGCTGCTGCCCCTCGGCGTCCGGGCCGAGGAAGAGCACCGTCGGGTGGAACTGCACGAATTCCAGGTCGGACACCTCGGCCCCGGCGCGCAGGGCGAGGGCCACGCCGTCGCCGGTGGACACCGAGGGATTGGTGGTGGCGGAGAAGACCTGGCCCATGCCGCCGGTCGCCAGGATCACGGCGGGCGCGTGGACGGCGCCCACCCCGTCGTGCTGGCCCTCGCCCATGACGTGCAGGGTCACGCCCGCCGTACGGCCTTCGGCGTCCTGGAGGAGGTCCAGGACCAGCGCGTTCTCCACCGTCTCGATGCCGGCGGCCTGCACGGCCTCGACGAGCGCCCGGGAGATCTCGGCGCCGGTGGCGTCGCCGCCGGCGTGCGCGATCCGCCGCCGGTGGTGGCCGCCCTCGCGGGTCAGCTCTATCTCACCGGTCGCGGCGGAGGTGTCGAAGACGGCGCCCGCCGCGATGAGCCGGCGCACGGCGTCCGGGCCCTCGGTGACCAGCAGCCGTACGGCGGCCTCGTCGCACAGGCCCGCACCCGCGACCAGGGTGTCGTCCAGGTGCTGCTCGGGGGTGTCGCCCTCACCGAGCGCCGCGGCGATGCCGCCCTGCGCCCAGCGGGTGGAGCCGTCGTCGAGGCGGGCCTTGGTGACCACGACCGTACGGCGGCCCCCGGCGGCGCACCGCAGTGCGGCCGTCAGGCCCGCGACGCCCGAACCGACGACCACGACGTCGGCTTCGAGGGACCAGCCGGGAGCCGGGGCGTGCAGCCGTATGCCGGTGCCGCCCGGCTGGGTGCCTCTGCCTGCGCTGTTCACGAGTGTGCTCCGAACTCCAATGGGATGTTGTCGATCAGCCGGGTCGTGCCCACCTTCGCGGCGACGGCCAGCACGGCCTGCCCGGTGAAGCCGGGGCCGGCCTCGGAGAAGTCCTGCGGGTCGACCAGCGCCAGGTAGTCCAGGACCAGCGGCGGGTCCTGGCGGCCCGCCTCCTCCAGGACGTGGCGCGCGGCGGCCCGTACGGCGTCCGGCAGCCCGCTGCCCGAGGCCGAGACGGCGTGCGCGTCGGCCGAGGCCCGGATCTCGCCGAGCCGGGCCAGGGCGGTCGCCCGCCCGTCGCTGGCCGGCGAGGCCTCGGCGCGGGCGCGCAGCGCCGCCTGCGCGGCGAGCCGGTCGCGCCCGGCGAACAGGGCCCGGGACAGCGCCAGCGCGGTGCGCCGCTCGGCGGGCGAGAGGTAGCGGTTGCGGGAGGACAGCGCCAGCCCGTCCTCCTCGCGGACGGTCGGTACGCCGACCACCTCGACGGGGAAGTTCAGGTCGGTCACCATGCGCCGGATCAGCGCCAGCTGCTGGGCGTCCTTCTGACCGAAGAGGGCCAGGTCGGGACGGGTGAGGTGGAGCAGTTTGGCGACGACGGTCAGCATCCCGTCGAAGTGGCCGGGGCGGGTGGACCCCTCCAGGCGCTCCCCCATGGGCCCGGCGCTGATCCGCACCTGCGGATCGCCCCCCGGGTAGACCTCGTCCACGGCCGGGGCGAACACGGCGTCCGCTCCGGCCTCCCGGGCGATGCGCAGGTCGGCGTCCAGGGTGCGCGGGTAGCGGTCGAGGTCCTCGCCCGCCCCGAACTGCAGGGGGTTCACGAAGACGGTGACCACGACCTGGCCCGCGGGGCCGGCCAGCTCGCGGGCGGTGCGCACGAGGGTGGCGTGCCCCTCGTGCAGGGCGCCCATGGTCATCACCACGGCCCGGCGGCCGGTGCGCGGGAGCTTCTGCAGCTCCTCGGAAGTGTCGAGCAGGATCCCGCTCACAGGTCGTCGCCCCCGCTGTGGTCGGTGTCGTCGGCGAGCACGCCGAGCAGGTCCTCGGCGAGTTCGGGCTTGAGCAGCCCGTGCGCCAGGGCCCGGTCGGCGGTGGTGCGCGCCATGGCCAGGTACCCGGCGACCGTGCCCGGGGCGTGCTTGCGCAGCTCCGAGACGTGCGCGGCGACCGTACCGGCGTCGCCGCGGGCCACCGGCCCGGTCAGGGCGGCGTCCCCGGAGCGCAGGGCGTTGTCCAGGGCCGCGCCGAGCAGCGGGCCGAGCATCCGGTCGGGGTGCTCGACCCCGGCCTTGCGCAGCAGCTCCATCGACTGGGCCACGAGGGTGACCAGGTGGTTCGCGCCGAGGGCCAGGGCCGCGTGGTACAGCGGGCGGGCCTCCTCGGCGATCCACTCGGGCTCCCCGCCCATCTCGATGACCAGGGCCTCGGCGGCGAGCCGCAGCTCCTCGGGGGCGGTGACGCCGAAGGAGCAGCCGGCCAGCCGCTGCACGTCGACCTCGGTGCCCGTGAAGGTCATCGCCGGGTGCAGGGCCAGCGGCAGGGCGCCCGCGCGCCGCGCGGGGTCCAGCACGGCGGTCCCGTACCGCCCGGAGGTGTGGACGAGGAGCTGGCCGGGACGGACCGCGCCGGTCTCGGCGAGCCCTTCGACCAGGGACGGCAGGGCGTCGTCCGGGACGGTCAGGAGCACCAGGTCGGCGTGTTCCAGCACCTGGGCGGGCGGGACCACCGGCACGTCGGGCAGCATGCGCGCGGCGCGCCGCAGGGACGCGTCGGAGACCCCGGACACGGCGACGGGCCGGTGTCCGGCCTGCTGGAGGGCGCGGGCCAGTGCGGGACCGACCCGGCCGGCTCCGACGACGCCGACGGCGAGCCGGGCAGGGCGCGGCTGCTGTGATGAGTTCACGCGGGGAGGGCCTTCCGTTCCAGTCCGCGGGGGGTACCGGACGATACGCCGCCATGCTAGGCCCTGGCCGCGTCATCCACGCAGACGAGCCCGGTCCGCCCGCCTCACCGGGTCGGCGATGATCGGGGCATGAGCGACGACACGGAGCGTACGAAGCGACTGGTGGCGGCCTGGCGCGGGGCGGAGCGGGTGCTGTCCCGCAGCCTGCTGGAGCCGACGGTCGGGGAGTTGCTGGAGGCGCTCGCGGGGGCCCCGTACGACACGGACGAACCGGCCGACGTCTACGGCGACGGGGTCGTCGCCGCCCTGGAGCGGCGGGTCGCGGAGCTGCTGGGCACCGAGGACGCGGCCTTCTTCCCGTCCGGGACGATGGCCCAGCAGGTCGCCCTGCGGTGCTGGGCGGGGCGTACGGGCAGTCCGGTCGTGGCCCTGCACCCGATGAGCCACCCCGAGCGGTGGGAGGAGGCCGCGCTGCCGGTCGTCGCCGGCCTGCGGACGGTGCACCCGACGACGGAGGCCCGCCAGCCGGAGCCGGCGGAGGTCCGCGACCTCCCGGAGCCGTTCGGCACGCTGATGCTGGAACTGCCGCTGCGGGACGCGGGTTTCCTGCTGCCGTCGTGGGAGGAGCTGACGGAGCTGGTCGACGCCGCCCGCGAGCGGGACGCGGTGGTCCACTTCGACGGGGCCCGGCTGTGGGAGTCCACGGTGCACTTCGGCCGCCCGCTGCCGGAGATCGCCGCCCTGGCCGACTCGGTCTACGTCTCCTTCTACAAGTCCCTCGGCGGGCTCAGCGGCGCCGCCCTCGCCGGGTCCGCCGCCTTCGTGGAGGAGACCCGGGTCTGGCGCCACCGGTACGGGGGCCGCGTCTTCCGCCAGTTCCCGCAGGCGCTGGCGGCGCTGGCCGGGCTGGAGCGGGAGCTGCCCCGGCTGCCGCAGTACGTGGCGCAGGCGCGGGTGGTGGCCGGGGCGCTCCGGGAGGCCTTCGCGCAGGCGCCGGTGCCCTGGTTCCGGGTCCACCCGCAGGAGCCGCACACCCACCAGTTCCAGGTGTGGCTCCCGTACGAGGCGGACCGCCTGACGGACGCGGGGCTGCGGCTGGCCGAGGAGACGGGCACGGTCCTGTTCCGCCGGTGGTCCCCGGACGGACCGCCGGGGCTGGCGGTGACCGAGCTGGAGATCACGCAGCCGGGCCTGGAGTGGACGGCCGCGGACGTCCGGGAGGCGGTCGCGGCGTTCGTTTCCCGGCTGTAGCGGTGCGACCCGGTATGACCCTCTATGACCAGGTGCGACCTGGTACGAATCGCCGAATTCCGCGGAAGTCATCGGTTCGGCTCCGGCGTGGCGCTAACGTCCCTCCACGGAAAAGACCGGCGGAGGCCGTGACCGGAGGAGACACCATGACTGCTCAGCCCATGTGGCGGAAGTCCTCGTTCTGCGGTGAGGGGGACGCCTGCGTCTACGTGGCGACCGCACCCGGGTCCCTGGTGCGCGTGGCCGACCGGGCCGACCCGGCCCACCTCGTCCTGGCGACGACCCAGGCGGCCTGGTCCGACTTCCTGCGGGCGGTCAAGACCACCGGCTGAGGCCCTCCGGCAGCGGGACCGGCGCGCCGAGAACGGCCACCCTGAGGGGATTTTGTCCGATTAGCGCGTATCTTCGGCCCATGCCCACGCCCTACGGATCCCGCGGCGGCATGGCGTTCAGCGCTGCCGAGCTGCACGTGCTCATGCGCTCACTCGCCCACGCCCTTCAGTCCTCCTCGGCCCCCCTGGCGGCCGAGGAGGTCCAGGACTGCCTGCGCCTCGCGCAGTCGGTGGACGACGCGGTCCAGGAGGCCGACCGGCTCAGAGCCTTCCTCCTGGAGGATCTGGGCCGCTACCGGGGCGCCCTGCCCGGCAGCCTCTCCGGGTACCTGGAGCTGCTCCAGGACGCGCTCGCCGCCGGGTACGAGCCGCTCCCCGACGACCTCGCCGCCCTGCGGGCCCTGCGCGCCAACCCGGTCGCGGCGGCCCTGCTCGACCGGGCCCGGACCGTGGCGGAGCGCTCCGTACGCAGACGGCTCTCGACCGCCCCCGCGCCCCGTACGCGGCTGCTGGCGCTGGCCGGCGGGCAGCCGCCCCGGCCGGGGCCCTCCCCGCAGCCCAAGCAGCCGCCCGGGGAGGAGCCCCGCCCGGAGCGGCCGATCCCGACCCCGGGCGAGGTGTTCCCGCCGCGCCGCAAGCCCGTCCCGCCCCCGGCGGCCGGACGCGCCGCGGGGTAGCTACGCTGTGGGGCATGGACTACGTCTCCGCGCTCCTGCCCCCCATCGTGATGGCCGCGTTCTTCATCGCCCTCGTCGTGACGATCGTGAAGACCCAGGGCGGGGCGAACAAGGCCAAGGAAGACGCCGCGGTCGACGCCGTGATCGCCCGGGCCGAGGCCGCCCAGCAGTCCCAGAAGTAGGACCGGCCGTCCCGCCGGGCACAAGGCCCCTCCCGCGTGACGGGGCCTGCCCGGCCGTACCGGCTTTCGCCCGATTTAGTTGCGCGTTGTCGGCCCAATAGCCGGGCAATTCCCCACAACCCGCACTATCGTGCTGCTGTGCCTCGCCCCTTGGGAGAACTCGAAGACGCAGTCATGACGCGGGTGTGGCAGTGGAACCGCCCGGTCACCGTTCGAGAAGTACTGGAAGACCTCCAGCAGGAACGGTCCATCGCCTACACCACGGTGATGACCGTTATGGACAATCTTCATCAGAAGGGCTGGGTCCGCCGGGAAGCCGAAGGCCGCGCCTATCGATATACGGCGGTCTCCACCCGTGCCGCCTACTCGGCCGCACTGATGAACGAAGCCTGGTCGACGAGCGACAACCCCGCGGCCGCTCTCGTCGCCTTCTTCGGGATGATGTCCGCGGAACAGCGCGAAGCCCTCCGTGACGCCGTACGGATCGTCCAGCCCGCCGAACCGGCCGCCGAACCGGCCGCGGAAACCGCTGCCGGACCGGCCGCCGAGCCCGCCGCAGAAGCACCCGCAGCGCCCGAGGCACCCGCGCCACCTGCGCCGGAAGGGGACTCCGCCGCGCCGCAGGACGGCCCGGGGCGATAACGTCCGGGGCCATGGGAGAGTTTTCCGCTGCACATGCAGAAACAGTGACGATCCGCCGCGCCCGCACCGGTGACGTTCCCGCGCTGCGCCGCCTGCTGGACCAGTACGTGCAGCAGCGGATCCTGCTCGACAAAGCCCCCGTCGTCCTTTACGAGGACATCCAGGAGTTCTGGGTCGCGGAACGCTCCTTGGACGGCCAGGTGGTGGGCTGCGGGGCTCTCCACGTCATGTGGGAAGACCTCGCCGAAGTCCGAACTCTCGCCGTCGACCGGGAGTTGAAGGGCGGTGGCGTCGGCCATCGGGTGCTGGAGCAGTTGTTGCGCACCGCCCGCGATCTGGGGGTCAGCCGCGTTTTCTGCCTGACCTTCGAAGTGGACTTCTTCGCGAAGCACGGCTTCGTCGAGATCGGCGAGACCCCCGTCGAGACCGATGTGTACATGGAGCTCCTGCGTTCCTATGACGAGGGCGTCGCCGAGTTCCTCGGTCTCGAACGAGTGAAGCCGAACACCTTGGGCAACAGTCGGATGCTTCTGCACCTCTGATCGATCACCCCGGCTATTCCGGTGGCGGAGGGGCCTGTGGCCTATGTCCGAATCGCGCACGTTTCCCGCCCCGATGCGGTCTCGAACCTCTCCCGGGGGTTTGTGTTTTCCAGGCAAAAGCGGTTTCCTTTCCGCGTACTGCTTTTCGATGAAAGGAAATCCCGGTGGCACAGAAGGTTCAGGTCCTTCTTGTCGACGACCTCGACGGCGGCGAGGCGGACGAGACGGTGACGTTCGCTCTGGACGGCAAGACCTACGAGATCGACCTCACCACCGCCAACGCTGAAAAGCTCCGCGGTCTGCTCGACCCGTTCACCAAGGGCGGCCGCCGCACCGGTGGCCGTGCGACCTCCGCCCGCGCCAAGGGCGGCCGCGCCTCCGCGACGACCGGTAACCCGGACACCGCCGAGATCCGCGCGTGGGCCAAGGAGAACGGTTACAACGTGAACGACCGCGGCCGTGTGCCGGCCGAGATCCGCGAGGCCTACGAGAAGGCCAAGGGCTGATCCACGGTTCCCCGCACCGGTGTGCGGGCCGTGCGCCGCAGGCGCGCGCGGTGGCATTCCGTCGCCGCCGCCGCGACCAGCTGTACGAGATCGGGCCCGCGGGCGGGTCCGGCGCCCTGCCCGGGACCGGGCAGGGACGGCAGGAACGCCTCGCATCCCTGCTCGGGGGGCCGCAGCCACACGGCGGCCTCCCGGGGACTCTCCCCGGCGCGGGGAGCAGGGGGAGCCGGGGCGGTGATCCGGCCACCCGCACCCAGGGCGGTCAGATCGAGGGCGACCGAGCCCCACTCGAGCCAGTCGAGCAGCCCGTCGAGCTCTTCTGCGCTCCCCGCGGCCACCAGGAACCGCATCCGGCGCCCCATGAGGGCCACCGGACCCGTGCCGACGCGCCTGCGCAACAGCGCCGCCCCCGCATCGGACGGCACCTCCAGCACGTCGAACCGGGTCCCGGTGACGAGCTGGGCGGGCGGACCGCCCGCGAGGGTCCAGCCGAGGACCCGCTCGTACCAGGAGACGTACGCGTCCTCCTCGGGCACGACGCGGGAGCCGGGAACGCTGACGGCACTGACGGCACTGACGGGGCTGACGGCCATGTCCGGAGCAACTCCCGAAACGGCGGCGGGTTACGGCCGGGGGTGACACACCGCGCCCGGATCAATGCGGAACGTAAACCTCCGCGACGTCCGCGTCCCGCATTTGAGACGGAATCGTGTTCGCCCGTAGCGGAGGGAACCGCTGCCACCGGCATGGAGTGTCAGTCCTTACGGGTAAGACATTCCTAGTGGATCGGGGCGACACGCTGATTTGACCGGCTTCCGTTCGCCATCGGCGTACACGTGTGACGGGTATCTGCCTGGCCTGCGGGAACATCGTCTCGCACCATCGGGTTGGAGCAGTTGTCGGCTCTTCAAGCCGGTTTTCCTCACCGACGTGGGGGTGAGCCGCGGACGGATGTCGGCAGTTGGAATGAGCTGTCCCGCCCCGCGGGACTAGCATGCGGAAGGACAGGGCGGGGACCGACCCCGAACTGCCCGACCGCTCTGAGGAGCGATAAACGATGTTCGAGAGGTTCACCGACCGCGCGCGGCGGGTTGTCGTCCTGGCTCAGGAAGAAGCCCGGATGCTCAACCACAACTACATCGGCACCGAGCACATCCTCCTGGGCTTGATCCACGAGGGTGAGGGTGTCGCCGCTAAGGCCCTGGAGAGCCTCGGGATTTCGCTCGAGGCTGTTCGTCAGCAGGTTGAGGAGATCATCGGTCAGGGCCAGCAGGCCCCGTCCGGGCACATCCCCTTCACCCCGCGGGCGAAGAAGGTCCTGGAGCTGTCGCTCCGAGAGGCCCTCCAGCTCGGCCACAACTACATCGGCACCGAGCACATCCTGCTCGGCCTGATCCGCGAGGGCGAGGGCGTCGCCGCCCAGGTCCTCGTGAAGCTGGGCGCCGATCTCAACCGGGTCAGGCAGCAGGTCATCCAGCTGCTCTCCGGTTACTCCGGGGGCGGCAAGGAGTCGGCCACGGCCGGCGGCCCGGCCGAGGGCACGCCCTCGACCTCGCTCGTCCTGGACCAGTTCGGCCGCAATCTCACCCAGGCCGCCCGTGAATCCAAGCTCGACCCGGTCATCGGGCGCGAGAAGGAGATCGAGCGGGTCATGCAGGTCCTGTCCCGCCGGACCAAGAACAACCCGGTCCTCATCGGCGAGCCCGGCGTCGGCAAGACCGCCGTCGTCGAGGGCCTGGCCCAGGCGATCGTCAAGGGCGAGGTCCCCGAGACCCTCAAGGACAAGCACCTCTACACGCTTGACCTCGGTGCCCTGGTCGCCGGTTCCCGCTACCGCGGTGACTTCGAAGAGCGCCTGAAGAAGGTCCTCAAGGAGATCCGCACCCGCGGCGACATCATCCTGTTCATCGACGAGCTCCACACCCTCGTGGGTGCGGGCGCCGCCGAGGGCGCGATCGACGCCGCCAGCATCCTGAAGCCCATGCTGGCCCGTGGTGAGCTCCAGACCATCGGTGCCACGACGCTGGACGAGTACCGCAAGCACCTTGAGAAGGACGCGGCGCTGGAGCGCCGTTTCCAGCCGATCCAGGTGGCGGAGCCTTCCCTCCCCCACACGATCGAGATCCTCAAGGGGCTGCGCGACCGCTACGAGGCCCACCACCGCGTCTCCATCACGGACGAGGCCCTCGTCCAGGCGGCGACGCTGGCGGACCGGTACATCTCGGACCGCTTCCTCCCGGACAAGGCGATCGACCTGATCGACGAGGCCGGCTCCCGGATGCGCATCCGCCGGATGACCGCACCGCCGGACCTCCGCGAGTTCGACGAGAAGATCGCGGGCGTGCGCCGCGACAAGGAGTCGGCCATCGACTCCCAGGACTTCGAGAAGGCGGCGTCTCTCCGCGACAAGGAGAAGCAGCTGCTGGCGGCGAAGGCCAAGCGCGAGAAGGAATGGAAGGCCGGCGACATGGACGTCGTCGCCGAGGTCGACGGTGAGCTCATCGCCGAAGTCCTCGCGACCGCGACCGGCATTCCCGTCTTCAAGCTCACCGAGGAGGAGTCCTCGCGTCTGCTCCGCATGGAGGACGAGCTCCACCGCCGGGTCATCGGCCAGAAGGACGCCATCAAGGCGCTCTCGCAGGCGATCCGTCGTACCCGTGCGGGTCTGAAGGACCCGAAGCGCCCGGGTGGCTCGTTCATCTTCGCCGGTCCGTCCGGTGTCGGTAAGACCGAGCTCTCCAAGACGCTCGCCGAATTCCTCTTCGGCGACGAGGACGCGCTGATCTCCCTCGACATGTCGGAGTTCAGCGAGAAGCACACGGTTTCCCGCCTCTTCGGTTCGCCCCCCGGCTACGTGGGCTACGAAGAGGGCGGCCAGCTCACCGAGAAGGTGCGCCGCAAGCCGTTCTCCGTCGTCCTCTTCGACGAGGTCGAGAAGGCCCACCCGGATATCTTCAATTCCCTTCTCCAGATCCTGGAAGACGGTCGCCTGACCGACTCCCAGGGCCGGGTCGTGGACTTCAAGAACACGGTCATCATCATGACGACCAACCTGGGTACGCGGGACATCTCGAAGGGGTTCAACCTGGGCTTCGCGGCCCAGGGCGACACCAAGACCGGCTACGACCGGATGAAGGCGAAGGTCAACGAAGAGCTCAAGCAGCACTTCCGGCCCGAGTTCCTCAACCGTGTCGACGACACGGTCGTCTTCCACCAGCTCACCGAGGAAGACATCATCCAGATCGTCGACCTGATGATCGCCAAGGTCGACGAGCGCCTGAAGGACCGCGACATGGGCATCGAGCTGAGCGGTGACGCGAAGCTCCTGCTCGCCAAGCGCGGCTACGACCCGATCATGGGCGCCCGCCCGCTGCGCCGGACCATCCAGCGCGAGATCGAGGACCTGCTGTCGGAGAAGATCCTCTTCGGCGAGCTGCGTCCCGGTCAGATCGTGGTCGTCGGCAAGGAGGGTGAGGGCGACGACGCCAAGTTCACCTTCCGCGGCGAGGAGAAGTCGGCTCTGCCGGACCTCCCCCCGATCGAGGCCACGGGCTCCGGCCCGGACCTGTCGAAGGGCGCGTAGTACCGCACAGCGGTAGCAGTACGAAGGGGCGGCCCCGGAACCTGTCGGTTCCGGGGCCGCCCCTTCGTGCCGTCAGCCGGCCGGGGTGGTCTGCGCCTCGGGGAAGTGGTGGCGCACCCGCTGCTCGGCCTGAGCCCCGGCCTCCCCGGGGATCCCGTACAGCCGCACGGTGCGGATCAGCGGCAGCCGCAGGGTGCCCGGCAGGTGCGCGAGGGCCTGCGGCGGGACGGTCAGCTCCCGCAGCTTGCGCAGCGAGGCGATGGCCTGCCAGTCCGAGGGCCCGGCGGGGACCCAGGACTCGGGCAGCCGCAGGATGCGCAGGTCCTCGTGGCGGGCCAGACCGGCCAGGGAGCCGGGGTCCTGGCCGAGGCCGAGGGCCCGCAGGGAGGCCTGCGGGGAGAGGTCGCTCAGCGACCAGGGCGCGTGCGGCCCGGCCAGGGTGAGCTGGCGCAGCGCTCCCCAGCCCGCGGTGACGGCCGCGACGTCCACGGGGCCGCTCAGGTGGAGCTGGGCGCGCTCGACGGGCATTGCGGCCAGGGCACCGAGGTCGGTCAGCGCCGGGCAGTCGCGGATGGTCACCGTCCGCAGGGAGGTCTCGCCGCGCAGGAAGCCCAGCCCGGTCAGCCGTGCGTCGTCGCGGATGCTCAGCGAGGTGATGCGGGTGCGGCGCCGGTAGGCCGCCAGGGCCTCGTAGGACACGGGGCCCGCCACGTTCAGGCGTTCCTGCGGGGCGAACTCGCCGAGCGCCTCCAGCGCGGCGTCGGAGTGCACGGCGAGGGTCTCCGGGATGCGCGGCAGCCGGGCGATGACCTCCTGCGCGTACTGCCTGCTGTCGAACCGGGGCCAGAACTCGGCCAGCCTGCTCTGCACCAGCGCGGAGTCGTCCCGGGCGTAGCGGGCCAGCAGCGGGATGGCGAGGTCGGAGCCGACCGAGCCCGCCGCCACGACCGTGTAGTAGCCGAGGCCCTCCGCTGAAGCCGTGTCCGGGCCGGGGAGCAGGTCCAGCACCAGGGGGCCGACCCGGCCCAGGGCGTAGGCGGCCTGGAGGCTCTTCGGCGGGATGAGGGCCGCGGCCGCGGTCTCGACCTCGCGGCGCAGCCCGGGGTCGAGCTCGGCGGCGTACTGCAGGGAGGCGAAGGCGAGCAGGACGGAGCGGGCCGAGGGCGCGGTGAGCAGCCCGCGGATCAGTTCCTCGCGCTCGCGGGGGCGGCCCTGGGCGACCGCCATGCGGATGACGTCTTCCCACTGGTCGGCCTCGGCGTGGGCGGCCAGCTCCCCGAGGCCGCCCTCGTCCAGGGCCGCGCGGGCGCCGAGGAAGTCCTGGAAGGTGCGGTGCACGAACTCGACGGTGTCCTCGGTGGGGGAGCGCAGCAGCCCGGTCCGCTCCAGCAGGTGCCGCAGTACGGCCGGAGCCGGGCCCAGGATCCGCGCGGCCTCCGGTACGGCCGGCAGCGCGTCGGCGATGAGGGCCTCGGCGCGGCTGCGGTCCAGTTCGGTGCGGCCGTTGCGGATCAGCCAGTACGCCAGCCGCTGGAGCAGCTGGAGCTGGGGCTCCTCCGTCGGATCGGGCAGCGGGACCCCCCGCTCGATGTCCCGCCGGTACAGCAGCATCGACAGGGCCGCCGTGTAGAGCTCCTTGCGGCCCGAGGGCAGGAATCCCCGGCGCTCGCGGTGCAGGGCGCAGATGAGCCCGCACAGCAGCGGGTTCGTCGCCAGGCGGCCCAGGTCCGGTTTGGCGCGCAGGGAGTGCAGCAGCTGGGCCCGGAGCTCCGACGGCGGTGTGTACAGGGCGGGGTCCCCCGCGGGGACGGCGGCGTGCCAGCGGTCGACGAAGGCCCGGACGTGGTCGGGGGTCATCGGGGTCAGGAGCACCTCGTCGAAGCGCTCGGCGGCCAGCCAGTCCTGGCGCACGGCCGAGGGGCGGGAGGTGACCAGCCAGTGGTTGTGCGGGTAGGCGGTGATCAGGTCCGCAAGCCATTCCCGGGCCCGGGGGCGTTCGGTTTCGGGGATCTCGTCGATGCCGTCCACGAGGAGGAGGGCGCGCCCGTCGCGCAGGACCCGGTTCTCCCAGCCCTGCGGTACCTCCCCGGCCAGGGAGGAGCCGGCGAGGAACCCGCGGGGGTCGGGCAGCGGTGCGCCGTTGCGGGTGAGGCTGCGCAGGGGGAGGACGAAGGGGATGCGGCCGTGCCCGCCCTCCTGCCGGTCCCGGACGGCCCGGACGGCGAGCCACTGGCACAGGGTGGTCTTCCCGGATCCGGCCTCGCCGCGGAGCAGGACCCGGCGGTGCGCGGTGAAGAGCTGGTCGGCGGGGAGGTGGGAGCGGCCGGAGCC
This sequence comes from Streptomyces xanthophaeus, assembly GCF_000725805.1. Lineage (GTDB taxonomy): Bacteria > Actinomycetota > Actinomycetes > Streptomycetales > Streptomycetaceae > Streptomyces > Streptomyces xanthophaeus. The sequence continues at coordinate 16,073 of NZ_JOFT01000009.1, read as the reverse complement.
CGCCTCGGGCGCGGCTCCCGGGGCGGGCTCGGGCCCGGTGGCGGCCTCCAGGCTCACGTACGCGGCGTCCAGCGGCCAGCGCGAGGCGTCGGGGGCCAGGTCCAGGCCGAAGATGGTCAGGGCGCCGTGGCGCAGGGCCAGATAGGCCAGATACCGCTCCTCGAAGGCCGCATCCCGGGCATCCGGGGGGCCCACCCGCCTCAGGATCTCGTCCACCTTGTCGATGGTCTCGGCGTGCAGGCGGCACTGGTGCACGAGGGTCGCGGCCACGAAGTGGGAGCGCTGGGCGAAGAAGTTCAGGATGTGCAGGCAGGCCAGGTCGACCAGCCGGTCGTGGAAGAGCCCGGCGTCCCGGGAGAGCCCCGTGGGCGGGGCGGCGGCCCGCAGTTTCCGGGCGAACTCCGCGGGCCCGAGGCGTACGGCCTCCAGGTCGGAGAGGGTCAGGCTGCCCAGGGAGCGCAGGGTCGCGGCGAGGGCGGCGGCCACGCCGGCCTCCTCGCCGCGGGGCAGGGGCCGCTCGCCGGGGGCCCGTAACGCGGCCTCCACCAGCTTCTCGGCGAGCCGGCGCAGGTCGGCGCCGCCCAGGCCGCGCTTCTCGCGCCAGGCGACGTAGGAGGAGATCCGCACGGGGCGGTCCACCAGCCCCGCCCCCGCGCCCTCTGCCTGGAAGAGCCTCATCACGAGGGGGGTCACGACCCCCGAGGCCAGCCGTATCCCCGCCACCGATGCGTCCATGACGCTGGAGCGTAGTGACGGCTGCCCGGACAAGGTCCTGGACCGGCCAGTCGAAAGCCCTGAGCCGGTGACAAGCCGCACAGGGCAAATCGGACGTACTAGGCGGATTCGTAGATCGAATGAGGCTCGGAACGGGACCTTTGCCCCAGCCGGGAGCCGGTCAACCGGGCGGAGCGCCCGAGCCGACCTACGAGCGCCGGTAGTAACGGGGACGTTTGGGGAAGTCGCGGGGTGCGGGTTACCAAGGTTGAGCCAGCCCGGCACACGGCTCAGCGTGCCGGGTCACTTCATGCCCGAACAGGGCGTGATCCAGTCCTTGTCCCCGGCCCCGGAGGTCTCCTTCATGTCCGCGAAGCGCGTCAACACCACCCGTACCCGCATTGCCGTCGGCGTAACCGCTTTCGGTGCCGTCCTCGCTCTCGGTGCCGGAACGACCGCAGCTTTCGCAGACACCGCGCAGACCGCCCTGACCGGGACCGCCGAGCTCGTCGCCGAGCAGGCGACCGCCCAGGCCGCCCAGGCGGCGAAGGCCGCCAAGCCCGCCGCGAAGAAGTCCCTGTGGATCAAGCCGCTGGACAGGTACACGCTGTCCGCGACCTTCGGCAAGGGCGGCAACATGTGGTCCCACAAGCACTCCGGCCAGGACTTCGCCGTCCCGGTCGGCACCCCGGTCAAGGCCGCGGCCGCCGGCACCGTCGTCAAGGCCGGCCCCAACGGCGGCGGCGACGGCCCGGCCTACGGCAACGCCATCGTGATCAAGCACGCGAACAACACGTACTCGCAGTACGCGCACCTCTCGAAGCTCCAGGTCAAGGTCGGCCAGAAGGTCAACATGAACCAGCGGATCGCGCTGTCCGGCAACACCGGCAACTCCAGCGGCCCGCACCTGCACTTCGAGATCCGCACCACGCCGAACTACGGCTCCGCCGTGAACCCGGTCGCCTTCCTGCGCAACGCCGGCGTCAGCATCTGACCCCTCAGGTGAGCAGCCAGGAGTGCGCCGGCTTCACCGCCGCACCCAGCTTGCCCTCCTTGTACGCGGCCGCCTGCTCCGCAGTGAGGGCCGCGTCGTAGATCCGGATGTTGTGCAGGGCGCCCTGCCAGGCCCCGGTCCAGATGTTGTGGTGCTTGGACCGGCCCAGCTGCAGCGGGCCCTGCGCCTGCCAGATCGGCGGCACCGGGGTCTCCCCGGCCTTCTTCCCGTCGACGTAGAGGGCGATGACCTTCTTCTCGGCGTCGTACGTCGCCATCAGCAGCGTCGCATTCTTGACGATGCTGAGCCCCTCGGCGGCCACCGTCCGCGTGGTCGCCGCCTCGCCCTTGTCACCGGTCTGCACCCGGAAGATCCAGGCCTGCTTGCCGTTGACCTCGTTCACGCCCAGCTCGAACGAGAACGACTCCCCGTCGCCCTGGCTCACCGCGATGCGCGAGCCCTTGGCCGCGGAGCTGTAGACGCGGGCCGTGACGGTGAAGCTCTTGGTCACGTCCACGACCGGCTCCGCCGACTGCGCGTACGAGTTCGCGTTCCCCTTGCCCACGATCTGGAAGCGCGAGCCCAGCGGGCCCAGCTTCATGTCGGGCCCCAGCCGGATGCCGGTCTTGCCGCTGCTGTCGCGCAGCAGGGTCGCGTCGCCCTCGACGGTGGCGCTGTACGCCGGAGCCTTCGACGAGCCGGACTCCTCCGGGGTGGGCGATGAGGACGCCGAGGGCTGGCTGTCGGCCTCGCTCGGCCCGTCGCCGTCGCTGCCGAGCAGGAAGAACGTTCCGCCGCCGGCGAGCAGGGCCAGTACGGTCACCCCGCCGCCCAGCATCCACAGCCGCTTCCTGCGCCGCTCCGACTCCGACCGTTCGGCCATCGCCTCCCAGTCCGGCTGCTCCGATGCCGGGGCCGGGGAGAACAGCTGGCCCTGCGGCTCGGGCAGGTCCTGCTGCTGCGGGGGCCACTGCCCGCCGCCCGCGTCCGGAGCCGAGGGTTCCTGCTGGTACGGGTTGGGCTGCCCCTGCTGGGGGAAGCCGTAGCCGCCGCCGGATATCGGGGGCTGGCCGGAGGGGGAGCCGTAGCCGCCCTGCGCGGACGGGCCGGGCGGGTAGCCGTAGCCGTAGCCGCCGGACGCGGGCGGCCCCGGCGGGAACCCGTACCCGCCGCCCCCCGGGGAGGGCTCGGGCTGCGGATTGCTCGGGGGAATCGCGTCGCTCATGCCACGGATGCTAAGTCACGGACCCGCCGGGGTGACCGGCCGGTACCGATCCCGTGGCGACCCCGGACGGCCTGGGAGACGACCTAGCCCTGTGGCAGCTGCACGACCGGGAAACTGCCCGTCGCCGTCGGTGCGTGCTCCGGCAGCCACAGCACCGCCACCGCACCGGCCGCCGTGCCCTCGCGGTCGGACCCGCCGGGAGCGGCCACGTTGCGGAAGGTCAGCCGGGCGCCCAGCACGCGTGCCTGGCCCTCCGCGATGGTCAGCCCCAGCCCGTGGCCCACGCCCGCCCGGTCCGTCGACCCGGTGCGGAAGCGGCTCGGCCCCTCCCGCAGCAGCGCCTCCGGGAAGCCCGGACCGTGGTCCCGTACCCGTACGACCCGGCCCTCGACGTCCACCTGGACCGGCGGCTGCCCGTACCGCGCCGCGTTGGCCAGCAGGTTCCCCAGGATCCGCTCCAGGCGCCGCGGGTCGGTGCTGACGATCTCGTCCGCGACGATCCGGATCGACGCCTCCGGCATCAGCGCCTTCACCCGGCGGCTCACGAACTCGCCCAGCGCCACGTCCTGGAGCTCCGCCCGCTCGGACGCACTGTCCAGGCGGGCCACTTCCAGCACGTCCTCGACCAGCGCGCGCATCGCCTGGGCCCGGTCCCGCACCAGCTCGGTCGGCCGTCCCGGGGGCAGCAGTTCCGCCGCCGTCAGCAGGCCCGTCACCGGGGTCCGCAGCTCGTGCGCGATGTCCGCGGTCACCCGGCGCTCGGCCTCCAGCCGCTGCTGGAGGGCGTCGGCCATGGCGTCCACCGCCCGCGCGAGGTCGTCGGTCTCGTCCCGTACGACACCGCCGACCGCGTCCCGGACCCGTACCTCGGGATCCCCGTGGGCCACCCGCTGCGCGGCGGCCGCCGCCTTGCGCAGCCGGCGCGAGATCTGCCCGCCGATGAGCACGCCGAGCGCCGAGCCGCCGATCACCACGGCGAGGGAGCCGACGACCAGGGCCCGGTCGAGGTCGCGCACCATGTTGGCGCTCTCGCGGAACTGCGTGTGCAGCGACAGGGCCTGCCCGTTGCCGAGCGGCACGGCGGCCCAGACCTCCTGGGGGCCGCCCGGGTTCTCCTGGACGAACGTGCCGCGCCGCCCCGACTGGACCTTCTGCCGCAGCTGGGCGGGCAGGTCCGGGTCGTTGATCTTGAAGCCGAGGGGTGGCTTGCGCCCGGCGTCGACGTTGCGGGACATGAACTGCACGCGGTCCAGCTGCACTTCGCGGGCGCTCTCCAGCATCGACACCCGGGCAGCACTGTGCACCACCAGACTCAGCGCGACCGCGGTGAGCGCGCCCACGGCGGCGATGGCGAGTGTGATCTTCCAGCGGATCCCGGTGCGGAGGGTGAAGCGCCTCATGCCTTGAGCTTGTATCCGAAGCCCCGGACCGTCTCGATCCGGTCCTGTCCGATCTTGGTGCGCAGCCGCTGGACGTGGACGTCGACGGCACGGGTGTCGCCGCCCCAGTCGTAGTCCCAGACCCGCTCCAGCAGGCGGTCGCGGGACAGGACGGTGCCGGGCGCCGAGGAGAACTCCAGCAGCAGCCGCATCTCCGTCGGGGTCAGGGCCACGGCCGCACCCGCCTTGCGCACCTCCATGCCCTCGGTGTCGACCTGGAGGTCACCGAAGCTGAGCACCCCGCGCTCGCCGGCCGGGCCCTCGTCGCCGTTCGCGCCGCCGTTCTGCGGGCCGCCCGCGTGGCCGAAGCGGCGCAGCACCGCACGGATGCGGGCGACGAGCACCGAGCCGTCGAAGGGCTTGGTGACGTAGTCGTCGGCGCCCGCCTCCAGGCCCAGCACCACGTCGATGGAGTCGGCGCGCGCCGACAGCATGATCACCGGGACGGTGGACTCGTCGCGGATGCGGCGGCACAGGCTCACGCCGTCCATACCGGGGACCATCACGTCGAGCAGCGCGATGTCGGGGCGGTCGGCGCGGAAGGACTCCAGGCCGGACAGCCCGTCGGGCATGGCGGTGACCACGAACCCGTCGCGCTCCAGCGCCAGGGTCGTGGCCTCACGGATGACGTCGTCGTCCTCAACGAACAGGACATGGGTCTCGGCCATACGGAAGACTCGCCTCGGTTCTTCTGTTCTGCGGTTCTCGGTTCTCAGTTCTTCTGGCTCGTGGCCGGGGCGGGCTGGCCACCGCCGTCGACCACGTTGCTGTACTCCGAGTGCACTCGGTCCTGCTCGGTGAACTTCTCCCCGTCCCAGCGGTACGTGATCACGTCCTCGCCCGAGGGGTAGGAGAGCGCCTCGCCCTTCCCGTAGACGGGCTTGGTGACCACCAGGTCGCCCCGGTCGATCTCCGCGTAGACGGGTGGCTGTTCGTCCGAGAACACATTCTCGTACTTCCCGCCGTCCGCGCGGTACACGTACGAGCCCTGGCCCACCGCGTCCGCGCAGGACAGGACGTTCACCACGATGTCGACGACGCTGTTCCCGGTGACCTTCCCGTAGCTGACGTCCACCGGGTACTCCTTGCCCGTGCAGGGCTTGAGTTCCCGTTTGACCTCGGCGCTGACCTTGGGATCGGCCTTCAGCAGCGCGACCGGGTCGACCTTCTTCGCGGGCCGGGCGGCGGAGGCGGAGGCCTCGGCGGAGGCTTCCGCGGAAGGGTCGGAGAGCCCGGAGGGCGCCGTGGACTGCACGGCCTTCGACATGGCGTCGGTGCGGGCGGGACCCCCGTCGCGCAGCCCGGTCCCGCCCGTGGCGCAGCCCACGGCCAACAGCGCCGAGCCGACGAGGACTACCGTCCCCGCCGACATCAGCGCAAGTGAACCCCTGTCCGTCAGACCTTGGCCATTCAGGCCGCGCACCGCTCACGCCCCTCGTACCGGATGGTGTGGTCACCGCGTTCCAGCGCGCGCATGTCCAGGTCCCGGCTCTCCAGTTCCTGCCGGAGGCGGGCCAGTGCGCGGTGCAGGGTGCTCTTCACGGTTCCCGCCGACATTCCGAGCGCCGCGGCCGTCTCCTCGGTGCTCATCTGCTCCCAGTGTCGCAGCACGACGACACTGCGCTGCTTGGGCGCGAGCACCTTGAGGATGTCCATCAGCAGGGCGCGGTCGGCGCGCTGGTCCGAGCCGTCCTCGACGGAGGCGTCGGGAAGCTGCTCGGTGGGGACCTCTTCGAGCTTGCGGGCGCGCCACCACTCGGTCCGGGTGTTGATCATGACGCGGCGGAGGTAGGCGTCGGCCAGGGACTTGTCGGCGATGCCGTCCCAGCGGCCGTAGGTGCGCACCAGGGCGGTCTGCAGGAGGTCCTGGGCGTCGGTGGGGTCCGGGACCAGGCGCCGGGCACTGCGCAGCAGGGCGTCCTGCCGCGTGCGGACGTACTCTTCGAATTCGAGTACCTCGCTGTGCGCCATCTCAGACCGCCTCCGTTCCGTTCAACCGCTCGACCGCTGCTTACGGATCCGAAGGTACGGAGGGGTTGTCACGGGCCTGTGCGGGCCAGCCTTCGGTGGACGCACGGACACCCATAGATTGTGTAACAGCGCCCTTGAGCTGCGGTTTCGCGAAAAGAAACGGAATCCTTGAGTCAGCTTCGACTCGGCTCCGAGTCGGATCCGCGCCGGAGAGTGACGCCGCCGGGACCCCTGCCGATCACGCCCCGGCGGAGCCCGGCGCGCGCGGCGCCACCGACTGCGGGAGCCGGTACATGCCCTGCGCGAGCGGCTCCACCAGCCCGTCGGACACCAGCCCGTCCAGAGCCCGCGCGCGCTGCACCGGCTCGTCCCAGACGGTGTCCAGCACGGCCTGCGGAACCGCCCCGACCGCCTCCCTGAGCACGGCCAGCAGCTTGCCGCGCACCTGACGGTCCGTCCCCGCGTACGTCTGCCCGCGCCGCGGCGGCCCGTCGTGCGCGGGCTTCCCGGCGAGGCGCCACGCGCACAGCCCGGCCACCGGGCAGCGGACGCAGTCGGGGCTCTTGGCCGTGCACACCAGCGCGCCCAGCTCCATCGATGCCGCCGCCCACCGTGCCGCGACGCCCTCGTCCTCGGGCAGCAGGGCCCGCGCCAGACGCCGTTCGGAGGCCGTGGTGGCGTTCGGCGGGTACTCCACGCCGGTGGTGGTCCGGGCGAACACCCGCCGGACGTTGGTGTCGAGGACGGCGTGCCGCTGCCCGTACGCGAACGAGGCCACGGCCGCGGCCGTGTACTCGCCGATACCGGGCAGCGCGAGCAGCTGTGCGTGCTCCCGCGGTACGTCGCCCCCGTGCCGCTCCGTTATGGCCAGCGCCGCGCCGTGCAGCCGCAGCGCCCGGCGCGGGTAACCGAGCCGCCCCCAGGCCCGGACGGCCTCGCCGGGGGCCTCGGCGGCCAGGTCCGCAGGCCGCGGCCAGCGGGCGAGCCACTGCTCGTAGACCGGCAGGACCCGGTTCACGGGCGTCTGCTGGAGCATGAACTCGCTGACCATGACCCCCCAGGGGCCGGCCTCGGGGCGGCGCCAGGGCAGGTCGCGGGCGTGCTCGTCGAACCACGCGATGACGGGGGAGTGCAGTGCGTGGGAGACCTCGGGGGCGTCGGTGAGGCCGACGCCGGCGGGGACATCGCGGGAGGAAGTGGGGGATGCAGTCATGGCAGACGGCATCCTGGCACGTTTCACCCCTGGCGTGCCGGGCCGGGACCGGTGAACCAGACAGCGGCGCGCATCCCGCTCGCCCGCATGGCGGCGGTGATCGTACTGATCGGACCGGTGAGCGCGAGGACGACGAGCGCGGCCACCGCACCGCCCAGCAGCAGGCCCACGCCCACGTCGTGCGGGTAGTGCACGCCGACGAAGACCCGGGAGAAGGCCATGAGCAGGGCGAGCGGCACGGCCAGCAGGGCGAGACCGCGCACCGCCAGGGCCAGCGCGACGGCGGCGGCGCCGGCGATGGCCGAGTGGTTGCTGGGGAAGGACCAGTCACCGGTGGCCGGGCAGGCGATGAGCGGGGCCGCGGCCCCGGCCACGGCGCGGCAGGGCCGCTCCTCGTCCACGACGGACTTCAGCGACTCCGAGACCACGTACCCGACGGCGGTGGCCAGGGGTGCGAGCACGGCCAGTGCCATCACGCGCGGGCTGCGTCTCGTCCGGGCGCGCCACCACACGGATATGAAGAGGGCGCCGAAGAGCAGGAGTCCGTACTCCGTCCACACCTCGAAGGCCGACTGCACCCAAGGGGGCGCCGTGTGGGCGAAGTCGGTGATGTCGCGGTAGAGGCCGGAGCTGTTCATGGTCACTGACGGTACTCAAACCTCCATACCGTCCGCATCAGACTCTTGGCCGGATCTTTACGCTCCGGATTGCGCCCGCAGGATGATCATCGGCAAATCGAGGCCGTCGCGCGGCATGTGGGGCACTGATCGGGTCCCGGACTCTCGTAAGGTTCCGTCCGTGGGATCTCTGCGCAATCCGGTCGGGCCGCTCCCCTCCTCCATCTACTGGCGACGGAGGGCTGTGCTGGCGTCCGTCGTCGCGCTCCTGTCCGTCCTCGCCCTATGGGTCGTCACCTCGGGCGGAGGGAAGACGAGTACGAACGGGAAGGGCGAGGGCCGCCCCGATCCCGTCTCCTCGATCACCCCGGGCCCGGCCGGCACCGGGCCGGCGATCAGTCAGGCCCCGGGCGGGCGCACGGAGTCGGGCGGCGACGGCACGGGGTCCGAGGGCGGCGGTTCCGCGGGCACCGGCAAGAACGGGGAACCGGGCAGCGGTTCGGCTTCCGGTTCCGGCTCCGGCCAGGGCTCCGCGTCCGGCGGCGCGGGCGGCGGCCCGGACCAGGTCCCGGCGGACTCGCCCCTGCCCACCTGCGCGCCGAGCGCGGTGCAGTGGGAGGTCAAGAGCGCGAAGAACGAGTACGAGGCGAACGAGAAGCCCCGTCTCGAACTGACCGCCCGCAACACCTCCGGCACCACCTGCAAGGTCGATCTCGGCCCGAAGCAAGCGGTCCTGACCATCCTTCAGGCTTCGAGCACCAAGGCCGTCTGGTCCTCCGCCGACTGCCCGGCGGGCGCGGGCAACGTCTTCTTCCGGATCCCCGCGCAGGGCGAGTCGAAGCAGTCGCTGGACTGGGACCGCAAGTTCAGCGCGGCCGGCCAGTGCGATGCGCCTCCGGCGGGGGCGGCCGTCCCGGACACCTACGTGGTCGAGGTCAAGGCCCCGGGCATGCCGGTCGCCCGGACCTCGTTCGTCCTGAAGCAGGACTAGCAGGACTAGCAGGACCAGCGGGCCAGCAGGACCAGCAGGAGACGCGAAGGACCCCCGGCCCGTGGGGCCGGGGGTCCTTCGCGTACCGGCTAGACGTACCGTTCGAGGATCGAGGACTCGGCGAGGCGGGACAGGCCCTCGCGGACGCTGCGCGCCCGGGCCTCGCCCACGCCGTCCACCGTCTGCAGGTCGTCCACGCTCGCGGCGAGCAGCTTCTGCAGGCCGCCGAAGTGCTCCACGAGCCGCTCGATGATCGCGCCCGGCAGCCGCGGGATCTTCGCCAGCAGCCGGTATCCGCGCGGCGACACCGCCGAGTCCAGGGTCTCCGGCGAGCCCGTGTACCCCAGCGCCTTCGCGACGATGGCCAGCTCCAGCAGCTCCGGGTGCGTCAGCGCATCCAGCTCGGCCAGTGCCTCGTCCACCGTGCGGGAACGCTTCGCCGTGGGCTCCGGGACGTAGTCGCGGATCACCAGCTCCCGCTCCTGCTCGATGCCGACCGTCAGCTCGTCCAGCTGGAGCGACAGCAGTCGCCCGTCCGTGCCGAGTTCGACCACGTACTCGGCGATCTCCGTCGCGATGCGCCGGACCATTTCCAGCCGCTGCGCGACCGCCGTCACATCGCGGACCGTGACCAGGTCCTCGATCTCCAGCGCCGACAGCGTCCCCGCGACCTCGTCGAGCCGCAGCTTGTACCGCTCCAGCGTCGCCAGCGCCTGGTTCGCCCGCGACAGGATCGCCCCGGACTCCTCCAGGACGCGGCGCTCGCCGTCCACGTACAGGGCGATCAGCCGCATCGACTGCGACACGGACACCACGGGGAAGCCGCACTGCTTGGAGACCCGGTCGGCGGTGCGGTGCCGGGTGCCGGTCTCCTCGGTCGGGATCGACGCGTCCGGCACCAGCTGCACACCGGCCCGCAGGATCTTGGTGATGTCCTTGTCGAGGATGAGCGCACCGTCGAGCTTGCACAGCTCGCGCAGCCGGGTCGCGGTGAACTCCACGTCCAGCACGAAGCCGCCCGTGCACATCGCCTCGACGCTCTTGTCCATCCCGAGGACGAGGAGGCCACCGGTGTTGCCGCGGACGATCCGTTCCAGGCCGTCACGCAACGGCTGACCAGGTGCGACCGCGCTCAGCGAGGCCCGCATCATGGCCTCCTGCCTGGAGCTCGCGCCCGACTTGGCGGATGCTGCTGCCCCGTCCTTGGCTGCCACTGCACTCCTCCGGTCGCGGGTTGCGCCGCCCAGCGCCGCGGGCACGAAGACGTGCGTACGGCCGGGCGGACCAGCACAAAGTCTACCGGCGCACGCTGTGGCCCCGCCGTGGCTTGGCCAGGTCCGGCCTCCGGGGACCCCGTGCGAGCCCCTGACCAGCACACGTCCGGCCCACGGGCCCCCTTGCGGAGGCTGCCCGCCGCCTACTCGGACCCGGCCCGCTCCTTGGCTGGCGTACGGGACCGGCCGCGCGGCAGGACCCGTAGGGCATCGCCCATGTCGGCCACCTCGATGACCTTCATCCCGGCCGGCACCTTGCCCGGATCGGCCGGCACCAGGGCGTGCGTGAACCCCAGCCGGTGCGCCTCCGCGAGCCGGCGCTGCACGCCGGTCACCCGCCGCACCTCACCGGCCAGCCCCACCTCCCCGATCGCGACCAGGTTCTTCGGCAGCGGTACGTCACTGGCCGCCGAGGCCAGCGCGAGGGCGATCGCCAGGTCGGCGGCGGGCTCGGTGAGCTTCACCCCGCCCACCGTGGCGCTGTAGATGTCCCGCTTGCCGAGCGCGGTGATCCGGCCGCGCTGCTCCAGCACCGCCAGCATCATCGAGACGCGGGAGGTCTCCAGGCCCGAGGTGGTCCGCCGGGGGGAGGGGATCTGCGAGTCGACGGTCAGCGCCTGCACCTCGGCGACCAGCGGACGCTTGCCCTCCAGGGTCACGGTCAGGCAGGTGCCGGGCACCGCCTCGGCCCGCCGGGTCAGGAACAGCCCGCTCGGGTCGGCCAGCCCGGTGATGCCCTCGTCGTGCAGTTCGAAGCAGCCCACCTCGTCGGTGGCCCCGTAACGGTTCTTGATGCCGCGCACGAGCCGCAGCCGGGCGTGCCGGTCCCCCTCGAAGCTCAGCACCACGTCGACCAGGTGCTCCAGGAGCCGGGGGCCGGCGATGGCCCCGTCCTTCGTCACGTGGCCCACGAGAAGGGTGGACATCCCGCGCTCCTTGGACGCCCGGATCAGCGCCCCCGCCACCTCGCGGACCTGGGCCATGCCGCCGGGCGCGCCGTCGATCTCGGGGGAGGCGACCGTCTGTACGGAGTCCAGGATGAGGAGGGACGGCTTCACGGCGTCGAGGTGCCCCAGCACCGCCGAGAGGTCGGTCTCGGCGGCGAGGTACAGGTGGTCGCTCAGCGCGTTGATCCGGTCGGCCCGCAGCCGCACCTGGCTCGCGCTCTCCTCGCCCGTCACGTAGAGGGTGCGGTGCTGGTCGCTGGCCGCCTTCGCCGCCACGTCCAGCAGCAGCGTCGACTTGCCCACGCCGGGCTCCCCGGCGAGCAGCACCACGGCACCGGGCACGAGCCCGCCGCCGAGGACGCGGTCCAGCTCGTCCACGCCGGTGCTGCGCGCGGTCGCCGTGCGCCCGTCGACCTGCGCGATCGGCACGGCGGCGGTGGAGACCCGGCCCGCGGCGGTGGTCCGCACGGCGGGTGCGCCCATCTCCTCGACGGTGCCCCACGCCTGGCACTCGGGGCACCGCCCGAGCCACTTCGCGGTGGTCCAGCCGCACTCGGTACAGCGGTAGGACGGCCGGTCCTTGGCGGATGAACGAGCAGTGCGGGCAGCCATGGCGCCCACCGTAGCCGCCCGCACCGACAGAGCCCGCCGGGAGCCGTGCCGCCCGCCGCCCACCCCGCCCCGGCAGGCGGGCGTCGGTGCCGCCGCAGGGCAGTCGTCAGGGCAGGTGTCAGCGCACCACCGATCTGTTCACCCGTAAGGACTAAAAGTGCTGAAGGCTTCCGAGGGTCCACCGGCGTGCCGCCTACGGTCGCCAGGTGAACAGCAGCAACCAGGCACACTCCTCATCGCGCACCGGCGCACACCGGGCGCAGGGGCGCACGCCCCACGAAGGGGAGCGGCCGCCCCCCTTCCGGCACGAGCCCTACCTCGACGGCCTGTTCACGTACTGCCTGTCGGTCCTGTGCGATCACGACACCGCCACCGACGTGCTGGGCGAAGTCCTCGCGGTGGCGGAACGTCACCCCGGCCGCTGCCCCGACGAAGGCGACCGGCGGGCCTGGCTCTACGCGCTGGCCCGCTGGGGCTGCCTGCGACGGCTGGCGGAACAGCGGCGCACCCGGCAGGGAGCGCATTGCGCCGGGCGCGCGCCGGAGCGCATGGATTCAGAGCGTGCGCCGGGTGGTGCCACCGGAACCGACGGGGTGCCCGGCGCCCGCCGGACCCTTGACGTGAGCGCGTACCGCCGCACCGAGCTGGCCCGGCTCGCCTGGCCCGAGGCCGCGGGGACCACGCCCGAGCAGCGCGAAGCCCTCGAACTCGCCGTCCGCCACCGCCTCGGCGTCCCCGAACTCGCCGCCGTCCTCGGCACCGCCCCCACCAACGCCCGCGAGCTGCTGTCCGGCGCCGCCTGCGAGGTCGAGCGCACCCGCGCCGCCCTCGCCGTGGTCGAGACCGGCAGCTGTCCCGCCGTCTCCCGCCTCACCGGCGACGCGGACGGCGGGGGCGTGCTGCTGTCCACCACCCTGCGCGCCGAGCTCGTCCGCCACGTCGACGACTGCCCGCGCTGCCGCCGCGTCGCCGAACGCCTCGGCGCCGCGGCCCCCTGGCCCGGCACCGGCGGCATCGACGCCGCCGCCCTCCCCCTGGTACCGGCCCCGCGCACCGCCGTCCACGCAGCGATGCTCCGCTCCGGCGGACGCCGCCGCAGGCCCGGCCCGCGCTTCGACCGCACCGGCTTCCCCATGGACCCCAAGGACCGTGCGGCCCGCCGCGACCGGCTGCGCGCCCGGGCCGTGACCACCACCGTGGTCGCCACCGTCGTCGCCGCACCGGTGCTGGCCCTGTGGGCCGCCTACCGGGGCGCCCCCAGCACCGGCGAACCCGTAGGCGGCGGAGCCGCGCGGATCTCCGCCAGCGAGTCCGAGATCCCGCAGCCCCTCGCGGACGGCCGGCCCCTGACGGCGTACGAGAACGCGGGCAACGCCACCACCACCGGCGGCCCCGGCTTCGCCCCCGGCAGCGCCGCCCCCGACGTCTCCGTCGAGGTGATCAGCACGGGCCCCCCGGCCACCCCCGACCAGCCCGGCGGCCCCGGCCGCCTCTACGTCACGGCGTCCTCCGAAGGAGCCGTCACCCTGCTCACCCTCACCGCCTCGGGCGGCGCCCCCGTGGACTGGCGGCTCTGGTCCGACGCCCCCTGGCTCCGGGCCGACCGCACCGCGGGCACGCTGGCCCCCGGAGAATCGGTCACCCTGCGCATCGTGGTGGACCCCGAAGCCCAGCCCGTGGGGGCCTGGAGCGCCAGGGTCGGGGTGGATCCCGGCGGTGCGGTGGTCTCCGTACGGGGCCGCGGCCGCCCGGCCCCGACGCCGCCCCGGCCCGAGACCCCGCCGCCGTCACCGGACCCGACGCAGCCGCCGAGCCCCACCCCCACACCGACCCCGACGGAGCCGACGCAGCCCCCGACGCCCACGCCGACCCCGACGGAGGGATCAGGCGGAACGGTTTCCCCGTCACCCGAGCCGAGCGCTTCCACCGGGCCCGAGGGGCCGTAGGGCCGTAGGGAGTCCTCGGGCCCGGCCCTCGTGGGCCTCAGCCCTCCTGGGCCGGCGGGACCGGGTCGGCCGGGTGCGGAGCCATCGGCAGCAGCGAGGCCAGCCGCGCCTCGCACAGCTTCACCAGCGCCTCGTAGCCCTCCTTGCCCATCAGCTCCGTCAGCTCGGGCCGGTACGACACGTACACCGGGTCCCCGGCGCCGTGCGCGGAGGTCGCCGAGGTGCACCACCAGTGCAGGTCGTGGCCGCCCGGGCCCCAGCCGCGGCGGTCGTACTCGCCGATCGACACCTGGAGCACCCGGGTGTCGTCGGGCCGGTCGATCCAGTCGTAGGTCCGGCGGATCGGCAGCTGCCAGCACACGTCCGGCTTGGTCTCCAGCGGTTCGAGGCCCTCTTGCACCGCCAGGATGTGGAGGGAGCAGCCGGCCCCGGCCGGGAACCCCGGCCGGTTCAGGAAGATGCACGCGCCGTCCCAGCGGCGGGTCTGCTTCTCCCCGTCGTCGTCGTGCTGCGTCCACCCGGTCTCGCTGCCGACGTCGTGGAACTGCCACAGCTCCGGCGTCAGCCGCGCCACGTGCTGCGCGACGCGCTTCTCGTCGTCGTCGTCGGAGAAGTGCGCGCCGAGGGTGCAACAGCCGTCGTCCGCCCGCCCGACCTGGATCCCCTGGCAGCCGCTGCCGAAGATGCAGGTCCAGCGGGAGGTCAGCCAGGTCAGGTCGCAGCGGAAGACCTGCTCGTCGTCGCCGGGGTCGGGGAACTCCACCCAGGCGCGGGGGAAGTCGAGGCCCTTCTCGTCCGGCACGACCACGCTCTTGGCCTTGGCCTTGCCGGCCTTGGGCCTGGCCTTGTCCTTCGACTTGTCCTTCGCCTTGGACTCGGGCTTGGACCTGGGCTTGGACTGCGGCTGGGACTGCGGCTGGGGTTCGGTTTCGGCCGCGTCCGCCGCCGGGGTCTCGCCCGGGTTCTTCTGCGACCGGGTCTTGTTGGCCTTCTTCGTATTTGGCACAAACCCAAGCCTATGCGCCCCTTACTCAACCCCCACGCGTTCCTCCCAGTAGCGTTTCCCCCTATGAGACTCGGTGTCCTTGATGTGGGTTCGAACACGATCCATCTGCTGGTGGTGGACGCGCACCCTGGTGCCCGCCCGCAGCCCGCGCACTCGCACAAGGTGGAAATGAGGCTGGCGGAGCTGCTCGACGAGCAGGGAGCCGTCACTCCCGAGGGCGTGGAACGGCTGGTTTCGGTCATCGGCGAGGCCGTCCAGGCAGCCGAGGACAAGGGCTGCGAGGACGTCCTCCCCTTCGCGACCAGCGCGGTGCGCGAGGCCACCAACGCGGACGAGGTCCTGGCCCGGGTGAAGCAGGAGACCGGCATCGAGCTGCCGGTCCTCAGCGGTGAGGACGAAGCCCGGCTGACGTTCCTGGCGGTCCGCCGCTGGTTCGGCTGGTCGGCCGGGAAGCTGCTCGTCCTCGACATCGGCGGCGGCTCGCTGGAGATCGCGTACGGCATCGACGAGGACCCGGACACGGCCGTCTCCCTGCCGCTGGGCGCGGGGCGCCTCACGGCGGGCTGGCTCCCGGGCGACCCGCCGGCCGCGGCCGACATCCGGGTGCTGCGCCGTCACGTGCGGGCCCAGATCGCCCGTACGGTCGCCGGGTTCAGCCGCTTCGGTGCGCCGGACCACGTGGTCGCGACGTCGAAGACCTTCAAGCAGCTGGCCCGCATCGCGGGCGCGGCCCGCTCGGGGGACGGCCTGTACGTCCAGCGGGACCTGACCCGCAAGTCCCTGGAGGAGTGGGTCCCGCGCCTGGCGGCGATGACCACGGCCCAGCGGGCGGCCCTGCCGGGCGTCTCGGAGGGCCGCGCGAACCAGCTCCTGGCGGGCGCCCTGGTCGCGGAGGGCGCGATGGACCTGCTGGGGGTCGACGAACTGGAAATCTGCCCCTGGGCCCTGCGCGAGGGAGTCATCCTCCGCCGCCTGGACCACCTTCCGACGTCAACGGAGGCGTGAGGGGCTGAGGGGGCGGGGGCGGGGGCGGGGGGCTGAGGGGGGCTTCGCGGGGCTTGTACGGGCTGGGCGGTATCAGGGATGTCTTGGGGGATTCCCGTCAGTCCCAGGGTCCTTCCGTG
>NZ_JOFT01000008.1 GCF_000725805.1 Streptomyces xanthophaeus | reverse complement strand
CGACTGGTACAACTACCACCGGCCCCACACCGGCATCCAAGGCCAAACACCCGCCAGCCGCGTCACCAACCTGTCCGGACAACACATCTAGGTCGTCTCCTTCGGATCTTGTCGGTCAGGTCCGCGTCCTCCGGTGGCGAGGCGCGGTGGCGGGCGGCGCGGACCCGGCAAGATCCGGAAGAGACGGCCTAGACCCGGACGTCCTGCACGGCCCGGGTCAGTCGCCCGTCTCGCGGACCAGCCTCAGGTTGTCCCGGGCTTCCACGGTGCGCGGGTCGCGGGGGCCGAAGCGGCGTTCGGCGCCCGCGACGACCTTGCGGCACAGGGCCACCGCCTCCGCGCGGCGGCCCTGGTTGTGCAGCATCGCGGCGAGGCTGCTGAGGCTGTCCAGGGTTCCCGGGTGGTCGGCGCCGAACAGTTCCGAGCGGCTGCGCACCACGGTGCGCATCAGGGCCTCGCCCTCCTGCGGTTTGCCCGCGCTGTGCAGGATCGACGCCAGGTTGTTCTGCGCCTGGAGGGTGTCCTCGTGCCCCGGGTGGCTGCGGACCCGCCGGGCCACCACGGTGCGGTAGACCCGTTCCGCCTCCGCCCAGCGGCCCTGGTGGGCGAGGACGGCGGCGCGGTTGGCGTGCGCGTCCAGGCTCAGCGGGTCGGCGGATCCGAAGAGCCGGTCGGCGTCCCGCGCCACCTGCCCGTACATGCGCTCGGCCTCTTCCAGCCGGCCCTGTGCGCGGATCGCCGCCGCCAGGTCGTTGCGGCTCTTCAAGGTGTCGGGGTGATCCGCGCCCAGGACCCGCTCGCGGCCGGACAGGGCCTGCCGGACCAGCTGTTCGGCCTCGGCCGGCCGGTCGCGCCGGAGCAGCAGGCGGGCCACCAGGGCCAGGCTCGTCAGGGTCAGGGGGTCGCTCTCGCCCACGGTGCGGCGGTACTCCGCCCACACCATGCGCATCAGCTGGTCCGCCTCGGCCAGTTCGCCCAGCTTCTCCAGCGCCCGCGCGAGGAAGGAGGTCGCCGCGAGGGTGTCGGCATGGGAGTGCCCCAGCACGGCCCGGCGGCCCGCCACCACGTGGCGCAGCAGTTCCAGTGCCTCGTCCAGGGAGCCCTGGCCCCACAGGACGTCGGCCAGTGCGTACTCCGCGGTGAGGGTGTCGGGGTGGTTCTCGCCCTTGGCCTCCAGAGTGGCGCTCAGGCTCCAGCGCGCCATGGCCTCCGGCGTCATGTGCAGGGTGATGTCGATGACGGGGATGCCGTCTGGCCCGTCCTCGGTCGTCATGCTGTAGCGGACGCCCTCCGTCACCTCCCCGGTCGAGCGGGCCGGCTCACCGGCCGACCCGGACCGCTTCCCCATCCCCAACCGCCGTACCAGCGCCCGCCAGCCACCGCTCATCGCCCGGCCCTCCTGTGGTTCCACCTCAGGTCGCCCATCCATGCTGGCGTAACGGCCCGGCCGGTGACAGGGTCACGCGCCATGCCGGTGTCTCAGCACCGGCCGCACCCCCTCCTGGTGTCCAGGGGGTCGTCCGAGGTCAGCGGGGCGTAAGGGGCGGGGCCCGCTCGCGTGGGTGACAACGTCCGCACTACTGTGGGGACATCACGTGACCAATGCATGACGTCGCAACGCATTCGATTCAGGGGGAATGGAATGGCGCTCAAGCCTGCCATTGTCGATCTGCTGGAGATGAGCCCGGACTTCGTCCGGGACCCTTACCCGGTATATGCCGAGCTCCGCGCACAGGGGCCCGTGCACCACGTACGCACACCGGACGACGAGGAGATGTGGCTCGTCGTCGGATACGACGCCTGCCGCACGGCCTTCACCGATCCGCGACTGAGCCGGGACTGGCGGCGGTCCGGCGACATGAGCCAGATCATCAACGCCGACCAGGACACCCCGGCGCTCGCCCACATGCTGATGTCCGACCCGCCGGACCACACCCGGCTGCGCCGCCTGGTGGCCCGGGCGTTCACCCCGCGCCGCATCGAGGCGCTGGCGCCGCGCATCCAGCAGGTCACGGACGAACTGCTGGACGCGATGGAGGCGAACGAGGAGGGCCGGGCCGACCTGGTCCGAGCCTTCGCCTTCCCGCTGCCGATGACCGTCATCTGCGAACTGCTCGGCGTGCCCGAACTGGACCGGGAGTCCTTCCGTATCTGGTCAAGCGAGATGGTGGCCCGCACCAGCCCGGAGGCCGAGGCGCAAGCCTACGAGGCGATGCCCCGCTACCTGACCGAGCTCATCGGGGCCAAGCGCGCGGAGCCCGGCGATGACCTGCTCAGCGCGCTGATCCACACCGTCGACGAGGGCGGCGACCGCCTCTCGCCCGACGAACTCATCGGCATGTGCGTTCTGCTGCTCATCGCCGGACACGAGACCACGGTCAACATGATCGGCAACGGGATGCGGGCCCTGTTCGCCCACCCCGACCAGTACGCCGACCTGCGCGCCGACCTGGGTCTGCTGGAGGGTGCCATCGAGGAGATGCTGCGCTACGACGGCCCGGTGGAGACCTGTACCGAGCGCCTCGCCCTGGAGGACGTGGAGATGGGCGGGGTGGTGATCCCGAAGGGTTCCGTCGTGCTGATCACCATGGCCGACGCGGACCGTGACCCGGCGCGCTTCGCGGAGCCGGACCGCTTCGACATCCGCCGGGACGCCCGGGGCCACATGGCCTTCGGGCACGGCCTGCACCACTGCCTGGGGGCGCCGCTGGCGCGTCTGGAGGGGCGCATCGCCCTGCGCTCGCTGCTGGAGCGTTTCCCCGGCCTCACCGGTGAAGCCGACGACGCGAGCCTGTCGTGGGTCCCCGGGCTGCTGATCAGGGGTGTACGGGAGCTGCCCGTACGCTGGTGATCCCGGCGCTGCGGGATCAGGCGCCGAGCAGGGTCCGCAGGTGGGCGCAGGCACCGGCCTCCGTGGCGTGCTCGGCGACCGGCTCGTGGGCACCCCGCTCGTAGACCCCCGTCTCCCAGCCGCCGCCCGGCCGGGCGCGCAGGTAGACGAAGTCCGCAGGGCGGGGCGCCGGTTCGTGGACTCCCTCGATCCAGTAGTGCCCGGCGGGCACTCCGGCCTCCCGGAGTGCCCGTTCCAGCAGGTCGCGTTCGGTCATGGGGCGACGCGGACCAGGTAGCCGTTGTCGAGCAGCCACTTGACGTTCAGCCGCTGGCCCGCGCCGGGGTTGACGAAGGCCGGATCCAGCTTGATCTGCTGCCCTCCGCCGGGCTGCTCGAACCAGGGGGCGATGGAGCCCTGCCAGACCGTGAGCGGCTTGACCACCGCGTACAGGTGGTAGTCGCAGGGGAAGTCCGCCTCCCGGGTGTTGAGGTTCTGCGGGGGCAGTGCACGCTTGGCGTACGCGTCACCGGCCGGGGCGAGGTAGGAGCCGAACTCGGAGCCGAACCGGTCCAGCAGTTCGCCCTCGGCCAGCTTCTTGGGCGCCTTGTCCACGGTGCCGTTGACCTCGGCGAAGCCGTCGTTCGGCGGGTACTTCCAGCCCCCGGTGTCGGCCGGACCCTCCCAGTACTTCTTGAGGAACTCGGCGGACGTCAGCTTGCCGGTGCGGTGGTAGCGCTTCAGCAGCGGCCCGACCGGTTCCTGCCACGTGCGGGGCAGGTGCTTCGGCCCGAGCCGCTTGTCGCCCTCGAACTCCCCGGTGCAGGGAGCCGGCGGCGCGGCGGGGGACCGGACGGCAGCTGCCTGGGGAGCGGCGGGACCGGCCGGTGCGGCCTGAGCCGCGGGGGCCGCCGCGAGGGTGGCGGCGACGCCCATCGCGGTGAGGACGGCACGGATCCTCAGGTCGGTACGGCTGCGCTCCACGCGGATCTCCTTCGGTACGGCCGACGATGCGTGGCACACAGTAGGGGATCACTGACGAGGCGTGACCTCGGTGGGGCGGGAATCGGCCACGTCCTCGACCGGGGGCGGCGGTGCACCGAGGTCGAGCACGGCCTCCGCGCCACCGGCGTCCGGATTCCCGAACCGCAGCTCCGCTCCGATCAGTCGGGCCTGTCCCGTGGCGATGGTCAGTCCGAGCCCGAGCCCCGTGCCCGCCGCGCCGGTGCGGAAGCGCTGGGGCCCGCAGGAGAGCAGGTGCCCCGGGAAGCCCGGACCGTGATCGCGTACGCGCACCACCGGCCCCGTCACCTCGACCAGGACGGGCGGCGCCCCGTGGCGCAGCGCGTTGGTCACGAGATTGGTCAACACGCGCTCCACGCGGCGCGGATCGGTGTGCACCAGGGCGTCCGCGGCCACGTCCACCCGCACGTCGGGTTCCGCTCCGCCGGGAGCGGCGCGTCCCTCCACCGCGGCCCGGACCGCCCGCCGGGCGAGCCCGCCGGCCTCCACCCAGCGGAGGTCGGCCTCTTCGGAGCCGTGGTCGAGACGGGCGACCTCCAGGACGTCCTCCATCAGGTCCCGCAGCCTGCGGACCCGTTCCTTGACCATGTCCTCGGCCTTGCCGTCGGGCAGCAGCGCGGCGGCGGCGACCAGTCCCGCGACGGGGGTGCGCAGTTCGTGCGCGATGTTCGAGGTCACCTCGCGTTCGGACTGGAGCCGGCCGCCGAGGGTCTCGGCCATGGTGTTCACGGCGCGGGCGAGGGCGGTGATCTCGTCGCGTCCGCCCTCCGGCAGGCGGGCCGTCAGCTCACCGCCGGTGATCCGCTCGGCGGTCCGCGCGGACGTACGGAGCCTGCGGCCGAAGCGGGCCGCCACCGCGACCCCGATCAGGCCGGCGACGCCGACACCCATGGTCCCGGCCTTCCACATCACCTCCTCCAGCTCGCCGATGATGGGCTGGACCCTGGTGTTCATGACCAGGGAGTGGCCGCCGGCCACGGTCGTGCCGGCCCAGACGTAACGGCCGTCCGGGCCGTCCTCCACGTGCGTGGCCCGGCGCCCCTGGGCGAGCGCCTCGCGCAGGGGCGCCGGTATGTCGGGGCGATCGACCTTCGCCCCGAAGACGGTCTGCCCGGAGTCTTCGTAGGCCCGTTCCGCGAACCGCAGCCGGTCATCGGCCGTGTCCCGCTCCCGGTCGTTGAGCAGGAGGGGCACCTGCACCGCGGTGATGAACACCGCGGTGGCGGCGGTCGCCGCGATCGTCGCCCCGATCTTGAGCCGCAGACCCACCGATGCCCCCGAACTTCCTGCCCGTTACCCGTCCCCGTGCCGGAGTCCGCGGGAGGTCGGGCCCGCGAACCGGCCCGGTGATCATACCGGGAGGGACCGTGGCAGATCCGGCTCCCTGCCCGGAGCCCTGGGCGCACCGGGGGTCAGTTCCCCGCGGCCACCGGCCGACGGAGCAGGTAGACGCCCGCGGTCGAGACGAGGAGGGCCATGCACGCGATGAACACCAGCCCCGCACCCTCCAGTCCCACGGGGCCCGCCAGCAGCCCCACGCCGATCACCGGCAGGGAGATGCCCGTGTACGCCACCACGAACAGCGTCGAGATCACCGCCGCGCGCCGGTCCGGGGGAGAGGCCCCGGCCACCGCGGACAGCGCCCCCCGGAACGCCAGCCCCTGCCCGGCCCCGCCGACGACCGCACTCAGCACCACCAGCGCCAGCTGATCCCACCACAGGGCGCCCGCGAGCAGGGCCAGTCCGGCGAGGAGCACCGCGCAGCCCAGCGGCAGCGAACGCCCCACCCCGACCCGGCCGACCAGCAACTGCCCGGCCGTCGAGGAGAAGAAGGCCAGCGCGACCACCAGGCCGCTCACGGCCCGGTTGTGCACGTCCAGCGACTGCGCGAGGAACGAGGGACTCACCGAGGTGAACACCCCGAACAGGGCGAACCCCACGAACGAGGCGGTCGCCGCGGGACCGAAAACCGCCCTGACCGAAGCGGGCAGGGCCGGCCGCTGCGGCCGTACGGTGCGCAGGGGCCGCCGCTCCCGGACGGTCTCCGGAAGGCGGGTCAGCACCACGACGGAGGCGGCCACCAGGACCAGGTGCACGGCGAACGGCAGGTACAGCGGCCGGGCGGCGTACTGCGCGAGGATCCCGGCGAGCAGTGGTCCGCAGCCCAGACCGCCCATGTTGGCAGCCGTCGCCACGAAGGTGGCCCGGGAGGCGCCGCCGCGCGGGGCCAGCTCCATCACGTAGGCCGTCGCCGCTCCCGTGAACAGGCCGGCGGACAGCCCCGACAGCAGCCGTCCCGCGTACAGCCAGCCGAGCCCGGTGGCACACAGGAAGCAGACCGCGCTGGCCGCGGCGAAGGCCAGACCCGCGAGCAGTACGGGCCGCCTGCCGACGGAGTCCGAGGCGTTGCCCGCCAGCAGCAGCACGCCGATGACCCCGAAGGCGTACACGGCGTACACGACGGTGACCATCAGCTCGGAGAAGCCGAACTTCTCCTGGTAGAGGCCGTAGAGAGGGGTCGGCAGCGTGGTGCCCGCCATGCACACGGCGAACACCGCCCCGCTGAGCAGACACATCCGCCACCCGCGGCGATCACCGTCCATGCCGCCGACGGTAACCCGGGCCGCGCCGGTCAGAGCCGCGGCAGGCCGGTGGTGATGCGGGTCCACAGGGAGCGGGTGGCACCGAAGCCGGTCTCGTGGGTCCAGACGTGGGTGCAGCCCGGGCACTGGAGGTGGAGCAGGCTGCCGCGGTTGGAGAGCATGTAGCGCCAGTGCCGGGAGCAGGTGCGCCGCTCCCCGCACGGCGTGCACGTGCTGCTGTCGTGACAGTTCGGGCAGGGCACCCAGGCACGGCGCCCGGGATCCGCCTGCGGGTCAAGCGGCAGCATGGCCGCCACCGCGCGCCGGGAGCACACCGGCTGCGACCAGGTCCTCGTACGTGCGCTGCTGCTCCGCGTCGAGACCGGAGTACAGCAGCCGGTACGCGTCCTCCTCGCCGCGGAGCACCTCGACCGGGTCCCAGTCGGGGCCGAGGGCGGCCATGACCTGGGCGCGACGGAGCACCTCGTGGGCGGTGAGGTCGACGGAGAAGTCCACCAGGGCGGGGCCGGCCGAGTCGTCAGGGCCGGAGGGAGGTGTGGGGAGGGGCGGGGTCATGAGAGCGAACTTAGGTAACCCTTCCTTTCTCGGTCAAGGGAGGGTGTGCGGAGTCACAGCGCCGTGCGAGGAGGCGGAGGGCCGGCGGGCATCGCGGCGCGGCCGCACCGCGATGCCCGGGCCGACGGCCCCCTCCGGACGGGGTGTGCCCTACCGGTCAGCCGCGCAGGCCCGGGGACGGGGTGGGCAGGACGGCCGCTGCGCGCGGGTCCCGCCGCCCACGGCCGCGTGCGTCGTCCTGGAGGAGGGCTATCTCCTCGTCGACCGCGGGCAGCTCCTCCCGGAGGTCCATGGAGCCCAACTGCTCCCGGTAGCGGACCAGCACCGCATGGAGCAGCTGCGTCCACCCGTGCTCCAGCGCGTGCATGCGGCGCGCGGCGGCGACCGATTCGGCCCGCAGGGCCAGGGCGATCGCGGGCCGGTGGGCGAACTCCCCGGCGCTGTACTCGTACAGCGCCACCGCCAGCTGGGGCAGGTACGCCATCGGGCTCACCTGGACGAGAACGCGGTAGGCGGCGACCTGTTCCCGGGCCGGCAGCGCCTCCGATCCGAGGAGGGCCACCCGGGCTCGAAGGACCGCGTGGTGGTTGATGTTCTCCGTGTGAGTCATGACGGTGATTCTGAAAGCCGCACAGGGGTCAAAACAAGATCAATCGACTGTGCTGTCCGTCCTACAAAAACACCGTCTGACCTGTCATGATGGGAACGTCTTCACCCCTGTGCCCCGTTCGGACGGACCGTCAGCGGCCGACCCCGGTACCGGTGGCGCCCACGCCGTTGACAGTCGACCCGTCACATGCGAAAAAGACAGTAGGCCCGTGTTCGGTCATTGCGTGTCCGCCTCTCGGCGCGACGTCCACCCTCGAGCCACGGCCGCCGACACGCGCCCGTGCCAGACAGACCGAGGCCGTGCGAAAACCACTGTCCCCACACGCGAAACCGCTGAACAGTGGGCTCACCACCGCATACGTGAACGGACGGCACCCCCTTGACCATGATTCCTGCCTCCCGTGTCGCCGGACGGACCTGGACCGTCCGCCTCAACGGCCACGGCGACCACACCGTCTCCGTCACCTGCAGCACCGAGGCCTGCCGCATGCCTCCCCGCTCCAAGGACACCGCGGCCATGCGGCGTTTCGCTGCGGAGCACGTCCGCGCGCACGCCCGGCTCGTCACCGTCCGCCCCAACGCGGGCTGCGCCTGCCGCGCCGCGGAGTGCGCCTACCACGAGAACGTCCGGAGCGCCTGCACCGGCGCTCCGTTGCTCGTCCTCATCCACAACCCCGCCGTGGGGCAGGTGTGGACCCTCGCCGAGGTCTGCCAGGCCTGCGCCCCGCTGATCTCCCACACCTCCATCCTGGGCAGCGCCCGGCGTTCGGCGTCCGCCGCGTCCGCGCCTGCGGGTGCGTCCTCTGCGGACACGTCGGCCCCGGCCGTCCCCGCCGCACCGGCCCCGGCGCGGGTGGTCGTACCCGGCGGGTTCTCCTCTCCCGACGCGGCGCCCGAGGCCGAGGCCCGCCGCCGCCCCCACAGGGGCGGTCCACAGCGCGGCGGCGGCCAGCGCGGCGGACCGCGCCGCAGCCGCTGACACCTGCGCTCCGGCCTGCGGGCCGTCGCTGCGAAAAGCTCTTCGGCCAGGGCCGGGGCGCACCTACTGTGGCGCCGTGAAGACACAGGTGATCGTTCTCAACGGCGGGTCCAGTTCCGGGAAGTCCGGGATCGCCAGGTGCCTGCAGGCCGTGCTGCCCGGTGCGTGGCTGGTCCTCGGGGCCGACACGCTGGTCGACGCGATGCCCGCGGCCCTGCGGGAAGGGGGCGGCGGCATCGGGTTCGGTACGGACGGGGAGGTGACCGTCGGGCCGGAGTTCCGGACGCTGGAAGCGGCGTGGATCGAAGGGGTCGCGGCCATGGCCCGCGCGGGCGCCCCGGTCGTCGTCGACGAGGTGTTCCTCGGCGCGGCCGCCTCCCAGCAGCGGTGGAGGAAGGCCCTGGAGGGGCTGGGGGTGTTGTGGGTCGGCGTCAGGTGCGCGAGCGCGGTCGCGGCGGGCCGTGAGATCGCGCGGGGTGACCGGATCCCGGGGATGGCCGTTTCCCAGGCGGAAGTGGTCCACCGGGGGATGTACTACGACCTGGAGGTCGACACCACGCACACCGAGGCGATGGAGTGCGCGCGGGCCATCGCCGCCCGTGTCGGGTGACCCGGCCCCGGAGCGCCCCGGCCGTTCGTACACTCGTCCGGTGGACAATGTGACGTGCAGGCACTGCGGTGGTGCAGGGATCGAGCCGGGGTTCGTCGAGGACGCCGGCGAGGGCTCCCGTGGCTTCGCCCGCTGGATCGCGGGACCGCTGGAGCGCGGATGGCTCGGCGGGGCCAAGCGGATGGGGCGGCTGCGCCGCCGGATCGACGCCTACCGCTGCGTGCGGTGCGGTCACCTGGAGCTCTTCGCCACCGAACCCCTCTGAGTCCGCGTACGGCCCGCCCGGGCCGGCATCACCGCTGCCACCAGAAGCCGGGCACCACGACCATCGCCACCGCCAGTACGGCCCCGGCCGCGGCCAGCACCGGCCCCGCCGCCGGCCTGCGGCGCGGGTCCGCCGCGACGGCCAGCCACAACAGGGGGACCGACAGGAAGAACACCCCCATGCCGGCCAGGGACCCGAGGACCGACCACGGGACGAGCACGGCTCCCACGATCGCCGCGGAGCCCGCGAACGTGGACCTGCGGCGGTGGAAGAACAGCGGCAGCGCGATCAGGGCGGCCGTCAGGGAGAACGCCACCGGGTACCAGAAGCCCACGGTGTAGTGGCTGAAGGAGAACCCGGGCGGCACGGGGGCGGCCAGGGCGGTCAGGACCAGCGCGACCTGCCACGGATGGGCCCGTTCGGGAGTGCCGCCCCCGACGCCCTCGTGGGCACCCCTGCCGGTCAGGACCCTGGATTCCATGGCCGCCCTCCGTCCTGCGTCCCGCGACCGCCCGAACAAGCAACTGAACGCGTTCAAGGTAGCGGATGCGGGGCTGCTGTGCACAGTGTGGCCGGACATCTCCAGGGGTCGGTGACCGGCCTGCGGAACGCCTGCGTCACCCCGTGCGCACCGGGCAGAATCCGTACGGGCACGCCAGGAAACGTCCGCACGACCCTCACCCTCGGGAGCAGCCGGTGTCGTCGCAGGAAATCCCCGTCACGCTCACTCCTCAACAGGCCGCCGCCGGCGTGATCCTCACCGTCCCCGTGGGGACCGGCACCGCTCAGCTCCGCATCCCGCCGGCCCGCGACGGCGACCTCGTCCGGGCCTGGCTCGGCGAGGACGAGGTGCTGCTGCGCGTCAGGGTGAACTGGGCCGCGGGTGCGGCGCAGCCCGCGCCGGGGACCCGCAAGGGCGCCGGCGGATGCCTGGCGGTGCTCGGGGTCCTGGCCGTCGTCGTCATCGGGATACTCGTGCTCAACGACGGGGACGACGGCGACAACACGGCCTCCGGGACCCCGACCGCCACCCCCTCGTCCACCTACAGCGGCGGCTCCGGCCCGGGCCCCGATCCCTCGGGCGCCGCCTCGTCCTGGGCCCCGGCCCCGGACCCGACGCCGACCCCTGAGGACACCGCGACGGGCTCCGACCCCTCCCCGTCCGAGGCGGAGCCCAGCCCCTTCGACAAGGGGACCTGTCTCAACGGGACCCTCCCGGACTCGACGACGCCGCAGACCGTGACCGGCGTGGAGGAGGTGTCCTGCTCGGCGTCCGACGCGCACTACCGGGTGATCGAGAGCTTCCCCTTCACCTCGGACCTCGACCGCTGCAACGACAACCCCAAGACCGAGTACGCCTTCTCCTACCGCTACAGCCGCGGCGCCACCGTCATCAACGAGTACGTGTACTGCCTGGTCGGCATCGGTTCGTACGGCCGCTGACCGCCGAGCCGATCAACTCGGCTTTGAGGAAGGGGTGTTGGCGCCGATGCGGGCCACGAGGAGGGCGATGTCGTCATCGGCGGAGGCCGGGACCAGGTGCGTGATCAACGAGTCGCACAGCTGGTCCAAGGGCTGCTGCGACTCCGTGAGCAGCCCCGTCAGTTCCCGCAGCCGGTCGTCGATGTCACTGCTGCGGGCCTCGATCAGGCCGTCCGTGTAGAGGACGAGGACACTGCCCGGCGGCAGGGTGATCTCGGTGGTGGTGAACGTGATGCCGCCGACCCCCAGCGGGACTCCGGGCGGGGTCGCCACCAGGCGGACCGTGCCGTCGGGTTCGGCGACCGCAGGCGGCGGGTGCCCGGCCCGGGTGACCGTGCAGTTCCCGCTGGCCGGGTCGCAGACCACGTACAGGAAGGTGGCGAGCATCGGCTCGGCCAGATCCGCCAGGGTCGCCTCCAGCTGGTGCAGCAGCGCGGCCGGGGGCATGTCGAGCCGAGCCAGCGCCCGTACGGTGGCGGAGAGGCGCCCCATGACCGCGGCCGCCGCGATGCCGTGGCCCATCACGTCCCCGATGATGAGCGCGGCCCGGCCCCCCGTCAGGGGGAGGACGTCGTACCAGTCGCCGCCGACCTCGTTGACGTCACTGGCCGGCAGGTAGCGGTGGGCGATCTCGATGCCGGGAGGCGGGGTGACGTGCTGCGGCAGCATGCTGCGCTGGAGGACGACCGCGGTCTCGTGCTCGTGGAGGTAGAGGCGCGCGTTGTCGATGCTGATGGCGGTCCGGGCCGTGAGTTCTCCGGCCAGCGTGACGTCGTCGGAGCCGAAGGGACCCACGGGACGGGTGCGGTAGAAGGTGGCAACGCCGAGGACCGTCTCCCGGGCCACGAGCGGCATCATCAGGAACGAGTGCACGCCCGTCTCCAGCAACTGGGCGGGCTTGGAGGTGTGGCGGGCGGCCGGGGCGACCGCCTCGGCGTCGAGCCGGGCGACGAGGTAGGGCTGCCGGGTCGCAAGGGCCTGGGTGTAGGGGGCGGCCACCGGGAAGGACAGGGTCCGGCCGAGCGGAGCCAGGATGCGGGTGACGTCGGAACCGGTCAGCGGAGCCTTGCCCAGGCGCCGCAGGGCGGTGCCGCCCGTCAGTCCCATGCCGGGCTCGTCGCCGCGCGCGAGGGTGTCCAGGACGTCCACGGTCACGGCGTCGGCGAAGTGCGGCACGGCCAGGTCGGCCAGCTCCTGCGCGGTGCGTTCCAGGTCCAGACTGGCGCCGAGCCGGGAACTCGCCTCGCTGAGCAGGGCGAGCCTGCGCCGGCCCGCCTCGGCCTCCGTGTGGTCGCGCTGCTGCGCGGTGATGTCGAGCAGGGAGGCGATCACGCCGATCGGCCGGCCACCGGGGTCCTGCACCCGCACGTACGAACAGGACCACACCCGGTCGTGCTCCGGATCGGCGGGGGTCCGCCCCGTGCGGCGCCGGTCCAGGACCGGTTCACCGGTCTCCAGGACCTGGTGCATCGCCGCCTCCATCTCGCCCGCGTTGACCTCGGGCAGCACCTCGGCCAGGCGGCGGCCCACGTGCGCCGACTCGGCGAGACCGTTCATCGCCTCCAGCGCCGGATTCACCTGGAGGAACCGCAGCTGCGTGTCGAGGACGCCGATCCCCACCGGCGAGCGGGCGAACAGCCCGTCCCACACCGCGGAGGAGCCCCGGATGCGGCGTGCCGCGTGCGCGTCGGCGGCGAACACCAGGACCGCGGAGGCGCCGTGCCGCCGGTCGGGGACGGGGCACGCCCAGATCTCCAGCTCCAGGGGATGACCGTCGCGGTGCCAGGCGGTGACCGTACCCATCACCCCGCGCCCGGTGGCCGCCGTCTCCCACAGGGACCGGCCCAGGCTCCGGTCGGCGCCCGGATGGAGCAGGTCGGCGATGTGCCGGCCGAGCACCTGCGGAGGGGCGTATCCCAGCAGCTCCTGCGCACCGTGGTTCCAGCGGACGATGTGCCCGTCCCCGCTGGTGGCGACCAGGGCCACCCGCAGGGCGCCCATCCAGCCCCCGGCGTCCTGGGCGGCGCCGCTGACCAGGTCCGCGAGGGGCGGCATCTCGTCAGGCATCGCGCACCCGCCCCTCCGGGGCCGCGGTCGGTGCCGGCGGCCGCTCGCCCGCCTCGGCCGGCGGCTGCGCTTGCTCCACACCTCATCCTCGCCCGGAAGACCCCGGGCCGCACCCCCTTACGGGCCGTCGAGGGAGGCGGCCCCCAGCACCCCGGCCGAGGGCCCGGCGCCGGTCAGCGCGGGCGGCAGGGGCCCCAGGCCCAGCATGCCGAGCACCAGCGACGTGGTGATGCGGTGCCAGGTACGGGCGTCCCGCAGCATGGCGTGCCCGCCGGCGGGCATCCGGACCCCCAGGGTGCGGGCGCCCGCCGCCCCGGCCCGTACGAGGAACTCCCAGGCCTCGTCGGCCGAGGTGACCCGGTCGCGCTGGTCGTGCAGGACCGCCACGCGGCGGTGGCGCAGATGGGCCACGGGCTCGTGCGGCGGACACCAGGGGGCGAGGGCCAGCACCCCGCACACCTGCGGATGGCCCGCTGCGCGCAAGGCGGCCCGGCCGCCCATCGAATGCCCCACCAGGACCACCGGCACCTCCCCCGTCCGCCGTACGAGCGCGCCCAGCGCGGCCCGGGCGTCGTGCACCGGGTCCTCCCGCGGGCCGTTCCAGCCCCGGTGGCGGTAGCGGACGTCGGCGACCGCGACCTGGCCGGGGCCCGCCGCACGCAGCAGGGACGAGGAGAAGAGGGCCAGCCGGGCGCCCGGCAGGTTCAGGGCGGGCGGCGGCTCCAGGGCGTCCGCCCGCCCGCCGTGCAGGAAGAGGACCGCCGCCCGCGGCCGCGCCGGAGCGTGGCGCACCCGCAGCGAAGCGGCCCCGCCTGCGCCCCCGCCCCCGCCTTCCTCCGGGTCCGGACCTCCGTACGACCGGGCGCCGTTCACCGCGCGGCCCCGCCCGTGGGCGCGCCGCCGCGGGGACCGCGCGGAGGGCGGGGTACGAACCCGCTCGTACGGGCGAGGTAGGCGGCGTAGCCCGGCCGGCCGGCCATGTGGCGCTCCAGGAGGCGCTTGCCGCTGCCGCGGGTCAGCAGCAGGCTCATCACCACGGGCGAGACCAGGCACAGGGCCGCCGTGAGCCAGTCGGCGCAGGCCATCAGGTAGATGCCCCACCACACGAGGAAGTCCCCGAAGTAGTTGGGATGGCGGGTCCAGCCCCACAGACCCCGGTCCATGATCAGGCCCCGGTGGGCGGGATCGGCCTTGAACCGGGCCAGCTGGAAGTCGCCGACCGCCTCGAAGGCCAGCCCCGTCGCCCACACGGCCGCGCCGGCCCAGGCCACCGCGCCCACGGCAGTGGCGGCGTACGCACCGGCCTGCACGGGCAGCGAGACCAGCCACACCAGGGCCGCCTGGAGCAGGTACACCGAGCGCAGGGCGTGGGCCGTACGGCTGCCGCGCGCCCCGGCCAGCAGCTTCTCGTACCGCGGGTCCTCGCCGTGGCCCCGGCCGCGCCAGGCGATGTGGGCGGCCAGCCGCAGCCCCCACACCGAGGTGGCGAGCGTGAGGAGGAGCCTGCGGGTGTCGTCGCCGTGGCCCGCCGACAGGACGTACGTGACCACGGCGACGGCGGTGAAGGCCACGCCCCACGCCACGTCCACGAGCCGGTGCAGACCGCGGGCGCGGGCCACGGCGAAGGTCAGCAGCATGACGGCCAGGGCCGCCCCGGCGGACGCCGCCAGGTTCAGGCCGAAGGCCGGCCAGGCCGCGCCGGTCATCGCGGCCGCTCCGGCGACGCGTACCAGGAGGCGGGTGTGGGCGGCATGGCGGACGTCCCTTCCCGCGCGGGGCGGACGGCGAGGATCTGGTCGACGCCCATGCGGCGCTCGGCGAAGGCCAGGGAGCTCCCGGCCAGGTAGAGGCGCCACACCCGGACCGTGGCCTCCCCTACGAGGTCCTCGAACTCGGACCGGTGTTCCTCGAGGGTACGGCGCCAGGCATCGACCGTACGGGTGTAGTGCTCGCGCAGGGACTCCGTCGAACGCACCTCCAGCCCGGCCTCCTCCAGCAGCCCCACGGTCTGCCCGACCGGCCGCATGTGCATGTCGGGCGCGATGTACGCCTCGATGAAGGCACCGCCGCCCGGTGCGCGGGCACCCCGGGACATCTGCTGCACCAGCAGACGGCCCTGCGGGCGCAGCGCACCGTGCAGGAGCGCCGCGAAGGCCGGGTACGCGCCGTCCCCGACGTGCTCGCCCATCTCCACGGCGCTCACCGCGTCGTACCCGCCGCCGTCGATGTGCCGGTAGTGCCGCAGCTGCACGTCGACCAGGCCGCCGAGGCCCTCGCGCGCGAGGCGTTCCACGAGGAAGTCCCGCTGGCGCCGCGAGAGCGTCACGGCCGTCACCCGCGTCCCGTGCTCGCGGGCGGCGTGCACGGCGAGCGCACCCCAGCCGCAGCCGACGTCCAGCAGCCGGGAACCGTCGTGCAGGCCGAGCTTGCGGCAGATCAGCTCCAGCTTGTCGTACTGGGCGTCGGCGAGTCCGTAGCCGGGGCCCTCGGGACGGGTCCAGTACGCGCAGGAATACGCCATCGACTCGTCCAGCAGCAGCCGGTAGAACGCGTTGGAGAGGTCGTAGTGGTGGCTGACGGCCGCCCGGTCGCGGGCCTGGCTGTGCGGACGTCCGCCGAGCCGGGCGCGCGGTGCCTGCGGCGCGGGTGGCGGCGGACCCACCGCCCCCAAGCCCAGGGCCAGCGCCGACGCCCGGGCCCACCGCGACGCGGACGGCCGCGTCCGGCCCTGGTCGCGTACGGCCCGCCCGGCGCGGCCGAGCCCTTCCGCGAGGTCCCCCTCGACGTCCAGCTCACCGCTCACGTACGCCTCGGCCAGCCCGAGCTCGCCCGGCTGCCACAGGAGCCTGCGCAGGGCGCCCGGGGAGCGCAGCGAGACCAGCGGGGCGTCGGCCGGACCGGCTTCGCTGCCGTCCCAGGCCCGCACCCGTACCGGCAGCGGGCCGCCCAGGAAGAGCCCCGACAGTTCGGCGACCCGCTCCGCGACGGGCCTCATCGCAGGGGCCCCTTCGTGAACAGGAGCTGGCGCACGTCGAGGTAGCCCGAGCGGAACCCGGCCTCGGAGTAGGCGAGGTAGAGCTCCCACATGCGCTGGAAGGTGGGGTCGAAGCCGAGTGCCGCCACGGCCCCGGAGCGCTCCACGAAGCGCTCGCGCCACAGCCGCAGGGTCTCGGCGTAGTGCTCGCCGTACCCGTCGTCGCGCACGGTCCGCAGGCCCGCCCGGACCGCGTTCTCCCCGATGGCCTCCCGCGAGGGGATGAGGCCGCCCGGGAAGACGTACTTGCTCACCCAGGTGTGGGTCCGGCCGGTCGCCAGCATCCGCTCGTGCGGCATGGTGATCGCCTGGAGGGCGACGCGTCCGCCCGGGACCAGGGCGTCGTGCAGCGCCCCGAAGTACGCCGGCCAGTACGCGGCCCCGACCGCCTCGATCATCTCCACGCTGACCACGGCGTCGTAACTGCCCCGCACCTCGCGGTAGTCGCACAGCCGCACGTCCACCCGGTCGCCGTACCCGGCTGCGGCGATGCGCGCCCGGGCCAGGTCCCGCTGCTCCGTGGAGAGGGTCACGGTCACCACCCGGGCCCCGCGGGCGGCGGCCCGCAGCGCCAGCTCCCCCCAGCCGGTGCCGATCTCCAGCAGCCGCGTGCCGGGGCCCGCCCCGGCGAGGTCCAGCAGCCGGTCGATCTTGCGGTGCTGTGCGGCGGCCAGCGCCTCGGGCCGGGCCGGGAACGAGGTGAACACCGCGGCCGAGTACGTCATCGTCTCGTCGAGGAACGCCGCGAACAGCTCGTTGGACAGGTCGTAGTGGCGCCGGACGTTCTCCCGCGCCCCGTCCACGGTGTTCTCCTGCGTCCGGGGCCTGCGCCGCGCCCAGGCCCCGCGCAGCCGCCGCAGCGGGGCGGGCACCAGCTCGTCGACGTGCGAGGCGAGGACGGTGAGCAGCCCGGGCAGGTCGTCGCTGTCCCACTCACCGGCCATGTACGACTCGCCGAAACCGATCAGCCCCTGGCTGCCGATCCGGCGGAAGAACGCCTCGGGCCGGTGCACGTCCAGCGAGGGCCCTTCGCCGGTCGGCCGGTCCTCGCCGAGCCGTACGCGCAGCGGCAGGGCGGACAGCGCCCGGCCCACCAGCAGGCGGGCGGCCGCGGTGTGGCCCGGGCGCGGCCGCGGCGGGCACACCACGTCGGGCCAGGCCGCGGCGTCGGGCTGCCGGGCCGGTATCGGCCGGGACGCGTGCGCGCGCCCGTGCTCGTCCGTCGTGGGAGGGAGGGAAAGGGTCACGGACCGGTGCCTTCCTGGGTGTCGGGTGCGGTGCGGGGCGTGTGGGGTGTGCTCGGGCTGCTTGCGCTGCTCGGGCAGCGGGGCTGTACGGGGAGACCGCGCAGGTACAGCAGGACGCCGTGGCGGCGGATGCCGGCCCAGACCGCCGCGGTGGACCACGGGCGGCGCAGGGCGGCGCGGAGCAGGGCGGACGGGGTCGCGGGGCTGCGGCGGCCCCGGACGGTGGCGGTGAACGGCTGCCCGCCCGCGCGGTCGAGCCGGACGGTGACGTCGAGCCGCTCGCCCGGAACCGGCAGCCGCATCCGGTAGCGGCCGTCGACGGGGAAGAAGGGCGAGACGTAGAAGCTCTTCGCGGTCTCGGCGCGGCCGTGGGCATCCGTCTCCAGCACGTACGCGTGGCGCTGCCCGTAGGTGTTGTGCACCTCGGCGACCACGCACCGCAGGGCCCCGGACCGGTCGTGGCACCAGTACAGGGTGAGCGGGTTGAAGACGTACCCCAGGACCCGGGCGTGGGCCAGCATCAGGACGCGGCCGCCGTCCGGCGGTATCCCCTGTGCGGCGAGGCAGGCGTCGAGTCCGGCGCGCAGGCTCGGCGCCGCGCCGTCGAAGTGGTCGCGGGCGTCGAAGCGGGCCAGGGGGCGCAGGACGCGCGGCAGCCGGGGCAGGGCGTCGACGTCGACCAGCCACAGGTAGGTGCGGTGGCGGAACGAGTACCGCAGGGGGGCGGTGCGCGCGTGCGCGACGACGCAGTCGTAGAGGGCGGCCCCTGCGGGCGGTGCGGGCGTCACCACTGCACCCCCAGCGCCGCGGCGGCCGCCACACCGGACCGGCAGCCGTCCTCGTGGAACCCCCACCCCTGCCAGGCCCCCGCATACGCCGTCACGGACGTGTTCAGGCCCGGCAGTTCCCGCTGGGCGGCCACGGACTCCGGGGTGTACAGCGGGTGTTCGTACACCATGCGGGCCAGGACGGCGCCGGGGTCGATCCGTTCGCCCGCGTTGAGGGTGACCACGTAGTGCGGGGAACCGGGCAGTTGCTGGAGCCGGTTCATGTCGTAGCTGACCTGGGCGCCGCCCACCGGGGTGCCGCAGGACGGGAGGTGGTAGTTCCACGAGGCCCGCGCCGCCGCCTTGGTGGGCAGCAGCCGGGTGTCGGTGTGCAGCACCGTCGGGTTGCGGGAGGAGCGGAAGGCACCGAGGACGCGCCGCTCGTCCTCGGTGGGGTCGGCGAGCAGGCGCAGCGCCTGGTCGGCGTGGGTCGCGACGACGACCGCGTCGTACGGCTCGGTGGCCCCGTCCCCGGTCGTGACCAGCACCCCGCCGGGCAGGCGGCGGACCGCGGTCACGGGGCTCGCCGTGCGCGCACTGCCGATGTGCTTGGCGATCCTGGTGACGTACTCGGCGGAGCCGCCCGTCACCGTCTTCCACTGCGGGGAGCCGGTCACCGAGAGCAGGCCGTGGTGGGCCAGGAACCGGAACAGGTAGACGGCCGGGTACTCCAGCGCCGTCGGTGCGGGGCAGGACCAGACGGCGGAGACGAGCGGGAGCACGAAGTGCGAGACGAAGTAGGGGGAGAAGCCGCCGTCGCGCAGGAACCGGCCGAGCGTGTACCGGTCGTCGTCCCCCTCGGCCAGGAGGCGGCGCGCGCCGCGGTGGAAGACGGGCACCTCGGCGAGCAGCCGCAGGTACCGGCCCCGCAGCGCGGCCCGTCCGGTGAACAGCCCGCGGGGGCCGCGTGCCCCGGCGTACTGCAGACCGCATCCGTCGCACCGCACCGACATGCTCATCTCGGAGTCCTGGGTGCTCACGCCGAGTTCGCGCAGGAGCCGCAGGAGCAGGGGATAGGTGCGCTCGTTGTGGACGATGAACCCGGAGTCCACGGCGACGGTCCCGCCGCCGGGCGCGGGCAGGTCGTGGGTGTGGGCGTGGCCCCCGAGCCGCCCGTCCGCCTCGTGGAGGACCACCTCGTACCGCTTGCTCAGGACGTACGCGGCGGTCAGGCCCGCCACTCCGCCTCCCACCACGGCCACTTTCCGCCGGTCCACCGTCTCCACAGCCCTTCGCTCCGCCCCGTCCGACCTGCGGCCGCTGCCGGCCCTGTCACCTGTACTTCGCCGCGGGGGCGGATTCGGATGGGTGGGAGCCCGATCCGTCCTTCGGACCGGGCTCCGCGCAGGTGGTGGCGACCGCTGCTCCGGCTGCTCCGGCTACTTCGGCATCAGGACGGTGTCGACGATGTAGACGTTGGCGTTGGCGGTCTTCACGTCGCCGCAGACGACGTTCGACGTGCCGTTGACCTTGAAGGACTCGTCCGAACCGCTGGTGGTGAGCCTGCTCTTCTGCAGGGTGTCGAAGGAGCCCTTTTCGAGCTGGCCCGGGATCAGCTTCTGGCCCACGACGTGGTAGGTGAGGATCTTGGTGAGGGTGGCCTTGTCCGCGAGGACCTTGTCCAGGTCGGCCTTCGGGATCTTCGCGAAGGCGTCGTTGGTCGGTGCGAAGACCGTGATGTCCTGGGCGTTGTTGAGGGTGTCGACCAGGCCGGCCTTCTTGACCGCGGCGACCAGCGTGGACAGGGCCGGGTTGTTGGACGCGGCGGTGGCGACCGGGTCCTTGGCCATGCCGTCGAAGGAGCCCGCGCCCTGGGCGGGCACCCCGGCGCAGGCCGGGCCGAAGGGCCCGCCCGCGGCGATCGGGGCCTCGGGGGCCGCCGGCTGGGCGGCGCCCGCGCTCTGCTCCGCGGCGGATCCCGCCTCGGAATCGCTGCCGGAGTCGGAACAGGCGGCGAGGGAGAAGGGCAGGAGCGCGGCCGCGGCGACGGCGAGGGCGGTACGGCGGATGCGCAGGGTGCTGGTGCTGGACATGGTGTGTTTCTCCTGTGGGTTCATGAAAGCGATGACCTGAGGTGGTCGGATGGTCGGGTGGTCAGGTGCTGGTCAGGTGGTCCGGTGGTGGTCGCGTGGCCGGGGGTCCGGCCTCAGGGCGGTCCGGCGGTGACGAAGACGCTGTGCCGGCCGCTCGCCCCGTCGGGGACGGTGCGGGTGCGGTCCTCGGTCTGCACGGCGCCGGTGCCGTCGGTGGCGCGGACGGTGAGGGTGTGGCCGCCCGGGGTGGGCCGCCAGGGGTAGGACCACTGCCGCCAGGTGTCGACGGTGTCCTGGGCCGCCAGGTCGGCGTCCTCCCACGGGCCGTCGTCGACCCGGACCTCGACGCGGGTGATCCCGCGGTGCTGGGCCCAGGCCACCCCGGCGACCATGACCTCCGCGCCGCCGGGGCGGGCGAAGGGCTTCGGGGTGTCGATGCGGGCCTGCGTCTTGACGGGCGCCCTGCGGGCCCATCCGCGCCGGACCCAGTACGGGTCGTACCGGTCGAAGGTGGTGAGCTCGATGTCCTCGATCCACTTGCAGGCCGACACGTACCCGTACAGGCCGGGGACGACCATCCGCACGGGGAAGCCGTGGGCGAAGGGCAGGGGCTCGCCGTTCATGCCGACCGCGAGCAGCGCGTCGCGGCCGTCCATCACGTCCTCGACGGGGGAGCCCAGGGTCATGCCGTCCACGGAGCGGGCGACGAGCTGGTCCGCCCGGCCGCCCCCGGAGGGCGGCCGCACCCCGCACTCCCGCAGCAGGTCACCCAGCGGTACGCCGAGCCAGCGGGCGTGTCCGGCGTACGGACCTCCCACCTCGTTGGAGACGCAGGTCAAGGTGATGTCACGCTCGACCAGGGGACGGGCCAGCAGCTCGCGGAAGGTGTAGCTGCGCGGCCGGGCCACCCCCGTGCCGTGGATGCGCAGCCGCCAGGTGCCGGCGTCCACCATGGGGACGGCCAGGGCGGTGTCGACCCGGTAGAAGTCCCCGTTCGGTGTGGTGAAGGGGCTGATCCCGGCCACCTTCAGCTGCGCCCCCGCAGGCAGGGGGGCCGCCGGGGAGGCGGGCGCGGGGAGGACGACCGCCTCGCGGGAGGCGACGGCTCCCCGCCCGCGCCGCCCGCTCAGGGTGCGGCCGAGCAGGCCCGCTCCCGTGGCGGCCACCGCGGTGACGGAGGCCGCCGTCAGGAACCCCCGCCGGGACCAGCCGCCGCCGAAGGCTCCGTCGGTCCGTGCGCCGGACTGCGCGTCGGCCCCGCCACCGGCCTGTGCGTCGGCCCCGGCGGCCTTCCCGGCCAGGATGTACAGCGCCACCGCGCCCGCCACCGCTCCGGCCAGCGACGGCAGGGTGTCGGCGGCCCCCCGGGCGTCCGGCCGGCTGAGCGCGGCGGCCGCCCCGACCAGGCCGAACAGCAGGACACCGGCGCTGCCGGCCCGCCGGTGGCGCAGCGCCAGCAGGCCCAGGCCCACTCCGAGGACGCCGAGGGCGGCCAGGATGCCGAGCTGGAGGACGAGCTTGTCGTCTTCACCGAAGGTGCGGATCGCGAAGTCCTTCACCGGCGCCGGGGCCCGGTCGATCGCGGCCCCGCCGACGACGGTCACCGGCCCGGTCCGCGGCCGCACCAGCGAGGCGACGGCTTCGGCCACCGCCAGTGCGGTGAAACCGGACAGCAGACCGGACACGGCGCCGAGGGCGCCGCCGGTGACGGTCGTACGGAGGTTGCTCACACCCCGCATTCGGCGTGGTCCGTCCGGCGGATTGGGTGTTCCCTCGAACGGGTTCCGGGGGACTGTGTGTTGACAGCGGCCCGCACCCTTCGTACAGAAGGCCAATCCGCAGGGGCGCGGGTGACGAAGTGAAGGTGGGAGCGTCGTGAGGCGAGCCCGCAGCCGTCCTCCGTCCCCGGGGGCCGGCCCCGTCCGGGAGTGAAGGGTTGTTCATGCGAGGGATGCACGAGGGCGCACGCCCCGACACCGGCCGGCGGCAGGCCGCGCCGCCGCGCGAGGAGTGGATCCGGTGAGCCGCCCCCAGCCGTTCGGCCGGCCGCGCGCACGCGGCGGCCCCGGGCCGGAAGCAGCGGGAGCGCTGGAGGACGTCATGCAGCAGGTGGCCCGCGGAGACAAGGACGCCTTCGCGGTCCTCTACGACGGTGTGGTCAGCACGGTGTTCGGCATCGCCTTGAAGGTCGTCCGCGACCGGGCCCAGGCGGAGGAGGTGGCCCAGGAGGTGATGATCGACCTGTGGCGCCAGGCCGCCCGCTACCGCCCCGAGGCGGGCAGCGTCACCACGTGGGTGGCCACGCTCGCGCACCGCAGGGCCGTCGACCGGGTCCGGTCGGCCCAGGCCGCCGCGGACCGCGACCGGAGCACGGCCGTACGCGAACAGCAGCGGCCCTTCGACGAGGTGGCCGAGCAGGTGGAGACGCGCCTGGAGAGCGAGCAGGTGCGCCGCTGCATGCGCATGCTGACCGATCTCCAGCGCCAGGCCGTCACACTGGCCTACTACCAGGGCCTGACCTACCGCGAGGTTGCGGAGACGCTGCGGGCACCGCTTCCCACCGTCAAGACCCGTATGCGTGACGGACTCATCCGGCTGCGCGACTGCATGGGGGTGACCACATGAGGCACGAAGAAGACCTGCACGCCCTGGCCGGCGCGTACGCACTCGACGCGCTCGCCCCGGAGGAGCGCGAGGCCTTCCTCGTCCACCTGGGGCGGTGCGCCTCCTGCACGGCGGAGGTGAGCGGCTTCTCGGCCACGGCGGCGCGCCTGGCCGCAGCCGTGGGCGTACCCGCGCCCCCGCACATGAAGCAGGCCGTCCTGGAACAGGTCGACACCGTGCGCCAGCTCCCGCCGCACGTCCGCTCCGGCCGCCCGGTCCGTCTCGGTACGGCCCTCGTGCGCAAGGCGGGCCCCTTCGCCGTCGCCGCCAGCGTCGTGGCCGCCGCGGCCTTCGGCGGGGTCGCGGTCTGGCAGCACCAGCAGGCCGAGCAGGCCCGTACGCAGGCCCAGCAGGCCGACCGGCAGGTGCAGGCGCTGACGGCCGTGATGACCGCGCCCGACGCCAAGACCGTCCACGGGCGCACCAGCAGCGGCGCGGCCACGTCCGTGGTCACCTCCGCGGGCCTGAACCGGGCCGTCTTCCTCAGCACCGGCCTGCCGAAGGCGGACGCGGGCAGGACCTACCAGCTGTGGTTCGACGACAACGGCACCATGCGGCCCGCCGGTCTGCTCCAGGCGGACGGAGCCGTCCTGATGCAGGGCGACCCGGGCCGGGCCCGCGCGGTCGGGCTGACCCTCGAACCCGAGGGCGGCTCCCCGCAGCCCACCAGCAGCCCGCTGATGCTCCTGAGGCTGCCTGCCTGACCGGGCGGCGCCCCCGCGGACGGTCACCCCGTAGGCTGCCGCCGTGACCAGGACGGGGCCGAGCCGACGACGGCTGATGGGGGCCGGGCTCGGCGCGGCCGCGGCGGCCCTCACCGGGTGCTCGGGCGACGCCGTCCCGCCGCGGCGCCTGCGGCTCGCGACGGGGCCGGACGGCGGCCCGTACAACGCGTTCGGGAAGGCCCTGGCACGGGCCGTCGCCGCGAGCGGCGCCCCGCTGGAGATCGCCGCGGTGAGCACCGCGGCGAGCGTGGACAACCTGCGGGACCTCGACGAGGGCTCCGTCGACCTCGCGCTGGCGATGGCCGACGTGGCCGAGGACGCGGCGCTGGGCCGGGAGTCGTTCGCCCGCCAGGTCGCCGTCACCGCACTCGCCAGGGTCTACGTGAACTACACGCACCTCCTCGTCCCGGCGGCCGGGCCGGTGCGCTCGGTGGAGGACCTGGCCGGCCGGCCCGTCGCGGCGGGAGCAGCGGGGTCCGGGGTGCAGGTCGTCGCGGGACGCATCCTGCGGGCGGCCGGGCTGCACGAAGGCCCCCGCCCCGTGCAGGAGCGCCGGCTGGGCCTCGCCGAGTCCGCGCGGGCGCTGCACGAGGGCTCCGTCGACGCCTTGTTCTGGTCCGGGGGAGTGCCCACCCCGGCCCTGACGGAACTGGCCCGCGAACTGCCCCTGCGGTTCCTCCCGCTGGACGGCCACGCGGGCGCGCTGCGCGAGCGCCACGGCCCGGTCTACACGACGGTCACCCTTCCGGCGGGGGCCTACGGACTGGCCGGCCCCGTGGCGACGGTCGGCGTCGGAAACTACCTGCTGGCCCGCGCCGACCTCCCGCCCGAGGTGGTCCGCGCCCTCCTCCAGGTGGTCTACGAGCGCTGGCGCGACCTGCTGCGCGAGGTGACGGCGGGGGCCCGGCTGGAGCCCCGGTTCGCCATCTCCACCGGCGCCGTGCCGCTGCACCCGGGGGCGGCCGCCTACTACCGGTCCGTGTACGGCTGACCGGGCACCGGGCACCGGGCCGGTCACGGCCGGGCGCCGCCCGGCAGCCTGAGCTCCAGGACCAGGCCGTGCGGGGCGTTCGGGCCGGCCAGGAGGTCGCCGCCGCTGATCCGGGCGATCTCGTCCGCGATGGCCAGACCCAGCCCGCTGCCGGGCACGTTCTGGTGACCGGGGGACCGCGCGAAGCGCCGGAGCAGCAGGGGGAGCTGGTCCTGCGGGACGCCCGGCCCGTCGTCGGCCACCCGCACCACGGCGCTCCCTCCGTCCGGGTCCGCCGCGGCACTCACCTCGATGCGTCCGCCGCGCGGGACGAACTTGAGGGCGTTGTCCAGGAGCGCGTCCAGCACCCGGCCCACCGCGTCGGGCAGGCCGTGCGCCCGCAGCCCCTCGGGCAGCCCGGTGACGGACAGTTCCAGGCCGGCGTCCTCGAAGACCGGGGACCAGGCCCGCACCCGGTCCCGTACGGCCCGCGACACGTCCTGGTCCGTCAGCTCCGCCGTGGCGGACTCCACCCGGGCCAGGGCCAGCAGACCGTCGAGGAGTTCGGCCAGGCGCTCCGCCTCGTCCAGGGCGCGGGAGTGCTCCGCCCGGCCGGGGCCGGGAGCGATGTGCGGTTCGACGTTCTCCAGCTGGAGGACCAGGGCGGCCAGCGGATTGCGGAGCTGGTGGGAGGCGTCGGCCACGAAGTCCCGCTGGCGGCCGATGGAGTCCGCCATGGCCTGCGCCATCACGTTGAAGTGCTGCCGCAGACGGCGCAGTTCGGGCGGCCCGGTCTCGGAGACGGCCCGCGCCTGGAGCCGGCCGGCGGTCAGCCGCTCCACGGTGCGGTCCAGATCGAGGACCGGCCGCATCAGCCAGCGCGCGATGCCCGCCGCCACCAGGGCCGCCGCCGTGAAGGCGCCGACGGCCCCGGCGCCGATGAGTGACCAGCGGACCGTCACGTCCCGCCGGGCCGCCGCGGTGGGCACGGCCATCAGGACCGCCCCGCTGACCCGCTCGTCCCGCCCCACCGGTTCGGCGATCACCACACCGGCCGGACTCCAGGGGTGGACGGTCGGCAGCCGGTCCGTGGAGCGGCCGGTGAGAGCGCGCCGCCGGGCGTCCGCCACCGCGGCGGATCCGTCGGGGCCCGCGTGCGCGGAGGGATTCGTCCCCGCCCGGGCGACCGTCGCCCCCGACGTGTCCACCACGACCACCGAGGCCCCGTACAGCTCGGCGTACCGGCTGATCTCCGCGGACAGCTCCGCCCGGTCCGCCGCGGTGCGCATCCGTTCCGCGAGGTCCGCGAACCGCACGGCCTCCGAACGCCGTTGCAGGAGGAGGTGCTCGGTCCGGCCGCGCGCGTAGGCGTCGGCCAGGGGGACGCACAGGAGCAGCGCCGCGACCCCCATGAGCACCGTCAGCACGGCCAGGAGCCTGCGCCTCACGGCCGGCCGAGCTGGTAGCCGAAACCGTGGACGGTCCGCACCAGCGCGGGACGCCCGGTCTTGGCGCGGATGCCCGCGACGTGGACGTCCAGCGAACGGGAGTGCGCGAGGAAGGCGTCACCCCAGATCCGGTCCAGGATCTCGGCGCGCGCGTGCACCTCGTCCGGGCGGGCGGCCAGGAAGGCCAGCACGTCGAACTCCCGCCGGGTCAGCCGTACTTCGCTGCCCGCCACGGTGACCGTGCGGCGCGCAGGATCCACCTCGACGTCTCCGGCGCACACGGTGCGGTCGACGCCCTCCGCCGGGCCGGGCCGCGGGCCCGTACGGCGGCGGACGGTGTCGATCCGGGCCATCAGCTCGGCCATCCGGAACGGTTTGACGACGTAGTCGTCGGCGCCCGCCCGCAGCCCCTGCACGATGTCGCGCTCCTCGCAGCGCGCCGTCACCACGATCAGCGGCGCGTCGCAGACGGTCCGCAGCCGCCGCAGCAGCTCCAGCCCGTCCAGGTCGGGCAGCCCCAGGTCGAGGAGGACGAAGTCGGCCTCGCGGACGTGCCGCAGGGCGTCCAGCGCGCGGGCGGCCCTGCGGAC
Source organism: Streptomyces xanthophaeus (assembly GCF_000725805.1). GTDB lineage: Bacteria > Actinomycetota > Actinomycetes > Streptomycetales > Streptomycetaceae > Streptomyces > Streptomyces xanthophaeus. The sequence goes on along the minus strand of NZ_JOFT01000008.1, from coordinate 229,205 downwards.
CGTGTGCCCGCGCTGCGCGAGGGCGGTGCCGAGGGCCTGGGCCATGCGGTCGTCGTCCTCGACGAGAAGCGCGTGCATCGGCAGTTCCCCCGCGACCCGTGAACCGGTCGGCTCAGCTTACGGGAGCCGTTGCCGGACGTTCCCGTTCCGGACCGGCGCCGGAGGCCGCCGCGGCGTCCGCCTCGTCGGCCTCGGCCTCCGCGCGGCTGAGCGCGGTGTTGCGGGTGTCCGGCATCAGCACGTACGTCACCAGGGAGACCAGCGCGCACCCGGAGACGTACCAGAAGAACATCGATTCGCGGCCGTGGCTCTTGAACCACAGGGCCACGTACTCCGCCGTACCGCCGAAGAGCGCGTTGGCCACGGCGTACGGCAGGGCCACGCCCAGGGCGCGCACCCGGGTCGGGAAGAGTTCGGCCTTGACCGCCGCGTTGATCGAGGTGTAGCCGGTGACGATCACCAGGGCCAGCAGGGACAGCCCCAGCGCGGACCAGTACGAGGACGCCGACCCCAGGGCGGTCATGATCGGGTACGTGCCGACCGTGCAGCCCACCGCGAAGGTGATCAGCAGCGGCCGGCGCCCGATCCGGTCGGACAGCATCCCGGCGAAGGGCTGGAGGACGGCGAAGAGGGCCAGCGCGGTGAAACTGACCAGGGTGGCGGTCGTCTTGGCCATCCCCGCGCTGCCGACCAGGTACTTGGTGAGGTAGGTGGTGTACGTGTAGTACGCGACGGTGCCGCCGAGGGTGAGCGCCATCACCAGGCCCGCCTGCCGCCGGTGCTGCCACAGGGCCTTCATCGATCCGCGCGCGCTGTCGTCGTGGCCGTCCGCCCCGTCCGACGGCTCCTCCTTGAACGCGTCCGTCTCCTGGAGCCTCCTGCGCAGCCAGAAGACGACCACCGCGAACAGCGCCCCGAGGAGGAAGGGGATCCGCCAGCCCCAGCTCTCCAGCTGGGCCGTGGTGAGCGTGTGCTGCATCGTGATCAGGATGCCGAGCCCGAGGAGCTGGCCGCAGGTCATCGACACGTACTGGAAGGACGAGCCCAGCCCGCGCCGGTTGCGGGCCGACACCTCGGTGAGGTAGGTGGCGCTGGCCGCGTACTCGCCGCCGATGCTCATGCCCTGGAGCAGCCGCGCCAGCAGCAGCACCAGCGCGCCGAAGTATCCGGCCTGGCCGTAGGTCGGGGCCACGGCGATCAGCAGGGCGGCCACCGACATCATGGTGACGGTGAGGGTGAGCGCGCTCTTGCGCCCGTGCCGGTCGGCGGCGCGGCCGAGGACCCATCCGCCGACGGGGCGCATCAGGAAGCCGACCGCGAAGATCCCGGCGGTGTTCATCAGCTGCGTGGTCGGATTGTCGCCGGGGAAGAAGGAGTCGGCGAAGTAGATCGCGAAACTGGCGTAGACGAACCAGTCGTACCACTCGACGAGGTTGCCGAGCGACCCTCCGATCAGAGCGGTACGGCGGCGCTTCCTGAGCTCGTCCCCGGTCAGGGGGACGGGCACGGCGGCGGACGAGGACATGGCGGCTCCAGACGGAACGTCCCGGACGGGAGGAGGAAGGTGCCCAGAGCATGCAATCGCCGCACCCGCCGAACAAGGACCGGCACCCACATCTAACATTCCGCTAAGAAAGCCGGGCCCGTCGGCGGATGACCGATCATCACAAGGGGTGCACCGTGGCGACGAAGGTCCTGCTCACCGGCGCGTCCGGCCGGATCGGCCGGATGCTGGCACCCCGCCTGTCGGCCCTGGGGTGGAGCGTGCGCCCGTACGACCTGGAACCGCCGCCCGGGGCCGGGGCCGACTGGGTGCGCGGCGACATCACCGACTCCGGGACGCTGGCCGGGGCCATGGCCGGGGTGGGCGCGGTCGTGCACCTCGCGGGACTGTCCGGTGAGGCCGCCTTCGCCGACCTCCTGCACCACAACATCGACGGGACCTACCAGGTCTTCGAAGCGGCCCGGCGCACCGGCGTGCCCCGCGTGCTGTTCGCGAGCAGCAGCCACGCCGTCGGCTTCCATGCCCGCACGGAACTCCCCGGCGAGGGCCTCGCCACCACGGACCTGCGACCCCGGCCCGACACCTTCTACGGCGCCAGCAAGGTCTTCGGCGAGGCCCTCGGCTCCCTGTACGCGGACCGCCACGGCATGCGCGTCGCCTCGGTCCGCATCGGCTCCTGCTTCCCCGAACCGACGAACGTCCTCTCGCTGGCCACCTGGCTGAGCCCGGGCGACGCGGCACGGCTCTTCGACGCGCTGCTGCGCACCCCTGACCTGCGGTACGAGGTCCTGTACGGGATCTCCGCCAACACCCGGGCCTGGTGGGACCTTTCGCCCGCCCGGCGGCTGGGCTACGCGCCACGGGACGACGCGGAGGCGTACGCGGACGCCGTACTGGCCCGCCACGGCGCCCTGGACCCGGCCGACGCCGACGCCCGCTACCTCGGCGGCCGCTTCACCGAATGGACCGGCACCGAATGGACCGGCACCTGACCGTCCGGCACCAGACCGTCCGACACCTGACGGTCCGGCTGCACACTGCCGTGTCCCCACGCCCCTCCGGAAGGACTGCAGGCCATGCACCGCGAGCGCACCACGGCCGGGACGGCCACCTTCGTCATGCCGCACTACAGCGACGGTCCCGGCACCCGGGCCCACGAGCACCTGCGCGAGGCGGTCGGGAGCCTGCGGGCGCAGAGCGACCCGGCGTGGCGGCTGGTCATCGTCGAGGACGCGTCCCCGCACGAGCCCGACCGCGAGCGGGTACGGGCCCTCCAGGAGGAGGACCGGGAGCGGGTGGTCGTGCTCCAGCAGGACGTCAACCGGGGACAGGGCTTCTGCCGGAACGTGGGGGTCCGCTGGGCCGCCGGGCAGGGAGCCCCGTTCGTCCTCTTCCTCGACGCGGACGACATCGCGCACCCGCAGCGGCTGGAGCGGACCCGGCGGACCTTCGCCGAGCACGCGGAGGTGGACTTCCTCTACTCGACGTTCTGCGTCATCGACGAGCTGGGGCGGCCGGTGCCCCGTGAGCGGCTGACGCCCTCCGTCCAGGAGATCCTCGACTCCCACGACCGGCCGGTCGAGGGGCCCGACGCATGGATCCGGATCGGCGCCGAAACCGGTTACACCTCCCTGACCTCCACCGTCTCGGTCCGCACCGTGCTGGCGTCGGCGTACCCGTTCCCGGAGGTGCGCGGCTCGGAGGACACGCACGCCTGGCTGCGCATGGCGGCGGGCGGGAGTTCGTTCAAGTACGAGCCCACCATCCCGGCCCGGTACCGGATCCCGCAGGGGGTGGCGGGGTCCTCCGACCGCAGCCGCATCGGGTCCGACTACTACCGGCGCAAGACGGAGGTCGACACCGACGGGTTCCGGCAGGCCCTCGACATCGCCCTGCACCGCGGATCGATCCGCCCCGCCGAGGCTCCGCAGCTGCTGGTGAGGTTCCTGCGCCGGCTGGCCCTCACGATGCAACGGGAAGGCCGGTCCGACCTCGCGGCGGAGATCCTCGCCTCCGCCGACGCCCCGGTATGACGACCGGGGCCGCGTGAGACGTGTCTCACCCGGGCGGTGCCGCTTGTCTATGCAACGAGTTGCATAGAAGGATCGGGGCATGGCACTCGAGCACGCGATCCTCGTCTCCCTCCTGGAGAAGCCGGGCTCCGGATATGAGCTCGCGCGCCGGTTCGACCGGTCCATCGGCTACTTCTGGACCGCCACGCACCAGCAGATCTACCGCGTGCTCAAGCGCATGGAGGGCGACGGCTGGATCGACGTCCTCGAAGTGCCGCAACAGGCGAGGCCGGACAAGAAGGAGTACTCCGTCACCGCCGTGGGCCGCTCCGCCCTCTCGGCCTGGCTCCACGAGCCGATCCAGCCCGACAGCGTCCGGCACGAGCTCGCCGTGAAGATCCGCGGCGCGGCCTACGACGACCCCGCCGCGCTGATCCTCGAGGTCGAGCGGCACCACCGGGCGCACGCCGACCGGCTCACGCACTACCTCGCGGGGGAGCTGCGCGACTTCACCGGCCCGGACGCTCCCGCCGGGTCGGATGCCGGGCGGGAACTCCAGCACGTGGTCCTGCGCGGCGGCATCGCCTACGAACGGATGCAGCTCGCCTGGCTCCAGGACGTGCTGGACACCCTCCACCGGCTCACCGAGCACTGAACCGCCCGGTCCGGTCCGGGTACCGGTACCGGTACCAGTACCGGTTCCGGTCCCTGCCCCGCCGCTCCCGCCCCGCCGGCCGCTCCCGGCACGGTCGGTCCCGGCCTCCCGAACCCGGGCCTCCCGGCCCACCGAACTCCCGAACCCTCGAACCCGAAAGGCGAGCCCTCATGACCGACCCGCTGCTGTTCAACCCGCGCAACTACGACCCGGCGCACTTCGACCCCGAGACCCGCAGGCTGCTGCGCGCCACCGTCGACTGGTTCGAGGAGCGCGGCAAGCGCAGGCTGATCGAGGACTACCGCACGCGCGCCTGGCTGGCGGACTTCCTCGCCTTCTCCGCGAAGGAGGGGCTCTTCGCGACCTTCCTGACCCCGGCCTCCGCCGCCGGTGAGGAGGAGCCGGACAAGCGCTGGGACACCGCGCGGATCGCCGCCCTCAACGAGATCTTCGGCTTCTACGGCCTGGACTACTGGTACGCCTGGCAGGTCACCGTCCTCGGCCTCGGCCCGGTCTGGCAGAGCGACAACGCCGCCGCCCGCAGCCGCGCCGCGGAACTCCTCTCCGAGGGCGAGGTGTTCGCGTTCGGTCTGTCCGAGAAGACCCACGGCGCCGACATCTACTCGACCGACATGCTGCTGGAGCCCGACGGCAACGGCGGCTTCCGCGCCAGCGGCTCCAAGTACTACATCGGCAACGGCAACGCCGCCGGCCTGGTCTCCGTCTTCGGCCGCCGCACCGACGTCGAGGGCCCCGACGGCTACGTCTTCTTCGCCGCCGACAGCCGCCACCCGGCGTACCACCTGGTGAAGAACGTCGTCGACTCGTCCAAGTACGTCAGCGAGTTCCGGCTGGAGGACTACCCGGTCGGCGCCGAGGACATCCTGCACACCGGCCGCGCCGCCTTCGACGCCGCCCTCAACACGGTCAACGTGGGCAAGTTCAACCTCTGCACCGCGTCCATCGGCATCTGCGAGCACGCGATGTACGAGGCCGTCACCCACGCCCAGGGCCGCATCCTCTACGGTCGCCCCGTCACCGCCTTCCCGCACGTGCGCCGCGAGCTGGCCGATGCCTACGTCCGCCTCGTCGGGATGAAGCTGTTCAGCGACCGCGCCGTCGACTACTTCCGTTCCGCCGGTCCCGAAGACCGCCGTTACCTCCTGTTCAACCCGATGACCAAGATGAAGGTGACCACGGAGGGCGAGAAGGTCATCGACCTGATGTGGGACGTCATCGCGGCCAAGGGCTTCGAGAAGGACACCTACTTCGCCCAGGCGGCCGTCGAGATCCGCGGACTGCCGAAGCTGGAGGGCACGGTCCACGTCAACCTCGCCCTGATCCTCAAGTTCATGCGCAACCACCTCCTGGAACCGGCCGAGTACGCGCCCGTGCCCACGCGCCTCGACGCGGCCGACGACGCCTTCCTCTTCCGTCAGGGCCCGGCCCGCGGGCTGGGCTCCGTACGCTTCCACGACTGGCGCCCCGCGTACGAGGCCTACGCCTCCGTGCCGAACGTCAGCCGCTTCCGCGAACAGGCCGACGCGCTCTGCGAGTTCGTCAAGACGGCCGCCCCCGACGAGGAGCAGAGCCGCGACCTGGACCTCCTCCTGGCCGTCGGCCAGCTGTTCGCCCTGGTGGTGCACGGCCAGCTCATCCTGGAGCAGGCCCGCCTGACCGGCCTGGACGAGGACGTGCTCGACGAACTGTTCTCGGTCCTCGTACGGGACTTCTCCGCGCACGCGGTCGAACTGCACGGGAAGGACTCCGCCACCGCGGAGCAGCAGGCCTGGGCGCTCGGCGCGGTCCGCCGGCCGGTCGTGGACGCCGACCGCTCCGCGCGCGTGTGGTCGCGCGTGGAGGCGCTGGCCGGGGCGTACGAGATGGCGCCCTGACCCGGACGGCAGTGCGGGGCGGCTCCGGCAGCAGCCGGAGCCGCCCGGCTCCCGCCCGGCTCCCGTCAGGCCCGTCCGACCGGGCGCCCGGGGGTGGCCAGGCGCTCCAGGTCGTTCGTGAGCGAGTCGAGCCAGGCCACCGCGGCGAAGAACCGCGGCGAACCGGTCCCCGGCACGCCCCCGGCCGCCGCACCGGCGCCCGTCGGCACCTCCGCGGCCGCCCGGTCCTGCGCACGGACCGCCAGCTCCGACTCCTGCGCCCGCTGCGCCGCGTCCCGCAGCCGGGCCGCCACACCGGCCCCGTGGGCCCGTAGCCACGCCGCGTCGGTGTCTCCGGGGGACGGGCCCGCGCGGTCGAGCAGCCGCCGCGAGCCCCACAGCGTGTGGTGGCCGGTCATCATGGCCGCCTGCCAGTCGGACGGGGCGTCGTTGGGCGCCCGTGGCTCGCTCTGGAACTGTGCGAACGCGGACTCCGCCAGCGCCAGCGCGTGCTGGAGCGGCCGGTCGTCCGGAATGCCGCCCGGCCCGCCCGCAGCCACCGCGTCCGCCGTGCTCTCCACCGTCCCCGCGGCCCGGCGCAGCAGCAGGGCCACCGCCCGGTGCAGCTCGTCCTGTGCGCCCCGCGGCCAGGCGAGCAGCCCGAACACGACGCCGACCAGGCTGCCGATGACCACGTCCATCAACCGGACCCCGGCCAGCCGCCACGTCACCGGGGCCAGCTGCGCGAACGCGAAGGACACGACCACCGTGAACATGCCCTGCGCCCAGCCCACGCCCCGCACCGGTCCCACCTGGAACGCCACGAGCATGACGATGGGCAGCACCACGGCGTAGACGGTCGTGTGCGCGCCGACCAGGGCCAGGACCACGGCGGCCGCCCCGGCGCCCAGCAGGGTCCCCGCGAGAGCCTGGCGCACGCTCGTGCGGGTCTGGGAAGCGGTGGTCCGGGTCAGGGAGAGGACGGCCAGCATCGCCCAGAAGCCGTGCGGCAGGGACTCCACGCCCGCGATCGTGCGGGCGGCCGCGAGGGCGAGACTGATGCGGACCGCGTTCTGGAAGTGCACCGAGCGCGGCCCCGCGTTCCCCGCCAGCCGGTGCCACCACAGGCGGGGGGCGCTCTGCCCGGCGTACCAGAACCGGCTGGGGTCGGCCGCCGCCGCAGCCAGCGCCGCGCGGCCCCGGACAGCCAGCCGGGCCGCCGTGGAGAAGGCCAGGGTGGCGTCCGCCACCTCCAGCAGCGCCGCCCGGCGCCGTCCCCAGGCCGCGGTCGAGGGGTGCCCGTCCGCTGCCGCGATCTCCTCCCGTACGCCCCGCAGGGCGCCGGCCGCAGCGGTCGCCGGGGCCTGCGTCCCGGTGCGGTCGCCGCGGAGCAGGACCGCCGTCTCGGCGGCCGCCCCGTCGACCTCGGGCAGTACGCCGGGCCCCTGCTCCGGAGGCGGGCGGCCCGGGGGCGCTGCCGGAAGGATGACCAGGCGGGCGAGGAGGGTCCGGGCGGCCAGGCCCGCGTGGGTCAGCGCCCGGTCCCGCAGGCCCGGCCCGGCGGGCCGTTCGGCCTCGGCGACCCGGAAGGGCCGCAGTGCCTCGCCCGCCGCCCTGGCGGCCGCCGCCGACTCGGCGGACAGCGTGTACGGGGCGCGGCCGAGCTCGGCCGCGCAGCGGGCGGCGGTGTCGGCGGCCTCGGCGGCCAGCTGCCGGTAGGAGGTGCTGGGCCGCTCGGGCAGCACGAAGACCTCCGCCAGGATCAGCAGCACCAGCCCCAGGGTGGCCCCGGCGAGCCGCTCGGTGAGGGTGTCCGGCGCGTACGGCGGGAAGCACGGCAGGATGTAGAGCAGCTGGAGCCCGGGAGCGGCCCCCGCCGCGCGGGGCCCGGCCGCCGCCACGAAGGCCAGGACGAAGCCGATCAGCAGCATGCCCGCCACGGCGGTCCAGGTCCGTACGGCGAGGTAGGTCCCGGCCGTCAGCAGCGCCCAGACCGCGGGCGTCGTCCTGGCCATGACGGCCGCCCGCTGGGGCCCGGTGCCCGGGATGTGCGAGAGGGCCGCCATGGAGACCGCCGAGAACAGGGCGTACGTCGCCGCCACCGGCCGGTCCAGTCCGTACAGGCAGACGTAGAACCCGGCACACGCGGCCAGGGTGGTGCGGATCGCGCGCCGGGCCGCGACCGAGGGGCCGCGGCCGGCGCCGCCGTCGCGTTCGGCGCCCATGACTCCATGATCGGGCCGTTCGCCGAGAGCGCCACCTGCTGACCGGAAACCCGGTCGGCGGGTCCGGTCAGCCCGTCTCCCACACCACGGTGGAGAAGGTGCCCCGGGTGTCGGACGCGCTCCCGGACACCTCCTTGGCGGTCAGCCGGGCGATCCGGCCGTCATTGGTCTTCGCGCAGAGGGTCAGGCCCGCCTTCAGGGACATCTCCTTGCCCGTGGCCTCGGTGTCGACGACGGCCGCGCAGTCGGCGTAGGAGGGGACCTTGCCGGTCTCCTTCCACACCAGCGCCTTCGCCCCGCGCTCGGGGCGCAGCTTCGGGCCGGCGAAGTCGAAGACGCTGAAGTCGTTGTCGGCGTTGATCTGGGACCGCGTCGGCGGGACGGAGTCCAGGTCCCGGTCCTCGGCGTACGCGAGCACCAGCGTGCCCTCCCACTGCACGGTCCCGGGCGCCTTCGCCGCGAGGGAGGCGGCGGCCGGAGCGGACGGGGCGGCACCGGGCGAGGTGCTCGCGGAGCCGGCGGAGCCCTGGCCCGGGGCCGCAGCCGCCTGCGAGGCGGACGTGGAGGGGACTGCCGCGGGTACCTGCGCCGCGGGCGGGCCGGGGACCCCGGACTTGCCCGGGACCAGCAGGTACGCCCCCGCCACGGTGATCACCGCGGCGACCAGGGTCGCCCCGGCCCCGATCCAGGCGGCCCGGTGCGAGGAGGCGGGCGCGGCGACGGGTGCGGCGACGGGGGCGGCCGTGGGCGGCGGGGGTATGGAGCCGTTGTGCTGCCGGCCACCTGCGGGCGGCGCCTGCCAGCCGTACCCGGGTTCCTGCTCTCTGTTCACTGTTCCTGTTCCCCCTGTATGTGGATCATGACCGGGGTAGGTTACCCGGCGCTCCGCGCCCCGGACGACGAGGTCAACGGCCTCCCGTCCGGGGCGAGTACGGCGACGACCGGCACCGGAGGACACGTAAGGTGCCGGGATGACCCGGATCCCGGAAGCGTTCGCGCACAGCACCGTCGAGCGGGAAGGCGCGGCCGGGGCGGCATGGCTGGCCGGGCTGCCCGGGATCGTGGCGGAGCTGCTGGGGCGGTTCGGGTGCGTACCGGACGGCGAGGTCATGCACGGCGGTGTCGGGCTGGTCGTCCCGGTGCGGCGCGGCTCCGGGGAGGCCGCCGTACTGAAGGTGTCCTTCCCCCATCCCGGGAACGTCCACGAGCCGGACGCCTTCGAGGTCTGGGGCGGGCGCGGCGCCGTACTCCTCCACGAGCGGGCCGACGACCGGTTCGCGATGCTGCTGGAACGGGTCCGGCCGTCGGCCCTCGCCGAGGTCGAGGACGCCGACGTAGTGCCCGCGGTCGCCGGGCGGCTCAGCCGTCGCCTGGCGGTTCCCGCACCGCCCGGCCTGCCCCGCTTGCAGGATCAGGCCGACGGCTGGGAAGAGCGGCTGCGCACGGACGCCCGGGAACTGGCGCACGCACTGCCGCATCACGTGGTCGACGCCGCGGTGGCCACCGTCCGCGAACTCGGCCGCGACCAGCCGGACACCGTCGTCCACGGCGACCTGCACGCCAGGAACATCCTGCGCGCCGACCGCGAGCCGTGGCTGGCCGTCGACCCCAAGGGGTACGTGGGGGACCCCGCCTACGACGGGGGCACCCTGCTCAAGTCCCACGCACTGAAGCTCCTCGAGGCCGACGACCTGCGCCGGGCCGTGGACCGTACGCTGGCCGTCTACGCCGAGGCGGCGGAGCTCGACCGTGAACGGGCCCGGAGGTGGGCGCAGTTCCACGCCGTCCAGGCCGCGTTCTGGGGCCGTCGCCACGGATTCCGCATCGCCCGCGGCGGACCGCGGCTGGAACGGATCACGGCGTACGCCGATCACCTCTCCGCGTTGCTCACGTAGGGCGGTCAGGGGGCAGCGGGCAGGGGGTCAGCGGTCCTGCGAGAGCTCGTACAGTTCCCGGAACCGGCCGCCCGGTACGGACTTCAGCTGGTCGAAGGAGCCCTGTTCCACGATCCGGCCGCCGTCGAGGACCACGATCCGGTCGGCCAGCCTGCAGTTCTCCATCCGGTGCGTGACGATCACCGTGATGCGGTCCTCCTTCATGTCCCGCAGCCCGGAGAACACCTTGTGCTCCCCGCGCGGGTCCATCGCGCTCGTCGGCTCGTCCATGACCAGGAGCCCGGGCCTGCGGTGGAAGGCCCGTCCGCAGGCGAGCCGCTGCCACTGGCCGCCGGAGGGTTCGTGTCCGCCCCAGAACGAGCGGGCGAGCAGGGTGTCCAGGCCGTCGGGGAACTCCTCTACGGCCGTGCGCATGCCGACGGCGTCCAGGGCCTCCCAGACGGCCTCCTCACCGCCGGGGGCGGGCTGGCCGAGGGTGATGTTCTCCCGCGCGGAGAAGGGCCAGTAGCCGTAGCTCTGCGTCACCAGGCCCACGTGCCGCCAGGCCGTGCGCTGGTCGGCGTCGGAGGTCGGGATCCCGTCCCAGGAGACGGTGCCGGCCGTCGGGGCCGTCAGTGAGGTCAGCAGCCGGATCAGGGTGGACTTCCCGGCGCCGTTCTCCCCGATGACGGCCACCACCTCGCCCCGGGACAGGGTGAGGGACACCGGGCCGAGTGCGGGCGCGTCCTTGCCCGGGTAGGTGTACGCGGCTTCCTCCAGCCGGATCTTCTCCGGCGCCGCGTCCATCACCTGCGGGCCGCGGGGGCCGGACTGCCCGGCGGCCTCCTCGACGAAGGTGGCGTAGTCCCCCAGGTAGAGCGCGTGCTGGAACATGGCCGCCCCGTACACGACGAGTGAACTGAGCGCCGCCGTCGAGGTCCGCATGGCGACGATCGCCGTGCCGGCCGCGGCCAGCGCCATGTACCCGCCGACGACGAGTCCGGCCAGCGCCCCGTACGTGGCGACGACGAACGCTCCCGAGGCGGTGGCCGCGATGAGGTGCACGGTCAGGTAGCGGGGCGCCGAGCCGACCATCTTGGAGTCGATGCGCTCGCACACCGCGGCGTACCAGTGGTGGGCGTACGGCCGCATGCTGTTGCCGCGCAGCTCGTCGGCCAGCTTCGGGGTCGTCAGGTGCCAGCGCATCATGTGCTTGATGTTGCGGGAGGCGATGGTCTGGTTGTGGAGCCGGTAGTCGAGGCGGGCGGCGTACACCGACCCGAGGCCGCGGGGCACCACCGACAGCAGGAGCAGCGGCAGGAGGGCGGGGTGCACCACGGCGAGCACCGAGGCGACGGCGGCCATGTCGATGAGGCCGCCGGTGAAGCCGAGCGCGTCCTGCAGGAGCATGGCGGAGCGGGCGGACCCGGTCTCGGCGGCCTCGGAGCGTTCGGTGAAGTCGGGTGCGTCGTAGGCGGCGAGCTCCACGTCCATGTGGGCGTCGACCATCGCCAGGTCGGCGAGGGTGGCCATGCGGGGCGTCAGACGGCGGGACGCGCTCCCCGCTGCGATGGAGGCCAGCGCGCCCAGGGCGGTCATGGCGGCGGCGAGCACCAGCGGCCCGGCGGCGGCCGAAACGCGTTCCTCGACCCCGCCGACACCCAGGAGCGGAACCATCGCCCGGGCCACCGAGGCCAGCGCCGCGGCCGTACAGATCCCGCCGAGCACCTGGGCGGCGACCAGTACGTGGAAGACGGTCCGGTCGACGGCGAGTGCGAGGCGGGCCGTCTGCACGAGGGCCGAGGGGACGCGCCGGGCCATCTGGCCGAGCGACATCGACTCCATCGTCTGGTTGTGCTGGCCCCAGGTGTACGTGATCTCCGGCGGGGCGGGTGCCGCGACGGGCTCGGACCGGCCGGCCGACTGCTCGCCCTGCTGGTCCGGCTGCTGCTCCGGCTGCTCTTCCGGGTGTGCTTCTGGCTGCTTGTGGGACACGCTGGTGCTCCTTCAACCGGGTCTGAACGGCGGCCAGTTCGCCCGAATCCGCGCACGTCGAAGAAGCCCTGTGCCGCGGTCGGCGCAGGGGCTGTTGCACGAGGCGGGGGAACTGGAGTGAGGAGTACAGCGCAGCCCGGCGGCAGGAGCAGCGGGATCTGGCCGACCTTTCGCCACGGGGTGCCCGGCGCTGCCCGCTGATCGTGTCCGGCGGGGCCCGCAGCACCGGGCCGACGGAACGGCGAGGTTGGCCGGAACCGGCCGCTGGGCATCCCCCGCAGCCGGAAAGGGCTTGCGCCGCGAGGACCCCGGCGCGCCGTCGGCGGAGCCGTCAGCTGACCCCGGGAGTGGAACAAGATTGGGCCAGATGGTGTAACCGACCTGTCGGCCGGGGAGGACTGGGGCGGGCACCTCTGAGAGGGTGCCGGTGCGGTCCTTTCCCGGACCGCGCACCGACGTGAGCAGAGGGACGGGCATGGCCAACGGCACCGTGAAGTGGTTCAACTCCGAGAAGGGCTTCGGCTTCATCGCCCAGGACGGGGGCGGACCGGACGTATTCGCCCATTACTCGAACATCTCCGGCAACGGATACCGCGAGCTGGTGGAGGGCGAGACGGTGTCGTTCGACATCACGCAGGGCCAGAAGGGCCCGCAGGCCGAGAACATCGTCCGGGGCTGACCCGGAACACCGGCCACCACCGCACTTCCCGTCCGACGGCGTCCGCACGTGTGCGCGGGCGCCGTCGGCGCGCCCCCGGGCCCTCCGGCCGCGCGGCGTGCGCTCGCCGCCCGGTACCCGGCGAGCCTGCTGACCTCCTGGGTCGGGCAGGCCTCCGGGTGGGTGGACGTGTCACGGGACGCCTGGAGCGGCACGCGGCGTCCTCAGGAGGAACCGGGGTGCTGCGCCAGGAGCCGGGTGCGAAAGAGGTCGAGTACGGAGTCCAGCGCCTGCCGGGTGGGCTGCCCGGGCTCGTCGACGAGGTGTTCCGTCAGCACGGAGTGCGGCGGAAGGACGCCCTCCGGAGCGGCCGAGCCGTCGTCGAGCTCCACGGCGACGAACGCGTCGCCGAGCTCCCGGCGCAGGTGGGCGAAACGGTCCCGGGGCGAGAGCCGGTCCCCCTTGAACCGCAGCCCCATGACCTGGAGGCCGTCGCGTTCACAGCGCAGCCGGACGGCCGCGAGGTCCGACGGGCTGATGTCGATGGCGCCCGCACGGCTCCTGGTGCAGGCCAGCGGGAGTGACGGCTGGGACAGCACCGGGGCCAGCAGGCGCTCGTCCGTGGCCATGGCCAGGGCGAATCCGCCCGTCAGGCACATGCCGACGGCGCCCACCCCGGGGCCGCCGCAGCGCTCGTGCTCGGCGGCGGCCAGGGCGCGCAGCCAGTGCACGACGCGTGAACTGCGGCCCGTGGCCAGCAGGGTGAACTCCCGGCTCACGCACACCTGCCACAGCGTGGAGGTGGTGTAGCGGAGGGAGGCCGGCCAGCCGTGCGCCGTCGGATGTGCGTCCCGGCCGGGCGTGCCGAAGAGCACCGGGAGCACGGCCGTGCAGCCGGCGTCGGCCACGCGCGCGGCGAACTCCAGGACCTTGGGGGTGATGCCCGGGATCTCCGCCATGATGATGACCGCCGGCCCCGTGCCCCGGCGCAGCAGCCGGCGGGAGGCGCCCTGGTGGGTGAACGTGTCCTGGGTGAAGCCGGTCAGGTCGTGGTCCGCCATGTTCCTGCTCCCTCGGTCGGCCGTCCTGGGCAACCCGTAAGTTACCTCTCCGTAGCCCCGGTTGGTCAACAGGCCGTACCGCTCCGCCGTACAGCTCCGCCGGGCCGCGGCCGGGCCGGGGGAAACGGGGATGCGCGGGGGAGCCCGCCGTGCCAGGCTGGCGGGCCGGAAGACCGGTCCCGCCCTTCCCCTTCCGGCGGGCGGATCCGCGTACCCGAGGAGCATCCGGTGACCCCACCCCGACTGGTCCCCCTGCTCGAACAGTTCGACTTCGCGTGCGAACGCCTCGTCGGCCGGCTGGCGGGCCCCGCCATGGACAGCGGCGACGGCACGCAGACCCGGGTCGGCCCGATGACCGACGAGGAGTACCTCTGGGAGCCCGTACCCGGCTGCTGGACGGTCCGGCGCCGCACGGACGGGCCGGGGCCGCGCGCGACGCTGCTGGCCGGCGCGGGCGACTGGGGTCGCGACGCGGCGGCGTACCCGCACCCGTGGCCGCCGCCCTTCACGACCCTGGCCTGGCGGCTGAGCCACATCAGCGAGATGGTCACCCTGCGCGCGGACCACACGGCCGGCCGGCACGCACTGACCCGCGACGACCACGTCGTGCGCGGTGACGCCGCCGGGGCGGTCGCGGCCTTCGAGGAGGGCGCCGCGGCCTGGCGCAAGGCGCTGCTGGGCGTGGACGATGCCGCGCTCGACACCGTGGGGTACTGCACCTACCCGCACGGCAGCGACGCGGAGGAACCGTTCGTGGACATCGTGTGGTGGGTCAACCAGGAACTGCTGCACCACGGGGCCGAGATCGCCCTGCTCCGCGACCTGTACCGGGCACGGCAGCACTGAGGCGTGACGCCCGGGACGGCTGTGTGCCGGGTCGGGTCAGGGCGGGGCGGGGCGCTCAGGACGTCCCCGGCAGGCCGGACCGCTCCGGTGCGTCGCCGACGAGGCCGGCGACGTGCTCGGTGATCGTGTCCAGGAGGTCCGCGGAGGCCGCCTCGGGGCCCAGGACGAGCAGGCTCAGGGTCAGCCCGTCCGTCATGGCGGCCAGGTAGCGGGCCAGGGCCGGCACCGGGATCCGCAGCTCGAAGTCCATGCGGTGGCAGAGCTCTTCGAGGAGCTCGGTGTAGGTGTCGGCGTACAGCTCGTACTGCCGCCGGGCCAGGTGCTCGAAGCCCGGCTGGCGCAGGGCGTACTGCGTGAGCTCGTAGGTGAGCATGTGCTCGCCGGGGTGGGCGGCGACGTGGTCCCAGTACGCCCGGAATCCCGCCCGGACGGTCTCGTGGAGGGTGGCCTTCGGCTGGATCGCCTCCCGCACCAGGGCGACGTAGTGGTCGGTGATCGTCGTGATGACCGATTCCAGCAGGGCCTGCTTGGAGTCGAAGCAGTAGTGGAAGACGCTCAGCGAGACGCCCGCCTCGGCGGCGATCGACCGGGTCGTCGTCCGGGCGACGCCGTCGCGGGTCATCGCCCGGATCGCCGCCTCGGTCAGCTGGCGGCGCCGTTCGGCCGACGGCATCCGTGCCATGGTGGTTCCCTTCGCTCGCATGCCGCCGGGGCCGGCCGGATCACTGGAGCTGATCCGGCCGGCCCCGGCCAGGCACTGGTGGTGCGCTGGTGCGCTGCGGCGTCAGCCGCTGTAGACGCCGACCTCGTGGAGGGAGTAGCCCCACTGGGTCGCCCGTTGGAGTCCCTGGACGCGGACGTAGCGGGCCGGCACCCCGGAGAAGCGGGCCGTGTCCAGGCCGCCGTCACTGGCGGTGGTGGACCAGACCGTCTGCCAGTTCGTGTCGTCCGTGGAGACCTCGATCCGGTACGCCTTGCCGTACGCGGTCTCCCAGTCGAGGGTGATGCGTCCCACCCGGTTCGCGGAACCCAGGTCGATGCGCAGCCACTGGTTGTCGTTCCACTCGCTGGCCCAGCGCGAGCCCGTGTTCCCGTCCACAGCGCGGCCCGGGGAGTAGTCGACGAAGGGGTTCCACCACTGCGCGCTCGACGCCGAGGCGGGTGCGCCCGCGGCGAGGTTCACCCCGGACTTGTGCCGTTCGGAGTTCCCCCAGGTGGTGAGGTAGGACTCGGCGCCCTTGAAGAGGTCGTCCACCACGCCCTGTCCGCCGACGAGGCGGATGTCCTCGATCCAGTCGGGGACCAGGCCGTAGTGCGAGGCGCCGTCGGTGTTGAGGTCCCAGGTGCGCGAACCGGTGGTCTGCTTGTCGATGACGGAGCCGCCGTCGGTGCTGCGGTACGGGTAGCGCACCGGGTTCGGGGTATCGGCCCCGCGCGGTCCGGGCCAGCCGCCGACCCCGTTCATGTCACTGCCGAAGCCGTAGCCCACGTTGTACTTCTCGCGCAGCGCGTCCGTCCGCTTGGCCTCCGCGCTGAAGCCCTCGGAGCCGCTCATGTAGGCGGCGACGAACCCGCCGAGCTTGTAGACGCGTTCGGTCCAGTCCAGGTCCATCCAGCTGTGCGAGGAGATCACGCCCGGGTAGGACTCGGACTCCAGGATGTCGAAGGCGCGGCCCGCGGCCTTGACCCCCATGTGGTCGATCTCCAGCATCATCTTGCGTTTCATCATGCCGCGCACCGCGTATTCGCCGAGTTCGGTGAGCCCGCGCGAGTTGCACCGTGCGTCGGCGGAGTACGAGGGGACCGCGACGCCCGCGGGGAGTTCCTTCTGCGCGGTGGGGGCGGCCGCCAGCCCGATGGGGTTGTCGTGCTGCGGGCCGGTGCACTGCTCCGTCTTCCAGAAGGTCCCGGTCGACAGGAACTGGCCCACGTTGATCGCCGTACCGAGGGCTCCCTCGTCGAAGCGGACCCCGCACAGGGCGTTGTCGAACTTGTGGCACAGGAACATGCTGCGCACGCCGAGCCGGTGCAGTTCGTCCAGGCCGCGGTCGATGTCCTCCTTGCTGCACTGCGCGATGTCCAGGATCTGCTTGCAGCCGAAGGGCTCGGAGGTCTCGACGCCCAGGATGACGGCGAGTTTGCCCTGCTGGATGACGTCGCGGGCCTGCGCGGAGTCGGTGACGATGCGGAACCAGCCCTTGCCCGGGCCGCCGTACATCTTGTCGACGAAGGCCTGCATGTCGTAGGTCTTCTGTGCTTCGAGGCGGATGGCGGTCATCTCGTCGCAGCCGCGGTCCTTGAAGAAGTAGACCGAGCAGATCACGCCGTTGGTGACGAGGTCGTTGACGAGCACCCGCTGGCCGCCGCGCCAGGCCCGTTCGACCCAGGCGTAGTAGTTCTGCTGGTGGGTCAGGGAGTCGTGCGCGGGCCAGTCCTTGAAGGTGGGCCAGCCGTTGGGGTCGTGCTTGCCGTCGCCGCCCTTGGTGATGAAGTCGAAGATCGCCAGGGAGCCGTCGGGGTAGTGCTCGGGACAGTCCTTGAGGGCGTCGGCGACGCCCTGGTCGGAGAACGGCTTGCCGCAGATCAGACGGCCGCCGAAGCCCTCGTTGGACATCAGGTGGTCGTGCGCGTCGACGAATCCGCGCACCCGGCCCTGGGCGTCGGTGCCCTTGAAGGGCTCGCCCGTCACGTTGATCTCGGAGTCGGGTGCGGGCCGCGCGACCGGGTTCCACCAGCCGGGGTCGGCGGCCGAGGACGTGGTCGCGGGGCCGAGCACTGAGGCGATCACGGCGAGGAGCAGCGTCAGGACCGCGAGGGGCCTGGGCCGGATCCTGCGACGTTTCCTTTGGTGCGGGTGTCCACTCATGGTCATCACTCACGTCTCAGGTCGGCGGGACGGCGCCGGTGTTGTCATGGCCCGCGCAATTGTTGGGACGAGAATCCCGACCCCGGACTGCAGAGTCAAGAGTCCGGGACGGATGACCTGATGACATGTCAGAATGCTGAGTCCGGACGGGAGATCGGCAACCGGCGGCGCCCCGCGCGACCGCCTGTCACCATGGCGGGGAGTACACCTCGGCGCACCTCGCACCACCCCGACGACCGGACCGGAGTACGTCATGCGTCACCGATTAAGAGGGCCCGTCATCGCCTCCCTCGGCGCGGCCCTGCTGGCCGTGGCGGGCTGCTCCGGCGGGGCGGAGCCCGCCGCGTCCCGAACGGCCTCACCGTCCGCTTCCGCCGCGTCCGCACCTCCCGCCACGACCGCTGCCGCCGCCCCGCCCGCCACGAGCGCCCCGCCGGCCCCGAGCTCGGCGGCCCCGAGCACGGAGTGCGTGGACACCTCCGCCATGGAGCCGGAGAAACTGGGCACCTACCTCACCCGGCTGAAGAGCGGCAGCGGCTCCTACGGCAGCAAGGCCCTGAAGATCGACGGTGACGGCCTGAGCTTCGAGCCCGAGGCGGTCGAGCGTCCCTGCGCCGCGGTCAAGGTGACGCTCAGCCGGTTCTGGGTGGACGTCACCCGCGGAGGAACGACCTCCGGCCGGGCCCGGCCCTCCGGCGACGGCCACGAGTTCCAGTACGTCTTCATGGACCGGCCCACCCTCACGGTCGGACCGGCGGACGGGATCGTCGAGGGCAGTGTGCCGCCGCAGTCCGCGGCGTGCCGGGGCTCGCTGTCGGTCGTCCACACGGGCGCCGACATCACGGAGGCGGACCTGCCCTCCGACCTCAAGATGCCGACCTCCTTCACCTCGGCGGGCCGCGGCGCCATGGACGTGAAGGTCGGCCCCGAGCGCGTCATCGCGGCCACCTTCGTCCCCCCGTTCGCTCCGAGCGGCTGCTGACCTGCCCTGGGATCAGGAGATGGCGTACCACTGGCTGGCCCAGCCGGTGTTGATGACGCTCTGGGACTGCTCGGCGAGGTTCACGGTGGCCGGGAGCGAGGTCTGGCCGGTCAGGACGGTGCTGTAGCGGAGGTTCGGCGGCGTCAGACCGGCATTGACCGAGATGCCGGCGCCCGTGGACTTCAGCGTGAGCGCGTTGGTGGCCCAATTGCCGTTGAGGAGCAGGGCGATGAAGTAGGTCCCCGGGGCGGCGGTGAACGGCTTGGCGAGGGCGAACGGTTTGGCGATCGGCTCGACCATCAGCTGCGGGGAGACGTCCGCAGTGGCGGCGACCAGGGCGCCGCTCGCGTCGTACACGCCGAGGTAGCAGTTGGAGAGCTGGGCGTTCGGGTCCAGGCCCGCCAGGCCGAGCCAGATGTTCGACCAGGTGATCTCCTCGCGCAGGACGATCCGTACCAGCGTGACCCGCCCGCCGACCCCGGTGGCGGACTGGGCGGTCACGTGCCCCGCGTCATTGGGGTCACCGGTCCACGCCAGCAGGTTCTGGTCCTGGGGGCGGGGCCCCTCGAAACCGGATCCGGCGGCCGGGGCGGGCGCCGGAGCCGTGGCCTTGGCCGGTGTCCCGGTCCCCGCCCCGGACGGGCCCTCGCCCTGTGAGGTGCAGCCGGCCAGGACGAGCAGCGCCAGGGTGGCGGCGACGAGGCCGGTGGCGGCAGTGGTGGTGCGGGTGCGCATGGTCCCCCCATGTGGTGCGGATGTGCGTGGTGCGGATGTGCCGGGGGACATGGTCACACGGGCCACCGCCGCATCCGTACCCCGGATCTGCCGTACCGCACGGTCGGACACCCAGGTCAGGGGCCCACGAAGCAGAACTCGTTGCCCTCCGGGTCGCGCATGGACTGGAACGATCCCTGGTCGTCGGTGACCGCCTCGCCGGCCCGGACGGCGCCCAGGCGCACGGCCTCGGTGGCCGCGGCCTCGACGTCGTCGACACCGATGTCCAGGTGCAGGCGGTTCTTCACGGCCCTGGGCTCGGGCACCGGCTGGAAGGCGAGCCGGGCGAACCCGGGCGGCTCGACGTGCGACCAGCCGCGGGCCCGGTCGACCGGCTCGCCCCCCAGCAGGTGCGCCCAGAAACGGACCAGGGCCCTCGGCTCACGGGAGTCCACGACGATCTGGTGCAGGTGCGTACGCATGGCCGGAGCCTACGACGGCCCGTCGGCGGCCGCTCCATCAGGCCCGGCCGTACGTCACAGGGCGCGGCCGAACTCCAGCCGGTCGGCGAAGTTCTCGTAACCGGCCCTCGTGAACGCCTTCGCCATCGCCGTGTTGGCCGCGTCGCAGTCCCCGCGGATCTCGTCGGCGCCCTGCGCCAGGAGGATCCGCGTGCCGCGGAGCACGGCCGAGGCGGCGTACCCCTTGCCCCGGTGGGCCGGCGCCACGCCGACGAAGCCGATCACCGCCACGCTCGGGTTCTCCGCGGGCAGGCTGATCACCGCCGGGGTGCCGTCCGGGTCGTAGCCGATCTCCCACCAGTGCGGCTCGTGGCGCAGCTCGGCCGTCTCCTCGAAGAGCCGCTCGGCCGCGCCCCGGAGCCCGTACTGCCGGACATCCGCGGCCAGCCGGGCGTCCGCGGTCTCGGCGAGCAGGTCTTCCAGGAGGCCGACGAACGGACCGGGACCCAGGTCGGCGAGACTGCGGAACTGCAGCCGGGCGTCGTCGGGCGGCAGTTCGCCCTGGGCCCGCAGGCGGAAGCGGCGCCCGTCGCGCATCACCCCGAAACCGGAACCCCGCAGCAGCTCCGCCCGCCGCTCCGGTCCGCGCTGGAACTGCGGTGCCTGTGCGGGCGAGTCGACGACGTGCTCCAGCTCCTGCGCGCCGAACTCGCGCGCCTTCGCCGCCGCGGCGTTGAGCAGCGCGGCACCGGTCTCGGCCGAGTCGGCCGGGGCCTCGAACAGGACCAGGGCGTAAGGGACTTCCTGCCCGGGCAGGGTCCACAGCACCACGCTGCCCACCAGCTGACCCTGCCCGTCCTCGGCGACCAGGCACCATTCGGGACGGGTGCACTTCACCGCGAGCAACTGCTCCAGGTACGCGCGGGTCGCCGCGTTGCGCTCGGTGTCACCAGGATGTTCCAGCAGTGCGGGCAGTTCGTGGGGGAGTGCGGTACGGATCGACGTCACAGGCAGTCCTTCGCGGGGCGAGTCAGGCGGTTCACCCGCGAAACTAGCCCCGGACCTGCGGCTGGACCACCCCTTTTTCTACGGGCGCGGCGCCGCCCCGCGCCGGGCCGAGCGGCGGCGGGCGGACCGGCGGCGCGCCACCAGGAGCAGAACAGCAGCCGACGCGGCGCAGGCGACGGCCGCGAGCGCTCCCGCCCAGGGCCGGCCCGGTTCGCCGGGCCGGGGGAGGGCCGGCCCGGCGGCGCCGGTGACCTGGAGCTCGATCGGCCGCACGTTGTCGGCGGGGTCGGTGTCGCCCGGCGGGACGGCCACCGAGATGCTGCCGCGCGCATCCTCGGCCTTCCGGTCGATGCGCAGCCGCAGGATGACCCGGTCGCCGCCCTTGTGGCAGACCACGGTGCGGGCGGAGGGTTTCGCGGTACCGCAATAGGTCTCCTCCGAGGGGTGTTCCCCGACCTTCCTCGGGGCCGGCGAGGTCCCTTCCGGCAGCTCGACCCGCACGGTCGGGGGCGCAGAGGGGAAACCCTCCGAAGCGACACCGAACGGGATCTCCAGCTCCACGTACCCGCCGGCCTCGCCCCGCAGGACGAGGGAACGGACGGGGACCAGCCAGCCGGGATGCACCGCCGGGTCCTGCGTCTGGTACTCCATCGTCGCCTCGGATCCACCCGACAGGGTGGCCGCGTCGACCGCCCGCAGGCCGAGAGCCGGTCCGGAACCCTTCCGCATGCCCTGCAGCGCGGATTCCCCCGGGTAGCCCGGGCTCCCGTCCACCCACAGCACGTACCTGTACGCGCCCCTGACCCGGCAGCACTCCCCGTTGACTGCTTGGAACGGCACGTCGGTCTCGTACCCCTGCCCCGCCACCAGAGGCCCGGGGAACCTGCAGTACGCGCCGTTCCCGTCGCTCGCGTAGAAGCAGTTGGCGAACTGCGCCGGAAGCGTCGGCGACTGGTATTCGCCCACGTGGTGGTCCGCCACCGACATCGAGAGCCAGACGTCCCCCGGCGCAGTCGTCCCGGTGTACACGAAGCCGGGGGTGACCGGGGCGGGGGTGCCCCGGCCGGAGGCAGGCAGGTCCATGACGTTCTCGTGCGCGCGCAGCCGGAACCGCGGCACCCCGGGCTCCTCCGCCCGGTGCACGGCCGGCCCCAACCCGTGGCCGTCGAGGGCGTGGACGGGCGCCCCGCCCGAGGGCGGGCACAGCACCAGCAGGACCGCTCCCGTCCACGCCGCGGCGTATCCGACGGCTCTCCCCCACAGCATCGTCCTGCTCCCTCCCCGAGTGCGGCGCAACCCGGAGAGTCTGCCAGCCGCTGCCCCTCAGCCTCCGGCGGGCGGTGTCCGGCCGGCCCAGCGCCGAAGCGTGGCCAGGGCCTTCTCGGCATCGCCAGGAGGCAGGCCGGTGAGGGATATGTGGTGGTTGGCGTCGGGCACCTCGAAGCGGTAGGAGTCCCGCGTGCCGGCGCCGAGACGGAAGGGTTCGGCGACCGCCACGTCGTTCTCACCGTTGACGAACATCAGCGAGCGTCCGTCGCGGCGCACCCAGCGGTCGATGTCCGCCATGGCCCCGGCCTGGAACCGCAAGGGGATGTCCTTCGGCACGTACGACCGGACCTCCTGGACGCCCGGATGACGCAGCAGCCCGTCGAGATGGGGCGCCGCGAACTGGGCGTACCCGAGCTGGGTGCCCAATTGGTAGAAGTACGGGGTGTAGGCGTCGAGCGTCTGGTCGGTGTAGACGGGGAACTGAGTGACCTGGGAGACCCAGGCGTACAACTCGTCGTCCGTGGCGGCGGCGCCGGGCACGGAGCCGCAGCCTCCGGAGGGCTGGTGCATCCAGAACATCATCGGGAGCCTCAGCACGGCGAGTTCGAAGGCACGGTCGGCGCTGCCGAGGGTCCGGAAGGTGCGCTGCTCCTCCTCGGCCCACCGCCCGTACCGCTCCGTCATCGCCGAGCGCCGCACCAGCGCCTCGCGCTGCACCGACTTCACCGCGGCACGGCACTCGGGCGTACCGACCAGCTCGATGCGGGCGTCGTAGGCGCTGTCGTCCCCGTCGTCCGTGTTGTTCGGGGCCGAATACGCGACCGTACCGGCCACGTCCCCGGGATAGAACCGGCGGTGGTAGACCGCGGTCATCCCGCCCTTGCTGCCCCCGGTGGAGATCCAGGCGCCGCGGTACACCTTCTTCAGGGCGGCGACGAGACGGTGGTGGTCGCTCGCCGCCTGCCAGATGGTGAGGGTGGACCAGTCGGGGCCACCGGGCCGGGACGTGCCGAAGAAGCGCTGCTCGGTGGTGATCTGGTTGGCGTCCAGCAGCTTCGCCGGTTCGGACGGCCGCTCCGGGGAGGAACCCAGGTCGTACCCACTGGAATGGAGCACCATGGGCCGCTCGGCGGACTTGTGGACCAGCGTCAGCCTCTGCTCGAAGGAACCCCGCTCCGGATGCCGGTGGTCGTCGGGCTGACGGTAGGCGAGGTCGAGGACGACCTGCCCCGGCGGGGCCGGCCGCTCGCCGAGCAGGCGCATCCCGGGAACGGCCTCGATACGGGCCCGGATGCCGTCGCCCGGCAGCGGCTGGGCCAGGGCCGAAGGGGCGGGCACGGCAGCGGTCAGGGCCGCGACCGCTGCCAGGGCGAGCAGGCGCTTCAGTGAGTTCTTCATGCTTCCAGGAAACCCCGCACGAGGCGCCCGCGGATCCCCCGGGCGAGGGTGCCGTCTCCCCCGTATGGGGGTGGACAAACGCCTTTGGCCGATAAGGAGTTGGTCCCTGTCCGGCTCCGCGCGGTCGGGTCCCCGGGACCCGCCGTTCGAGCCCCGCCTCCCGTAGGGTTCACCCGTGAGTCTTCATGTGGTGATGGGGTTCGGGCCCGCTGGTGCGGCCACCGCTCGACTGCTGGCCGGGGAAGGGCACTCCGTACGCGTCGTGACCAGATCGGCCCGCAGGCCGGAGCCCGGGATCGAGCATGTCGCCCTGGACGCGACGGACAGCAACGCACTGACCGAGGCCGTGCGGGGCGCCGCAGCGCTCTACGGCTGCGCCGCGCCGCCCTACCCCCGCTGGGTGAGCGCATGGCCACCGCTGGCCGCCTCGGCCTGCGCGGCGGCCGAGGCGACCGGCGCCGTCCTGGTCATGCTGGGCAACCTCTACGGCTACGGCCCCGTGGACGGGCTGATGACCGAGGAGCTTCCGCTCGCCGCCACCGGCCCCAAGGGCCGGGTGCGCGCCCGGCTGTGGGAAGAGGCGCGCACCCTCCACGACCAGGGCCGCATCAAGGCCGTCGAGGTGCGCGCCTCGGACTTCTTCGGTCCCGGGGTGACCGACGGCGGGCACCTGGCCGGACGGGTCCTGCCGCGCCTGCTGCGCGGCAAGCCCGTCTCCACGCTCGGCGACCCGGACGCCCCGCACAGCTGGAGCTACCTGCCCGACGTGGCCAGCGCCCTGGCCACGGTCGCGGGCGAGGAACGGGCCTGGGGACGGGCCTGGCACGTCCCCAATGAACCCCCGCTGTCCGTCCGCCAGATGGTCGACCGCATGGCAGCCCAGGCGGGAACCGGGCCGGTAGCCGTGCGCGGGCTGCCTCCGGCCGTCTTCGGCGTGGCATCGCTGTTCTCGCCGCTGCTCCGGGAACTGAAGGAGATCCGCTACCAGTTCGACCGGCCGTTCGTGGCCGATTCCAGCGCCTACGAAACCGCGTTCGCGGTCCGCGCCACCCCCGTCGACGAACAGGTCAAGGAGACGGTGGACTGGTGGCGGGAGCGACTGACCACCACTGGATGACACCTGTGACAGCGAAGGACGGCACCGTGGGTTCAGCGGGAGTCCGGCGGGACGACGTCGCCGTCGTCGGCATGGCCTGCCGGTTTCCGGGGGCGCGGAACGTGAACCAGTACTGGCAACTGCTCACGGCTCCCCGAGCACAGTTCTCCACCGTCCCGGACTCGCGCTGGCGCAGTGCCGCCTTCCTCAGCGACGACTTCCGCGACGCGTCCTCGACCGCCACGGACACCATGGCGCTGCTGCCGGACGTGGGCCACTTCGACGCGGCGCACTACGGCATCCCGCCGCGCCGGGCCAGGTCGATGGACCCGCAGCACCGGCTGCTGATCGACCTCGCCCGCGAGGCCATCCAGGACGCCGGATGGGAGGCGGAGGGCTTCGACCGCGAGGAGACCTCCGTCATCACCTCGCTCACCGAGAGCGGCTACCGCGAGCTCAGCACCATGAAGATCCGGATGCGCCAGCTGGCCGGCGGCGAGTTCGGGGCGCGGATCGACGACCCCCGCTGGTCTTCGGCGGTCCGCGCGGTCGACGCGCTGCACGGCACCTCCGTCGCCGGACTCCTCCTCAACATGGGCCCCAACACCGTCAGTTCGGTCTTCGACCTGCACGGCGAGAGCTACGCCTTGGACGCTGCCTGCTCCGGCGGCCTGATGGCCGTGGCCAACGCCGTGCATGCCCTGCGCGCCGGCCGGACCCGCATCGCCCTGGCCGGCGGCGCCCAGCTGATCCTCGCGCCCGACCTCCTGGTCGGGCTGAGCCGGATCGGCGCCGTGTCGCGCAGCGGCAGGTGCCTGCCGTTCGGTGCGGAGGCCGACGGCTTCGTCCTGGGCGAGGGCGCGGGCATCCTGGTCCTGCGACCCCTGGCCGATGCCCTGGAGTCCGGCGACCGGGTCTACGCGGTGATCCGCGGCGTGGGAACGGCCAACGACGGGACCGTACAGGGCGGCATGCACCCGCAGGCGGCCGGCCAGCTGCGAGCGCTGCGCCGGGCCTACCGGGACGCGGACCTGCCCGCGGACTCCGTCGGATACCTGGAGGCGCACGGCACCGGGACCAGGGTCGGCGACCCGGTGGAGGTCGGCGTCCTGCGCGAACTGCGCGGTGAGGGGGCCGCACCCGCCTACCTCGGCGCGGTGAAGGCGGTGGTGGGCCACTCGCTCAACGCCGCGGGCCTGGCCGGACTCATCAAGACGGTCCTGGCCGTGCACCGGGGCGTGATACCGCCCCAGCCCGCCTTCGAACTGGCCGACCGTTCCGGGCTCGACGCCGCACGGCTGACCATCGCCACGGAGGCGACCCCGTGGCCGGGATCCGGCGCGCCGCGCCGCGCCGGGGTGAGCGCCTTCGGCTTCGGCGGCACCGGCGTCCACCTGGTGGTGGAGGAGTGCACCGCGGCCCCGGCCGCCAGCCCGGCGCCCGCGCCCGAGGGGGAGCCGCACCTCCTGGTCCTCAGCGCCCGGGACCGGGCCGGACTGGCCCGGTACGCCCGGGAGCTGGCCCACGCCATCGAGGCCGACGGGCTGCCGCCTGCCGGGGTGGCGGCCACCCTGGCGCGCCGGACCCCCTTCGCGGAACGCCTGACCGTGGTGGCGCAGGACCCCGCCGACGCAGCCGCCCGGCTGACGGCCGCGGCCGCGGCCGTGGAGGCGGGCCGCACCGGGGAGGCCGAGCAGGCTCGGGACGTCGCCGCGGTGGCGGAGCGGATGCCTCCGCTCACCCTGCCGCCGAGCCCGCTCGCTCCGCGCCACCACTGGGTGGTGGACGCGTCGGCCCGGGAAGCGGCGGACGGCCCCGGACCGCCGGCCCCTGCCGAGGCCGCAGAGGCCGAAGTGGAGGCCGAAGTGGAGCAGGCCAGGGAAGCGCCCGTTCCGGCGGGCGCCGGGGGCTCGCCCGCCGCGTCCGTGGTACTGGAGGCCGTGTCGCGGACCGGCGTCTTCCCCCTCTCCGACCTGCGCGGGGACATGGCCCTGACGAGTGACCTCGGCTTCGATTCCCTGATGCTCCAGGAGCTGGAGGTCGGCATAGCCAAGCGGGCCCCGGGCTTCACCGCCGAGGAGTTGTTCCTGCCGGACGTCACCATCGACCGGCTGATCGCGCTGGTCGGTCCGCACCTCGACCGGACGCCCGCCCTCCGCGACCTCCTGCCCCGCCAGGCGGGACCGGACCGGAGCCTCCCCGCCCCGGCTCCCGGTGCGCCCGGGCCCCCGAGGCCGGGGCAGGGACGGGGCGCCGCCACCGCGTGCGTCGACGACTTCCCGGAGGTGCGGCAGTTCGAGGACCGCCTGGACGCGATCGTCCGCAGCGGCGCGGACTACCCGTACTTCCGGGTCCACCAGGGCACCATCCGCGACCGGACCGTGATAGGCGAGCGCTCCTACCTGTCCTTCGGCAGCTACAACTACCTGGGGCTCTCGGGTCATCCGGCGGTCAACGAGGCCGCGCAGGAAGCCGTGGAACGGTACGGGACCTCGGTGTCCGCGAGCCGCGTGCTCTCCGGCGAACGGGACCTCACGGTACGGCTGGAGCGGGCCCTCGCCGAGTTCCTCGGCGTCGGGGACTGCCTGGCCCTGGTGAGCGGCCACGCCACCAACGTCTCCGCGATAGGGCACCTCGTGGGCCCCGGGGACCTGGTGGTGCACGACGCGCTCGCCCACGACAGCATCCTGCAGGGCTGCGCGCTGTCCGGGGCGGCGCGGCGCCCGTTCGCCCACAACGACACCGGGCAGCTGGAGCACATGCTGCGCATCAACCGCACCCGGTTCCGGCGGGTGCTGATCGCCGTGGAAGGCGCCTACAGCATGGACGGCGACCTGGTCGACCTGCCGGCGGTGATCGAGCTGAAGAAGCGTTACGGCGCCCTGCTGATGGTCGACGAGGCGCACAGCATCGGCACCGTGGGCGAAAGCGGCCGTGGGGTCGGCGAGTTCTTCGGCGCCGACCGGCGCGACGTGGACCTGTGGATGGGCACCCTCTCGAAGGCCTTCGCAAGCTGCGGCGGGTACCTCGGCGGCTCCGCCCGGATGGTGCGGTGGATGCGGCACACGCTGCCCGGCTTCGTCTACAGCGTCGGCCTGAGCCCGGCCAACGCCGCTGCGGCGCTGGCCGCGACCGAGCTGATCGTCGCCGAACCGCACCGGGTGCGTACCCTGCGGCGGAACGCGGGCCTCTTCCTCGGGCTGGCCGCCTCGGCCGGTGTGGTCACGGGATCCAGCGCCCACACCCCGATCGTGCCGTGCCTCCTCGGCGACTCGGCCCGGACCCTGCACGTCGCGGACCGGCTGTTCGCCCGGGGGGTGATCGCCGATCCGATCTTCCACCCGGCCGTGGAGGAGGGGCTCGCGAGGCTGCGCTTCTTCGTCACCAGTGATCACGCCGAGGAGGACATCCGGTGGGCCGTGGAGGTCCTGGCCGAGGAGGTGGCGGCCGCCGCGGGATGAACGGACCCGTCAGAAGAGGGTGCGTTCGATCCGGCTGAGCATGTCGGACTTCCCCGGCGCCGCGTCCTGTGCGGACGGAAACGGGCTCCGCTCTTCCCCGGCGCCGCCCAGCCGCTGGGAGAGGAGGTAGGCGATGACCTCCGCCTCCTGCTCTTGGACGTCGTCGTAGGTCGCGCGCAGGAGCATGTCGCGGACGAGGTCGGGGTCGAGGTTGGGGAAGAGGTGCCGTGCGCTCGCCTCGTCCAGCCAGCCGGCCCCGCGATGGCAGCAGATGATGTGGCCCAGCTCGTGCAAGATGATGTGCTCCTGATGCGCGCTGGTCGTGTTGGCGTCGTAGAAGATCAGGTCCTCGTCGCGGGCGGCGACCCACATGCCGCACGGCTGCGACGCGGGCATCTGCATGGCGACCAGCGTGATGGGACGCTCGCGGATCTCACCGAGGTAGCGGCACAGCTCGGCGACATCGGCCCCTTCCGGCAGGTTCAGCTCGGCGATCCGCCGTGCGCCGTCCTTCCGGAGCCTCTTGAGCTGGCTGCGGCGGTCCTGGCCGGCCGATCGCCCCTTGCCGGGGACCCTCACTCCGGGTCCGCGGGGTCGGTGACCGGCGGGAGCCCCTGCATCTGCCGGTACTGGTCCATGATGGCGGTGATGGCCTGGAGGTTCTCCTTCTTCATACCGGCCGCGCGCATCGCCACGGAGCGCACCCCCGCCTGGCGCAGCGCCTCGATGGCGGCGACCTGGCTGAGCACGGACTCGGCGACCTTGTCGTCGAAGAAGTAGGCGACGGACACGCCGAAGAAGCGTGCCAGAGCGGCCAGCAGGTCCGGTGAAGGGTTGGAGCGCTTGCCCGTCCGCAGTTGGGACAGGTACACACCGCCGACCTTGAGTTCGGGGTTGGCCCGCTTCAGTTCCTCCGCCACCTCGGCGTTGGTCCAGTGCTTGCCCTTGGGACGAACCGTCTTGAAGAGGTTGTCCAGACGCACGGCAAGTACGGGCCGGTCCTCTGTCTCGGACACTGCGAATCCTCCTTCCGTCACCTCCTCGGCATTGCCCTCAGCTATCCAACAGTTTTACAGATTAGCGGTCAGTTGACAATCTGCCGAGAGTCCGCCACCGTGGACCTCGCCGATAGCTGCCAGCTAACTTCGCTTACGGGGGTAGTCGAGTTCGCTGGTGGTTGTCTCGGCCCTGTCCGGGCCGGCCCTCGGGGGATGGGGGCCGGGCCGGGCGGGTACGCACCCGCCCGGCCCGAGACGGAAAACATCGGGAGTACTGGGGGGTACTGGGGGGTGCGCACGGGGAAACCCGCCCGGCCTGACGGGGGGCAGACCGGGTGGGAGCTCTCAACCCGCTTTACTGAGCTTACGATAAACGGATGCGACCTTGGTGAGCCAGGCGACTTCCGCGGTGAAGTTGTCGGTGTCGCGGTCGTCGAAGTCCCCCTCGTCCTTGTTGTCGTCCGGGATGGTCCCGGTGCGCTTGGCGTGCAACGCCTGCTTGATCTGCGCCGCTTCGGCGAAAGCCTGCCGGTACTCCTCGCTCGCTTTGGGGCCCGCTCCCTCGGCGCCCTGCGCGGTGCGGTCGATGTACGGACGCAAGTCCCGCCACCCGTCGCGTATTTCGATGACCCGCCGGTGGAGCCGGTAGTTGAGGTCGGAGACCGAAGCCGCGCCGGGCGGCTCCAGGACGATGTCAGGCGAGGACTCGTACAGGTCCCGCCACAGCGGGTACAGCGCCCGGTAGGCACGGTAACTGCGCGCCCAGTCCACCAGTTTGGCGGCGGGCGCCTCCCACGAGGAGATCGTCAGGCTGAGCGAGAGCGTGACGATGCCCAGCGCGCTGAAGACGTTCGACGCCAGCTGCCACACGCCGATGTCGATGCCCCACGCGCCGGTGAGGATGTTCACCGTCCTGCACAGGCAGTAGAGGAAGAGGATGACCGCGGCGACGGAGAGCATCCGCAGGGCCTGGCGCAGCGAGGCCTTGCCGGTCATCCGGGCATAGGGGCCGCACTGGCGGAAGATGGTCACGCACGGGACCGCCTGGGACACGATGAAGACCAGGAGGTAGGTGAGGACCAGCGGCTGGCCGCTGCCGGTGTTGAAGTCCGTCGCAGGCCGGGACGGGCCGTCGGCGACGAAGAAGAGCGCCACGAGGACCGCGCTCAGCGTGATGCCGGTGATCAGCCAGTAACGGGCCTTGCGCACCGCTTCCTCGGTCGCGGTCGCCCAGCGCAGCAGGATGATCTGGGCGCTGACGCAGAAGGCGACCGCCGACACGTGCATGAGCAGGATGGCGAGGTTGCCGACGCCCAGGAAGCTGTCGCCCGCCATGGCGACGGCCCCCATCGTGAAGGTGAGGCACTGGAGCAGCAGGGTGACGACCAGCGTCCGGTAGGCGTTGTCCCGCCAGCTGCGCCGGACTTGGACCAGCCGGTAGACGAGGGCGGCGTAGGACGAGAGCGCCGCGATGACGAAGCAGAGGGTTCTGGTGGTGTTCACGGCCTGATTCCCGCCGGTGCCGCGCTCGCGGCAGGCTGTCGGTGGATCCAGTGCTGTGACCGCAGCACTAGTCGGTGAGGGTCTTCTCGTCCAGGGGGACCTCCAGCCCGATGCCCTCGGCCGCCACGGCGATGGCGAAGTCGAAGTAGGCGGACTCGTCGCGGACGCTGTCGTGGGTACGGCTGAAGACCTGGAACACCAGGAGCCCGATCAGGCTGCTCCACAGCACGATGCCACGCTCGATGACGTCCGAGAACGGAGCCCCCGGCACACCGCCGAAGGCTTCCACGGCCTCCGGACGGAGCAGCGGCGGACCGGGCACCACGCGCCGCGGCGGTGTGAGTTCACCGGCCTCCAGCGCCGCACGCACGACGGCGCCCAGCACGGCGGGGGTGCGCGAGGCGGGCGGCACGGTCTCCTGCGGGGCGTGGTAGCCCGGCACGGGTGAACCGTAGATCAGCGTGAACTCGCCGGTGTGCGCGAAGGACCACTCCCGCAGCGCGCGGGTCACGGCCAGGAGCCGTGCACCCGCGGACGCCCCGGCGGCCACCGCGGCCCGGTCCGCCTCTTCCATCGCCGCTGCGGAGCCGTCGTAGGCGTCGATGACCAGCGCGGTCAGCAGGTCGTCCCGGTGCGGGAAGACGGCCTCCACGTCGGCGAGCGGCAGACCGGCGGCCTCGGCGACCGCCTCCAGGGACAGCCCCCCGGCGCCCAGTGTCACGAGAAGTCGGCGCGCGGTGGTCCTCAGGAGCCCCGACGGCCCGGTGCGGTCGTCGGCAGCACGTGTTCCGGAAACATCCATGGCCAAACCGTACCCGTCGGCCACGAGGCCCTCGGGCGCAATCGGGGGAGCACTCCGGAAAGCCGCTGTGATCCGGGCCATACGGCGATCGTTTCAGGATACCGAGGCTCAAACCCCTCTGTGGGACGCCTCGTTGACGCCCGCACCACAGGCCGCGACAGGACTCACGGACCGACCGTTCCGGCCCGGGTGCGGCCCGGCCGCACGCAGGAGCGCAGCGCAGGCGCCCGCCGTACGGCCACCCGTTCCACCGGTCCGCGGTACACCACCCCGCCGGCCACCGGGCGCGGTACGGACGCCAGGGCCCGCTGCCGTCGGACCATGCCGGTGCGCAGGCCGACGTACAACGCGGCGGTGAGGACGCTGGCGGCGCACCAGGCACCGAGAACCACGGCGATCGTGGAGAGCACGGCCATGAGGACTCCTCCGGTGTGAACAGACGCGAGCGGGGCGGGGACCGGGGCCGGGCGAACCCGGGAGCGAGGGCGGTACTCACCGTGACCGTCCATTACCCCGGGCGCGCGGGGTTCACGCTGCCCGCATCCGACGGATCGCGGCCGCCCCGCAGCCCCGTCCGCTCCCGGATACTGGAACGATGCCGAAGCCGCCGCGCACCGTGGACCCGGAACCAGTGACTCCCGATCCGCCGCACGCGGCGGACCGTCCCCTCCTCACCCAGTCCTGGCTCGACCTGGCCTTCCTGCACTGGGCCGCCGACCCCGCCGACGTCGCCCCGCTGCTTCCGGCGGGCACGGTGCCCGACATCCTGGACGGGGTCACGTACGTGGGCCTCGTCGCCTTCCGGATGCACCGCGTCGGCTGGTTCCGCCTGCCGGGGATCCCCTACCTCGGCAGCTTCCCCGAGACCAACGTCCGCCTCTACTCCGTGGACGCCCACGGACGCCGCGGCGTGGTCTTCCGCTCGCTCGACGCCTCCCGGCTGGTCCCCGTGGCCGTCGCGCGGTCCGTGTTCCGGCTCCCGTACGTCTGGTCGCGGATGGCCGTACGCCACGAAGGCCCCACCGTCACCTACACCAGCACCCGCCGCTGGCCCGGCCCGCGGGGCGCGCACAGCAGGATCTCCGTGCGGGTCGGCGATCCGATCGCCGAGCCCACCGCGCTCGAACACTTCCTGACCGCCCGCTGGGGCATGCACAGCGCCTTCTTCGGCAGACCGCTGTACCTTCCCAACGCCCACCCCCGCTGGCCGCTGCACCGCGCCGAACTCCTCGGCTGCGACGAGGACCTGATCACCGCCGCGGGACTGCCCGCGCCGGCCGCGCCTCCCGTGAGCGTGCTGTACTCGCCGGGCGTCCCCGTCCGCTTCGGCCGCCCGCCCCGCCGCCCCGGCGGCATCCCCACTCCCTGACCCTGCGGGGCTACGGCCGGTCGGGGCGGGAGGGCCGGGCCGCGCGGAAGAAGAGGCGCAGGCGCCTGGACCAGGTCGCTCCGGCGGCGCGGTCGATGTACCAGCCGACCTGCGGGTCGACCGCGCGCCGGCCGGACTCCAACTGGACGGTCAGGGCCAGCTCGTAGAGCTTCTCCAGCACGGCGGGCACCGGTGGGGCTCCGTCCTGCAAGGGGGCCGACAGCTCGTACGTCCCCGAGTCCCGGCACAGGGTCAGCCGGAGCCCGTCGGCCGGATCCTCCAGAGCCGTTCCGGCCGCTGCCGAGGTGGTGCCGGGGCCGAGGAGTTCACGGGCCCGGCGGGCCACCTGGTCCCAGGTGGCGAGGGCCGCCTCGGGGCCCGTCGCGGGACCGCCCTGGTGGAAGGTGATCACGTAACGGCCCGGAGTGCGGGCCCCGAGCCCGGCCCGGTCTTCTTCGGGGACGGCTTCGCCCGCCCCCTCGTGCTCCGAACGGTCCGCGGGCAGACGGCGGCGTGCCCACTTCTCGACGGCCGCCCACTCGGCCTCGCCCGCGCGGCGGATCCACCGGCCCATCCGGTCCTCCGCCTCGGAAAGCCCCGCCTCGGAAAGCCCCGCCCCGGACTCGACCGCCCGCTCGATCTTGTCCTCGATCTCCCCGATCTCATCGAGATGGGCCTGATCCGCTTCCGTATGCGCCTCGGAATGCGATTCCGCCGCCAGCCGGGGAGCCGGTAGCAGCGGGCCCGCGCCCGCGGTGCGTACGGTCTCGCCCAGCGGCGCACGCCGGATCAGTGTGAAGGAGGTGCTGCTGCCCAGCTCCTGTGCCTGGACGCCGTACACCCCGGGGCCGGGGCTCCAGGCCAGCGCGCACCGCAGGTAGCCGTGGGCAGGATCGGCCAGGTGCAGGCGGGCCTCGGCGAGCTCCGCGAAGGTGTACAGGTACCGGTCCTCGACGTCGTCGGCGAAGAGGAACACCGCCGCCGCGCCCCGGCCTCCGTCGGCCAGGCGGTCGTGCGCATGCTCCAGAGCGAACACCGCGAGCTCGTCGAGCTGTCCGCCCGAAGCCCCGTCCCCTGTCACACCTTGCTCCTGCCGCCCGTGGATCCCCTCACCATACGAGTTTGTAGGTGACGTCCTTGGGGACGGGGTCGGGTGCCGTGTCGGTGTACACGAGCCGGATGGTGGTGAAGCGCTGGACGCCGGGCCGGTCCGGCCAGGCCTCCGGATTACCGAGGGTCACCTTCACCGGGTAGGAGTGGAAGCGGCCCGCCGCGCAGTAGGGGCGGCAGTCGTTCACCATGTCGGTGCCGGTGGCCGTCGCGGTCCGCGGCCCCCAGGTGTTCCAGTCCAGATCGACGAGGCGGTTGTTGCCGTCCCCGCAGGCCAGCAGGTACTCGTCGGGACGCACCTGGGCCTCGGAGAAGCAGTCGACGACCACGAGAGGCTCCACGACCCGGGAAGGTGCGGAGGGTGGGGAGGCCGTACCGGTGTGCGCGGAGGCCGGGATCACCGCGGCCGCCAGGGCCGCCACGGTGCACAGCAGTGTCGCGGTCCGTGCCCTGTGCCGTCCGCCCGCGCGTGCGGGCCGGTCACCTGCTGAAACGTTCACGAAGGACCTTCCTCGCCCGTCTGTCCGCCGCCGGCGTTGCGGCCACCCTCAGCTTCCCCCATGTGGGTGCACCGCGCACCCGCTGGCGGTGTCCCGCGCCCCGAGGGCCCTCAGCCGTGGCGGACCCAGTCGGTGAACGCGTCAGCGAGGCCGGGCGGGTTGGCTGCTTCGGTCAGCCGCGCGGTCTCCTCGTCGTACTCCAGCTCGTGGACGATCACGGGCACGGTCCGGCCGAGGGAGCGTTCGATGACACCGGTCGTGTGGAGGGTGCGGGCGAGGAGGCAGCAGGCCTCGCGGAAACGGGCCTCGATCCGCCCGTCATCCGCCGCGTCGGCGGGGTTCTGCGGCTCCTCGTACCAGAGCCCGAGCGCACGGATCCACTCCTCGCGGGCAGCGGCGCCGGCAGGGTCCTCCGCGGGGTCGCCGGCCACCGCCAGCTCGTTCTGGATCCAGAAGGCGTAGTTCCAGCGGGCCTCCTGCGGGTCACTCGCCCCCTGGAGGCTGAGCCGGGCCCGGGTCTCCGTGTTGTACCCGATCGTCAGGACCGGCAGGCGCGGGTCGTCCTGCTCGTGCCAGAGCAGGAAGGAGAGCGCGTAGACCTCCTCGGCCTCGGTGGCCGGAACGGCGGCGAGGGCGCTCTCGGCGAGACGCCGGAGGTGATCGGGGTACGGCACAGGAAGCAACGGGTCTCCGGGCGGTCAGCTGTCGGCGGTCACCCGTCAGCGGGGGTGGGCGCGGTGAGGGTGATCACCGCCTGGCAGCATGCCATACCGGCCACCATGGGATCGAACGGGCATTCGCACCGGGTCGGCTGCCCGGGGGAGCGGCGCACCGCGTACGGGCGGCGGATCCGCCAGCCCCGGTTCGACTAGGGTCGACGGGACAGCGCACCACGAAACCACGCACCACGAACGACGACGAGGAGCAGCCGTGAGCCAGCCGGCGTCCACCGCCCTGCAGCAGGAGATAGCCCGAGAACTCCAGGTGTCGGAGACCTTCGACGCGCAGGTGGAGATCGAGCGCCGGGTGGCCTTCCTCACCGAGCGGCTCACCTCCACCGGACTGCGCTCCCTGGTGCTCGGAATCAGCGGAGGCGTGGACTCCACCACCGCGGGCCGGCTCTGCCAGCTCGCCGTGGAGCGGGCCCGCGCGGCCGGCCACGACGCGAGCTTCTACGCGATGCGGCTGCCCTACGGGGTCCAGGCCGACGAGCGGGACGCCCAGCTCGCCCTCGGTTTCATCGGGGCGGACCAGGTGCTGACCGTGGACGTCAAGCCCGCGAGCGACGCCGCCCTGGAAGCCGCCCTGGCGGGCGGCACCGTCTTCCGGGACGCCCACCACCAGGACTTCGTCCAGGGCAACATCAAGGCCCGCCAGCGCATGATCGCCCAGTACGCGGTGGCCGGGGCGCAGGACGGCCTGGTCGTCGGCACCGACCACGCGGCCGAGGCCGTTTCCGGCTTCTTCACCAAGTTCGGCGACGGCGCGGCCGACGTGGTCCCGCTCACCGGCCTCACCAAGCGCCGGGTGCGTGCCTGCGCCGACCTGCTGGGCGCGCCCGCCGAGCTGGTGTGGAAGACCCCCACGGCGGACCTGGAGACGCTGGACCCGGGCAAGGCCGACGAGGACGCGCTCGGCGTCACGTACGACGAGATCGACGACTTCCTGGAGGGCAAGCCGGTCGACGCGCGCGCCTTCGACACGATCGTCCGCCGCTACCGCCTCACCGAGCACAAGCGCCAGCTCCCGATCGCGCCGTGACGGGGCGCCCGTAGCGGCGCGGGGACTGCGCGTGCCGCGCCCGGGGCGGGCCGGTCCTGGTGCCCGCGGGCGCCGGTGTGCACGCTCGTGCCAGTGCCGGGGCGCTGGGGGGAAAGTCGGGGGGCCGGGGCGGTCATAGCTTGGGGGTGCGCCGAGCCGCGGGGACGCGGCCGGTGACTTCCGGACCGCTCCGAGAGGACACCCCTCATGTTCGACATCACTCCTGTCCGGTCTGTGGAGCGAGGTCTGCCTGGTCATGCCCGAGCTGTCCGCGCTGGAGCAGGGCTACGAGGTCTACGTGGTCGCCGATGCCCCCGGTGGCGTCACCCAGGCCGCCCATGAGCACGCCTGCCAGCGGATGCCGGCCGCCGGGGCCGTGCCCGTCACCTGGGTGCAGGTGCTGCCGGAGCTCCAGCGCGACTGGGCGCGGCAGGGGACGTACCCCGCGGTCATGGAGATCGTGAAGGCCCATGCGGGTGCGTACGGCCTGGGCGTCGTGTACGCGCAGGCCGTCATCGGCGCGCACGCGGCCGGCAGAGCTTCCTGGCCGGCAGGGCTCTCGACGGGGGCGCGGCCGGGTTCCGCGGCGGAACCCTCACCGTCCTCGCCCCGGGCGCCGGCCCCACCGGATCGGGCCGGCTGCCGTCCGTCGGCCTGCTCGCGCCGCTCGCCGCGACCGGCCTCGGCGACCGGGCCGTCCGTCCGGGCGCCGTACCCGCCGTGATGGTCGTCCCCGGCCGTCGGCAGCGGCCTGCTCACCCGGCTCGTCCCGCACCGCGGCGTCCCTGCGCCCTCAGCTTGCCCGCCGCACGGCGCCGAGCGCCGTGCCACCGACCGGCCCGGCCGTTCCGGGCGCACCCCCTTCGCCCGGAACGGCCGGGTCCCGCGCAGCCGTCCGCCGTCCGCCGTTCGCGCGTCATCGCGCTCCGCGCCGTGCCGTCTCCCGGCCGGGAGCGGTCACCGGCGTGATCCTGTACGCGGCCCACGCACCCCGTCTCCTTCGAAAGAGAGATCCGCCGTGCCGAACCAGCCGGTCCTGGAGCCAGCAGCCCAGGCCTTCGCCGACGCCACCGCCCAGCCGCCCTTCCTCTACCAGATCCCCGTCGCCGACGGACGCAAGGCCGTGGACGACGTCCAGAGCGGCGAGGGCGTGACCCTGCCCGCCGTCGACGAGGAATGGGTCACCGTCCAGGGCGGACCCACCGGGGAGGTCCGCACCCGCATCGTCCGTCCCCGCGGAGCCGTCGGCCCCCTGCCGGTCATCCTCTACATCCACGGCGCGGGATGGGTCTTCGGCAACGCCCGGACCCATGACCGCCTCGTGCGCGAACTCGCCGTCGGCGCCGGGGCGGCCGTGGTCTTCCCCGAGTACGACCTCTCGCCCGAGGCCCGCTACCCGGTCGCCATCGAGCAGAACTACGCAGTCGCCCAGTGGGTGGCCCGCGAGGGGCACCACAAGGACCTCGACGGCGCCCGGACCGCCGTCGCGGGCGACTCCGTCGGCGGCAACATGAGCGCAGCCCTCACCTTCATGGCCAAGCAGCGCGGCGACGTGCGCTTCCTCCACCAGGTCCTCTTCTACCCGGTCACCGACGCGGCCTTCGACACCGGCTCCTACCGGCAGTTCGCCGAAGGCTACTTCCTGCGCCGTGAGGCCATGCAGTGGTTCTGGGACCAGTACACGACGGACGCGGCCGAGCGGGCCGAGGTCACCGCGTCCCCGCTGCGCGCCACCACCGAACAGCTCACCGGACTGCCGCCCGCCCTGGTCGTCACCGCCGAGGCCGACGTCCTGCGCGACGAGGGCGAGGCGTACGCGGCGAAGCTCCGCGCTGCCGGGGTACCGGTCACCTCGCTGCGGGTACTGGGGACCATCCACGACTTCGTCATGCTGGACCCGCTGCGCGAGACGCACGCCGCAGCGCTGGCCATCGGCCTGGCGGCCGACACCCTGCGCAAGGCCCTGGCATGACGGGGGCCTTCGCGATACCCGCGATACCCGCGACGGCCGTGCGACCGCACGGGGTCACGTGGCCCTGACGGTGCTGCGGCCGCCCTCCAGGGCGATGTGCAGCCCGTCCGGCCGGACTTGTACGGACGTGGCCCTGAGGCCGAGGGGATAGTCCTGCCCCGCCCCTGCCTCGGGGCCCAGCACGCCACTGCCCGTCCCGAGCGCACCGGTGGGGACGGAGCGCCCGAACAGGGTGAACCCGTCGACGGTGAACGTGACCTTCCCGTCGGCGAGTACGGGCCGCAGCGTCAACCGGCCTGCGCCGCCCGGGCCGACGGCGGCGAGGACGGTCCCCTGCGCGGGATCGGGGGTGACCGAGCCCACCGTCACGGACGGCACGGCGGCGCGGATCGCCGCTGCGAGGGACCGCGGGGAGGCCGTCACCTGTACTCGGGTGCTTCCCACGGTGGCCCGGGCGCCGAGGCGGACATCGTCGAGCTGCGCCCGGACGCGGGCCCCCGGCAGTGGTCCGAGACGGGCGTCGTCGCTCCTCACGTCCAGTCGGGGGATGGTGCGGCCCGCCAGGTCCCACAGCGCCCAGTCCCCGGCCGTGCTGACCGCCACCTCCTCACCGAGGGCGGGCGCGGCCGCCGCCACACGGGCCCGGATCATATGACGAGCAGTCAGTTCCGCTGCTCCCGTGGCGGCGACGACCACCAGCGCAACGACGGCGGTGACGGTGAGCGCGAGGTGGCGGCGCAGGACTGCCGGGATCCTCGGCAGGCGGCGGTTCATCGGAGGTCTCCTCGTGCGGGTGCGGGTGCGGGTGCGGGTGCGGGTGCGGGGGGCTGGTCGGCGGCGTCGTGGCCGACGGCGGGCCCCTCCGGGTCCAGGCGTGGCAGCAGCCGGTCCAGCCAGTCGGGGAGCCACCAGTTGCCCCGCCCGAAGAGGTACATGGACGCGGGCACCAGGATCAGCCGCACCACGGTGGCGTCGATGATCACGCTGACCCCCAGCCCCAGGGCGAGCATCTTGACGGCCACGTTCGACGAGAGCAGGAACGCCAGGAACACGCTGGTCATGATCAGGGCCGCGCAGGTGATGACGCGGGCCGTCGCAGCCAGGCCGGTGGCGACCGCCAGGTGGTTGTCCCCCCGTTGCAGCCACGTCTCCCGGATCCGGGAGAGCAGGAAGACCTCGTAGTCCATGGAGAGCCCGAAGAGGATCGCGAACATCATCATCGGCACGTAGGACTCGATGGGCACCGGCTCGGTCACACCGAGCAGCGCGCCGCCCCAACCCCACTGGAAGACCGCGACGACCACGCCGTAGGCGGCGGCGATCGAGAACAGGTTGAGCACCGCGGCCTTGAGCGCGATCAGGGGACTGCGGAAGACGGTCAGCAGCAACAGGAACGCGGCGGTGGCCACCGCCCCGATGATCAGGGGAAGTTTGGCGACCAGGGTGTCGGTGAAGGTCTGGGTGGCCACGGCGGTTCCGGTGAGGTACCCGCTGGCGCCCGTGCCCGCGAGGGCCTGCGGCACCGTCTCGTCCTGGAGGGTGTGGATCAGGTCGCCGGTGGCCCGGTCCTGCGGGCCGGTCGCAGGAATGACCGTGGTGACGAGCAGAACGTCGTCCGGTACGGCGGCCGACGGCGATACGGAGGCGACGCCCGGTACGGCGGCCAGTGCGCGCTGGAGCGAGGTGGCGAGCTCCTGGCGCTCGGCCGGGTCGGCGACCTGTCGGCTGTCGAGGTGGGTGACGAGGGTGAGCGGACCGTTGGCGCCGGGACCGAAGCCCTCGGTGATCAGGTCGTAGGCGCGGCGGTCCGTCCTGCTCGTGGACTGCGCCCCGGCGTCCACGTGGCCGAGTTGCAGGGAGGCGAGGGGCACGGCGAGGACACCCAGCAGGAGCAGCCCGCCGGTCAGGAAGAGCCAGGGGCGTCGGCTCACCCTCGCGGCCCAGCGGTGCCACACGTCCGCCTCGCCGGTGGGCTCGGCGACGGGCCTACGGACGTGGAAGCGGTCGATGCGAGGCCCGAGCAGCCCCAGGAGTGCGGGGGTCAGGGTGACGGACGCGGCGGCGGCCACGACGACGCTGAGCCCGGCCGCCAGACCGAGGGCGCCGATGAAGCCCACTCCG
Source organism: Streptomyces xanthophaeus (assembly GCF_000725805.1). GTDB lineage: Bacteria > Actinomycetota > Actinomycetes > Streptomycetales > Streptomycetaceae > Streptomyces > Streptomyces xanthophaeus. The sequence continues at coordinate 189,110 of NZ_JOFT01000008.1, read as the reverse complement.
GACATGCACAGCCCGGCCAGGGCCATGGCGACCGTGGCGGCGGCGACGAGCACGGCGCGGCCGCTGGTGGCGACCGTGCGTCCGACCGCCTCGCCGGGCTCCGTTCCGGCATGCAGCAGGGCTCGGTAGCGGGTCGCGAGGAAGAGCGCGTAGTCGATGCCGATGCCGAGGCCCATCATGGCGGCCAGGGTGGGGGCCGCCTGGGCGAAGTCGAACCGTCCGGCGAGCAGTCCGAGGCCGCTCAGTGCGACGGCCAGTCCGATCACGGCCGTCAGCAACGGCAGGCCGGTGGCGGCGACGCTGCCGAAGCCGACCATCAGCACGAGCACGGCGACGGTCAGGCCGATCGCCTCCGAGATGCGGTCGGCGGACCTGGGCGTGGCCAGCTGCCCGAGCGGGGCCCCGTACTCGACGGTCATCCCTTCGGCGCGAAGCGGCTGTACGGCGCTGTCGAGCCGGGCGAGGTAGGAGGGGTCGAAGCTCGCCGGGTTGCTGCGGAAGCGGACCGTCATCTGGGCGGTGCGCCCGTCCGTCGAGACCGCCCCGGGCGTGCGGAGCGGATCGCTGACCGACAGGACGTCCGGCAGGCGGCCCAGCTCGCCGACGGCCGCCTCGATCGCGGGCCGGTGTCCGCTCACCGCCCCCCGGTCGGTCGTGATCACGAGGGGTGCGGGGGTGCCGGCGGAGCTGGTGGTGTGGGCGGCGAGCAGGTCCGCGCCGGTCTGGCTGCTGGTGCCGGGCAGGGAGAAGCTGTCCGCGAAGGCCCCGCCCCACTGGTGGTTCGCCAGCCCGAGCCCGGCCAGCAACACCACCCACAGGGCGAGGACCCGCCAGGCGTGGCGGGCGCACCAGCGTCCGCTCCGGTGGAGGAGGCCGGGCCCCTCGGCCGATTCAAGGTTCATGGGGCCCTACTGTGCGCGCGGCGGGTAAGGGGGCCGTTGGCGCATTGTTGGGGGAACGTAAGGACCGGACGGCCCGGACGTACGGGCACCCGCGGGCGGCCCGTCGCGACGCGTCCGCCCGCGAGCCTCAGCGAGCCTCAGGGCGTGCCCGGAGCCCGGGGGAGCGTGACGGTGAAGCAGGCGCCGCCTTCCGGTCCGTGCCCCTCGACACGGACGGCCCCGCCGAGCCGCCCCGTCAGGCGGTGGGCCACGGTCAGCCCCAGGCCGCTCCCGACGGGCCGGGTGTCCCGGTAACGCGCGTGGAGCGCGCCGCGGTCGAAGGCGACGCGGACGTCGTCGTCCGTCAGGCCGGGACCGCCGTCACGGACCTGGAGTTCGGCCCCGCCGTCGGCGGCCGGGCGGACGGCGAGGACCAGGGGCGCGCCCTCGGGGGTCACCCGCAGGGCGTTCTGGACGAGGCCGTCGATCAGTTGCCGGACCCGGAAGGCGTCGGTCTCGACGACCACGGGCCGCCCGGAGCGCTCCAGCCGCAGCCCGACGCCGCGGCGGGCGCAGGGCCCGGTCCAGAAGGCGGCGGCCTCGGCGAGGACCGCGCCCAGGTCGGCCGGGGCCACGTCGAGGCGGAAGTCGTCCGCCTCCAGCCGGGCCAGGTCCAGCAGGTCTTCCAGGAACCGGTCCAGACGGCGGGTCTCGTCGGCCAGCACCGCCCCGACCTCGGGGAGCCGGTCCGCCTCGATCAGGCCGTCGGCCAGCGCCTCGGCGTACCCCTGCAGCGCGGTCAGCGGGGTGCGCAGGTCGTGGGAGACCGACAGGAGGAACTCCCGCTGCCGGTTCTCGCTGTGCTCCAGCGCCGCGTCCAGGACGTTCAGGGCCCGCCCGATCTCCGCGGTCTCCCGGGGCCCGTCGACCGGGGCCGGTACGCCGCGTTCCCCGTCGGCGAGCCGGTGCGCGACCCGTGCCGCCTTCACCAGCGGACGGGCGATGCGGCGGGCCAGGAAGGCCCCTGCCAGTGCCGCGCCGCACATGCCGGCGATCAGCGGGAGCACCACGCTGCGCCGGATCCCGTTCGTCTCGTGGGTGACGGCCGTGTACGGCTCGGTCAGGACGACCGCGCCGCCGCGCACACCGGGCTGCCCCACCAGCAGGACCTCCTCACCGCCCAGAAGCCCGCGGGTGGAAACCGGCTTCCCGGCCAGCAGCGCCGACTTCGAGGCCCTGTCGACGGCGGGGGAGGCGGTCCCGCTCACCTTGCCGTCCGGGGCGACGACCGCGAGCTGCACGCCGTTGGGACCGCCGAGGACCTGGGCGCCGTTGAAGAGGGCCTCGGACAGGGCGGGCAGGCGGCTGAGCACCGTGGCCTGACGGGTGAGCCGGTCGCGTTCGCGCTGCTCGGCGCCCCGCGCGGCGGTCTGCCAGGCGATGAGCCCGGTCAGCCCCACCGCGAGCGCCGCCACCACGGTGGTCAGCAGCACGATGTTGCGCACCAGCGAGCCACGGCGGGGCACGGAACCGGCGCCGGTCACGGGGCGGGTCACGGGGCGGGCGCCGTCGCGCTGTAGCCGACGCCCCGGACCGTACGGATCGGGCTCGCGTCGCCGAGCTTGGCGCGCAGCTGCGAGACGAAAACGTCCACCATCCGGGTGTCGCGGTAGCCGGCGTACCCCCACACGTGGGCGAGCAACTGCTCCCGGGTGAACACCTGCCCCTCGTGCCGCAGCAGGTGCGCGAGCAGGTTGAACTCGGTGGCCGTGAGCTCGACCGGATCGCCGTCGCGGAGCACGGTGCGGCTGACCGGGTCCACGCTGAGCCGGCCGACGCTCCCGACGCTCCCGGCCGGCTTCCCCGGTGGACCCGCCGCCCGGCGCAGCACGGTCTTGACCCGGGCGACCAGCTCGCGCGGCGAGAACGGTTTCGTCACGTAGTCGTCCGCGCCCAGCTCCAGGCCGAGGATCCGGTCGGCCTCCTCACCGCGCGCCGTGACCAGCAGCACCGGCGTCCAGTCGCCGGCCTCCCTCAGGGCCCGGCAGAAGGCGATGCCGTCCAGGCCCGGCAGGCCGACGTCCAGCACGATCGCCACCGGGTGCATCCGGCGCGCGGCAGCGAGCCCGGCGGCCCCGTCGGACTCGACATGGACGCCGAAGCCCTCGCGCGCCAGGTACAGGCGTTCCACATCGGCGATGTGACGCTCGTCCTCGACGATCAGCACGAGGCCTCTGGACTCCGTCATCACTGCCTCTCACCGGGGGCGAACCCCTTCGATGCTAACCATCGGAATCCGACCTTCCGGCGGGCTCGCGGATCCCCGTACATTCCCCGAACAATGTCCCTCAGTGTCCGACCAGGCAGAACGGATGGCCCGCCGGGTCGGCGTAGATCCGCCAGCCCCGCCCGTCGGCAGCGGCGTCCAGCAGCGTCGCGCCCAGGGCGAGCACCTCCTCCTGCGCCCGGTCCAGGTCCGGGACGCCGAAGTCCAGGTGGAACTGCTGGGGCCGCGCCGGGTCGGACCACCGCGGCGGCCGGTGGTCCGCCACCCGCTGGAACGCGAGGACGGAGCCGGACGGCGTGTGCAGCGTCGCCCAGGCGGCGCCCACCGCCCACCGCCGGTCCGGCCGGTTCACGTCTCCGCCGAGCAACGCCCCGTAGAACCGGGCGAGTTTCCCCGGATCGGCGCAGTCCAGCACCACACACTGCAGTTCAGCGATCATGCGCCGATCCTAAGAGGGGCCTTCCCGGGGGAGGGCGCGCCCTGGCCCGGGGCCTGGTTCCTGCGCCGCGGCGACAGGTGGTGGACCAGGGCCAGGCCCGCGAGGGCGGCGATCAGGGCGCACACCGCCGGCCAGCCGTACGCGGTGTGGGCGCGGACGCCGAGCCAGGAGCCCGCGGTGCCGCCCAGGTAGGCGCAGGTCATGTAGGCGGTGTTCAGCCGGCTGCGGGCGTCCGGGCGTAGGGCGAACACCCGCGACTGGTTGGCGACCGTGCCGGACTGCATGGCCACGTCCAGCAGCAGGGTGCCCGCGGCGAGTGCGGCCAGGCCCACCGGTCCGCCCAGGGCGCCCGCCGCGAGGACCGCCGCCGCGACGAGCACGCCGAGCAGGCAGACCAGGTTCACCGGGCCGGGCCCGTGCCGGTCCACCAGGCGCCCCGCGTACGGGGTGCACAGCATGGTGCCCGCACCGACCAGGGCCAGCAGGCCGACGGCCTCGGCGCCCAGCCCGTACACCGGCCCGGTCAGGAGCAGCGCGAGGCTGGTCCAGGCGGCGGAGAACCCGCCGAAGACCGCGGCCTGGTACCAGCAGGAACGGCGCAGCTCCGGCTCGGCGCGCAGCAGGCGCACCGGTTCCGTCAGGAACCGGACGTACGGCCGCCGCTCCGCGGGCGGGGTCGGCGGCGTCGAGGGCACCGCGTACGCCGTCACGGCGGCCAGGACGAAGGCGACGGCCGCGGCCACCAGGTAGGGGGCCCGCCAGCCCAGCCGCTCGCCGAGCGTCCCGCCGAAGGTACGGGCCAGGAGCATGCCCCCCGTCGACCCGCTCAGCAGGACGCCGAGCACCGCGCCCCGCCGTTCGGGCTCCACCAGACCGGCCGCGAGCGGGCCGATGACCTGCGCGGCCACCGTGGTGAGCCCGACGAGGGCACTGGCGCCGATCAGCGAGGGCAGGCCCGGGGCGCAGCCCGCACCCAGCAGGGCCAGCCCGGTGAGGCAGAGCAGTACGACGATCAGCGGGCGGTGCCGGAACCGGTCTCCGAGCGGGACCAGCAGGACCATCCCGGCGGTGTAGCCGATCTGGGTGGCGGTCACCACCAGGGAGGCGGCGCCGGCCGGGACGTCCAGCCCCGAGGCGATCAGCGGGCCGACGGCCTGCGGGAAGTACAGGTTGCCCACGGCCACCGCGCAGGTCACCGCCAGGAGCAGCACCAGGCGGCGGCTCATCCGGCAGTTCCGACGGGTGGGCCCGGATCGCGAGTTGGAGGGGTGCGGGGTGTCATGGGACCACTCCAGGGCACCGGCCGGGCCCTGCCAACTGATGTAGCGTACGGCTTAATGATCAGTTTCGAGCTCGGTGTCGAGGATCTCGCGCACACGCGGTTCGCCGTCTCGCCCCTGGGTGAGACCGTGCTGAGCCTACGGGTGCTGCGCGACCCCGGCCTGTCCGCACTGCACCTGCCGTGGCGCCGGTCCGTCCTCGGCCGGATCGGCGAACTGGACACGGAACTGCTGTTGTCCCTGGTGGCGCAGCGGCTCACCCTCCCGGACTTCCTGACCCCCAGGCCCACGTCCTTCGAGCCGGCCTTCGAGGAGGAACTGGACCTCGTCCGCCGCACCCCGCCCGACCTGGTCCGCCGGGACCTGCTCGCCGCCCACGAACCGGCCCCGCTGCCCGCACCCCTGCACGCCGCGACCGCCTCCGGGGACGGGCCCGTCACCGCACTGCGCGACACGCTCTGCGCGCTCCTGCACCGGTACTGGGAGCTCGCCGTCCAGCCGTTCTGGACCCAGATCCGGCTGGTGGTCGAGGCCGACATGACCTACCGGGCACGTCAACTGGCCCGGGGCGGAGCCCGGTTGCTCTTCGCCGACGTGCACCCCCAGCTGCGCTGGGAGGCCGACGGGGCCCGGGGGGTCCTGCACGTCGACCGGACCATCGGCGGCTACCACACGAAGGCCTCCGGCCGCGGACTGCTGCTCGTGCCCTCCGTGTTCGCGCACAAGCCCGCGCCCCCGGTCGGCCCGCAGGAGCCGCCCTCGCTGCTCTACCCCAGCCGGGGCGTGGCGACGCTCTGGGCGCCCCTCCCCGCCGACGACCCCGCCGGGCGCGGGGCGGCCGGGCCCGCCGTCCGGGCCCTCCTCGGGGCGCCGCGGGCGCGGCTGCTCGGCCTGCTGGCGGAACCGCTGGCCACGATCGAACTCGCCCGCCGCCTACGGGTCACCCCCAGCGCCGTCTCCCAGCACCTGAGCGTGCTGTACGCCGCCGGACTGGTCACCCGGGCCCGCCAAGGCCGCCAGGTGCTGTACCGGCGGAGCCCCCTCGGGGACCAGCTCACGGCCGGTCGCCCGTGAGCCCGGCCCCGTCACCGGAGGAGCAACGCATGCCCACGAGCGCGAGCCCGAGCACGGGTACGGGTACGGGCACGGGTACGAGCGCGAGCCCGAGTCCCAGGCAGAGGCCGGGCGCCGCCACGGCCACCGCCTCGGCCTCCGTCGTCATCAGGGACGCGCAGGGCCGGGTGCTGATCGTCGACCCGGTCCACAGGGAGCGGTGGAACCTGCCCGGTGGCCACGTGGAGGCGGGCGAGGTCCCCTCCGCGGCGGCCCGCCGCGAGGTGCGCGAGGAGCTCGGGCTGGACCTGGAGACCGGCGACCTCCTGGTCACCGCCTGGCTCACCAGGGCCGAAGGGTCCCACGTCTTCTACGTCTTCGACGGCCCCGAGCTCACCCCGGAGCAGCAAGGGGCCATCCGCCTCCAGGAGTCGGAGATCCGTGAGATCCGGTTCTGCCTGCCCGAGGACATCGCGCCCGACATGGTCCCGCCCTTCGCCCTCGCCATCTGGCGCAGGGCCCTCACGGCGCGCGAGCAGCAACAGGCCGCGTACCTCGAACTGGCCCTGTAGGCAGGGGTGTCGGACATTCCCGAGCTGACCGAGCTGACCGAGCTGACCGAGCAGACCGAGCAGACCGAGCTGCCGCAGGCGTCGCAGATGCCGGCGCCCGAGGTGGCCGCGCTGACCGAAGGGCTCGTGGCCCTCGACGTGGCCGTCGGGGCCCGCGGGGCGGTGGGAGCGGCCCTGGACGCCGTCCGCCGGGCCGGCCGGGGCCCCGCGCCGCGCACCGCCGCGGACCGGGCCGCCCGCGCCGAGCTGTTCCAGGTGGCCGCCTGGATCACCTTCGACGCCGAACACCACGCCACCTCCCGGCGCCTCAGCCGCCGGGCCCTGGACCTCGCCCGGGGTGGCGCCGAGGGGCCCGCCGGCGTCGAACCCCTGGTCCTCGCCGTGCTCGCCATGCAGGAGGAGCACCTGGGCCGCCCCGCGAGCTCCCTGCACCTCGCCTCGTCCGTCCTGGCCCGACCGGACCTCCCCGGCCTCGTCACCGCCATCTTCCGGGTCCGGGCCGGGCGTGCCCTGGCCCGCATGGGGCGCGGGCCACAGGCCCTGCGGGAGCTGCGCACCGCTGCCGAGCTGCTCGCGGACGGCCCCACCGCCCAGGACCCCGCCTGGGCCTGGTGGTTCGACCGGCAGGAACTCGACGGCCACCACGGACTGGCGCGGGCCGCGCTGGGAGACCTGGACGCCGCCGCCGAACTCCTCCACGGCGCGGCCCGCCCCGAAGCGGCCGGACCGGCCTACCGCGTGCTGTTCGCCGCCGAACTCGCCCGGGTCCTGGCCCGGGCCGGGGACTGGCGCGGGGCCGACACCGCACTGTCGGCCCTGATGGACGCCGTACCGTCCGTCGGGTCCGTGCGCGCCTTGCGCGTGATGGACCACGCGGCCGGCGCCGTCGGGCGCGGCCACCGGGTGCCGCCCCGCACCCGCGACACCGCCCGCGAGCTCGTCCGGCTGCTGCGCGCCCTCCCGGGTTCTGCGTAGTCCCCGGCCGGTACCCCCGCATCCGGCTAACGTGGTTCCGAGACCCGCCTGGAGGAGCCCATGAGCGCACAGCCCGAACATGCGCCCGCACCCCCGCCCGCCCCGGCCCCGGGCGCTGCCGCGCAGCTGCTCGCGCGGATCCGCACCGACTCCCGGGCCGCGCAGTGGGTACCGGCCTTCGAACGGGACTGGGCGAAGGCGCTGGAGGACTCCCGGCACAGCTACAGCCTCAGCCCGCTCCACGACGTCGTCCGGACCTGGCAGGCCCGCCTCGCGCTCGTCCCCGCGGTGGACGCCTTCGTGGCCTCCGGCAGGGACGACGCCGAGGGCATGGCCCTGGACGACGCCCTCGGGGCCCGGCCGTGAGCGATGCCGCCTGGCAGGCGCGGCTGTCCCCGCAGGCCCTGGGCGCGCTCGACGGGCTGCCCGGCCACGCCCGGGAGATGCTCCGCGACGTCCTGGACATCGCAGCCCGCGACCCGTGGAGCTTCTCCGCGTTCGACAGCCGTGACCCCGAGGGCGAGGACGTCCGGTCCGCCTCGGTGGGGCAGCTCAGCACCGCCTACTGGATCAACCGCCCGGCCGGCCGCCTCTACGTCATCGGCATCGTCTGGCTCGGATAGGGCCGGTCGAGCAACACCGGGCAGGATCCCGGCCGCCTCCCGGCGCAGTGGTACATTCCTGGGCGTATCGCATCTATGAGACATGTCGGATGTTGATGCCTCCTGCTGAGGAGTGCTGCTGTGGCATCTGCCGGGGCGCCCGGGACGGCCGGGCTCGGCCGCAACCGTGAGACGGCGACGCTCGCCCTCCTGTCGTTCGCCATGTTCACCGTCTCGCTCGACCAGTACATCGTCGTCGTGGCCCTCCCCGACATCGCGCGGGACCTGGGCTACTCCGCGCAGACCCTGCAGTCCGTGATCAGCGCCTACGCAGTCGTCTCCGCGGGCTTCCTGCTGTTCGGCGGCAGGGCCGCGGACCTCATCGGGCGGCGCCGGATCCTGGCCACCGGCCTGGCCCTCTACGCGGGAGCGGCGTTCATCGGCGGACTGGCGACCGGCCCCGGGACGCTCCTCGTCGCGCGAGCCGTCCAGGGCCTCGGCGGTGCGCTGGTCTTCCCGACCACGCTGGCCCTCATCAACGTCACGTTCGGCGAAGGCCGCGTGCGCAACCGCGCGCTGGGGATCTGGGGCGGCGCGGGCGCGGCCGGCCTGGTGATCGGCGTACTCCTCGGGGGCCTGCTGACCCACCTCTTCGGCTGGGAGGCGGTGTTCCTCGTCAACGTCGCGCTCGCGGGCCCCGCACTGCTCCTCGCCTTCGTCCTGCTCCCGAAGGACCGGCCGCGCGACAGGGCGCGCAGGTTCGACCTGCCCGGTGCGCTCAGCGTCACCTTCGGCGTCACGCTGATCGTGTTCGCGCTGGTCCAAGGACCGGGGCTGGGCTGGCTCTCGCCCGTCGTCCTCGCCGCCGCGGCCGTTGGACTGCTCCTGCTGGGAGTGTTCGCACGCGTCGAGCGGCACAGCGAGGACCCGCTCGTACCGCCGCGGCTGCTCGGCAACCGCAGCCTCGTCACGAGCGTGGTCATCGCGTTCATGTTCATGGCGACCTTCGGCTCGGTGCTGTACTTCCTCTCGGTCTACTTCCAGGAGGTCCTCGGCTACGACGCCCTGGAGACCGGCACCGGCTTCCTGATCCCGACCGTGGTGGTCGTCGCGGGTTCGACCACGGCCGGACAGCTGGTGACGCGCTGGGGCCTGCGGCGGACGCTGCTCGGCGCCCTCGCCGTCGGTGCGCTCGGAGCCGTCCTCCTCGGCCTGGCCGTCTCCCCGGACGGTTCGTACGCCGCGCTGCTCCCGGGGCTCGTCGCCCTCAGCATCGGCGACGGCATCGTGTTCACCGGCATGTTCATCGCCGCGGGCACCGGTGTCGCCGACCGTGACCAGGGCATCGCCTCGGGAATCGCCTCCACCGGATCGGGGATGGGCGCCGCCGTGGGCCTCGCCCTCCTGGTCCTCGTGGCGACGGCTCGACTCGGCGGCCTGACGGGGGAGCAGCTCAGGGAAGCGACGGCGTACGGGATCAGCACCACCTTCCACGTGGTGGCTGCGGGAATCGCGCTGACCTTCCTCGTCGTCCTGCTCCGGCGCACGGGGGAGGCTGCTGTCGAACCGGCGGCGGCGCTCCCGTGCCAGGGCCGCCGCTGCTGAGGGGCGGCGGCCGAGTCCGGGTACCTACGCCGGACGGCCCCGGCCCGTAGCGGGGCCGGGGCCGTCGGCGGGGTCAGCGGAGGGGGCCGGACAGGGGGCCGGGGACGGCCCGCACCGCCGGATCCGGCAGGCGCGGCGCGGTGGCCGGCGCCTCGCCGGCCGGGGCTTCCGCGGTCGGAGCGGCTGCGGGCGGGGCCGGAGCAGGCGGCGCGGTGGTGCCGCACAGGGACTGGTCGCGGTAGTCCCTCATGGCGGCGTCGGCCGGGTGGGGCAGGAACTTCGTGCCGGTCTCGTCGACCCGCTGGTACTTCATCAGGTTGTAGCCGACGGCGAACTGCCGGGAGCCGTCCGGGCTGGACAGCGCCCAGGTGCCGGCACCCCAGACGCCCCCGTCGTGGCCCCACGCCGGGCCGCACGGGGTGTCCAGGGAGTAGAGGCCGAGTCCGTAGCGCATGACCACCGTTCCCTCGCCGTCCTTGACGTCGACGGTGGTGCGCATCTGGTCCAGCTGGCGGCGCGGCAGCAGGTCGCCGGTCAGCAGGGCGCGGTAGAAGGTGTTGAGGTCCTGGGGGGTGGACACGAGGGCGCCGGCGGTCCCGGCCCAGGTCATGTTGTAGATGCTGTAGTCGCGCGGCGGGTCGATGAGCCCGTGCATGTTCTCGTACATCCGGGCGTGGGCGCCGCGGATGCGCGGGTCCGTGCCGGGGAAGTAGGTGTTCCGCAGGCCGGTCCGCCGGATCACGTCCTGGGTGATCAGCCGCTCCGGGTCCTGGCCGGTCACCTTGCGCAGCACCTCGCCCAGGATCAGGTAGTTGGCGTTGGAGTAGCTCCAGTCGGTGCCGGGTTCGAACAGCTGCGGCCGGGCCACGGCGTAACCGATCAGTTCGGTGGGCCGCACCGTGCGGAACCGGTGCTCGTCCAGGCTCTCCGGGGTCCCCTTCTGGAGGGAGGGGAAGGCGTCCGCGACGTAGTCGTCGAGGCCGCTGGAGTGGTTGAGGAGCATGCGCACGGTCACCTTGCGGCCGCGGTCGCCGGGAAGGAGCTCGGGCACGTAGTCGGCGACCGGTCGGTCCAGGTCTATCCGGCCCTTGGCGGACTGCTGGAGCACGGCGACGGCGGTGAACGTCTTGGTGATGCTGCCTATGCGGTGCTGGAGGTCCGGGCGGACGGGGCGGCCGGTGGAGATGTCGGCGAGGCCGGCGGCGCCGTCGAAGCGCTGGCGGCCGTCGCGGACCGCGGAGAAGACGCCGTAGATGCCGGCCTCCTGTACCGCCTTCAGCCGTGCCTGGAGCTGGGACCGGTCGAGGCGGTGGTCCGTCGCCGGGGACGGCGCGGGCAGCGGGCTCCGCCCGGCGGCGTGCGCGGCCGGGGCGAGGCCCGCCAGCAGGGCGACGGTCACGGCTCCGGCGGCGGTGGCGCGGCGCAGCCGTCGTAGGGGTCGTCCGGTGGGACGGGCGGCGGGGCGGTCGGCAGGACGGGTGCGGTGCACGGCGGCTCCTCGTCGGTGGCCCGGTGGGGCCCGGCGATCTTGGTCCCTTCGAGTCTTGCCGCCAGGTCGGCGCGGTACTTCCTCCGCCAGGACGAATCAGGCATCAACCTCCAGAAGGAGAAGCACCTTGACAGTCCATTACATTTGTCACGCCCCGCCCGCCCAGGGGCGAGGGGGCAGCCCGAATTCCTCGGCGGCCCAGCCGGCGATCGCGGCGGCGAGGGCCGTCGGCCGGTAGCGGGCCTCGACGATCTCCAGGGCCCGGACCTCGACCAGGACGAACGGGCAGGTCTCGACGCGCTCGATGTCCGCGGCCGTCGTCGCCAGGCCGTGGCGCAGCCAGCCGAGTTCGTGTGCGTCGAGGGCCAGCCGGTTCCCGTAGAAGGCATGGTCGACGGCCGAGGCGGCCAGCCACACCCGGTCGCTGACCGGGGCGCCGACGGCCGGTGTGGTCGGCGGGCGGCTGACCACGGCGGAGATCCCGAGGAACACGCCGGAGCCCGCCGTCTGCTTCTTGTAGCGATGGGTCCGCACGGTCCTCGTCCTTCTCGTGTCCAGGTGATGTCACCCGTGATCGGTGACGACCTCACCCCATAGGGTGCCGGAGGCGTCGTCGGCGCGGAGGGCGGGGTCGATGCGTTCGATCCCCGTCAGTACGATCCGTTCGCAGGCGTCGAGCCGGGCGAGGTGTGCGGCGAACTCCGCCTCGGAACACGTGGGGGCCGGTTCCGTCAGTTCCAGGAGGACGGGGACCGCCGCCCGCCAGCGCCAGCTGATGTCGACGAGCAGGGCCGCCGAGGAGTTGATGAAGTCGACGGCCGGGCGGTACAGGCCGGCGTAGGCCTCGCGCAGCGCCGGATGCAGATCCGCCGCGGTGAAGGGCGCGGGCCTGACGGCGAGGATCCGGCCGTCTCCTGCCACCGCCCCCATCTTCGGCGTCACGTCGTGGGAGCCCCACCGGCCGAGGTCGTACAGCCGGTCGGCGGGCGTGAGGAGCCCGCGTTCGAGCGGACCCGCCGCGAGGGGCGGCGCGAGGGCGGGCCCGGTGGCGGTCTGGAACCGTGGCGCCATGAAGAGATCGTCGGGCAGCCCTCGATCGGCCAGGGCCCGCCGGTCGGCTTCCGGCAGGTCCCAGGTGGCCACCGTGTGCAAGGGAGGCCGGTGCTGGTGCACGGGGTCGACCAGGGCGTCGAGCGGCGCCGCCATCACCGCCTCCAGACGGTGTTCGACGCAAGACATCGCCTCGGCCCCTTCGGTATCCGCACCTACCCGGCGGGCGCCGCGGGCACTCCCGCAGCCTAACCTCGGGCACCGACACCCCGGTTCGGCCGGGGCCGTGGAGCCGTGGCACGCTGTCCGCCATGGCGAACGTGAAGGTGCGTGGACTGGCCCTGCCCGCGGAGCTGACCGCGCTGCTCCGGCAGGGCCGGTGGCGCCATCCCGGGGACGCGAAGATGGCGGAACTGGCGCCGTGGTTCGAGGACCCGCTCCACTTCCTCACGAGCGCGGAGCAGATGACGAGCGAATCCCGGTCCATGGACATGTTCGCCGACGACCCGCTCTCCTCGAAGCTGTTCCGCGAGGTGCGCGGGAGCAGCAGCGGGCAGGCCGGACGACCGGTGGAACTGCCCTGGCTGGACATCGACCAGGCGGTGCTCATCGCGGTGAACCGAGTGCCCGGGGACGACGTGGCCCTCGCCCTCGACTACCGCACCGACCCCCTGGACCCGCGCGTGGTGGGCAGCGACTTCTGGACGGACCCCCGCCGGTGCGCCTGGCGCCCGCTGGCCCCCACCTTCACGGCATTCGCCGAAGCCCTGGGCCTCTGAGACGCGCACCTCATCGCCCTGCACTGCGCCGAGCGCGGCCCGGAGAACGGGACCGACCAAGACGGCTCCGACGCCGTGATCAAGTCAGCCACGGCAAGATCATTTCACTGAAGTGGGTGCTTGCCGCATGCCTCCTCCCATGGATCCAATGGGTACGCGGAGTGAACCGGACGAGATTGCTCAGCCAGTGGGCCCTTCCAGCTTTCCCGGTCTGCTGGGCCGTCACCACGCCCGCTGAGCGGTGATCGGAGATCCCGCCAGGGGGTCACCCCGTGCGCTCGCCAAGCCCGGCGGACAAGCAACACCGACCATCAGTGCAATGGAGAGAAGATGCCCGGATCGTGCAAGTTCGCGCCCGCTCGGTTCCTGGCCGACACCCAGGCGACGGCCCGGGCCATCGGCGCCGCCTACTGCCCGGACACCACCCGCCGCATGGTCGACACGTTCGCGGCAGGGTTCCACGACGGAGCGGTCCTGTGGCGCACCACCAGCAAGCCGGCCGGTGCGCTCAACTACCGCTTCTACGAGCGCCGTCCCACGGCCACCGTCGCCATCGCGACCAGGGCGGGACTCCTGGAGCCGGCCGATCCCGTGGCCCGGCTGATCGAGGTCTGGAGCGGCCTGTACGCGGATTCGACCGAGCTGTGCGACTTCGACGCCGCCGCCGGGCTCGTGAAGACCTGGGTGTTCCTGGGAGGGATGCGGCCCCTGACCGACATCCTCGCCGCTCCGGGCGTGCCGGAAGGGATCCGGCGGCACGAAGCCGCCTTCCGGCAGCTGGGACTGGTGTGGGTGCGGCACGTGGCGGTCGACTACCAGCACCGGTCGGTGAACCTGTACTTCCGTACCTCCGAGGGCTTCTCGCCCGCCCAGGCCGAGCAGTTCCTTGCTCTCACCGGCGCCGGGCTCCCGAAAGCCTCCGTGATGCAGGACATGCAGGAGTTCACCGCACCCACCGGCTACACCTTCTCCGTCACGATGACGGCCGCCACGGGCCGGATCCAGCGCGTGGGCTTCTACGCTCTCAAACTCCCCGTCGGGCGATTCCCCGCCATCGGTGACCGGCTGGAGCACTTCTTTCGCGCAGCGCCCTCCCACGACGACGAGGAGATGAACGCCATCGCCTGGTCCTTCGGTGCCGGGGACGCGCAGTACCTCAAGGCGGAACGCTCCTACTGCGGACGCCTGGTGGAACTCATGCAGCAGTGGGCGAGCCCCATGACCGACCTCGGCGAGCGGGTATGAACGCCATCGACACCGCGGTCTGTGGAGGCGCGCCGATGAGTGACCGCTACGCCGAAGGCCTCCTGGGCCACGGGACGGCCGGGGAGTACGACCGGCTGCTCCTCCTGGAGAAGGTCTGTGATCCCGCAACGATCCGGATCCTGGAGCACCTGCCCATGACACGGTCCTGGCACTGCGCCGAAGTCGGAGCCGGAACCGGCGGGGTGGCGCGATGGCTCGCCGAAACCTGTCCGGACGGACGGGTCACGGCCACCGATCTGGACACAGGCTTCCTCGAGTCCACGGATCGGCCCGGCAATCTGACGGTCGTGCAGCAGGACGTCACCACGGCGGGCTTTCCCCCGGCTTCGCTCGACCTCGTCCACGCCCGGGCGGTACTGACCCACCTTCCCGCCCCCGAGCAGGTCGTACGGCGGATGGCGGGCTGGCTGAAGCCGGGAGGCTGGCTGGTCATCGAGGACCCCACCTATCTGCCGGCCGAATCCTCTCCCTACCCCGACTTCGCGGCGCTCCTGACCGCCTGCGAGAAGCTCATGGCCCGGATCCACGGCACCGACAACTCCTGGGCCCGACGCATCCCTTTGGCCATGGCCGACGCCGGACTGACCGATCTCACGATGTCCGCCGAACTGTCGGCATGCGGGCGGGACGACGCGGAGGACGCGTACTGGCGCCAGTGCTTCACCCAAGCCACCCCGGCCCTCGTCGAGGCAGGTCTCATGACGGAGCCGGAGATCCGACGCGCCGTCGCCCACCTGGACCGGCCGGAATTCTCCGATGCGGCATGGCTGATGGTCTCCTGCCGGGCCCGTCGCTGACGGCGGTCGCCCCGAGGGGTCAGGCCGACGGGGCGGCGAGTTCGATGACTTCCGCGGGGCCGGCGCGGAACGCCGGACCGGCCGCGTGGCTCGGCCCTGGGGGCTCGCGGGGGTGGTCCCGGGAGCGGGCCACCTCCGTGGAGCCGCCCACCGGACGGTCCGTACACTGCGGACCGTCAACGGGCATGAGGGCAGGGGGAGTCGGTGGAGTCCTTGAGAGCGGGTGAACCGCCGGAGATCGGCGGGTACCGCCTGCTGGCACGGCTCGGCGAGGGCGGGATGGGCGAGGTGTTCCTGGCCCGTACGGCCTCCGGCCGTCCGCTGGCCCTGAAGACCGTCCACCGGCACCTCAGCCAGGAACCGGACTTCGCCGAACGCTTCACCACGGAGATACGCACCAACGACCGCGTGCGCTGCCCGTGGACGGTCTCGGTGGTGGACTTCAGCCCGCCGGGCGCCACCCCGCAGTGGCTGGCCACCGAGTACGTGGCCGCACCCTCCCTCGGTGACTGGGTGCAGGGCCAGGGGCCGCTCGCCGGACCCGCCCTGTGGTCCCTGGCCCGGGAGTTGTCGGCCGCACTGGTCACCGTGCGGGAAGCGGGCGTGGTCCACCGCGACATCAAGCCGGGGAACGTACTGCTGGGCCGGGAGCGGCCCTACCTCATCGACTTCGGCATCGCCCGCGCGGTCCGCGACCCGCGGCGCACCCGGACGGGCACGGTCATCGGCACGCCCGGCTTCCTCGCGCCCGAGCAGGCGAGCGGCGCCGTCGCCGCGGCTCCGGCGGACGTGTTCTCCCTCGCCGCGGTCCTCGTGTACGCGGCCACCGGACGCAGCCCCTTCCTCGCGCGCGGGGAGGAACTGGACCTGCCGGCCCTGCTGTACCGGATCGTCCACGACGAGCCCCTTCTCGACGGAGTGCCGGACGTGCTCCTTCCGTTGGTACGGGACTGCTTGGCCAAGGATCCGGACCGGCGGCCTGCCGCCGAGGAGGTCCGGGCGCGGCTCGGCGCCGCCGACGGGGAGGACGCCTGGACCGAGGCGGCCTCACCCGCCCTCCTCAAGGAGGTCGCCCGGCGGGAGGCGGCACTGCAGGACCTCCTCGCCGCGCCCGGCCCGCAGTCCCCGCCCGCGCAGCCCCCCATCCCCGCTCCCGTCGCACCTGCGGCGGCGCCCGCCGTACCGGCGCCGCCGGACACGGCCCCCGGCACCCCGCTGCCGCTGCCGCTGCCGTCGCCCGGCGAGTCCGGGAGCCGGACCGGACGGGCTTCCCGGACGACCCTGCTGAGCGCCGCGGCCGTCGGCGCCGCGGCCCTCGCCGTGACCGTCACGCTCGCGGTCCGGTTCACCGGTGAGGGGGACGGCGGCAGCCGCGGCGCCGACGGCAAGGCCTCGGCCCCCGCCACCCCCGCCGCCACCGCCCCGAGCGCGTCCGGGTCCGCGTCCACGGCGGCGCTGCCGCAGACGTGGGTCGGCACCTGGTCCGGGACCGGCCCGGGTACCCCGGACGCGGACGGCATCACCCTGGCGAGGACCGGCGAGTTCGGCGTCACCGTCACGCTGAACGCCGGAGCCGTCGGCGAGCTCGTCGGCCGGCAGGTCAGCGAGGTCAAGGAGGTCGCCAGCGGGCGCAACCTCGGGTGCACGGAGGCCCTCGAACTGCGGCAGGTCCGAGGGGCCACCGCGGTCTTCGAGGCGGTGACCAGCCACCCGACCGACCGGGGCGCGACCTTCGACTGCCCCCGCGGCAACATCTACGTGCTGACCATGGCGGAGCCGGACCGGGTGACGCTCGAATCCGAAGGAGCCCAGTCGGCCGGCGCTCCCGCGGCCCTGGCCCGCCACCGCTGAACCGATCGACAAGGGGGGAAATGACCACGAGGCCGCAGGACCCGTCGCCCGAGCCGGGCGAACCGACGAAGACCCTGGAGGAAGACCACGGCAACCTGAGGGCGATCTGGGAAGGGACCAAGGAGTTCTTCGGGGAACTCCTCGGCGAGTCCATCGTGCAGGCGCTGAGCTGCCTGCTGCTCCTGGGAGCCGGCTACGGGCTGTGGTGGGGCTGGCAGCAGAGCCCCGACCTGATGCCGGCACCGCGCCGCGTTTGAGGACGGGATTGACCTCGTGCCCGCTCCCGGCGCCGTCGAGGGCGGCGAGGAACTCCTCGCGCGCGGCGGTGGCGTCGAACGATCAAGGTCATGACGGGACAGTGCCAGCCGCCCGCGCCGGTCCGCACCCCGATATCGGCGCAGACCGGTGCAGCGACGGCTGCCCGGGGTGGAGCCCCGGGCGGCGTCAGCCGACGGTGACGTGGGCCAGGGCCCAGGAGGTGTGGTCGAAGGAGCTGCGGTTGTTGGCGTCCTCCACCACCAGCCGCAGCACGCGTACACCGCGGACGTCGAGGTCGACCTGGACCGGTCCGGTCGCCGCCGTCAGCGTCGGGGTGGTGTGCAGCAGCCGCTCGTCGCCGTAGACCTTGGCGCGGGTCGCGCCGACCGCGCTCTGGGCGGCGGAGAAGTCGTCGATCCCGACCAGCGAGGTGAACCGGACGCCGACGCCGCCGAGATGGTAGGCGAGGTCGCTGGGTGCGTGGACGCCCAGGCCCTTGGGGTACGTCGTACCGCCGAAGGCGATCGACGGGCCGTCCCCGGCGGCGTTCTTGCCGTTCGAGGCATCGCGTTCCACCGGCCCCCAGCCGTTGGTGGCGCTGATCCAGGTGAGGTCCGAGAGGTACGAGCTGCGTGTGGGCGCGGGCGGCGGGGTCGGTACGCTGCCCGTCGCCGGGTAGCGGACCGGGCCCGCCGGGGTGACGGCGCTGCCCTCCGCGGTGAGTTCCCAGCTCCGGGCGGCAGCGGCGTCCGCGGGCGCCGTGACCTGCCAGGAGGCGGTGAGCCGGGCGCCTGCGGCGAGCTGTTCGGCGGTGTTCGCCGAGGCCGGGGTGACGGTCCAGCCGGCCGGGGCGCGCAGGACGAGGGCGGCCGTGGTCCACGGCCGGGCGGATCCGTTGGCCAGCGTGGCGGTCACGGTGAACGCCTGGCCCGGGACGGCCAGTGGGGGCAGCGTCAGCCGCGTACCGAACGGGATCCGCGTGTAGGTGTCCTGCCAGGACGAGCGCATCA
Organism: Streptomyces xanthophaeus; assembly: GCF_000725805.1. Classification (GTDB taxonomy): domain Bacteria; phylum Actinomycetota; class Actinomycetes; order Streptomycetales; family Streptomycetaceae; genus Streptomyces; species Streptomyces xanthophaeus. The sequence continues at coordinate 170,916 of NZ_JOFT01000008.1, read as the reverse complement.
GCGCCACCAGCTCGGTCACCTTGGCCGGGTGCTTGTCCACGACGTTGCGCGTCTCGCCCAGGTCGGTGGCCAGGTCGTAGAGCTCGACCTGCCACTGAGCGTCGGGAAGGGCGTGGTCGCGCTGGGGAGCGAAGCGCACGGCCTTCCAGTTGTCCTGGCGGACCGCCTCGGCGAGCCAGGTGGCGCGCTTGTTGTCCTGGGCGTTGGCGCGGCTGGTGACTCCGCGCTCGTCGCGGAACCAGTACAGGTGGCCGTGGCGGGCCGAGTCGGCGCTGCCGCCGAGCAGCGGCGCGGCGGAGAGCCCGTCCACGTCCGTGGGGGCGGGCGCGCCGGCCAGTTCGGCGAGGGTCGGCAGGACGTCGGTCAGCGAGGTGATGCGGTTGCTGGCGCCCTGCCGCACCCGGCCCGGTCCCCAGGCGATGAGCGGGACGCGTACGCCGCCCTCGTACAGGTTGCGCTTGTAGCCGCGCAGCGGCCCGTTGGCGTCGAACAGGTCGGGATCGACCCCGCCCTCCTCGTGCGGGCCGTTGTCGCTGGTGACGAGCAGGACGGTGTCCTGCTCCAGGCCGAGGGCACGGAGCCGGTCGACCACCTTGCCGACGAGCGAGTCGAAGTAGCTGACCTGGGCCGCATGGCCCTTGTTCGAGGCGGACCAGGTGCGTCCGGCGTAGGCGCTGGTGTCGGGGACGTCGCTGGGCGCGTGCGGGACGTTCGGGGTCAGCAGCAGGAGGAACGGCTGCGCCGCGTTGTCGTCGATGAAGTCCAGGGCGCGCTGTTCGAGGAGGTCGGGGGCGTAGACGGCCTTGGCGCCGCCCGCGTTGGCCGCGATGGTCTCCTTGGCGTCGTTGTGCCACAGGTACTGCGGGTAGTACTGGTGGGCGTGGCTGTGGTCGATGTAGCCGTAGAACTCCTCGAAGCCGCGCGCCGCCGGGTGGCTGTCCTGGCCGGCGGCCTCCGGGCCGAAACCCCATTTGCCGATCACCGCGGTGCGGTAGCCGCGGGCGCGCAGGACCTCGGCGAAGGTGGTGTCGGCCGAGGTGAGCGAGCCCTGGGCCGCCGCGGGGTTGGCGCGGACCGTGGAGTGGCCGGTGTGGAGTCCGGTCAGCAGGGAGGCGCGGGACGGGGCGCAGACGGCGGCCGTGGAATAGGCGTCGGTGAAGCGCAGCCCCTCGGTGGCGAGCCGGTCCAGCCGGGGCGTGGCGATCAGCTTCTGCCCGTAGGCGCCGAGCTCGCCGTAGCCGAGGTCGTCGGCCAGCACGACGACGATGTTCGGCGGCCTCGTACCGGCAGAGGCCTCGGAAGCGGCTCCCGCAGCCGCTCCGGCGCCGTCCGGCGCGCCCGGCACCTGAGCCGCGGCGGCGGCCGGGACGCCGGCGGCCGCACCGAGCGCGGCGGCCGAGCCGGTCAGGAAGGTACGGCGGCTGGACATGGGGCTGCTCCTCGCGGGCGGGGACGGATGGGCGCTGCGACGATCATGGAAGCCGCGCCCGTCCCAGACCATGCACGGGGTATGAAAAGCGTGTGACGGGCGTGCAGTCCGCCCAGGACCCCCCGTAGGAGGGCTGCGGACGGGCGCCCGTACGGTCCCGGCCCGGCTCGCGCGACCGGGACGTCTCACCCGACCGGCCCGACCGGGACGTCTCACCCGACCGGCCCGACCGCGCGGTTCACCCGGCCGGCCCGGCGGGTTCCGTGGGGTCGTCCGCCCCGGGGGCGGCCCTCTTCGGTTCGTCCGCAGCCGCCGGGGTGTGCAGCCGCCTGGCCGCCCAGGGCTCGTGAGCGAGCACGTACCCGACGGCGACGGCCGTCGTGATGACGAAGAAGAGCCCGATCAGCCAGGAGAGCAGGACGAAGACGGAGCCGAGGGGGCCGAACTCCCGGAGGCTGCGCTCCACCGCCCGCGGCATGTAGATCCTCGACCCCAGGACCAGCAGCTGGACCCCCAGCCCGGCCAGCACCGCGCCGGGCAGCAGCGGCAGCCACGGGACGCGGCCCCCGAGCATCAGGTGCTGGGTCCACCACCACAGGCAGATGCCGGCGACCGCCGCGATGAGGAAGCCGACGGCGCGGCTGGTGCCGAAGGCGGTCTGGAGCGGCCCCTGGAACAACAGCGCCGTGAGCCACACCAGGAGCCAGGCCAGCCAGCGCCAGGCGGCGAGCCTGGCCCCGGTCTTGGACAGGTGCCAGGAGCGTTCGCACGTCGTCTGCAACGCCCGGCTGCACGCGGTCGCGGAGACCAGGGTCACGATCACGCCCACGCCGCTGGTGCTCGCCACGGCGGTGGGGTCGGTGGCGTCGTACACCGCCCGCACCTGGTCCAGCGCCGCGTCCTGGAGCCCGAGCGCGCCACGGATGGAGTACACGAGCTGCTCCTGGAGCCAGTCCGGTGCCAGCGCCCCGATGACGAAGAGGCAGGGCAGCGCCCCGAGGAAGGCCTGGGCGGCCAGCCGGGTGGCGCAGTCCAGGACCCTGACCGCCGCGAACTGGCCGAGGACGCGGCCCAGCAGGGGAGTGTGCCGGCGCATCCAGCCGGGTACGGCGAACCGGCGCGGCCGGTCCTGCGGTTCGGACACGACGGTTCTCCTCCAAGGCTGCTACCGGCGGCGGCGACCGCCCTTCAGCAGAACCATGACGGAAACAGTGATGTATCCGGCATTTCGCCACTCGGGCTCGCGGTGCCCGTGATTGCATCACTCACTGGCACCACCCAGCACCACCCCCTCGGCACCCGTTGAAGGAGGCCGCATGCCCGGCTCGGCTGAGGTGCCCGCGCTCCGCAGGTCCGGGATGCGGCGGCGCAGGGGCACCCCCTTCCACCACCCCACGCGCGCGATGCGCCGGGACTTCGCGCAGCTCGTCTGCGCGGTCGTGGGCCTGGTCCTCGGGCTGCTGGTACCGCGCATCTCCGTGGGGCCGCAGGTCGAGGTCGCGCGGGTGGTGACGCTCGTGTTCAGCATCGGCTTCGGCGTCGTCAGCCTGGTCGCCATCATCTACTCGATGCTCTTCCTGGTCATCCAGTTCTCGGCGAGCACCTTCACGCCCCGCCTCGTCCTGTTCCGCGACGACCCGATCGTGTGGCGGACCTTCGCCTTCGTCGTCGGCGTCTTCATCTTCTCGGTGACCGCGGGACTGTCGATGGGCAAGAAGACCGAGGTCACCGTCGCCGTCCCGGTGGCCACCGTGCTGTGCGCCCTGCTCACGCTCGTCTTCGTGCGCACCCTGCAGTCCAGGGCGTTCAGCGCGATCCAGCTCGCCGCCGTCCTCGACGCGGTCAGCGAGCGCGGCCGCCGCCTCTTCGACGCCCTCTACGCGCGCCCGTACGCACCCGGCTCCCGCCCGCCCGCCGACCGCCCGGTACCGGGCACGGACGGTGCGGGCGGTACGGACGGTGCGGGCGGTACGGACGGTGCGGGCGGTACGGACGCCCCGCTCGAAGTCCGGTGGCCCGGCAAGGCGGCCGTCCTCCAGCAGATCGACGTACCCGCCCTCGCCGCGGCCGCCGCACGGCACGGCAGCCTCGTCACCATCGAGGCGCCCATCGGCTCCCTCCTCTCCGCGGGCACCCTGATCGCACGGGCCCACGGAGGGAACCTGGCTCCGGATGAGGTGCTCGGCTCGGTCCTGACCGGCCTGGAACGCACCTTCGACCAGGACGCCGGGCTGCCGCTGCGCCTCCTCACGGACATCACGCTGCGCGCCCTGTCCCCGGCGGTCAACGACCCCGCCACCGCGGTGCAGACGCTGGACCACACCGAGGACCTGCTGACCCGGCTGTCCGGCCGCGACCTGTCGATCGGCACCTTCACCGACGCGCAGGGCGCGGCACGGCTGATCGTCCGCGTCCCGACCTGGGAGCAGTACGTGCGCCAGGCGGTCGACGACGTCATGGTCGCCGCCGCCCAGTCCCCGATGACCCTGCTCCGGCTCCGTGCCCTGCTGACCCGGCTCCGTACGGCGTGCCCCCCGCCGCGGCGGGCGGTCGTGGAGAGCCGCCTGGAGTGGGTCGAGGCCACCGGCTCGGCGCAGTTCCCCTTCCACTGGTCACTGCCGCCCGCCGAGCCGACCCCGGCATGACCCGGACCGGGACCGCCTACGAGGGGTGCCGGTCAGGAGCCGCCGCCGGGCGCCTTCAGCGCGCTGCCGACGAACTCCTTCGTCCGCTCGACGGCCTGGTGCATGGAGAAGTGCTCACCGCCGGGCGGGAAGTAGTCGATCGCACCGACCGCGCCGTAGTTCGCCCAGAGGCAGGTGGTCATGGGGAAGCTGTCGGCCACGTTCTCCTGGCACTTCATCACCAGTGTCTCGGTGGTGACCGCCGTCGGCCCGCCCACGCGCACCCGGTCGTCGTCATCGGCCGGGAGGGACTTCTCGAAGGCCTTCTCCAGCGCGTCCTTGGGATCCGCCACGTCGTCGAACAGCTTGGTCCGCGCGACGAGATCCGGTGCGACCGCAGTCCTGGTGCCCTTGCTCAGCTTGATGCGGGGGAAGCCGAAGCACGAGATCTCGGCGCCTTCGGTGGAATCCTTGCGGGCCGGCAGTTCGTCGACGCCGGACACCCGCATGTCATGACCGCTGCCGTAGCGGAAGCCGCCGTCTCCCTCGTCGCAGGTGAGCTGTTCCATCTGCGGGAAAGCGACCCGGGTGTACCGCGTACCCGGATCGGCGCCGAGCTCGCCGGCCTTCTGGGACGGCTTCGGGGCCGCCAGGGCCGAAGCCGCGGGATCACCGCTCCGGGCTCCCGGCGTGCCGCCCTCGCCCACCGGGCCCGCACCCACGGCGTCCTTGCCCGACCCGCATCCCACGGCGAGCAGTGCGAGCGCCGTCACGCCCACGATCGATCCCCACTTGTTCATGTTCCGTGCCCCCGACGCCGAAAAACGATCAACGGAAGCCTAAGGGACCGGAACCTCCCCTCATCCCTCAACCCGCCATGCCTGAGGCCGCGTTCCGGTGCTGGCTGGGGCGGGTGCCGTACACGCGGTGGAAGGCCACGCTCAGCCCGAAGGCGCTGCGGTAACCGACCTGCCGGGCGATCGACTCCACCGTCGCCTCGGTACGCACCAACAGGTCGGCCGCCAGGGCCAGGCGCCAGTCGGTCAGGTAGGCCATGGGCGGCTGGCCGACCAGGTCACTGAAACGGCGGGCGAAGGTGGCCCGCGAGACCCCCGCCTCCTCGGCCAGGGCCGTCACCGTCCACGGCCGTGCGGGCCGCTCGTGGATCAGCCGCAGGGCGCGGCCCGCGACGGGGTCGCCCAGCGCCCGGTACCAGCCCGGCGGATCGGCCTCCGGGCCGGCGAACCACTCCCGCAGCGTCGACAGCAACAGCAGGTCCAGGAGCCGGTCCAGCACGGCCTGTTGGCCCGGGTCGTCCCGGCTGATCTCCAGCGCGGTGAGCTCCAGGATCGGTCCGGGCGTGCCCCCGTGGCGCACCGCCAGGACCCGGGGCAGCGCGCTCAGCAGCCGTTCGGAGACCCGGCCGCCGACGTGGTAGCTGCCGGTGAGCAGTACGGAGGGCCCGTCCAGGCTGGTCCCGCAGGTGCGCAGACCCAGGATGAGGTCCTCGCCGACCTCCGCGCCGTCTGCCGTCGTGCAGTGGTCGGGGCCGTGCACCACGTACAGCGGCGGCGTGCACAGGCCCGCGTCGTCGGTGAGGGTGAAGGGCTCCGCCCCCACCACGATGGCCACGTCTCCCTGGCCGAGCGCGACGGGCGCCTCGTCCCCGCCGGGAACGACCCAGCCCTCCCCGCGCAGCATGGTGATCAAGGTGAGCGGGGTGCGGTCGGCGAACCGGACCGACCAGGGCGGGGACATGATGCTCCGGCTGAACAGCGCACCGTCGGAACGCACTTCGTACAGCAGGCTCGCCAACGCATCCATGGGGCGAGCCTAGACGGTGTTGGACGCTCAGACATCGGGATGAGCGGCTGGACCATTCTGCGGCTCACCGAGGGCGGGTTGACTGGAGGCATGACGACACATCCGATTCTGGTACTCGGCGGCACGGGCAAGACGGGACGCCGCGTGGCCGCGGGTCTGCGCCGCCGCGGACACGAGGTCCGCGCTGCCTCCCGCAAGGGGACGACCCGCACCACTGCATTCGACTGGAACGACGAGAACACCTGGGAGCCCGCACTCGAAGGGGTCCGCGCGGCCTACCTCGTCGACTCGCAGGTCGCCGACGCCGCGACGTCCCTCGGCTCCTTCGCCAAGCTCGCCGCCTCCGGCGGCGTCGAGCGGCTGGTACTGCTGTCCGCCCGCGACTGGGTGGTGCCGGAAGGGCAGGAGAAGCTCCCTTCCGAGCGGGCCGTGCGCGAATCCGGCACCGCGTGGACGATCCTGAAGCCGTCCTGGTTCTCGCAGAACTTCAGCGAGGACCCCTTCTTCCGCGGCCAGTTGCTGGCAGGTGACCTGGTGATGTCGGCCGGGGACGGGGTCGAGCCCTTCGTCGACGCCGAGGACATCGCCGACGTGGCCGTCGCGGCGCTCACCGAGGACGGCCATGCGGGAGAGGCCTACGCACTCACCGGGCCGCGCCGGTTGAGCATGGACGCAGTGGCCGACGAGATCGCCCGGGCCACCGGCCGGGACATCGCCTACCGGCACCTGCCGCCCGCCGAGTTCACCGAGTACGCCGCCCAGCAGGGTCTTCCGCCGGACTACACCGACCTGCTGAACACGCTGTACGGCTGGATCGGCGAGCGGCGCTTCGCCGACCTCGCCGACGGGGTCCAGCGAGCCCTCGGCCGCGAACCCCGCGACTTCTCCGACTACGTACGGACCACCGCGGCGACCGGGGTATGGCACGGCTGACCGTCCGGCCTCGGTAACGCCGGCAGCTCCGGCAGCCCCGGCAGCCAAGGCTGGCCGGGGTCGGCTCGTCCGCCTTCGCCGCGACGGCGCGTCCGGCCACGACGGCCGAGGCGGCCCGCCTGTGGCCGACGGTGGTGGCCGCGATGCCGTCGTACGAGGCCTACCGCACCGCGACGGCCCGGGAGATCCCGCTGGTCCTGGTCACCCCGGCAGGCCGAGCGGCCTGACGGCTGCGCCATCACCGACTTCTCCGTCGCCGCTCAGGTCGGCGTCGGTGAGTAGGGCTCAGGAGAGCGCCGGCACGAACCCGCCGCGGGCGGTGCCCGAGCCCAGCAGGTGGTCCCAGTCGAGCTCCTCGGGCAGCTCTTCGAGGGACAGGACGACCACACCGCCGGCCGCGTCGGCGTCCGTGCACCAGTCGGCCATCTCGCCGGGCTCCAGGGTCCCGCCGGCCCCGTCGACCACCGGTGCGGCCAGCGCGGGGATGATGATCCCGGTCTCTCCCGGGCCGTCCACGACGCACAGGGTGAGTTTGGGAACGACGCTCCAGCCCTCGCACGCGGGCACCCTTCCGTCGGGCGCCGAGAGCACCGGCAGGTACGCGTGCACAGGGGCGTCGGCGAGCAGCAGTACGGGGGTGGCACCCCGGACGAACAGGGTGTTCTCAGGAATCAGCAGCATGCCGTCACTCTCGCAGGCCGGTACGGGCGACGGCCGCCGGGGTGCCCGGCCGGGCCGCCGACGCAGGGTGCCGGCAGGCCGATCCGTTCCATCACCCGATGGTCGCGGTGACGGCGGTGACGGGGGTGCGCGCAGCGGAGCGCACCCCCGGGCGGCTTCAGCTGCGGTGGAACACGACTTCCGGGTCGGCCGCGCTCGGCCCGTCCAGACGCGGCGCCGGCAGCCCCCGTAGGTGGACGTCGAAGAACGCGCCCACGTACGCCCGCGTGATCTGCTGGCTGCGGATGCCCGAGAGCGGGGTCTCGGGATGGGAGTAGCCCGCTTCGTCGCCGAGTACGGGCCAGTCGGTGAAGGCCGGGTGGCCCGCCCCCGTGACGGTCAGCCAGCGCTTCCAGCCGTCCAGCCGGGGCCAGGTGTCCTCCCAGGAGGTGTCGGGGAAGTCGGGCGGCAGGAGGGCCGGATCACCGGCGAGCATCAGGAACGGCCGCCCGTCGAGACCGGCTTCGGGCACGGGGGTGAAGAAGGTGCCGTCCATGTTCACCCCGGCGTCCACGCGCGGATCCGCGGCCATGGTGGCGGAGGCCGCCGCGCCGCCGATGGAATGCCCGGCCATGCCCACGTGCCGGGCGTCGATCAGCCACGAGTACCGCCACGCGGAGTGCGGGCCGGTGAGCCGGTCCAGGACGAACGGCACGTCACGGGCCCGGCCGTCGGAGACCCGGTGCAGCGACCCGTCGGGGAACACCTGCTCGCAGGCCTTGCACGTGAGCACCCGTCCGCCGGGGAAGACCGTGCCGTCCGACTCGTACGCGTGGTCCACCGCGGCCACGACGTAGCCGCGGCTGGCGAGGTCCTCGGCCAGGGAGGTCAGCGAGGAGCGCGGCAGGGTGAAGCCGGGGGAGAGCACGACCAGCGGGTAGCGGTGCGCCCCGGCCCGGGGCAGTGCACCGGTACGGGAGTGCGTACGCGTGGCGGCGACGCGCTCGGGCGTGGCGAACTCGCCGAGCTGCCCCCGGTCGGTGAGCAGCGCCTCGGCTTCCGGAACGGCCATGTAGGGGGCGGGGGTTCCGGTGCGGGCGAGCGCCGGGTAGTACAGGGTCAGCAGGAGTTCCCGGTCGGCCGTGGGCACCCAGGGGTCCTTGCGCTCCCCGTCCACGAGGTGGAGCGTGTCCCGCCCGACGGCGAAGGCGCCCGTGGGCCGGGGGAGTTCGCGCCGCGGGGAGCCGCCCGAGGGAGAGGTCGCGGCCGCGGCGGGGGTGGTGAGGGTGCCGGGTGCGGCGAGGACTAATCCGGCAACCACTGCCGTCAGCACGTGGATGATCTTCTTCATGCCCGCACCCTAGGTAATTTTAGGCAAGCCTTGCCTAGCTCCGTCTGGGTGTGGCGGTGTTGGCCGACGCCGACCCCGACGCCGAATACGGCCCCTAGGTGCCTACGGCTCCACAGGGGTGATGGTCAGTTCGGGCAGGCCGAAGTGGCTGCTGATGGTCCGGACGATCCGCTCCTCGGACCCGTACCCGCCCCCGTACCGGGACTCGAAGTCGTCGCCGCCGACCGGTACGCCCGCGGCCAGGGCGGTTGCCAGAGGATCGGGATCCGCACCCACCGGCTCGATCACGTTCTCGAAGCTGAAGGCGGTGACCACTTCTCCGTCGCGGCAGTACGTGAACCACGGGCCGTGTGCCTTCGCGCTGCACGGTTCGGTCACGAAGGCGAGGATCTCACCGCCGTCCGGGCACAGCCGCCGGTAGTCGACGGCGTCGTAGTCGCCGGCCTCCCCGTTGTGCATGTCGTGCACCAGGCAGCACCAACCGTCCTTCTCCCGGTACACGATCGGCTCCCGCCGCATGCCGGAGAGCCCGCGCAGGAGCGTCTCCAGGGGGATCCCCCTGGAGAAGATCACGTTCACCTCGTGCCCCGGAAAGGGGCCGTGAATCCAGTGCGTCATACGAGGCACCGTAGCCCCACCCGCAGCCATCCGGCGGCGTCCGGACGTCGACCGGCGACGCGGCGGCCGGCGGGCCGGTCCCGGATGCGTGAGGAAGGGCCGTGGCCCCTGCGGGTCAGAGGGAGCGGAACACCCTGCCGGGGGCTTCACGGGCCGCAGCCGCGAAGTCCTCGAAGTCCAGGTTGGCGATCGACAGGTTCGCGTGGATGTCGTGGACGCCGGCCGGGACCGTGCGGAACTCCCGTCCGAGCTCGCGGAGCTCTTCGTATTCTTCGAGGTTCTCGTATTCCTCCGCCGGGACGGTGGTCACCGCCAGCAGGCCGTGGTGGGCGGAGCCCATGGTCACGGAGTCTGCGACGAAGACGACGCACAGGTCTTCGTCCGCGGCGGCCGCTACGAGGACCTCGTCGACCGTCGCCCCGGCCCAGGCGGGGTCGTCGACGAAGTGCACGAGCGGCTCGTAGTCCCGGTCGCCCCACGGCTGCATGAGCTCGGCGATGACGGCCTGCCACGCCTGCTCGCTGTCGTGGTCGGTCCTGACGACGAGAGCGTGGAACTCGTCGCGGTCGGTGCCGGCCGGCAGGCGTCCCATGGGGTGCGGAGCCCTTCGCTGGTGGCGGTGGCGGTGGCGGTGGCGGTGGCGGTGGCGGTGGCGGTGGCGGTGGCGGACGCGGGCGCGCCGGCTCGCGTACGGGCCGCTCGGGGTCCGGCCCGGCCATGATGATCGCATCGCATCGCCTCGTGGCGCAGTCGGACGGGGGCCGCCCTGTCGCCCCGGGCGGATCACGGTCCGCTCGTGTCGCGGCGACCGGGAGCCGGGGGCAGCCTGGTAGGAGACCTGCGAACGGAGGCCCGCGCATGGGATCCGAGGCCCCTTCCCGGTCCGGCGGGTGGACGGCCCGCGCGCTGAACAGCCCCGTGGTAGGCATGGCCCCGTGGATCATCTTCTCGGTCATGGTCGGCCCGGGCCGGTTCGAGCTCGCGGTGGGCCTGGCCCTCGTCACGACGCTGCTCCTCGTGATCGGCGGGCGGGCCCTGCACCGGGGGAGCTCCTGGAAGATCCTCGAACTCTCCGACCTGGTGTTCTTCGCCGTACTGGCCGTGATCGGAGCAGTGGTGGGAGCCGGGACGCACCGCTGGCTGGAGACGTATGCCGGAGAGGTGTCGAACATCGCCCTGGTGCTGATCGCCTTCGGGTCGATGGCCGTCGGGATCCCCTTCACGCTCCAGTACGCACGCGAGCAGGTGGACAGCCGCTTCTGGCACACCCCGGCCTTCCTGCGCACCAACTACTTGATCACCGGGGCCTGGGGACTGGCGTTCCTGGTCGCGGCGGTTGCCGGTGCCTACAGCGACCTGGTCCTGCGCGATCCCGCCAACCTCTGGACCGGCTGGATCATCCAGATCGGCGCCATCCTCGCGGCCGTGCGCTTCACGAACTGGTACCCGGACGTCGTCCGTTCCCGCGCCCGGGCGGCTGAACCCGGCGCCCCGCCCCCCAGCCGCGCCGACCCGGGCTGACCCTCCGGCGGAGCCCTGGCGGAACCCAAGCCCCCTGCGCCGCCGCGCTGTCAGTGCGCCCCTGCATAGTGCAGCCCATGATCGAACTCGATGACTTCGACTGGTCCGCGACGGACCACGCGTACGGCCCGGCGGACGAGGTTCCGGAGCTGTTGGCGGCCTTGGCCTCTGCTGACGCCGAGGTCCGCCGCAAGGCGCTGAGCAGGTACTACGGCGCGGTCCACCACCAGGGCGACGTGTACGCGTGCACGACGGCGAGCCTGCCCTTCCTCTTCGCCCTGGCCGCGGACCCCGCCGCACCCGACCGCGCCCCGATCGTCCAGCTGCTGGTCAGCATCGGGAGCAACGCCCTTGAGCACTGCGCGTATGACGACCGGTACGGCGCCCAGCCCGAGGACCACGTGACCGCCGCGGTGGACGCGATGCGCGCGCACGTGGAGGACTTCGTCCGCCTCGCCGGCGACGCCGATCCCCGTACGCGCGAGGCCGCCGTTCCGGCGCTCGGGCTGTTCCTTGAGGACGCCGACCGTGCCGTCGCGTTGCTCGGTGACCGGTTGCCCCTCGCGCACGGAACCACCGAACGGCTCCTGGTCGTCGAGACGATGGCCACGCTGGCCCTGCGCCTGCCGGCAGCCCTGGTCGCGGCCACGGCCCGGCTCACGGCGCTGGCCGCCGACGCGGCAGCTGACCCCACGACCCGGCTCGCCGCCCTCGTCCACCGGGCCCGCTGCGCCCCGCAGGACATCGGCGAAGGCGTCGTACCGGCGGCGATCGGCCTGCTCCGGGCCGCCGGAGCCGCCCCGGCGGTCGACGAGCCGGACGACCGCACCGCGGCCCCGGACGAGACCGCGGCCCCGGACGAGACCGCGACCCCGGCCGCGGACGCGACCCCGACCCCGACCCCGGCCCCGGCCGCGACCCCGGCGGCCGACGTGCCGCCGCAGATCGCTGCCGCCTTCGAGGAACTCGACCGGCACCACCGTGTCCACGCGCCCACCACGGACCTGCTGCACACCTTCCACGCCGTGCTGGGCTCCCGGGTGTCCGAGCGCACGGCCCTCCTCGCCGAGCAACTGCGCAGCCCGGACCCCGGATCCCGCTACGACGCGATACGGATGAGCAAGGACCTCGTACAGTCCTGGCGCGGCGACCACACCGCGCTCCTGCTCCTCGTCTCCGAGCACCTCCTTCCCGACGACCCGTACACCGCCGCCGAAGCGGCCCGGGCCCTCAGCGCCTGCCACCCCGTCGCCGGGCCTGCCCGCGAGGCCCTCGCCGCGTACGTCCTCGCGCAGCGGGCAGCGCACGGCCCGGACGTGTGGGCCACGCCGAAGCCGCTGCTCCGCCGGGCCCACCAGGAGGCGGTCCTCGCGCTGGCCGAGCTCGGTGACGTACGGGCCCTGCCCGGGCTGCTGACGGCCCTGGACAGCGGGGTCGACGCCTGGCGTGCCGTGCAGGTCGCGGGCAGGCTGCCGCAGGCGGCGCAGCAACTGGTGCCGAGGCTGTGCGACCGCCTGGGCGAGGTCGACCTTTCCGACGAGTGGCCCGGGACGGGCGCGGGCACCCTGCTGTCCGCCCTGGCCGCGCTCGGCGACCCGGCGGCCGTCCCTGCGATCACGGACACCCTCACGGCGGCGATGGGCCTCGCACAGCGGGGCGCCGCGGTCACGGCCCTGAAGGCACTCGCCACGCTCGCCGCAGCAGGGCCCCGCGCGGCACCCGACCTCGCCGTGATCCGTCCCCTGGCCAGGGCCGATGACCAGGACGTCAGGATCGCCGCGCTGGCCCTGCTGTGGGTCGTCACCGGCGACCGGGACGAGATCGTGCCGCTGGTGGACGACGTGCTCGACTCCGCGCTGAGCTGGAACGCGGCGGAGCTGCTCGGCCGGATCGGGCCGCCCGCCGCGCGGGCACTGCCGCGGCTGCGGGAGATGCTGGACGACGAGTACGAGTGGACCCGCGTCCACGCGGCGACCGGCCTGTGGGACATCGGCGGCGAGGTGGAGGGCCCGGCCGTCGTGCGGGCGCTGGTCGAGGCCTGGGAGTCGAACGGTGCCACGGCCAACGCAGCCGTGGAGTGCCTGGCCAGGATGGGCGCCGCCGCGGCGCCGGCCCTGCCCCGGATCCGCGCGGAGCTCGCCCTGGCCCGCCGTGGCGGCCGCTACTCGGACATCTCGCACGACGAGGCGCTGCAGCGCGCCTGCCGCGCCCTCGTCACGCAGCTGGGCTGAGTCCGACGAGGGTCACTGCGGTGCTTCCGGGCCGGGCCACGGGAGCCAGGGGAGCGCTTCGCGCCAGCCGGGCCGCCCGAAGGCCCAGTCCTGGAGGACCTTGGCCACGGGTTCCAGGCCGAACACCCCGGGTTGCCGCGGCACCCGTGCCTGGTAGTGCTGCTGCGGCCCGCCCTCCCTGTACTCCAGTTGGTAGCCGAGGTCGTCATGCAGGTAGACCTGCATGTAGTGCTGGCCGGCGGGCTCCAGGTCCAGCCGGTCGACGATGACGTACCGCCAGGTGAGGTTCATGTCGGCCAGCAGGTCGTGCAGTCGGTCCTCGGAGGGATCGTCCCAGGAGGTGCCGTCGGCCTCGGTCGCGCGCAGGGTTCGTGAGGTCATGCCGAGGACGCTAACGGTCCGTGCCCGGGACCGTTCCAGGGGCCGTTTCCGGAGCCGTCCCGGAGCTGAACTCTTCCGAGGCGCGGCCCGACCAAGGAGGGACGAGCAAGCCGTCGGGGGAGGCCAACAGGGTGGGCGACAAGGACACGGGCCGCGCAGGGCACCGGCCGAAGCCGAAGCCGACGGTGCAGCCGCAGCGAGCACGGGCCGGTGCCCGCCCCGGGGCGTCCGGCCCCGTTGCCGCGGGTGCCCGGCGATGCCGGCCGGGCACCGTGAGCAGCCTGCGCGTCTCGGCAGCCGCCTACGGCCGGGCGGCCCTGCCGTTGGTCCTGCTCGCCGGCGTGACGGTGCTCTTCGTCGCCGTCGTCTGGCCGGTCCTGGCCATCCTCCTCATCATCCGGGCCAACCACCGGCACGCACGGGAGCGGTTCGACCGACGGCCGCTCTGACGGCCGGTCAGTCCCCGTGTGCGGGGCCGGTGCACGCCTCCCCGTCCAGCTGGAGACGGACCGCCTCGGTGGTGCGGGCGGTGTCGCCGGTGGCGAGGAGGTCGAGCAGCGCGCCGCGCAGGACGGCCAGCACGAGGGTGCGCTCGGCGAGTGCGGCCCCGGTGTCCCGGGTGTCGGCGGGCTGGGCGTCGGCGAGCAGCGCGAGCCAGTCCCCGACCGTGTCGCGGGCGAAGCCGGCCCAGGGCCCCTCCGGGTCGGTCAGCGAGCGGGCGTAGCTCTCGACCCACAGGGTCAGCAGGCCGCGGTGGGCTCCGTCGGACAGCCACCGCCACAGTTCGAGGGCGGCGGCGTGCAGCCCTCCCGGCCCGTGCTGCGCGTCGGCGAGCCGCTGGACATGCGCCAGCTCGTCGGCCCGGGCCCGTGCGAGCAGGGCGCGGATCAGGCCGTCCTTGCTGCCGAACAGGTAGAGCAGTACGCGCGGGCTGGAGTGGATCTCCTCGGCGAGCGGGCGCAGGGACAGGTCGGCGAGGCCGCTGCGCAGGGCGTAGGCATAGGCGGCCTCCAGCAGCTCCTGCTGTCGCGGCGAGGGGTTTGTCGTGGATCGGGTCACCGGGCTAGTCTACTGAAACAGTCGTTTCAGTGAAAAAGTGAGTGAGGACGGACGTCATGGCAGAGCGTGAGGTGGTCATCCGGCCTCTGGACCGGCCCGGTGACCTGGGCTGGGTCGTGATGGCGCACGGCGAGCTCTACGACCGGGAGTTCGGCTGGGACACCGGCTTCGAGGCGCTCGTGGCCCGGATCGTGGCCGACTACGCGCAGCAGCAGGACCCCGGCCCGCAGGCGGCGTGGATCGCCGAGGTCGACGGGGTCCGGGCGGGCTCCGTCTTCTGCGTACGCGGCGACGACCGCACCGCGAAGCTGCGCCTGCTGCTCGTCGACCCCGTGGCGCGCGGGCTCGGCCTGGGAGCCCGGCTGGTAGAGGAGTGCCTGCGCTTCGCCCGCGGGGCCGGGTACGAGTCGATCTCCCTGTGGACCAACGACGTGCTCGGCTCGGCCCGGCGCATCTACCAGAAGCAGGGCTTCGAGCTCGTCGCCGAAGAGGCCCACCACAGCTTCGGACACGACCTCGTCGGCCAGACCTGGCAGCGCGCCCTGTAGAGCTCGTCTCGCGATCGGCTGGTCAGTTGAGCGGACGTGTCTGCCCGACGAGTGATCACTGATGCGATGTGGGAACGGACCGAGCCGTTGTCGCCGGCCGACCCGGTTCGCGGTCGGCGATGGACCTCGCCGCCATTCTGCTTCGGGTCCGGCGACAGGCCGACGCTTCAGCGATCGACGACCCAGCGTGCGTCGGCAGGCCAGGATCCCGTGGCGACGATGTGCTCCAGGAGCCTGAACGCCTCACGGATCGGCACGGTGTCCTCATCCGGGTACTCATCGTGCTGCCCGTTGGAGAGGACGAACCCCTCGCTCGATCCGCTCGCTCCTGGGTCCACCGCATGCTGCTCGCCGTACTCCCCATCGAACAGCACCACCATCGCGCGCTGGGTGTTCGTCACGAAGGCCAGCGATCGACCAGACGGACTGGTAAGCCAGGTCTCAAGCCGATCGCTGCCGATCCTCGCCCGAACGGCTCCCAGCACCACCTCGGACGACACCGGGACAGGGTTGTCGTCATCGATCACCCAGGATTCCGTCATGAGCACGACGATCTCACGGACAGATTCAAGAGACAGGCCCGGGGGCCTGCCCCGCTACCCGCTCCGGACGTGGGTGACCACGGGGGCGCGCATGACTGGTGGGAAGCGCGGCCGGAGAGTGAGAGGCCGCGGTGGACGGTGGATCCGCGGGTGGGGTCGGGCCGCTGCGTTTTGGGACGACTCACGACGAGGTGGCGGACGCGCTGAGTGGAGCGACGGCGGAGAAACCGTCTTGCGTCATGACCCACCGGGTGGCACATCCTTCCGCCTGAGGCGTGGACCATCTACTGAGCATCGGCATCGGCATCGGCATCGGCATCGGCATCGGCATCCGCGCCCAAGCCTTCGGGAAGGAACACCGTGAGCACCGAGAACGAGAACCCTGTGACGCATCGACGCCCCTTCTTCGACGCCCACTTCCACGTGATCGACAGCCGCTTCCCGCTGTACGAGAACGACGGCTACACGCCCGAGGAGTTCACCGTCGAGCAGTACCGCGGGCGGACCGCAGCGCTCGGCGTCACGGGCGGAGCCGTCGTGTCGGGTTCGTTCCAGCGCTTCGACCAGAGCTACCTCCTCGACGCGCTCGCCCGGCTCGGTACCGGCTTCGTCGGAGTCACCCAGATCCCGCACGACGTTCCCGACGAGGAACTGCTCCGCCTCGCCGGCCACGGCGTACGCGGCGTGCGCTTCAATCTGCGGCGCGGCGGCTCCGCGGCCCTGGAGCACCTCGACACCCTGGCCCGGCGTGCCCACGAGGTCGCGGGCATGCACACCGAGCTCTACGTCGATGCCCGCGACCTGCCCGAACTCGCCGCGACGCTGGCCGCACTCCCGGCGGTGAGCATCGACCACCTCGGCCTGCACGCGGACGGTCTGCCGCACCTGCTGGCGCTCGTCGAACGCGGCGTACGCGTCAAGGCCACCGGCTTCGGCCGGGTCGAACTCGATGTCGCCGACGTGATCCGGGCCGTGCTGAAGGCCGACCCGGCCGCCCTGATGACCGGCTCCGACCTGCCCTCGACCCGCGCCCGGCGCCCCTTCGCCGACGCCGACCTCGACCTCGTCGCCGAGGCGGCGGGCGAGCACCTGGACGCGGTCCTGCACGACAACGCGCTGGCCTTCTACCGCATGTGAGGGCGGCGGGTCACTTCCGGAGGCGGCCGCCGGGCCTGAGGAAGCGCGCACCCCAGGCCGGCAGCCGTGAGCCGGGCGCCGGGCGGCCGGCCGGGCCGTTGGCGTCCGTGCCGGTAGCGGCGCCCGCGGCCGCCGGCACCGGGGCGGCGGGCTGCCGGGCGGGCCGTCGGGTCCAGCGGTGCCACCAGTGGCGGCGGCGGGGGTGGACGGCGCGGCCCAGACGGCGGCCCAGCAGGAGGTACCCGAGCAGCGCGCCGGTGGTGTTGAGGATGACGTCGTCGACGTCGAAGGCCCGTCCCGCGACCAGCGCCCCCTGGATCAGCTCGACGAGCGTCATCACGAGCGCCGTGGGCACCGCCACCCGGAGCAGGCCCCGGGTCTGCGGCAGCAGGACGGGCAGCAGGACACCGAACGGGACGCCCAGCAGGAGGTTCCCGCCGAGCTGCTTGGCCGCGTCCTTGACGGACGTCCCGTCGAGGTAGGCGTCGATCGAGGCACCCGGACGGACGTTGCTGTGCACGAGGTCGACGGAGGCGGCGGACGGCTCCAGGGTGACCCGCGCCAAGGCGATGCTGAACAGGACCGTCCCGGCGAAGGCGACCAGCACGGCCGCTGCCCGCAGGGCCGGGTGTACGGGAGGGCGGAGGTCCGCCGGGGCCGGTGGTGCGGCGGTGGTCTTCGTCTCGTCCATGCGTGGCTCCGTGGGTCGTCGGGCGGCCCGAACGGGCCTGGCGTTCGCGCTGCTCGGCTTCTGGCGGGGCGTGTACCCACGGGCGGCGCCCGCACGCCCCCCGCCGTCCGCCGGGCCGCAAGCCGAAAGGGATGACCATGAGGTGACGGGGCATCCGGTCTTCATGGAGACCTCCGCGAACGACAGCGAGCCGTCCGCCCGACCCGGCAGGCCGCAACGGACGCAAGGAACACAGCGGGACCAGCAGGACCAGCGGGAGCAGCCGACGGAGCGGACCCGGCAGCCCCAGCGCGCGCCGCGCCCGGGGCGGACCTTGCGTTGGGCGGGCCGGGTGACCGTCGCGCTCGTGGTCGTGGCCGCCCTCCTCGTCCTCGCCGGCCGCCTCTTCTCCCTGCCCGGCCTGGGCGACCTCTTCGAGACCCGCACCCACGACCGCACCGGCCCGGCGGTGCTCAAGTCCCTGCGCGACATGAGCCGCCTCGAAGGCTCGGCGGGCGACTACCAGGTCGTGGTGGACCTGGAGAAGGACGCCGCCTTCCTGCCCGACGCGATCCGCGGCACCCGCACCCTGTACGTCGGCGCGGGTTCCGTCTCGGCGTACGTGGAGCTGGGCAGCCTCGACGAGAAGGCCGTGTCGGTCGATGACAGCCGCACCGAAGCGGTCCTCCGCCTCCCGCACGCGGTCCTCGGCACTCCCGCACTGGACCCGGGGCGCTCGTACGCGGTCTCCAAGCAGCGCGGACTGCTGGACCGCCTGGGCGATCTGTTCTCCGGCAACCCGCAGGGCGAGCAGGCCGTGCAGAAGCTGGCGGTGGAGCGCATCGGCGCGGCGGCGCAGGACAGCGGACTCACCCAGCGCGCCGAACGCAACACCACGGTGGTGCTGGAAGGACTGCTGCGCTCACTGGGCTTCGAACGGATCACGATCACCTACGGCTGAACCGCCGCCCCCGCCCGGGCAACTGCGGGAGCCACCCGAGGGCACGCTCGCGGACCGCTTCGCGGCCGTCGGCCTCGCCCCGGTCGGCGACGTGGGCAGCCACACCTTCCCCGGCGCGCCGTGTCCGGCCCGGACCTGCGCAACCGGAGGTGTTCCAGACCGGCGCGTGGAGCTGCCCGTGCCCGTGCCCTGGGCCTGCGCATGCTCCTTGCCCGCGGCTGGGGTGGAGCTGACCTCGACGTGCCCGCGCCGGACTGCAGGCGCCGCCGCAACCGGTGCGCGCCAAGTGGTCGTCCCGCAGAAGTTCGACCCGTTCTGCTTCGTCCGGCGCGTGGACCGGTTCGGCATCGGCGGTGCCCACCCGGCCCACCGGCCCGACGCCCGCCTCCCTCACCGCGGCGCTGCGCCGGGCCCTCGATCCCCGGGGCGCCGCGACCGCACTGACCCCCGGCGGCCCGTGGGCTGATCGAGCTGGGGGTGCGGCGCCCGCCCGGGCAGCACTGGCCGAGCTGCACGGCTCAGTCGCCGCCACCGCCACCGCCTCCGCCACAGCCGTGCCCGTCGCCACCGCCATGGCCGGCGTCGTGGCCGTGGTCGTCGTGGTCGGCGCGGTCGAGGGCCTTCCCCATCCGGACGAGGGTCCTGCCGAGTCCGCTCGGCAGCGGGTTCGCCTGCTGGATGACGCGCCGCAGCAGCCGGTCGGGGACCGCGGGCGGTCCCTCGAAGACGTACGCGGGCCACACGCCCTCCGCCCGCGCGGCCGCGAGACGGCGCCGCCCGGCCATGCTCGGGCGCGGGCGTACGGGGCCCAGCAGCCGGGCGGCGCGCAGCCGGCCCCGGATCTCGGCGACCTCCGGCCCGCGGGCCACGGCCGTCAGCACCACGGCCACGCCCTTCCCCCGCGGGCACAGCCCCGTCAGGGCGCGCTCGACGGGATGCTCCGGAGGTTCCTCCGCCCGCCGCTCGGCCCGTACGCGCGGGCCCAGCACGGTGATCCACCCGCGTTCCCGCAGCCCGAGCAGCGCCACCTCCGCCACTCGCTGCGGGCCGCCCGCCAGGAACGCCACCTCGTAGATGTCCAACACCACTGCCCCCCCCGCCGCCTGGCGCCCCTCAGCCTGCTGTCCCGTGCCGTGCTGCGGAGGTGATGTCCCGTCAAGGGGGCGCCAATCCCGGTGCGGCCGGGTTCAGAGGAAGATTTGAGCTCGGCCTCCCGCGCGAACGCACCGCTCGGGGCTGCCCGAGGGGGCCGTGCTCACACGTCCCGGTGCTCGGAGGCGCCCACCGGGGCCGGATCGGCAGTCGTCCGGTCCTCCTCGGCGCCCGGCAGCTCACGGGTGCCGGGGACCGGCGAGGGCAGCAGCCACAGCACGCTGAGGACCGCCCCGGCCGTGGCGATCCACAGGGTGGGGCGCACCCCGATCGCCGTGCCGAGGAAACCGCCGGTGAGGGCGCCGAGCGGCCGGAAGCCGTGATTGAGCGTGCGGTACGCGCCCAGGACACGGGCTCGTATCCCTTCGGGTATCAGGGCCATCTGGAGCGAGCCCGCACCGATGTCGAGCATCATCACGCCGAAGCAGGAGAGGAACTCCCCGAGGACGAGCAGGGGGATGACCACCGGGAGCGGGCCGTGGGCGAGCGGGATCAGCAGCAGGGGCAGGGTGAACCCCAGGCAGCCGACGACCACGGACGGCCCGATGCCGAGGGCGCGGACGACCGCTCCGCTGCACGCCGCGCCGAGGAGCCCGCCGACGGCCCCGGCGCCGAGCACCGCCCCGAGGACGCCTGCGCTCAGCCCGAGTTCGGAGGTCGCGTACAGCACGAAGAGGGTGTGGAACATGTAGTTGAAGTACTGGATGGTCCCCGCCATGGCGAACATCGCCCGCATGGAGCGCTCGCGCACGAGCCAGCGCAGACCCTCGGTGAAATGCCCCTTGCCGACCGGGGCGGGCTCCGGCTCGTCCGGTGCGATGCGGGCGAGCCAGCCGGCGGACAGGACGTAGGTCAGCGCGTCCGCGAGCAGGGCGAAGGGTGCGGTCAGTGACTGCACCAGCAGGCCGCCCGCACTGGGACCGGCCAGCCAGGCCATCGAACGGCTGCCGCTGAGCAGCGAATTGGCCTGCACATAGCGTTCGGTGGGGACGAGTGCCGCGAACAGGGTGGAGTTGCACGCCTCGAAGAGGACGCTCAGTGCCCCGACGCCGAAGGCGACGGCGTAGAGCTGTCCCAGGCTGAGCGCGTCGAGCGCGTAGGCGACGGGCAGGGTGACCAGCAGCGCCGCCCGGCCCAGGTCGGCGGCGATCATCGCGCGGCGGCGCCGGGTCAGGCGGTCGGCCCAGGCGCTCAGGGGCAGGTTGAGGAGCAGCGCGGGCAGCAGCTCGGCGGTCTTGAGCCAGCCCATCTCGGCCGCGTCGGCGCCGAGGATCAGGACGGCCGCGAGCGGGATGGCCATCAGGGATATCTGGTCCCCGAGCAGGGAGACGGTCTGGCCGGTCCAGTAGCGGCGGAAGGTCAGTTCGCGCAGCAGGGAGGGGACGCGGGCGGCAACGGCTCGCTTCATCCGAGGTGCTCCTCGGGGAACTCGCGGTCGGCGAAGGCGAGGCGCAGGATGTTGACCGGCCGGCTCCCTTCGGGGCGCAGGGCGGGATCCGCGTGGCGTGCCTCGTAGGGTTCCAGCAGCTCGTGGATCCGGTCCCCGAGCGCGGCGAGCTCCTCCGCGGTGAGGTGCAGCATCGTGTCGCCGAAGTGCTCCGCCTCCTGCCACGCGCGCGGCAGCTCGTGGCGCAGCTTCTGGGCGCGGACCACGCGCTCGAAGTACCGCTCCAGGACAGCGGCGTTCAGCGCGCCCGAGGCCGCCGCGACGGACACGTCCTCGCTGTACGCGGGCCAGTGCGTGAACTGCGCGGTCGCCCGCCAGGGCTTCTCGCGCCCCTGACCGCCCTCCGCGACCTCGACCAGCCCGTACTTGGCGAGCGTCCGCAGGTGGTAGGAGCAACTGGCGACCGACTCCCCGGTCAGCTCGGCGGCCCGGGTCGCGGTGAAGGGGCCGCTGTGCCTGAGCAGGGCGACGAGGGTGATGCGGGTGGGGTGGGCGTACGCCCGCAGGGCCCGGGGGTCGGTCAGGCTGACGGTGCGCGGCGGCACGCCCGGTGGGGGCTCGGCGTTCTCAGGCATGATCTAAAGGTATCTTTAGAAAGAATCGTTTACAGCGCCCTTTCCCCGAGGCCCACCTGACGGGCATTCGTGCAGGGCGGAGATCACTTCGTCGCCACCTCCTCGGCGGGGCGGCGGCTCAGGAGCCCGCGCAGGCGGCCGGTGCCCCGCGTGCGACGCGTGTGGTGATCGAGTTCCTCGAGCAGTCGCTGGGAACGCTTGTCCACGCCCAGCTCGTCGAGGACCCGGTCGATCTCGGTGAGCAGCGCGCCGTACAGCTGCCACTGCGCCGGGTCCTCCCGGGCACCGGCCAGCAACAGGCCCGCGAGCCGGTCCCGGTGCGCACGGGCCACGGCCAGCTCCCCGGCCAGGCGGGTCTCCGCCTCTTCGGCGTTGGCGCTGACCTGCGCGGTGATCAGCTGGGCGAAGCTCTCCACGGCGACGGCCGTATGACGGAACACCTCCCGCAGCGCGACGGTCGTCCCGGCCGGGAGCAGCGGACCTTCGGGGCGCGCCCTGGCCAGGTCGGTCAGCGTCCGGCAGGTCACGCGGAGCACGACCGCGCAGATCTCCAGGGTGTCCAGGCCGGTCCGCAGCACCAGCCGGAACAGCAGGCCCTCCTTGACGCGCGGATTCAGGCGCAGGCTGTCCTCGGCCTGCCGGAGGGCGGCGTCCACCTGGGTGATGTCGTTGTCGAGCAGGCGTGCCTCGTGCAGCCGGGCCGTGGCCCGCTCCACCGAGGACGCGTGGGAGGGGCCGGGGAGTTCCTCACCGAGGTGCTCAAGGAGCCGGCTCATGCGCGCGGCGAGTCCGGTGATCGCCTCGCCCGCCGGGCCGACCCAGACGGGTGGTGCGAAGAGCAGGTTGACCAGCAGTCCGACCGCCGCGCCGATCAGCGTTTCCAGGACCCGGTCCCAGGCGGTGTCCGCGACCTGGGTGACACCGAGGACGAGCATCGCGCTGATGGCGACCTCGGGGACGAACTCGTCGACACGGACCAGATGCCCCACCACCAGGGAGGCCAGGATGAGCAGGCCGAGGCTCCACCAGGTCAGGCCCACCAGCACGCTG
Organism: Streptomyces xanthophaeus; assembly: GCF_000725805.1. Taxonomy (GTDB): domain Bacteria; phylum Actinomycetota; class Actinomycetes; order Streptomycetales; family Streptomycetaceae; genus Streptomyces; species Streptomyces xanthophaeus. The sequence goes on along the minus strand of NZ_JOFT01000008.1, from coordinate 148,203 downwards.
AAACCGATCGCGATCAGCACGCCGACGACCACCGAATTCACTCTGCGGACGCTGGTCTTCAGCGTCGAGTAGAGGGTCACCTGCACCACGAGCAGGGCGGTCAGGGGTGCGGTCAACGGGGTCGGTTCGCTGCTCAGGCGGAGCGCGACGAGGTAACTGATCACGGCCGCAGCGGTGGAACGCAGGGCCTGGACGGCGACCGGTTCGCGGCGGCGTCGCGCGATCCGGGCGGTGAAACGGGTGAAACCACTGATCGTTTCCGGCATACCCGGCCGCCTTCCCAGGTGAACGCTGCTGACGCACGGGCACCTGCCGTCACACCCACACCCACACGCACACCCGCGCCCCTGCCGCCGCCGGGGTCTACGACCGGCCGACGGGGGTAGGCGCGCACCGTGAAGCGTCCGCGCCGCAGCGTCCGCCGCGGTGGGACGCGACCCATCCGACGAGAGGAGCAGCAGTGGGTACCCCGCCGAACGACCCCGTACCTCCCAGTCCCACCCCGTCGCCGGGTCCGGGCCCCGGTCCGGCTCCGGGGCCGCTGCCGGGCCCCGTACCGGCTCCGGGCGGACCGGACCCGGTGCCTCCGGCGCCGCCCCGGCCCGAACCCGATCCGGTGCCCCCGCCCGCCCCGGGGCCTTCCCCGCACCCGTCGCCGGGCCCGCTGCCCGGTCCGGTCCCGGCGCCGGAACCCGTCACCTGAGCCGGCCCGCGTGACCTGATTCGGCCCGTGTGAGACGGCCCGTCCCGGCGCCCGGCCCGGAAGGGGTTCAGACGGCGAGCCCGTCGACCACTTCGGCGCCGGGGAGTTCGGCGAAGAGCTTGCCCGGCGCGATGAGCTTGCCGCGGCGCCGGCCGCTGCCGATCAGGGCGTACGGCATGTCGACGACGGCCCTGTCGACGAGCAACGGCCAGTCGGCGGGGAGACCGACGGGGGTGATGCCCCCGTACTCCATGCCCGTCCCGTCCACGGCGGTGTCCATCGGCGCGAAGGACACCTTCCGGGCTCCGAGGCGGCGGCGCACCACGCCGTTGACGTCGGCACGCGAACCCGAGGCGACGAGGCAGGCGGCGAGGGTGGTCTCGCCACCCCGCCGGGCGGCGACGATCACGCAGTTCGCCGACTGGGAGAGGAGTTCCTGCCCGTAGTGCTCGACGAAGGCGGCGGTGTCGGCGATGGCGGGGTCGGTGTCCACGTACAGGATCTGCTCGGCGGGCACGCTGCCCCGCCAGGACCGGACCGCGTCGGCCACCGGCCGGGTCAGTGCGTCGAGGCAGTCGGTTGCCGGGCGGGCCTGGTCGAACGGGCCGATGGGAGCGCGCATGCCCGTCATTGTGCACCAGCGTTCCCGGCCGCCACCGAGGCGCCGGGGCGGTCCGGGCGCGTCGCCGCGGTGCGCGTGACGAGGGGGCCGACGACGAGGAGCTGTGCGGCCGCGAGGACGAGGCAGAAGCAGGCCGAGACCGCCCACAGCGGGCCGGCCCCCGCGCGGTCGAGCAACTGGGTCGAGGTGACCGGGGCGACGACGGTGGCGATGCCCCAACTGGTGCCGTACGCGGCGAGATAGCGGTCCGTCCCGCCCGCCGGTGCCAGGTCCGCCACCACGCTCAGGACGCGCCCCAGGACGAGGACGTCGCCCAGGCTCCACAGGGCGGTGGACAGGAGGAACGCGGGCAGGGTGTGCGCCAGTGCGTAGCCGGCCAGCCCGACCGCCAGCAGCAGGTGACCGAGGGCCAGGGCCCGGGCGTCGGACAGCGCGGCGAGGCGCCGCAGCCGCAGGGCGGGCTGGGCCGCGACGACGGTCAGGGCCGAGGCGGTGAACAGCAGCCCGGCGTCTGCGGGGTTGAAGCCGCGCCGGTCCAGGGTCAGCGGCAGGGCCATGACGATCTGCATGGAGACCAGCGCGAAGGCCGTGCCGGACAGGAACACGGCCCACAGGGCGCGGTCCCGCCACGGCCGGACCCGGTCCGTGCGCAGGCGCTCCGGACCGGCCGGCCGGCGGGCGGGATCGGCGGGCAGCACGAGGCGGACGACCAGCGCGCAGAGCAGGCAGGTCAGCGCGTCGACGACGAACAGCCAGCGCAGGTCCCAGCGGCCCACGCCCGCCGCGATCAGCCCCGCCCCCGCCCCGCCGACGGCGAGTGCGGCATTGAGCAGGCTGTACGCGCGCACCCGTTCCTCGGGGCCGACGGCGTCGGCGATCATGGCTTGGCTCGGTGGTTCGTACAGCTCGAAGGCCAGCCCGAGCATGATCGCGTACACCGCCACGGCCGCCAGCGAGTCCGCGGAAGCGATGCCGAGCTGGGCGAGCCCGCACCCTGTCAGGCCGAGCACGATGGTCCGGCGGCGCCCGAAGCGGGCGGCGAGCCGGCCTCCTGCGAGCCGGGAGGGGATCGTCGCGAGACCGAAGGCGGCCGAGAGGGCCCCGGCGGTCGTGGTGCTCGCGCCGTACTCCGTGCTGATCAGGACGGTCAGGAAGGACAGCGAGAAGGCGCCGAGCCGATTGATCGCCCGCGCCGTCACCAGCAGCCATACGGTTCGCGGCATGCCGCCACCCCTCACGCGTAACTGGCCAATCGAGTATCGTCAGGTACGGAACCTAACCTCGAAGGGGTGACTGGTCAAGTGATGTTCGACAGTCACGTGGCGCTGCTGCTGGAGCAAGCGGTATCGCTCGTGAACACCCTCACCGACGGTGAGGCGCGCGGCCGCACCTACACCGCGCCCCGCGGATCCGACCTCCCGGACGCGGTCGACGCCGCGCTGCCGCCCACCGGGGCGGACGCACTGCGCCGTGACACCGCAGCGGGACAGGCGGAGCTGCTGGCGCAGGCGGCGAGGTCCATGCGCGAGGTCTTCCGTGCCGTTCAGGACGGACGGATGGACGCCGCCGCCGAGGCCGTCAACGTCCTGCTGCGCGACACCGCCGCCCGGCCGCGGCTGGACCGGACCGTGGGGGAGTCCTGGCAGCTGCACTTCCACGGGGCCGACGATTCGTTCGCGGCAGGGGTCGGCGCCGGCTGCGCCACCGCACTGGCCCTGGCGGTCGGCGGCGGCCTCGCGGGCCGGCTGGGCGTGTGCCAGGCCGGGCGCTGCGACCGGGTCTATGCCGACACCTCGCGCAACGCGGCCCGCCAGTTCTGTTCCACCGCCTGTCAGAACCGCACCAAGGCCGCGGCGTTCCGTGCCCGCAGGAGCGCTGCCGGCTGACGGCGGGGGGCTGCCCGGGTCTCGCTCTACGGACCCTCGCCCTACGGACCCTCGTCGTAGGTTCCCGCCTCGACTTCGAGGGCGAGTTCCTGGAGGACCTCGATCGAGGAGACGTCCGTCCGCCCGTGGTCGTGCGCCATCGCGAGGCTGGTGAACGCCAGGCTGAATCCGGAGACCATCGTGTGCAGGGCCGGGCCGAGCGCCTCGGCGACCAGGGTGGCCACCTGCTGCGGGGACGCGTCGGCCGGGACGCTGATCGACGGCAGCATCTCGTTCAGGAGCTGACCGGCCACACCGGCCGTCTCGGCCGGACCGTCGTCGTCTTCTCCGGCTTCGGCCGCCCGGCGGATGTCCTGGGCCTCGGTGAGGATGCCGATCACTCGCTTGAGCACTTCTGCGCGTTCCATCTTGCGGAGCGTAGCCCCGTGCCCGCTGCCGGGGGCCGCCAGGCCCGCAACGCGCGAGTACCGGCACGCGGTGTGCGGTGCCGGTACTCGTCGCAGGCGGGCGGTCAGCAGGAGCGGACCGGCTGGTGGTTGTGGACGAAGCGGGCAGCGACCCAGCCCTTGGCGCCCTGGAGCCGGTACCAGACCGGATTGCCGTCCACCCACCCGCCGCGCGCCTGGCAGTTGAGCAGCACGCGCTGGCCCGGACGCAGGACCTTGACGGTGCCGGAGTGGACCGTCGCCTTCTGGCGGACGTTGAGCGGCGCGTCCGAAACCACCTCGCCGACCGGGTAGGCGGCCCTCGGCGCGGCCCCCGCGGCGGCGGCCGGGCCGAGGAGCAAGCTCGCCGCCATCGTGCACACCAGTACGGACTTGTTCATCTTCGGCCTCATTCTCCTGCGCGTCACACCGGCATCCGGCGGATCGCCAAGGGCCGGCCACGGCTTTCGCGGGCGCCCGTCACGACTATCCGCGCCGCTTGCGCCGCTTGCGGGAGGACACGCGTGGGGGTCCACCAGATGGCTCAGATGATGTGGATGCGCTCCAGGGCTCCGGAGGTGTCCCGGATCATCAGGTCGTGGCCCTTGGCGCGTTCGGCCTCGATGAACCCGAGCAGCAGTACCGCCCGGTTGATCACGTCGGACTTGCTGACGCCCGATGCGGCCGTGAGCTCGGCGACCGCAGTGACCGCCGGAGGGCACAGGGTGACGGAATACCGTTCGCTGTCGGGGTGCGGGGGCAGCTGATCCATGGCGATGCCTTTCCTGTCGAGGGGAGTTGCCTCATGATGGCATCAAAAGCGCGCACAAGTGCAGCATTTTTACACCTGCTCTGTGCTGCCCGGCCGGGACGGCGGTCCGCGGCCCCGCGAGGGCTCAGCGGTTGACGAAGCGCAGGCCGGCCGCGTCGTACCGGGCACCCGCGATCTGCTCGGCCGGGGCGGCGGCCTCGATCGCGGCGAGGTCCTCGGGGGACAGCTCGACGGACAGGGCCGCGAGGTTCTCCTCCAGGTAGGACTGCCTGCGGGTGCCGGGGATCGGCACCACGTCGGCCCCGCGGTGCTGCACCCAGGCCAGGGCCAGCTGACCGGTGGTCACCCCCTTCGCCGCAGCCAGCTCGTCCAGCTTCGCGACGACCGCCAGGTTCCGGTCGATGTTGCCCTCGGCGAAGCGCGGCTGGCTGCGCCGCATGTCGGCGTCGGACAGCCCATCGACCGAGCTGTACCGGCCGGTCAGGAAACCGCGCCCCAGCGGGGAGAACGGGACCAGCCCGATGCCGAGTTCGCGGCAGACCGGGGCGACCTCCGCTTCCAAGTCCCGGGTCCACAGCGACCACTCGCTCTGCAGCGCGGTGATCGGGTGCACCGCGTGCGCCCGCCGGACGGTGTCCGCCCCGGCCTCGGACAGCCCGAGCCGACGGACCTTCCCGGCCTGCACCAGCTCGGCCATGGCACCGACGGTCTCCTCGATCGGCACCTGCGGATCGACGCGGTGCTGGTAGTACAGGTCGATGTGGTCGACCCCGAGGCGACGCAGCGACGCCTCGCACGCCTGGCGCACGTAGGCGGCGTCGCCACGGATCCGGGTGGGCTCACCGAGCCGGTTGGCGATGCCGAACTTCGTGGCCAGCACCGCCTCGTCGCGGCGCCCGGCCAGCGCCCGGCCGATCAGCTCCTCGTTGTGCCCGCCGCCGTAGAAGTCGGAGGTGTCCAGGAAGTTCACCCCGAGGTCGAGGGCGCGGTGCAGGGTGGCGATCGACTGGGCGTCGTCCGCCGGGCCGTAGGCGTGGCTCATGCCCATGCATCCCAGGCCCTGCGCGGAGACTGCCAGGCCGCCCAGGTGTCGGGTGGGGACTTCGGTCATGGTCATGGTGGTGCCTCCAGAGCTCGCAGTCAGCGGAACCGTCTGCCCGGGACGCTAGGTGCTGGAGTGCACTCCATGTCAACCGCGCTCCTCGGCCCGCAGGGCGCGCCCCGCCCGGCTTCTAAGCTGTGGTGCCATGGAGAACGAACTCACCTACGAAGGCGACGCCTTCATCCTGTTCCGGGACTACAAGTTCCAGGAACCGAGATCGCATGCCTTCCGGTGGGTCACCGTCAAGCACCTGCGGTTCCCCGCGGAGTCCGACGGTGACGAGGAACTGCTGGCCGCACTCATAGGGCACGAGCAGTTCCGGGACGACTACGCAGGCGGCGGGGTGCTGCCGGACGGGCTCCGGCACGGACCGTACTGGCTGCGGATGGTCACCCCGCACGCCTACGAGGCCGTCGGCCGGGAGGACAGTGTGCGCATCCTGCGCGAGTGGGCCGACCAGTACGGGGACGTGCCCGCCGAACTGGCGGCGGATCTCCAGCGGGAGGTGTTCGGGCGGCTGGCCGAGGCCGACCGCATCTACCACCTGCCCCAACTCGGCGGCGGGGCGCTGCACGACTGGGGCGGTGTGCACGGGGAATTCCACGAGTTCGTGCTCATCGACCGCCTGGCCGGCCGCCTCACCCTCCTGGTGGCGGCCGACGACTGAGCGGATCAGTCGCCGGTCGTGCCGTCGAGCATCTCCCGCAGGATGTCCAGGTGGCCGTTGTGGCGGGCCGTCTCCTCGGTGAGGTGCAGGAGGATCCAGCGCAGGTCGACGTGGAGGCCGTCGCGGACGGGCTTCTTGGCCCGGTCGTCCAGGCCGCTCCCGGCGACCAGTTCGCGGAAGCGGGCGCTCTGTTCGGCGTACTCGTCGAGCAACTGCGCGAGGGGGAAGTCGACGGCGATGCGCATTTCGCGGTCGGGGTCCTCGTCGGTCCAGGGGCCCTGGTCCTCCTCGCCGAGGAAGACCACCTGGAACCAGTAGTGCTCGACCCAGCGGAGGTGGTTGACCAAGCCGCTCATGGTCATCAGCGGTGAGCCCGGCAGGAGCGCCTTGCGCGCGTTCTCCGCGGAGACGCCCTGGCACTTGGCGCGGGTGGTGTCACGTACGTAGTCGAGGAAGGTGGTGAGCTGGGTGCGCTCGTCCCATGCGGGAGGCGTGTCGTCGCTTCTGATCATCGCGCGAAGCATTCCCCATCGCGCGGCCGGTGTCGACATGTTTACGGATGCCCCTCACCCCCGCCCCGCGGCCTCCCACTTCTGGTGCGCGGTGTGGACGCGGTGCCACAGCTCCGCCCGCGCGGCGGCGTCGACGTCGGTCAGGTCCAGCCGGAACAGGCCGGCCAGTACCTCGTACCAGTCGTCGGCCGCATCGATGGTCCGTTCGTCCGTGCCCCCGGTGTCGATCCGGCGCAGTACGCAGCCGCGCAGCACGTCCACGCCCTTGGCGTCGCGGAGCTGGGCGGTGAGGACCCGGACGAAGGCCGATTCGGGGGAGGTGGACAGCCGGACGTGCTCCGCGGTGAAGGAGGACAGCTCCACGGGGTCCGGCGCGAAGTCCATCGCCGTGAACGAGCCGCGGGGGTCGTGCGTGAACCGCCAGCCGCCGGGCTCCGCCGCTGACGGGGCCATGGCGTATGTGAACGGCCCCTGGGTGTAGCTGCCTTCGCGCAGCGGCAGCGGCTCGTGCATGCCGTCGCCGAGCCCGGTGTCGACCAGCCACCGCCCACCGTCGAGCCGCACGGTGAGCGCGAGATGGTCGCCGGTCGCGCCCGCGGGGTCCTCGGGGGTGCCCTGCACCCCGGCCCGGTGCAGGGTGACGTCGTAGCCGAGGGCCGTCAACAGTGCACCGAAGGCCCCGTTGAGGTGGAAGCAGTAGCCGCCGCGCCCGCGCGCGATCCGGGCCGCGGATTCCGCGGCGCCGATGCCCGTCGGCCGCCCCAGATGGATGTCGAGGTTCTCGTAGGCGACCCGCTCCACCTGCGCCCGGTGCAGTGCCCACAGCGCCTCGGCGGTCGGCGCCGCAGGCCGGGCCACGCCCAGCAGGGCCAGATAGCCGTCGACGTCGAAGTCGTTCATGCTCCCCCTCAGGTCCGATGATCAGTGTGCGTCAGGCGGTGACGAAGAGGGCCTCGCGTACGCCGTCGAGGATGAAGCCGTTGTCGAAGCGGACGCGGACCGTGACGGCCGGACCCTGTCGCTGGTACTCGATCCACTCCGGCTCCAGGGCGCTGACCTGCTCTTCGAGCTGCTTCTTGGTTCCCGCGGGCATGTCGTGGCCGAAGGAGTCGAGGAGCGACTTGAGACGTTCGTACTCGCGGACCCCCTTGCTCTGGTGGTCGTGCTGCACCACCCGCTCGACGGTGCCCTCGGTGCCCGCGGCGAGCGACAGGGACCCTGCGGAGGTACCGTCCTCGGTCGCCACCGCCTCGATCAGCGTGGTTTCCGTGGCCAGCCGCACCCGTCGGCCTTCAGTCAGCGTCATCGTCTCTCTCGTCCATCTCTCGGATCGTTCCTCGTGGGTCCAACAGGGCGCGGGGAGGTGCGGGGAGGTGCGGGGAGGCGCGGCGGGTGCCGCGGCCTAGCAGCCGCCCGGGCCCTTGTACGCCGCTTCGCACTCCGGGCCGCCGCCCCGGGTGACCTCCGTGCACAGGGTGGTCTCGACCTTGCCCAGCAGGCGGGCCAGTTCGGTGCGTTCGGCCTCGTCCAGGCCGTCAAGGGTCTGGCGTTCCAGTTCGCCCCACGCCCTGCGGACCTCGACCAGGAGCTCGCAGCTGGTGTCCGTCGCCTCCACCAGGGACGCCCGCCGGTCGGACGGGTCGGGGCGGCGCCGTACGTGACCGGAGTGCTCGAGGCGCTGGAGCATCTTGGTCACCGTGGACGGGTCGAGTCCCACCGCCTTGATCAGCTCGGACTGGCGCACCGCCCCGTTGTCCCAGAGGTGCATCATCAGGAACTCCTGCCCCGGGTGCAGTCCCAGGTCCCGCAGGGCCCGGCCTGCTGCGATCCGGTGGAGCCGGGCGACCCGGCTGATGGCGTGACTCACCGGCCCGTCCAGCACGGCGCTGGGCGCCGCCGCGCACGCAGAGGTGGTGCGCGGTTCCTGAGCAGGTTCCGCGGTCATGGCAGCGCTCCTCCTGGATCGGGTCCGGCAGGGCCGGTTCGGTGGCCTGCCTGCAGACCCCTCGTCCGTCTTCGGGGGTCCGTCTCCCGTGAACTTTACCCGCCGTCCAGATTTTACCTTGGTCGGCCAAGCAATGCGGTACGCTGCATCTCGAAGCCAATGATTGGCCGACCAACTATCTCTGTGAGGCGAACCATGACCACTGCATTCGAACCCGTTCGCGTCGCCGGTGCCACCCTTCCCAACCGGATCGCCCTGGCCCCGATGACCCGCAGCCGCGCAGGTGAAGGCGGCGTCGCCACGGAACTCGTCGCCGAGTACTACACCCAGCGAGCCTCGGCCGGTCTGATCATCACCGAAGGGATCCAGCCCTCCGTCGTCGGGCAGGGCTACCCCTTCACCCCCGGCCTGCACAGCGCCGAGCAGGTGGCCGCGTGGCGCGAGGTCACCGACTCCGTGCACGCCGCCGGCGGCCGGATCTTCGCCCAGCTCATGCACTCCGGCCGCATCGGCCACCCCACGCTGCTGCCCGACGGCCTCGTCCCCGTGGCCCCGTCGGCGGTCGCCCCCCAGGGACAGCTGTTCACCGGCGACGGCATGAAGGACTTCGTGACCCCCCGGGAACTGACCGGAGCCGAGGTGCGGGCAACCGTCGCCGACTACGCCGAGGCCGCCCGCAACGCGGTGGAGGCCGGGTTCGACGGGGTCGAGCTGCACGGGGCCAACGGCTACCTGATCCACCAGTTCCTGGCGCCGGGCTCGAACCGGCGCACCGACGAGTGGGGCGGTCCGGTGGAGAACCGGATCCGCTTCGCGGTGGAGGTGGTCAAGGCGGTCGCCGCCGCGATCGGCGCCGAACGCACGGCCCTGCGCATCTCGCCCGGGAACCCGTACAACGACATCTCCGAGCCCGACCCGCAGCCCGTGTACGAGGCCCTCGTCAAGGAGATCGACGGGCTCGGCCTGGCCTACCTGCACGTTCTGGAGCACGGCCCCGAGATCCGGGAGGCCACCCTCGCCCTGCGCAAGCAGTTCACCGGACCGCTCGTGCTGAACCCGGCGACCGAGGGACCCACCGACCACCGCGCCCTCACGCTGATCGAGGACGGCACCGCCGACCTCCTCGCCTTCGGCGCGCTCTTCCTGGCCAACCCCGACCTGCCGGTGCGGCTCCGCACCGAAGGCCCCTACAACACCCCCGACCCGACCACCTTCTTCGGGGGCGATGCCCGCGGATACACGGACTACCCGGCCCTCTAGGCGATCTCGTCCCCTTCGGAAGGCGCGCACCGGAACCTCAGTGGGGAGCCGGGCGTCTCATCAGTGGAAGGTGACCGTTGATGTACCTACGGGGGTAGCGACCATGGCAATCACGCTGGCCGAAGAGATCATGCTGCTGTCCCTGGACGACGAGTCCGGATCGGTGAAGCAGCGGCAAGCCGCCGGCTGGGCGGTGTCGGGCGGGTTCCTGCTCGAACTGGTGCTGGCCGGAAGGGTCTCGGTCACGGGCAAGTACCTGGAGCTGGTGGACAGGACTCCGACCGGGGACCCGATCCTCGACAGCCGGATGGCGCTGATCGAGACCTGGATGCGGGGGCGCACCAAGCGCCGGGTGACGGAGTGGCTGACGAAGGACCAGTCCAAGGCCGTTGCCGCAGCCCTCGAGAGCCTGTGCAGGCGCGGGGTGGTGGTGGAGGAGACGCGCAAGGCACTCGGTGTGTTCCCGATGCGCCGCTACCCCGAGGCCGAAGGCGCGGTGGAGCGCGAACTGCGTGAGCGGCTCGGGGCCGTGGTGCTGGACGGCGCCGAGCCGGACACACGGACGGCGGGCCTCATCGCGCTGATCCACTCGGCCAAACTGCACCGGCTGGCCTTCCCCGACAGCCCTCGCAAGCAGATCGCCTCGCGGATGGAGGAGGTAGCCGCAGGGCAATGGGCGGCGGAGAGCGTCCGCGCCGCCATCCGCGACATGCAGGTCGCGATGATCGCGATCACTGCGGTCACGGTCGCCGCGGCCGGCAGCTAGCCGTCTCTTTCGGAGCCGCCCGGCGAACCCTTCCGGCCACAGCACAACCAGGCCGTCCCTTTCGGGTCTTGCCGGGCCCGCGCTGCCCGGCACCGCGCCTCGCGGCCGGGGCCCCTTTCTGCGGGCCCCGGCGCCGGCCGGGTTCCCGGCCTCAGTCGGCGGTGGCCTCCCCGCCCCGCAGCCGCTCCCAGGCCGCCGCGAACATCTCGTGCAGCGGAGCCGTCGCGAGGATCCGCCCGAAGGGGGATCGGATCGCATTGCTCCACATCGGCCGCACCGCGTGCGCCGCCAGCTTCGCGGTCTCCAGCGGCAGGTGCGGGGACTTCAGCTCGGTCCACTCGCCGGGGAGGAACAGGGTCCGGCCCGCCCGAGCCCGTTTGGCCTCCACCACCGCGCCCGTGCCCAGGAGTTCCGCGCGGACCTCGGCGTGCCGCTTCGTCGACCAGCCGTTCCACCGACGCACGTTCCGGTCGGTGGGCGCGGCCAGGGCCGCCAGCTGGAGGTACAGCGCCCCCGCGTCCGCGCCGGTCCCGAGCTCCTGCGCCACCCGCGCGACCAGCTCCGGGCAGGAGCTCCGCGGATCCGCCTCGTACGCCCCGTCCGGCACGGCTCCCGACCGGGACCGGCGCATCATCCGGTCCAGGCCGCCACCGGCCAGCAGCGGCGCCACGCGGTCCAGTTCCTCCGCCAGGTCGGTCAGCTCCCGGACCCGCCGCCACACCTCGGGATCGGCGACCGCCGCGGGCCGCAGGAACGAGGCGCCGCCCGGTGCGCACACCACCAGCGGCCAGGAGTCGTACGCGGTCACCGGAACCGGGCCCTCCTCCTTACGGGCGTCCATCGCCACCGGCAGCCGCCCGGGCCCGAACCGCTCCGCGATCCGCTCCGAGGTGTCCTGGATCCGCCCACCGGGCAGCGCCAGCAGCAGTTCCGGACGCTCCAGTTCGGCCCGCAGCCGCTCGTACAGGGCCGCCGCGCCCGCCACCGCGGGATCGCCGACGGGCCGGTCCGTCCAGGCCCACACCAGCGCGGCCGCCATCTGCTCGACCGGCAGCCCCACGGGCGTGCCGTAGGGCAGCTCGGGCCCGGCGGGAGGCACGGCCCGCACCTCGACCCCGATGCCGTAGCGGGTCGCCGCCAGCTCCCAGCCCGCCGCCTCCACCGTCGCATCGGCCGCGGCCCCGTACCCGCCCGCCAGCCGCCGGGCCCATACCTCGGGGAGCCCCAGGTCGGCTTCCAGGGCATCGGCCGCCTCGTCGTGCACGGCCGGCAGCGTCCCCACCAGCTCCTGCCACACCCCCGCCATCCGCTCCACGGCCGCCTCGACCCCGCCCGGCAGCCACAGCCCGGCCGGATCAGCGGGCAGCGCCGCCGCCAGCACGGCCCGCCGGCCCGCACCCCCGAGCCGTTCCCGCAGCCCGTCATAGGACTTCGCCGTCATCGGCGTGGCCCGGTACGGAGCCCCGCGCACCAGGGCCCGGTCCTCCTCCGGGTGCGGCCGTCCCACCAGACCGGCCACCACCAGCCGGGCCACGGCCCGCCGTACGCCCGTCAGTTCGGCGAAGCGCGCCGCCGCCGACTCCGGCACCGGGACCGGCCCGTTCGCCTCGACCGCCGCCACCAGCGCCCGCAGCCGGGCGGCGTCGTCGCGCTCCACCCGGACCGGGCGCGCCTGCGCGACGGCCGCCGGAACCGGGTCGCTTTCGGGGTCCGGTCCCGTCGCCGCCGGTCAGGGGTCGGGGACGACCTGGCCGTCCTCGTCGAGCGAGAGGTGGATGCGGGTCGGCTCCTGGGTGTTCACGTCGGAGGGGCGCGGTCCCTCGGGTCCCGCGGGGCCCCAGCGCAGCAGGCGCCGGGTACGGGCGATCCGGTACACGGAGCCCTGGAACTCCAGCCGGTTGACGCGCCCGGCCCGGAGCGCATCCGCGGCCTCGGCGTACTCGGCCGCTGCTGCGGAGAGTTCCGGGGCCGGCGCCCCGCCGGGCGTCGCCCAGCTGCGGGCGTCGGCGTGCGGGTCGGCGTCCGCGGGGATGACACCGTGCAGGCGCGGCCACATCCACGTCAGGTTGAAGTCCAGTGACCTACGGGCGTCGTGCGCGCTCGCGTGCGGTCCGCTGACCGGCCGCCATCCCGCCGGGGTCCGCTCGACGACCGCGAACGTCGCGGGCAGCAGCAGGACGTCCGGGTGGGTGTCCAGCGCCTGCCGCGCGTCCCCGAGCACCTCCTCGGGGAACCGGCCGCCGACGTAGCACAGCCCGCGCAGCGCCACCTGTTCGAGCGCCTGGGTGGGGGTGACCGGTGCGTCCGGATCCAGTACGAGCCCGGCGTCGACCCCCGGGCCCCGTACCGCGCGGTCCCAGTCGGGGACGGGGGGTTCGGGATCGGTCGGGCGGGGCTGCTCGATGCCGTCCGGGCCGGAGACGGCGTACTCCTCGGCGCGCACGATGCGGTAGCGGCTCCCGGCCACGGCCAGTTCGTCGACGCGCTCGGCCTCCAGCCGGGCGACCGCCGCCAGCAGGGCCCGCCGCTGCGCCCTGTCCGGGGCCCCGTCCTTGGCGCGGAACCACAGCATCGAGTTCAGCCGGTCGCGCGCCTGCTGCGGGCAGCCGGACGTCACCTCCACCACGGCCCGCCACCGCTGCCCGTCCCCGGCGCCCTGTTCCGCCACCCCGAACAGCGGGCCGCGCACCACGACCTTGTCCGCGCGCGCCGCGGCGTCGACCGCGTCGGCCTCCACCGCGGCTTCCACGGGCTCCACCGGAATCCGCACCACCACCGGCCTCGTCCCGCCCGGTCCCACATCCCCACGGTCCATGAACTCATCCTGCCGAGGAGGGCACGGCGCCGTCCCGGATTCCGCGATTCCCCACCGGGGCACGTCCCGGTGTGGCACCGTCCGCGCATCGTGACGCGCAGGTCCTACCGGGCGCCCCACCCCACCGAGGCGGGCACCCGCCACATCTCCGGCATCGCCGTGACCGCCTCCGGCCGGATCCTGGTGGGTTCGGCGGCGGACGCCGGTGACGACGGCCCGTCAATGTGGGCGCGTCCGGCGTGTGGTGCCGGAGTCACTCGGTCCGTGCGGTATCGTTGATCTTGTCCTCGCGGCCGTGCTCCACGGCAGGGGGGCCAGGCGTTGGTGGTCCAAGGAAAGACACCCCACTTCCTGTGGGGGGATGCAGGTGCAAGGCCTGCCCAGCGCTCGACGAAGGTCCCGTCCTCCTCAGGGAGGGCGGGACCTTTTCTCTTCACCGGCAGCGGCTCTTCACCGCCGGCGGCCGGGCGGCGTCACAGGACCGCGGGGTCGGGGTTGCGCCACATGGGCCACAGGGTGGGCCCGTTGTCCGGCAGGTGGACCTCGTGGGTGACGTGGAAGCCGAGCCGTTGGTAGAAGGGGACGTTCGTGGCCTTGCTGGACTCCAGGTAGGCGGGCTGTCCGAGCTCGTCGCAGCGGGCCAGTTGCTGGCGCACCAGGGCGGCACCGATGCCCGCGCCCTGCGCGGCCGGCTCGGTTCCCAGGGTCGGCAGGTACCAGTGGGGCGTGTCCGGGTGGGCCTCGTCGAGGGCGTTCTGGACGTCCGCCGCCCGCCGGAGACCGCCGGCGCCGAAGACACGTACGTAATGCGGAAGGGCTGCGAGCTCCTGCGCGGCGGAGGGCTTCCAGCGCCCCGGCCCCGACCACAACGCCGCCGCCAGCAGCTGACCCCCGCCGGTCGCGGCGACCCGGACGCCGCCCGCCCGCGGCCGCTGCTGGCGCTGGGTCAGCTTGAAGTAGCGGGCGATCCTGCGCTCCCGGTCGGACGGGTCCGGGATCATCCACGCCATGACCGGGTCTTCGGCGAAGGCGCGGGCCAGGAGCGCGGCGACAGCGCCGGCCTCGGCCGATCGCGCGCACCGGATGCCGTACCCGGCGGACGTCAGTGCTGTACGTGCGTTCATGGGGCCACGGTAGGCAGCGGCGGCCCGCCGGCCTGCCGGGTGCCGGTGGACACGCCGGACGGCCACCCGCCCGACGACGGGTGACCGGCGTCCGGCGGGTGGCGTGTGACCGGGAGCCGCGCAGGATCAGTGGGCGGCAGCCGACAGCAGCACGTCCACGAGCCGTTCCGCGGCGTCCGGCCGGCCGTACGCCCGGGCCTGCGCCGCCATCGCCGTACGGCGGGCGGGGTCGGTCAGCAGCGGGCCGACGGCGGCCTGCAGGGCCTGCGGGGTGACGTCGCCGAGCAGTGCGACGGCGGCTCCCGCATCGGCGAGGTGCTTGGCGTTGTGCGCCTGCTCGTTGCCGGCCGAGGTGGCGAGCGGCACGAACACGGCGGGCTTGCCCAGCGCGGTGAGCTCGGCCAGCGTGCCGGCCCCGCTGCGGGACACCACGACGTCGGCCAGGGCCAGGACGTCCGGCAGCTCCGCGCCGACGAACCCGGTGAGGTGGTACCGGCCGGCGAGGTACGGGTCCAGGCCCGCAGCGGCGTGGCGCAGCTCGTCCACGTTCGCCGGGCCGCACTGGTGGATCACGTTCGCGTACCCGAGCAGCCAGGGCAGCACGTCCCGGACGACCCCGTTGATCTGCTGGGCGCCCTGCGCGCCGCCGGTGACGTAGACCGTCGGCAGACGCCGGTCGAAGCCGGCGAGGTTCAGCGCGTGCACCGCCTTCTCGGCGTGGCCGGTGAGGACCTCCGGGCGGACCGGGTTGCCCGTGACGACGGCGCGGTCACGCACCTCCGCAGGCAGCAGCGGCAGCGAGGACTCGGAGGACACCGCGATGCGGGTGGCCGAACCCGCCAGCTTCCGGTTGGCGAGACCCAGCCGGACCGTCTGCTCGTGCAGGACCAGCGGACGCTTGCACAGGCGAGCGGCCAGACCGGCCGGAACCGCGACGTACCCGCCGGTCGCGAGGACGACGTCCGGCTGGAACTCGGACACGATGGTCCGGGCCTGGGCCACCCCGAGCGGAACGCGGGCCATGTCCTTCACGTTCGCCGCGGACAGCATCTTGAGCGGGTTCGCCGAGCGGCGGATCTTCCCCGTGGCGACCGTCCGGAACGGGATCCCCTCGGCCGGTGCGACGCGCGCCTCCAGGCCGTCGGCGGTACCGATCCACAGGACGTCCAGGGTGCTGCCCGCGGCCGCGAGGCGGCCCTGCAGGGTGCGGATCGCCGTGAGGGCCGGATAGGTGTGACCGCCGGTCCCTCCACCCGTCACGAGCAGCCGGAAGGAACGCGGGAGCGCGGAGGAAGTGTTCATCTGGGTCACCCTACTGTCCGCGGCGCGCGGGCCGGGATCCCGGGGTCAGGCCTGTTCCGCGGGCCGGCCCTCGCCCGCCATGAACCGCCAGACCAGGGCGTGGCCGAGGACGATCAGGGCGATGAGCATGAGGGCCTCGGCCTGGATGGGGCGCAGGCCGACGTGGCGGGCGAGTTCGGGGAAGGCGCCGACGACGGCGATCAGGGCGTAGAGGACGGCGACCCCGGCCTGCTGCCAGACGAGGAAGCGGTTGCCGTTGCCCCGGGACAGCAGCCGGACCGTGCACGCGCAGCCGACGAGGGCCAGGGCGATGAAGGCGCCGCGCCAGATCTGGGGCTGGTCGGTGCCCCCGACCTGCGCGAAGAGGCCCATCAGGGCCGGGAGCAGGAACGAGAGGTAGATCCCGCCGACGATCCGGCGCAGGGCGGGATCGCGCATCCAGTCGTGGTGGCTCTGGACCACGTTCCACCACAGCCCGACCAGGGTGAAGCAGGTGGCGGAGAAGAGGGCGTAGAAGGTACTCACATCCATGGGTGCCGAGGGTGTCAGCTGGAGCGGCACCGGTGAGTTCCGTACACGCGCGGCAGACGAAGGAATCCTCTGGTGGTACCCGTGGGGGAGATGATGGGATGAACCCTCGTGAAGGGGATGATGCGGTCCGGCGCTCCGGACGAGGCCGACGAGGTCGACCTGATGGCCAGGATGGAGCGGAACCTGGCCGAACACGCCTGCCACCTGCACCGGGCCATGACGGGTGCGACCGTCGTGGAGACCGGTGATCTCCTGGTGGCCGACAGCGGGCTCGACGACGACACCTTCAACATCGTGGCCGCCGCCCGCTTCGCCCCCGCCACCGCAGGGGAGCGGGTCAGCGGGACCGTCCGGGAGCTGGCCGCCACCGGGCGCACGTTCTCCTGGTGGGTGGGTCCCGCTTCCACGCCGACGGACCTGAGCGGGCGTCTTGCCGCGGCCGGTCTTCCTGCGGCCGAGCACGGGACGGCCATGTGGGCGGAGCTGTCCGAGGCCGCGGAACTGTCCGGGGCCGCGGAGCGGGACCAGGAGCCGTCGGACCGGCGGCAGGGGCCGGGGGCGCCGCAACTGCCGGAGCTTCCGGAGCTGGACATCCGCCCCGTGACCACCCGGGAGCAGCTCGCGGACTACGCCGCCGTCCTCGCCGCCAACTGGGATCCGCCCGCCGCCACGGTCCGCGCGTTCTTCGGCCGGGCCGCCGTACGGGCACTGGCCGCGGACTGCCCGGCCCGCTATCTGGTCGGATACGCCGCAGGGCACCCGGTCTGCACCGCCGAGGTCTTCCACCACGCGGGGGTCGCCGGGATCTACAACATCTGCACCCTGGCCGGCCACCGGCGGCGCGGCTACGGCTCCGCCGTCACCCTCGCCGCGCTCCGTACGGCCCGCAGCGGGGGCAGCGCCATCGCCGTGCTGCAGGCCTCGGCGGACGGCGAGCCCGTCTACCGGCGGCTGGGCTTCCGCGCCTGCGGCCGGTTCACCGAACACGCCGTCGTCCCTCCGGCCTGAGCCCTGCGCGCGCCCCGCGCGGCGGTGGCGGGGGTCAGCCGCCCGCCTTCAGGCGGCGCAGGAACTCCTCCGACACCCGCCGCTGCAGTTCGGCCAGTTGGTCGGGGCTGTACGACCCCAGGTCGCCCACGCCCCCCGGGGAGCTCCCACCCTCCGGCTTCTGCTTCTGTTTCTCCTGCTCCCGGCGCGCCAGCTCCTGTTCCTCCGGCGAGCCCGGCGCCGCGTACGCACACCGGATGAGCGAGCCGTCGGCGCCCTTGAGGCAGGTCGCCTCCCGGCCCTCGACCACACCCCGTCCCTCCACGCGGTACCGGATGTTCTGCTCGCTGCCGATCGTCGCCGTCCACGTGCTGCCGCCCGTGGGGACGACCTCGAAGACCCGGTCGTCGTTGTAGCAGCAGACGTCCCGGTACTCCGCCTTGACCAGGGCCACGAGCGCCTTAGGCGAGGACCACGTCGGGTTGAGCCGGTGGACGGTCAACGGGGCCAGCCCGTTGCCCCGGTGGCGGGTCGGGACCGACGAGATGGCCACCACCGAACTCGCCTCGCCCTGGGGGGTCAGCGGGGTGACGTACGCGCTCTTGCCCGCCTCCTCGCGGTAGCGCAGGGTCAGCTCCGACTCGTTGCCCTCGTTGGCCCCGTCCTCCGACTCGTCCCACCCGCTGCGCTCGAACCACCAGTCGGCGAAGCTGCCGACGGCGGCCGTGGCCTCGCGCTGGCGGGCGGCGATGCTCAGGGGATAGGAGGGGCCGGGGACGGCCAAGGTGTCGTCGGTGACGGTGAGTTCTCCGGTGCGCCCGTTGTAGAGCGCGACCCCGGCGGGCCGTTCCGTCACGATCAGGAACCCGGTCTGCCGCTTGAGCGGGACCGCCACGGTCGGTACGCCGCCCGAGCAGGTCACGTACGCGTCCCCGGGCTCGAACCGGGCCCACCGCCTCTCGGCGGCGATCTTGCGGCCGAGGTTGTGGGTGAACCAGCCGCCGATCCGTGCGTCCGCCCGCTCCACGTCGAAGGCGCAGCGCTGCTGGTCGCGACCGCTGGCGCCGAGCGGGATGTCCTGCACCAGGCCGACCTCGTACCCGGCGAGCCAGCCGCGCCGTTCGACCAGGGTGGCGAAGCGGTCCGAGTCGGGCAGGTAGGTGATGTCCGCTATCTCACCGGTGACGTCGCCCAGGTGAGGTGCGGCCTGCGCCTTGCCGACCAGGTAGGGCGCCCGCGCCGACAGCTCGGGCACCGGTTCGGCCACGATCGACACACCGCCCATGTACGCGCGGTCCTCCAGGTACGCGCCGTACACCAGCCATGTCACGGCCAGTGCCAGCCCGGCCGCGCCGCCGAACCAGGCGAGGAGCGCCACCGTGTACGCGCGGCCCGAACCGCCCTTGCCGCGGCGGATCCACCGCACCGCCAGCCACAGGACGAGCGCGGCGGCGGCGGCCAGCGCGGGCAGGGCCAGCCAGGCGAACAGCTTCCGGACCTCCCAGACCACGATCGTGGTGAAGTACGAGGCGTACCACAGGATGAAGATCGTGAAGAGTGCGGGAATCCCCACCCGAAGTGCCCGGCCCATCAGCGCCCCCCGACGTCGGTCGGCTCGATTCTCCACCCCGTGCCGGTCCCTGTCACCCACTCGGTCCGGCCGGTGCGGTGTCCCTCGCCAGGCAGGGCGGGGAGGCCCGCCCTCCGGCCACGGAACGACGAATTCGCGCCTTAGGTCCCGGCCTTGGTGCCCGGCGGGGGACAGCCGCCGGATCGGGGGCAGGCGGGAGGAGCCGCAACAGGGCGGACCACTTCCGAAGGAGAACGGTCATGCTGATCACCGTCACCCGCTCCGGGGGTTTCACCGGTGTGGAGAAGACCCGCGGAATCGACACCTCCTACCGGCGGGACGCCACGGAGTTGGAGAACCTCGCGCAGCGTGCGCTGTCGTCGCCGGCCGACTCCTTCCACTACCGGATCTCGGTCGACGACCAGGTCGTCGACCTGGACGGGCTGCACCTGACGGAGGAGCAGCGTGAACTGATCCGCACCGTCCTCGGCGAAGGCGCCTGAGGGCGGTCCGCACCCGCCTGCCCCCGCCCGCACCGGGGCGGGCGGGCAGGCGGGGGCGGGCGCGGGCAGCGGTGCCGGAAATGCACAAGACGAGACGATCCGACTCGTTGTACGCTTGCCGCATGTGCAGGCACTACTTCTTCCTCTGAGCGCCGGACGCGACCGGACACGGCCCCGCGCCGTCGGTCCGCGTCGCCCTCCGACAGGAAGCAGATCCCGCACCCCAAGGACACCCCATGCGCTCGCGCACCTCCGGCGTACCCGCCGCGACCCCCACGGCGGGCCCCGCCGCCACCGTCTCCCAGCTGGCCCTGAACGACGTCTCCAAGTCCTACGGCGACCGGCTCGTCCTCGACCACGTCTCCTTCGCCCTCCGTCCGGGCGAAAGGGCCGCCCTCATCGGTGAGAACGGCTCCGGCAAATCCACCCTGCTGCGGCTGATCGCCGGGACGGAACGCCCCGACGACGGCCGGGTCACCGTGACCTTCCCCTCCGGCGCCGGCCATCTCGCGCAGACCCTCGCCCTCGGGCCGGAGCGCACCGTGCAGGACGCCGTCGACGCCGCCCTGCACGAGCTGCGCGCGCTGGGGGCCCGTATCCGGGCCGCCGAGCACGCGCTCGCCGACGCCGGACCCGCGGAGCTCGACGCGTACGGCGACCTCCTCTCCGCCTTCGAGGCCCGCGACGGGTACGCGGCCGACGCCCGCACCGACGCTGCCCTGAACGCCCTCGGCGTCGGGCACATCGGCCGCGACCGGCCCCTCGGCACGCTGTCCGGCGGCGAGGCGTCCCGGCTCGCCCTCGCCTGCGTACTGGGCGCGGATCCCGAACTCCTCCTGCTGGACGAGCCGACCAACCACCTCGACGCACCCGCGGTGACCTGGCTCGCGCAACGGCTGCGCGCGCACCGCGGCACGGTCGTGGTCGTCACCCACGACCGTGCCTTCCTGGAGCACGTCGCAACCACGATCCTGGAGGTGGACCGCGACCTGCGGACCGTCACGCGGTACGGGGACGGCTGGGCGGGCTACCGCACCGCCCTGGCCGCCGCCCGCCGGGGCCGCGAGCAGCGCCACGCGGAGTACCTCGACGAACTGGCCCGCACCCGGCACCTCGTCGAGGCCGCGGGTCAGCGCCTGACCGTCACCGGCAAGGACCCCCGGCAGGGCTTCGGCAAGCACCGCCGCTCGCACGAAGCCAAGCTGTCGGGCCAGGTCAGGGCCGCCCGGCGCAGGCTGGACGAACTGCTTCGGGAACCGGTGGCGGCGCCTGCGCGGCCCCTGCGGTTCGCCGCGCGGATCGAGGCGGAGGAAGCCGACCTGCCCGAGGGCGTGCCGTACGTGGCGGAGCTGGCCGGGGTCCGGGTCGACGGGAGGCTGTCCGTCCCGGAGCTCGCCATCGGTCCGGGCGACCGGTTGCTGGTCTCCGGGCCGAACGGGGCCGGGAAGTCGACCCTGCTGCGGGTACTGGCCGGGGACATCGCCCCGGACCGGGGCGCCGTGCTCCGCCGCACGTCGGTCGGGTACCTCCCGCAGGAGGTCGCCGCCGCGCCGGCCGGCCACCCGCTGCTGCACGCCTTCGCCGCCGGACGCCCCGGCGACCCGGAGGAGTACGCCGAGGAGCTGCTGGGCCTCGGGCTGTTCCGGGCGGAGGACCTGCGGGTGTCCGTGGCCGCGCTCTCCGTGGGCCAGCGCCGCAGGCTGGACCTGGCCCGGCTGGTGAGCCGCCCGGCGGGCCTGCTCGTCCTGGACGAGCCGACCAACCACGTCTCGCCCGCCCTGGTGGAGGAACTCGAAGCGGCCCTGGCCGTCTTTCCGGGCGCGGTGGTGGCGGTCTCCCACGACCGGCGCTTCCGTGCGGCCTTCACGGGACCGCGCCTGGAACTGTCGGGGGGCTCGCCGGTCTGAAACCGGAGGAATCCGGCTCGGAATCACCCGGCCGAAGCCGCGGACATCGTCCGCCGCGTCAGGGGGAAGGCCGCTACCGCGGGGTGGTCTCCTTCACCACCCACGCGAGGTACTCCTGCGACGTCCCCACGGTCGGCAGCACGGTCCACTGCGGCACCTCGTACGGGTGCTGCGCGTGCACCCACGCCTCCAGCGCGGCGACCCGCTCCGTGGTCGTCTTGAAGGTGAGCCGGTACTCGCGCTCGTGCTGCACGGCGTCCTTCCACCAGTAGAAGGAGGTCATCCGCGCGTCGACGTCCACACCGGCCGCCAGCCGCGCCTCCACCGCGGCCCGCGCGATCTCGTACGCCTTCCCCTCGTCGTCCACGGTCGTCTGCGCGATCACGATGTCCGTCACGGTGGTCCTCCTTGATCGGGTTCCCCAAGACCCTACCTACGAGCGGCACATGTGAGCAGGTGCGGCGACCTCGGGAAGTACCCCGGGGCCGGGCCCGGACGGCAACCACCGCGTACCGCGTCGCGTCCCTGCGCACATGACCACCACGCCGCCCGATGCGCCCGCCCCCGGAACGCCTGACTGGCCCCGCTGCGGGCACCGCGTCGCCGACTCCGCAGCTGAGCGGGGCGGCTGCCGTGGCCGCAGCGTCGCCCCCCGCACGGCGTGCCTGGCCCACCTCGGCCCCGCCGGCCGGTCCGCGTACCTCGCCGGCCTGTGGCCCGGCGCTGACCTCGACCACCGCGGCACCCCGTTCACCGAGGAACTCCTCCACGAACTGCTGGCCGCCCTCACGGACCCGGCAGGCGGGCGGCCCCGCATGGGCGAGGCCCGGTTCGACGGGGCGAGGTTCGAGGGCGCTGCCCGCTTCGGTGACGCGACGATCACAGGCGGGCTCGGCTTCCGCGCGGTGGAGGTGGGCGGCGACCTCCGGTTCGGCGGGGCGGAGATAGGCGGCCAGGCCCGGTTCGACGGGGCGCGCATCGGAGGCGACGCCGACTTCCGCGGGGTGGACTTCGCGCGGACGACCGCGCTGGGGCCGTTGGTGTGCGAGGGGCGGACGGACCTGTCGGAGGCGGTGTTCGGGGCCGCCGTCACGATCGAGGTGGACACGCCCGCGCTGCACTGCCGCCGCACGCGCTGGACCTCCACCGCCGCGCTGCGGCTCAGGCGCGCCGCGGTGGACCTGACCGACGCGATCGTGGAACACCCCCTGAGCGTCGCCGCCCACGCCCGGCCCGTCGCCGGGCCCTCGGGACAGGCCTTCGAGGCCGCGCGCCCGGGCGTCGGCGTACGCATCACCTCGCTGCGCGGCGCGGACGCGGCGCACCTGGTGCTCGCCGATGTCGACCTCTCCGGCTGTTTCCTCGCGGGGACCATCCACCTGGACCAACTGCGCCTGGAGGGCCAGTACCTGCTCGCGCCGGCCCCCTCGGGACTGCGATGGCGCGGGGCACTGCCGGTGCGCGGGACGCAGCGCCGCACGCTGGCCGAGGAGCACCACTGGCGTGCCGCCCGGCGGGCCGGTACGGAGGGCTGGACGCCCGCGCCGGCAGGCGAGCAGGTCCTGGCCCCGACGGCCCTGGCGCCGGTGTACCGGCAGTTGCGCAAGGCCTTCGAGGACAGCAAGCACGAACCGGGCGCGGCCGACTTCTACTACGGCGAGATGGAGATGCGCCGCCACGCCGACGACATCCCCTGGGGCGAGCGCGGCCTCCTCACCGCGTACTGGGCGCTGTCCGGCTACGGACTGCGGGCCTCGCGGGCCTTCGGCTGGCTGCTCGCGGCCATGACCGCGACCGTGCTGGTGATGATGCTGTGGGGTCTGCCGCAGGAGGGCCCGAAGCCGACGAGTACGGGAACCCTCGTCGGCAGCGCCCTCACGATGACGACTGAGACCCCAGATCCCCGCGAGACCAGCGGGCCCTACGCTGCCCGGCTGTCGACCGAGCGGTTCGAGAAGTCCCTGCGGGTGGTCATCAACTCGGTGGTCTTCCGCGCCTCCGGCCGTCAACTGACCACCGCCGGCACCTACACCGAGATGGCATCCCGCATCGCGGGTCCGATCCTGCTGGGCCTGACCCTCCTCGCCGTCCGCAGCCGCGTGAAACGGTGAGCCCGTCGTGCCAGGTGCACGGCCCGGGTGCGCCGGGCTACCGGCGGGCCGTCGCGTTCGGGGGCCGGCCGTTCTGGGCCTGCTGGGCGCGTTCCGCGATGAGTTCCGCGAGCTTCACCAGATCGGCGGGGTCCGGCGGGTCGTAGCTGTTCCCGTAGTCGATCCGGGCGACGACGGTGCCGACGCGGATCACCACGCCCATGGTGTGCACGGTCTCCGACCCGGTGTACTCGTCGGCGGAGAAGGCGGTGCTCTCGTCGCCGACGGGGTCCAGCGACATGGGGGTGGTGTCGGGGAGTTCTTCGGTGACCTTGACGAGGGACGCGTAGCCCGCGACCGCCGTCCGGGTGCTGTCGTAGGCGCTCGCCCGGAACATGGCATCGACCCCGGAGCCGGTGAAGAGGGCAGACCCGCTGTAGAGCTCGCCCTTGCAGTCGTCCCGCGAGCATGCGTGCGCCGAGTCCGGTGCGCGGTCCGACTTCTTGGACGCCCATCCCCGGGGCATGCTCTGCACGGTGGGGAGGACCGCCTCGAAGACGCTGAGGTCCTTGATCGCGGTGACCTGCTTCTCCTCCGGTCCGCCTGATCCGGAAGGTGCCGCGGCCGCGGGCTCCTCCGCCCCCTCGACGCCGCCGCCCGGCTGCCCAGCGCCGGACGACGCGGCCGGACCGTCGTCGGCCCGCAGCACCTGCACCACGCCGTAGCCTCCGAAGCCCACCAACAGCGCCAGGGCCGCGGCGAACAGGCCCAGCGCGGCCATCACGCCGGGGGTCTTCTGGAGGGTGACCGGGCCGATCGTGATCGTGCTGCCCTTGACCCCTCCGCCGATGGTGATGGAGTTGATGTCCCCGCCCGCCCTGAACTCGGGCCGCTGCGCCGCCTGCTGGAGCAGCCGGGCGAACGCGGGGTCGTTCGTCAGCTCGGCCGTCAGCCGCTCGCGCACGCCCTCCTCGGCCTCGGCCGGTACGGGCTCCTCGTCGAGCCGGGCCAGCGCGGCCCTGCCCTCCTCGGACGCGCCGAGCCTCTCCCGTGCCAGCCGGCGGACCTCCTCGGCCGCGGCGGTTCCCAGTCCGCTTCCCACGCCGCCCGCCAGGCCCGTGACGGCCGGCATGATCAGCGCCGTCAGTTCGTTGACTCCCACGTCATTTCCCCCCGGAAACCGAACGTTGCAGTGCCCTCAGTATGGACATGGACACGGCGAAAGGGTGCCGGCGTGCAGCCTCTCGCTCGCCATGGATGATCCGCCGGGTGGAGTGGGTGCGCCCTGGCTCCAGATCCGGTCAATCCGCCGCCGATTTGGCTGACATGGCCCGACTGATGCCCTTTCAGGCAAATCTGACCGAAGATCATCCCACTTCCCGCGCTCCGTCCCTTCATGATTCTTTACGGGCGCCCACCGGGCCGCCACGGGCGGCACGCAGCCGTCGGCAGCAGTGTGGGAGGGCGGACGTGGCACACGTACTGGTCGAACGTGACGAGGTGTTCCGGGCCGCGGCCACCGCACTGGCCCGGGCGCGCGCCGGGACGGGCAGCTGGCTGATGCTGGCCGCGCCGCCCGGCCGGGGACGGACCGCCGTGCTCGACGCCGTCGTCCGCCGGGCGGCCGACGACGACGGCATGCGCGTGCTGTCGGCGCGCTGCGCACCCGAGGAGACCGGGTTCCCCTTCGCCCTCGTGCGCCAGGTCTTCCCCGCCGCCGACGGCATCCCCTTCGGCGAACCTGGCGCCGAGCAGGAACAGCAGGTCTTCCACCAGCTGCTGGACCTGCTGGCCCGGACCGCCGAGGCCGGGCCCGTGCTGCTGGCCGTCGACGACCTGCACTGTGCGGACCCGGTCTCCCGCCGCTGGACCGGCTACCTGGCCCGCCGGATCGCCGGGCTGCCGGTCCTGCTGCTGGTCACCGAATGCCGTGAGCACGCCGACGTCACCTGGCTGCCCCGGACGACGGGCGCGTGCCATCCGCTCCCTCCGCTCGGGCCCGACGCCGTCACCCGGCTCGCCCGCGACCGGGGCCTCGCCCCCGAACAGCGCGCCCTGTGCCGGGACGCCACCGGCGGCAACCCGGCCCTGGTCCAGGCCCTCCTGGCGGACCTGGCCGATCCGGCCGATCCGGCGGGCCGGGCGGGTCCGGCCGATGCGGCCGACCGTCCGGACCTCGCTGGCCTCGCCGACCGGCCCCACCTCGCCGACCGGCCTGGCCGCCCGCACCTTCCTGGCGTCGTCGGTCCGGTCGAAGCAGCCCCGGCAGACCCGGCCCGCCCCGCCTTACCGGATCCCGGCAGCGCCCCCCTCACCCACTACCGCGCCGCGGTCGCCCGCTGGGTCCGGGACCGCGCCGACGCCGGAACCCGCCACATCCTCCTCGCCCTCGCCGCGACCGCCCAGTGCTCGCCCGCCACCGCAACCGCCACCGGCCCCGCCCTGCTCGCAGAGTCCCTGGCGCTCTGCCCGGCCCGTCACACGGCCGCGCCCGCCGCATCCCGCCTGGCCCGGATGCTCTCCCACCCCCTCGCCCTGCGCGCCGTGCTGGACGCCGCCGACCCCGCCGAACTGGCCGCCCTGCACACCCACGCCGCCCGGCTGCTCCACGATCGCGGCGCCCCCGCCGCCACCGTCGCAGCCCGGCTCCTGCGCCTGGACCGTCCGCGCGAACCGTGGATGGTGCGCTGCCTCGAGGACGCGGCCGACGACGCCGTACGGGCCGGGCACACCGAAGCGGCAGCCGCCCTGCTGCGCCACGCCTTACGGGCAGAGCCGCCCCTGCCGGAGGACCGGTGCGCCGACCTCACCCTGCGCCTGGGCTCCCTGGAGTTCCCGCACAGCGCCGAGGCCGGCATCCGCAGGCTCCGCACGGGCCTCGACCTGCACCCCGACCACCAGGAACGCGCCGCCGCCGCACCCGCCCTCGGTGCGGCCCTCGCCGCCAGCGGCCGTACGGACAGTGCGCTGAGCGTCCTGCACCGGGCGAGCAGCGGCACCGACGACGACGAACTGGTGCACGTCCTTCGGACCGTCACCGCCCTCATCTCCTCGCACGACGCCGTAGCCTGGCGCCACGCCGTGGCAGGGCTGCGCGCCCTCGCCCCCACGGCCCCGGCCGCCGTCGAACCACTGGTCTGCGCACTGATCACCGAGTACGAGACCGGTGCCGGCGTCCTCTCTGCGGCGGAGGTACTGGCCCGGATCCGCCCCCGGCTCGCCGCCGCCCCCGTCCACCCGCGGCTGCGCACCGCCTGGCTGGGCAGCGCCGCCACCCTGTTGCAGTGGGCGGACCAGCTGGAGGACGTCCGGACCCTCGCCGGGCAGGGGCTGCCCGCACCCCCCGCGCCGCCCGACCTGACGGACGCGGGACTGCAGTGCCTGCTGAGCGCCCGCGCGGAGGCAGCGCTCTGGGCGGGCGACTTCCGGCGGGTCGTCGCCGAGAACACCCTCCTGGCACACACCTGCACCGGACGGGGCATCCGCGCGCCCCACCTGGTCTCGATGGTGGCGCTCGCCCGGTACGAACTCGGCCTGCGCGACCAGGCCTGGCAGCTCCTGTCCGTACCCGACCTGAGCACCGCGGACAGCTCCTGGGAGTGGAACGAACTGCGCTACGCACGCGCCCTGCTGCACGGCATCGAAGGACGCTGGCAGGCTGCACTCGACGACCACCTCGCCTGCGGCACCGGCCAGAGCGCCCGCGACTTCGTCAGTCCCGTGGCCACGCCCTGGCGCTCCGGCGCGGCCCTCGCCCTGGTCCGTCTCGGCCGGGCGGCCCGGGCCCGGGAGCTGGCGGAGGAGGAACTGTGCCACGCCCGCCGCTGGGGAACACCGCGTACGGTCGGCCGGGCGCTGCGGGCCCACGCCGCGGCCGTCGGCGGCCGTCGGGGCCTGGACTCGCTCGTGGAAGCGGCCGCCCTGCTGGAGGGGGCGCCCGCACCGGTGGAACGCATCGAGACCCTGATCGACCTCGGACGGGCGCGCATCGAGGCCGGATTCGGCCGCCGGGGCCGCGACGACCTGCGCCGGGCCGACGCCGAGGCGGCCCGCCTGCTGTCCCCGCCCGATGACGGCGGCTCCCACGCAACCCCCGAAGACGGCCCGGACGGCCCGGACAGCCCGGACAGCCCGCACGGCTCCCCGGCCGGCGGTCACGGCCCGTCGGCGGCGCCGCCGACGGGCCGGCTCCTGCGTGCGACGCAGGCAGCGCTGCGCGCCGCGAACGCCCGCACCACGACACGGGCCCGGACCGGCCCGAGCGCCCTGACGGGAGCCGAGCGGCGCGTCGTCGACCTCGCCGCCCTGGGGCACACGAACGCGCAGATCGGCGAGGCGCTGCACCTGACCCGGCGCACCGTGGAATCCCATCTCACCAGCGCGTACCGGAAGTTGAAGGTGACCCGGCGCACCCAGCTCGCCGTGGGCCTGGCCGCGCCGGACGCCTCTGGGGAAACGCCGCGGGACTGACCACGAGAACGGGTGGAGCGCCGTGTTCGTGGTCTTCCACGATGTGCGCGGACCGGGCCGCCGGACAGAGTGGGCACGGCGCCGGTCAGGTCCCCCGTGGACCGGCGCCACCTCCATCGCACAGGCCCCGCCGCATCCGGGCGGGGCCGCCCGTACGAAAGGCACTCAGCATGGTCCTCACGAAGCGCACGTCCCTCCGCACGGCCCTGGTCGCCCTGATCGCGGTGGCGGGGACGACCCTCCTGCCCACGACCGCCGCCGAGGCCCGCACCGGGACCGCGCCCGCCGGGCAGACCGCCTCGGACCTGGGCATCCAGCTGGCGCCCAACCAGCTGTGGGAGCTGCGCAAGCGCGGCAGCCGGTACGAGATCGCCAACTACCACAGCGGCATGTGTCTGAAGGTGAAGAGCGGCTCGAACGACAACGGCGCCCCGGTGGTCCAGGCGGAATGCGGCACCGCGAGCGAGCAGCTGTGGAAGGCGGAGGTCACCGACGGGGGCTCGTTCATCCAGCTGCGCAACGCCAACTCCGGCAAGTGCCTGGACATCTCCGGCGGTGTGGCCCGCAGGGGCGCCAAGCTCATCCAGTGGGACTGCTCCGGCGCCCTGAACCAGAAGTGGTGGGACACGGACAACATCACCGGCGACCGCGGCTACTGGATCAGCGCCACCACCCCGAGCGGCTCCCCGACCTGGATGTGCCTGGACATGCCGGGCCTCAGCACCTCGTCCGGCACCCAGGCGGCCATGTGGGAGTGCTCCTGAGCACGTGATGCACCCGCTGCCCGGCCTGCCCTGCAGGGGAGGGCAGGACCACGGGCCGCCGTAGCGCCACCGGGAGCGTGCACGCGCGGTCCGCTCGACCGGCACAATGCAGTCCGTGACCGATGCTGATGATGCCTACGTCTGGCTGGAAGACGTCGAGGGTGCGGCTGCGCTGGCCTGGGTGGCCGAACGCAACGCGGAGGCGGACGCCGCACTGACCGGCGGCCCGGGATTCGCCGGACTGAAGGGGCGCCTGCGCGAGGTGCTGGACGCGGCGGACCGGATCCCTTACCCGGTCCGCCGCGGGCCGTACCTCTACAGCTTCTGGCGGGACGCCGGACACGTGCGGGGCCTGTGGCGGCGTACGGGCCTGGAGGAGTACCGCAAGGACAGCCCCGACTGGGAGCTCCTCCTCGACATCGACGTGCTCGCCGAGGAGGAGGGGCAGGAGTGGGTGTGGGCCGGTGCCACCGTGCGCCACCCGGACTGCGACCGGGCCCTGGTGCGGCTGTCCCGCGACGGCGGGGACGCGGTCGTGGTCCGTGAGTTCGACCTCGCCACCCGGTCCTTCGTCGACGGCGGCTTCGAGGTCGCGGAGGCCAAGACGTCGATCGGATGGATCGACGCCGACACCGTGTTCATCGGCACCGACACCGGACCGGACTCACTCACGGAGTCCGGCTACCCGCGCACGGTGCGCCGGTGGCGGCGCGGCACCGCCCTGGAGGACGCCGAACTCGTCTTCGAGGGGGAGCCGGGGGACGTGTCCGTGTCGGGCTGGCACGACACGACGCCGGGCTTCGAGCGGAGCTTCGTCGCCCGGTCGCTGGACTTCTTCCGGACCGAACGCCACCTGCTGACGGCGAAGGGCCACCTGGTGCGGATCGACGTACCGGACGACGCCCGGGCCTACGCCCACCGCGAGCACCTCATCGTCACGCCGAAGTCCGACTGGCTCGGCCACCGGGCCGGTTCCCTGCTGGCGTTCCCCTTCGAGGCCTTCCTCGACGGCGACCGCACGGCCCAGGTGCTGTTCACGCCGGACGCGCACACCGCGCTCGCCGGACACTCGTGGACCCGGCACCACCTGCTCCTGCAGACGATGCACGACGTCGCCACCCGGATCGAGGTCCTCACGCCCGGGGCGGACGGCGGCGAGTGGACGCGTACCCCGCTCGCCGACGTCCCCGCCCTGTCCTCGGCCACCGTCGTGGACACCGATCCGGACGTCAGCGACGAGTACTTCCTGGACGTCTCCGGCTTCCTCCAGCCCTCCACCCTCTACCGCGGGGAGATCGGCGGCGAGACGGAGGTCCTCAAGCAGGCACCGGCCCGTTTCGACACGGCCGGACTCAGGGTCAGCCAGTACTTCGCGGAATCCGCCGACGGCACGCGGGTGCCCTACTTCGTCATCGGCCCGGACCACGCCCTGACCGGGCCCACGCCCACCCTGCTGTACGGGTACGGGGGCTTCGAGGTCTCCCTGACCCCGTACTACAGCGCACTGACCGGCCGGGCCTGGCTGGAGCACGGGGGCACGTACGTCATCGCCAACATCCGCGGCGGCGGCGAGTACGGCCCCGCCTGGCACCGGGCCGCGTCCGGCGCCGACCGGCCGAGGGCCTACGAGGACTT
Source organism: Streptomyces xanthophaeus (assembly GCF_000725805.1). Lineage (GTDB taxonomy): Bacteria > Actinomycetota > Actinomycetes > Streptomycetales > Streptomycetaceae > Streptomyces > Streptomyces xanthophaeus. The sequence continues at coordinate 117,845 of NZ_JOFT01000008.1, read as the reverse complement.
CGCCGCGGTCGCCGCCGACCTCGTCACCCGCGGCATCACCACCGCGCCCCAGCTCGGCGCGTCCGGCGGCAGCAACGGCGGCCTCCTCATGGGCGCCATGCTGACCCGCTACCCGCACCTCTTCGGTGCCGTCGTCGCGGAAGTGCCCCTGCTGGACATGCTCCGCTACCACCGCCTGCTCGCGGGCGCGTCCTGGGTCGCCGAGTACGGCAGCCCCGATTCCGAGGCCGACCGCCCCCACCTCAGCGACATCTCCCCGTACCACCGGCTCACGGGCGATGCGGACTATCCGCCGCTGCTGCTGATGACCTCCACCCGCGACGACCGGGTGCACCCCGGGCACGCCCGGAAGATGGCCGCCCGCATGCGCGAACTCGGCCACCGGGTCCTGCTGCGGGAGAACACCGGCGGCGGCCACACCGGAGCCGGTGACAACGCGCGGACCGCCGAGAACAAGGCCGTCCTGTACACCTTCCTCCGGGAGCACCTCGCCGGGTCGGTGCCGGCGGCTCGTGCCGCCGTCCGTGACGGCGCCGTGCCGCCGCCACCGGGTCCTGCCGTGACAGGGGTGGAGACCGGCTGATCGGAGGGCGTCGGAGGGGGGCCGGTCGGCTCAGCCGACCGGCCCGTCGATGCCGATCAGGGGCAGAGAGCAGGGGCAGTGGCCGACATCACGTGCAAAACGGGCTAACTGGGGCCCTTCGGCCCAGGAGGCGCGCCCGCCGCCCGCCTAGCCTGGTCCGGTGACGCGGCTCCACGGGGGGCCGAGGACTAGGGAAGAGCGCATTCATGGGCATCACCACCTCCGGAAGCCGCCGCCGTGCGGGCCTCACCGTGACGGCAGCCGTCCTCGGCCTGCTGGCCGCCGCGGGCGCACCGGCTCTGGCCGCTGCGGGCAGCGGTACGCCGGGTCAGGCGCCCGACGCTCCCCGCTCCGGTCCCGTACAGCCGCAGGCACCGCAGGCACCGCAGGCACCGCAGGCACCGCAGGCACCGCAAGCGGCTCCGCAGGTGCCCGCCGGGATATCCCGTCTCGCAGAAGGGGCCGGTCGCGACATCGCGATCACGATCGACGACGGCCCCGACCCCCGCTGGACCCCGCAGGTGCTGGAGGTGCTGCGGAAGAACGACGTCAAGGCCACCTTCTGCATGATCGGCACGCAGGCCCAGGCGCACCCGGAGCTGGTCCGCCAGGTCGCCGCCGCCGGACACCGGCTGTGCGACCACTCCGTGGACCACGACGTCACGATGGACCACAAGCCGGTCGCCTACCAGAGCCGGCAGATCCTCGACGCCAAGGCGATGATCGAGAAGGCGGCACCGGGCGTCCCCGTCGACTACTACCGGGCGCCGGGTGGAGCCTTCACCCCCGAAAGCCGTGCGATCGCGGCCGCCAGCGGCATGCGGCCCCTGGGCTGGAGCGTCGACCCCAAGGACTGGAGCAGGCCCGGCCTGCCCGCGATCCTCTCGACCGTGGAGAACGGGCTGCCCGCCCAGCCCACCGTGCTCTTCCACGACGGAGGCGGCGACCGCGCGGAGACCGTCGCGGCGCTGTCCCAGTACCTCCCCTGGCTCGCTGCGCAGGGCTACTCCTTCACCTTCCCCGCCCGTACCGGCCCCTGACCGGCAGGGGCCCACCCCGGCGGCGTCGGAATTTGCTTGCCCTTTACCATCGAGTTGCGGATACTGTCCGTAACCAGCAGCAGCCCGGGCCGTGTGAGGTCCGCCGAGAAGCGAATGGAGTGCAAGACCCGCAATGGGTGAACCTCCCAGTCCATGCCGTGCCACGTCCTGCCCGCAGATTCTTCAGCCGGGAGCGGGGGTGGCACGGTGACCGAAGTCCTGCTGCTGCTCCTTGCCCTGGCGCTGACTCTGGCGTGCGCGGTGTTCGTCGCCGCCGAGTTCTCCCTCACCACCGTCGAACGCAGCGAGCTCGAACGCGCTGCCGCGGCCGGTGAGCGCGGCGCCGAAAGCGCCCTGAAGGCCGCCAAGCGGCTCACCTTCCAGCTGTCCGGTGCCCAGCTCGGCATCACCGTGACCTCGCTGGTCATCGGCATGCTCGCCGAGCCCTCCGTCTCCGCCCTCCTGCGCGGCCCGCTGGAAGCCATCGGCCTGCCCGCCGGCGCGGTGTCGACCACCGCGACCCTGCTGGGCGTCGCCCTGTCGACCGTCGTACTGATGGTGGTCGGCGAGCTGGTGCCGAAGAACTGGGCGATCTCCCGCCCGCTGGCCGTCGCCAAGGTCGTCGCGGGCCCGCAGCGCGCCTTCACGGCCGCGTTCGGCCCGCTGATCCGCCACCTGAACAACACCGCGAACCGCCTCGTGCGCCGCTTCGGCCTGGAGCCCGCGGAGGAGCTGGCCTCCGCCCGGACCCCGGAGGAGCTGGTGGCCCTGGCCCGCCACTCGGCCCGGGAGGGTGCGATCGAGGCGGACTCGGCCGAACTGTTCGTGCGCACGCTGCACCTGGCCGAGCTGACCGCGGAGAACGTGATGACCCCGCGGATCGACGTCCAGGCGCTGGAGCTCCGCGCCACCGCCGCCCACGCGGCGGACCTGACGCTGGCCACCGGCCTGTCCCGCTTCCCGGTCTACCGCGACAGCCTGGACGAGGTGGTCGGCACCGTCCACATCCGTGACGTGCTCGACCTCGACGAGGACAAGCGCTCCGTCACGCCGGTGTCCGAGCTGATGACCTCGGCGGTGCTGGTGCCGCACTCCCTGCCCGTCGACACCCTGCTCGGCCGGCTCCGCAAGGCCCGCACCATGGCCGTGGTGATCGACGAGTACGGCGGCACCGCCGGCGTGGTCACGGTCGAGGACATCGTCGAGGAAGTCGTGGGCGAGGTCCGCGACGAACACGACCCGGTCGAGGTCCCCGACCTCATCACGGCCCCGGAGCAGGACGGCCGCAAGGTGTGGGAGGCGGACGGGAGCGTCCGTCTCGACGAGCTGGCCGAGATCGGCTTCGCCGTCCCCGAAGGCCCGTACGAGACCCTCGCCGGCCTGGTCGCCACCCGCCTGGCGCGGATCCCCGTCGAGGGCGACCACGTCACCGTCGACGGCTGGGACCTCCTGGTCCTCGACATAGACCACCACCGTGCCGACCGCGTGACGGTCACCGCACCCGCCGCCCCCTCGGAGGGCACCGACTCCGGGGAGGAGGGCCGATGACCGCGATCCAGCTGCTGATCGGCGCGCTGACGCTCGTCACCAACGCCTTCTTCGTCGGCGCCGAATTCGCCCTGATCTCGGTCCGCCGCAGTCAGATCGAACCCGGAGCCCTCAAGGGCAGCCGACGGGCCAGGACCACCCTGTGGGCCCTGGAACACCTCTCCGCGATGATGGCCACCGCCCAGCTCGGCATCACCGTCTCCTCCCTGGTCCTGGGCGCGGTCGCCGAACCGGCCATCGCCCACCTCCTGGAACCCCCCTTCGAGGCCATCGGTGTCCCCGAGGCGCTGGTCCACCCCATCGCCTTCGTCATCGCGCTCGCCGCGGCGACCTACCTGCACATGCTCATCGGCGAGATGGTGCCCAAGAACATCGCCCTCGCCGCCCCCGCGCCGACCGCGCTCCTGCTGGGCCCCCCGCTGGTGGCCCTCACCAGGGCGCTGCGGCCCTTCGTGTTCGGCATCAACGCCTTCGCCAACACGCTGCTGCGGCTGCTCAAGGTGGAGCCCAAGGACGAGGTCGGCTCGGTCTTCACCGACGACGAACTGGCCCGCCTGGTGAAGGACTCCAGCGCCGCCGGCCTCCTGGGTCCCGAGGACGGCGAACGCCTGCGTGACGCCCTCGAACTCGGCAAGCGACCGGTCGGCGAGATCATGATCCCCCGCGCCGAATTCGTCACCGTCGCCCTCGGCGTGACCCCGCGCGGCCTGGAGCGCACCGCGGCCGACCACGGCTTCTCCCGCCTGGTCGTCATCGGTGCCCAGGACGAGATCATGGGCTTCCTCCACATCAAGGACGCCCTCGGGGTCGCCGACCGGGCGGCGCCGTTCCCGCCGTCGGCCCTGCACACCGTCACGCAGGTGGGCCGGGACACCCCGCTGGACGACACCATGAACGCCATGCGCGCCGCCGGGACCCACCTCGCGGCCGTCACCGACGACAGTGCGTCGGTCATCGGCTTCGTCACGATGGAGGACGTACTGGAAGAGCTCGTCGGCGAAGCCGCCTGACCAGCGGCAGCAGTTCCAGCGCCGGAGGCCGGCCCCCACACGGGGGCCGGCCTCCGCCGCGTGTGGACGTACGCGGGGGTCGCACCTGCCCGGTCCTGTGCAAGTGAAACGGTCTCGGGGAGGGAAGTGGCGGCCATTACAAGGGCAGTTCTGGCGGAGGTGAAGATGTTATCGTCTCGTTACATTCTCTCTAGTTGGGTGGCTATCTGCGCTTAAATCCGTACATCCCAACGGCGAGCGGAGGTGATCACGGAGCCTGAGCCCGCTTCGCCATCTATCACGCCCCGTCGCCGCATGGAACCCTCCAGCCCCATGCAATTTGCGCTCGCGCTGGGTAACTTGCCTCGGCATGACCCCTGCACCTGCAGACCTGACCCGCAGCCGAAGAGGCTTCCTGGAACTTCCCGGGGAGCTGACCCTCGACAGCCCGAACGTGGAAGACGGAGCTTCCCTCTGGCGCATCGCCCGTGACTCGAAGGTCCTGGACCTGAACTCCTCGTACAGCTACCTCCTCTGGTGCCGTGACTTCGCCGGTACCTCCGTGGTCGCCCGCGACACCGGTGGACGGCCCGTCGGATTCGTCAGCGGATACCGCCGCCCGGACGCCCCCGGCAACCTGTTCGTCTGGCAGGTCGCCGTCGACGCGGCCCTGCGCGGACAGGGAGTGGCCGGAGCCCTGCTCGACGGGCTGTCCGCCCGCGTGGCCGGACGGCACGCAGGCCTGCGCGTCCTGGAGACCACCATCGAGCCCGGCAACACCGCCTCGGAGCAGCTGTTCGCCTCGTACGCCGAGCGTCACGGCGCCTCGCTCACCCGCGAGTTGCTCTTCGCCCCAGGTGACTTCCCCGGGAGCGACGCACACGCCGCCGAGGTGCTGCACCGCATCACGCTGCCGGCCCCCTGACGTTCCGGCCCCCGACCTTTGGACCCACTGGCCTTCCGGCCGCCGGCCTTCACCGCCGGTCCACCGCACCACCCCGCGTGGCGTTCCCGCACGGCGGAGCCACGCCGTACAACGTGCAAGGAGAGTGCATTGACCATCACAGAGCCGCTTCTGAGTGTCTTCGAGACGGTGGAGTCGGAGGTGCGGAGCTACTGCCGGGCCTGGCCGACCGTCTTCGAGAAGGCGAGCGGCAGCCGGCTCCAGGACGAGCTGGGCCGTGACTACCTCGACTTCTTCGCCGGAGCCGGATCGCTCAACTACGGCCACAACAACCCGGTCCTCAAACGCGCACTCCTGGACTACATCGAACGCGACGGCATCACCCACGCCCTGGACATGTCGACGACCGCCAAGCGGGACTTCCTGGAGGCCTTCCAGTCCGCGATCCTGGGCCCGCGCGGTCTCCCGTACAAGGTCATGTTCCCCGGCCCGACGGGCACCAACGCCGTCGAGGCGGCGCTGAAGCTGGCCCGGAAGGCCAAGGGACGCGAGGCGGTCGTCTCCTTCACCAACGCCTTCCACGGCATGTCCCTCGGCTCGCTCGCCGTGACGGGCAACGCCTTCAAGCGGGCCGGCGCGGGCGTCCCCCTGGTGCACACCACGCCGATGCCCTTCGACAACTACCTCGGCGGCCAGACGCCGGACTTCATCTGGTTCGAACGCCTCCTGGAGGACCAGGGCTCCGGCCTGAACCAGCCCGCCGCCGTGATCGTGGAGACCATCCAGGGCGAGGGCGGCGTGAACGTCGCCCGCCCCGAGTGGCTGCAACAGCTGGCCGACCTGTGCCGACGCCGCGACATGCTGCTCATCGTGGACGACGTCCAGATGGGCTGCGGCCGCACCGGCAGCTTCTTCTCCTTCGAGGACGCGGGCATCACACCGGACATCGTGACGGTGTCCAAGTCCATCAGCGGCTACGGACTCCCCATGGCGCTCTGCCTGTTCAAGCCGGAGCTGGACATCTGGGAGCCGGGCGAGCACAACGGCACCTTCCGCGGCAACAACCCCGCCTTCGTCACGGCCACCGCCGCCCTGGACACCTACTGGCGCGACGGCGCCCTGCGCGAGCGCACCCTCCTCCATGGCGCCCGGATCGACGCGGCCCTGAGCGAGCTCTGCTCCGACGCGGCCCTGGGCGCGAGCCACCGGGGCAAGGGAATGGTCTGGGGCATCGAGTTCCAGGACCGGAACCGGGCGGGCGAGGTGTGCCGACGCGCCTACGAGAACGGCCTCCTCGTCGAGACCTCCGGGCCCGAGAGCGAGGTGGTGAAGCTGCTGCCGCCGCTCACCGTGTCGTCCGCGGAGCTGGAAGAAGGCCTGGAGATCCTGACGCGCTCGGTCCACGAAACGGCCTGACGGCCGGCGCACTTCGTACGTCACGTGCGGCATGCCGCAGACCGCATGGCACGCCCGCATGCCGCATGCCGCCTGCCGCACGTGGAGAAAGGCAGATCAGAGTGATAGTCCGTTCCTTCAAGGACATCGAGGGCACCGAACGGCACGTCAAGGCCGCGTCCGGTACCTGGGAGAGCAAGCGCATCGTCCTCGCCCGGGAGCGCGTCGGCTTCTCCCTGCACGAGACGGTGCTCTACGCCGGGACCGTGACGTCGATGTGGTACGCGAACCACGTCGAGGCCGTCGTGTGCACGGAAGGCGATGCGGAACTCACCGACGAGGAGACGGGCGAGAAGTACCGCATCACGCCCGGGACCATGTACCTGCTCGACGGCCACGAGCGGCACACCCTGCGCGTCGCGGAGGACTTCCGCTGCCTGTGCGTCTTCAACCCGCCCGTCACCGGGCGCGAGGACCACGACGAGAACGGCGTCTACCCGCTGCTGACCGAGCCGGACCACGCCTGAGGGTCGCGGACCCGGCGCGGCACCGGCACCGACACGGATGACGAGAGGAGAGGCAGGCAACACCATGAGCACCACAACCGAGCGCATTGCGGACGTCTACCCGACCAGGGGCGCCGAGGAGGCGCTGATCGGCCGCCAGGACCCCGTCGTGTGGTCCGGCCCCGGCACCCCCGGCCCCTTGTGGAGGCGGGAGCTGGAGGCTTTCGAGCGGCACGGCTTCCACCCGGTGGAGCAGCTCATCACGCCCGAGGAGGTGGACGTCTACCGGAGCGAGCTGGACCGCCTGGTCGCCGACCCCGCGATCCGGGCCGACGAGCGCTCCATCGTCGAGAGCTCCTCCCAGGAGGTGCGCTCCGTCTTCGAGGTGCACCGGATCAGCAAGGCCTTCGCCCGGCTCGCGGCGGACCCCCGGGTGGTGGGGACCGCGCGGCAGATCCTCGGTTCGGACGTCTACCTGCACCAGTCCCGGATCAACGTGAAGCCCGGCTTCGGCGCCCGCGGGTTCTACTGGCACTCCGACTTCGAGACCTGGCACGCGGAGGACGGACTGCCGCGCATGAGGACGGTCTCGGTGTCGATCGCGCTGACCCCGAACTACCCCACCAACGGCGGGCTCATGATCATGCCCGGCTCGCACCGGACCTTCCTGGGCTGCGCGGGCGAGACGCCGAAGGACAACTACAAGAGGTCCCTGCAGATGCAGGACGCGGGCACGCCCTCGAAGGAGGCGCTCGCGAAGTTCGCGGACGCCTGCGGGATCCGGCTGTTCACGGGCCAGGCGGGCTCGGCCACCTGGTTCGACTGCAATGCGATGCACGGCTCCGGCGACAACATCACGCCGTACCCGCGCAGCAACGTCTTCTTCGTGTTCAACAGCGTGGAGAACGCTCCCGAGGAGCCCTTCGCGGCCCCGGTCCGCCGCCCCGGCTTCATCGCGGCGCGGGACGTGGTCCCGGTGCGCTGACGGCCTGCGCACCCCTTCGCACACCCCGACGGCGGGGAGCGCGGTCCGAAAGGGCCGTGCTCCCCGCCGTCGCGGTCGTATCAGCCGGCCGGGGCGGGTGCGGGCGTGGGCGTGGCGGCGGAGGTCTCGCGGAGCACGCCTATCTTGTCGATGCGGTGCTCGGGGTTGCCCTGGGCGTCGCTCCAGTAGTTCCCCTCGGCGTGGTCCTCGGGCGTCGCGCAGGTGGAGAGGGTGATCATGGCTCGGGCGGGGGTCGCCCCCGGCTCGCCCGGCACGGCGGCGCGCTGCTCGCTCAGCGAGCGCTCCGACCGGAAGGACGTCTCACGGGTCGCCACGATCTCGTACGTGTACACCTCGCCGCCCGCCGTCACGCGGACCTCGTCGCCCTCCTTCAGGGCGGGCAGGTCGCGCAGCGGGCCGCCCGCCGACAGCCGGTGCGCCGTGACCAGGAAGTTCCCGACCTGACCCGGTCCGACCCCGCCCCGCTTCCCGTACGGGCTGGCGGCCACGCCGAGGTCCTGGATGCGGGTGCCGGGGGCGTCGTCGGTGGTGCCCTCGTACGGGACCACGCGCAGCCCCTCGACGCCCGCCGCGGGTATGAACAGCCGGGACTCCGGGGGCCGCGCGGTGGCGTCCGGGGACGGCTCCTGCGCGGCCGTGCGCGTGGGCTGGGCCGCTGCGCGGTCGGCCGGGGCGGTGGCGGGGGCCGCGACCGTGGCCGGGGCTGCAGCCGACGCGGTGGCCGTGGCGGGCGCCCCTGCCGTCCGTGGCGGGCCCGCAGGACCGGCGGCGGCCTCGGGAGCGCAGGCGGCCAGCAGGGCGGTCACGCAGGCCGCGAGGGCGGCGGACACCGCTCGGGAAGGGTGCGGCAGGGGCATGGGCGTGTTCCGTGTCCGTCGGCAGGCCGGTCGGACGGCCGGCCGGGGCGTGGGGCGTGCGTCGTGCGCCAGGGGAGTGGTGACCCGGCGCGCCCCGTCAGGGTGACATACGGAGCAAGCGGTGCAAAGGGCTCGTTCTGTCGGTCGGCAGGCCCGCCCGTCGGTCGGCGGTCCGGTCGGTCGCCGCCGGCCGACGGGCAGGCCGGTCCGGTGGTGTCAGCGCGCCGCGCCGAAGGCCTGGGTCCAGTAGGAGTTCGGCTGGGCGAGGCCGACGCCGATCTCCTTGAAGGAGCAGTTGAGGATGTTCTCCCGGTGCCCGGGGCTGTTCATCCAGCCGGTCATGACCTGCTCGGGCGTGCTGTAGCCGTAGGCGACGTTCTCGCCGTAGGTGCTCCAGCTGTAGCCGGCGCGGGTGATGCGCTGGCCCGGGTCCGAGCCGTCGGAGCCGGTGTGTGACATGTTGGAGTGCGCGGCCATGTCCTTGCTGTGATTCAGCGCGGCAGCCGTCAGCTTCGCATTGACGGTGAGCGCCGAGCAGCCGGCCTTGGCGCGTTCCTTGTTGACCAGGGCCACGACCTCGGCGGTCGGACCGGAGGGCGCGGCGGTCGGCGGCTGGGAGGCCGGGGCCGTCGACGGGGCCGGGGCGGGCTTGGCGGGCTTCGTGGCCGCGGGGGGCTTCGGGGCCTCGGCGGAGGGCTGCGTCGGCTGCGGCTCCTGCGCGGGCTGCTCCGTCGGCTGTGCCGGCTGCTCGGGCGTGGCGACCGGGGCGGCCTCGGGCGCCGCCTGGTTCTCCACCGGCTCGCTGGGCGGGGGAGTGTCGAACGAGGGGATGCTGAGGGAGGGGCGAAGGCTCTGCTCTGCGGCGGCCCTCGCCGTACGCGTACCCGTCTCCTGGGTGTCCAGGCACGCCATCGCAGCCGTGGGTATGCCCACGATGCCCAGGGTGACGGCGGCTATGGAGATCTTCTTGTAGTGCTTCCTCTTGCGGTGCTTCTGCATACGTGACCTCACTTGGTTTCTTGCGAAGCGTCCTGCGCCTGAGCTGCTGGAGCGCCGGGCGGGCCGCCATTCTTAGAAGCACTCCGAGGGGCTGGCAAGTCTCGCCGCCGGTCCGCGCGGCGGCGCCGCGCACCGGGCTTGAAATGGGCGGACAGTCATGCTGGCCGGGTGCGCGGCGGGCCGCGCGGGCTGCCTGACGGCCATCAGAAACAGCTGTGACATGGCAAGTTGCGTCACGCCGTCCCATTCCCTGAGATGGTCATTTCGGTGGAGAGGGGGAATGTCGACTCCAGTTGGACAAATCTCGACATGTCGGTGAGACCTGAGTGGACGTAATGCTTCCGTGATCCTCGGACCCCCTGTGAGGCATGTCACTGTTTCGCCCGGGAACGATGCGCTTCCGGGAGGCGTCTGCGACGCACGCGGCCGGGCTCGAAGAGCCGGGCGCGGAGGGGGGCGGGACCGGTGCCGGGCCGGGGCTGCGGCGGCGAGGCCGGTGCGCGTGCGCGCATCGCTGCAACCACCTCTGAAATCAGCCAGGTTGGGACTTCAGGCCACCGTGGAACGGGTGGCGCCGCGCCCCTTGCTGTGCCGTCGAGGTTCGCGAATGATGCTCCCGGTGCACCGGCCGGCGTGGCCGGGATCCGCACGCCTGCCCGGAACCCTCCCGAACCGCGCCCGAACCACCCGAACCACCCGAACCACCCCGATCCCCTTGAACCGCCCCGCCCGGAGGCCTGCATTGCGGACGAGTCGTCACATCCGGAGATCATCCGCCGTCATCGGCGCTGCCCTGGCCTTGGTCATCGCCGTCCCCCAGACGGCCTTCGCGGCCCCGCCCCCGGCGCTCCCCGTCAACGCCGAAGCCATCGAGCTGACCTTCCAGCCGGCGTACGACTACGACACGGACGGCTGCTACCCCACCCCTGCGATCGGCCCGACCGGCGTCCTGAACAGCGGCCTCAACCCCACCGGCGCCCTCAACGGCAACTGCCGCGACGCCTCGGACCTCGCCAACACCAACGGCTACTCGCGTGCCACCTGCAACAACGGCTGGTGCGCCGTGGTCTACGCCCTGTACTTCGAGAAGGACCAGGCCATCCCCGGCATCCCCCTCGGCGGCCACCGCCACGACTGGGAGCACGTGGTGGTGTGGATCCAGGGCGGCGAGGCGAAGTACGTCGCCACCTCCGCCCACGGCGACTTCGACATCCATGCGCGCGACCAGATCCGTTGGGACGGCACCCACCCCAAGATCGTCTACCACAAGGACGGCGTCGGCACGCACTGCTTCCGCGCGGCGAACAGCAACGACGAGCCGCCCGAGAACCACCGCCGGGCCTGGCAGTACCCCGCGCTCGTCGGCTGGTCGGGCTACCCGGCCACCCTCCGCGACAAGCTCAGCCAGGCCGACTTCGGCAGCGCGCACTTCGGCCTGAAGGACGGCTCCTTCGCCTCCCACCTCGCGAAGGCCAAACCGGCGGGAATCCCCTTCGACCCGAACCAGTAGGTTCGGCAGAGGTGCGAACGGGACACCGGGGCGGCTGGGCCGACGTGGACTTCGCCGCGGACCCCGACGACGCCGGGACCCTGCCGGCATCGGACCTCGGGTCGGCGGCGGACTTCGGTACCCGGCTCGACCAGTGGGTGCTGCGCGTCTTCGGGATCCGCGGCGATCGACAGCGCCACAGGAAAACGCCTGTCGCTCGACGCGGCGGGACACCTAGCCTGTCGGCCGTGCACCACACCCGAGGACGCGACCGCCGTCCGGCCCGCCGCGCGGCACCGCCGCGGCCCCGCGACGAGCCGTCGCCCCCGCTGCCTGTGGGGCGGGACGCCGTACTCGTCGGCTTCTTCTCCGCCAAGCAGAAGGACTTCGCCGCGCTCATGGACGCGGCTGCCGCTGACCTGACCGCGCACGGCGTCCGGGTCGTGGGGCGGATCGTGCAGCGCCGGGGCGTGTCGCACGGCGGCGCCGCCAAGATGTCCCTGCCCCTCTCTCCGCAGACGCTCCTCGGCTACGGGAAGGCCCGCGAAGCAGCCGCCGCATGCGAGCGGACCGGCGCCGACGCGGCGGTCTTCCTGCGCCCGCTGACGGACCGCCAGCGCCGGACACTGACCGCACTCCTCGGCTGCCCCGCAGTGACCCTGGCCGAAGCGTTGACCCGGGACCGGTCTGACTAGGATCGAGGTGTGTTCGAATACCACGGGTGGATCACGATCAGTGAGACCGCGGCCGGCGACGACGACGATGTCCGGCTGCGCCGGATCGTCGATGAGCTCCGGCTTCGCATCGCCCGGATGGCAAGCCCCTACCTCCTCGACCTCAGGTGGATGAACGGGCAGCCGTTCATCCACCTGGGAGGCATGGCGAACCACCGCTCGTCAACGGACGTCATCGGCCTGTTCGAGCATGTGGCCGCGGTGGCACCCGGCTCGTACGGGCTGCTTCATGTGCGCGACGACGAGGACCCGGACCACGAGAACGAGGTACGCGTACTCAGGCTCACTCGGGGCGCGATCACGCAGCACACGGAGGCGCTGTTGTCTCCGTGCATCCCGAAGCTGGAGGACCCGTTCGACGGTTGAGGACCGTCCGACGACGGGCGCAGCCACTGGCGGCTCGCTGCTGCGGTGATTTCGCCCTGCACGACCGGCAGCTCCTGGGCGGCCCTTGTGCCGACCGTGGGGAGAGCTCGCCGTACCCGGCCGTCTCACGCGCCAGTCCCACGGGTTGTACCACCAGGACGAGGCCGGGGACGGCGGACTCTTCAAGGTCTTCGACGCACAGGGCAAACGCAGGGGCAGGGCCGTGATGGTGGGGCCTCGGCGAAGCTGACGACATCACCGGTATGGCCGTCAGCTTCTGTCGGGGCCTCTAGAAGAAGCACTTCATCGACACGTTGCCCCGGAGCAGCAGCAGTTGGTGCGCGACCTGGCCGTTGATCAGGGGCAGGACTTCGTCGATCTTTTCGAGGACCTTGCGCGGGTCGTTCGTGCGCGGGTCGCGGCCGTAGAGCTTCAGCCAGTCGCGGGCTTCGGTCACCTTGCTGCGGCATGCGGCGTCGTAGCCGGTGGGGGCCGCGTGAGCCGTGGTGGCCCCGATGGTCGTGAGGAGGGACGCGGTGAGGAGGGACACCGCGAGGAAGCGGGTGGTGGTGCGCTGGGACATCGGGTCTTCGCCTATCGGAATCGGGGTGTGCGGGGGCGGGTGCGGACGTCGGCGTACGGGTGCCGACGTCGTGGTGCCCGCGGAACACCGGAACGTTATGGGCCCTGCGCGCCCCGGACTTGACCCGCAGTGCCCCGTCGCATGTCTCAGCGCGCACACCGTCCCCGCGACGCCCGCACGCTCACCCGGGCGGGGGCTTGCCCGGGCGTGCCGAACGCGCTGGGGTGGAGGGGCCCTGCCCGCCGGACCCTCCGGCCGGGACCGGGCGGAGGAGGGGCCGGTGCGACGGTTCGAAGCGGGGGAGACGGCCGTACGCCGCGATGTGCACCGGGGCCGGGTGTGGAGCGAGCAGGCCCTGCGGGTCGTCGCCGACTCGGACGCAGCGCTCGTCACGGCCTGCTGCCCGGGCGCGGAGGTGCGGTGGCCGTCCCTGTACGCGAAGTCCCGCGCGGAGGGGGACCGCTCCGTGCGGACGGCGGCGATCGACGCCATGGCGACGGGGGAGTGGGAGCTCGCGGCGGCGCGGTGGCAGGAGACGGAGCTGCTGTTGTGGAAGCAGCCCGCGGCCTGGTTCAGCGTCAACGCCTTCTTCGTCCCGGACGGCGCGGGGCGCGGCCGTCGGCTGCGGAACTGGTACGTGAACTTCGAGCGCCCGACGACCCGTACCGGAGCCGGGTTCGACACCTTCGACCTGGTCGTCGACCTCGTCGTCGCCCCCGACCTCACCAGCTGGCAGTGGAAGGACGAGGACGAGTACGCCCAGGTCCGGCGCCTGGGCGTCGTGACCGACACCGAGCACCAGGAGGTGGACCGCGCCCGCGCCCAGGTGATGGCGATGCTCACCGACCGGGCGGGGGCGTTCGCGGAGGCCGGAGCCTGGGCGGCCTGGCGCTGGGACGCCGGCTGGCCGCCACCCCGACTGCCCTGCTAGCAACGCCTTCCCCTCCGGGCCGCCTACGGCGAGGTGAGGGCCTGCTCCAGTAGGCCGTGCAGGACGCGCTGCTCCTGCGGGTCGAGGCCGGAGAGCGGGGAGTCCACGCCGAGGAGGTCGAGGAGACGGCTGCGCAGTGCGGTGCCCTCGGCGGTGAGGACGAGCTGCTTGGCGCGCCGGTCGGTGGGGTGCGGGTGGCGCTCGATCAGGCCCTGCTTCTCCAGCTTGTCGACGACGAAGGTGGTGTTGGAGGGCTCGCAGCTCATGCGCTCCGAGAGCTCCCGCATGGTCATCGGCCCGCTCATCTCCCGCAGCGCGGTCGCCTGGGGCGCGGTGAGACCGAGGGTGGCGGCGCGCTCCCGCACGTGCTCCGCGATCCGCTGGGCCAGCCCGTTCACCAGGCCGCACAGCTGTCGCTCGGCGATGGCCTGGAGCTCGGGGGGCGTCGTCATGGCACCACCCTAGCAAGTCCGTCAAGGTGAAATATTTGCAGCTTGAATGATTCAAACTTGATGCTTATGGTGGCGTCGTCGCCGCAGGAACGCTGCGGCGACCTGATGGCTGCTCACAGGGGAGAACCCATGGCCGATATGACGACCGCTCAGGACCTACGACGGCGACTGAGCCGGTCCTCGGGGGTCCGTTCGATCCGGCTGGGCGACACGAAGGTGTCGTACGTGCCGGACGGCGATGTGCGGTTCCGGCCGCTGCGGGTGCTCCCGGACACCACCGAGGAGGTGTGGGCGGCCCACCCGGAGTACCTGGACGCCACGGGTCACCTCGTGGGGAGCGTCGGCGGTCTGCTGGTGGAGCACGGAGGCCGCGCACTGCTCATCGACGCCGGCTTCGGCCCGCAGGCGCACGAGGCTCCGGACGGCCCCGTCGCCGTGATCCACGGAGGTGCGCTCACGGACAGCCTGGCGGAACTGGGCCGCAGCCCCGAGGACGTCGAAGCCGTGGCCTTCACCCACCTCCACGCCGACCACCTGGGCTGGGCCGTTCACCCCGCCCCCGGCGCTGAGCGGCCCGTGTTCGCCCACGCGGACTACCTGGTCGCCGAGCCGGAGTGGGACCGGCGCGACCTCCTGGAGGCCCAGGGCATGACCGAGCAGGTCGCAGCCCTCGCACCGCGCGTGCGGACGGTCACGGACGGGGAGGAGGTCTTCCCGGGCGTACGCGTACGGTTCACCCCCGGCCACACCGTCGGGCACGCCGAGTACGTGATCACCGGGGGCGGGCGGCGCCTGATCGCCTTCGGCGACGCCGTGCACTCGCCGCTCCAGATCGACCACCCCCACTGGTCCGCCGCCTTCGACCACGACCCCGCCCGGACCGCCGACCACCGCCGCCGACTGGTCGCCGAGCTGGCGGAGCCCGGCACGATCGGCTTCGGCGTGCACTTCGCCGACGTGGTGTTCGGCCGCGTACGGCACGGCGGCGACGGCCCGGCCTGGCGTCCCCTGGACGCCTGACACCCGGAGCCGGAGCCGGAGCCGGAGCCGAGTGCGCGCCCGACCCCGGGTGTCAGGATGCCGGCAGGACGTCCCGGCGGCCGGGCAGCCGTTAGCCGCCGATGTCCCGGCTGCGGAAGTCGTCCAGCGTCTCGCGCCGGACGAGGAGCCGGGCCGTGCCCTCGTGCACCCCGACGACCGCCGGGCGGCCCACGAGGTTGTAACCGGAGGCCATCGACAACTGGTAGGCGCCCGCGACGGGTACGGCGAGCAGGTCGCCGGGGTGGACGTCGCCCGGCAGCTCCACGTCGGCAGCGAGGACGTCGCCCGCCTCGCAGTGCCGGCCGACGACGGTCGCCGTGCACGGGCCCGCCGTCGAGTGGCGGCCGATCAGTCGCGGCGCGTAGCGGACCCCGTACAGCGCGGGCCTCGGGTTGTCGCTCATCCCGCCGTCCACGGCCACGAACACCTTCCCGCCCGTGTGCTTGACGGCGAGCACCCGGTACAGGGCGATCCCGGCAGGCCCGACGACGGCCCGCCCGGGCTCGATCAGCAGGCGCGGCACCGGCAGGCCGGCGGCCGCGCAGCCCTCGGCCAGCCCGGCGCGCATCTTCCTGGCGAGCGCGGCGACGTCGAGGGCGGGTTCGCCCGGCCGGTACGCGATGCCGTGGCCGCCGCCCATGTCCAGCTCGGGCAGGGCGACTCCGTGCGCGTCGCGGACCCGCGCCATCAGCCCCACCATCCGGCGCAGCGCCACCAGATAGGGCTTCACATCGCAGACCTGGGAGCCGATGTGGCAGTGCAGGCCGACGAGTTCGAGCTGCGGCTGGCCGAGGACCCGGGCGATCGCGTGCTGCGCACCCCCGTCGGCGAGGGACAGGCCGAACTTCTGGCCGTCCGTCCCGGTACGGATCTTGTCGTGGCCGCCGGCCGAGACGCCCGGTACCACCCGCACCATGACCTTCTGGTGCCCGTGGGGACCGACGGCTGCCGCGATCCGGGCGATCTCGGACGGGCTGTCGATGACGATCCGCCCCACGCCGAGCCGCAGCGCCGACGCGATGTCACGGGGCGACTTCGCGTTGCCGTGCAGCACGATCCGTTCGGCCGGGAATCCTGCGGTGACGGCCAGTTCCAGCTCGCCCGCCGAGCACACGTCGAGCCCCAGCCCCTCCTCGTCGACCCAGCGCACCATGGCGCGGGAGAGGAACGCCTTGGCGGCGTACAGGATCTCGGCGTCGGGGAAGGCGGCCCGGTAGGCGCGACAGCGCTGCCGCACCTCACCCTCGTCCAGGACGTAGACGGGGGTGTCGAAGCGCTCCGCGGTCTCCGCCAGCGACACGCCGCCGACGGCCACGGGTCCGCCGTGCGCGGTGAGCTTCGTGGACGCGGGCCAGATGGCCAGGCCGGCGTCACCGGGCCCGGACTCGGACCCGCCTGCGGACCCGGGCCCGGCAGCGGGATCGGGCCCCGCCTGCGCTGCGGGGATCACGGCCGTGGTCAGTGCACCGTCGCCCATCACACGCTCCTGGCCGCGGACGGGGACGCATGCGGCAGCGGAGCGGCGACCGGAGGCAGCGAGGCGACCGCGGGGGCGGTGAACGTCGGATCGACGGTCACCACGGGTGCGCCGAGCGGCCCGGACATCGCGCGCAGCGCTGACTCGGAGAGCCTGATCCATGGCGCGCCCGCGCCGAGCGTGGCGGCAAGCCGGTCGGGGCTCGTGAAGCCGACGGCGGTACGCGTTCCCAGCGGGGTGCGGAACAGGCGCACCACGGTGTGCGCTCCTCCCGGCCGGACGGGCACGTACAGGGGCCCGGCCGGGACGCGTTCTTCAGGCTCGGGGTCGTCGTCGTACTGGAACAAACACATGGGGCCCTCCCTGAGGAACCACGAGTGGCGGTTGGCGCCCCGGGTGCGGGGAGGCGTCCGGGGCGCGACATCGAAGCTATCCCCGCGGCCCGGCACCTGTGGCCGCTCCATGACGCGACCCTGACGGCGCCCGGCCGAGTCCTGACGGGTTCCTGACGTCGAGCCGTTCGCGAGCCGTACGCGAGCCGTGACGGCGTCAGGGACTCGTCAGGTTCGTGGAGTTTGGCGTCAAAGCGCCGTCAGCGACCGCACCACGTCCGCCCCGGCGCCCTTTGATGGGGACGTCGGACGGGACGAGAGGGGAAGAGGCCGTGCGAAGAGTCCTGGTCGGTGTGACCGGAACCCCGGGGAACCTGACCGCGCTGCACCGGGCCGCGGCGGAGGCGCGCGGGCGCCACGCCGAACTGTGGGCCGTCCTGGCCTGGAGTTCACCGGGCGGTGAACTCGGGAGCCGCAACGGCCTGGGCACCGCCGCCCTGGTGGAGTGCCGCGCCGCGGCCGTCGAAAGGCTCCGCGAGGTCCTCGGCGCGGCCTTCGGCGCCGTGCGGCCCGGTGTCACCCTCGCGGGCCTGACCGTCCGGGGTACTCCGGGTGCAGCTCTCGTGGACGTCGCACGCGGCCCGGATGACCTGCTCGTGGTCGGTACGGGATCACGCGCCCCGCTGCGCCGCCTCCTGCGGCCCTCGGTGGCCCGCTACTGCATGTCGCACGCGGCCTGCCCCGTCCTGGCCGTTCCCCCGTCCCCGCTCCAGGCCCAACTGGAATCCGTACACCGCCGCAACGTCTGGCGGATCCCGCTGGACCCGCGGGAGCTGACTCCGTGATCGCGCTCCATGAGCGGGCTTCCTGAGCGGGCTTCGTGAGGTGCCCCGGATCAAGCCGTGCCCTCCGGGTGCCTGCGGCGGACCAGTGCCCAGCCGACCGCGGTGAGGGCGACCGCGCCACCGGCGAGGGCGGCCACCGCGGTGCCGGTGGAGGCGAGGGCGCCGCCCCCGGTGGTCGTGGCGCCGCCACCGCCGACCGTTCCGCCCGAGCCGACGGAGCCGCCCGAGCCGACTGCGCCGCCCGTGCCGGAGGGACCGGTGGAACCGGCGGAGCCGGACGTGCCCTCGCCCGTGGTGGTGCCGGCCGAGCCCGTGCTCCCGCCTGTGCTCCCGCCCGTGGTGCCGTCACCGCCGCCGGAGCCGCTGGTGGGCCCGCCGCTGCCGCCCGTACCGCCACCGCTCGTGGTCCCGGCCGGGGTCACGGTGAGCGTGACCGGGGCGGTGCGGCTGGTGCCCGCCGCGTTGCGGAACTCCGCCCGGAAGAGGTGCCCGTCGTCCGAGGCCCGCGCAGTGAAGGAGTGCACGGGGGCGTCCGCTCCGGGCACCGCCTGCCAGGTCCGGCCGGCGTCGACGCTGACCTGCCAGACCACCGTGGGCGCCGGGGTCCCCTGCGCGTGCGCGGTCAGTACGGCCCGGGTGCCCTCGGTGACGGTCTGGGCCGTCGGGCCCTGGGTGACCTCGGGGGAGACGGAACGTTCCAGACGGGTGATGCGCCCCTCGGCCGGGTGGGAGACGAAGACCGTCCCGCCACCGGGCTCGACGACGAGGGAGGCGAACCCCGACTGGCCGTGGTTTCCGGGGAGTACGACCGGCTTCGCCGCCTCCTGGAGGTCGGCCGTGCGGTACACGGTCAGCGCGCCGTTGTTGTCGCTGCCGGGCTGCGAGGCGTCCCCGGTGTCTTGCCAGACGACGTACGCCTCGTGCGTGACCGCGTCGAACCCCGCCGCCCGGGGCAGGTCGGTGCTCTGCAGTACGCGCACCCGCCGGCCCGTCGCGTCGTGGACGGCGACGGAGGTGTCCAGGCCGACCCATACCGCCCCGGTCTCGGCATCCACCTCGGTGAAGCCCGCGTAGCCCTCTCCCGCGGGCAGTTGCACGGTGGCGGTGACCGTGAAGGAGGCGGCGTCGATCCGGTACATCCGCCGGTTGCCCGCGTCGGTGAACCAGACCGTCTTGCGGACCGGGTCGAAGGCGAACCCGTCGCCCCCCTCCAGGGTGACGGAGCGCCTCACGGCGGCGGTGGCGACGTCGACCTCGGACAGTACGGACCCCTGGGCCACCAGCACCGTCCCGGGCGTCGGCCCCGGGGCGGCATCGGTGACGGTGCCGCCCGGCACCCACGCGCCCGCGGCGGCGGTGTCGCCGTCCTTGGCCGTGCCGATCCCGCGCACGGGGTAGGAGAAGACCACCCCGTCGCCCGGGAGCGGGGCGATGAGCTGGCGGACGGCCCGCTGGCCCGGCGTGCCCGTGGAGCCGGGTGCCCGGGTGACGCTGCTGCGCAGCCTTCCGTCGGCGGGGTCGAGGACGTGCAGCCCGCTCTCGTTGACGTCGGCGGTGTCCGGCAGGTCGTCCGAACCGACGTACAGCTTGCGCGAGTCGGGGTGCAGCATCAGGTCGCGCGGTTTGCCCGCCGTGGTGAACTGGGCCACCGCCCGGTAGGCGACGGTGCCCTGCGGGACGTCGACGCCCTCGCCCCCGGGACCCACCGGGTCCTGGCCCCGGAAGGCGACGGGCACCCGTACGTCCTGCGAGCGGTCACCGGCGCCACGGTGGTCGACGCGGGTGACGACCGAGCAGGCCACCTGGAGGCAGTCCAGACCTTCGGACTTCGCCGTCAGTTTCAACTCCACGTCGAAGCGGCCGCCTTCGCCGTACGGCGTGCCCAGCTCGCCCGCGTGCGCATCACCCCTGGGCACGATCCACTGCGAGGCCTTGGAGCCGCCGGTCATGTCGGCGCCCCCTGCGCAGGGGGCCGGGGCCCGGTTGTCACCGTTGTCCTTGCAGAGGGCGACGTAGACGCCCTTGGACTGGTCGTACCCCGCCCCCTTGACCCGTACGGACTCGCCGAGCGGGTCCAGGCCGGAGGCGGCGTAGACGGTCAACTGCTGCCCGCCCGCGCCCTGTCCGGTGCGTGCCGGTCCGGCGGCGCTGACCGGGGCGGCGGACGCCACCGAGGCGAGCACGAGCGCGAGGGCCGCGGATGCGGCGCCCGCCCGGGAGGGGGTGGTGGGGTGCTGGGTCGTCATGACGTCCTCGTGAGGTGACCGCGGGGGCGGGCAGGAACGGTGGAACGTGCCGGTCGCAGCTCCGGAGGTCCTAGTTGAAGCTCACCGGGACGTGGACGTCGTACTTGCGGTCGGCGGAGTTGAAGTGGTCGGCGCGGGTGACGACGGCGCACTCGACCGTGTCGCCGCAGACCTGGCCGTTGCCGAGGTCGGCCTTGACGTGGATGGTGACGCTGAAGCTGCCGCCGGGGCCGAAGGCGGAGGTGTTGGGCAGGGTGCCGCCGAAGGTGTTGCTGACCCAGTGCGAGGCGCCGGTGGTGCCCGCCTGGTCCGAACCGCCGAGGCAGGGGGTGGGCTTGTTCGCTCCGGGGGCGCCGCTCACCGCGCAGAGGCTCACGTATATGCCCTTGGCGGAGTTGAAGCCGCTGCCGGTGACCGTGACGTTCTGGCCGGCCGCGGAGGCGGTGCCGGGTGCGGTGAGGCTGAGCTGGTAGGTGGTCCCGCCGTCGGTCACCGTACGGGTCGAGGTCGAGGTCGAGGTCGCGGCGGAGGCGGAGCCGGCCATGCCGAGGGCGAGGGCCACGGCGGCGGTCGCGGCGAAGGCGGCGCGGGCGGCGAGCCGTACGGTCTTACGGGGCAGGAGGGCAGCGCGCATGACAAGACGCCTTTCCAGGAAGGAAGTCGGAGGACTTAGGTGAGGCTAACCTAAGTTGCCTGGATCTTGGTCCTCCGCACGCCCCTCCGACCGGATTTCGCCCCTGTGGCCGGTACGGGGCTCAGTCGAGGCGGACGGCCAGCAGGCAGGTGTCGTCCTCGTGGGTCTCTGGCGTGTACGCCGCCATGATGCGGTCGAGGGCCTCCCGGGCCGTGAGCCCGGTGCACTCCTTCAGCACCGTGCACAGGTTCGCGATGCCCGAGGTGATGTCCTCCCCGCGCCGTTCGGCCATGCCGTCGGCGTACAGCAGCAGGAGATCGCACGGCCGCAGGGCGACCGCGCCCAGCCCGTGCCCGCAGGCGTCGCCGATGGCGAGCAGACCCCGCCCGTCGGGCAGCAGGCGGCATTTGTGCCAGTCGCCGCCGACGGCCGCCTCCGACTCGGCGGGCACGTAGGCGGCAGCCACGGACAGGCCGATCCCCGCGAGTTCCGCCGGACGGGTGGGCAGCGGCGCCTCCCACAGCAGCGAGGCCACCCGCCGCTCGGCCGCCGCCTCCTCCCGCAGCCGTTCCGACTGGCGGCGGGTCGCTGCGAGCCGTTGCCTGCTGCGGACCTGCGCCGTGAGGTCGCGCGCGATGAGGTGCACCGACCACACGAGCCCGTCCGTCGCGACGACGGGACGGCCCACGAGGTGCAAGGTCCGGACATCGCCCGGCACACCGAAACGGACCTCGGCCCCCGGCGGCTCCTCCCCGTCGAGCAGGTGCGTCAACAGCTTCGCGAACTGGGGCACGTCCTCCGGCAGGACCGCGTCGCAGAGGTCCGGCAGCGACAGCGGGTGCGCCGCATCGGTGTGGAAGATCGAGGCCAGTCCTTCGGACCACGTGGCGGCCCCGACAACAGGTCCCAGGTGCCCCAGCCCATGGAGGCGATGTACTGGGCGTCGAGGGACAGCCGTTCCGCAGGGTTGTGGACGGGACGCCAGGTCGCCAGCACGCGGTCCCCGCAGGAGGCGGCGTCGTAGAGCAGCTGAGTGCGGTGCAGCCCGTCCCCGCGGCGCTCGGTGCAGTCCACCGCACGGGCCTTCAGGGCGCGGCCCGAACGGAGCACCCCGGCCAGCGCGTCGATCAGGCCGCCGACCGCAGCGCCGGGCTGGACCTCCCGCAGCCGTCTGCCGACGTGGCGGTCCGGGGACTCCCGCCAGGCGGCCGAGCGGACGTGGTTGCCGGCCCGGACGGTGAAGTCCACGGTCCGGCCGGAGTCGTCCCGCACGGGTTCGAGCAGCGCCGCGGACACCGGGATGGCCGGCAGCGTGGCACACAGGCAGGCCCACGGATCGTGGTCTTCCGGCCCGGTGCCACAGGCGTGCCCCGGCCCGTCGCCGCCGCCGCAGGAACAGGTCCGGGGCGCCCGGTCCGGCCCGCTCCCCGCCAGCGCGGCCGCGTGCGGCGCCCCGCGGCCTGCGGATGCCGGAGCGCGCCCGATGGACCAGGCTGTGGAAGGGACGCCGCACACGTACGCAGCGCAGGGACGGAGACCGTGGTGACGCGAGGCACTGACCGCCCGGCGGAGGACGACGCAGCAGCCTCCGGCCCCCGTGCGGCGGACGGGGGAACCGCCACCACCCCGGCCACCCGCACCACCCTGCGCGTCAACGGCACCGAGCACGTCCTGCACCTGGACAACCGCGTCACCCTGCTGGACGCCCTGCGCGGCCACCTGACCTGACCGGCCCGAAGAAGGGCTGCGACCACGGCCAGTGCGGCGCCTGCACGGTCCTGCTCGACGGGCGGCGGGTCAACAGCTGCCTGCTCCTGGCGGTCGCCCAGGACGGCGCGGCCGTCACCACGGTGGAAGGGCTCGCACACCCCGGGGGAGACCTGCACCCCCTCCAGCGGGCCTTCCTCGACCGGGACGCCTACCAGTGCGGGTTCTGCACGCCCGGCCAGCTCTGCTCCGCCATCGGAGCGATCGGTGAGGCCGCCACGGGCCATCCTTCCCACGTGACGAGCCCCGCCGACCTGGCCCGGCCCGGCCCCGTCCCGCTCACGGCCGAGGAGATCCGCGAACGCCTGAGCGGGAACCTCTGCCGCTGCGGGGCCTACCCCCGCATCGTCGACGCCGTGGCGGACGTGGCCGATGTGGCGGGCGTGGCCGCCCTGACGGGGACGGAGATGACCGGGTGAAGCCCTTCGCCTACCTGCGCGCGGACAGCGTCGAGGAAGCCGCCGCCGCCCACGCCCGACTGCCCGGCGCGCGCTACCTCGGCGGCGGAACCAACCTCGTCGACCTGATGAAACTGGGCGTCGAGACACCGACCGCACTGATCGACATCTCCCGGCTCCCGTTGGGCCAGGTGGCGGAACTGCCCGATGGAGGCCTGCGCATCGGCTCCATGGCACGCAACAGCGACGTGGCCGCCCACCCCCTCGTACGCGCCCGCCACCCGGTCCTCGCCCAGGCCCTGCTGGCCGGCGCCTCGGGCCAGCTGCGCAACGTGGCGACGACGGGCGGCAACCTGCTCCAGCGCACCCGGTGCCCGTACTTCCAGGACGTCTCCAAGCCGTGCAACAAACGCCGCCCCGGCAGCGGATGCGCCGCCCTGGACGGGGTCCACCGCGATCACGCCGTCCTGGGCCACTCGGACCACTGCATCGCCGTCCACCCCTCCGACATGGCGGTCGCCCTCGCGGCACTCGACGCCGACATCGAGCTGTACGGGACCCAAGGGGCCCGTACGGTGCCCGCGGCCGCCTTCCACCGGCTGCCCGGCGACCGTCCCGAGCAGGACAGCGTCCTCCTCGACGGCGAGATCGTCACCGCCGTCGTCCTGCCTGCCGCCGCGCCCGGCACCGTCTCCCTGTACCGCAAGGCCCGCGACCGTGCTTCGTACGCCTTCGCGCTGGCCTCCGTCGCCGCCGTCCTGGAACTCGACGGCGGCCGCGTCCGCCGGGTCCGGCTCGCCTTCGGCGGCCTGGCCCACCGGCCCTGGCGGGCCGCCACCGCCGAGGCCCGGCTGACCGGAGCCGAACCCACGGCCGCCCGCGTGGAGGAGGCCGTCCGGGAGGAACTGGCCGGAGCCCGGCCCCTGCGGGACAACGCCCACAAGGTGACCCTCGCCCACAACCTCGCCTGCGACACCCTCACCACCCTCGCCCGCCGGGCGGCCACGACTCCCGGCACGCCGTAGCGGACCGCGCCGACCCCACGAGGAGCAGCCATGCGCCCTGCCGCACTCGGTACCCCGGCCTCCCGGACGGAGGGCCCGCAGAAGGTCACCGGCACCGCCCCGTACGCCGCGGACCACGCCCCCCGCGGCGGCGCCCACGCCTGGCCCGTCCCCGCGACGGTGCTCCGCGGCCGCGTCACCGCGATCGACACCGGCGCCGCCCGCGCGCTCCCCGGGGTCCTCGACGTCCTCACCCCGTACGACGCGCCCCGGCTCGGCCCCTCCGACGACCCCACGCTCCAGGTGCTCCAGGACTCCGCCGTCCCGCACCGCGGCTGGTACGTGGCACTCGTCGTCGCCGAAAGCCCCGAAGCGGCCCGGGAAGGCGCCGCCGCCCTCCGGATCAGCTACGAGGCCGAGGCCGGCGACGTCACCCTGCGGCCCGGCCATCCCGGCGCCTACACCCCGGAGACGGCCAACGGCGGACACCCTGCCCACCGGCAGCACGGCGACCCGGAAGCGGCCCTCGCCGCCGCGCCCGTCCGGGTCGACTGCTCCTACGCGGTGCCACCGCTGCACAACCACCCCATGGAGCCGCACGCGGCCACGGCCGCCTGGGACGCCGGACGCGAACACCTCACCGTGTACGACTCCAGCCAGGGGTCGGGACCGGTCCGGTCGGCCCTCGCCACCCTCTTCGGCCTGCCCGAGGACCACGTCACCGTCGTGTCCGAACACGTCGGCGGCGGCTTCGGCTGCAAGGGAACGCCCCGCCCGCACGTCGTCCTCGCCGTCATGGCGGCCCGCCGCACGGGACGCACCGTCACCCTCGCCCTGCCCCGCAGCCACCTGCCCGCAGTGGTCGGGCACCGGGCGCCGACCCTGCACCGCATCCGCCTCGGCGCCCGCGCCGACGGCACCCTCACCGCACTCGCGCACGAGGTCACCACCCACACCTCCCGCGTACGGGAGTTCGTCGAGCAGGCCGCGGTGCCCGGCCGCGTCATGTACGCCGCACCGGACAGCCTCACCACCCACCGCGCCGTCGCCCTGGACGTGCCCACGCCCTCCTGGATGCGGGCTCCTGGAGAGGCCCCCGGCATGTACGCCCTGGAATCGGCCATGGACGAACTGGCCGAGGCGCTCGGCACGGACCCCGTCGGCCTGCGCGTCCGCAACGAGCCCCCGAGCGAACCCGACAGCGGCCGCCCCTTCAGCAGCAGACACCTCGTCGACTGCCTCCAGGAGGGCGCCGCACGCTTCGGCTGGACGTACCCGAGCGCCCCGCGCCGGGACGGGGCGCTCCTCGTGGGCCGTGGGGTGGCCGCCGCCACCTATCCGGTCCTCGTGGCCCCGTCCACCGCGCGCGCCCACGCCCGGCCGGACGGCAGCTTCCTCGTCGAGGTCAACGCCACCGACATCGGCACGGGCGCCCGGACCGTACTCGCCCAGGTGGCTGCCGACGCCCTCGGCGTCCCGCTGGGGTCCGTCACCGTGCACATCGGCCACACGGGCCTCCCCAGGGCGTCCCTCGCGGGCGGCTCCTGCGGCACCGCCTCCTGGGGCTGGGCGGTCCACGATGCCTGCACCGCCCTGGTGGCCCGCACGGCACGCCATCACGGCCCGCTCCCCGACGCCGGACTCTCCGCATCGGCCGACACCGCCCAGTCGGCCGGGCAGAAGTCCCCGTACGCCCGCCACGCGTTCGGCGCGCACTTCGCCGAGGTCCAGGTGGACACGGTGACGGGGGAGGCGCGGGTGAGGAGGCTGCTCGGCGTCTTCGCCGCGGGCCGCATCCTCAACCCCGTCACCGCCCGCTCCCAGTTGGTGGGCGCCATGGTCATGGGCATCGGCATGGCCCTCACCGAACAGAGCACCCTCGACCCGGTCCACGGAGGCTTCGTCGAGAGCGACCTCGCCGCCTATCACGTACCGGTGCACGCGGACGTGCCCGACATCGAGGCGCACTGGATCGAGGAGCACGACAAGCACCTCAACCCGATGGGCAGCAAGGGCATCGGCGAGATCGGCATCGTCGGCACCGCGGCCGCGATCGGCAACGCCGTCTGCCACGCCGCGGGCCGGCGGCTGCGCGAGCTGCCGCTGACTCCCGACCGCATTCTGACCGCGCTCGGCGGACCCGGAGGAAATCCGGGCGTGTGAGCAAGGAATGCCGGGGCATACGCCTCTTCGGAGGTTGATAACTATGGTTCCCCTGCTTCTCGTTCTTCTGCTGGTCCTGATCCTTTTCGGTGCGGGATTCGCTCTGGAGATTCTCTGGTGGGTCGCGATCGCCGTCCTGGTGATCTGGCTCATCGGTTTCATCGCCCGTCCGAAGAGCGCCAGTGGCGGTGGCCGCTGGTACCGCTGGTAGTCGTCGACCGCAGGCGTTCCAGCAGTTCAAGGTATTGACAGGTGGGCCGTCCCCGTCACGGGGACGGCCCACCTGTCGGTCTGTGCGGTGAAAAGGGGAACAGGAGGGCACACGGAAAAGAGCCATGCGTGCATTCCGGGCCGGAAACCGGCGGAAGGTTTTCGCGAAAGGTTTCGAGGACGCGAAGGCGGCAAGGCGCCCCGTATGGTGCGCATCGGATACACAATGATGACCGAGCAGGCCGGCCCGCGTGAGCTGGTCTCCCACGTCGTGGCAGCGGAGCAGGCGGGGTTCGACTTCTCCGTCATCTCCGACCACGCCTTCCCCTGGCTCGAATCGCAGGGGCACTCGCCCTACGCGTGGAGCGTGCTGGGGGCGGCCGCACAGGCCACCTCCCGGATCCCCCTCATGACGTACGTGACCTGCCCGACGTTCCGCTACCACCCCGCGGTCGTCGCGCAGAAGGCGGCGACGGTGCAGATCCTGTCCGAGGGCAGGTTCCGACTGGGGCTGGGCTCGGGCGAGAACCTGAACGAGCACATCGTCGGCGGCGGCTGGCCCGCCGCGCACGTACGCCTCGACATGCTGGAGGAAGCCGTCGACATCATCAGGCGGATGTTCACCGGCGCGTACGTGAACCACCACGGCGCCCACTTCGACGTCGAGAACGCCAGGCTCTGGGACCTCCCCGACCAGCCGCCCCCGCTCGGCATCGCGGTCTCCGGGCCCCGCTCCTGCGCACTCGCGGGACGCCACGGCGACCTCGTGATCGCCACGGAGCCCAAGCCGGAGCTCCTGCGGCAGTTCGACGAGAACGGGGGAGCGGGGAAGCCGCGCATCGGCCAGCTGCCCGTCTGCTACGACCGCGACCGCGAGGCGGCGGTGGCCCGCGCGCACGACCAGTTCCGCTGGTCGCTCGGCGGCTGGAAGGTCAACGCCGAACTCCCCGGACCGACGGGCTTCGACCAGGCCGCCCAGTACGTCCGGCCCGAGGACGTGGCCGCAGCCGTTCCCTGCGGCGACGACGTGGAGGCGTTCGTCGACGCGGTACGCCCGTACGCGGAGGCGGGATTCACCGAGGTGGCGCTCGTCCAGATCGGCGGGGACCGGCAGCAGCCCTTCCTGGAGTGGTCCGAGGCCACGCTGCTCCCCGCCCTGCGCACGCTGTGAGGATGCCGGGGCGCCGCGGCCGGTCCCGCGGCGTGCGGTGCGGACCGTGAGGTATGGGCCGCAGACCCGCGGGTAGGCGCGGGGCGTGTGTTGCGACCGACAGCCTGCCGAAGGAGTGAATGATCATGCCCCGCGGATCCAGCCCCAAGCGGGAACGGCAGTACGAGCACATCAAGGAGAGCGCCGAGGAGCGCGGTGAGAGCACCGAACGCGCCAAGGAGATCGCGGCGCGGACCGTGAACAAGGAACGGGCCCGGGCCGGGGAGTCGAAGACGGCCAGCAAGCTCTCGCTCCAGGACATGTCCTCCGGCAAACGCGGCGGACAGCACTCCCACAGCGGGGCGCAGGGGCCGACGTACGACCAGCTCTACGAAGAGGCCAAGCGGCGCAACCTGCACGGCCGCTCCTCCATGGACAAGGCCGAACTGAAGCGCAAGCTCGGACACTGAGGAGCCCCGCGATGACGCCCCACCCGCCCGAACCGGACCGGGGGAGCCGCGTCGTGGTCGTCGACTCCGTGCCGGGGCCGACCCGCCGGATCCCCGGCCGGCACCCGGCCAGGACGCACCCGCAGGCGGCGCGCGAGGAACTCTCCTGGGAGCCCCTCTGCACCTCCGAGGAGGCCGTGGGGGAGTTCCTCGACGGCCTGCGTTGCGGCGCGGGCATGGACACCGCCCCGCTCGCCCCGGACCGGACGGTCGGGCAGCGCCTCGACCGTGTCACCGAGAGCGTCGCCGACCGCGTCATGGGGGCGTGAGCGCAGGTCCCCTGGAGGCGTGCTGACGTTCAGCGTTCAGGGGGAGTCGATCTCCACCCACACGCACTTGCCTCCGTCCACCGCGACCCAGCCCCAGTCCCGGCCCAGCCGCTCCACGATGAGCAGCCCGTGCCCTCCGGGCCGCGCGGGGTCGGGCCGGTGCCTGACCGGTGCGACGGGGCTCCCGTCCGTCACCTCGATGCGGAGCCGCCCGTCCGTGCAGCGCAGTACGAGGGAGGTCGGCCCGCTGGTGTGCAGGCAGGCGTTGGCCACGACCTCGGAGACCATGAGCAGGACGTCCTCGGCTGCCTCCGCCCCCGGGGTGCCGCGTTCCGCGGGACCGGGCGGCCAGTGCCATTCGGTGAGGGCCCGGCGGGTGAAGTCACGGCAGCGGGTGACCGCGTCCGCGGGGCGGTGCAGCACGAGGCGCCGGGTCAGCTGCGGTGACCGGCCCTCGTCCATGAGCGCTCCTCCGCTCCCCGTGCCGGGACGCCGCCGGCGGGGCCTGCGCATCGCAGGGGAGCCGCGAGGGGCCGTCCGCCCCGTCTCCTCCAGGGTTTTCGGGGCCTGTTGCGCCTACCCCGCTCCGTGCCGCCGAACCGTGGGCAGGGGCATCACGGGCATCAGGGGTCCTCGTCCGGGACGTGGATGTCCAGGACGCAGATGTCGTCACGGTTGCCCGGGCACAGGGCGGCCAGCGTCCTGGCGAGGGTTTCGGTCTCGCCCTCCCGGAGGAGGCGCAGGGCGGTCACGGAGAGCCGTTCCAGCCCGATGCCGATGTCCTCGCCCGGTTCCTCCACGAGTCCGTCGGTGTAGAGCAGCAGGTGGTCGCCGGGCATCAGGTCCACGACCGCCTGTGCGTAGGAACTGTCGAAGGTGGCACCGAGGAGGCTGCCCTGCGGCTGCTCCAGGAACTCCGCCCGGTCGCCGCGGATCAGCAAGGGGGGCAGGTGCCCTGCCCGTACCCAGGTCAGGCGCCGGTCCCAGGGCCGGTAGCGGGCCATCACCATGGTGGCGGTGGCGCCGGCGGTGGGGTCCGAAGCGGTGTGCAGCAGGAGGGTGTTGAGCCGTCGCAGGACGTCGGGCAGCGCCGAGCCGGTCACCGTCATGCCCTTCGTGGTGAACCGGAGCTGGGCCATGGTGCCGACAGCCCCGAGGCCGTGCCCGGCCACGTCTCCGACGACGAACAGGGCGCTTCCGTCGGGGAGTTCGATGGCGCTGTACCAGTCCCCGCCGACATTGACCCCGCTGTCGGCGGGGACGTACGCGACGTCGATGCACAGGCCGGCCAGTTCCAGGGACTGCTCGGGGATCGGGAGCAGGGTCTCCTGGAGTCGGGCGGCGATCGCGTGCTCGGCCTGGAGCATGCCCCGCTGGAGGAGGACGGCGCGCTCGCTCACGCCCAGGGCGAGCTCCGCGTCGCGCTGCGCGCTGAGGTCCTGGAAGAACCCGTGCACCTCGACCGGGGTGCCGTCGGAGTCCGTCTGGGCCTCGGCGACGATCCGCAGGTGCCGCACCCCGTCCGCGGTGGTGATCCGGAACGGCTGGTCGACGGCCTCACCCGCGTGCAGGAGCCGGTGGACGGCCGCGGCCAGCTTCGGCAGGTCGTCGGGGACGAGGTGCTGCGGAAGCTCCTCCAGCGTCATCGGACCCTCGCGCGGATCGCGGTCGAAGATGGCGTAGACCTGCTCGGACCAGACGATGGTGTCCGTCGCCAGGTTCCAGCCGGCCCAGCCGAGGTTGCCCAGCCGCTGCATGTCCGCCAGCCGCCGGGCCTCGCGCTCGCTGGTGTCGTGGCGGACCCAGGACACCACCAGGTGGTCGTCCAGCCTGGACGCCCGGACCGAGTAGACGGACTGCCGCGGGACGCCGGCGGCCACCTCCTCGTAGGTGAAGGGCTCGCCCTCGTACCCGGTGCCCGTGGTCAGCGTCTCCAGGTACCCGTCCCACAGCGGGGTGCCCGCCACGGTCGGGTACGTCTCCAGGATCCGGCGGCCCACGAGTTCCTTGCCGCGCCGCCCGGCCACGTCCACCGACTCGGGTGCCGCCGCGTCGATGCGGTAGTCCTCGACCTCGCCCGATTCCGAGCGCAGCGGGGTGAGCAGGATCGCAGGACCGGCCAGAGCGTCCAGGATCCGCTGGACGGACGTCACGGAGGCGCCGCCCCCGGCCTCCTCGGTGGCCCGCCCGGCGTCGGGTCCGGCGTCGGCGTCACGGCTCCGCTCCGGCCACCCCAGCGGGCCCGTGCACAGCTGGGCCGCCCGGCGCAGCAGCGCCCGGGTACGGGCTGTGAACGGTCCCGGCTCCGCGCGGAGGAAGCCGATGGCCGCCCTCGCGGGGCCGTCGGCGGGGACGGGGAGCCAGGCGCGCGCCGGCCACCGGTCCGGCGGGTCCCCGATCAGCAGGTAGCGGCGGGCGTCCTGGACCGGGTCCTCCAGCCACAGGGCCCGGCGCCCGGCGATCGCCTCAAGAGCGGCGACGCCGCTGAGCGGAGGGATGTGGCGCCACTGTTCGGCCACCGTCTCGCCGATGCCGGCGTGTCCGGTCAGCTCCAGACTGCCGGCGGATGTCAGGGAGTAGATCATCACAGCGTCCACGCTGGCGGCGGCGCCCAGCACGGTCCGCAGGAGCTGTGCGACGTCGTCACCGCCCTGCGCGGCCGCCAGGCCGTCGGCCAGCCGGGCCAGGACCGGACGCAGCGCGGCATCGCCTTCGGGGCGGGCGATCAGATAGCGGTCACGGCTGAAGGCGGAGCTCCCCGCCCCCGCGCCCTTCCCCGCGTCCGCTTCCGTGACGGTCGCACCGGCGGATGCCCGGACCGGAGTGGTCTCCGGCCGAGGGCGGGAGCCCACCTGCCCCAGGACGAGCCAGCACTCCTCCAGCAGGGTGCGGCCCCGGCCGTCGGCCCGGGTCACGAGCATCTCGTACGCGGCCTCGGCGGAGACGGCCGACCGGGCCATCAGTACGCCCTTGGCCCGCTCGACGACCGCCGTGGTCGCGGCGACGTCTTCCAGCACCGCGATCTCCGACCGCAGCCTGGCCACCACCTTGGCGAGCGCCAGCACCTCGGGTGCGGCGCCCTCACCCGCAGGCGCGGCATCGCCCTTCATCTTTTGAGCATGCCACGCCCGCCCCCCGTACGCGCTGGGCTACGGCCCCCGCCGCACGGGCGTGAGCGGCGGTCCGAGGGGTAGGCGCCCGTCAGCCCCCGGACCACGCGGACGACCGCCCGGAAGCCGGTCGCGGACGTCAGCCCGGATCGACACCGTCGTCCTGCTCGCGCTCCTCGTACGGAGGCGGCCGAAGACGTCCCCGTCCCGGCCCCGGAATGCGCCAGGCTCCGCGAAGGACATCGGCGTGCGGCGGCGTACGGGCTGGACGGAAACGGGCCGCCCGCCGCCGCCGCCGCGGACGGCTCGGCGACGTGGTGGACAGCCTCGCGGAGGCCGTGACCGCCGCCTGACGGCTGCACGCACCGGCCCTGCGGCCGTTTGTGCCGGCGCGGCCCGGGCAGACGCGGCTCCATGCTGGAAAGCACCGAGCCGAAGGCGGACACGGTCACCACGCAGGTTCCGGCGCGGCTGGACCGGCTCCCCTGGTCCCGCTGGCACTGGATGATCGTGGTCGGACTGGGCACCGTATGGATCCTGGACGGTCTCGAAGTCACCGTCGTGGGCAGCATCGCCAGCCGGATTTCCGAGGACGGCAGCGGGCTCTCGATCACCGACGCCCAGGTCACCGGTATCGCTGCCGCCCTCTACGTGGCGGGCGCCTGTTCCGGCGCGCTGGTCTTCGGCCGGCTCACCGACCTGTACGGCCGCAAGAAGCTGTTCCTGATCACGCTCGCCGTGTATCTGGCGGCGACCGCGCTGACCGCCCTCTCCTTCTCCGCCTGGTGGTTCTTCCTCTTCCGCTTCCTCACCGGCTTCGGCATCGGCGGCGAGTACGCGGCCATCAACTCGGCGATCGACGAACTGATCCCCAGCCGGTTCCGCGGCCGCGTCGACCTGATCATCAACGGCAGTTTCTGGATCGGCGCCGTCGCCGGAGCCCTTCTGTCGGTCGTCGCCCTGAACACCTCGCTCTTCCCCCCGTCGGTGGGCTGGCGCCTGACCTTCGCCCTGGGGGTGGTGCTCGGCCTGGTGATCCTGCTGGTGCGGCGCCACGTGCCCGAGAGCCCGCGGTGGATGCTGATCCACGGCCGGGCCGAGGAGGCGGAACAGCTGGTGGCGGACGTGGAACGGCAGGTGGAGGCGGAGAAGGGGCACCCGCTGCCCGCGCCGGAGCGGTCCATCACCATCGTCCAGCGCCACAGCATCGGCTTCGGCGAGATCGCGAGGACGGTCTTCCGTTCCTACCCGCGGCGCGCCGTGCTGGGCCTGTCCCTCTTCGTCGGCCAGGCCTTCCTGTACAACGCGATCACCTTCGGCTTCGGTTCCATCCTCGTCACCTTCTTCGACGTCTCCAGCGGGGTGACGGGCTACTACTTCGCCGTCGTCGCCTTCGGGAACTTCCTCGGCCCGCTGCTGCTGGGACGCTTCTTCGACACGCTCGGGCGGCGCCCGATGATCGCGGGCACGTACATCCTGTCCGGTCTGCTGCTCTTCGCCACGGCCTGGCTCTTCGGCGCCGGAGCGCTCGACGCCGCGACCATGACGGCCTGCTGGTGCGTCGTGCTCTTCTTCGCCTCGGCCGGAGCCAGCTCGGCCTACCTGACCGTCAGCGAGATCTTCCCCATGGAGACCCGCGCGATGGCGATCGCCTTCTTCTACGCCGTCGGCACGGCGGCGGGCGGCATCTCGGGCCCGCTGATCTTCGCCGGGCTGACCTCCAGCGGCGTGGTGGCCGACGCGGTGCTCGCCTTCTGCATCGGAGCCGCACTGATGGTGGCCGCCGGAGTGGTGGCCGTGTTCTACGCCGTCGGCGCCGAGCGCCGCTCCCTGGAGGACATCGCCACCCCGCTCTCCGCCCGGTCCGCCGCCGACTCCGCTTGAGAGGCGCGGGAGGGGGCAGGCGCAGGGGGTCGGCGGGAGCCGCACCCATGGCCGCCGAAGACGCGTACGGGAAGGAACTCCCAGGTGAACCGCGAGAACTCGACCACCGAACCGCAACCCGAGGGTCCCGGGCCCACACCGGAGAGCACGGATCCGACACCTCGCGATCCGAAGCCCCGCGATCCCGGGCCCCGCCGTCCCGTCCCGAAGCCCCACGACCCCCGTCCGGCCTCCGACCAGCCCTCTCCGACCGAGCGGCCCGCGGTGCCGGAACCCCCGGACTGAAGCATCCCCGACTGAAGCATCGAGGAGAGTGAGGAATCCGGTGAACACCGACACGGCCGTGCCCGCCGGCCCCGGGCCGGCCGGGGAGATGGACGGCCCCGCCCTCGGCGGACGCCTGCCGCGCGATCACACCCAGGCCATCCTGGAGACCACCAAACGGGTGGCCGCCCTGCTCAAGGAGACCGGCAGACCGTTCGCCCTCGCCGGCAGCGTGGCGGCCTTCGCCCACGGACTGCCGGCTCGCTTCCAGCACGACACCGACTTCTGCGTCCGGCCGCAGGACGCCGACGCGGTCATCGAAGCCCTGGAGGCAGGAGGCATCGAGATGCGGCGCGCGCCCGAGGACTGGCTGGTCAAAGGACGGGCCGGGGGAGAGGAGATCGACCTGATCTTCGAACTCGCCCGGCGTCCCGTCAGCACCGACCTGCTGGAGCGGGCCGACGTCAAGGCCGTCGACTCGGTGTGGATGCCCGTCCTGTCGCCCACGGACCTCATGGACAGCCGGCTCGCCGCGCTCTGCGAGCACTACTGCGACTTCGGCGACCTGCTGCCGATGGCCCGCATGCTGCGCGAACAGATCGACTGGGACCGGCTCGATCACGACCACCGGTCCGATCCGCTGTCGGACGCGTTCCTCTACCTCCTCGACCGGCTCCGGGTGATCGACCGCAGCGACGCCGGTACGGGAGAAGGGTGGGCACCATGACCTCGGTCGGCATCATCGAATACCGCATCGCCCACCTGCGCGAGCGCCTCGCCCGGGAGGACATCGCCGAACTGGGCGTACGGATCGAAGCCCACGGCGACCACGCCGTGCTGCGCGGCAGCGTCGCCAGCGCCTCCTGCCGGGAGGAGGTCCTGCGCATCGCCGCCGAGGAACTGGACGGTCTCCCATGGCAGGAGGACCTGACGGTGAACCGGCACCGCCCACCGGGACGGCCGGAGGAGCTGACGTGATCCGCGTCGCCGCGGTCGGGGACATCCACCTCGGACCGGACAGCCGGGGGACCTTGCGGCCGGCCTTCGACACGCTCGCCGACTGCGCGGACCTGCTCCTGCTGGCGGGCGACCTCACCCGCCACGGCACCGCACTGGAGGCCCGCGTGGTGGCGGACGAGGTGGCGGGGCTGCCCGTACCCGTCGTCGCGGTGCTCGGCAACCACGACTACCAGAGCGACCAGCAGGAGGCCGTCGCCCGGGAGCTGACCGCACACGGCGTGCACGTCCTGGAAGGCACCTCCGTGCTCCTCGACGTCCGGGGCACGCGCGTCGGCATCGCGGGGACCAAGGGCTTCTGCGGCGGATTCGCCGGACGCAGCGCGAGCGAGTTCGGGGAGCCGGAGATGAAGGCGTTCATCCGGTACACCCGCACGTGCGCTCAGGGCCTGGGACGGGCGCTGCGCGAACTCGCCGACCGGGGCAGCGACCTGCGCATCGCGCTGACCCACTTCTCGCCGGTGCCGGACACCCTGGCCGGTGAACCCCCGGAGATATACCCGTTCCTCGGCAGCTACCTGCTCGCCGAAGCGGTGGACGAGGAAGGGGCGGACCTCGCCGTCCACGGACACGCACACCTCGGTACGGAGCACGGCATGACCGCGGGCGGGGTGCGGGTGCGCAACGTCGCGATGCCGGTCATCGACCGGGCCTTCGCCGTCTACCACCTCACGCCGCCGGACGGGCGTCCGCAGACGGCCGTCCGGTGATCAAGGCTGCTCCGGCGAGGGTGCCGGCCGACGGCGGCGCCCCGCAGGCGCCGCCGGGGGCGGTCATCCCCGAACGATCGAGCGCACGTTCTCGATGCTGCCGCAGTCGGCCGCGAGCTGACGCTCCCGCTCGCGCAGGAACGCCGCACCGAGTTCGGCCCTGCGCTCGTCCGGCACGTTCTCCCTGGCGCCGTTGAGGATGGTCCGCTCCTCCTCGTCGAGGTGGTGGGAGACGGCCTTGACCAGGTCCTCCAGGCGTGAGTCCCAGGCGTCGGAACCCACCTCGGACACCTCGAGCAGGGCCAGGAGCGCTTCGTTGCCCTCGGCGTGCTCCTCGGCGCCGTGCTCGACCTCTTCGTTGTCGACGTCCTTGAACCTCTTCAGCGCGCCGTAGACCTCGGTCTCCTCGGCCTCGCCGTGTGCGATGAGGAGAGCGGAGAACTTCGCGAGGGCTCCCGCCCGGTCCGCCTCCACACTGCGCATCCGGCGGAAGAGCTCCTCCATCGTGCGGTGGTCCTTGAGGATCAGCGCGACGACGTCCTGGTTCTCCTGCTTGTCCGCGGCCATGCCACGTCCCTCCTGTGCTCGGCCTGTGTTCTCGCTTCACAGGGCGCCTGCTCGGTGGCGGTCGGTTCAAACCCGGGGCCCAAATCCGGGGCCGGGCGCCACCGTACGGGTTTGCGAGCCGCCCACCAGGGCAGCCGCGACAAGGCAGAGGGGAAGAGCCCCCGGACGGAGGCCAGTCATGTCGAACAACGTACTGATAGCCGTCATCGTCGTGGCGGC
This sequence comes from Streptomyces xanthophaeus, assembly GCF_000725805.1. GTDB lineage: Bacteria > Actinomycetota > Actinomycetes > Streptomycetales > Streptomycetaceae > Streptomyces > Streptomyces xanthophaeus. The sequence goes on along the minus strand of NZ_JOFT01000008.1, from coordinate 81,647 downwards.
GGTCGTCGTCATCGCGCTGTCGGCGCTGATGTGGGCGCTGGCCCGACGCCGTCACCTGAGGGAACGGTTCGGCCCGGAATACGACCGAACCGTGGAGGAACAGGGCGACAAGCGGTCCGCCGAGCGGGACCTGCGCGCCCGCGAGCAGCGGCACGACCGACTGGAGATCAAGGAACTGCCGCCGGAGCGCCGGCACCAGTACGCGGATGCGTGGACAGGTGTGCAGCAGCAGTTCGTGGACCGGCCGGAACGTTCCGTCGCCGAGGCCGACGAGCTGGTCACCCGGCTGATGGGTGAGCGCGGCTATCCCACCGAGGGCTACCGCGACCAGGTGCGCGACCTGTCGGTGGAGCACGGCCGCACGCTGGAGGAGTACCGGGCCGCGCACGCGGTCAAGGTGCGCAGCAGTGCGGGAGAGGCGACGACAGAGGAGCTGCGCGGGGCGATGGTGCACTACCGCACCCTGTTCGAGGAGCTGCTCTCCGACCAGAGGAGCCGGTGACCATGCAGAACCACGACGAGAACGCGCGGCGGGCGTCCGAGCCCGCCCTGACGACCGAGGACCTCGCCCACCCGGCGCAGCCCGCCGATGACCGGCAGGCGGCCGTCTTCCCGGGCGAGGCCACGGGCCAACGGTCCGGCGGCTCGGGCCGGGAAGCCGACCTCGTGCCCGAGCCGGGCCGGGAGGGCCCGGACCGTGACGCGGCGGACCGTGATGCGGCCGACTACGGCGCGGCGGACCGTGACGCGGCCGACCTCGATGCGGCCGGCCGGCAGACCGGGCCGGGTACCGGTCTCGGCCCCGAACCGGTGGCACGGGACACGGCCGGCACACCCGGGCCCGACGAGCACCACGACGACGAACCGCTGCTGGGCGCCGCGGAGGCGGAGCGCTACCGGACCACCTGGAGCGAGATCCAGGGCCGGTTCGTGGACGACCCCCAGGAGGCGGTCCGGTCGGCCGACACCCTGGTCGCGGAGGTCATGCAGGCCTTCGCGGGTACCCTCTCCGAGCACCGGAGCGGGCTGGAGAAGCAGTGGGACCGCGGCGAGCAGGTGGCCACCGAGGACCTCCGGCAGGCGCTGCGGGCCTACCGCTCGCTGGTCAACCGGCTGCTCGACACCTGAGCAGGTGGCATCCGGGTGCGGGGCCCGCCGGTAGCGGCGGGCCCCGCACCCGTGCCCGTACTCAGGCCTTCCCGGCGGCCCCCGCGGGAACCGCCGGGACCCGGCCGAGCCCGCGGATGGCGGGCACGCACAGCATGACGGCGATGCACACCACGCCCATGACGGAGGAGAACAGCAGCACGCGGTCCGCTCCGAAGGAGTCGGCCGCCGGTCCTGCCAGCGCCCGGCCCAGCGGGATGACCATGATGGACCCGGCGACGTCGTACGCGGACACGCGGCTCAGGACGGCCAGGGGGATGTGGGTCTGCACGCTGGTCGCCCACATGACCCCCCAGAAGGCGAAGCCGCAGCCGGCCAGGACACCGGTGAGCGCCGTGACCGTGAAGGACCACCCCAGGGCGGGTGCCAGCGGGTTGAGGGCGAAGCAGAACATCGCGCAGGCCCCCGCGACGAGCGGGCGCCGGGGCCGGACCCGCATGCCGAGCAGCCCGCCGACGATCGTGCCGGCGCCGTCGGCGGAGGCGATCCAGCCGTACCCGCTGGCCCCGTGCTGTTCGGTGAGCAGCGCCGCACCGAGCGGCAGGGACGGGCCGAAGACGAAGAGGCCGTACACCGCCCAGACGGCGATGACCCCCCACAGCCAGGACCGGGACCGGAACTCGTGCCATCCCGTCACCAGCCTGCGCGACATCGGCTCGTCGCTCTCGTCCCGGACGGTGCCGAGCTTGCGCAGCGGAGCCAGGCCCAGCGCACTGAGCGCGTAGGCCGCGGCGATGACCACGAAGGAGCCCGCCACGTTCCAGTAGGCCACGAGCAGACCGGCCACCCCGGGACCGATCAGGGTGCATATGGCCTCGGAGATCCGCAGCAGCGCATTGGCCCGCTGGATGTCCTCGGCGACCTGCGGCACCATGCTCGCCAGGCCCGGCTGGAACATGGCGGTCGCCGCGCCGCTGAGCGCCAGCAGCGCCATCACGTGCCACAGCCGTACATCGGATCCGACCAGCAGCGCCGCGAGCGCGAGCATGGCCACCATCCGCACCGCATCGGCGCCGACCATCATCACCTGGGGGGTGAACCGGTCGGCCAGCACCCCGCCGAAGAGCACCAGCAGGACGATCGGAGCCATCCACGCGGCCAGGGCGTAGCCCACCCCGGCAGCCCCGTAGCCCGCGCCCAGCACGGCGGTGGTGAGCGAGACCATCAGCATGCCGTCGGCCAGCAGGGACGTGCTGCGGGCGGTGAAGAACAGCCGGAAGCGACTGGACCGCCACGGGCTGGGGAGCGAGTCCTGCTCCCGTGGGACGGTTACCTCATCCATCGTCATGTCACATCCGCCGTTCCCGGCCGTTCCCTTCCATGAGGATCTGCTGCCGGAGCCACGCGCTGGTCCGGCCGGTCTCCGCCGGCGGTTCCCGGACGATCACGTACCGGCGGGGCGCCAGCAGGCCCGGACGGCCGGGGAGGAGTTCCATCAGTGCGGCGTGGGCCTGCGCCGGGGTCAGCCGCGAACCGACGGAGGCGATGAACGCGGTGAGGCCCGGCCCGGAGCCGTCCGCGGGCCCGGGGTCCACGGTGACGTGCACGGGCACGCCCCCGAGGGCCTGGCTCAGGGCGTCCGCCACGGCCGGCGGCGACGTCCAGCAGCCGTCGACCTGCTTCCAGTGGGCCTCGCGCCCGACCGGACGGACCCCCGTCACCTCGGTGAGCGAGGCGAACGGCACGTCCTCGGTGGCGGCCGCCTCCAGCAGCCGTACCAGACCGGTGAGGAAGCCTTCGGCCTCGTGCCGGGGGAACAGCGCGGGGTCGGCCCACATGCTGAGGTGGAGCAGCGGCGCCGTCCCGTAGGCGAAGGCCAGGACCCGGGTGGGGAGGACCTGGTACGGGCCCCAGCTCAGCTCCGGTCCCGCCTCGGCGCCGTCCTGCGCGGCTGCGGCGACGGTGGAGGTGACGGTGGAGGCGAGGCTGCTCACGTCGTTGAACACGACGTCGCGGGCGAAATGGCTGCCGCGCTCGAAGGTGACCCGGCCGATCATCTCCCACAGGGCGAGGGAGTCGAAGCGGCTGTGCCGGTAGGCGTCGAGCGCCGCTCCCCACGCCTTGCGCAGCAGCGCGTCGAAGGACGGGACCCGGACGTCGAGGGAGAGCAGCGCGTCCTGGGACACGGTGTTCACCGAGCGGGCCAGCCGCGGCAGGAACCGGTTGGAGGTCGGCACGGCGGCGACGCAGGTGCTCTGCCCGGCCCGGTGGGCGATGAGCGAGCACCACGCCGTCAGGAGCACGGTGGAGGGGAGGCTGCCGGTGCGCTCCGCCACGAGGGCCAGCGCCCGGGCACCTCGCTCCGACCGGAGGGTCAGCTGCGCCACCCGCACGTCGGTGCCCGTGGCGAGGGGTTCCGCGAACATCGCCTGGGGGCCGTTGCGGATGATCCGCTCCCAGTACTCGAGGGACGCGGCGGACTTGCGGAGCCCGGCCGCAGTGGCCTCCTCAGCGGCGAGGTCGAGCGGGGTGAGGGCCGTCAGGGGAGGGAGCTCCGCGCCGGACAGCAGGGTGAGCCATTCCTCCCGCAGGACGCCGAGCGCGCTGCCGTCCGCCACGGCGTGGCTGGACACCAGGGCGACGAAGGCGGGCGCCCCGGCCCGCGCGACCAGGCTGATGCGCAGGGGGAAGTCCCGGTCCAGCCGGAAGCGGCCGGCGCGGGCCTCGCGGGCCAGTGACTCGGCGTACCGGGCGGGTTCCGGCGGAAGCTCCTCGTGGTCCAGGACGGTGACCGTGAACTCGCCCTCGGACGCGACCTCTTGGACCGCCGGTGCGCTTCCCGGGGTGTGGGGGAAGGTGGTGCGCAGGGCCTCGTGGCGCACCACCAGCGCGCGCAGGGCGTCGACCGCCGCGTCCAGAGCGGTCCCCTCCGGCACGGGCCACACGTCGTGGATGTTGATGTGCGCGGGATCGTCCCGCAGGATGCAGCGGATCATGTTGGCCTGGCCCATGGTGACGGGGCCGCGGCGCTCCTCGCCGCCCGCGTAGGCGACGGTGACGGTGCGGGTGCTCTTCGGTGCCACGGCCGTCTCACCCACCCGCCGGTACGGGGAGCGGGACGCTCGCGCTGGTGCGGGCCAGGGCCTCCCAGGCGTCGATCAGGAAGGCGAACTCCGCCATGTCCGCACGGGCTCCGTCGAGGAGCTGTTCGCGGCGGGCGGCGAAGACGTCCGCGGCCTCGGCGTAGCGCCCGCCCAGCTTGCGGTAGGAGCGGTCGAAGACGTCGAGCCGTTCGGCGTCCGGCGCCGGGTCCAGCCGCGTGCTGTCCCGTACGGATCCGGCGACGGCGGACGCGCGGACGGCGCCCCCGGCATCGAGCAGCGCCTCACCGGATGCGGCCAGTCGGGCGTACACGTCGTTGAAGTACCGCATCGACAGCAGGAACTTCGCGAACCGCACCTGGTAGGCGAGGAATCCGAGGTCGGAACGGCGCTCGCCGGTGTGGTAGTTGACGATGTGGCGGTTGTGCAGGATCCCCGGCAGGTGGGCGTCGTGGACCAGATGGATGAGGAAGTAGTCGCTGCCGATGGTGTCGGTGGCGGGAGGAAGCGGCACCCGTCCGTAGACCGCACGGTCGAGGCCGATGTTGCACATGTCCACGCGCATGGGGTTGACGCTGGTCAGCGTGGTGCGATCGCCCGTGAACGGGGCGGTCCCGGCGCCGCGGAAGGACTCCTCGATCAGGTTCCGGCGCCAGAGCTCCGCATAGCCGGCGGGCACGGACAGGCCGATGACCTCGTGGTAGATGCCGGGGTCGGCCCGGCGGATCTCCTCGACGTCCACCGACATCTCACCGACGAAGGAGCCCCCGACCAGGGACACCGGCCGGTCCGCGTACGCGGGGTCCAGCCTGCTGCGGGACACCAGCCCCGCGGCCTCGGCGGCCCGCCGCCCCAGGGAGGCGAGCTCGTGGTGGAAGGGGAAGACCGGCTCCCCGTCGAGGTACTGGTAGCGGCTGTCGGAGTCCCGGCGGTGCACCGAGGCGCAGCCCAGGGCCTCGGCGATCAGGAAGGCGCGGTTGGTACAGGCGCCGTAGGAGACCTGCGAAGGCAGCATCAGGCCGAGCACCCGTTCCGGCGCGGCGACTTCGGAACGGGCGATCACCTGTCGCAGGAAGGTCCGCTGCTCGGTCTCGTCGAGGTGGTGGACCACCACGCCGGGCGCCGGGGGCAGGGCGGCGACCGCCGTGCGGTGCGCGGCGAGCACCGGGGCCTCGGAGGAGTCCAGGATCAGCAGGTGCACCTCGACGCCGAAGTGGCGTGCGCCGTAGGCGGCTTCCTCGGCGACCGCCCCGATGGTCTCGGTGCAGGCGCGGTCGGTGGGGAGGGTCAGGCAGACGCGGCGCACGACGGCTCTCCGCTCTGCACGCCCGTCGAGGAGTCCGCGTCCGCGGCCCTGTTCGCGTCCGGGTCCGTGCCCGCGTCCTGCCACGAGGTGAGCCCGAGGAGGCGGCTGCCGAGCGCGTTCAGGGTGGCCGTGGGATACCGCTCGGACTCGTGCCGAACCGGGTCGCCGACCAGGGTGCGGTTCCAGCGCGGGGTCCGCAGGTGCCGCCAGGAGTCGACCCGTGAGCGACGCAGCCGCTCGTGCTCCTCCAGCGCGGGCATCATCGACAGGTACTGGACCGCCCGGACCTGGTCCGTCGAGGTGTTGCGCGCCACGCCGTGGGCGAGGAGGCCGTTCCAGATCAGCAGGTCGCCGGGATGCAGCTCGGGGCGGACGACGGGGAACTCTGCCCGGTCCACGGCGGGCCGCAGGGGGTCCCGGCCGGCCGGCTGACGGGTCTTCCAGTCCTCGAACTGCCGGAACAGCTCCGGAGAGCACTGGAATCCGCCCGTCTCCGGCCGGGTGTCGTTGAGTGCGATGATCCCCTGCACCCGCTGCGGCGGGACGCCGAGCGTGGTGTCGATGTCCCAGTGCAGCTCGATGTCGAAACCCCGGTCCGTGGGCTCGATCAGGGCCCGGTCACGGTTCTTCACGTTGGGCGGGTTGAGGTTGAGGCGGTCCAGGGTCACCCAGAGCTCCTCGCAGTCCCACACGTCGACGAACGCGTCGTACACGCGCTGCGCCTGGCGGCTGTCCCAGAGCAGCTGGTGGTGGTACGCCTCGACGAAACCGTAGACGTGCAGCTGCTGGTCCAGTTCGGACCGGAACGGCCGGTCCTCGTACCAGCTCTCCGGGCGGCCGGGGTCGAGGCCCTGGAACTCCCAGGTGAAGTCCAGCAGCCGCCGGGCCGACTCCGCGGGCACCGCCTCCCGGACGACGACGTAGCCGTATGTCTGCCAGTGGGCGAAGTCCTCTTCGGAAAGCACCCGCAGGGGACGGGACTTGCCCAGCTCCCGCAGGGTCGTCTGCGCCAGGTAGGACTCGCCGTCCGCGCTGAAGTACGGAAGGTCCGACGGCGCCCGGTGCAGCCGGGGCCGGGGGCGGCGGGGGCGGTGGGGTGCGGCGGGTGTCGTCATGCGGTCCCTCCAGGGCAGGGGTCGGGGTCGGCGGGCCGGTACGTCCCGCACCGCGGCCCGCGGGCGGATAAGCGGCGCGGGGACGGGGGTCTTGGGACAAGAGGCAGCGGTGACAAGCGCTTCTCCTCGGCCGGTGGACAGCACGCGGAGACCCTCGGCGGAGGGTCGGCGGGAAAGGCAGGACGGAGGGACGGCTACGCCGTGGCGGGACCCTGTGGTGACGTCGCGGCGGTGCCGGGGTGACGCCGTTCAGCAAGATTGGTTTAGACCAAGAGGCGCTGTCAAGTGTCGCCCCCATATGCGGAATGCGTCGCGTCCCCGCCCCGGACGGGCTGCCCGAGAAGATCGTCAATGCCCTCAGGTTGGTCTAGACAATGTGCGATTTGCTGGCTTAGGGTCCTCGTGAGCAGCTCCGGAACGTGACGGAGCGTCAGCCGCCTCCTCGCTGCGCCGAGGCCGGCCGCGCCCGCAACCGCGGCCGTTCGCTGCTGCGATCAGGCCGCAGCCACAGCGGCCGCAGCGGCCGCAGCAGCCGTCCTCCCGACCCGCCCATCCGGCCGACGCCCTTGACGACTGTTCACCCACGCCCAGAGGGAGCGGATTCCATGAGCACACCCAGCATCACGGCCTTGCCGGACGGCGGCCTGCAGAGCCCCGGCCCGGGCCTGATCACCCTGGACCCGGTCCGCACCGCCCTGCTGCACGGTCTGGACGACCTCCTCACCGGCCTGGCCGCCCGGCTCGCCGCCCCCGAGGTGGTGGGCCCGCCCCTGCTCTCCGCCGAGGGCCTGGCGCGGCTGGACTACTTCCGCAACTTCCCCCATCTCGGCGTCTCGGCAGGGCGTTTCGCCCCCGAGGCCTTCGACGGACTGGCGGCCGGAGAACCGCCGGGCGAGCAGCCGCTGCGTCCGACCGGCCACCTGCTGCCGTCCGCCACCTGCTACGGCCTGCTGCTCTCCCTGGACGGCCGGGACGTCGGCGAGGACGGGCTACGGCTCTCCGCGACCGGCCGCTGCTTCCGCAACGAGACCCACTACGACGGGCTGCGGCGCCTGTGGGGGTTCCACATGCGCGAGGTCCTGTACCTCGGCACGGCGCAGGGTGCGGTGGAACACCTGGAACACGGAGCCGAGTTCGTCCAGGAGCTGGCCGGACTCCTGGGTCTGGAGCTGACCCGGGCCGTGGCCGACGACCCGTTCTACGACAAGGGCGGCTCCCGCGCCCGGCTGATGGCGCTGGACCCGGTCAAGCACGAGTTCAGTGCCCCCGACGGCACCGCGATCGCCTCCGTGAACCGGCACCGCAACTTCTTCGGTGAACGGCTGGACATCCGCGCGGGCTCCCACGGACCGGCGTACAGCGCCTGCGTCGCCTTCGGCGTCGAACGCTGGGTCCACGCGATGATCCTCGCCCACGGCACGCCTGAGCAGGCCCTGGAACGCCTGCGCGATGCCCGGACCTGATCCGACCCGATCCGACACTTCGACGACCCCGTACAGCAAGGAGCACCCCGCCCCATGGACCGCATTACCGCGTGGCTCCACGAGAAGAACCCCGGCCTCACCGGTGCGATCGAGTCCGACGAGGACCTCATCGAGGCCCGCCTGATCGACTCCATGGACTTCCTGGAGTTCATCGATCTCCTGGAGGAGATGTCCGGCAGCACCATCGACCTCCAGGAGGTCACCATCGACGACTTCCGCACGCTCGACCGCGTCCAGCAGCGCTTCCTCACCACCGCCGGGCCGGCCGCCGTCCCGGCACCGGCCGGGTGAGCCCGCGCCCGTGACCGGCGGCGCGGTGCCGGACGGCGGGGTACCGGAAGGCGGGGTACCGGAAGGCGCGGGCCGGACGGCATGGGCGGTGGTGGCGGCCACCGGGGAGGTCCTCGCCCACCCGGAGCTGCACGAGGGCCTGCTCGCGCCGTGGGAGCGGCTGCGGCTGGCTCCGATCCGGCTGCCGGCCCGCCGCGACGACGTGCTGGCGGCGCGGCTGCTGCTACGGCTGTGCATCGCCCGGTACACCGGCCTGCCCCTCCGCGAGGCGGAGCCGGCCCAGTTCTGCTCCCGGTGCCGTCGGCCCGGACACGGCCGGCCGTACCTGCCCGGCCTTCCCCGGGTGGGCGTGAGCATGAGCCACGCCGACGGGCTGGCGGCCGCCGCCGTCGGACCCGGCCCGGTCGGGATCGACGTGGAGCCCTCGACCCGGCGTCCCGGCCCCCTGCCCGTACTGGGCCGGCTGTTTCCCGCGGTCCAGCTGGATGAGGCGGTTGCCCGGCAGGATCCCGGCGCGGTGCTGCTCCGGCTCTGGGTGCGCAGGGAGGCCCTGTTCAAGGCGGGCCGGGAGGACCTGCAGCTGCTGGAGTGGACGGATGACCGGCGGGCGGCGGTGGTGGCGGTGGCCGGCGCCGGCCCGGCCACGGTCTTCTCCGCCTGACCCGGGGGCCGACGTGCCACAGGGGCAGTCGACACGAGCGGTCGACTGCCCCTGTGGTGCGGGCCGTGGGTCAGTTGGCGGCGAGGCGACCGGCCTCGGCCCACTCCGACTCGCCCTCGCTGGCGCAGTTCGAGGTGTACGCGGGACCGAAGCGCGCCGGGACGGCCGCGGCGGAGGAACAGGTGGACGCGAACGCCTTGTGCCCGCCGGAGAAGTACTCGGCCTCGACTCCGTCGTTCGCGAGGGCGGCACCGGCGCCACCCAGCAGGATGCCCGCGGCCAGGACGGAGGCGGTGAGGGCAGAGCGCATACGCATGATTACTCCCGAGTATTACTGGACGACGCGCCAGGAAAGGTGCACGTCGGCCGGTTCAACATCACGGCGATGTCACGGGAAACGGCATGTCACTCCAATGGCCGGGGCGGAAAGATCGGCGCCCCGGAACAAGGGCACGACCCTGCCCCCTTCGCGGCCCCGGCACGGCGCGAGGCCGCCTACCGGTCCCCGGCGGGCGTGGTGCTCAGCGGCAGCAGTCGGGGCCGCTTCGCGCTGCGGCCGTCGCCGGAGGAGCGGCCGCGCAGCCGGCGTCCCAGCCAGGGGCCGAGGAACGCGGCCGCCCAGCGCAGTTCGGCCGCCACGGCCGACCCGCCCGCGGGGGCGGCCTGAGGCGGCAGGGGGAGCGTCCAGCTGTCGTCGTGGCCGGGCAGGCGGACGGCCTGGGCGAGAGCGGCGGCGATCCGTTCGTGGCCGAGCGGGCTGGCGTGGAGCCGGTCCTCGGTCCACAGCCGCGGGTCCGTCACGATCGTCGGCCGACCGGTTTCGGCGACGATGACCCCGTGTCGGCCGGCCGCGGCGCGGATGCGGTCGTTGAGGTCGGTGATGCGGGCCCCGACGGGACGGGCGATGGGCACGATCCTGCTCAGGTCGGGGAAGGTCACGGTCACCACCTGGGCCCCGGCGGCCGTGAGCGCGGCGAACATCTCCTCCAGGTGCCCGGCGACCTGTGCGGCGTCGTACCGGGGCCGGAGCATGTCGTTGACCCCGGCGACGACGCTGGCGAGGTCGGGGCGCAGGGCCAGCGCGGGGCCCAGCTGCTCGCTGCGGACCTGGCCGGCGAGGCGTCCCCGTACGGCCAGATTGGCGTACTGGAGACCGGGGTTGACGGCCGCGAGGTGCGCGGCGAACCGGTCGGCGAAGCCGCGCAGGCCCACCGTGTCGTCCCCGTCGCCCAGCCCTTCGGTCTGGCTGTCGCCGAGGGCGACGTAGCGCAGGTATTCACCGTTCGGCACGAGTCTTCTGCCTTTCCCTGAGGATTGCCGCGCTCCGGCGGCACCAGTCCCGGTGGCCCTCTTCGAAGGCGATGCCGCGCAGGCCGGTCAGGTACCCGCCGATGCGTTCGCCCCGGAGCAGGAACTCCTCCTCGGCCACGTCGCCGCGCATCTTGCGCAGCACCTTCCCGAGGAGCTCGATCTTGGCGTCGGCCGCGGCCGCCCGCTGGTCGAGCTGTTCGATCACCGGCGCGCTGCCGATCCGGTCGGCGGTCTGCACCTTGACGAGGAGGTCGTCGCGGATGACCGAGGGCTTCGCCGCGGCTGCTGCGAAATCCTCCAGCTCGGCGCGGCCGGCGTCGGTGACCTGGAACAGGCGCTTGTTGGGACGGGTCTCCTGGACCACCTGACGTCCCTCGACCAGCCCGTCCTTCTCCAGCTTGGCCAGCTCGGTGTAGAGCTGCTGGGGCAGGGCGTGCCAGAAGTTCGCGACGCCGATGTCGAACGACTTCGCAAGCTCGTACCCGCTGTACTCGCCGTCCAGCAGCGCCGCCAGTACGGCATGTCGCAGAGCCATCGCGCAGCCCCTTCCCTTTCCTTGTCGGCCCCTGCATCATACTCACGAAAATGAGTACTCAATTTCTTGAGTATAAGGAGAGTCATGGAGACTGCCGAACGCTTCCGTGCAGCCGTGGAGAAGCGCGACCTCGCCGCGCTGGAGGAGCTGTTCACCGAGGACATCCGCCTCTACAGCCCGGTGAAGTTCACCCCCTTCGAGGGCAGGCCCATGGTGCTGGGCCTCTTCGGGGTCCTGCTGCGCGTCTTCGAGGACCTGCGTTACGTCGGACGCTTCGAGGGCGCGGCCGAGACCAGCACCGACGGCGAGGAGGCCCCGGCGGTGATCCTGCCCTTCCGGGCCACGGTCGACGGCAAGCAGATCCACGGCATCGACCTGCTCCAGTTCGACGAGACAGGCCGGGTCAAGGAGTTCACCGTGATGGTCCGCCCGCAGTCCGCCGTGCAGGCCCTGGGTCATGCGGTACTGGCCGGCCTCGTCGCCGACGGGCTCGCGTAGCGGCCCGCCTCCGAGCCGCTCCGGCGCGGCCGGCCGGTCAGCCCCTGGCTGCCGGGCCGGCCGCTTCCTGCTTCCTGCTGCTTCCTGCGCCTTTCACCCGGCCGCGGGCCCCGGGGTGCTCCAGGCGCGGAAGGCGGTGTCGAGGAGGGTGTCGACGTAGGCCGGGTCGGCGGGTTTGCGGACCAGGAGCAGGGCGTAGTAGAGGGCTCCGTACATCAGGTCGATGAGGACGTGGGGGTCCAGTGCCGGGTCGAGTTCGCCCTGTTCCTGAGCGGCGCGCAGGCGGGCGGCGGCGGCTTGTTCGAGGGGCCCGATGAAGCGGTCGAAGATGGCCTGGGCGAGCTCGGGGTGGTGCTGGGCCTCGCCGATGAGCGCGGTGTAGTGGGGCCACAGGTCGGGGCCCGCGATGGTGGCGACGGCCGAGTTCATCTGGGTGCGGAGGTCGGCGACGAGATCGCCGGTGTCCGGGAAGACGGCGTCGTCGGCCGCGGCCTCCATGAAGGCGTCGAGGAGCACGGCGCCCTTGCTGGGCCACCAGCGGTAGATGGTCGCCTTGCTCGCACCGGCGCGCGTGGCGATGGCGTCCATGGTGACCTTGGCGTAACCGACCTCGCGGCAGAGTTCGAGGGCGGCAGTGGTGATGGCGCGAGCGGACTGCGTGCTGCGGCGTGCGGGGTCGGGCTGCCGCGGAGGCGGTGATGTCATCTGGCAGACGCTAGCGTGCCGTCCGCGGGGTGCTTGCGTTGACATCGGCGTGGGGAGGCCGCATGATCAGCCAGCGAAACGAAACGAGTCGTACCGCGGGGTCGTCTACGGCAGGGCGGCCCCTGAGGCGTCTGCGCGCGGCCCCGCACCGACTCGCCGGAGCGCGTTTCGAGCCAGGGCGGTGCGGGGTCGCGACCAGGACGGGGGTCCGGTCGCCGCCCTGCGCCGACTGGGCCGTACATCATGCGCCCGGTCGCGGCTGCCGCCTTCGCCGCCCACCGGCCGGTCCCGAGGCCCGTTCCCGAACCGCCGGCCTACGGGTGTGCAAGTCTTCCGGCGGTGTTCACCCCCGCGTGACCTGGGCCTTCCCGAACCGGACAGGAGTGGCGGTCGAATGGGACCGCCGAAAGGTCTGGACCACACGAGACGCGCCAATCCTCTGTCTCATTCCGTCTGTTGGTCTCGCTGTAACAAGTGGTCTATACCTTTGGCGCTAGGCTGGGTCACCTGAAACGGGCGCATACACAGCCGTGGGGGGCTATATGACCTTTCATCATCTTCCGCAACCACCATCCGACGAAGAGCTCTACTGGTACTTCGGCCCGCAACGCCGCTGGGTCCTCATCAGCACCTCGCTCGCCTTCGTGTTCACGGCGGCGACCATGTTCACCTTCGCGCTGCGCACCCCGGCCCTGTGGGCCTTCCTCGCCGTCCTGGGGCTCAACGTCGTGGCGCTCGTACTGTCTTCCGTCAACAGCCTGCGCCAGCGCAGGCTGACCAGGCCCTCGCACGAGGTGCTCGTGCACGCCTGGCGCCCCGCCCGGCTGCCCGAGGTGGACCTGTACCTGCCGACCTGCGGCGAACCGCTGCCCGTCCTCGCCAACGCCTACCGGGCCGTCGCCGCCGTCGACTGGCCCGGCGCCCTCACCACGTGGGTCCTGGACGACGCCGACCGGCCGGAGGTCGCCGCGCTCGCCGCCTCGTACGGCTACGAGTACGTCGTGCGGCCCGACCGGGGACACCTGAAGAAGGCCGGCAACCTCAACCACGCACTGACCCTGAGCAGCGCCGAGTTCATCGCCATCCTCGACGCCGACTTCGCACCCAGACCGGACTTCCTGCGCCACCTCGTCCCGTACCTGGCCGACCCCGCCGTCGGCATCGTGCAGAGCCCGCAGTGCTTCGACACCGACGAGACCATGGGCTGGGTCCAACGGGCCGCAGGCTCCGCCCAGGAATGGTTCTTCCGCTGGATCCAGCCCTCCCGGGACGCCAGCGACGCCGCCATCTGCTGCGGAAGCAACGCCGTCTACCGGCGCGCGGCCATCGACCTCGCCGGCGGCTTCGCCCGGCTCGACCACAGCGAGGACCTGTACACCGGACTCGCCCTCCACGCGCAGGGGTTCCGCACCCAGTACGTACCGGTCCTCGTCGCCAAGGGCACCTCGCCCGACGAGGTCAGCGCCTTCGTCAACCAGCAGTACCGCTGGGCCATGGGCAACCTCCACCTGCTCGGCACCCCCGTGCTGAAACGGATGCGCGCCCCCTGGCGCATGCGCCTGTGCTTCTACGAGGGCATCGTCGGCTACCTCACCGCCGCCGTGAACACCTTCGCCGCACCGCTGCCACCCCTGGTGATGATGTTCTGGTACCCGGACCAGATCCGCCCCTGGCACGTGCTCCCGCTGCTCGCCCCGCTGTGGCTCTGGCACGTGCTGCTGCCCCGGATCAGCCGGACCCGCTGGCGCGTCGAAGTGATCCGGGCGAACGTCCTCACGAGCGTCGCCGCCGCCACCGCCTTCCTGCACACGCTCCGCGGCCGCAGCGCCGACTGGGTGCCCACCGGCGCCCGGCCCGCCGCCACCCCGGGCCGGCGCGGCGGGATGGCACGCACGGTGGTGTCCGTCTCCCTCGTCTGGCTCCTCCTCTCCAACGGAGCCGCAGCCGCCGGCCTCGCCCTGGCCGTCGCCCGCAACGGCTGGGAACCCAACTGGGGGCTCCTCCTCTACCTCCTGGTGCAGTGCCAGATCAACGGTCCCCTCATCCGGGACCTCATCGCCGAACTGCGCCCGGCGGCGGCCACCCCGCGCACCCGCACCGCACCCGGACGGAGCGCCGGGACCGGCCCGGCACCGGACGCCGGCCGACTGCGCACCCTCGTACGAGCCCTCCCCGGCCAGCGCACCGGCATGCTGCCCCGCCGCTGGCCCGAGACCCTCGCCGCCTCCGCGGTCCTCCTGCTCACCGGCCTGCTGGCATCCGGGTGGGTCAACCCGATGCTTCCCTGGCTGAGTTGAAAGGCTTCCTCACCATGCCGTTCCCCGTGGCACCCGGCCTGCGCCACCGCCAAAGGCGCTCCGCCCCGCCGCCCGGACCCCCGACCCCGCGCCCCGGCTCCGGCCGCGAATCCGGCCCCAGCCCGCACCGCTCCGCCTTCCGCCCCGACATCGAGGGACTGCGCGCCGTCGCCGTCCTCGCGGTGCTCGCCTTCCACGCCGGGATACCCGGCCTTGCGGGCGGATTCGTCGGAGTGGACGTCTTCTTCGTCGTCTCCGGCTACCTCATCACCGGACTGCTGGTCCGGGAGGCGATCACCACCGGCCGGATCCGCATCGGGGACTTCTTCTCCCGCCGCGCCCGAAGGCTCCTGCCCTCCGCCGCCGTCGTCCTCGCCGCGGTCGCCGTGGCAGGGGCCTGGCTGACCGTACCCCTGCGCCGCGCCGACCTGGAGTACGACGTCGTCGCCGCGGCCCTCTCCGCCGCCAACTGGCGGTTCGTCTCGCAGCAGACCGACTACCTGGCCGCAGGGCACGACCAGAGCCCCCTCCTGCACTTCTGGTCCCTCGCCGTCGAGGAGCAGTTCTACCTGCTCTGGGCGCCGCTGCTCGCCCTGATCGTGCTCGGCGCCGCCCGGGCGGTCCGCCGCGGCCGCGCCGTACGCTCCGCCGTGGCCCTCGTCGCCGCCGCGCTGACCCTGGGCTCCTTCGCCCTGGCCCTGCGGTGGACCGAGCACTCCGCATCGCTCGCCTACCTCGGAACGCCCTCGCGCGTCTGGCAGTTCGGCGTCGGAGCGCTGCTCGCCCTGCTGCCCTGGCACCTCGTGCGCGGCCCCCGGCCCCTGCGGCTGCTGTGCGGCTGGGCCGGGCTCGCCGCGATCGGCTGGTGCGTCGTGGCGTACGACGCCTCCACCCCGTACCCCGGCCACGCGGCCCTCGTACCGACCCTGGCCACCGCCGCTGTCATCCTCGCCGCGATACCCGGCCGGGGCGAACGCACCGCCACCGGCACCCACGGCGTCGGCAGACTGCTGGCAGGACGGGCCCCCCGCGCGGTGGGCCGCCTCTCCTACAACCTGTACCTGTGGCACTGGCCGGTCCTCGTCCTCGCCGAGGCCCGCTTCGGCACCCAGGGCTGGCCGGTGCGGACCGCGCTGACGGCGGCCGCCGCGCTGCCCGCCTTCGCCACCATGCGCTGGGTCGAACAACCCCTGCGCCGCAGCCGTACCGTCTCCGAACTCCCGCGCCGCGGACTCTCGGTGGGCATCTCCGCCATCGTGCTGCCCGTCGTTCTCGCGCTGGTGGTCGGCACCACGACGCTGAACCTCCTGGGCCCCGCCGCACCGGTCCAGCTGAACGGCCTGCCCCCGGGCGCCGCCTCCGGCCCCCACCTGCTCACCCGCACCTCCGCCGCACCGCTCGATGACGGCCCCGTGGTCCCGGGCCCCGTGCAGGCGCGCAAGGACTTCCCGCCGGACGGCGCCTGCCAGGTCGCCCCGGCGGTGACCCGCAGTCCGGACTGCCTGTTCGGTGCGGTCGACAGCCCCGACCGGATCGTGCTGCTCGGCGACTCGCACGCCGGCCAGTGGTTCTCCCCGATGCTCGCCCTGGCATCCCAACGCGGATGGGCCCTGCAGGAGTTCGTGAAACAGGGCTGCCCCCTGCCCCGGCTGGCCGTGGACAACCCCCAGCTGGGCCGCGCCTACCGCGAATGCGACACCTGGCGGGCCGACACCCTGGAGCGGCTGCGCCAGGGGCCCAGACCCCGCCTCATCGTGATCTCCTCGCTGAACCGCTACACCACGGACCCGCAACTCCTCGCCGAGGGCTGGGAGAAGACACTCGCTCCGCTGCGCGAGACCGGTGTGCCCATCGTCTACATCGAGGACACCCCCGTACCCGGCACGGACGTGCCCGCCTGTGTCTCCGGCAGCCCTGAGGAGCCCGCCGCCTGTGCGTTCCGCCGCGCGGACGCCCACCAGCCCGATCCGCTGGCGCAGCGGATCGCCTCCGGCGCGCTGCCCGGCGTACGGAGCATCAGCGTGAACCCCGTCCTGTGCCCGGGTGACGGCCCGACCTGCCCGGTCGTCCTGGACCGGATCCTGCTCTACCGGGACGACGCCCACCTCACCAACGTGGCGGCCGTCGTCCTGACCCCGAGGCTGGAGCGCCTGCTCACGGAGTCCGGGGCCCTGCCCGCCGCCACCCCCGCCGTCCCCGCCCCGGTTCCCGCCGGATGGACCCAGCTGCTGCGGGACGAGTTCGACGGCCCGGCGGGCAGCCCCCCGTCCGCGGCCAACTGGATCCACGACCTAGGAACCTGCTACCCCGGCTGCCCCGCTCCCCAGTGGGGCACCGGCGAGATCGAGACCATGACCGACTCCACCGACAACGTCCGCCTCGACGGCAAGGGCGCGCTGGAGATCGTCCCCACCCGCGAGGACGGCCGGTGGAGTTCGGGACGCATCGAGACCAGGCGCTCCGACTTCGCACCGCCGCCCGGCGGCACCCTGCGGATCGAGGCGTCGATCGCCCTGCCCGACGTCACCGGGCCCGCGGCCGCCGGGTACTGGCCGGCGTTCTGGACCCTGGGGGCACCCTTGCGCGACGGATACACCGGCTGGCCGGGCGTCGGGGAGATCGACGTCATGGAATCCGTCAACGGGCGGGACACCGTGTCCGCCGCCATGCACTGCGGAGTCCTGGACGGCGGCCCCTGCCAGGAGCCCGCGGGCCTGACCTCCGGGCCGCAGCCCTGCGACGGCTGCCGCACGGCGTTCCACTCCTACGCGGTCGAGGTCGACCTCGCCCCCGGCCGGGAAGAAGTGCGCTGGTACCTCGACGGCCGGGCCCACCACCGGGTGACCGCCGACCGGATGGACCCGGAGACCTGGAAGCGGGCCGTCGACCACGGACTGTTCCTGATCCTGAACGTGGCCATCGGCGGTGGCCTTCCCCAGGCCGACGGCGCGGTTCCGGGACCCGCCACCGAACCGGGCCACCCGATGCGGGTCGACCACGTCACCGTCTCCACCAGAGCGCCGGCAGGAGGCAGCTGACGGGATGAATGCGGGGCCCGCGTTCCGGATGCGGTGGAACCCATCGCGTCCGGAGGCGCTCTAGCCGGGTGCGCACCGGTTGGCGGTGCTCTGGGCGGATGCGTCCGGACCGAGACTTCGCAGAGGGTTTCGCTGATCCATGGGTCTGACGAGTAGTGCGTTGCTGACATGTGCCGTGCTGTGCACGGCCGCGGTGTTCGTGGCCGCGGTGGTGCTGTGGCCCCGGCTGGCGCGGGGGAGCTGGGGGCGGGTGCTCGGCCGCGTGGGCCTGATCGTCTCCGTGCAGGTGCTCCTGTTCGCGTCGGTCGGGCTCGCGGTCAACCGGGACATGCTGATCTACGGCTCCTGGGCAGACCTGACCGGCCGGGCGCGCCCGGTGGCCCCGCTCGCGGGGGCGGCCGTCGACGTACTGGGCCGGCAGGCCCCGGACGTGCCCGGCGGAGGGAATCCGCAGGTGGGTGGCGTCATCGAGAAGGTGACCCTGCACGGCGGGCGGTCCGGGGTCGCCGCCCAGGCCTACGTGTACCTGCCGCCGGAGTACTTCCAGAAGGGCAACGAGCAGCGGAGGTTCCCGGCGGCCGTCGTCCTGACCGGATACCCGGGCACGGCGGAGAACCTGCTGAAGGGGCTGCGGTACCCGAAGACGGCGTGGACGCAGGCCAGGCAGAAGAAGATGCAGCCGATGATCCTGGTGATGATGCGGCCCACCGTCTCGGCCGCCAACACCCAGTGCATCGACGTACCCGGCGGCCCGAAGAGCGAGACCTTCTTCGGCACGGACGTGCCCGCGGCCGTGTCGAGCGCCTACCGCGCCGGTGCCCCGGGGCGGGGCTGGGGCATCATCGGGGACTCGACGGGCGGGTACTGCGCCCTGAAGATGACGGTGCAGCATCCGGAGACCTATCCGGCCGGGGTGGGCCTGTCGGCCGACTACAAGCCCGAGATCGATGCCGACTCCGGCGACCTCTTCCAGGGGAACAAGGACGAGGAGAAACGTTCCGACCTGCTGTGGCACCTGGCCAACAAGCCGCAGGGGCCGTCCTCGTTCCTCGTCACGACCTCACTGCGGGGCGAGTCGAACCACGGGCCGACCCAGGAGTTCGTCAAGGCGGTGAAGGCTCCGGCGCGCGTCTCGTCGATCACCCTCGACAGCGGCGGGCACAACTTCAACACCTGGAACCGGGAGATCCCCCCGGCCCTCGAGTGGATCAGCGGGCGGCTCACCGCGGACTGAGGGCCGAAATCGTCCGGGACGAACGGGTGCCGAGGTGTCGGAACGTACGAGAACACAGGCGACTGACTGGATCATCGACCACACCTGCGGCACAAGCGGAATCAAATCCGCCATGAACAGGAGAGAATCCCGGCCAGCGGGCAACGGCGGGAAACTCCGGCCCGGAACGAGCATGAGCAGTAACGGAATCCAAAGAAAACCAGGGGAACACACCCGTGCGACGAAGGATTTTCGGTACGGCCGCCACTGCGGTCGTGCTCGGCCTGCTGATACCGCTGTCCGGATGCGGGAGCCTCGACGACGGTGCGGGTGGCGACGGCACGCTCCGCCTGGTCGCCGCCGAGTACGGCGACACCCCGGCCACCAGCTCCAAGGCCTTCTGGGACAAGGTGACGAGGGACTTCGCCGACGCCCACCCGGGCACCAAGGTGGAGGTCCAGCTCCTGCCGTGGAAGGACATCGACCGCGAGGTCTCCCGCATGGTCAAGGCCGGCAAGGCGCCGGACATGGCACTGATGGGCTCCTACTCGGACTTCGCCGCGCAGGGCAAGCTCTATTCCGCGGAGGAACTCCTCTCGGTCAGTGCCGAGGCGAACTTCCTGCAGCCGCTCGCCGAGGCGGGCACCGTCGGCAGCACCCTCTACGGGCTGCCGTTCGTGGCGAGCAGCCGTCTCCTCTTCTACAACGAGGCCCTCTTCGCCAAGGCCGGGATCACCGCCGCCCCCAAGACCTGGACCGAGCTGAAGACCGCCGCCAAGGCGCTCAAGGACAAGGGCGTGAAGTTCCCGTACGCCATGCCCCTGGGCCCGGAGGAGGCGCACGCCGAGGCGTTGATCTGGGAGCTCAGCAACGGCGGCGGCTACGCCGACAGCAGCGGCAACTACGACCTGGCCTCCGAGGAGAACGTCCGCACCTGGCAGTGGGTCAGGACCAACCTGGTCACGCCGGGCCTCCTCGGCCCCGTACCGCCCGCGCAGCTCAACCGCGCCGACGCCTTCGCGGCCTTCCTGCGCGGCGAGGTCGGCATGCTCAACGGCTACCCCTCGCTCGCCCACGAGGCGGCCGCCAAGGGCATCGGCGTCGGCACCGTCTCGATGCCCGTCTCGGACTCGCTCGGTTCGCAGGAGAGCCCGCCGATCGTGGGCGTGGCCGACTGGATGATGGCGTTCAAACAGAACGGCAAGCGGGAACAGATCGGCGCGTTCCTGGACTTCGTCTACCAGGACAAGCACCTGTCGGACTTCGCCGGCCGCTACCACCTGCTGCCGTCCACCGTCTCCGCCTCCCGCACACCGGCGGGCGGCGGCATCGGCAAGAACGACGAACAGTTCCTGACGGCGCTGCGCGGCGCCCGGCTCTATCCGGTGAACGACCCGTCCTGGATGGCGGTGAGCGACACCATCAAGCGCAACATCGGCCGCGCCGTGGAACCGGCCGATGACCCGAAGGCCGTCCTGGAGGACATCGCCGCCAAGGCGGCCGCGGCCGGCGGGACGGGCTGACCCGGTCCGATCCGGTCAAGCTGGATGGCCGTTGCATGAATCGAGGGCGGCGGACAGCGGAGAGAAGTGCAGGTCACAGGTGTCGGCGTCCGGGTCCCGCTCCGCGGCGGGAGCCGGCCGCACCTCCTTTGAGCTGCCCGAACGACCATTCGGTCGCCGATATTCGAACGCTCTGTCCGTAAACCGACCGTCGATGTGCGGTGACCCTTCGTATCCGACAGGCTCTGCTTCATCGGAACGCGATATCGCAAGTAAGTGTCGCGTTCAACCTTGAAATCGAAAGTGAGTCTTGTCGTGCGCCGCTTCACCACCGTCTCCGCCGCCGCCCTCCTGTGCCTCGCCGGCGCCACCGGCATGGCAGAGGCCAAGCCCACGAGCCTGTACGCCCCGTCCGCCATGGTCTTCACCGTGACCCAGGGCGACGACACCGTCGTACGGGCCACCACCCTCAGCTGCGCGCCGAGCGCCCAGGGCACCCACCCCGACCCCGCCGCCGCCTGTGCGGCCCTGAACGCCACCGACGGCGCGTTCGACGGCCTGCTGGCCGCCCCGGACACGAACCGGGCGTGCCCGATGCACTACGACCCCGTCACCGTCATGGCGGAGGGCGTGTGGCAGGGCAGCCGCGTCGCCTGGAAGCACACGTTCTCCAACGCCTGCACCATGTCCGCGACCCTGAACGGCAACGCCGTCTTCGCGTTCTGACCGGTCAGGACCGCTCTAGCGCCAGCCCCGCAGCGAGACCCGGGAACCGCCGCTGAGGAAGCCCTGCAGGGCGCTGCCCGTCGAGGGGACGAATCCGCCCGGCAGGTCGTCGAGGTCGACCCACCGGACCTGAGCGTGCTTGCCGGGTTCGCGGTTGCTGACCTCGCCGCTCCACTCGCGGGTGGCGAAGACGACGGTGAGGAAGCCGTTGGGAGCCTCGACGCCCCAGGCGCCGTGGACGACGTGGACGACCTCGAGCGACGCGGGTTCCACGACGAGGCCCGTCTCCTCGTGGAGCTCGCGCACCGCGGTCCGGGTGATCGGCTCGCCCGGTTCGCTCTTGCCGACCGGCAGGTCCCACAGGCCCTGACCGAACTTGGCGTCCGGCCCCCGCTGGAGCAGGACGATGCGGTGGTTGGCCGTGTCGTGCACGATGACGGCCGCCACCAGCACCGTCATCGCATCGAACGCCGGGGTCAGTGCCGGCGGACGGTCACCGGTGTCCTGCACCACGGGGGTCTCCTTCGCCAAATGGTCCGGTACGCCTACGGGTTGAGCCCCACTCAGCCCGTCGACGGCTGCGGCAGGGCGGTGAAGGTGGCCTCGGTGAACTCCGACACCTCGCGGAAGCCGAGCCTGCGGTAGAGCCCGACGGCCGTGGCGTTGTCCGCCCGGACGTTCAGCCCGATGTGGTCCACGGTCCGCCCGAGCCGCCGGCACAGCTCGGCCACGCAGGCACCGGCCGCGCCCTGCCCCCGTACGTCCGGGTGCGTGGTGACGTTCCCGATCGCGGCGACCCGGTAGTCGGCCGAGTAGACGTGCACGCCCGCGACGGCGACCAGCCGCCCGTCGTGCCGGGCGCCCACGTACTGGCCGGTGTCCAGCATCCGCCGGTCGAACCAGTTGCCCGGGTACGCCTGCTCGAACAGGGCCAGCAGCTCCGGCAGGTCGGTCCGGTCGAGCACGGCGGGCCGCCACCGGCCCTGCGGGTGCTGCGCCGCACGGTCGGGCTCCGCCAGCACCATCCGCAGCAGGGTGCCGTGCGGCTGCACCGCGTACGCCGACTCCAGCACCTTGCCGGCCGCTCCGGTGAGGTGCCCGAAGAAGCGCCGGGGGAGCACGGGCAGCAGCGCTTCGGTCAGCTCCTCCAGGGCGCCGGCCTCGCCGGGGCGCGAGAAGGCGAGCAGGGTCGGGATGTCACCGACCGCGTACAACAGCGCCACCGGGCCGTCCTGCGACACCGTGTACCAGCTGGTGTGGGGCCACAGCAGGTCGTCGAGGTCGCCGAGTTCCATCAGGTGCATCGCCGGATCGCGCCGGAAGCGGTCGGCCAGGGCGGAACGGTCGTGGAGGCTGCGCAGAGTCACCCGCCCAGCCTACGGGGGTCACCGGCCCGGTCGCGTACGGGGTCCGTGACGGTCCGTCCGCGCGCGCCGCCCCACGCCGCCGGGCCGTGTGGTCACCGCTGCGGCGGAGCGTGGCCGGCCGGGAGAGCCTCCTCGGGCCGGACCGGTCCGGGCGGGGTGCCGTCGCCGAAGGGGCGCCCGCCCAGTGACGCCCGGTCGTGCGGTGCGAGCCAGCCGGACAGGTCCGGGCCGACGGGCACGATGCCGGCCGGATTGATGTCCTCGTGGACCAGGTAGTAGTGCCGTTTGATGTGGTCGAAGTCCACCGTGTCACCGAATCCGGGCGTCTGGAACAGGTCCCGTGCGTACGCCCACAGGACCGGCATCTCGGCCAGCTTCTGCCGGTTGCACTTGAAGTGGCCGTGGTACACGGAGTCGAAGCGCACAAGGGTCGTGAACAGCCGCACGTCGGCCTCGGTGACGGTGTCCCCGACCAGGTAGCGGGAGGACCCGAGCCGCTCGGTGAGCTGGTCGAGACGGGCGAACAGCCGCTCGTACGCCGAGACGTACGCCTCCTGGGACCCGGCGAAGCCCGCCCGGTAGACGCCGTTGTTCACGTCCTGGTAGACCGCCTCGTTCACGGCGTCGATCTCCGGCCGCAGGGCCTGCGGATAGAGCGCGGGGGCTCCCTCGCGGTGGTACGCCGCCCATTCCAGCGACATGTCGATGGTGATCTGCGGGAAGTCGTTGGTCACCACCTCGCCGGTCGGCACGTCCACCACGGCCGGCACCGTGATGCCCCGGTCGTAGCCGGGGTCGCGGGCGAGGTACGCCTCCCGGAGCCTCTCGATGCCCAGCACCGGGTCCCGGCCGCCCGGGTCCAGGTCGAAGCTCCAGCTGCGCTCGTCGTGGGTCGGGCCCGCCACGGCCATCGGCAGTGCGTCCTCCAGCCCGAGGAGCCGCCGCACGATCACCGCCCGGCTCGCCCACGGACACGCCCGGCTGACCACCAGCCGGTACCGGCCCGGCTCCACGGGGAAGCCGTCCCGCCCGTCGGCGGTGATCCGGGTGCCGATGTACCGGCTGTCCCGCGTGTACGCGCTGCCTCGGTTCACGTAGCTCATCGCGGCTCCTGCGGGGTGCGCAGCGCCGACCGGCCCTGTTCCCAGGCCGTACGGACGTGCGCGGCGAGGCGGTCCTCCAGCAGGACGGTCGCCGCGCAGCCGAAGGCGATGTCCGGCTCCAGCCCGGGCTCGTCGGCCAGCAGGCCGCCGATGACCTCGTGCCGCACGACCTGTTCGTGGACGGCGTCGGCCTCCACGTGCTCCGCGTAGAAGTGCTCGGCGGCCGGCCCGGCCCCGCAGCGCCGCATCGCCGCGGCCAGGCGGCGGGACCCGGGGGAGGAGGTGACCTCGACGCAGGCGAAGTGCCCCACGAGCGCGCCGCGCCGGGCCCGGTGCAGGCCGAGGAGGGACATCAGGTTGACGGTGGCCAGCAGGGGTGCCGGGGCCCGGTCGAGGTAGCGGCCGTAGGCGGGGTCCAGTCCGAGATCGCCCATCAGGTCGGCGTAGAGCCGGGCGTGGATCCGCTCGGCGTGGCCGCCGCCGAACTCGTCGTACTCGATGGCGACCATCGCGGCCTTGGCCCGGCCGGCCAGGCGGGGGATCACCCAGACGTGCGGGTCGGCCTCCTTGAGGTGGTAGAGGGAGCGCAGCATCGCGTACTCGCGCAGCTGCCACAGCTCGCCCTCGGTCTCCAGGTAGTGGCTGAGGCTGCCGCTCAGGTCGACGGGCTCCACGAGCAGCGGGGCGAACGCCTCCGCCACGGTGCGGGGCGCGTCGGCGAGGTCGGTGCGCAGCGCGTGCAGGAACCGGGTCTCCAGGGCCTGGCGCAGGCGGAGCAGGTCGGCGTCCCATTCGAGCTCGTCGGCGACGTCGGCGAAGCCGCGGTAGTGCAGTTCGTACAGGAGGTAGAGGGCGAATTGCAGGTCCTCGCCCCACGGGTCGGCGCGCAGGACCCCGGCGGTGGCCCAGGCCGGTGACCTGCCGCTGCGCAGGGCCTCGACCACGGCCGAGGACAGTGCGCCGCGGCCCTCCACCAGGGCGGGTCCGGCTGTCGTGCCCTCGGGGGCGGCGGTGTGCGGGGTCATCGGGGGCTCCTCTCCTGGGGCGGGGGCGTCGCGCGTTCGCGGGGGCGGTGGCTGGTGTCGCACCAGGGGTAGGTGCGGCTGCGGCGGCAGGTGCAGACGGCGACGACGAAGCGGTCCGAACGGGCGAGAGTGCCGTCCTCCAGGAGGATCTCGACCGGACCCTCGACCAGGACCGGCCCGGACCGTTCGACGGACACCCTGCGGGCGCGGGGGCACGAGGAGTCGGGGGAGCCGGGCTCGGGGGAGCCGGGTCCGGGGGAGCCGGGTCCGGGGGAGCCGGGCTCGGGAGTGCGGTCAGCGGCAGTGGGCACGGACGACCACCAGTTCCTCCCGCTCGTCGCCGGCCCCCGCCAGACCCCGGTCCTGCAGCCAGGCCCGGCGGGAGCGCAGCACCGGCCCCCACGGCACGGATGCCCGCGCCGTGATCCGGGCGCTCAGCCCTTCCCGCTCCAGGCGGTCCAGCGTGGCCCCGGGCCCGCACATCGCCGAGTGCACCATCAGCAGGACACCGCCCGGGCGCAGCAGGGCCGGGGCGGCCGCGCAGATCCGGTCGACGACGTGGCGCCCGTCGGGGCCGGCGTCCCAGGCCCGCGCGGACCCGCGCGCGGGCAGCTGTTCGCGGGGCGAGGGCACGTAGGGCGGATTGGCGAGGACCAGGTCGAAGCGGCGCCCCTCGGCCCGGGTCGCGAAGTCGCCGTGCAGCACGCGCAGGGGCAGGCCGTGGCGCCGTGCGTTCAGGCGGGCCGCCAGCACCGCGGGCCAGGAGACGTCGACCGCGGTGACCCGCGCGCCCCGGGACGAGGCGTGGAGCGCGAGGGCCCCCGTACCCGTGCCGATCTCCATGACCTCCGCATCCGGCCCGAGGGGTTCGTGGGCGAGGGCGTCGGCGAGCAGCCGGGTGTCGGCCTGCGGGCGGTACACGCCGGGCGGCGCGAACACCCCGAGGGCGTCGTTCCACCCGGTCACCGCTTCGCTCGGCGTGGGGATCGGCAGGGGAATCGGTACGGGAATCGAAGGGATCATGCGCTGCGCCTACCCGCTATCGGGGTCGTTGCACGTCACGGAGAGTGGCGCGGCGGCGGGGGTTCAAGCGCGACGCACCGGGCAGGCGCCGGAGGCAGGCTGCACGGCACGGGGGCCCGAGGAGCGCGCACCCGCCGGGGAAGCCGGGAGGACGTCACCGCCATGAACCGCGCCGCCAACGACCGCGCCGCTCTCTTCGACATCGACGGCACCCTGACGGACACCAATCACCTCCATGTCGTCTGCTGGTGGGAAGCGCTGCGGCAGGCCGGACACCGGGTGCCGACGCACGCCATCCACCGGGCGGTCGGCCTGCCGGGCGAAGACCTCCTCGACCACCTGCTGGGCCAGGACCGCGACCGCACCGACGACGACGTACTCAGCGCCGCCCACGACACCCTGTACGCCACGTACTTCGACCGGCTCCCCGCCCTGGACGGCGCCGCCGACCTCCTCCGGGCGCTGGCCCGGGACGGCTGGCAGGTCCTGCTCGTCACCTCCGCCCAGGACAGCGAACTGGGCGCCCTGCTCCGGGCCGTCGACGCCGACGACGCCATCACCGACACCGCGACCGCCGACGACGTCGACGAGGGCAAACCCTCGCCCGCCCCCGTCCGGCACGCCCTGGAACTGGCGCAGGTGCCGCCCGGGCGCGCGGTGTTCGTCGGCGACACGGTCTGGGACATGAAGGCGGCCACCCGAGCGGGCGTCGCCGCGATCGGCTTGCTGTGCGGAGGGATCCCGCGCCCGGACCTGGAGGAGGCGGGAGCCGCCGCCGTCTACCGCGACCCGGCCGAACTCCTGGCCCGTCTGGGCGACAGCCCCTTCGGACAGGTCCCGGGAGACGCACAGGTGGAGGCATGAGGCCGAGCTCCCCGATATGGGGTGATCAAGACGTCAGCGGGTATTCGTCGCACATGATCACTTTGGGTGTCGAAGAGGAGTACCTGCTGGTGGATCCGGACACCTTCCTCCCCGTGCCGTGGGCGGAGGACGTGCGCAGGATCGCAGGTCTCGGGCCCCTCACCGAGGAGGGGGAGGTCCAGGACGAGCTGCTCCAGGCCCAGGTCGAAGTCGCCACCCCCGTCTGCACGGAACTGGAGGAGGTGGGCGGCCACCTCCTGCGGCTGCGGCACGTGCTGGCATCCGCCGCGGAGGAGCGCGGCTGCCGCCTCGTCGCCACCGGGGCCGCGCCGGTCAGGTCGGCCGAGCCGGTTCCCGTGACGCCCAAGCCGCGCTACCGCAAGCTGGAGGGCGTGGGACGGCTGCTGGTGGACGAGCAGCTGATCAGCGGCATGCACGTCCATGTGGCCGTGCCCGACCCGGAGACCGGGGTGGCGGTCCTGAACCGCATCCGGGTGTGGCTTCCGACGCTGCTGGCGATGTCGGCGAACTCGCCCGTGTGGGACGGCAGGGACACGGGTTTCGCGAGCTGGCGGACGATCGTGTTCGGCCGCTGGCCCGTGAGCGGCCCCCCGCCGTACTTCCACGGGTACGCCGACTACGAGCAGCGCTTGGATGCGCTGGTCGCGTCGGGAGTCATCAGCGACCGCGGCCAGCTGTACTGGCAGGCCCGACTCTCCGACCGGTTCCCCACCGTGGAGGTCCGGTGCCAGGACGTCCAGCTACGGGCCGACGACGCCGTCATGCTGGCCGGTATCGTGCGCGCACTGGTCACGGTCGCCATCGCCGAGGAGAAGGCCGGGACCGCCCAGCCCCTGTGCCGGCCGGAGCTGCTGCAAGCCGCCACCTGGCACGCGGCCCGGCACGGGCTCGACGGCTCCCTGGTCGACCCCGAGGGCATCAGGCGAAGCAGCGGGGACGTCCTGTGCATGCTCCTGCGCCACATCACCGGGGCCCTGGAGGAAAGCGCCGACTACCGCGAGGTGAGCTCCCTCGTCCACCGGCTCCTCCAGGAAGGCACCCCGGCCGACCGGCAGCGGCGGGCCGTGACCGAGGGAGGCATGCCCGCCCTCGGTGCTCTGCTGCTCGGGGCGCTGTCCGCGGGCTGAGCGGAGGAGCCCGCGCTCAGGCCGGGGCGCCGGCTGCGCTCTGGGGTGCGACCACGGTGAAGAGGGCCCCGTCGGGGTCGGCCAGTACGACCGACCGGCTGACGCTGGATGTCTCGACGGGGGAGGCGGTCCGGCCGCCCATGCCGGTCGCGGCCTCGACGGCGGCCTCGAGATCCGGAACCCGGAAGTGGACGTGCCAGCGGGGGTGGACCTGCGGGTCGGGGTCCTCGTCGACCGCGCCGCCGCTGATTCGGGCGACGGCGTCGTGGCCGTGGCGCAGGACCACGTGGTCGTGCTCGTAGGAGACGGTGCAGCACCCGGGGCGCCGGCCGGCCCATTCGAGGACCTCCCCGTAGAAGATGGCCGCGGCGAACGCGTCGCGCGTGCGCAGCTCCAGCCATGCGGGAGCGCCCTCGCGGCCCACGGTCCAGTCCGGGATGACCTCGCCCTGCCAGAATCCGAAGGAGGCACCCGCGGGGTCCGAGGCCAGGCCTGCGCGGCCGGTGCCGAAGGCGAGGGGCCCCACCGCCATCGTGGCGCCGCGTTCCCGGATGCGTGACGCGGTGACATCGGCGTCCTCGACGGCGAAGTACGGGGTCCACGACACCGGCATGTTCATGCCTCCCACCGGTGCGGCGATGCCCGCGACGGGCGCCCCGCCCTGGAAGGCGACCGTGAACCCTTCTCCCAGGCGGGTGCGGCGGAAGGTCCAGCCGAGCACGGCACCGTAGAACCGCTGTGCGGCGTCCAGGTCCCGGGCCATCAGGCTCACCCAGCACGGCGCACCGAACACCTCATGACTCGACGTCGACACAGCTGTCCACCTCATCTGCCGACATGCCCGACGGGACGTTTCCACCGTAGACCCGCAGGCAGTGCCGGGCCGCGAGGGACTCGTGCGTACTGACCCGGCCCGGGCCGAACGGGTGCCCGCCGCCGCGGGGCTCACGGCCCGCCCCGTCTGAGGTCGGCCGCGCGGGGTAGGCGCCCAGGACCAGCGCCACCGAGGAGGACAAGATGACCGACCAAGAGAAGTCCCGGCGCCGCCCGCGCACCACACCGTCCGAGGCCGTCGGTGAGAGCGGCGACCGAGAGGCCAGGCAGCAGGCGGACGAGGCCGTCTCGCGGCGTTCCGGCGAAGGCGGCGACCCGGGCAAGGGTGAGGCCAGGGGCGGTGCGGACGCCCACGGTCACGCCGCCAAGCGGCAGAGCCCGGGCATCGGCCGTGAGGAGCAGGCCCGCCCGGACGACGCCGGCCGGAAGGAGTGATCCGCATGCGGACCGCAGCGGCAAGGGCCCTGGGCGTGGCCACCCTCGGATACGGCGTGGCGGTCGCCTGCCGCCCCCGGCTCCTGGCCCGCCCCTGCGGCCTGCCCGAGACGGGCTCCACGGCGCTCCTGATCCGGGCCCTGGGCGTACGGGACGCGGTCATCGGCGCCGCGATGGCGACGGTGCCCGGGGGAGCGGCCCTGCGTACGGCCGTCCTGTGCCGGGTCGCGGTCGACGCGGGGGACGCGCTGCTCTTCGGCACCTTCCTGGCCCGCCGGACCGAACGGGCGAAGGCGGCCTCGGCCGCCCTGGCCTGGGCGGGGCTGTGCGGATGGACACTGACCGGCGGCGCCACCGGGGCGGCCTCGCCGCTCCTGGAGGACGCGGCCATGGTCGGCGTACGGGCGGCCCAGTCCGCCACGCGGGCGGAACTCTGACGGCTCCCGGCGGGGGCGGACGTCCGCACCAGCCGCCCCGTCCGCACCAGCCGCCCCGTCCGCACCCGCTGCCCTGTCCGCACCCGCCGCCCCGTCGGCACCAGCCGTAGCGGTACCGGTCAGCGCATCCCGTCGGGGTCGCAGCTGGCGCGGCGCCGGCCGATCGTACGCAGGGCGCGCATCAGCCCTTCCGCGTCCCCCTCGCGCACGACGTGCACGGCCCCCTCGACGGTGAGCCCGGACATCGCCCGCGGCACGGCGGCGGCAGCCGTCCGCAGGACGACCCCGCTCGGGGGATCGAGGGCGCGCACGCCGTGGAAGACGCCGAGGGCGTCCGGAACGGCGTCGAGGCTCTCGGAGCCCGGGGGGAGGGACAGGACGGTGATGTCCGGCAGCAGGACGCGCGCGTGCGCCAGGGCGACGACGGGGTCCTGGGCGTGCGAGACGACCCGGAAGTGAGGGTTGCGCTGGATGCCCGAACGAAGCCGTTCCAGTGCCTCGCCCTCGGGTACGCCGACCAGCAGGACCGTCATCACCCTTCCCATCCTCCGGCCCGGTGCGCCGCCGCGCGACCGTACCGCCCGGAATGCGGGGTCACGCGGGCGCTCGCAGGATGGGACCGAGGCGGGTGCCGGCCAGGCGACCGCGGTGACCGCTCCATTCCGCTCCGTTTTCGCCCCGTACCGCTCAGGAGGCCCGATGGCTGGGGACCGCGCCGAGGACGGGAACACCCGCCGCACCGGCATCTTCATGGGCTTCGTGCCGTGGATCATCTTCGACGTGGTGGCGGGCCCCAGTACCTGGAAGCTGGCCGCGCTCACCGCGCTGGTCGCCTCGCTGGTGCTGTACCTGCCCGACCTGCGGCGGGGGAGCGTCAAGCTGCTCCAGGTCACCGGGCTGGTGTTCTTCGCCGTCCTCTCGGTCCTGGGTCTGTTGCTCGACCGCGAGGACCTGCTCTGGCTGGAGACGTACGCCCAGACCCTGTCGAGCACGGTGATCGCGGTGGTGGCCCTGGGGTCCCTGGCGTTCACCCCCTTCACCGAGCAGTACGCCCGTGAGGCGGTGCCCCGCGAGGTCTGGGGCTCGCCGCTGTTCCGCCGGACGAACCGCGTGCTGACGGCCGTGTGGGGAGCGGTGTTCGTGGTCATCGCGGTGCTCGGCCTGGTGGCCGTGGAGTCGGAGCGCCAGGCGGACTGGCTCAATTGGGTCATCCCGGTCGTCCTGCTCGTGCTGGCGGTGAAGTTCACCGCCTGGTACCCCGAGCACGTGCGCGGGGCGGCCCGGGCAGCCCGGGAGGCCTGACCCGCTGGTCTCAGAGCATCCGCCGCAGCAGACCGTCGCGGCGGACCACCGTGTGCTTCCGTACCAGCCCGAGATGGACGGCGAGGGCGACGGAGAAGGCCAGGTGCGCAGCGACGTGCGGGGCCGGCGCGTCGTCGTCACCGACGACGGGCAGCCACAGCCCGGTGAGCGGCATCGCGAACAGCAGGACGTACAGGCAGGCTTCGGTCCAGTGGGCCGGCCTGCGCTCGCGCGGGGACGGGCACGGGGCCCAGGGCGGCAGGCCGGTGGCCCGCCGCCAGGCCAGCCGGAACACCGCCGGCACGAGGACCGTCAGCCCCAGCAGCACGTGCGCCGTGAGCAGGCGGTCGTCGCCGAACAGCTCGAACCGGTCCTCGCCGCCCCGCCCGCGCCCCCGCCCGGACTCCCCGCCCCGTCCGCGTCCGCGCCCGTGCCCGCCGTCGCCGCCAGCCGGTATCCGACGGTGAACTGGCCGAGGAGCAGGAGGGACACCTTCCAGTGCAGCGCCTTGGCGACCTTCCCGTAGCCGTGCTCGCCGCTACGCAGGATGACCGGCCTCCAGGTCGCGGACGTCGGCGTACCGGAGCGCAGGAGCGGCCGGAGCGTCTTGCGGCGCGGACTGCTCGGCCGGCGAGAGCAGGAAACCCACGTGGTCACCGCCCGGGACGGTGTCCTCGATGCGGCCGGTGAACCAGGCGCGGACCTCGGACAAGACGGGGGCGCCGCCCGCCCCCGGCCGCCATCCGAGTCCGGCGAACTTGTCCACCTCGTCGCCGGTGCTGCCGCCGAAGAGCTCGGCCAGCGCTCGCTGGTCCCGGTGCAGGACGTGCACCGCGAGGTGGTCGGCGTCCTTCGCGACCCGGTAGGTCCGGTTGGCCGTGGACAGCCAGACGACGAAGCGCGGCGGTTCGATCGAGCACTGCGAGGCGAACCCGACCAGGCAGCCGGCCCGTCTCCCGCCCGACGCGGCCGTGACCACGTACATCGGGCTGTCCAGGGCGTCGGAGAAGGGAACGGGGTCGGTGTCGGTTTGGGGGTCCGGGTCCGGCATGTCACACCTCAGAGGTCCGTGCGGGCGGGGGCGTACGTCCCCCATCCATAGGGGCGCCGGGCCGCCGCCGGTTGAGCTGCCTTGAGGACCCGGCCCCGCCTGTGCGGCAGGTCAGGCGGGCCAGGTGCCCGTCAGCCGCCGCACGCCCGTGGCGCCCGCCCGGTCCACGGCCGCCTTGACCAGGGCGAACACCGCGCCCTGCAGCGCGGCGGCGAGGAGGATCTCCCGCCACGAGCGCTCCTCGTCCATGGCGTCGGGAGCGTCGCCCTCGTCGCCGACGACCTTCCAGACCTCCTTGAACAGCAGCCCCGCGGCCAGGCCGCTGACCGTGCCGAGGGCCAGCCCGAGGGGCCGGTAGGCGAGCTTCGCCTTGTTCATGGTGTCCTCCCGAGTCCTGCGGCCCGCGGGGCCGCGTCCGTCGTCCGTACCCGGCCCCTGCCCCGTGGGCCGCAGGTGATGTGTCCCCACATGCGAAGAAGGAGCCTGGGTAGGAGCCCGGTACGGGGTGCGGTCCGGCCAACCAGGCTGCGACGGGGCCGCACCCCGGCCGGCCACCGCCCACGGGCAGGCCCGGCCGACACCTCGGGGCCCGTGATGCGAGGGCGATGAGGACATGGCGCGTCCGGTGTGGGCGGGAGTCCTGAGCTTCGGCCTGGTGAGCCTGCCGGTGGGGATGTACACGGCCACCGACAGTCACACGATCCACTTCCACCAGCTGCAGCGCGGCACCTCGGACCGGATCCGCAACCGGCGCGTGAACGAGCGGACGGGGGAGGAGATCGGTCTCGGCGGCATCGTCAAGGGCTTCGACACCGGCGGTGAATACGTCCTGGTCGAGCCGGAGGAACTGGACGAGATCGCCCCCGGCCGCTCGCAGAGCCTGGAGATCACCGGCTTCGTCGACCTCGACCAGGTCGACCCGATCTTCTTCGACAAGACCTACTACCTCGGCCCCAAGGGCAAGGGGTAGGGCAAGCTCTACGCGCTGCTGCAGAAGGCCCTCGCCAAGGCCAACCGGGCCGGTGTCGCCACCTTCGTGATGCGCGGCCGCGAGTACCTCGTGGCACTCAAGGCCGACGGACGAGATATGCGACCCCCGCAAGGAGATCCCCGGGCTGCCCGGGACCACGCGGCACTCCGCGCGGGAGATGAAGGTGGCCGAGCGGCTGATCAGCGCCCTGGCCATGGAGTGGGAGCCGCAGACCTTCCACGACACCTTCCAGGAGAAGGCCGCCGCCCTCATCGACGCCAAGAAGGCCGGCGAGACGGTCGAGAAGGCGGAGCCGCCCGCCAAGGCCACCGGCGCGGTCGACCTCATGGACGCGCTGCGCGCCAGCGTCGAGCGGGCGCGCAGCCCCAAGGACACCCGGGAGAAGGCGGCCGCCACGGCCCGGCCGAAGAAGGAGGCCGCGGCGGCACCGAAGAAGCGCGCCGCCGCCCGAGCCGCCCCGCTCCGGTCGCTGACGAAGGCCGAGCTCTCCAAGAAGGCGGCGGCCGCCCACGTCCCCGGTCGGTCCTCGATGAACCACGACCAGCTCGTGGACGCCCTCACCGACAGCGCGGGCGGGGCGAAGCGCGCCGCGTAGCGGCTGCGGCGCTCAGCCGACGGGCGCGCCGAACCACTTCTCCAGGTGGACCAGCAGCTCTGCCCGGTCCTCACCGGCCCACGCCACGTGCCCGTCCGGCCGCAGCAGTACCGCGGGCACGTCCAGTTCCTCGCTGACGTCGACGACGTGGTCGACCCGGTCCGCCCAGCCCGTCACCGACAGCCGCCCGGTCTGGTCGAGCAGCAGTCCGCGGCCGCCGTGCATCAGCTCGTAGAGCCGCCCCCGCTTCAGCCCCAGGTCCCGCATCCGGCGCCCGAGCAGCTCATGGCCCTCGCCGAGGTCGTAGCGGACCTCCACCGCGGTGATCATCCCGGTCACGTACCGGTTGACCTCCTCGAAGTCCATCAGCTTCGAGAACAGCCCCCGCAGCGCGGTCGCACCCGGATCGCTCCCCAGCAGGGTGATCTGGGCGCGGGTGTTGTCCAGCACGGTGGCGCCGACGGGGTGCCGTTCGGCGTGGTAGCTGTCGAGGAGACCCTCCGGTGCCCAGCCGTGGACCGCCGCGGCCAGCTTCCAGCCGAGGTTGAACGCGTCCTGTACGCCGAGGTTGAGCCCCTGACCACCCGTCGGCGGGTGGATGTGTGCCGCGTCGCCGGCCAGCAGCACCCGGCCGACCCGATAGCGTTCGGCCTGCCGGGTGGCGTCGCCGAAGCGGGACAGCCAGCGCGGTGAGTGCGCGCCGAAGTCGGTGCCCGCGAAGGCACGCAGCTGCTGCTGGAACTCCTCCAGGGCCGGCTCCTTCGTGCGGTCCTCGGACACCCCGTCGGCGGGCACGACGACGCGGTACACCCCGTCCCCGAGAGGGGCGGCCCCGAACCGCAGCTGGGTCTTGCGGACCTCCTCGCCGATGGCGGCGATCCTCTCCGGTTCCTCGGTCATCTCCATCTCGCCCAGCAGCGTCTCGACCGTGGCGGGCTCACCGGGGAAACCGACGCCGATCAGCTTGCGCACCGCACTGCGGCCGCCGTCGCACCCCACGAGGTAGCGCGCCCGCAGGCCCGTACCGTCCGCCAGCTCGACGCCCACCCCCTCCTCGTCCTGGCTCAGCCCGACCACCTCGCAGCCGCGCCGGATCTCCACGCCGACTTCGCGCGCGTGCTCGCCCAGCAGCCGCTCGGTGACCGGCTGGGGGGTGGCGAGGCCGTACGGGTGCGCCGTGTCCAGACGGTCGGGCCACGGCTTGACGATGCCGCCGAAGAGGCCGCCCACCTGGAACTTCTCACTGACGGCGAGGAAGCGGTCCAGCAGGCCGCGCTGGTCCATCACCTCGACGCTGCGCGCGTGCAGGCCCTGGCCGCGGGACTGCGGGGTCGGCTCGGTCAACTTCTCCAGCACGACGACGTCGACTCCGGTCAGCCGCAGCTCACTCGCCAGCATCAAGCCGGTCGGTCCACCGCCGACAACGATGACGTCCCTCATACATGCCCCATCTCCGCAGTTCCTGGCCTCGACGGGCGATTCTGCGGTACGACCGGGGCCTTGCCGCAAGCCCCCCTGTGCGCTATAAATTGAGAGTGGCAAGGAGTGGGTTCACCTCCTTGCCTTTGTCGTTTCCTCTCTCCCCCCCCGCCAGACGCGCCCCGAGCGGTGGCGTCCACTTCGGGGACACGCTCACGTTGTCCGGCGTGTAGCGCCGCGTCACGCACTCTGCCGAACTAATGTCCCGACTTGTCATATTTGTTACGAGTGCGGAGATGTGCGTTGCGTCGACTCACTGTTGCCCTCACGCTGCTGGCCACCCTCGCCGGAGGCTCCTACGCGAGCTCGCAGGCCGTCTCCGCCGAACGGGACACCCCGGACGGCAGCCGGGGAACGAACATCCTGGTCGTCGGGAGCGACAGCCGCGCGGGCCTGTCGGCTGCGGAGAAGCGCCGCCTCCATGTGGGCGGCGAGGGATGCAACTGCACCGACGTGATGATGCTCGTGCACCTGTCCGAGAACAAGCGCCGCGCGAGCATCGTCTCCATCCCCCGGGATTCCTACGTCCAGTACGCGGACGCGGCGGGCCCGCCAGGAGCCCCGCCCGCGGCCCCGGGTTCCGCCCCCTTCGGGAAGATCAACGGCGCCTTCAAGATCGGCGCCGGAGCCTTGGCCGTACGCACCGTCGAGAAGGCCACCGGCCTGCACATCGACCACTACCTCGAGACCGGATTCACCGGCTTCGAGCAGGCGGTCGACGACCTCGGCGGCGCGACCGTCTGCACGGACAAGCGGATGCAGGACGACGGTTCCGGCCTCGACATCCGGGCCGGCGTCCACCGCCTGGACGGCAACGGGGCACTGCGCTACGCCCGGGCCCGGCACCAGGACCCGCCGGGTGACCTCGGCCGCGTCCGCCGCCAGCAGCGCCTGGTGAACGACCTGCTGGCCCGGCTCAGTGCCGAGGGTGCCCTCTCGGGCCCCATCAGCACGGCCCGCACCGTCCGCACCCTCCTGAAGTCCGTACGCACCGACGAGCGGACGGGCCTGGACGACCTGGTCCGCATCGGCTGGGCGCTCGGCCGTCTCAAGCCCGAACGCACAGAGTTCGCCACCGTACCCATCCGGCTCTTCGACCACCGGGTACCCGGAGTGGGTTCCACACTGGTGTGGGACGAGGCGCGCTCCGCCGCACTGTGGGACGCCCTGCGCGCCGACCGCCCCCTCACCGGCGACACCCGTATCCAGCCCGTGCCGGAGACCCCGGTCGGGACGAACCCCGCCCGGATCCGGGTCCGCGTGGACGAGCCGGCCGCCGCCGCGGCACTGCTGCGCAACGGCTTCCTCGTCACCGACACCTCGCAGTCCGCACCGGCCGTCCGTCCCGACGGGCCGCCGGTCATCCGCTACGCCGCCGGTCTGGAGGCGGACGCGGCCACCCTCGCCGCCGCGCTGCCCGGCGCCCGCCTCCAGGCCGTCCCGGGCCAGGACAACTCCTTCGACGTCGCCGTCGGTACGCAACCCGTCGTGGTGAAGACCGTCACGTACGACCGCAACACGGCCGAAGGCGCCCCGGTCACCGCCGACACCCTCCGCTGCCCCGGCGCTCCCCGGCCGGCCGGGTCCGTCACCGCCGCGGGCGCGCCCCGCCCCTGACGGGGAGGGCCGTCCTTCACCTCCCGGCCCGGTGGAGGGAGTCCAGGAGGGCCAGTTCGTCCGCGGACAGGCGCAGGGCGCCGGCGGCCACGTTGGCCTCCAGGTGGTCCGGATCGCCGGTGCCCGGGATGGCCAGCACGTGCGGCCCCCGGTGCAGCGTCCAGGCCAGCCGCACCTGCGCCGCACTCGCCCCGTGCGCCCGTGCGACGGCCAGGAGCTCAGGACGGTCGACGCCGCTCGCGCCCGCCTGGCGCCCGGTACCGGCGATGGAGTAGAACGGCACGAACGCGATCCCCTGTTCGCCGCAGGAGCGGACGAACGCGTCGTACTCGGGTCGCACGCCGATCCCGTACATGTTCTGCACGCAGACCACGGGTGCGATGGCCTGGGCCTCGGCCAGGTGGTGGGGCTGGATGTTCGACAGCCCCAGGTGGCGGATGAGACCGGCCCGGCGGAGCTCGGCGAGGGCGCCGAAGCGCTCGGCGATCGAGTCGGCGCCGACGATGCGCAGGTTCACCACGTCGAGGTGGTCCCGGCCGAGCTGGCGCAGGTTCTCCTCCACCTGGCCGCGCAACTGTCCGGGACCGGCGTGCGGCAGCCAGTCGCCGGACGGGTCGCGGCCCGGCCCCACCTTGGTGGTGATCACGAGATCGTCCAGGCGGGGGCCCAGTGCACGGCTGATCAGCTCGTTCGCCGAGCGCAGCGGCGAGAAGTAGAACGCGGCGGTGTCGATGTGGTCCACCCCGAGGTCCACGGCCCGGCGCAGCACGCCGATCGCCTGACTGCGGTCGCGGGGAACGGCGTCGGCGGTGAGCGCCTCGCCGTTCTGCGGCAGTCGCATCGCGCCGAAACCGAGCCGGTTGACGGTGAGGTCGCCGAGCTGCCATGTGCCCGCTGCCGCTGCTGTGATCGTCTGTGAGTTCATGTCCGGGATGGTCTGCGCCGGGCAGGCAGCGGGGCCAGTGATTAAGGCACGGACGAATCGTCGGCGCGGCCTTGTTGATGGACCGTCACCATCAGGGCCGTCCGTGTGCGAGGCCGACCGTGCGCGCCGCGCCCGTGGTCTACTGGCCGGGCGCCGTGGCGGATCCGGCGCGGCGGGGGTGCCAAGAAGGCTGTGAACAAGGCTGTGAACAAGGCTGGGAACAGGGCTGCAAGCAGGGGGAATGAAGGAAGTGGCCGAGCCGACGGACGAGGAACCGCCCGAGCACCTGCGCTTCGCCCGGTACCGGCAGGCCTTGGAAGCCGTCGCCGAGGCGGACGAGGCGGGTCTGCTCGCCGCCGTCCTGCGCGACGAGGACGAGGTCATGGCGGAGAGCGCGGTCGGCCTCCATCTGGACCGCCGGGCCGCCGACCTGCTGACCGGACCCGGCTTCGACCCGTGGGCCCGGGTCGTGTCGGAGGTGATCGCGGAACGCCGCTTCCTCACCCGCCGCCTGCGCGAGTGGACCCTGCTGCGCACCGTGGCCCTGGACGGGGCCTGGTCCGCCGAGGAACTCACCGGCGCATCCGACTGGTTCCAGCGCATGGCCGCCACCACACAGATAGTGACCTCGCCCGAGGCCCTCGGCCTGCTGGCGGAACGCGGCCGGACCCGCCGCGTCCGCAATGCGGCAGGCCGTCGACTGGGATGAAGCGGGTGGGAGCTGGTCCGTCCGATGCGGACGAGGGACACAAGGAGGACGACCCACTCCTTGCCACTCTCAACTTATAGCGCACAGGGGGGCTTGCGGCAAGGCCCTGGTGCTCGGGCAGAATCGCCGACTCAAGCCAGCAGCCGCAGAAAAAACGGGAGATTCACGAAGTGCATGCGTGGACCGGAGCCGATGCCATGACCCCCCTGACCACCAGCGCGTTCGACCTTCCCGAGCACCTTTCCCCCAAGGCCGCCCCGGCACTGATCGGCGGCGACGAACGGCACTTCGCTGCCATCGCGCAGAGCCTCGAACAGGCCATCGCCGAGGTGTCCGACAGCCGTGAGGCCGCACGCAGGGCGCCCGGTGGCAAGGGCCGGGAGGCCATGGACCGCGACGCGGAGATCCACCGCCTGACCGCACGCCTGCGCACCCTGCGCCGATTCGGGCTGGACCTGTGCCTGGGCCACTTCGTCCGCGCGGACGACACCGAGCCCGTGTACGTCGGCCGTCTCGGCCTCACCGGCAGCGAGGGGCGCCGCGTCCTGGTCGACTGGCGTTCCCCCGCGGCCGAGCCGTTCTTCGCGGCGACCCATGCCAACCCGATGGGTCTGGCCAGCCGCCGCAGGTACCGCTGGAACCGCGGCCGGATCGGCGACTACTGGGACGAGGTGTTCACCGCCGACGGCCTCGAAGGGCACGCCGCCCTCGACGACCAGTCCGCGTTCATCGCCAGCCTGGGCGGCAACCGGTCGGCCCGCATGCGCGACGTGCTCGCCACGATCCAGGCCGACCAGGACGCCGTCATCAGGGCCGGATCCCGCGGCGCCCTCGTCGTCGACGGCGGTCCGGGCACGGGCAAGACCGTCGTCGCCCTGCACCGGGCCGCCCATCTCCTCTACTCCGAACCCCGCTTGGGCCACCGGCGCGGCGGCGTCCTGTTCGTCGGCCCGCACCAGCCCTACCTGGCCTACGTCGCCGATGTCCTGCCCAGCCTCGGCGAGGAGGGCGTCCAGACCTGCACCCTGCGCGACCTCGTCGCCGAAGGCGCCGGGGCAGGGACCGAGACCGACCCGCGCGTGGCCCTGCTGAAGGCGTCCGCGGACATGGTCAAGGCCATCGAACCTGCCGTGAGGATCTACGAGGAACCGCCCACCGAGGGCATGACGGTCTCCAGCCACTGGTCCGACATCTGGCTGAGCGCCGCCGACTGGGCGGCGGCGTTCGAAGCGGTGGAGCCGGGAACTCCGCACAACGAGGCGCGCGACCAGATCCGCGAGGAACTGCTCACGATCCTCATCGACAAGGACGACAGCGAGGCCCCGCCCGAGCTGCTCCGCACGTCGCTGCTGCAGGACCGCGAGCTGATCAGGACCCTCAACCGCGCCTGGCCGATGCTCGACGCCGCCGACCTCGTCGCGGACCTGTGGTCGGTGCCCGCCTACCTGCGTAAGTGCGCCCCCTGGCTCGGCCCCGACGAGGTCCGCGCGCTCCAGCGCAAGGACGCCCACGCCTGGACGGTGTCCGACCTGCCGCTCCTGGACGCTGCACGGCAACGCCTCGGCGACGCGGAGGCGTCCGTGCGGGCGCGCCGCAACGAGGCCTCCCTCGCCGCGGAACGGGCGCGCAGGTCCGACGCCATCGACAGCCTGCTGCAGAACATGCAGATCGACGAGAGCGAAGGCGCGATGGGGATGCTGCACGGACGGGACCTCCAGGACAGGCTCATCGACGACAGCGCGCTGGCCACCGCCGAACCGGACCTGCTGGCCGGCCCGTTCGCGCACGTCATCGTGGACGAGGCCCAGGAACTCACCGACGCCGAGTGGCAGATGCTGCTGCTCCGCTGCCCGTCCCGGAGCTTCACCATCGTCGGTGACCGCGCCCAGGCCAGGCACGGGTTCACGGATTCGTGGCAGGAACGGCTGGAGCGGGCCGGGCTCGACCGGATCGAGGTCGCCTCGCTGAGCATCAACTACCGCACCCCGGAAGAGGTCATGGCGGAAGCCGAGCTGGTCATCCGCGCGGCGCTGCCGGACGCCAACGTGCCGACCTCCATCCGCAGCAGCGGTGTCCCCGTGACACACGGGTCCGTCGCGGATCGCGACGCGATCCTCGAAGCGTGGCTCGCCGAGCACGCCGACGGGATCGCCTGCGTCATCGGCGATCCCACGTTCCGGGCGACGTCCCGCGTGCGGTCGCTGACGCCACAACTGTCGAAGGGACTCGAATTCGACCTGGTCGTCGTCATCGACCCGGAGACCTTCGGCGAGGGCATCGAAGGGGCCGTCGACCGCTACGTCGCCATGACCCGCGCGACCCAGCGACTCGTCGTCCTCACCAGCTCCTGACCGCCGACGGTGTTCACGCCCGCCCGGAGTCGGCGGGTCGGCGCAGCCCGGCCGTCAAGGCAGACGGCGTTCTGCATATCGGTGGCACTCCGGGGGGAAATACCTTTCATGTGCGCTCCATCGCGCCATGTCCCCTTGGAATGAAGGGATCCACCATGTCGACGCCTGCCCACCGGTACCCCCACCTGTATCGCGTCACCGCTCGGGCCGGCCAGCAGCCGCCGACACCGCCCACGGCTGCCGCACGGGCGATGGGCATGGTGATGGCCGCGACCCCGTGCCCGGCGCGGGACGCCCGGTGCATCCTGGCCGCTGCCGCCGAACTCGCGGACGTGAGCGTGGACGACCTGGCGGCGGCCATGGCCGGGAGCGCAGCCGGCCCGCCCCTGCCCGTGCACCTGGAACGGGCACTGCGCCGTGCGGTCGAGGCGGCCCGGACCTCTGGCGTGCCACCGGTCAGGCCCGCCGGGATCAGGCCGAACCCGGCCCGGACCGAGGAAGTGCTGACGCGGCTGCAGGACTGCCGGGCCCGCCTGGCGGCCGCCCCCGGGGATCCCGACGCCTTGCGGGCCATGGACGACGCCGCCTACACCCTGTGCGTGCTCATGGGCAGGCCGGTCGCCCACGAGGCGGTCCTCGCTGCCGAGGAACAGCTCGCCGCCCGGAACCCGCAACCGCAGGTCCAGGGTTCCCGGTCCGCCCGCGCCGGGTGAGATCCTGAGCGGA
The DNA here is from genome assembly GCF_000725805.1 of Streptomyces xanthophaeus. Lineage (GTDB taxonomy): Bacteria > Actinomycetota > Actinomycetes > Streptomycetales > Streptomycetaceae > Streptomyces > Streptomyces xanthophaeus. The sequence goes on along the minus strand of NZ_JOFT01000008.1, from coordinate 40,775 downwards.
TGTACGAGACATCCGCCGCACTGGCGACCGCCCGGTGGCCGCTCACCGCGTCCGGGGAGACCGGCTGGCTGCGGGAACTGACCGCCGATGACGGGCTCACCGGGTTCAGGCCGCCGGGGCTGCCCGACGCGGCCTGGGTGCTCCACTCCATGTACGAACACGAACTCGGGCCGACCGGCATGTCGTACGTCGCCTACCAACAGGCCGTGCTGAGCAGCAGTAGCGGCAGGGGCAGCACCGCGGCCGGGGTCATTCCCGGCCTCGACCCCGGGGAGGTCCTCGGCGTTGACGCCGGAGAGCGCCCCGGCCCGCGCTGGCGGCGCCTTCGCTGGGCGGAGCTCGCGCGGCGGACCGGTGACCCCCTGGTGCCCGAGGGTCGGCTGCCCGGCTTCGACCCCTTCCCCTCGCACCGGAGGGCGGGCGGCTGGCCGGTCGGCACCAAGGCGCCGTCCGAGGGCCGGCTGGACCGCGCCGACTGGGACCGGCTGGTCGAGATCCTCGTCGAGCACAGCCCGGAGGGCGGGGAAACCCGCTGCCTGGCCTACTACACCCCGTTGGTGCTCGGGGCCGAGGACTTCGACAACCTGTGCGTCCGGGCCGGCCGGCTCGGGGACGCGAAGGCCCTGTACGACCACCCCGAAGCGGAGGTCAGCCCCTCCAACCTCTGGGCCCGGGACCGGTCCTGGGTCCTCTGCACGGACTACGACCTGTGGGCCACCAAGGTGGCCGGGCCCCCGGCGCTCGTCGAGGCCCTCCTGGGCGACACGGACATCGAGGCCGTACGCCTGCCCTGGGCGACCTGATCACGACCCGCGCGTCGGCTTCGCGATCAAGGGCCGGAACGAGCCGTCGCGGGGCTGGTAGACGTCGACCACTCCGTTCGTCGCGTTGTAGAACCAGGCGTGCAGCCGCAGTTGCCCGGCCCGCAGGCGCTGGATGCTCGGGTACTCCGCCAGATGCGCGAACTGGGTGAGCAGGTGGGCGCGGGCGGCCCGGTCCCACGAGCGCCCGTCGAGGGCGCCCTCGGCGAGGGTTCCGGCCGCTTCCTGGCTCGCCTTCCGGGAACGGGCGACGGCTATCCAGCGGCGCATGGCGGGGGAGACGGAGCCGGAGGACCGGTCGAGCAGGGCGGCCACGGCGCTGCAGCCGGAATGCCCGCAGACCACGACGTCGCGGATGTTGCGCTCCGTGAGGATGTGCTCGATGGTCGCGATCTCCCCGGAGACCACGTTCGGCTGGTACGGCGGCACCACGTTGCCGATGTTGCTCAGTTCGAACAGCCGGTCCGGCTGGAGGACGGCGACGCGCGCGGTGATCACCTGTGCGTCCGTGCAGGTGATGAAGAGTGCCTGACGGACGGGTTCGGGTGGCGTGCGGTGCGTGTTTCCGTGCTGGTGGGCGACGCGGGCGGACGCGTGGCGCGGGTGATTGGTGGCTAAGGGTCGCATGCCGCTGGGGACCTTTCTGACACGGCGGAATACCGAAGTGAGGGGCTTCGGGCGGTGGAACTCAGCCATGTCAGATCAGCCAACTCTGCAGCAGTGGACACAAGGAAGACGGAGGTGAGGGGCGCACGGAGAGCGCGTACGCCGCTGGAGGCGAAGTCGGAGCCGGTCCGGCCGTCACCGGGACTCCGCGCCGCGGCGCAAGGTCCGGCGGAGGCGGGTGGGCGGTGTCCTGGTCGCTCGCGCACCGGAGGCTGTTCGTGACCGCGTGGACCAGCGGCCCCGAACAGATCGCGCCGTCCGGTGCGCCGTCGTGGTGGGACCCGCCGACGGATACCGCGGGCCGGACCGCTGCGGCGGAGACGGCAGTGGCCGGCCCCGAGATGTCGGGCGATTCGATGTAGGGCGCTCCGTGGCCCAGGAGAATGTGTCCGAGCATGAAGGCAGGCAGGAGCGCCGAAATGGCGATTTTCAGCCAGCCGGTACATATGCGCGCCATGTACCGACCTCCCCCGTCGATTCACGCGTGTTGATCGTGCCTCACATCGGCACCGAATGGCCACCCACTATTCCCGCAACTGATCGACTCCTACCCGGGTGTCGGCCGCCCGCGGCGGTTCGCCGCGCGGCGTCGTGAAGGGCCGGCCCTGTGACAGGTTGAACAGGGGCAGGGCGCTCGCCGAGGTCACGAGGGCGACCAGGACCAGCAGCGAGAACGTCTTCTGGTTGATGATCCCCTCGGCCAGACCCACATTCACGAAGATCAGGATCATCAGGCCCCTGGCGTTCATCAGCGCGCCCATGGCCGATCCCTCGCGCCAGCTGAACCCCCGGGCCCGCATGGCGGCCATGCAGCCACTGTACTTGCCGACGAAAGCAGCGACCAGAAGTGCCATCAGGGGCAGCAGGGTTGCGGCCTCCGTGATGCCGCCGATCAGGGTGTTGAGTCCGGAGAAGGCGAAGAACACCGGGACGAGGAGCACTTGCACGACGTCCAGCAGGCGTTGTTTGACGGCCTGCTGGAAGGCGGGATCGCGCGGCATCGCCAGTCCCATGACGAATCCCCCGAAGACGGCGTAGACGCCGATGGCCTCGGTGAACCATCCGGCGGTCAGGACGGCCACGATGACGATCCAGAACTGACCGGTACTCAGATCCCCCTGCTCCCTGACCCGTTCACCGAGGGGGCGGAGCAGCCGGCGTCCGACGGTCAGTACGGCCACCGCGAACGCGACGGACAGCACGATGGTCAGGCCGCCTCCGAGGAGCCCCTCGTCACCGTGGAAGGCGACGAGGAGGGCGAGGAAACACCATGCGACCGCGTCGTCCACGGCCGCCGCGAGGAGCGCGAGCATGCCGATCTGGGATCTCTCCAGGCCCTGGTCGTACAGGAGCCGGGCGAGCATCGGGAAGGCCGTCACCGCAAGGGCGCCACCGATGAAGAGGGCGAACATGGTGGGGCTGACGTCCGTACGGGACAGTTCGTGATGGAAGGTCAGGCCGACGGCGCCGCCGAGCAGCAGCGCGGGGACCATGCTGGAGATCGCCAGCGTCGTGGCGGTGCGCCGGTAGCCGGGCGGTGCCTTCTCGTGGTCCAGTCCGAGGCCGACGAGGAACATGAACAGAGTGAGGCCGATGGTGCTCAGTACGTAGAGGACGGGTTTCACGGACGGCGCGAACAGGGACTGTTGGGCATCGGGAAGGATCCGGCCGAAGAGGGTGGGGCCCAGGGCGATGCCCGCCACCATTTCGCCGACGACGCGCGGCTGGCCGATCCGTTCGGCCAGTTTCCCGAACGTGGCGGACAGGGCCAGGATCACGAGGAGCGCGGGCAGGACGTCCAGGACGAGCTGCACGTTGGGGTCGGTGGCGGCCGCGAGCGGTATGGGTGTCACATTCCTCTCCTATGTCTTGCTGATCACGAGCACGGCGTTCTGGCCTCCGAAGCCGAAGGAGTTGCTGAGCGCGGCTTCCATGGTCAGGGCCCGGGGCTTTTCCGTGACGATGTCGAGTTCGACTTCCGGGTCTTGGCGGACGAGGCCTGCGGTGGGGGGCACCACCTGGTGGGAGAGGGAAAGCGCTGTCACCGCGGCTTCGAGGGCTCCGGCCGCGCCGAGGGTGTGGCCGGTGACTCCCTTCACCGATGTGGTGACGGGATGTCCGCCCAGTGCTCTGCGGATCATGCGGGCTTCGGTCACGTCGTTGAGCGGGGTGGAGGTCCCGTGCGCATTGACGTGCGCGATGTCGGACGGGCCGAGCCCGGCGTCGGCCAGCGCGATGCGGACCGCCCGCTCGGCGGCCTTGCCCTCCGGGTCCGGCCGGGTCTCGTGACCCGCGTCGGACGAGGCCCCGTACCCGCTGACGTAGGCGTGCACGGCGCTGCCGCGGGCCAGCGCGTGCTCGGGCCGTTCCAGTACGAGAACGGCCGCTCCCTCGGCGATCACGAAGCCGTCGCGGTCGACGTCGAACGGGCGGGAGGCTGCGTCCGGATCGTCCACCCGTCGTGAGAGCGCACCCGATTTGGAGAAGGCGGCGACGACGGACGGGACGACGCAGGCCTCCACTCCTCCCGCGAGGACGATGTCGCAGGCCCCGGAACGGAGCATCTCGCGCGCGATGCCGATCGCGGTGGCCCCGGACGCGCACGCCGTACTGATCGCCAGGCTCGGCCCGCCCGCCCCGCGGTCGGTCGCGAGCTGCGCCGCGACCATGTTGGTGAGCGACATGGGCACGGTGAGGGGCGAGATGCGGCCGGAACCGTGTTCCAGCATCGTGCGGTGTTCCTTCTCCCAGGTGCCGATGCCCCCCAACGCGGTTCCGAGGACGACGCCGACCCGGGGGGCGTCCCACTCCTGCGGAACCAGTCCCGCGTCGGCGACGGCCTGGCGCCCGGCCGCCAGCGCGAGCTGGGTGCAGCGGTCGAGCCGCCAGGCCGTGCGGCGGCCGAGGACCGCGTCCCCGTCGAACGCGAGCGCGCGGCAGGTGAGTTCGACGGGGAGCCCGGCCAGGGAAGCGTCGGCGACGGCCGTGGGCCGTCCGTCGAGGACGGTCCGCCAGGTGTCGGCAGTGGTGGTCCCGCCGGCCGTGATCAGACCGATGCCGGTGACGGCTGCCCGGAACGGCGGCCGGGCCGTTCCCGCCGCTGCCGCGCGGTCGTTCCGTGGAGGGGCACCGCTGGGGTTCATCCCGCAGTCCCCTCCTGCCCGGCTCCGGATGCGGACGTACCGAGCTTGGCGGCCACGATGCCGGCGGTGTCCCCGATGGTGTGCTCGGCGTTGAGCTCGTCCTCGCCGACGGGGACCCCGAAGACCTCCTGCAGGGCCAGCGACAGTTCGACGATCGCCAGGGAGTCGAGTTCGAGGGCGCTGAACGTGGCCTCGGGGGTGGCGTCGGACTTGTCGATCCCGAAGCGGGTGGTGAGAAGGGTGGCGACCTGCTCCTCGAACGAGGGCGGCGGTAGCGTGGTCATGGGTTTTCCTCTCGTGGGTGACGGGACGGCATGCCGGTTCGTGCGGCGTGCCGTTGTGCACGGCGTCAGGTGGTCTCCGGTCTGACGTCCGGCCAGACGAGGGCGGCTGCGCCCCAGGTGGCCCCGCCGCCGAACGCGGCGAGGAGCGTGCGGTGGCCCGGTCGCAGCAGGCCGCCGGAGGCGGCGTCGGCGAGGGCCAGCGGGATCGACGCGGCGGCGGTGTTGCCCGCGCGGTCGAGGTGGACCGCGCAGCGTTCGGCGGGAACGCGCAGTCGTTCGGCAACCGCGCTCAGGATCCGGGCGTTGGCCTGGTGGGCGACGAAGCAGTCCACGTCCTCGGGGGACCAGCCGGCCCGTTGCATGACCTCGGCCGAGGACTGCGTCATCCGGCTCACCGCGTGCCGGAAGACGGATCTGCCCTGCATGGTGAAGTAGCGTCCGCCCTCGGATCCGGAGGTTGGTTCGTGAGCGGCGGCGGGACGGCGTGAGCCGCCGTCGGGGACGGTGATCAGCTCGCGCAGGGATCCGTCGCTCCCGAGGGTCACGGGTCCGAGCGCACCCGGCTCGTCCGGGTCGCCCGCCCGCAGGACGACGGCCCCCGCGCCGTCGCCGAACACGGCCCGGGTGTTGCGGTCGTTCGGGGCGAGGATGGTGGAGAAGGCGTCCGCGCCGATCAGCAGCACGCGCTCGGCGGTGCCGGTCGCGATGAACCCGGCCGCGGCGGAGAGCCCGTAGAGGAACCCGCTGCACACGGCGGACAGGTCCCAGGCGGGCACGTCCACGAGACCCAGCCGGTGTGCCACGTCGGGCGCCGTGGCGGGGCAGGGGTGGTCCGGTGTGGTCGTCGCGAGGATGACGAGATCGACCGCCTCGCCTCCCGCGGATTTGAGGGCGCGCGATCCGGCCTCCACCGCGAGGTCCCCCGTGGAGATCCCGGGACCGACGATATGCCGCTCGCGTATTCCGGTTCTGGTCCGGATCCAGTCGTCGCTCGTGTCCAGGTATTCGGACAGTGCTTCATTGGTCACCACGTGCGGTGGTAACCAACTCCCGATTCCGCACAGTACGGTCGCTGGTTTCATGACTCCCTTCCTTCCTGGATATCCGTCAGGCAAGGAAAACGGAATGATTGCGTCATGTTCTGGTCAGGTTGCGGGGCAGAACCTAGCACGCAATGGAGACGGGTTCAAATAGGACTTGCATAAGGGGACAGTGCGGTGAACATGGTTTTCATTCACCGTGTCGTGGTGAAAACGGATCTCATTTGGATGTGCATTGATGCAGGTCAGAGGGTTGCTGGTGGGGGAGATGTGATTACTTCCGGGTGTTCATTGATCTGGGACCCCCCTGGCGAGTTGAATCCGAATCGGCCAAGTTCTTTTGCGGGCCGGCTGTGAGCCACCGCGAATCACGTGCTTGATATTCCGTTTATGGCCCGCCGGGCTCTTCAGGGGGAGGCGAGGACTTCGTGCTGTCAGTGATTCCCGTACGCGGTCACCAGATGGTGGACCGCTTCATCGGCTTTGCCGCTCATGTCTACGAGGGGGATGACCGGTGGGTTCCGCCGCTCGTCTCGGACGTCCGGAGATTCATGGATCCGGAGACCAATCCGTACTTCGCCGAGGCCGAGATCGAGCATTTCCTCGCGACCGACGCCCAAGGCCGTACGGTCGGCCGCATTTCGGCAAGTATCGATCCGGCCTACGTCGAACGCTTCGGCAAGACCGGGTTCTTCGGCTGGTTCGAGTGCGTTCCCGACCCCGAGGTCGCCTCCGCACTGCTCCGTACGGCCGAGGCGTGGCTCGCCGACCGCGGGATGGAGCGCGTCGCCGGGCCGTACTCGTACTGCGCCACCCAGGAGTTCGGCCTGCTCGTCGACGGCTTCGACCGGCAGCCCGCCGTGTTCCAGCCGCACAATCCGCCGTACTACGCCGACCTCCTCTCCCGGGCCGGCTACGCGCCGGACTTCCGGACGCACACCTTCAGCTGGCTCGGCGACCGGGACGCGGACACGATGGCCCGCCTGGTCCGCCGCGGGGACCAGGTGACCGAGGAGCTCGGACTCACCCTGCGCGACCTCGACCCCGAACGCTGGGACAGCGAGGCCGACCTGATCCAGGAGCTGCTCGCCGCTTCGTTCGCCGACAACCACGACATGGTTCCGATCAGCAAGTCCGTGCTGCGCTTCCAGTTCGGAGAGCTGCAGGAGCTCATCGACCCCCGCCTCACCCGGTTCGTCGAGTACCAGGGCGAGACCGTCGCCTTCAGCGTCCTGGCGGCGGACGGCAACGAACTGCTCAAGGAGGCCGGCGGCGAGCTCACGGAAGCGTTCATGGAGCGCTACCCGGAACTCAAGGCAGGCATCAGGGGCACCGTCGTCCTGATGATCGGAGTCCGTCCGCAGTACGCGGGACTCGGGATCGGACGCGTCCTCATCGGAGAGCTCGCCAAGGTCGCACTGGGCCGGGTGGCCCCGTACCGCGACGTGCACACCACGTGGGTGCACGAACACAACTGGCAGAGCAGGGCCTACATGAGACAGGCCGGCTCCGAGCCGGTCCGCACCTACGCCGTCTACGGGAAGGACCTGGTCCTGTGACCCGAGTGATGATCACCGGAGCGACGGGCAGTCTCGGTTCGGCCTTCGCCCGGCACCTCATCGAGGACGGAGCGGACGTCGTCGCGCTCCTGCGCGAAGGCGACGGACCGGGCGGACTCGAACGCCACCTCGACCGCTGCGAGATCCGGCGGGGCGACGTGACCGACCTGGAGTCCCTGGAACGCGCGATGGAGGGGATAGAGGAGGTCTACCACTTCGCCGGCATCGCGGTGACGCTCAACAAGCTGCACCCCCTCATGGAGCGGGTCAACGTCCAGGGCTGCGCCAACGTCGTCCGGGCGGCCGGATCGGCGGGCGTGCGCCGGATCGTGCACGCCTCGTCGATCTCCGCCATCGGGTACCCGGCCATCGGCGAGATCGCGGACGAGGACTTCGACATCTCCAGGTCGGCCTGCGTCAACAGCTACATGATCACCAAGCGGGCCGGCGAGCGCGAGATGATCAGGGGCTGGCGGGAGGGCGGCCCCGAGGTGGTGATCGTCAACCTCAGCGCCTGCATCGCCCCGTACAGCGACCGGCGCTACGGCTGGGCGATGCTCGTGGAGTCCGCCCGCAAGGGCAAGCTGGCGGCGTACCCCCTCGGCGGTGCGGCGTTCACCTCGGTCGAGGACATGAACTCCGGCCTGCGCGCGGCCATGGACAAGGGGCGGCCCGGCCGCCGGTACATCGTCTCCTCGGTGAACCTCACCTACCGGGAGCTGTTCACCCTGGTCAACAAGGTCGTCGGCGCTCCAGCACCCAAGCTGGCCGTACCGAATGCCGTCATCCGAGCGGCAGGCCTGGCCGGAGCCGTGGTGGCCGCCTTCCGCAAGGACCCCATGAACTCGCCGTTCATCGTCCCCGAGAACGCCGCCCTGACGGTCAACCAGCTCTTCTACGACACCAGCCGGGCCCAGCGGGAACTCGGCTTCAGACCCACCCCGCTGGACGAGTCCGTCGCCGAGGTCGACCGCTGGCTGAGCGGCCTCGCCCTCGACGAGATGCTCGGAGCGTTCGTGAAGGAAGGGGAGGCGGATGCCGGACAGCAGGCCCCGTTCCGTGGCTGAACCGCAGACCCTCGCACACGCACTGGCCCGGCACGCCGAGACCCGCGCCGACACCACGGCCATCGCGTACGCCACCAGCAGCGCCCGCGGTGACGAGGGCGCCGAGGAGGCGCTCGGCTACGGCGAACTGTACGGGCGGGCCCTGTCCCTGGGCGCCGTCCTGCGGTCCCTGCCGACCCGGACCCACGACCGTCCCTTCGTCCTCATCGCGCTGCCCAACGGCGTCGACTACGTCTCCTCCTTCTTCGCCTGCCTGACCGCCGACGCGGTCGCCGTCACCTATCACCCCCCGGCCCTGTCGACGGCGCGCGCGGGCCGCGCGTACGACCTGCGGCTCGCCCAGATCCTGCGCGATTGCGAGCCCTCGGCGATCATCGCCCGCCCGCAGCTGCACCAGCGGCTGCGCAAGGTGGCGGACGCGGCCGGACTTGCCCCGCTCATCCTCGACCCGCGGCAGCCCGGCACGACGGACGGCCCGTCAGGAGCCGGTGGCCGGGACGCGCCGCTCGCGCGGCCCGACCACCTCGCACTCCTGCAGTACACGTCGGGTTCCACCTCGGACCCCAAGGGCGTGATGGTCTCGCACGCGAACCTGGTGCACAACGTCCGCGGTATGACGAGCAGCCTCGGGACGGGGCCCGGCCAGGCCGCCGCCGGATGGCTGCCGCTCTTCCACGACATGGGCCTGATCGGGATGATCTGCCACCCCGTCTGGGCCGGCATGAGCGTGCACATGTCGACCCCCGCCGACTTCCTGCGCAACCCCCTGGGCTGGCTGCGCACCCTGACCCGGACGCGGGCGACCGTCACCTTCGCCCCGGACTTCGGGTACGCCACGGCCGTCCACAAGGTCCCCGAGGACCGTAGGGCCGGGCTGGACCTGTCCGGACTGCGCCACGCCCTGAGCGGGGCCGAACCCGTACGGCCCCACACGGTCGAACGCTTCGCCAAGGAGTACGCGCCGTACGGCTTCGACCCCCACGCGATGATGCCCGCGTACGGACTCGCCGAGGCCACCCTGGTCGTGAGCTGCCTCGACCGCCAGGCCGCGCCGGCCTTCCACGAGGTCTCGGCGGAGGCGCTCGGCAAGGAGCGGCGCGCCGAGGCGCCGGACGGCTCCCGGCAGGCCGTCCTGGTCGGATGCGGCCGGTCCCTGGCCCCCGACACCGAGATCGCGATCGTCGACCCGTCCACCGCCGTGCGCAAGGCGCCCGGAGAGGTCGGCGAGATATGGGTCAGCGGACCGAGCGTCGCCGGCGGGTACTGGGGCAGGCCCGAGGACTCCGCGCGGGTCTTCGGCGCCCGGCCCGAGCCCGCCGCAGGCGCCGCAACGGGCTCCGGCCGCACCTACCTGCGTACGGGAGACCTCGGGGTCTGGTACGAGGGCCAGTTGTGCGTCGTCGGCAGGATCAAGGACGTCATCGTCCACCGCGGGACCAACCACTACCCGCAGGACCTCGAAGCCACCGTCGAGTCCTGCCACCCGGCGCCGGTCCGCGCCGCGGCGCTGAGCGTGCCGGAGCCGGATCACGGGGCCGGGGGACACGGCGGCGAGCGGATCGTGGTCGTCACCGAACTGACCGCCTACGGCGACGACGTCGACTACGACGCCATCGCGCAGGCGGTGCGCAGTGCCGTACTGGAGGAGCACGGCATCCCCCTGGCTGCCGTCGCCTTGCTGAAGGCGGGAGCCGTGCCCAGGACCACCAGTGGGAAGGTCCGGCGCCAGGAGGGGGTCCGGCGTTGGAACGCCGGTGAATTCAAGCCCGTCGCCGAGTGGCGCCGGGAACGGACATCCGAAGGGGGACACCGGTGAGCACCGAATCTGGGACGGCCGGGGACGAGCGTTCGATCGCCGCGATGCTGGAGAGCGCCGTGGCCGAGGACCTGGAGCTGCCCGACGGGCTGCGGGTCGGGAGACTGACGACATTCGTCGACCTCGGGCTCGACTCGGCCGGGGTCGTCTTCCTGGCCGGCCGGGCATCCGAGTACCTGGGCGCGGAAGTACCGCCCGAGTGGGTCTTCGACCACCCCACCATCCAGCAACTGGCGCGGTTCCTCGCGCAGCACGCGGTCACGTCCGGGGACGGTCATGCCTGACGCGTACGACAGGCTCGGCACCGATCACGAACGACCGGGCGGACGTGCGGAACCCGTCGCCGTCGTCGGACTGGGCTGCAGGGTGCCCGGCGCCGACAGCCCGCAGGCCCTCTGGCAGCTGCTGCGGGAAGGGCGCGACGAGATCACCGGCATCCCGCCGGAGCGCGAGGCCTTCGCAGCCGCGGTACGCGCGGCGGGAGACCGTGCGACGGGCGCGCAGTGGGGCGGCTTCCTCCCGGACGTCGACCGCTGGGACCCAGAGTTCTTCGGCATCTCCGCGGCCGAGGCGGCCAGGATGGACCCGCAGCAGGCGCTCGCCCTGGAGGTGGCCTGGCGGGCCTTCGAGGACGCCGGGATCGTGGTGGCGGACCGCGCCGGGAGCCGCACCGGCGTCTTCATCGGCCAGGCCACCCACGACTACGCGATGACCGTCGGCGACCGGCCGGGCGCGGCCGCCGGACCGTTCACCAATCCCGGGATCTCCCACGCGGTCACGGCCAGCCGGCTCTCCTACCTGTGGGACCTGCGCGGTCCCGCCCTGTCCGTGGACACCGCGTGCTCCTCGTCCCTGGTCGCCGTGCACCTCGCGGTGCAGAGCCTGCTGGCCGGTGAATGCGATCTGGCGCTCGCGGGCGGGGTCAACGCGCTGCTGTCGCCCGTACCGCAGCTCGGCGCCGCGGGGCTGACCGCACTGGCCGCCGACGGCCGCTGCCGCACCTTCGACGCCGCCGGGCAGGGATACGTGCGGGCGGAGGGGGCGGGGGCCGTGGTGCTGCGCCGCCTGTCCGACGCGGTGGCCGCGGGCGACCACGTCCACGCGGTCATCCGGGCCACCGGCGTCAACCAGGACGGCCGCACGAACGGTCTGACCGCGCCCAGCGGCCGGGCCCAGAGCGAGCTGATCGGGGCCACCCTGCGGCGTGCGCAGGTGGCGTCCGCCGAAGAGCTCGGCTACGTCGAACTGCACGGGACCGGCACGCCCCTCGGAGACCCGATCGAGGCCCGCGCGCTGGCCGCCGGGGTGGCGGCCGGGCTGGGGGAGGGGCGGGGTGACGGCCTGGCTGACCCGGACCGTGCACCGCTCCTGGTCGGCTCGGTCAAGGCGAACATCGGGCATCTGGAGGGCGCCGCCGGGATCCTCGGTCTGATCAAGGCCGCCCTGGTGCTGAGCCACCGGTCGGTCCCCGCGAACCCGCACTTCACCACCGTCAACCCGCTCATCGACCTGGACCGGCTCGGGCTACGGGTGCCGGTCGAGGAGGCGCCGTGGCCGGAGGCCGCCCGGTTCGCGGCCGTCAGCTCGTTCGGGTTCGGCGGCACCAACGCCCATGCGGTCCTGGAGCGGGCACCGGATCGAACTCCAGTGCGCGCCAAGGCGTCCGGGACGGAGGGGCCCGTCATGCTGCCCCTGTCCGCCCACGACCCGGAATCGCTGGCCGAGGTCGCCGAATCCTGGCAGGAAAGGATCCAGGGCGCCGCCTCGTGGGACGAGGTGCGCGACGCGGCCCGTGCCGCGGCGGAACACCGCGCCCACCTCCCCTGGCGGGCCGCAGTGGTCGCCGCCGACAGGGAAGAACTCCTCGACGCACTCAAGCGGCTCGCCTCGGGCGACCGCCGTCCCCAGCGGTCGGCACCCGTCGCCGAGCCCCGCCTCGGCTTCGTCTACTCCGGGCACGGCTCCCAGTGGGAGGGCATGGGGCGCGAACTGCTGCGCACCAGCCCGGCCTTCGAGCAGCAGGTCACGGTGGTCGACGAGGCCCTGGCACCGCTGCTCGGCTGGAGCCCGATGGCCGTACTGGCCGGCCGGCAGCCCACCGATCTCGACGACATCCGGGTCACGCAGCCGCTCATCATGACCGTGCAGCTCGCCCTCACCGCAGCGCTCGCCGGGAGCGGCGTACGCCCCGCCGCCGTCGTCGGCCACAGCATGGGCGAGGTGAGCGCGGCCGTCGCCGCCGGCCGGCTCGACCTCGCCACGGCCTGCCGCGTACTGACCGCCCGCAACGACGCCGTGACGGCGGCCCGGGGCACGGGAGGCATGGCCGTCGTGGAAGCGGGCGCCGAGGAGGCGCGTACCGTCCTGCGGCGACTGGACAGCCCGGTGACCGTGGCCGCGGACAACAGCCCGCGCGCGTGCGTCCTGTCCGGACCGACCGCCGAACTGGAAGCGGTCATGGCCGAGTTCGTGCGCCTCGGACGCGACGCCCGGCCGGTCAAGGTCGACTACCCCTCGCACGGCCCGATGATGAACGGGCCCGCCGGACGGCTCCTGGAGGCCCTCGGCTCCGTCGACTCCGCGCCCCACGGCACCCCGGGCGCCGCGGACTTCTACTCGACCGTCCACGGCGCCCTCTTCACCGGCCCCCTGGACGCCGACTACTGGAAGGCGAACCTCTCCAGCCCGGTCCGGGCCCAGGACGCGATCACCTCGATGACCGACGCCGGAATCACGCACCTGCTGGAGATCAGCCCCCACCCCGTCCTGCTCGCGGCGGTCCGCGAATGCCTGCAGGAACTCGGAGCACCGGCGTCCGCCCTGGCGACGGTACGCCGCGACACCCCGATGCCGTACGGCCTGTACGAGGTGACGGCCGAGCTCTACGAGCACGGATGGCGGCCCGGCGGAAACCCCGACGCCGCCACCCGTGCCCAGGCGCGGCGGCTCCCCGTGCACCCCTTCCGGCGCCGCCGGGTACAGGAGCCGGCGCCGCCCGCCCCGGCGCGCGCAGGCGCCGTCACGGACGGTCCCGGGACCCTTGCCGAACTGGGCTTCCAGCCCGGCACCTTCGTGGCGGACATCGCTGCCGCCGCGCTCGACGGCGACCACCGGGTGGCCGGCCGGACCGCCGTCTCCGCAGCCGGACTGGCCGCCCTGACCTGCTGGGCCGCGCAGGAGACCGGGCTGGGACCCGCCTTCTGGCTGCGCGACCTGGACCTGCGCGAACCCGTGCCGGTGGACCCGCAGACCCCCGTCCAGCTGGTCCTCCACCGGGCCCCCGGGGCCACCCGCCGGGCTCCCGCGCTGGTGTCCTTCCTCTTCCGCGAAGCGGGTACCTGGCACCCGGCGGCCTCGTGCCTGGTCGCAGCGGGCAGCCCCCCGGCCGGGCCGGCGACGGACGGCGCGCAGGTCCGCGCCGAGGTCGAGCTCGCCGGACCGCAGCCCCCGGGCCCGCGCCCGGCCCACGGGCCGAACCTCCTCGACCGGGCCCTTCCCGTCCTCGCCGAGGCCCTGTTCGCCGCACGCGCCGACGAGATCCGGCTCGACGAGGTCACCGTCACCCGGATCGACGCACTGCACCTCGACGCCGCGCTGTGGACGGCCGACCGGGCCACCGCGTACGGGTGGCTGCGGGGGACCGGCGAGGACCTGACGGTGGACGTGGCGCTGACCGGCCCGGCCGGACGGACGCTGGCCCGCGCGGAGGGCATCCGGCTACGGAGCCTCGCGCCCGGGGAAACACCGGCGGCGCCCGCCCCCGACGGGTCCGCGCCCGCCCCGCACGCGCAGGGGCCCGCGCTGCGGGCACGGCTCCTCGAAGCGGACGGAACCGAAGGACGCCGCGCGCTGCTGCGGCTGCGCCTGCGCGAGCTCCTCGGCGCGATCCTGCCCGGCGGACTGCCCGAGGACGAGGCCCTCGACGAGGCGCCCTTCGTCCACCTCGGACTCGAATCGCTGATGGGAGTGGAGCTGCGCAACCGCCTCGAGACGGAGCTGGGCCTACGGCTGTCCGTAGGGCTCGTGTGGACCCATCCGACGGTCGGCCGGCTCGCCGTGGCACTTGAGGAGATGACCCGTGAACACCCCGCCGGAGCCCCACCGCCCGGCACCGGCACCGACGCCCCCGCCGTGGCGCCGGACGCCCCACCCGGCGACCCGCTCGCACAACTGCTGGCAGAACTCGACCACACCGCGGAAGGACGGCCATGACCGATGACCTGACGGCACAGGCGCTGCTGCGGGCGACGCAGACCATCCGGGGCCTGCGCAGCCGCGTCGAGGAGCTGGAGGGCGCGCGGGCCCGGGCCACCGAACCCATCGCGGTGGTGGGGGCGGCCTGCCGTTTCCCGGGCGGTGCGAACAGCCCCGAGGAGTTCTGGGAACTGCTGGAGGACGGCCGCGACGCGGTCCGGCCGCTGACCGGAGACCGCTGGCGCGGCATCGACTTCAGCGCTCTGGACGATCCCGCGTTCGCCCGCATCGGTCAGCACGCCGGGCAGCTCGACGAAGTCGACGGGTTCGACGCCGGCTTCTTCGGCATCGACGCGGCCGAGGCGGACCTGATGGACCCCCAGCAGCGCCTCCTGCTGGAACTCACCTGGGAGACCGCGGAGCGGGCCGGCTGGACGCCCGAGGAGCTCCGCCGCACCCCCACCGGGGTGTTCATCGGCGTCAGCCACCAGGACTACATGTTCGCCGCGCTCGCCTCCCGGCCCGAAGTGACCAGCCGCCTCACCACCGGCAGCGGCTCACGGAGCCTGCTGGCCAACCGGCTCAGCTACCAGTACGGGCTCGAAGGCCCGAGCATGGCCGTCGACACGGCCTGCTCCTCGTCGCTCGTCGCCCTGCACCTGGCGGCCCAGAGCCTGCGGGCCGGCGAGTGCGACCGGGCCTTCGCCGGAGGCGTCAACCTCATCCTGTCCCCCCTGTCGACCACGATGACCGGGCGCGCCCTGCCGCTCGCCCCGGACGGGCGCACGAAGGCGCTGGCCGCCGACGCCGACGGCATGGTGCGCGGTGAGGGCGTCGGCCTCGTCGCACTGAAGCGGCTCTCGGACGCGCTCGCCGACGGCGACCGGATCGAAGCGGTCGTCCTCGCCGACGGGGTCAACCAGGACGGCCGGACCAACGGGCTCACCGCACCCTCGCCGGCCGCCCAGCAGACCCTCCTGAGCCGCACCCTGCGGGACTCCGGACTCCGGCCGCAGGACATCACGTTCGTCGAGATGCACGGAACCGGGACCCCCCTCGGGGACCCGATCGAGTACGAAGCCATCCGGGGGGCGTACGGCGCGGGCGGGCAGGACGCGCCGACCTGCTGGCTGGGATCGGTCAAGGCGAACATCGGACACCTGGAGTCCGCCGCCGGAATGGCCTCGCTGCTCAAGGTCGTCGGAGCGCTGCGGCACGGCCGCATCCCGCAGCAGATCCACCTCGCGGAACTCAGCCCCTACGTCGAGCTGGAGGGCGAGCGGTTCGCCGTACCGCGGAGCCCGCAGGAGTGGGTGCCCGCCGACCGGCGGATCGCGGCCGTCAGCTCCTTCGGCTTCGGCGGCACCAACGCGCACCTGATCGTGGCCCACCCGGACGCGGTGCCCGCCGTCCGGGCCCACCGCGACGGAGCCACGGCCACCGCGCCGCCGCCCGAAGAGCAGCACGGCGCGCCGGTCCTGATGCCGCTGTCCGCCAAGTCGGCCCCGGCCCTCGTCGCGCAACTGGACCGGGCGGCCGCACTGCTCGGCGGCCTGGACGCGGCGGAGGTCCACGGCGCCGCCGCAGCCGCGGCCCGGCGCCGGGCACACCACCCGTGGCGCGCCGCCGTGTCCGTGGCCCGCCCCGAAGAGCTCCCGGCAGCACTGCACCGGGCCGCGGACCGCCTGCGGACCGCCGCGGGCGCACCGGCCGTCCCGCAGCGGCTCGCCTTCGTCTACTCCGGGCAGGCCGCGCAGTGGCCCGGTATGGGCATCGCCCTGGCCGGCCACGACGCGGAGTTCCGCGAGGAACTCACCGCGTGGGACGAAGCCGTCGCCAAGGCGGGCGGCCCGCCCCTCCTGGACACCCTCGCGGGCCAGGACGCGGAACGGGCCCTGACCGACACCCGCTTCGCCCAGCTCGCCCTCGCCGCCCTCCAGGCCGCGCTCACCGAACGGCTGCGCCGGTGGGGCCTGGAGCCCGCAGCCGTCTGCGGGCACAGCGTCGGCGAGGTCGCAGCGGCCTTCGCCGCGGGCGCCCTGACCCGGGAGCAGGCCGTGGGCGTGCTGCTCGCCCGGGGCGAGGCGCTGCACGAACACGCCGCGGGCGGCGCGATGCTCGCCGTACGGGCTCCGGCGGACGAGGTGCGGGCCGCGCTGGCAGCGGCCTCGGACCGGGCCGGCGGCCTGTCGGGAGTGGGCGTCGCGGCCGTCAACGGACCCGACACCACCGTCCTTGCGGGACCGCGCCGCCAGATCGACGCCGTACGGGAGCACCTGCGACCGTGGCGCCTCACCCCCCTGGACACCGGCTACGCCTTCCACAGCCCCCAGCTGGCGCCCGTCGCCGCACGGCTGCGGGAGGAGCTGGCGGGGCTGCGCCCGGGGCCGGTACGGGTCCCGTTCTACTCCACGGTCACCGGCACCGCCCGGGCCGGAGAGGGACTGGACGCCGGGCACTGGGCCGACAACGCGGCGGGACCGGTGGCGTTCGCCGACGCCGTCGCCGCGATGCTCGCGGACGGGATCACCGGCTTCGTGGAGCTGGGACCGCACCCCGTGCTGCTGTCCCATCTGCGCAGGGCCCTCGGGGACGCCGGGGTGCCCGGCGTGGCCGTCGCCACCCTGCGCAAGGACCAGGAGGAACGGCTCGGTCTGCGCGCGGCCCTCGGCGCGTTGTGGTCCGCCGGAGCCGCGGTGGACTGGGCGGCCGTCCACCCCGGCCGGACACCGATGGCCGCGGCGCTGCCGACCTACCCCTGGCAGCGCGAGCGGCACTGGCTGACGGGCGGCGCGGAGCCGACCCCGGCGGCCGGCCGGCCGAGTGCGGACGCCGCCACCGGCGCGCCCGCTCCCGACGGGCCGGGGCAGGACGAAGCCGCCGTCCTCGGCCGGCTGACCGCCCACCTCGCCGACTTCATGCACATCGATCCCGCCGTCCTCGACCCGGACCGCTCGGCCCGCGACCTGGACATCGATTCGGCGTCCTTCGTCGAACTCAAGAACCGGCTGGAGAGCGAACTCGGCTCCGCGATCCCCATCACCGCCCTGACCGAGGGCGCGAGCCTGCGCGAGATCGCGCGGACGCTCACGGCAGGAAACCGGCGCGGTCCCACGGCCGAGGAGGCCCGGACCGCGCTCGACCACCTCGACGACCTGTCCGAGGAAGAACTCGACCGGCTGCTCGACGCCCTCGACACCCAAGACGAACGGTGAACGCAACGTGACTCCCACGCCCATGACGACGACGGCCGAGGACAAGAGGGCGGCGCTGCGCGCGCGCCTCGCCGGACTCGCGAACCGCGACGAGACCGCGGAGCGCTACCGGCGCCACTCCAACCCGTACGTCGCCCGCACCCTGGACGGCCTCGGCATCGACGTCCACTACGTACGAGGCGAGGGCACCCGCCTCTACGACGCGCACGGCAACGAGTACCTCGACTTCGCCGGCGCCTACGGCGCCCTGCCGTTCGGCCACAACCCCCCGGAGATATGGGACGCGATCGGCGGCGTCCGGCAGGCCGCCGAGCCCAGCCTCACCCTGCCCTCCGTCCTCGGGGCGTCCGCCCTGCTCGCAGAGCGCCTGGCCGAGGCCGCGCCGGGCCGCCTCACCCAGGTGTGGCAGTGCAACAGTGGCGCCGAAGCCGTGGAGGCGTCGATCAAGCTGGCGCGCGCCGCGACCGGGCGCACCCTGGTGATCTCGACCCGCAACTCCTTCCACGGCAAGACCCTCGGCGCGCTGTCCGCCACCGGACGCCCCCGCTACCAGCTGCCGTTCGGCGCCCCGGCACCCGGTTTCACCCACATCGAATTCGGCGACGGCGCGGCGCTGCAGGAGGCGTTCGCCGCGTACGGGGACGAGGCGGCGGCCTTCATCGTCGAGCCCCTGCAGGGCGAGGGCGGCATCGTGCCCGCCCCCGACGGGTACCTCGCCCTGGCCCGGGAGCTGTGCACCCGCCACGGCGCCAAGCTGATCATCGACGAGGTCCAGACCGGCCTGGGCCGGACCGGGCGGCTGTTCGCCTGTGAACACGCCGGGGTGGTGCCCGACATCATGCCGCTGGCCAAGGCCCTCGGCGGCGGGATGGTGCCGATCGGCGCCGTACTGTTCGGTGAGGACTCGCTCACCGAGGACTTCGGCCTGCGGCACACCTCCACCTTCGGCGGCAACGCCTTCTGCTCCCGCGTCGGCGTACGGGCCCTCGAACTGCTCACCGCCGACGACCAGGCCCTGGTGCGCCAGGTCGCGGAGCGCGGCGACCACCTGCTCGCAGGACTGCGGAAGGTCGCGGCGGCGCACCCCCGGCTGGTCCGGGACGTCCGCGGGCAGGGCCTGCTGCTCGGCATCGAGATATCCACCGACACGGACATCCACACGGACCAGGGGCTGTTCCGCTCCCTGGCCGACCAGGAGGGCCTCGCCGGTTTCCTCTGCGGCTATCTCCTCCGCAACGAGGGCATCAGGCTGGCACCCGCCTACTTCGCGAACAGCGTGCTGCGCGTCGAGCCGCCGCTGAACGTCTCGCAGGAGGAGTGCGACACCCTGCTCGCCGCCCTCGACCGGGCGCTCGACGTCATCGAGCAGGGCGACAGCAGGAAGTTCTTCGCCCACCTGCTCCCCGAACCAGGCCCGCGGGACGCGGAAGACAACGCGCGGGAGACGGCGGCCGCCCAGCCGCCCACGCGTCCCGCGGTGCCTGCCCAGCCGACCGGGCCCCGGCCCGGAGAACCGCGCTGGGCGTTCATCGCCCACCCCACCGACCTCGCCAGCTACGCGAGTTACGACAGCAGGCTGGGTCTGCCCGGAGACCAGGTCCGGGTCCTGTTCGACCGCATGAACCAGTGCCGCAACGTCGACACGGCCGCCGCCATGCTCGTGGGCAAGGTCCGCGTCGAGACCGACACGGGGGAGACCTCGTACGGAGAGGTCTTCGCGCTTCCGTACGGGGCGCGCCGCCTGCTGGACATGCCCACCGCCCAGGCGGCCGCCCTCGTCCAGGAGGCCGTGGACGACGCGGTGGCCCGCGGGGCGCAGATCGTGGGCCTCGGCGCCTACACCTCCGTGGTCACCGGCAACGCCACGGCCCTGACCGGTCTCAAGGTTCCGGTCACGACCGGCAACGCCTACACGGTCGCGGCCGCCGTCGACGGCCTCGAACAGGCGGCCGTCCAGCAGGGCATCGCCCTCGCCGGGGCGAGCTGCGTGGTCCTCGGCGGTGCCGGAGCGATCGGACTGGCCTCCAGCCTGCTGCTGGCCGAGAAGGTCGGCCGTCTGGTCCTCGTCGGGAACCCGGCCAACCGTTCCCGCAGCGAGCAGCGGCTCGCCGCCGCCGCGGAGGCCGTCGTCGCCCATCTCGCCGGGCTCGAAGCGGCCCCGGAGGCCGGAGCCCTGGCGCGGGCGGCGCGCGAACGGGCGGCGGAAGGCGCCGACCACGCGCTGATCGCCGCCGAGCTGGCCGCGTCGGGACTGCTCACCCGGTCCCTGGACGCCGAGGCGGTGCTGCCGGACGGAGACCTGGTGCTGGCCGCGACCTCGACCCCGGACCAGCTGATCAAGCCCGAGCTGGTCCGCGAGGGGGCGGCCGTCTGCGACGTCTCGCAGCCGCCGAACGTCGGACCGCAGCTGCAGCGGGCGCGCCCCGACCTGCGCGTGGTCGCGGGCGGCCTGGTGGAGCTGCCCGGCGGCCGTGACCTCGGCGTGGACTTCGGGGTGCCGAGCGGGGTCACGTACGCCTGCACGGCCGAGACGATGATCATCGCGCACCGTTTGCACGACCCCGTCGTGAGCCACGGCGAAAGGCTCTCCGTCGACCTCGTCCGGATGCTGCGGTCGGAAGCCGCGCGCCTGGGCTACCGCCTGTACCTGCCCCGGCAGGCGGACCACGACGACCAGCCGTCCGAAGGAGGATCCGCAGATGCCTGACCCCACGAACGAGACCCCGCGACGCGCCCCGTCCGGCCGTCGGCCCGACCCGTCCGTCCTCGCCTTCTACCCGGACCTCGCAGGGGCGAAGGACAAGCTCTGGCAGCGGGTGGACCTGTCCACCTTCCTCCCGGGCGCCGACACCGCCCAGGTGTGGTCGGGAGTGACCCGGCTGGACGGCATCAATGCCGAACTCGCGCCGGTCATGCGCATGACCGCACCGAAAGCCATGCGCGGGACCGCGCCCTCGCTCGCCGACGTACCGCTCGGGGAACCCCTGGGCCGTTCCTGGATCCTGCTCGGCAGGCTGCTGCCCTACGACTACGACGACGTGATCATCGCCGAGCGGGAGGAGGGCCGGCGCTTCCTCGAAGTCTCGCGGATGTCCTCCGCCCACGCCTGGATCCATGAGCGCACCGTCGACGAGAAGGACGGCGGAACCGTGCTCAGCGACCGGCTGACCTTCCTGCTCAAGCCGCACCTGCGGCCCCTCACCCCGGTGTACCGCAGGACCGTGGGCCAGCTCTTCGCCCACCGGCACCGCCGCGTCGCCCGCCGTTTCGCCCGTCTCGCCCCCCGTCCCGCCGCATAGGAGGAGATCCGGTGCCCACACCCGAAGAGGCAGTCCCCAGTTCCGAGCGCATCCGCGCCGATGTGTGCGTCATGGGTTCCGGCATCGTCGGCCTCATCAACGCCATCGCCCTCGCCAAGCGGGGCCTGACCGTCGTCTGCGTCGACCAGCCCACCGAGAAGCAGCTCGCCAGCTACAAGGTCGGCGAGTCCCTGCTGGTGTTCTCCAACGCCTTCCTGCGCGCCATCGGCGAGCTGGACGAGCCGCTGGAGAAGTCCTTCGGCAAGGAGGGCTTCTGGATGGCGCACGGCCTGGAGGGCCGTACGAGCTTCGACGAGTCGGTGTCCGAGTGGGGATTCGAGAGCGATCTCCCCCCGCGCTGGATCGAGAAGATCAAGAACCCGCTGTTCTACCGCACGATGTTCAAGGACTCCCAGATCGTCCGCCCGGAGATCGAGGAGGCGCTGCGCGAACGCGTCCGCAGCATCGAGGGACTGACCTTCCTCGACCGCGGACTGGTCCGCGACATCGAGCTCGGCGACGAGGACAACGACCACGTCCTGCACTGGTCCTCCCGCAACAAGAAGGAGAGCGGGGAGATCGCGGCCCGCTGGATGGTGGACTGCACCGGCCGCAGCCGGCTGCTGGCCCGTCGCTTCGGTCACGACATCCCCCTCGACGACGGGTTCAGCACCACCGCGGTCTGGGCCCAGTTCGCCAACTGCTCAGACGAAACCTTCGACGAGCGCTGGAACTTCTCCTTCCCGGACGGCGACGTCGCCCACCGCGACCGCAACACCCTCCACTTGTGGGGCGACGGCTACTGGATCTGGCTGATCCGGCTGAACGGCGACCGCATCAGCGTCGGCGTGACCTACGACCGGGGCAGGCCGCCCGAGGACGGCAACGCCCGTGACGTCTTCTGGAAGATCCTGCGCCGCTATCCGATGCTGGACTGGCTGCGGGAGGACGACGTCCTGGAGTTCAGCGCGTACCGCGACGTCCAGAACATGACGAACACCTTCGTGTCGCCCAAGCGCTACGCCATGGTCGGCGACGCCTCGTCGATCATCGACGCCTTCTACAGCCAGGGCATCTCCCTGTCCATGTCCACCTCCTGGCACATCGCCAACATCGCCCAGCGCGACGTCCGCCAGGGCCGGCTGGACCTCGACTACCTGGACCACGTGAACCGCGCGGCGACCGCCGACTGGCGGATCATGCGCTCCATGGTCCGCTCGAAGTACGGACCCGCGATCGCCGACAGCCGCTTCTTCATCCTCGACCACATGCTCGACTACATGATCTTCGGGGCGGCGCTCCTGGGCCGCTTCCGGGTCTCCCGCTGGCTGACGGAGACGGGCGGGCGCACCGACGAGGAGACGGTCGAGCTCGCCGACCTGCGAGCGGGGCTCGAACGCAGGCTGTTCCTGTCGCAGTCCGCGCCCTGGCACCACCTGGACCCGCACCGGGTGGCCGGCCTGGTCGAGAAGTGGCACACGAGCCTGGAGCGGCGCGCCCTGTGGCGGCTCGACAACGACGTCCGGCTGCCGCCCACCAAGGCCGGGCTGCGCGCGCACGCGGCCCTCCCCGGCATCTGGCGACTGCCCTACGTCCACCGGCTCCAGCGCGCCGACCTGACCCTCCCGGCCATCAAGGAGCCGGAGTTCATGAAGGTGACCGGCAACGAGAACCGCCCTGTGATCATGGCCGGATCCGGTCCGATGCTCGTCACCCTGACCACCGTCGGCACGCTCCTGGACATCGTCGACACCCGGATCCGCAAGGTGCGGCTGGCCCTGCGGCGGCGCAAGAACGGGAAGGACGCGTCGTGACGGCAGCCGACGGGACCGCACGCGTGGCCATCCCCTGGGAGCCGGAACTCGAACGCGCGATGCGCCGCTTCTCCGTGAAGGAGGCCCACGATCTGCTGACCGGCCTCTTCAAGCCCCGGATCGCCGTGTACTGGAGCGACTTCCTGCTCTCCGCCGCCGTCGGAGCCCTCGCCTTCTGGGCGGTCGGCCCGCTGGGCGGGCTCACCGTGGCGGGAGCACTCGCCTTCGTGGTCTCGGTGCTGGCGGCGTACCGGTGCTTCGCGTTCATCCACGAGATCGCCCACTTCCGCGGGAAACAGTCGTTCGGCCCGTTCCGCAAGGGGTGGAACCTGCTGTTCGGGATCCCCATGATGGTCCCGGTCTTCATGTACGAATGCCATGGCGAGCACCACAACCGCAAGCTGTACGGCACGCGCCAGGACGCCGAATACCTGCCATTGGCCCGCATGGCGCCGGCGAACGTCGTGGGAATCCTGATCACCCCGCTGATCGTGCCGCTGTTCGGCCCCTACCGCTTCGGGATCGTCACACCGCTGTCCTGGTTCGTTCCGAAACTGCGGTTCTACCTCTACCGCAACCTGTCCGCTCTCAAGATCGACATCGACTACCGGGGCAGGCAGCCCACTCCGGAGGAGAAGTGGAACTGGCGCCTCCAGGAGGCCGCCTGCATGGCCTGGGTGATGGCCGTGGCCGCCCTGCTCGCGACCGGGACCGTACCGATCGGCCGACTGGTGCAGTGGTACGCCCTGTTCGCCACGGTCGCCTTCGTCAACTCCCTCCGGCTGCTGGCCGCACACCGGTACATCGGTGACGAGGAGGAGATGAGCATCGTCGAGCAGATGATGGACACCGTCAATCACCCCCGCTCGCGCGCCCTGGGCGAGCTGTGGGCCCCCGTGGGCCTGCGACTGCACGCCCTGCACCACCTGATGCCGGGCCTGCCCTACCACAACTACCCGACGGCGCACGCCCGCCTGGTCGCCGGCCTGCCCGCCGACTCGGCGTACCGCCTCACGGAGAGCCGGGGCCTCGCGGCCTCGCTGGGCAGGCTGTGGCGCGAGTGCCGGGCACACCAAAGGGCCGGGACCCTGCTGGAGCGCACCCGGCCCGCCGCACCGGCGGAGGGATCAGCGGCATGAGCAGCAGTACGAGCAGCGGTACGACCAGCGCAACGAGCACCCGCACGCAGCACCCTCCGGCCGCCCAGCCCCCGCCCGAAGCCCCGGGCGGCACCCGGCTGCTGGGACACGCCCGGGAGATCCGCCGGGACACCATCGCCGCGCTCCACTCGTTCGCCGACGCTCCCCGCGGCGTGAGCGGATTCCGTATCGGCACCAGCCCCGCCATCGTGGTGTCGTCCGCCGATACGGCCAGGGAGGTACTGATCGACTCCGCGGCCGACTTCGGCCGCGGCCGGCGCCAGACCCGCGCCCTCACCCCGCTGATGGGCAACGGCCTGCTGACCAGCGAAGGCGATCTGCACCAGCGCCAACGGCGGCTCGTCGTACCGCACTTCTCACCGAGGCGGATACCCAAGCACGTCGACGCCATCGTCGCCGAGGCCGAACGGGCCGTTGCGCGCTGGCGGGACGGGGCGGACGTCGACCTGGTGACCGAGATGAACGCACTCACGATGGACATCGTCACCCGACTGCTCTTCAGCACCTCGACCCGGGACAACAAGGGGATGGCCCGCGCCATCACCGAGGCGTTCGAATGGGAGATGCACGCCATCACCAGCGTCCTGGCGCTCCCCATGTGGGTGCCCACGCCCAGGAACCTGCGGGCCAGGCGCAACATCGCCATGTTCCGCGGCTGGATCGCCGGATTCATCCGCGAACGCAGGGCCGAGGGCGGCGCCGCACCCGAGGACGTCCTCGGGGACCTGATGGCCGCCCGGTACGCGGACGGCGGGACCATGCCCGACGCCCTGCTCCTCGACGAGGTGCTGACGGCATGGGGAGCGGCCCAGGAGACCTCGGCGGACGCCCAGGCGTGGACGCTCTACCTGCTCGCCCGCCATCCCGAGGTCCTGGAACGGGTACGCGCCGAGGTCGACGCCGAGCTGGGACGCCGGACCATCCGCCACGATGACCTCGCGCGGCTGCCCTACTGCCTGCAGGTCTTCAAGGAAGCCATGCGGCTCTACCCGCCGGCCGCGGTCATCCCGCGGCAGGCGATCCGGGACACCACGGTCGGCGGCTGCGCCGTGGCCTCGGGAACCATGGTCTTCATCAGCGCCTACAGCCTGCACCGGCGGGAGGAGGTCTTCCCCGACCCTGAGCGCTTCGACCCCGAGCGCTTCTCCCGGGAACGGGAGAAGGCCCTGCCGAAGGGGGCCTACCTGCCCTTCGGCACGGGCTCCAACGTGTGCCCGGGCAGTCATCTCGCCCTGATGGAAGGCCACCTGCTGACCGCTCTGCTGGCTCAGCGGCTCGAAGTCGAACTCCTCCCGCAGGGTTCGGAGGTCCGCCCCGAACTCCTGGTCAACCTGAGGCCCAGTCCGGGCATCCGGGCCCGGGTCAGCCACCGCTGACCGGCGCCCCCGCACCAAGGCCCGTCCCGCCGGGGCCGGTCCCCGCTCCGCAGAGCGAGGACCGGCCCCGGCGTCGTGCGCCCCGGCTCGTTCACACCTGGGCGCTTGCGGCCCCGTCCGGCTGCGACGGCGGCGTACCGGCCTCGGCACTGCTGCGGCCCCGGGCCGGCAGCAGCGCGACCACCATCACCGCCGTGGCCGCCGCGACCACGGCGCACACCAGAGCGGTCGCGGACATCCCGGAGACGAACGCGTTCCTGGCCGCGTCCAGCACCTGCACGCCCTCCGCGCCGGGGAGCCGGGCGGCCGCCGCTTCCGCGCCCGCGATGTTGTCGAGCGCCGCATCCAGCGCCTTGCCGGTGAGCTGCGCGGGCGCGTCCTCCTCCAGCCGGTCGCGGTAGACGGAGTTCAAGGTGCTGCCGAGGACCGCGACGCCCACCGCAGCCCCGATCTGACGACAGGTGTTCGCGAGCGCGGAGCCCGCACCGACCCGCTCCGGGGGCAGCGTGCCGAGGATCGTGTCGAGCGTGGTCGGAAGGGTCAGGCCCAGCGCGGCGCCCACGACGGCCAGCGCGATCGCGGTCATCTCGTACCCGCTGTCGGCCGTGAGCCCCGCCAGGTGGAGCAGGCCGACCGTCCACAGCAGCATGCCGGTGGCGACCACGGCCTTGGTGCCGAACCGCGCGACGAGCTTCTCGCCCGCGACGGTTGCGACCAGCAGAGCCCCGATCAGGGGCAGGAGACGGATGCCCGTCGCCATCGCGTCGTGGCCCTGGACCTGCTGGAGGTACTGGGGCACGACGAACAGCACGCCCAGCAGGATGAACATGACGAGGGAGACCGTGGCGGTCGCCCAGGCGAAACGGGCGTCCCGGAACAACGAGAGGTCGACGAGCGGATGGGCCGCCCGGCGCAGCCACAGGAGCAGGACACCGATCAAGGCGATCCCGCCCAGCAGGGTGACGAGTACCGCAGGGTCGCCCCAGCCCCGGTTGGGGGCCTCGATCACGCCGTACACGAACGCCGAGATGCCGGCGAGGGAGAGCGCGGAGCCGACCAGGTCCAGTCGCCTGGCCTGCGGGTCCCGGGTTTCCGGGACGAACAGCCAGGTGCCCACCAGGGCGACCGCGACGATGGGGATGTTGATCAGGAAGATCGAGCCCCACCAGAAGGAGTTGAGCAGCCAGCCCCCGACGAGGGGGCCGAGCGGCAGCCCCAGGGCGAAGCCGGCGGTCGCCACGGCGACCGCACGCGAACGTTCGGCGGGCGGGAAGAGCAGGGGCACGATGGCCAGGGCCAGCGGGGCGACGGCAGCGGCCCCGGCGCCCATGGCGACGCGGGAGAGCACCAGTCCGCCCGAGGTGTCCACGAACAGGGCGAGGACCGAGCCCGCGGCGAAGACGAGCAGACCGCCGCTGAGGACCAGCCTGCGGCCGAGCTTGTCACCGAGTACGCCCAGGGGCAGCAGCAGGGCGGCGAAGGGGAGGGTGTACGCGTCGGTGAACCACTGCAACTCGGTCGTGGTCGCTTCGAGTTCCACGGCGAGGGTGGGCAGCGCGACCGTGAGGATCGTCGCGTCCAACCCGATGATCAGCAGCCCGAAGACCAGGGCCGTCAGGCCCAGCCAGCGCTGCAGCGGCGTACGGGGGACCGTCATCAGTGCTCCTTTCCCGTGCTTGGATCCGCCCGTCCGCGGGTGCGGATGCGGAGGCGGATGCGGAGGTGGATGGAGGCGGTGCGGAATCAGCCCGCCGGTGTCGTGGATGTCGTCCGCGGAGCGGGATCCGCACCGGCCGGGGCCGCAGGGATCGGCCCCTCGGTCAGATCGATCTTCGGGAGGGCGCGGTCGAGCCACCGGGGCAGCCACCAGTTCGCGGGCCCGGCCAGACGCATGAACGCGGGGACCAGCACGATGCGGATCAGGGTCGCGTCGACCAGGACGGCGACGGCGAGGGCGAATCCCATCTGCTTGACCTCGACCACGCGAGTGATCATGAAGGCTGCGAAGACGACCACCATGATCGCGGCAGCTGCGGTGATGACCTTGGCGGTGTGGACGACCCCCGCGGTGACGGCGCGGACGTTGTCGTGCGTACGGTCCCATTCCTCCTTCATCCGGGAGATGAGGAACACCTCGTAGTCCATCGACAGGCCGAACAGCACGACGAACGTCAGCAGGGGCAGATAGGCCTGGATGAACCCGCGGCTGGTGAAGTCCAGCAGGGACGCCCCGGCCCCGTCCTGGAACACCCACGTCAACAGGCCGAAGGCGGCGCCCACCGAGATCAGGTTCATCACGATGGCGCTCGCGGCGAGCAGCAGGCTGCGGAAGGCGAGGAGCAGCAGGAGGAAGGAAAGGCCCAGCACCGAGGCGAGCACCCAGGGCGTGGCGCGCTCGATCTCCGAGGCCACGTCGATCGTCTGCGCGGTCAGTCCGCCGGTCACCACGGTGAGGCCGCCCGCGGCCCCGGCCGCCTCGGGGGCCGCCGTACCGCGGATCCACCGGACCAGGTCGATGGTCTCGTCGGAATCCGGTGCGTTGCGCGGGAAGACGGTGATGACGCTCATGTCGCCCGAGGGGCTGAGCAGGCGGTCGAGGTCACCCGGCCCGCCGGCGGAGCGCAGCTCACCCAGCGCCTCCACATCGCTGCGGCCCGTCTTCTCCTTGAGCACCTTCGTCAGGGACACGACCCCGGCGACCTGGCCGTTCCCCTCGACCAGGCCGCTGAGCCGGTCGATCGCCGCGAGCGAGGCCGCATCCAGTTCACCGTCGGAATCGGCCACCACGATCTGGACCGGGGTCGCCGCCCCGGGGGCGAACTTCTCGGCCACCAGGCGGTACCCGATGCCGGCCGGCGCGTCCGACACGGCGCTCGCCCCCACGTCGAAGCCGAGCTTCAGGCCGAGGACCGGAGCTGCCGCGGTCAGCAGGGCCGCCAGGGTGATGCCTCCGACGACGGCGGGCCGGCGCATGACGACGCGGGTCCAGCGGGCCCAGACCGAATGCTCCGGATCGGGATGCCGCACGGTCCGGCGCAGGCCCGGGACCGCCAGC
Organism: Streptomyces xanthophaeus; assembly: GCF_000725805.1. Taxonomy (GTDB): domain Bacteria; phylum Actinomycetota; class Actinomycetes; order Streptomycetales; family Streptomycetaceae; genus Streptomyces; species Streptomyces xanthophaeus. The sequence continues at coordinate 12,266 of NZ_JOFT01000008.1, read as the reverse complement.
CGGTCGATCCGGTTGCCGAGCAGGGCGAGCAGCGCCGGCAGCAGCGTGACCGCGACGGCCAGCATCACGGCCACCGCCACCATGACGCCCCAGGCCATGGACCGGAAGACCGGCGCCCGTACGAGGAGCAGCCCGGCCACCGAGATCAGCACGGTGGAACCGGAGAACAGGACGGCCTTGCCCGCCGTGGCCATGGTGCGCCCGACCGTCTCGGCCATCGGCCGGTCCGGGCGGGCGGCGAGTTCCTCCCGCTGGCGGGTGACGACGAAGAGGCAGTAGTCGATGCCGAGGGCGAGCCCCAGCATCGTGACGACCGCTTGGACGAACACGTCGAAGCTCGTGAAGTAGCTGATCGCGCCCAGGGCGCCGAAGGCGGTCACCAGCGCGGCCACGCCGAGCAGCAGGGGAAGTCCCGCGGCCACCAGGGTGCCGAAGGCGAGCAGCAGGACCAGCAGGGCGATCGGCAGTCCGATGGACTCCGCGCGCGCCAGGTCCTTGTCCTCCTGCTCGACGACGGCCGCGTTCAGGGCGCTCGAACCGGTGAGGTGGACGCCGACCCCGTCGTCGGCCGTACGGTCGAGGGTCTTCTGGAGCTCGGGCGCCACGGCCTGGCGGTCGCGTTCGTCGCCGGTGAGTCCGGCGAGGACGAGGGCGGTGTGCCCGTCCGCCGAGAACAGGGCTTCCCCGCCCGCTCCGTACGGGTCCTCGACACGGGCGACCCCGTCCTGTGCGCGGAGTCCGGCGATACCGCGCCGGACGGCCTCGCGGAACTCCGGGTCCTGGACGGAGCGTTCCGCCGAGTCGAAGACGACCACGATGTCCTCGGTGACGGCGCTGTCGAACTTGTCCCGCATCAGCTGCTCGGCGCGCGCCGCCTCGGACCCCGTGACGGTCAGTGACGAGCCCGTGAGGCTGTCCGCGAACCGCGGCACCAATAATCCGGCCCCGACGAGCACGAGCAGCCAGACCGCCACCACCCGCCATGCGTGATGCGCGCACCAGGCTCCCAGGCGGTAGAGCGCCGGGGGCCGGGGGCCGGCCGCTTCCAGGTCGTACTGGGGTTCCACGTCTTCCTCCAGAGACTCGACTGACCAGTCGGTCGAGTCACCATAGCGCTAGACCGACCAGCCGGTCTAGTTGTAGTCTGGAGCGAACCGGAGTGAAAATGACGGCCGCTTTCATCTGGGCGAGCCGAGGTGCGGAGATGGGAGCGGGATGGCACAGGACGACGACCGCGGCGCGGCGCGCCGGGCACAGATTCTGGCCGCGGCGGCCACCGTGTTCGCCCGGCAGGGCTACCACGGCGCCCGCATGGACGACATCGTCAAGGAATCGGGCCTGAGCAAGGGCGCGCTCTACTGGTACTTCAAGAGCAAGGAAGAACTCGCCACCGCGCTGGTGCACCACATGCTGGCCACCGAGACGCGCACCATGGACGAACTACTCGCCGAGGACGTGTCCGCCGCGCAGCAGCTGGAACAGCTCGTCCGGGGATTCGCGCGCGAACTCGCCAAGAACCCCGACCGCGCACCCCTGGCCCTGGAACTGCTCGCACTCGCCCGGACCATCCCGGACATCAGGTCTTGCTACTCGGCCCACCACGACCGCTACCTGGATCAAGTGCGCACGCTCCTGCTCCGGTTGGACGGGGCCGAGCCGGCCGGGGACGCCTCGTACGCGCGCGCCGACGCCGCGGCCCTGGCCCTGCTCTCGGTCGTCGACGGCATGGTGCTGCGGTGGACCCTGGCGACCGCCCCGTTCGACCTGGAGGACCAGCTCTGGGCGGCGGTCTCGGGCATCGTGCGGGGGATGCAGGCGCCGGCCTGACCCGCTCCGGCGGTACGGATCGTTGCCGAGCTCCGGGACCCGGGAGGGACGGGCGTTGATCGAGGACATACTGCCGGTCGCCGTCATGGCGGCAGAGGCCTACGCGGACGTGCCCGCGGACCCGCTCGACCCCGCCACCCTGCTCTTCCCGGAGGAGGCCGCAGCCCTCGCCCGGGCCGTTCCCTCCCGGCAGCGTGAGTACGCCACCGTACGGACCTGCGCGCGACGGGCCATGGGCGCCCTCGGCATGCCCCCGGCGCCGTTGGCGACCGGCGCACGAGGAGCGCCCGTATGGCCCCGGGGCGTGGTCGGCAGCATGACGCACTGCCGCGGCTACCGGGCCGCAGCGGTGGCCCGGACCGCCGACGCCGTCACGATCGGCATCGACGCCGAACCGGCGACACCGACCACCGAACGGTTCCTCGCCTCGGTCTCCCTGCCCGGCGAACGGGAATCCGTCCGTGAACTGACCGACCGCCGGCCGGACGTGCCGTGGTCGCGGATCCTGTTCAGCGCCAAGGAGAGCGTCTTCAAGGCCTGGTACCCGCTGACGGGCCGGACGCTCGACTTCGACCAGGCGCACGTGGACATCGACGCCGACGCCTCCACCTTCACCGCCGCCCTCAGGACACCCGGCCCGGTGGTGGCGGGGCGGACCCTGAGCGGCTTCGAAGGCCGCTGGCTGTGCCGCGGCGGCCTCGTCGTCACGGCCATCGTCCTGACCCCGGACCACCACCGGCCCTAGGCCGAAAGAGACGACCTAGGCATCCCGCCACGGGTAGAGCAGCACCTTCCCGCTCGCGTACGCGGCCTGGGCCTCGAAGGCCTCGCCGATGCGTGACAGCGGCAGCCGGTGCGTGACCAGGGTGTCCACCTGCTCGGGCACCGACCGGATGACCTGGAGCAGCCGCCGGGCGTCCTCACGGTTGATGTCGAGGCTGCCGAGCAGCGTCACACCGCGCTGGACGAGGTCCCCGTCCACGCTGATCTCGATCCTGCCGGGCTCCGCGAGGAAGGCGACGGTACCCAGCCGGGCCACCGAGTCCACGGCGAGCCGCTGGTAGCGGGCCTGCCCCGAGCACTCCAGCACGCAGTCCGCACCCCGGCCGCCCGTGGCCGCGAGCACGTCCGCCGGGCCAGGGTCGACCAGCACCTCGCAGCCCAGCCGCCGGGCCAGTTCGGCACGGTAGGGCGAGCGGACGGCGCCGATGACGCGTGCACCCCGGGCCCGCGCCGCGACGACCCCGCCGAGGCCGACCGCACCGAGCCCGGTGATCAGCACCGTGCTCCCCGCGGGGACCCGGGCACGTTCCATGGCACCGAACGTGGGCCCCAGAGCGCAGCACGCCAGGCTCGCGTGCTCGTAGGACATCCCGTCCGGAATCGGCTCCAGCATCCAGTCCGCCTTGACGGCGTACTGCGCGAACCCGCACTCACCGCTCTCCCCGCCCGTGACCTTCCGCGGGTCCTCGGTCTGCGCGCAGTGGGAGTAGTAGCCCCGGCGGCACGGCTCGCACCGCCCGCAGGGGAAACCGCAGAGCGCCACCACCCGGTCCCCGGGCCGCAGCGCCGATCCGGGCGGTGCCTCCACCACCTCTCCCGCGAACTCGTGCCCGAGCGAGTCGGGCCGGTTGCGCTCCAGGTACAGCCCCTCGGTGTAGGCCAGGTACTCGTTGCACATCGGAGCGACGTGCACCTTGACCAGGACGTAGCCCGCACCGATCCGGGGCAGGGGCCGGTCGACCAGACGCACTTCGCGCCGCCCCGTGATCTCAACAGTCTTCATCTGAAGGCGCCTTCGTCCTCGTCACGAGTTGAGGTACTTCATGGACGCACCGGAACGCCGGACGTCCAGGGTGACGCAGTGGAACGAACCCCCGAACGAGTAGACGTGCCGGAAGTCCACCGGCACGCAGCGCAGTCCCCAGGAGGTCAACGCCTCGATCAGGGGCAGCTCGTGGCTCTCGACGACGACGGTCCGCGGGTCCAGCGACAGGACGTTCATGCTCACCCAGGGGCTGCAGAAGTACATCGGCCAGTCCGCAGGGAGCGTCGGCTGCGGAGCCGGCCGGGTCTCCCAGTCGTTGAACAGCTTGTTCGGCACGAAGCGCTCGGGATGGACCAGCAGCTTGCCCGGTGCCAGCGGTGCCAGCGTGGCGTCGATGTGCATCGCGTGGGGATCGTTCACCTCGATGACGGAGGCGGTGAACTCCTTGCCTACGGAGCGCCGCAGCCAGTCGATCCCGAACTGGTTCGTCACGTGGCTGCGCTGGACCACGATGTCGTCGCCGAACCGCATGAAGTCGGCCGCGTCGAAGACGGGCTCGAACTCCGTGATCGCCCAGTCCTCGCCGCGCGAGTCCGGGCCGCGTTCCGTCCGCCACAGTTCATCGGTGAGCTGCGGACGCGGGGCGGGCAGCCATTTGGCGCCGCGCTGGAAGTACGACTTGACCAGACCGCGGAACGCGTCGCCCTCGAAGGAGCGGCAGCGCCACGACATGGGTGCTTCGACGATCGTGTCACCGACCACCATGAGGTGGTCGCGGGGCATGGCCGCGTACAGCCCGCCGGGGGTGCTCCAGCCCGGCGTCCGCAGCTCGGTGTCCTGCGGCAGCACGTCGGGGCGGACCACGGTGATGCCCTCGGAACGGAGCACCTCGGCGAAGTTGTCGAGCTCGGCCACTGCCGCCGCAAGGTGCTCCCGGGGCATCGGCGAGCCCCCATGGTCCCTGAACAGCTGCTCGGCTCCGGGCGGCAGGATGTCCGCCATGCTGTCCTGCCAGGTCGGGAAGACCGCCCCGTCGAGGCGGCCGACGACGACCTCCTCCAGAGGATCCCATTCCGTGAAAGAGCTGACGATGCCTGTCACGACGGTTTTCTCCATTCAAGGTTCTGGATGAGGCGTGAGGTGTGAGGTGTGGGGTGCAAGGCGTCAGACGCCAGACGCCAGACGCCAGACGTCAGACGCCAGACGTCAGACGCCAGACGCCAGACGTCAGGCGCTGGCCAGACCGCCGGCCGTCTCCCCGCCGTCGACCACGAAGGACTGACCGGTGATGAACTCGGCCATAGGGGAGCACAGATACGCCGTCATGTCCGCGATCTCCGCCGGCTCACCGAGGCGGCGCAGCGGTATCCGGGCGGCGCAGTCCGCCAGCATCTCCGGCGTGTACTCGGCCCGTTGCATGGGAGTGAGGATGTAGCCCGGGCAGATGGCATTCACCCGTACGTGCGGCGCGAGTTCCAGGGCCATCGTCTTGGTGAGCTCGATGACTCCCGCCTTGCTCACGTTGTAGGCCGCGTACCCCGGCATTCCCACCATGCCGCTGACCGAGGAGATGTTCACCATCACCCCGCTGCCGGCCTCGGCCATACGGCGGGCCGCCTGCTGGGCCACGAGGAACGTGCCCGTGAGGTTGACGGCGAGGGTCCGCTGCCAGGTCTCCAGGCTGCTCTCCAGGAAGGGCTCCCGCGCGCTGATGCCGGCGCAGTTGCACACCGCGTCGACCCCTGCCCACCTGCGGTCGAGCGAGCGGAAGGCCCCTTCCACGGCGCCGGGGTCCGAGACGTCCGCGACCAGGAACAGGTCCAGCCCGGGGTGCTGAGCCTCTAGCCGCTCCAGGGCCGGGCGGTCCTGGTCCAGGACCGCCACGCGGTCCCCGTCCCGCAGGAAGCGCTGCACGATCGCGGCGCCGATCCCGGAGGCACCTCCGGTGACCAGGACGCGACGCGCCGCACCAGTGCGCGTCATGAGTCGCGGTGGGGGTCGTTGTCGCGGGAGAAGTCGCCCCAGCGGACGGCGTCGTAGAGACGCTTCCCGGTGGACGGCGGACTGAAGAAGAACGTGGTCCTCTCCTCGCGCCCCAGCACCCCGTGCCGGACGAAGTCCCGTGCGGCCGGGTACCAGAACGCAGGCCCCAGCCGGCCGAGGAGACGCAGGTAGGCACGGACCCCCTGGGGTTTCCCGAACCAGTGGTTGACGGAGATCGACGGAGTCGTCGACCGGATGTCGTGCCAGCAGCCCCGGGGGATGAAAAGCACGTCACCGGGCCCTACGGACGCATGGTGGAAACGGGCGCCACGGAGCCGGGGGAACCTGTCCAGGTCCGCATCGGCGAGGTCGACCCGGCTGTTCACCAGGTTGTCGGGGAACGGGTACGCGGCGCGGCTGTCGCGCCAGGGAAGCAGGGTCACCCTCTTCTCCCCCCAGATCTGACAGAAGAAGTTGTCCTTGAGGTCGGAGTGGAGCATCGACCGGGTTCCCGCCGAGCCGATCCACACCCGGGTGTCCGTGCTGTACCCGTCGTCCGGGGTCAGCGAGTCCACGTCGTAGTCGGAAGGATCGAACAGGTCCCCGGCCCGCTTGTAGGCGAGGTAACAGGGTGCCGCGGGCGAAGCCGTCATCATCGTGTCGACGAAGCGGGAGAAGCTCAGCGTCCGCTCGTATTCCCGCTGGTCCTGCGGGAACAGGACACCGCTGCTCGGAAGACCGATGAGGGCGTTCACCTCCACATCGGGGTATCGCTGCTTCAGTTGCTCCGGCGTCCACGACCCGACCGCCGGCCAGTGGGAGGCGAGCCCCCGGAAGAGCATGGGCCTTCCGCTTCCGACCGCTCTCCGTAATTCCTCCGGGTCCGAAACGTCTGCCGAAGGAATCCGGAGGACCTCCATTCCGGCTGATCGCATCTTTTCATCGATATGAACGGCCCCCACCCCCATTGCTCGTGACGAGAGCCGTGACCCTCGTGCGACGTGCCGAGCATCCAGGGCAAAGACGCACCCTGGCAAGGGGTGACAAAAATGTCGGTTGGCGACTCGTCCCGATGTGTCGGCGGTCCGTTCGCGTGATCAGGGACTGTCCCTTAATGGTATTGACAACGGTCACCGATTCAGCCTTTGCAAGACCTCCATTGCGTACGCTTTACTGCGATCAGTCGACCTTACGAAGCGACTTGGGGGGAAGCATGACTTCCGATCATGCGCACAGTCATGGACCTGCCGGGCACGGGGCCCACTCGGGGCACCAGCACGGAGTGTCGGCCGACGCGGACCGGCGTTGGCTGACCACGGCGCTCGTGCTCATCCTGGGCTTCATCGCCGTCGAGACCGTCGTGGCCTTCATGGCCGACTCCCTGGCGCTGTTGTCGGACGCGGTGCACATGCTCACCGACGCCCTGTCCATCGTCCTCGCCCTGGTGGCCATGCGGCTGTCGGCACGGCCGGTGCGCGGCGGTTACACGTTCGGCCTCAAGCGCGTGGAGATCCTGTCGGCCCAGGCCAACGGCCTCACCCTGCTGCTGGCCGCGGTGTGGCTCGCGTACGAGGCCGTGGAACGCCTCTTCGACCCGCCGGAGGTGAGCGGCTGGATGGTCCTGATCACCGCCCTCGCCGGTGTCGCCGTCAACCTCGTCGCCACGTGGTGCCTGTCCAAGGCGAACCGCTCGTCCCTGAACATCGAGGGCGCCTACCAGCACATCCTCAACGACCTCTTCGCCTTCATCGGCACCGCCATCGCCGGTGCCATCGTCCTGACCACGGGATTCGCCCGCGCCGACACCATCGCCACCCTCTTCGTCGTGGCCCTCATGATCAAGGCGGGCTGGGGACTGCTGCGCGACTCCGGCCGCATCCTGCTCGAGGCGGCGCCCGCCGGCCTCGACCCGGGAGCGGTGGGGGAGCACCTGGCCGCCGTCCCCTCGGTCGTCGAGGTGAACGACCTCCACGTGTGGACGATCACCTCGGGTCAGACCGCGCTCTCCGCGCACGTGCTGGTCGAGGACGAGGGCGACTGCCATGGGGTACGGGCCGACCTCGAACACGTCCTCACCGAGAAGCACGGCATCTCGCACACGACGCTGCAGATCGACCACGTCCACAGCCGCACACCGAGCAGCGGCCGGTATGACCACTGAACTCGACGTGGCGGACGCCGACTGGCATGCGGCGCGCGCCACGATCGAGCTCGTGGCCGGCAAATGGACCGTGGCCGTCCTGGGGAGCCTCGCCACCGGCCCCCAGAGGCACAACGAGCTGCTCAGGACGGTCGGCTCGGGCATCAGCGACCGGGTCCTGATCCGCACGCTCCGGGCGATGGAGAGCAGCGGACTCGTCGGCCGGACCGTGCGGGCCGAGCTGTCCCCTCCGGGGGTGAGCTACTTCCTGACGGACCGGGGGGATTCCCTCCTGGCGCCCCTGCGGCAGTGCGCGCGCTGGTGGACGCTGAATACCTGAACGGACACCAGATGTCCTGCCCGAACAGCTCCTGAACGAGCCGTTCGCCCCACAGACTCCGCCGGCCGGGACATACCCCCGGCCCGGCCGGCGGACCCCCTCCCCACTTTCTTGGTAATGGTTGTCAATTTGCCGGTTCTTGGGCGCTTTCATTGAGCCCGGAGTCCGGCGCGTGTTAGTTTCACAAAAGGCCAGCCGAGCCCGATCCGGCGAATTCACTTGAGCTTGTAGGAGCCTCACGGTTTCCGAGCCGCGCGTTCACTGATCCTGTCCTACGGGAAATCCGCGCCGCACGAGCGATCAGCAGACGGCCACTGCCGCCCCTCTTGACGTGCCGAACGGAGTCTTGTGATGCCCCACGACGGATTAGACCTCACGAATCTGACGAGGTACGAGATACTCGCGCTGGACGGCGACATCAACGTGAGCGACGGACACCCGCGCCAGACCCTCACCACCGGACAGCAGGCGGTCATCGACCGGCTCCCGGAACTGTTCCACTCCTCGGCGCGGGAGGGATTCGCCGATCTGGAATCCCGCGCCCAGCGCGAGTTCCTCCACTCCCTCGGCCAGCTGTCCGCACCGGTCGAAGCGGGCCGGGTCCTGAGCTGCTACTCCTCCTCCGTCGCCATGGAGGTCGTGGCCCGCTCCCTCTCCGACGTCTGCAAGACCATCGGACTGATCCATCCCACCTTCGACAACATCCCGGACCTGCTCCGCGGCCGCGGGATCGGCCTCGTGCCCCTGGACGAGCAGGAACTCATCCAGGGGCGGGTGCCGGCCATCGCCGAAGTGGACGCGGTGTTCCTGACCGTCCCCAACAACCCGACCGGCGCGGTGATCGGACCCGCGGCGTTGCGCACCATCGCCGAATCCTGCGCCCGGCACGACAAGATCCTGGTCCTCGACACCTCGTTCCGGGGTTTCGTCACGGCGGAGCGCGAAGACACCTACGCCCTGCTCGACCGGACCGGTGTGCACTACGTGATCATCGAGGACACCGGGAAGCTCTGGCCGCTGTCGGAGCTGAAACTCGGCTTCATCGGGCACAGCGCCGCCTGCCCGCTCGACCTGTACGAGAACCTCTCCGACGTCCTCCTCAGCGTCAGCCCGTTCGTCCTCGCCCTCGTGGCCGAATTCGCGGAGGAAGCCGGAGCCGGCGGGTACCAGCGGCTCCACACGCTCGTCTCACGCAACCGCCGGATCCTGCGCGAGGCACTGGAGGACACCGAGGCCCGACTGCCGGGAAACCCCTCCGACGTCAGCGTGTCCATGATCGACCTGCCGGCCCCGCTCGACGCGGGCCGCGTCTGGGCCGACCTCAAGGCCTCGGGACTGCACGTCCTTCGCTGCGAACCCTTCTACTGGGCAGCCCCCGCCCGGGGAAGCCGGCGCATCCGCGTGGCCCTCGCGCGTGACTCCGTAGTGATCGAGAAGACCTCCGGCCTGCTGCGCGACTACTTCCTGCGCGCCCAGAACAGCAGCTGAGCAGAACAGCAGCTGAGCAGAACAGCAGTTGATCAGGACCACAGCCGAACGGGACCACAGCTGAACGGGACCGCAGAACAAGCGAACGCAGGAACTCCGGCGCCAGCCGCAACCTCGTGAAGGGTCAACCATGTCCGACGGCACTGCTGTTCAGGGTCTTCCGCTCTCCGCCGCCCAGTCCGAGATATGGCTGGCACACGAGCTGGCCGCGGACAAGGCGGGCTACAACCTCGCTGAGTACGTCGAGATCCGTGGCGCCGTCGACGTGGACCTGCTGAAGGCCGCCCTTCAGCAGACGGCCCTGGAGGCGCAGTCCCTGCGCACCCGCTTCTTCGTCACCGGGGGAACCCCGCGCCAGGTGGTCGACGAGTCCCCCGAGTGGCCCGTGCCCCTCATCGACCTCAGCCAGGAGGCCGACCCCCGTGCCGCCGCCCAGGCCTGGATGCGGGACAGCGCGGCCAGGCCGGTGGACCTGCTCCGGGACCGGACCTACACGGACACGGTCCTGAAGCTCGCGCCGACGCTGTTCTACTGGTACCGGCAGGCCCACCACATCGTCATCGACGGATTCACCGGCGCACTCGTCACCCGCCGCGTCGCCGACGTCTACACGAGCCTCGCAGCGGGAACCCCGCTCGAACCCACCGCATTCGCCCCGCTGACCGAGCTGCTCGCCGAGGACACCGCCTACCGGTCCTCGCCGCGGTTCGGCGCCGACCGGGCGTTCTGGCTGGATCGCCTGGAGGGCTGCCCGCAGCCAGTGAGCCTCACCAGCGGGAAGAGCACCGGACAGACGGACCGCATCCGCCGCACGGCCCATCTCACCGCCTCCGAGTTCGACGCCCTCCGGCTGGCCGCCCGACGCTGCCGCACGGGCTGGGCCGTGATGGTCATGACGGCCCTGGGCATCTATGCCCACCGGCTGTCGGGCACCCGGGACCTCGTCCTCGGCCTGCCGACCGCCGGCCGCAGCACCGCACTCCTGCAACAAGCACCCGGCATGTTCTCCAACATGCTGCCGCTCCGGCTCGCCGTCGACCCGGGCAGTTCGGTCCTCGACGCCGTCCGCGGCACCTCCGCCGAGGCCCGCAAGATCATGAAGCACCAGCACTACCGCTACGAGGACATGCGCCGCGACGCCGGCCTGGCCAGCGGCAACCAGCGGATGTTCGGCCCGCAGATCAACATCATGCCCTTCGGGCACCGCTTCCGATTCGGCGCACACGACGCCGTCGCCCACAACCTCACGATCGGCTCGGTGGACGACCTGACGGTCGGCGTCTACCCGGGCAAGGACGACGACAGCCTGCGCATCGACATCGACGCGAACCCGGCGATGTACGGAGCGGAGGAACCGGAAGCCCACCTCAAGGCCTTCGTGAACCTCCTGCGCAGCCTGGCGGCGGCCGACCCGGCGACGTCCATCAGCGCACTGGAACTGCGGGACGAGACGGACCGGCAGCTTTGGCAGAGGGAGCACAGTCGTGACACACCGCCGCCGAGCGGTCCTTGCATACCGGAACTGTTCGCACAACGCGCGAAAGAGCGACCCCTCGCCACCGCAGTGGTCGCTGCGGGCGAGACCCTGTCCTACGGCGAACTGGACGCCCGCGCGAACCAGTTGGCGCGGCTGCTCATCGGGCAGGGCGTAGGCCCGGAGAGCGTCGTGGCGCTCGCCCTGCCCCGCACACCGGACCTGGTCGTCTCCGTCCTCGCCGTCCTCAAGGCGGGCGCGGCCTACCTGCCCCTCGACCCCGCGTACCCCGCCGACCGCCTCGCGTACATGCTCGACGACGCCCGGCCCGTGTGCGTCCTCAGCACCTCGGCCACCCGTGAGGCGCTGCCCGTCACCGGTGACGAACGGCCCGGCTTCCACCTGGTCGTGGACGCCCCCGAGACACGCAGCAGGCTGGCGCAGTTCCCGTCCGGCCCGCTGTCCGACGCCGACCGGACGGACGCGCTGCTGCCCGGGCACCCCGCCTACGTCATCTACACCTCGGGCTCCACCGGCACCCCCAAGGGGGTACTCGTCACGCACCGGAACGTGGTGGCCCTCCTGGAGGCGACCCAGGCCGACTTCGGCTTCGGACCGCAGGACTGCTGGACCCTGTTCCACTCCTACGCCTTCGACTTCGCCGTGTGGGAGATGTGGGGAGCGCTCCTGCACGGGGGCCGGCTCGTCGTCGTACCCGAGTCCGCACGCAAGTCGCCGGCCGAGTTCCTGAAGCTCCTCGTGACAGAGCGCGTCACGGTCCTCAACCAGACCCCCTCGGCGTTCTACCAGCTCATCCAGCAGGACGCCGAAGCTGCGGAGCTCGGAGACCAACTGGCCCTGCGCACCGTCATCTTCGGCGGCGAGGCCCTGACGCCTTCGCGTCTGGCCGGCTGGTACGAGCGGCACGAGGACGAGCAGACCGTGCTCGTGAACATGTACGGCATCACGGAAACCACTGTGCACGTCACCTACCGCCGACTCTCCCCCGAGGACTGCACGGCCCCGGAGGCCTCTTCGGCCCCGCCGGCGGGCGTCATCGGCCGAGCCCTTCCCGGCCTGCGTGCCTATGTCCTGGATGCGGGGTTGGGTGTGGTGCCGGTTGGTGTGGTGGGTGAGTTGTATGTGGCGGGTGTGCAGTTGGGGCGGGGTTATGTGGGTCGGGGTGGTTTGACTGCTGAGCGGTTTGTTGCTGATCCGTTTGGTGGGGTGGGTGCTCGGATGTATC
>NZ_KL647134.1:293539-326410 GCF_000725805.1 Streptomyces xanthophaeus | reverse complement strand
TCACCGACTGGATCGACTGGTACAACTACCACCGGCCCCACACCGGCATCCAAGGCCAAACACCCGCCAGCCGCGTCACCAACCTGTCCGGACAACACACCTAGACGCCCTACAGCGAGGCGGTGACGGGCATGCGGTTCGATTCCGGCCGGGTCTGCCTGGACCTGGTGGCCACCTTCACCCCGCACGAGGGGCTCCGGGACGGCGACGAGCTGCGCCTGTGGCTCGCCGGAGCCGGACTGGTCCCCGACCGGACGCCCCTGGCCCGGGTGGGACCCGACTGGGTGGCGGCCTTCCGGTCCCTGCGCGGTGACGTGGACACCCTCGTACGGGCGGAACTGGCCGCGGCCGAACCCGACGAGCGTGCCCTCGCCCGGGTCAACGCGCTGGCGGCCGGTCCACCCCCGGGACTGTGTGCCGTACGGGACCAAGAAGGTCACCTGGTGCGGGAGTTGTCCGGCGGAGCGGAATGCGGCGCGCTCCTCGCGGCCGTCGCCCGCGACGCGGTGGAACTGCTGACCGACCCCGGCGACCTGGCCCTGCTGCGCGCCTGCGAGGGGGACGGCTGCACCCGGGTCTACCTGGACACTTCCCGCGGGCACCGGCGCCGCTGGTGCTCCAGCGAGCTGTGCGGCAACCGGGAACGCGTCGCCCGGCACCGCCGCCGGGCCCTGGCGGCCGGCTCCGCCTGACCCGCCTGCGGGCTCCGCCCGACCCGGCGGCCCCCGGTTCCGGAACGGGCGTGCGGACCGGGTCCTCATTCGCGTACGGTTGACGGTCGCCCATGCACGTCAGAAAGGGGCCTTGGTGGCCGCGCAGAATGCCGCTGTCGACAGCACGGCGGATTCCGTCCGTGATCGGGAGATCGCGGTCGAGCAGACGCATCTCGACCAGGTGTACCGACGCCTCGAGGAGAAGATCCACGAGGCCGAGTTCCTGATGAACGACGCGGCCAAGCGCGGCCAGGTGGGGACACCCGGTGCGCTCGCCGAGCGCGACGCGCAGGTCTTCCGGGCGGGCATCCACCTGAACCGGCTCAACAACGAGTTCGAGGACTTCCTCTTCGGCCGCGTCGACCTGGTCCTCGGCAAGGACGGGGAACGGGGGCCGGACGGCGCCTACACCTCCGTCGAACCGGCCGAGGACGCGATCCGCGAGGACCTCACGGCCGACATCGCCGAGACCCTCCACATCGGCCGCATCGGGGTCCTGGACTCCGACTACGCCCCGCTGGTCATCGACTGGCGCGCGCCGGCCGCCGCGCCGTTCTACCGCTCCACGCCCAAGGAGCCCGGCCGGGTCGTGCGCCGGCGCGTCATCCGCTCCAAGGGCCGCAAGGTGCTGGGCGTGGAGGACGACCTGATGCGCCCCGAGGTCACCGCCTCCCTGGACGGCCGCGAGCTGCCCGTCATCGGCGACGGCGCCCTGATGGCCGCGCTCGGGCGGGCCCGTACGCACTCGATGCGGGACATCGTCTCCTCCATCCAGGCCGAGCAGGACCTCGTCATCCGGGCGCCCGCCGCGTCCGTCGCCGAGGTCGCGGGCGGGCCCGGCACCGGCAAGACCGCCGTGGCCCTGCACCGCGCCGCCTACCTGCTCTACCAGGACCGGCGCCGCTACTCCGGCGGCATCCTGATCGTCTCCCCGACCCCGCTGCTCGTCGCCTACACCGAGGGCGTCCTGCCCTCGCTCGGCGAGGAGGGCCAGGTGGCCATCCGGGCCCTGGGCTCGCTGGTCGACGGCGCCGAGGCGACCACGTACGACGAACCGGCCGTGGCCCGGATCAAGGGCTCCTCGCGGATGCTCAAGGTGCTGCGCAAGGCCGTCCGGGGCGCCCTGGAGCTCGGGGACGCCCCGGACCGGCTGCGCGTGGTGGCCTTCGGCCGCCGCCAGGAGCTGGAGTCCGCCGAGCTGAACCGGATCCGGCAGACCGTGCTCAGCGGCACCGCGCCGGTCAACCTGCTGCGCCCGCGCGCCCGCAAGCTGCTCCTCGACGCGCTGTACGCGAAGTCCGGCAGCGCCGGCCGGCACAGCGACCCGGAGCTGGCCGCCGAGCTGCGCTCCGCCTTCGACGAGGACATCTCCACCGAGGACGCCTTCATCGGCTTCCTGAACGCCTGGTGGCCCGAGCTGACCCCGCGCGGGGTGCTCGCCGCGATGGCGGACGAGCGCCGCCTGGGCCGCTGGTCGCGCCGGGACCTGAACCCGCGCGAGACCCGCCAGCTGGCCCGTTCGCTGCGCCGGGTGGGCCCGGACGGCAAGGGCCCGCTGTCGGTGCACGACGTGGCGCTGCTGGACGAGCTCCAGCTGCTCCTCGGCGCGCCCGCCCGGCCCAGGCGCCGCCGGGAGATGGACCCGCTGGAGCAGCTCAGCGGGCTGGAGGAGCTGATGCCGGCCCGCGAGGAGACCCAGTGGGAGCGGGCCGAGCGGCTCGCGGCGGAGCGCACCGAGTACGCGCACGTCATCGTGGACGAGGCCCAGGACCTGACGCCCATGCAGTGGCGGATGGTGGGCCGCCGGGGCCGGCACGGCACCTGGACGGTGGTCGGCGATCCGGCGCAGTCCTCCTGGACGGACCCGGACGAGGCGGCCGCGGCCCGTGACGAGGCGCTGGGCTCGCGGCCGCGGCGCCGGTTCACCCTCACGGTGAACTACCGCAACCCGGCAGAGGTCGCCGAGGTCGCGGCCCGGGTGCTGCGGCTGGCGATGCCGGGGATGGAGCCGCCCTCGGCGGTGCGTTCCACGGGGCTGGAGCCCCGTTTCACGGCCGCGGCGGGCGATCTGGGCACCGCGGTCCGTGAGGAGACGCGCAGGCTGCTGGAGCAGGTGGACGGCACCGTCGGCGTGGTCGTGGCCATGGACCGGCGCGCGGAGGCCGCGCAGTGGCTGGCCGAGCTGGGCGAGCGGGCGGTGGCGCTGGGCAGCCTGGAGGCCAAGGGCCTGGAGTACGACGCGACGGTGGTGGTCTCCCCGGCGGAGATCGCGGACGAGTCCCCGGCGGGCCTGCGGGTGCTGTACGTGGCGCTGACGCGTGCGACGCAGCAGCTGACCGTGGTCTCGGCGGAACGGGACCGTCCGGGGCCGGACGGGGTGCCGGAGCTGCTCCGGCCGTAGCGGCGGGGACCTCGCGGGCCGCGCGGGGTCCCGTACGGCCGGTTGGCCCGCGGCCAGGCGCGTGGTCGCGGGAGAACGCTGCCTGGAGGGGGATCGCATTCGGCGATCCTTTGTTAGCCTGGGGTACGGCACCGACTCGATCCAAGCCCCCGGGCCCAACCTTCGTCGCCTAGAGCGACCACTTGCCGCGAGGCGAGCATGGCGGGTCGGTGTCGCTAGTCATTTCACCAGGTCCGCGTCCTCCACCAGTGGAGGGCGCGGACCTGTTTTGTGTTAAAACACGATTCCACTGCGGCCTACTATCTCGTATGGTGGAAGAGTTCTTCCGAAATTTGTAGCTGGTTACCTTTTACCGGCTGGTAGGTGGGACGATCGGACAACAGGTCCTGCCGCACCTGCCATGTTCTCGGCCAGTGCAGCGCGGGGCCCTGTGTGTACAGCGAAAACCAGGGACAGAAGAGGAACACGGCCATGGCAACGGCGCCCAGCGTCTCGTATTCGATGACGGTCCGCCTGGAAGTGCCCGCGAGCGGAACCGCGGTCTCCCAGCTCACCACCGCCGTGGAGTCCTCCGGTGGTTCGGTCACCGGCCTCGACGTGACCGCTTCCGGCCACGAGAAGCTCCGGATCGACGTCACCATCGCCGCGACCTCCACCGCGCACGCGGACGAGATCGTCGAGAAGCTCCGCGGGATCGAGGGCGTCAGCCTCGGCAAGGTCTCCGACCGCACCTTCCTCATGCACCTCGGCGGCAAGATCGAGATGGCGTCCAAGCACCCCATCCGCAACCGTGACGACCTCTCGATGATCTACACCCCGGGCGTGGCCCGCGTGTGCATGGCGATCGCCGAGAACCCCGAGGACGCGCGCCGCCTGACCATCAAGCGCAACTCCGTCGCAGTCGTGACGGACGGCTCCGCCGTCCTGGGTCTGGGCAACATCGGCCCGATGGCCGCGCTGCCCGTCATGGAGGGCAAGGCGGCCCTCTTCAAGCGCTTCGCGGGCATCGACGCGTGGCCGATCTGCCTCGACACGCAGGACAGCGATGAGATCGTCGCGATCGTCAAGGCCATCGCCCCCGGCTTCGCGGGCATCAACCTGGAGGACATCTCCGCGCCGCGCTGCTTCGAGATCGAGGCCCGGCTGCGCGAGGCCCTCGACATCCCCGTCTTCCACGACGACCAGCACGGCACCGCGATCGTCGTGCTCGCCGCCCTCACCAACGCACTGCGCGTCGTGGGCAAGGCAGTTGGCGACGTCAAGGTGGTCATGTCGGGCGCCGGCGCGGCCGGTACGGCCATCCTCAAGCTGCTCCTCGCGGCGGGCGTCAAGAACGCGGTGAGCGCCGACATCCACGGTGTGGTGCACGCGGACCGGCCCGACCTGGTCGACGCCGCCCCCGACTCCCCGCTGCGCTGGATCGCCGACAACACCAACCCCGAGGGGTACACGGGCACGCTGAAGGAGGCCGTGGTCGGCGCCGACGTCTTCATCGGCGTCTCGGCCCCGAACGTGCTGTCCGGCGAGGACGTGGCGGCCATGGCCGAGGGCGCGATCGTGTTCGCGCTCGCGAACCCGGACCCCGAGGTCGACCCGGCCGTCGCCCGTCAGACCGCTGCCGTGGTGGCCACCGGGCGCTCCGACTTCCCGAACCAGATCAACAACGTCCTGGTCTTCCCGGGTGTCTTCCGCGGCCTGCTGGACGCCCAGTCCCGCACCGTGAACACGGAGATGATGCTGGCCGCCGCGAGCGCGCTGGCGGACGTCGTGGGCGAGGACGAGCTGAACGCGAACTACATCATCCCGTCGGTCTTCAACGACAAGGTCGCCGGCGCGGTCGCGGGCGCCGTCCGCAAGGCCGCCTCCACGGCCTGAGGCGGGCGGGGCCGCCTGTGACGGCCCTCACGGGTCACGGGCGGCCGGTCCCGGCGCGTCGCGGGATGCGGGCCCGGTGGGCCGCCTCTAGGGTTGCGGGGATGCCCGCGAGGTCCGCGGTCCGCATCCGGCGAGTGCGGACGGAGCGTCACCGCCGCGTGACTGTGGCGCTTTTCGTGTGACCCCGGCGGGTGCCGGATTGGCTTTCCCGCCGCTGGTGGGGGCAGGATGCGTAACCGGGCGAGAGGGTCTGACGTTCAGACCCGGGTCCGGGGACTGTCCGAGGGCCCTGGCAGCATCGGCTTCGATCTCACGCCTCTAAGGCAAGTTGAACACGGGAGTACAACATGAACCGCAGTGAGCTGGTGGCCGCTCTGTCCGAGCGCGCCGAGGTGACCCGCAAGGACGCCGACGCCGTTCTGGCCGCGCTCGCCGAGACCGTCGGCGAGATTGTCGCCAAGGGCGACGAGAAGGTCACCATCCCCGGCTTCCTGACCTTCGAGCGCACCCACCGTGCCGCTCGCACCGCGCGCAACCCGCAGACCGGCGACCCCATCCAGATCCCGGCCGGCTACAGCGTGAAGGTCTCCGCGGGCTCCAAGCTCAAGGAAGCCGCCAAGGGCAAGTAGTCCTGCCCCGGCGCCCGGAGGCCGCACAGGCTCCCGGACGCCGAGTAGTGCGCAGCTTTGCGTAGGACGACGGAGGGCGGCCACCCCGGGAGGGTGGCCGCCCTTCGGCCTGTCCGGGCCCCTGGAGCCCCCTGAGGGCCTCCAGGGGCCATACGGAAGCCCCCCCGGCCTTCTCGGCCGGGGGGGCTTTCGCGAACGGTGCGTCAGGCGCCTGCGCAGGGAGCCCGTGCGGGACGCCCCGGCGGGGCGTCAGACGAGGTCGCCGCCGGGGAGCTCGACCTTCGCGCCGAGTTCGACGAGCTTCTCCATGAAGTTCTCGTAGCCGCGGTTGATGAGGTCGATGCCGTGGACCCGCGAGGTGCCCTCGGCCGCCAGCGCCGCGATCAGGTACGAGAAGCCGCCGCGCAGGTCGGGGATGACCAGGTCGGCGCCCTGCAGCTTGGTCGGGCCGGAGACGACCGCCGAGTGCAGGAAGTTGCGCTGGCCGAAGCGGCACGCGCTGCCGCCCAGGCACTCGCGGTACAGCTGGATGTGAGCACCCATCTGGTTGAGCGCCGAGGTGAAGCCGAGCCGGGACTCGTAGACCGTCTCGTGGACGATCGAGAGGCCGGAGGCCTGCGTCAGGGCCACCACGAGGGGCTGCTGCCAGTCCGTCTGGAAGCCGGGGTGGACGTCCGTCTCCAGCGCGATGGCCTTGAGCGGGCCGCCCGGGTGCCAGAAGCGGATGCCGTTGTCGTCGATCTCGAACGCTCCGCCGACCCGGCGGAAGGTGTTCAGGAACGTCATCATCGAGCGCTGCTGAGCGCCGCGCACGTAGATGTTGCCGCCGGTCGCCAGCGCCGCGGACGCCCAGGAGGCGGCCTCCAGACGGTCCGGGAGCGCCTTGTGGTTGTAGCCGCCGAGGCTGTCGACGCCCGTGATCCGGATGGTCCGGTCGGTGTCGACGGAGATGATCGCGCCCATCTTCTGCAGGACGCAGATGAGGTCCTCGATCTCCGGCTCCACCGCGGCGTTGCTGAGCTCGGTGACGCCCTCGGCCAGGACGGCCGTCAGCAGCACCTGCTCGGTCGAGCCGACCGAGGGGTACGGGAGGCGGATCTTGCAGCCGCGCAGGCGCTGCGGCGCCTCCAGGTACTGGCCGCCTTCGCGCTTCTCGATGGTCGCGCCGAACTGGCGGAGCACGTCGAAGTGGAAGTCGATCGGCCGTCCGCCGATGTCGCAGCCGCCGAGGCCCGGGATGAAGGCGTGGCCGAGGCGGTGCAGGAGGGGGCCGCAGAAGAGGATCGGGATGCGCGACGAGCCCGCGTGCGCGTCGATGTCGGCGACGTTCGCGCTCTCGACGTGCGTGGGGTCGAGCACCAGCTCGCCCGGCTCCTCGCCGGGGCGGACCGTCACCCCGTGGAGCTGGAGCAGACCGCGTACGACGCGCACGTCACGGATGTCGGGAACGTTGCGCAGGCGGCTGGGTCCACTGCCGAGCAGCGCGGCGACCATGGCCTTGGGCACGAGGTTCTTCGCACCGCGGACTCGGATCTCGCCCTCAAGCGGGGTGCCGCCGTGGACAAGCAGTACATCGTCACTGATGCCGGTCATGAATCTCGCGTTCCGGGAGGGGTGGGCAGGGGGCCAGAGAAAAGAGTAAGGGTCACCACCCCTTTGTTTGTATGGCTGACGCGGCCGTAGGACTGTCATGAATTCGGTACAACACCCTCCGTACCCACCTCATGGCGGAGCGTCGCGTTCCGGCTCTCCCGGCGTACGCGGTCCGGTCCGGACGCCGTGCGGCCTGAGCTGCGCGGTGTCCGATCTCGCCGTCGGCTCCCCCGGAACGGCGATTGTGCGAGATCATGGCGGCATGACCGAGGTGTCCTCCCTCACAGGGAGACTGCTCGTGGCCACGCCCGCCCTCGCGGACCCGAATTTCGACCGGGCCGTGGTGCTCCTGCTCGATCACGACGAGCAGGGGTCGCTCGGCGTGGTCCTCAACCGGCCGACCCCGGTGGGCGTCGGCGACGTCCTGCTGCCCTGGGCGTCCCTGGCCGGTGATCCGGGCGTGGTCTTCCAGGGCGGTCCGGTGGGGCTGGACTCGGCCCTGGGCGTGGCCGTCATCCCCGGCGAGGACGGTCCGCTGGGCTGGCGCCGGGTGCACGGGGCGATCGGCCTGGTCGACCTGGAGACGCCGCCGGAACTGCTCGGGCCGGCCCTCGGGAGCCTGCGGATCTTCGCCGGTTACTCCGGCTGGGGGCCGGGCCAGCTGGAGACCGAGCTGGGCGAGGGCGCCTGGTACGTCGTGGAGTCGGAGCCCGGGGACGTGTCCTTCCCCGACCCGGAACGGCTGTGGCGGGCGGTGCTGCGCCGCCAGCGCAGCGAGCTCGCGATGGTCGCCACCTATCCGGACGACCCGTCGCTGAACTAGGACCTGAGGTGTTCAGTACCCTGGCTTTATGAGCACTCTTGAGCCCGAGCGCGGGACTGGTACGGGGACCCTCGTAGAGCCGACGCCGCAGGTGTCCCACGGCGACGGCGACCACGAGCGCTTCGCCCACTACGTCCAGAAGGACAAGATCATGGAGAGCGCGCTCGGGGGCACCCCCGTCGTCGCGCTCTGCGGCAAGGTCTGGGTGCCGGGCCGCGACCCGAAGAAGTACCCGGTCTGCCCCATGTGCAAGGAGATCTACGAGTCCATGGGCCCCGGCGGGGACAAGGACAAGGGCGGCAAGGACAAGTAGCCCGCCCCGGTCCGGCCGCCATGCGGGCCGGACCGCATGAGGTACCGCAGGACGAAGGCCCCCTGGATGCGCAGTGGCGTATCCAGGGGGCCTTCGGCGTACTAGGGTCTGGGCGAGAAGCGCTCTGTGGAACGGACGTTGCGCAGGGCGCAACAGGCTACTGCGAAGGGCTGACGCATGGACCTGATCCCCGCACCCCGGGCCGCCGTCTTCCATGAGGACGGACTCCGCTTCCACTTCGGGCCCGAGCCGCTGCTCGACGCCGGTCCCGGTACGGAGGGCGCCGCGCGCCGCCTGCGCCACGAACTCGGCGCCGCCACCGGCTGGAGCCTGCCGCCCGCCGGGCCGGACGGGGCCGCGGACATCCGGCTCCGCCTGGACCCGGGGCTGGGGCGGGCGCCGGGCCCGGGCCCGGGGCCGGACTCCGGTGCGGAGGCGTACACCGTCACCGTCGACGCCGCGGGCGCCGTGCTGACCGGCGCGAGCGGGGCCGGGCTGTACTGGGCCGTGCAGACGCTCCGTCAGCTGCTGGGCCCGGCCGTCTACCGCAGGGCCCCGCTCCCCGGGAGCGCCTGGAACCTGCCGTACGCGGACATCGCCGACGCCCCCCGCTTCGGATGGCGCGGCATGCTGCTCGACGTGGCCCGGCACTTCATGCCCAAGGACACGGTGCTGCGCTACATCGACCTGCTCGCCGCGCACAAGCTCAACGTGCTGCACCTGCACCTGACGGACGACCAGGGCTGGCGGATCGAGATCAGGCGCTACCCGCGGCTCACCGAGGTCGGCTCGTGGCGGGCGCGCAGCCGCTGGGGCCACCGCGACTCGCCGCTGTGGAGCGAGACCCCGCACGGCGGCTTCTACACCCAGGACGACATCCGCGAGATCGTCGCGTACGCCGCCGAGCGGCACGTGCGGGTGGTTCCCGAGATCGACCTGCCGGGCCATTCGCAGGCCGCGATCGCCGCGTACCCGGAGCTCGGGAACACCGACGTGGTCGACACCCCGGCCCTGCGCGTGTGGGACGACTGGGGGATCAACGAGAACGTGCTCGCCCCCACCGAGGCCGTGCTGCGGTTCTACGAGGGGGTCTTCGAGGAGGTCCTGGAGCTGTTCCCCGCCGAGGTCTCGCCCTTCGTGCACGTGGGCGGCGACGAGTGCCCCAAGGGCCAGTGGCGGGCCTCCCCGGCGGCGCAGGCGCGGATCCGCGAGCTGGGCGTGGACGACGAGGACGGGCTCCAGTCCTGGTTCATCCGGCACTTCGACGGCTGGCTCGCCGCCCGAGGGCGCCGCCTCATCGGCTGGGACGAGATCCTGGAGGGCGGACTCGCGCCCGGGGCCACCGTGTCCTCCTGGCGCGGGTACGCGGGCGGCGTCGCCGCGGCCGAGGCCGGGCACGACGTGGTCATGTGCCCGGACCAGCACGTGTACCTGGACTACCGTCAGGCGGACGGCCCCGACGAGCCGATGCCCATCGCGTACGTGCGCACGCTGGAGGACGTCTACCGCTTCGAGCCGGTGCCGCCGAAGCTCTCGCAGCAGGCGGCCGCCCGCGTGCTCGGCGCCCAGGCCAACGTCTGGACCGAGGTGATGGAGAGCCAGGACCGCGTCGACTACCAGACGTTCCCGCGGCTCGCGGCCTTCGCCGAGGTGGTGTGGTCACCGCAGCAGGCCCCCGGGGAACGCGACTTCGCGGCCTTCGAGGCGCGGATGACGGCCCACTACGCCAGGCTGGACGCCCTCGGGGTCCGCTACCGGCCGCCGGGCGGCCCGCTGCCGTGGCAGCTGAGGCCCGGAGTGCCCGGCCGCCCGAAAGAGGGAACGCCGCCGGACGCCTGATGAAGGGAACCGGAACTCTTCCTAGATTTCCGGCTATACGGGGAAAAACGGGCGATCGGTGTGAGGTGCGCACACGGGACGGCCGGGCAGCGGCGGGGGTGCCGGGGGCCGGAGCGGCGGAGGGGGCGCCCGGCCGACCCTCGCGCCGGGAGGTGCGGAAGATGTGCCAGAGTTGCCACGTCCCGGCGGTGAGGACGTACCGTACGGCGGACAGGCGCGAGCGCCGGAACCGGGACATCGGGAAGGGGCAGCTGGGTTGACCACGCACGCACCGCACGCACTGCACGCACCGGACTCACCTCAGGGACCCCAGGGGCCGCAGGCGGCGCACTCCGTGACGCTGCCGGTCTCGCTCGACGAGGCCGTGGCGGCGCTCACCGCCATGCCCGCCGCCGTGCCCGTCGCCGGCGGCACCGACCTGATGGCCGCCGTCAACGCAGGGCTGCTGCGGCCCGCCGCCCTGGTGGGTCTGGGCCGGATCAACGAGATCCGCGGCTGGCAGTACCAGGACGGGCACGCCCTCCTCGGTGCGGGCCTCACCCACGCACGGATGGGACGGCCGGATTTCGCCGCTCTGATCCCCGCGCTCGCGGCCGCCGCGCGCGCCGCCGGCCCCCCGCAGATCCGCAACGCCGGAACCCTCGGCGGGAACATCGCCACCGCCGCGCCGACCGGCGACGCGCTGCCCGTGCTGGCCGCGCTCGAAGCCGTCCTCGTGATCGTCGGCCCGGGCGGGCAGCGGGAGATCCCGGTGTCCTACCTGCTGGCCGGCCGCGACATGCTGCGCCCCGGCGAACTGATCGGCTTCGTCCGGGTGCCGCTGCTGCACGCCCCGCAGGTGTTCCTGAAGGCCACGGGACGTACGGGTCCCGGGCGCGCGGTCGCGTCCGTGGGGCTCGTACTTGACCCCGCGCGCCGGGGCGTGCGGTGTGCGATCGGTGCGGTCGCCCCCATGCCGCTGCGGCCGCTGGAGGCCGAGCAGTGGGTGGCCTCGCTGATCGACTGGGACGGGGAGCGGAGCCTGGCCCCCGAGGCGCTGGAGGCCTTCGGCGACTACGTCGCGGCCGCCTGCGTGCCCGACCAGGGGGACCCGGTGGCCCCCGGCGTACTGCATCTGCGGCGGACGGTGGCCGTACTGGCACGAAGGGCCCTGGGGAGGGCACTGAGCTCATGAGCGAGAACGAGAACGGGTACGTGGGCGGAGCGACGGGGAGTCCGGACGGCACGGGTCCGGCGGGTCCGACGGGATCCGACTGGGGCTGGGAGCCGGTGCCGCACGGCGGCGAGTACGACTCCGACGCGACGGCCTTCGTGAAGCTGCCCCAGGACATGCTGGACGCGCTGGACACCGGTGAACCGCTCGCGGCCCCCGGGCACGGCTACGTGCCGCCGCCGATGATCGTGCCGCTCGGCTCCGCCACCACGGACCCGGCCACGGGCACCTGGACGATCCCCGTCCAGTGGCCCGAGGCGGGCGCGGCCGGGCAGGAACAGGCCCCTGCCCCGGGCCCGTCCTCCGTCGGCGGACCGATCCCGGCGTCCGTGCCGATCCCGGCCTCGGTGGCCGCGGCCTTCGCCGAGCAGCGCCAGGCCGCAGCGGCCCCGGCGGAGCCCGCCGCGGCCGAAGCGGACCACGACCCGGGCGAGACGGCGGAATGGCGCTTCCCCGAGGCGGCGCACGAGCCCGGGCCCGAGACCGGCACGACGACCGGCCAGTGGGCCCTGCCGGAACTGTCCGGACAGCCGGAGGAATTCCCGCAGAACGGCTACGCGGCCGACTGGAGCCAGGCCCCGGCGACCCTGCCCGGCGGCGCCGCGGCCCCCTGGGCCGACCACCCCGACTTCGACGGCGCCCGCGGCTACGCGGCGCCCCGGCCCGGCGCCGACCAGGGCACCCTTCATGGCCTCCTCCCGGGCACCGACGAGGCGGCGGCATCGGCCGCCGCGGCGGCGGCCGCCTCCGCGGGCGCGGCCTCCGGACGGCTGTTCGGCGGACCCGGGGTCGGCTCCCGCGGGCACGGGCCGCGCGTGCTGGGCGGCCCCGGCGTGGGCACCCCGCTCCCGGAGGGCGAGCCGGCGCACCCGGCGCCGCACGACATCGAGGCCGCGCACGGCCCGGCGGGCACGCCGGTCGCCGGGGAGCGGCCGCACCCGGGGGAGCCCGCTGCGGCCGCGGGGCACGTGGGGCACGTGGGGCACGTGGGGCATGCAGGGCACCACGAGCACCACGAGTCGGTCGGGCACCATGAGTCCGCCGCGTCCGCCGGGGGCTTCGACCCCTTCGGCACGGCCGGTGCCGCGGCGGCCGACCCCGCCGGGCCCGCGGGCCCCGGGGACACCGACGGCCACGGCTTCACGGCCTTCGGCCACGCTCCCGAGCACACCCCCGGACAGGCCGCGCCCGAGGAGGCCCCGGCCGCGGAGGCCGCGCACGGCCCCGCGGACGGGCACGGGCACGGGCCTGCGGAGGGTCACGGGCACGGCCACGAGGCCGGGTCCGGGACCGGGACCGGGACCGGCGAGGCCGCCCCCGAGCCCCAGGACACCACGGCCGCGCCCACGCGGGACGAGGACACCGCCGATCTCGCTGTGGCACCTCCGCTCGCCGGTACCGCCGAAGGTCTCCCGCCCGAGGAGCCGACGTACGAAGAAACGACGGCCGCCGCACCCGACGAGCACCCGCAGGCCTCCTACGTCCTGCGCGTCAACGGCGCCGACCGCCCCGTCACCAGCGCCTGGATCGGCGAGTCCCTCCTCTACGTGCTGCGCGAACGCCTCGGCCTCGCCGGCGCCAAGGACGGCTGCTCGCAGGGCGAATGCGGCGCCTGCGCCGTGCAGGTCGACGGCCGGCTCGTCGCCTCCTGCCTGGTCCCGGCCGCGACGGCCGCGGGCAGTGAGGTCCGCACCGTCGAAGGTCTCGCGACCGACGGGGAACTCTCGGACGTGCAGCAGGCGTTGTGCAGGTCGGGTGCGGTGCAGTGCGGGTTCTGCGTACCCGGCATGGCCATGACCATCCACGACCTGCTGGAAGGCAACCACGCCCCCAGCGAGCTGGAGACCCGGCAGGCCCTGTGCGGCAACCTCTGCCGCTGCTCCGGCTACGCGGGGGTCATCGACGCCGTGCGCGACGTCGTGGCCGAGCGCGAGGCCACGGCATCCGGGGCGGCGGGCACGGCACCGGCCGACCCCACGGCCCCGCAGGGCTCCCCGGAGCCGCGCATCCCGCACCAGGCAGCGCCCGGCGAGGGCGGCATCCACCACGGAGGCACGGCGTGAGCGGGCAGGACGCGGCGACGGCGACGACCGCACTGAACAACACGGTGACCGCCCTGGCGGCGACCGAGGACGGCGACCGGCAGCAGGCACCGCGCGGCATCGGGGCCTCCGTCCCGGCCGCCGACACCCGGGCCAAGACCGAGGGCACCTTCCCCTACGCCGCCGACCTGTGGGCCGAAGGCCTGCTGTGGGCCGCCGTCCTGCGCTCCCCGCACGCCCACGCCCGCATCCTGTCCGTCGACACCTCGGCCGCCGCCGAGATGCCCGGCGTCCGCGCGGTCGTCACCCACGCCGACGTCCCCGGGGCCACGACGCACGGCCGCCGCATCGCCGACCGGCCGGTGTTCGCCCACGACGTCGTGCGCCACCACGGCGAACCCATCGCCGCCGTCGCCGCCGACCACCCCGACACGGCGCGGCTCGCCGCGGCCGCCATCGCCGTCGAGTACGAGCTCCTCGACCCGGTCACCGACCCCGAGCAGTCCTTCGGCGCCCCCGCCCTGCACCCCGACGGCAACCTGATCCGGCACATCCCGCTGCGCTACGGCGACCCCGAGGCGACCGGCGAGGTCGTCGTCGAGGGCCTCTACCGCATCGGCCGCCAGGACCCCGCCCCGATCGGCGCCGAGGCCGGACTGGCCGTACCGCGGCCCGACGGCGGCGTCGAGCTGTACACGGCCTCCACCGACCCGCACACCGACCGCGACCTGGCGGCGGCCTGCTTCGGCCTGGAGCCGGACCGCGTCCGCGTCGTCGTCACCGGGGTCCCCGGCGCGACCGCCGACCGCGAGGACGCCGCCTTCCAGCTGCCGCTGGGCCTGCTGGCCCTGCGCACGGGCTGCCCCGTCAAGCTGGTCGCCACCCGCGAGGAGTCCTTCCTCGGCCACACCCACCGCCACCCGACCATGCTGCGCTACCGCCACCACGCGGACGCGGAGGGCCGGCTGGTCAAGGTCGAGGCGCAGATCCTGATGGACGCGGGCGCGTACGCCGACGCGTCCTCCGAGTCGCTGGCGGCCGCGGTGGCCTTCGCCTGCGGCCCGTACGTCGTCCCGCACGCCTTCGTGGAGGGCTGGGCGGTACGCACCAACAACCCGCCGTCGGGCCACGTCCGGGGCGAGGGCGCGATGCAGGTGTGCGCCGCGTACGAGGGCCAGATGGACAAGCTCGCGGCCGCCCTCGGCATCGACGGCGCCGAGCTGCGCATGCGCAACGTCCTGGCGACGGGCGACCTCCTGCCCACCGGCCAGACCGTGACCTGCCCCGCCCCCGTGGCGGAACTGCTGCGCGCGGTACGCGATTTCGAGCTGCCCGCGCTGCCGAAGGACACCCCCGAGGACGAGTGGCTGCTGCCGGGCGGACCGGAGGGCGCGGGGGAGCCGGGTGCGGTGCGGCGCGGCGTCGGCTACGGGGTCGGCATGGTCCACATGCTCGGCGCCGAGGGCACCGACGAGGTGTCGACGGCGACGGTCAAGGTCGTGGGCGGCACGGCGACGGTGATCTGCGCCGCGGTCGACACCGGCCAGGGCTTCGCCACGCTCGCCCGCCAGATCGTCCAGGAGACGCTGGGCGTCGACGAGGTCGTGATGGCCCCGGTCGACACCGACCAGCCGCCGGCGGGCGCCTCCGCGCACGGCCGGCACACGTGGGTGTCGGGCGGCGCCGTGGAGCGGGCGGCGAAGATGGTGCGCACCCAGCTCCTCCAGCCGATGGCGCACAAACTGGGCATGTCCACCGAGCTGTTGCAGATCACGGACGGCCGGATCACCTCGTACGACGGGGCGTTCACCACGACGGTCGCCGAGGCCCTGGAGGGCAAGGAGCTCTGGGCGACGGCCCAGTGCCGCCCCCACCCGACGGAACCCCTGGACGGGGACGGCCAGGGCGACGCCTTCGTGGGCCTCGCCTTCTGCGCGATCCGCGCGGTGGTGGACGTGGACATCGAGCTGGGCTCCGTACGGGTGGTGGAGCTGGCGGTGGCCCAGGACGTCGGCCGGATCCTCAACCCCCGTCAGCTGGCGGCCCGTATCGAGGCGGGCGTCACCCAGGGCGTGGGCGCGGCCCTCTCGGAGAACCTCCGTACGGTCTCCGGCTTGGTCCGCCACCCCGACCTCACCGGCTACACGCTGCCGACCTCGCTGGACGCCCCGGCGGTCCGCATCGTCAAACTGGTCGAGGAGCGGGACGTGGTGGCCCCCTTCGGCGCCAAGGCGGCGAGCGCCGTCCCGGTCGTGACGGCCCCGGCCGCGGTGGCCTCGGCGGTGCGCGCGGCGACGGGCCGGCCGGTCAACAGGCTCCCCATCAGGCCTTCGGCCGCGGTGTCGGTTCCCAACTCTTGACCGTGTGACCCGCATTGCACGTGCAACCCCGGGCTTGGGAGTGTCGGCGCCGGTCGCTAGAGTGATCGGTAGGACCGGTCACGCGTGCGTGCACACGGTTGCGAACGGGGACGGGGAGCGGCGGAGACGCCGCTCCTACGGGGAGACGGGGAGTCGGGGAGGCCATCGTGGCAGAGGACAACGGGCCGGCAGCTTTTCTGGGTGGCGTGTCAGGCAGCATGGCGGCGTCGATCAGGGCGCAGGCGGCTGCGCTGACGATCGAGTACGAATCGCTGAAGGACTACAAGACCCTGGTGGACGAACTCCTGTCGTCACTGGAGAAGTCCCCGGCGGACCCCGGCAAGCTGGCCGACGGCACGCTGCCGAAGGGCGCACTGGGCCAGAACTTCACGGAAGCCGAGGCGCTCTACACGTCGTACAAGACGGTCCACTCGGAGCTGCACAAGCTGTCGAAGGGCCTGGCGACCCAGATCGAGGGCCTGGGCATCGCGATCCTGACGGCGGGCAAGGGCTACGCCGGCGTGGACGAGGAGGCGCGGCAGCGGATGGCTGCCATCGCCAAGCAGGCCCACGATCAGTACGTCCGGGACCGTGACCCGTACGCGAAGCAGGACGACAGCCCGAAGGCCGACGGTAAGAACAAGGGCGGTGTGGTCTGATGACGAAGTTCGAGGGAATGTCGCATGCAGAACTGCACGCGATGATCGCTGCGATCGACCCGGAAGTGGTGCGGACGCGCGGCACTCAGCTCACCGATGCTGCGGCAGCGATCAAGACGATCGGCGCCGCCCTCAAGAAGCACAAGGTCAAGGGCTGGGAAGGCGAAGCGGCCCGCGCCTTCGAGGAGTGGGTGAACCAGATGGGCAGCGCCACTCTGGTGCTGGCCGACTACAGTGCCGCGGCGGGCAAGCAGATGACCGAAACCGCCCAGATCATGTACCAGGTCAAGCCCGACCCCGCAGGCCAGAAGGGGGACATGCCCCCGTACAACGCCGCCGCCGACGCCGCGACCAAGGCCGAACTCCAGACGCCGCGCGGCATGGACGCACTGGCGAAGCTGAACGCGGAGCACGGCAGGGCCGTGGACGCGATGAACAAGCTGGCCGGCCGGTACAGCGAGTCGTCCACGGTGATGGACAACTCCAAGGTTCCTACATTCCCGCCGCCGCCGGCGGTGCTGGTTCCTGACTCGGCGAACCCGTACGAGGACGTGGCGCGGGATGGCGGCGGAAGTGGCGGTGGAACCGCCTCCAGCAGGGCTATGGGTGACGTTTCCTCTCCGTCAGTGAGTCGTGGAGACTCGGACGATCCGGGGCGGACGCTTGGACGCCAGCCTCAGCCGGACAACACGCTTCCGTCGACGACGGTGCCCACGCCGACGCCTCTGCCCGGTCTTCCGGACCGGGAGGTCGGCGTGGACATCGACAGCGTCATCGCGCCTCCGAATCCGACCCTGCCCCCGACCACCGGTCTCCCTACGGGCCCGTCGCCGGTCGGTCCGGGCCCTGCGCTCCCCGTCGGGCTTCCTCCGGCCATGCCGCTGCCGCCGATCACCGGCATGCAGCGGCCGGTTGGTCCCGGTCCCGTCGGCCTGGGTCCGATCCCGGGTCTGCCCGGTCAGGGTGGATCAGGTGGCAAGTTCGTCGGTCCCATGGGTCTGCCTCCGCGTGACAGCGGGATCATGGGCGGCAGGCCGGTGACGCCCAACGGCCCCGGCGCGGGCATTCCGCGCGGCACTGTCATCGGTGCGGAAGGCCACCAGCAGACGGGCCGCCCCGTCGGCGGCGGCGGCATGGGTCACGGGATCGGCGGCGGGCACGGCGTTCAGGGTGGTTCCCCGGTGGGCCGTCGCCTGGCCACGGAGCCGGGCGGCGTCGCAGGCGGGCGCCAGGCCGGGACCGCGGGCGGTCGCCCGGTGACGGGCGGACAGCCCTTCACCCAGGGAGGCTCGGGTCTCGTCCGGAACGGCGGCGCGGGAGCGGGTGCCATGGGCCATGCGGGCGCAGGCACGCGCACGCCGGGTCAGCGCCGTGACGAGCAGGGGGGCGAACGCCCCGACTACCTGGCCGAGGACGAAGAGACCTGGCAGAGCAACCGTCGTGTTGTCCCGCCTGTGATCGACTGAGCAGAACGGACGTTGCACGGGATGCGCATGCGCAAGGCGACCTCGGCCCTGGTGGGTCTTCTGTTGGCCGGGGTCGCCGCGACCCCGGCCCACGCAGACACCGTTCGGTCCAAGCAGTGGCATCTCGATGCCATGAAGGCCGATGACATCTGGAAGACCAGCACCGGCAAGGGAATCACCGTTGCGGTGATCGATACCGGTGTCAATCGCATCCCGGAGCTTCAGGGGCAGGTTCTCCCTGGAGCGGTCTTCCCGTCCGGAGACGCCGAGGGAGACAAGGACAACGACTACGCGGGTCATGGCACCGGCATGGCCGCAGTGATCGCTGGCACCGGAAAGCACCCAAGCGGTGATGGCGGTTACGGACTTGCGCCAGGCGCCAAGATCCTCCCGATTCGAGTGCCAGACATGTTGGAAGAGGGATCGACCCCGGCTTGGGTGGCAGCCATCCGATATGCCGCAGACTCGGACGCAAAGATCATCAATATTTCCAAAGGCAGGTCCGGGAAGCCGGAGGACGATAGGGAACGCGCCGAAGCCGTGAAGTACGCGGTCTCGAAAGGCAAGTTGATCTTTGCCGCTGCCGGCAACTCCGGTAACTCGACAAATGGGATGGAGTACCCGGCCGCGACGCCTGGAGTGGTAGGCGTTGGCTCAGTGGATGCCAATGGCGAGCCCCTCAGCGACTCGCAGCATGGCCCGCAGGTCGACCTGTCGGCGCCCGGCAAGGACATTGTCACCGCCTGCACGGGCAAGACGGGGATCTGTACCGGCACGGGTACGAGCTCGGCCTCCGCCCTCGCCTCCGCCTCCGCCGCCCTGCTCTGGTCCGCGCATCCCGACTGGACCAACAACCAGGTCCTGCGGGTCCTGTTGAACACCGCCGGGAAGCCCGTCGACGGGTCCGAGCGCAATGACTTCGTCGGCTACGGCGTCGTCCGGCCCCGTGTGGCCGTGCCCAACCCCGGTGATCCCGGCCCCGCGGACGTGTTCCCGTTGCCCGACCTCGCCGCGGCCGACGCCGCCAAGTCCCCGTCCGCCTCACCGGAGGGCAAGACCCCGGCCTCCGGTACGCCCGCGCCGGCCGGGGCGAAGGCCGAGGCGAAGGAGGACGGTAGCCCGCTCCTGTGGATCGGCCTCGGCCTGGGAGCCTGCCTGCTGATCGGTGGCGCCGTCACCGCAGTCGTCGTACGGCGCTCCAACCGCTGAACTGACCCGACCGGTCCATCCGTCCTGACCTGACACAGGAGAGCACGCGATGTCGTTCGACGAGGAATGGCCGGCGGCGCGCGCCTCCGCCGCCGCCCAGGTGTCCATGCGACTCAACCGCGAGCGGGGACGGCGGCGGTGATCTCGAACTGAACCAGGACCACGTCGGCGCCGGCGGTACCGAGGCGTTCAAGCTCCACTCCCGGCTGCAGACGGACGGTAAGCACGCCGCCACCGCGACCGCCGACGCCGCGGGCGCGCTCAGCAAGGAGGGCTTCGCCACCGGGGCCGCCCTGCTCAAGGTCAACGAGCTCTGGGAGAGCCAGGTGAAGACCCTCGTGGCCGCCTGCGTGAACGTCTCCAACGGCCCGAACTACTCACTCCGTTCCCACGCCAAGGACGAGCAGCGCCTTGAGGCGGACCTGGCCCGGCAGCAGGGTCACGAGGCGCAGACGAAGGGCGTGCAGTGAACCCGGGCGGCGGGCGGCGCCGCCCGGCGGGTGCGGCGCTCGTCCTGGTGGTGCTCGTCGTCACCTCCACGGCGTGCTCCGCCGGGAAGCCCGAGGTGTCGGCCTCGCCCAGTGCATCGCCGGTCTACAGCGCTGACCGGATCTGTGCCGGGCTCTTCCCCGGTGAGGGGGGCAAGGCGCTGGAGCGCGTACTCGGATCCACGCAGTTCAAGGTGCGGGACGAGGAGGACAATCCGGATGTCCAGGCTGCTGCACAACAGCTGGAGGACGCCTACCGGGCTGGTGCGGCCATCAGGGACATGTCTCACCCGCGGTGCGAGGTCGCGGCCCAGCCGGGGAAGCCCCACGTCCGAAGGCTGATCGTGGACTTCGTGCCTCTGAGCCGGCACATCCAGATGTCGGAGGACTTCCTGGGCCCGGACGACAAGGGGGTGCGGGTCTCCGCCGGGGTCAAGCACGTCTCGCTCGGCTTCGACTGCGTCAGCTCCCGTGCGGCATCCACGGAGGAGATCCCGCTGCGCATCGGCGTCCAGCTCACCGAGCAGGGGACGAGGAAGGGCGACGCCGTGCTCGCGCAGGACTACCGCGCGATCACCCACGGCGCGGCGCTGGCTGTGGCCGAGGAGCTGGGGTGTGTGAACGACGGCGGGCTGCCCGCGCGGGCGGCTGGTCTGCCGGAGCGCGACGCCGGCTGAGCCGCCGCGTCGGCCTGCCGCCGTCCGGGCATGGCGAAGGCCGCCCAGGGGAGCGCCAGCCCCTGAGCGGCCCGCCGCGAAGCCGTGGCGGGAATTGAACCCGCGTAACTCGCTTTGCAGGTTTGTCTTGGCTGGTCAGGGGGTGATACGTCGACGTTCACTACCGTTCACCCCCGTGCGGTCGCTGGCGTGGAGAAACTGGACGGACATGCTTGGACAGCCGCGTACGCCTGTGAACGAGACGGAAACTGAGACGGGTGGTGAGGCTAGGGGGGCCACGACACCGAACCTGGTGCTCCGTGGTTGCTCCGACGGGGTCAGCGAGCTCGATGCGCACGCCCCCCAGGGGGCGAGGAGACGTCACGTCGATCTCGGTCGAGCGGGGTCGACCGCCACGTCGCCTTCTACTGAGAGTCCAGCCTGTGGCACTCGGTGTTCAGGACCAAAGGGGGCGAGGTGGTGTCTGTCTGCCGGATTCCGCTTAAACCCTGTCAGGAACCGCTGGATGCGGCACTATATGTGATCAGAGCCGAGCTGGGTCGGCTTGCCAGCCTGGGAGGTTCCTGATGCCATCGTTCCAGTTCTGCTTGTACGAGGTGTCGGTTCGCCAATTCATGAAGAAGGATACGCGCCGGATGGTTGCGGAGTTCAACCCGCGGCGACATGACTTGTTTAAAATCCTCCATGGCTTCATGAATGACAAGCTAGGAGTCAAGGGTGTTTCTCTCCAGAAGAGTGAGCACTACATTCGGCTCAAGAAAATTGAAGATGAGTCGCGGGTTCTGTGGTCAACCGTTGAAACTGGGAAGTTTGGTAACCCGGGGATCGTCGTAGCGACGGACACTGGAGACAATGCTTTCGATATCAAATCCACCGATGCTCCGACCTATCCTCTGAGGCAATGCTTTATTGTTCCGCGATCGGGTGAGTCTGCTATCTGGGCAACCGAAGTGATCGGGCAATCTACAGCCATCACGTCACTCTGGACGCCATTTAGTGATTGGTTTAAAGAGGAATACGATTCGGATCGACTCGTTGTTGACAGGGAGCCCCTTCAGAGCACTAGCGCCTGGAACGCTTTCATTCAGGAATCCGCACTACAGGAGATCAATTTTCTTGTGCGTGTGCAGGATTCGGATGGAGCGGTCGGGGTCCGTACGCAGGAGTACAGGGCGAAGAGCGGTCGCGGTACGCGCCTTAGGAAGGAGTGGCTTGAAAGGGCTCTCGCGCGCGATCTCCCGCCGTCAGCCGTGTTCACCGCCACGGGCATCCCTGACCCGGACGAGGTGCACCTCAGTATTGAGCGGGACGGGAAGAGTCGAACCATCGTCGTGGGTAGGGACTTCCCTCGGTTCATGTATCAGATTGAAACTCCAGACGGAGTTCGTCCTGATGACGCCACATTCCAGCGGGAGGTGTTGTCAGAGGTAGGTGCTTCACTTGATCTCATGGGGGTCAGCCGCGGCGATTGGCAGGCGTGACCTGAGGCTGCGTGGGCGGAGGTCCTATGAGTGCTAAGTGGAGCATCACTAAGATCGGTTCTGCTCACTTCAAGACGTACTGGGATGCCAAGAAAGATCGCGCAATGACATCCGACTATGTGACGTTCGTTGGAGGTCCCGCGCTACTCGCTGTTTTCGCAGGTGTCATGACCCATCTGGGTCATTTTCACGTTCGGGACGTATCGAAATTGATTGGTGGAATTGGTGTCTTCACAGGGCTTCTTTTTGGGCTTCTGACGAACGTGTTTACGCTCAGCTTGCGTGTTCGTCGGGATGAAGGGCTGGATCCTGAACATGCTGTCGTTAAGCAAGTGCGTGAGCTCTTCTTCAATGTTTCTTGGGCGGTTGTAGTCGGGTGCAGCCTAGTGATCGCATTAGTCTTGGCTGCTGCTACTCACTCAAGTACATCGACCCTTGGGTCGCTTTGGACTGGTCTACTGTCCTTCCTTTTCCTGCACCTCATGTTCACGATCTTTATGGCGCTCAAGAGGCTTTGGTATGCGCATGAAGCCGTTGCCAAGCTTCCGGCGAAGCAGAAGTAGATGACCGCCTGGCAATTTTCCACAGAGCACAGATCTTGGATGCCATCCGTGACGAGGGCGTGGCGGCACCGATCTGCGGTAGCGCAGGGCCGAGCAGGATGCTGCCGGGGGCGGGCGTGGCACCCTTGGCACTCCTGCGCGGTCTTGGAGGCTGAGGAGCGAGGGCTTCGGCAGGAGTTGGAGAGCGAGTTCAAGCTGGAGCGCCCCGAGCTCGTGGACGTGCTGCTGTTCTGCGACATGACGACGACGCCGGACGGGCTCCACACCTCATCCCCGGACTTGGAGCGCACCGTCTCGACAGGCTCAAGCCTGAGCATATCGAGATCTTCTACGCGAAGATGCAGGCCAACGGCAGCAAGCCCGCGACCGCTCACCAGGTACACCGCACCTTCCGCACCGCACTCAACGAGGCCGTACGCCGCGGCTACCTCGGCAAGAACCCCGTCCAGTTGGCCAAGGCTCCGAAGACGGGCGACTACGAGGCGGAGCCCTACACAGTCAAAGAGGTGCAGCGGCTCCTGAAGGCCTCTGGTCGGCAGCGGAATTCGGCACGCTGGGCCGTCGCGCTCGCCCTCGGGCTGCGTCAGGGGGAGGCGCTGGCCCTGAAGTGGGAGGACGTAGACCTGGAGGGTGGGTTCCTCGTGGTCCGTCGGAGTCGCCGCCGGCCGCAGTACGCGCACGGCTGCAGCGACCCCTGCGGACGGGAAGGCTGGGTACTGCCCGGAGAGGCGGCGCAGCAACCCGGAGACCTCCGTCACCAAGTCGCGTGCCGGCCGTCGCGCGGTCGGTCTCCCGGAGCAGCTTGTCGACCTGCTGCGAGCCCACCGCAAGGTCCAGGATGAGGAGCGACGGGCCGTTGGGAAGCGCTGGGTAGAAGGGGACTGGGTGTTCCCCAACGAGCACGGGCGCAGCCCTTCCCACCGGAGGGACGGGCCGAGTGGAAGGCATTGCTGGTGGAGGCGAAGGTGCGAGACGGGCGGCTGCACGACGCGCGCCACACCGCCGCCACGGTGCTGCTCATCCTCGGCGTACCCGAGCGGGCCGTCATGGGCCTCATTGGGTGGTCGACCACGGCCATGGCCGCGCGATACCAGCACATGGTGGACGCGGTGCGGACCGATGTGGCACGGCAGGTCGACGGGCTGATCTGGAAGCCCGCGGCTGACCGGCCGGACGACGATGAGGATGGAGACGCTGGGAAGTCTCTGCCAGCTGGCTAGGGCGGCTACGGGCCACAGTTCCGCGGAAGGAGAGGTACGGCCCATCCTGCCGAATCCCGTCCTGTCCGGTCTCTAGTCGCGACATCCTGCCCCTATGGACGAAGGACTTGTGGCGATAGTGACGGCGGGCGTCGGCCTGGTCGGGGGGCTTGGCGGCGCAGCCATGGGCGGACTGGCTGCGGTCCGCGGAGCGCGTATGGGAGCGGAGACCACAGCACGCGCGACGCTCGAACAGGCGCGGGCCCAGGAGCGTGCTCAACACGATCATTGGCTGAGGGACGAGAGGAAACGCGCGGCGGTCCTCATGCTTGAGGCATACGACAGGTTCACCATTGCGGCATCCAACGTGACGCGCATGTTCGATCTAGAGATTGAGGCATCCCCTGACGTCTGGGACGCCTATGCCACGAGCATGAACGAGATTCGGAGGGCCTATTTCCCCCTGCGGCTCGTCGGCCCCGCTCGGGTGCATCAGGCGGCCCGTGTGCTCTGGCAGTTGATCGAGGAGTACAACGAAGGGATTAAGGAGTGGGCCGACGGCATCGTGACTGCTACGGACGAAACCAGGGTGGGGTGGCAGGCGCGCGAGGAACAACAAAGGCCTGCACTCGGACGGGCACACAGCGACCTGATCGATGCTGTGAGCGAGTCATTGCAGGGAAATGACTCCGCCCCACGGCCCAACTGAGACGGAGACTGAGACGGATGACCGAGAGGGCGGCACCCTTCTGGGGTACTGCCCTCTCGTTTCGCCTGTTCAAGGCAGTAGAAGCCGTGGCGGGAATTGAACCCGCGTAACTCGCTTTGCAGGCGAGCCCCTCAACCACTCGGGCACACGGCTGTGTGGTGGTGATGTGTAAGACCGTACGAGGGGCCGCGCGGCGGGGGAAGGGATCCGCGGGGGCCGCAACACGACTGCCATGCCCCGTTCACAGTCCGGCGGGGCCTAGGTCCCGGGACCGAGAACGGGATCGGTCGAAATGACAGGGTCGAGACCGAGCTACGCACCTTACTCTGGGGCGATGAGCGCCCTTGAACGCCGCGTGCCCGAGAAGACCGCAGCGGCCCCGCCGACCCCGCAGCCCAGCGGCATCCTCGCCCCGGCGTACCGGACGCTCAGCATCGGGATCATCTCCGTCGTCTTCCTGATCGCCTTCGAGGCCACCGCCGTCGGTACGGCCATGCCCGTGGCCGCCCGGGAGCTCCAGGGGATCGGGCTCTACGCCTTCGCCTTCTCCGCCTACTTCACCACCAGCCTCTTCGGCATGGTCCTGTCCGGGCAGTGGGCCGACCGGCAGGGGCCGCTGCGGCCCCTGACCACCGGGATCGCCGCCTTCGCCGCCGGGCTGGTGTTCTCGGGGACCGCCGCCACGATGTGGGTGTTCGTCCTCGGCCGGGCCGTCCAGGGCTTCGGCGGCGGGCTGGTGATCGTCGCCCTGTACGTGGTCGTCAGCCGGGCCTACGAGGAGCAGCTGCGCCCCGCGATCATGGCGGCCTTCGCCGCGAGCTG
The DNA here is from genome assembly GCF_000725805.1 of Streptomyces xanthophaeus. Classification (GTDB taxonomy): domain Bacteria; phylum Actinomycetota; class Actinomycetes; order Streptomycetales; family Streptomycetaceae; genus Streptomyces; species Streptomyces xanthophaeus. Next base: position 301,336 of record NZ_KL647134.1, on the reverse strand, counting down.
GGTGGTGCCGTCGATCGTCGGACCGCTGGCCGCCGGGACCGTCACCGAGCACCTCGGCTGGCGGTGGGTGTTCCTCGGGATACCCGCGCTGGTCGTCGTCCCGCTCGTCGTCGCGCTGCCGGCGATACGCCGCACCGCCTCCGGGCCCGTGGGCGGGGAGCCCGTGGCCTTCGACCGGCGGCGGATCCGGCTGGCCCTCGGCATCTCGGCCGGGGCGGGCCTGCTCCAGTACGCCGCCCAGGACCTGCGCTGGCTCTCGCTGCTGCCGGGCATCGCGGGCGCGGCCCTGCTGGTACCGGCCGTGCTGGGGCTGCTGCCGCGCGGGACCTACCTGGCGCGGCGCGGGCTGCCGTCGGTGGTGCTGCTGCGCGGGGTGGCCGCCGGGTCGTTCATCGCGGCGGAGAGCTTCGTACCGCTCATGCTGGTCACGCAGCGGGGGCTGAGCCCGACGATGGCCGGGTTCTCGCTCGCGCTGGGCGGGCTGACCTGGGCCGGGGGCTCGTGGGTGCAGTCGAAGGGGCGGATGGCGCCGTACCGGGAGCGGCTGATGGTCCTCGGGATGGTGATGGTGGCCGTCGCGATCGCCGCGGCCCCGGCGGTGCTGATCGAGTCGGTGCCGGTGTGGACGCTGGCGCTGGCGTGGGCGCTGGGGTGCCTGGGGATGGGTCTCGTCATCGGCTCGACGAGCGTGCTGCTGCTGAAGCTGTCCGCTCCGGCGGAGGCCGGGGCGAACTCGGCGGCGCTGCAGATCTCGGACGCGCTGGCCAACGTGGTGCTGCTGGCGGCGGGCGGAGCCGCCTTCGCGGCGCTGGGCGGAGGCGCGGTGGGCGCGGGCCACGCGCTCACGGACGGGGCGGGGGCCTCGCACCCGGCCGCGTTCGTGGTCGTCTTCCTGCCGATGGCGGCCGTGGCCCTGGTGGGGGCCTGGGTCGCGACCAGGCTGGATGCGCCACCGTCGACCCAGGTCGCGGAAAGCAGCTGACACTACGCGGTACCACGCGGTACCGTTGGTTCATGGCTGGTCTCAACGTCAGGTTCACCGAAGAAGAGCTGGACGCCCTGCGCGCGCGCGCCGAGGCGGAGGGTCGCAGCATGCAGTCATTCGCGCACGAGGCGGTGATCAGGGCCATAAACGAACACTCCCGGCTGTTCAACGAGGCGGCCGAGCATGTCCTGAAGGTCAGCGGCGAGCTGAACCGGAGGCTTGCGTGACCCACTACCTGACCCTGCCCGAGGTGCTGAACCTCGCGGAGCGGCTCAGGACCAGCGAGGTACGCGACTACGGGCTGCTCGACTCGGCGCTGGCGCGCCCCCAGTCGAGCGTGTTCGGTCAGGACGCCTACCCGGACATCTGGGAGAAGGCTGCCGCCCTGATGGAATCACTCGCCCGCAACCACGGGCTGGTGGACGGCAACAAGCGGATCGCCTGGTACGCGACCTGGGTTTTCCTGCACATGAACGGCCACCCACTGGACGCTGCCTTCGACGTGGACGAGGCCGAGCGCTTCGTGCTGGACGTGTGCCAGGGGGCGCTGGACGTGCCCAAGATCGCAGCGCAGCTGCCGAAGTTCGCCCGCTGACCCCCGGCGGGCGCCCCGGACTGTGACCCTCGCCGCACCCGCCGAGGTCACGGGCCTGTCCCTCGATGAGGGGCGGGCCCGTGCCGGTAAGGTGGCCCGGTTGTCCTACGTACGACCGCCACCGAGAGCCCGAACCGGAGACCGTGACTACTACCGCCTCCCACCACCTCTCACCTGCCTTCCCCGGCCGTGCCCCCTGGGGTACCGCCAGCAAGCTGCGCGCCTGGCAGCAGGGAGCGCTGGACCGCTACATCGAGACCCAGCCGCGGGACTTCCTCGCGGTCGCGACGCCCGGCGCCGGCAAGACCACCTTCGCGCTGACCCTGGCCTCCTGGCTGCTGCACCACCACGTGGTGCAGCAGGTGACCGTCGTCGCCCCCACCGAGCACCTGAAGAAGCAGTGGGCGGACGCGGCGGCCCGGATAGGAATCCGGCTGGACCCCGAGTACTCGGCGGGGCCGCTCAGCAAGGACTACCACGGGGTCGCCGTCACCTACGCCGGTGTCGGCGTGCGCCCGATGCTGCACCGCAACCGCTGCGAGCAGCGCAAGACCCTCGTCATCCTCGACGAGATCCACCACGCCGGTGACTCCAAGTCCTGGGGCGAGGCCTGCCTGGAGGCCTTCGACCCGGCGACCCGGCGCCTGGCCCTGACCGGTACGCCCTTCCGGTCGGACACCAATCCCATCCCCTTCGTGGCGTACGAGGAGGGGAACGACGGCATCCGCAGGTCGTCCGCCGACTACACCTACGGCTACGGCAACGCGCTGGGCGACGGCGTCGTGCGGCCCGTCATCTTCCTCTCCTACAGCGGCAACATGCGCTGGCGCACCAAGGCGGGCGACGAGATCGCGGCGCGCCTCGGCGAGCCGATGACCAAGGACGCCATCTCGCAGGCCTGGCGCACCGCGCTGGACGCCCGCGGCGACTGGATGCCGAACGTGCTGCGCGCCGCCGACCAGCGGCTGACCGAGGTCAGGAAGGGCATCCCGGACGCGGGCGGCCTGGTCATCGCCTCCGACCAGGACTCGGCGCGCGCGTACGCCAAGCTGATCCGCGAGATCACGGGCACCAAGGCGACCGTCGTGCTGTCCGACGACACCGGTGCGTCGAAGCGGATCGACGACTTCAGCGCGAACGAGGACCGCTGGATGGTCGCGGTCCGCATGGTGTCCGAGGGCGTCGACGTGCCGAGGCTCGCGGTCGGCGTGTACGCGACGACGATCTCCACGCCGCTGTTCTTCGCCCAGGCCGTCGGTCGCTTCGTGCGATCGCGCAGGCGCGGCGAGACCGCGTCCGTGTTCCTTCCGACCATTCCCTACCTCCTCGGCTTCGCCAACGAGATGGAGGTCGAACGCGACCACGTCCTCGACAAGCCGAAGAAGCAGGGCGAGGAGGATCCGTACGCCGAGTCCGAGAAGGAGATGGACGAGGCGAACAAACTGGAGGACGAGGACACCGGCGAGGACGAGCAGATGTCCTTCGAGGCGCTCGAATCCGACGCGGTGTTCGACCGGGTCCTCTACGACGGCGCCGAGTTCGGCATGCAGGCGCACCCGGGCAGCGAGGAGGAGCAGGACTACCTCGGCATCCCCGGGCTGCTGGAGCCGGACCAGGTGCAGATGCTGCTGCAGAAGCGCCAGTCGCGGCAGATCGCGCACAGCAGGCGCAAGCCCGACGCCGAGGCGGACCTGCTGGAGCTGCCCGCGGACCGGCGGCCGGTGGTCTCGCACAAGGAGCTGCTGGAGCTGCGCAAGTCGCTGAACACGATGGTGGGCGCCTACGTCCACCAGAGCGGCAAGCCGCACGGAGTGATCCACACCGAGCTGCGCCGGGTCTGCGGCGGGCCGCCGAGCGCGGAGGCGACGGCGGGACAGCTGCGCGAGCGGATCAAGAAGGTCCAGGAGTGGGCCACGCGGATGCGGTGAGGTCCCACAGAATGCGCAACGGGGTCCGTGCGGATGTTCGCACGGACCCCGTTCGCATGTGTTCCCGAGGGTTACGCGGTCGGGCGGCGGCGACGGCCGGTGCCGGCGACCAGGGCGGCGCCCATGGCCAGGGCCACACCGCCGGCGCCGAGCGCCCAGGTGGTGGCCGCGTCGCTGCCGGTCTCGGCGAGCTGGCCGGCGGTGTTGGCGGTGGTGCCGGTACCGGTGCCGGAGCCCGTGCCCGGGGTGGTCACGTGGCCGACCTGCTCGACGGGCTTGGAGCCGCCGTTGGGCTTGGTGCTGTTGCCACCCTTGACGATCTTCGACTCGGTCCAGACGGTGTCGGACCAGACGTTCTCGTCCACGTTGCTGCCACCGGCAGCCGCGATGGCGATCTCGCCCGTGGGGGCGCCCGCGCTGAACTTGATGCGGACCTGGAGGTCGAGGGAGCCCTTGGGGATCTGCAGGTCGTCCGTCAGCAGCGCGACGGGGGTGCCGCCGTCGTCGATGATGTCGACGTTGTGCCAGGCGCCACCGAAGAAGACCTGGACCTGGACGTCGTTCTTGTCCAGCTCGAGGGACTCGTTGGCGACGGCCAGCACCAGGACGTAGCTCTCCTGGGCCTTGCCGGTGGTGTTGTCGATGGAGACCTGGAACTGGGTCCAGTCGCCGCCGGTCTTGAAGGTGGCCGGGATGCCGCCCAGGCCGAGCTTCGGGCCGGTGGCGACCCAGTCCTCGTCCTCGCCCAGGTTCTCGTCAGCCTCCGAGACCGGCGGGACGGCCGGGGCCGGCGCGGGGGCCGGGGTGTCGGCGACGGGCGGCAGGACCGGGGCCGGGGCGACGGGCGGGACGACCGGGGCCGGAGCCTCGGCGGCCGGCTGCTCGGCGGCGGGGGCCTCCGCTGCCGGGGCCTCCTTCGCAGGGGCCTCGGCGGGAGCCGCGTCGTCCTTGGGGGCGGTGTCCGGCGTCGAGACGGCCGGGTTCTGGGCCTCGTCGGCCATCGCCGGGGTGGCCATCAGGACCGTCGGACCGACGACGGCGGCGGCGGCCACGACGGCCAGGCGCTTGAAGTTCATGAGTGCTGGGTTTCCCTCCGTGCGGCCTTGGGCGCGCGGAAGCACGTCCCCCCCAGGGCCAACCGAATATCGTTTTGAACATGCTCAGAGTAATGGGGTTGTAAAGGAGTCGTGTGGAAAAGAGGTCACGAATTGACACCGGTGTCGGTCATTAACCGGCATAAACGGGTAGCAGGCGCCCGGATTCTGGACGAGCCCTTCCGCTCAGCGAACCCGCTCGCTACTGTCCCCGCATCGAACGCACCGTGGCAGCGCCGCCGCGGGAGCGCAGCCGGTGCCATGGCCGCTACCGGCGGCCTCTCCGTGCGCCGCCGCGGGACCGGCGGCGCGCCACCCCGAGAGTCACCGCCGCCCACGGAAAGAGGGAGAGGCGTCGTGACCGCGGAAACCTCCCAGACTCTCGACAGAGGGCTCAGAGTCCTCAAACTGCTCGCCGACACCGACCACGGTCTGACCGTCACCGAGCTCTCCAACCGCCTCGGTGTGAACCGCACCGTGGTCTACCGGCTCCTCGCCACCCTCGAACAGCACGCCCTGGTCCGCCGTGACCTCGGCGGGCGGGCCCGGGTCGGGCTCGGGGTGCTCAGACTGGGCCGGCAGGTCCACCCGCTCGTACGCGAGGCCGCCCTGCCCGCGCTGCGGTCCCTCGCCGAGGACATAGGGGCCACCGCGCACCTGACCCTCGTCGACGGCACCGAGGCGCTCGCCGTGGCCGTGGTGGAGCCGACCTGGACGGACTACCACGTGGCCTACCGGGCCGGTTTCCGCCACGCGCTGGACCGCGGGGCCGCCGGGCGGGCCATCCTGGCCGCCCGTCAGGGCTCCCTCATCGAGCCGGGCTACACCCTCACCCACGGAGAGCTCGAAGCGGGCGCCAGTGGCGCCGCCGCGCCGCTCGTCGGCATCACCGGGCTGGAGGGCAGCGTCGGCGTCGTGATGCTGGCCGACGCCGTGCCGGAACGGGTCGGACCGCGGGTGGTCGACGCGGCGCGCGAGGTCGCGGACGCGCTCCGCTGACCGCGGGCCCCGGCACTCCCGCCGGGGCGCCGGGCCACGCCGGGCCCCGGGGCCGGGGGCGCGGACCGATAGATTGACCGGGTGCTCTCACGCCTCACACGTCTGCCGCGTCCCGCCGCCCTGGCCCTCTGCGCCGTGCCCGTGCTCGGCCTGTTCGCCGCCGCGGCCTTCGCGCCGCTGCCCTTCGTGCTGGCCCAGCCGGGCCTCACGGCCGACGTGCTCGGCGCGCGGGACGGCAAGAACGTGATCAGCGTCACCGGTGCCCCCGTCCGTGAGACCAAGGGCCGGCTCCTCATGACGACCATCCAGGCCCCGGGCCCCTCCGAGGAGGTGGACCTGGGTCAGCTCGTCGACAGCTGGTTCCGGGCCGACCGGGCGGTCATGCCCAAGGAGGCCATCTACCCCTCCGGACGAACCACCGAGGAGACCGAGGAACACAACCTGGAGGAAATGGCCAAGTCGCAGTCGACCGCGGCCGAGGCCGCACTCGGCTTCCTCCACAAGGACCCCAAGGACGTGAAGGTCGACCTCAACCTGGCCGACGTCGGAGGTCCGAGCGCCGGCCTCCTCTTCTCCCTCGGCATCGTCGACAAGCTCGACGGCGACGGCAGCGGCGGCGAACTCACCGGCGGACGCACCATCGCCGGTACGGGGACCATCAGCCCGGACGGCACCGTCGGCGCGGTCGGCGGCGTGGCCCTCAAGACACAGGCCGCACACCGCGACGGGGCGAGCGTGTTCCTCGTACCGAAGGCGGAGTGCTCGGACGCGCAGTCCGAGCTCCCCGCAGGGCTGAAGCTGGTCCCCGTCACTTCGCTGTCGGGTGCCGTGGACGCGCTGCGCGCCCTGAACCGGGGAGAGCCCGTCCCGGCCTGCTGACCCGGTCGCGGTCCATGCCCCGCCAGGCCGGGAAGACCAGCGCCGCGAGCGTGGTCAGCAGGTACGCGCCGCCGAACAGCAGCAGCGCCTTCGCGACCCCGAACCCGTCGACGAGCAGACCCGCGGCGAGCCCGCCCAGCGGCATCGTCAGCTCGCAGCCCGCCGTGGCCACGCCGGACACGCGGCTGCGCAGCTCCTCGGGGACCTGCTCGTAGGTGAGGGTGGTCAGGATCGGGTTGAGCATGCCCGCGCCCAAGCCGGCCAGTGCCATCGTCACCGCGAGCGGCAGGGTGGTGTCGGTGAGGGCGGCCACCACGTAGCGGGTCGCCCCCGAGACCAGGAAGGCCGCCGTGAACACCGCCCGGCGCGGGAACCGCTCGCCCCAGGCCCCGTAGAAGAGGGCGCCGAGCAGGGCGGAGCCGCCGAAGAGGGAGATCATCAGGCCGAGCGAGGTGGCCCCGCCGAGGTTCTCGCGGCCGTGCACGGGCAGCAGCACCGAGGACCAGCCCTGGTCGAGACCGTTGGTCATCATCACCATGACGGTGACGCCGAGCAGCAGCCGGGCGCGGGTCAGGAAGAGCCAGCCTTCGGCGAGTTCGGCCCGGTACGAGGCGAAGGAGACCTTCCCGCGGCCGCGCCGGGGTTCGGCGGCCGGGACCCCGCGCAGGAAGGCCGTCACCAGCAGCGCCGAGGCCGCGAAGGTGGCCGCGTCCAGCAGCAGGACGGTCTCGGCGCCGAAGGCGGCGATCAGCAGGCCCGACAGCGCCGCCCCGACCATCCGGGCCCCGCGCGAGACCGCGTCGTAGAGACCGGCGGCCCGGGTGACGGTGGTGCCCGCGTGGGCGGCGAGGTCCGGCAGCAGGACGCTACGGGCGGTGAGCCCCGGGGTGTGCACGAGGCCGCCGACGGCCATCAGCGCGCACAGCATCCAGAACTCCAGCAGCCCCGCGTGGTGCAGCAGCGGGATCGCGCCGACCGAGACCGCGCAGACCAGGTCGGAGGCCGCGGAGACCCGGCGGCGGCCGATCCGGTCGATGACGGGCCCGCCGACGAGTGCGGCGACGACCACGGGCAGGGTGGCGCAGAAGGCGACGACCCCGGCCCGGCCGGCGCTGCCCGTGGTCTGCAGGACGAACCAGGGGACCCCGATGAGGGTGAGCGAACTACCGGCTATGGAGATCGCGTTGGCGGCCAGGACCGCGGCGAAGGGCCGTCGGCTCATGTCGCGTACTGCCCGGTGCGGTCGTGCCGTCGGTCGTGCGGCCGGTCGTACGGGCGGGCGGGCATGGCAGGACTCCTTCTGTGCGGCGGGCGGGG
>NZ_KL647134.1:0-293468 GCF_000725805.1 Streptomyces xanthophaeus | reverse complement strand
GGGGCGGGTGGTCAGCCGCGGCTGCGGCGGGGGAAGGCGTGCGTGTGCACGCGGACCGTCTCCGCACCCTCGGCCGGCGGCAGGTCGCGATAGCTGTTGACCAGCTCGTGCATCCTGCCGATCAGTTCGTGGCTCTGCTCGGGCGTCAGCCGCAGCGTGAAGTCACTGAGGTCCGAGGAGGTGCCGCGCCACTGCCTGGACCAGGCGTGGGCGTCGCCGAGCCAGGTGCTGATCTCCTGCGTGTGGAAGGTCGCGATCTCGTGCAGGAAGGCCTCGGCGGCTCCGCGCGTCTCCGGGTTCTCGTCGTACATCAGGGACTCGTCGAACTGGGTGCCGTCGTGGACGGCCCGCCACCACCTCTCGCGGCCCTTGCCGTGCCCGGGAGCGTCCTCGACGAACCTGTGGGCGGCGAGCTGGCGCAGGTGGTAGCTGGTGGAGCCGCTGGATTCGCCGAGCCGCTCGGCCAGTTGTGAGGCGGTGGCCGGGCCGTCGTGGCGCAGGGCGGAGAGCATGCGGATGCGCAGGGGGTGGGCGAGGCCGCGAAGGGAGCGGGCGTCGAGGACGCGGGCGCCGGGCTCGGGGGTGCGGGCGTTCATCTCGGGCATGGCCCCACCGTAGAGTTGCAAAGATTCCTCTGCAAGGGTTTCTTTGCAACACCTTCTCCGGAACTCCAGCCCGGATCAGTGTGGTTGGCGGCGGCCGGGCTCAGCCCTCCTTGATGAACCCCTCCTTGAGCAGCCATTCCTTGGCGACCTCGTGCGGGTCCTGCCCCTCCACGTCCACCTTGGCGTTCAGCTCCTGCGCCACCTCGGTCGTCAGCTTCTTCGTCACCGGGTCCAACAGCTCCGCGATCACCGGGTACTTGGCGAGGGTCTTCGCGTTCAGCTCGGGCGCCGCGTTGTAGTTGGGGAAGAAGCGCCGGTCGTCGGCGAGGGTGTCCAGGTCCATGGCCTTGATCCGGCCGTCCGTGGTGTAGGCCTCGCCGAGCAGGCAGGAGTCGGACTTCGAGACCTGGGTGTAGATGATCCCCGCGTCCATCTTCTGGATGTTGCCCGCCGGGATCTTCATCCCGTACGCCTTCTCCATGCCGGGCAGCCCGTCCTGGCGGGAGGCGAACTCGTTCTCCACGCAGAGCGTCACCGCCGACGGGTCCTTGCGCGCCAGCTCCGCCACGTCCGAGAGGGTCTTCAGCCCGTACTTGGCGTTGTTCTTCTTGCTGATGGCCAGGGTGTAGGTGTTGTTGAGGGAGGACTGGGGCAGCCAGGCCACCCCGTTCTTCAGGTCCGCGTCGCGCACCGCCTCCCACTGCGCCTGCGGGTCGTCGATGGGCTCGGTGTTCCCCTGGTACGTGATCCACGCCGTGCCCGTGTACTCGTACATCGCGTCGGCGTCGCCCTTGGCCACGGCCTCGCGGGCGCTGATCGAGCCGGGCAGGTTGGTGCGGTCCAGCACCTCGGCGCCGGCGGCCTTGAGGACCAGGCCGATCATCTGCCCGAGGACGATGTTCTCGCTGAAGTTCTTCGAGGTCACCGTGAGAGAGGCACCCTTGAGGGGCTCGCCCAGCCCCAGCTTGCCCGGCGTCACCTCGTCCACCATCGGCGAGCCGCTCTTGAGCCCGCAGCCCGCCAGTCCGGCCGCCGCGAGTACGGCCGCCGCGAGGAGGGCCGCCGTCCGTCCGCCGAAGGTCCGCGTCCGCATCTACGCCTCCAGCCCGCGCGGGGTCAGCAAGGCCTCGGCCAGCGAGGCCAGCCAGTCCACGAACAGGGCGAGCACCACCGTCAGTACGGACCCCACCACCAGCACCGGCATCCGCTGGGTCTGGATCCCGGAGGTGATCAGGTCGCCGAGGCCGCCGCCGCCGCCGAAGGTGGCCAGGGTGGCGGTGCCGACGTTGAGCACCAGCGCCGTCCGTACGCCCGCCAGGATCAGCGGGACCGCCAGGGGCAGTTCCACCTTCGTCAGGACGCCCGTCGGCGACATGCCGACCCCGCGCGCGGCCTCCACCAGCAGGGGGTCGATCGCCCGCAGCCCCGCGACCGTGTTGGAGAGCACGGGCAGCACGGCGTAGGCCACCATGCCGATGATCGCCGTGGACGGGCCGATGCCCAGCCAGATGACCAGCAGGGCGAGCAGCCCGATCGCCGGGGTGGCCTGGCCGATGTTGGCGAGCGCGGTGACCAGCGGCGCGGCGCGGCGCAGCCGGCGGCGGGTGAGGGCGATGCCCAGCGGGATGGCGATGATCAGCACCCAGAAGGTGGAGATCACGGTGAGCTGCACGTGCTGCCGCAGCCGCAGCTGCACGTTGCCATTGCCCAGGGAGTTCCTCTCGATGACGTCGAGGGTCAGGGAGTCGATCCACAGCCAGGTGGCGAGCAGGATCAGCGCCAGTACGGAGGGCAGCACGACGAGCTTGCGCCAGGTGATGCGGCGCGCGGGCCCGGGAGCCGGGGGCGGGGGCTCCTCGGCGCCGCCCAGCGGGTCGTCGGCGAAGGCGAGGTCGCGGAAGGCGTGCCCCTGGACCTCGTGCTCGCCGGGCGGGCGTTCGTCCGGGGGCCGGCGGGGGGAGGCGCCCGGGGGCGGTGTCACGGTCACGGGCCGCCCGCCCCGCCTTCGAGCTCCTGGTCCGTGCGGTGGTGGCGCAGCTCCTCCAGGTCGTGCTGGTGCTCGGCGGCCGTCAGCCGGTCGGCCTCCAGCATCTCGTGCACCGAGTTCATCAGGGTCTCCATGTCGACGACGCCGATGTACTCGCCGCGGCGGCCGGTGACCGCGACCCGGCCGCCGCTGTCGATGAGGACCGCCTCCAGGGCGTCGTGCAGGGTCGCGTCCCGGGTCACGGTGTCGTGGACCAGCTGGCCGGCCCGGGCCAGCGAGCCCTTGGCCCGCATCAGGTCGCCGCGGCGCAGCCACTTGTAGGGGCGGCCCCGCCGGTCGAGCATGAGCAGCTCGTTGGTGGCGCCGCCGCGCAGGGTGTTGAAGATCTGCTGGAGCGGGTCGTCCACCGACACGGTCGGGAACTCGGCGATCTCCACGTCCCGTACGCGGGTCAGGTTGAGCCGTTTGAGGGCCGCGCCCGCGCCGACGAAGCCGGAGACGAAGTCGTCCGTCGGGTTGGTCAGGATGGCTTCGGGGGTGTCGAACTGCGCGATGTGCGAGCGCTCCCGGAGCACCGCGATCCGGTCGCCGAGCTTGATGGCCTCGTCGAAGTCGTGGGTGACGAAGACGATCGTCTTGTGCAGCTCGTGCTGGAGCCGGATCAGCTCGTCCTGGAGGTGGTCGCGGGTGATCGGGTCGACGGCGCCGAAGGGTTCGTCCATCAGCAGGACGGGCGGGTCGGCGGCCAGGGCCCGGGCCACGCCCACGCGCTGCTGCTGGCCGCCGGAGAGCTGGCGCGGGTAGCGGCCGTGGAACTCGCGCGGGTCGAGGCCGACGAGGTCGAGCATCTCCTCGACCCGGTCCTTGACCTTGGACTTGGACCAGCCGGTCATCTTCGGTACGAGGGCGATGTTCTCGGCGACCGTCATGTGCGGGAAGAGCCCCGAGGACTGGATCGCGTAGCCGATCTTGCGGCGCAGCTTGACCGGGTCCATGTCGGTGACGTCCTCGTCGCCGATCCTGATCCGGCCGGAGGTGGGCTCGATCAGCCGGTTGATCATCTTGAGGGTGGTGGACTTCCCGCACCCCGACGGGCCGACGAAGACGACCGTCTCGCCCGCCTTGATCTCCATCGAGACCTCGTCGACGGAGGGGTTGGGATTGCCGGGGTAGCGCTTGGTCAGGTTCTCCAGCTGGATGGCGGCGCCGGAGGTGGCGGAGGTGGTGGTGGCGGCGGGCGGGGTCGGCTCAGACACGGATCCCCCTCGGGATGGTGAGGCGGCCGAGCAGGACGTACGCGGCGTCGAAGAGCAGGGCGAGGACGATGATGCCGAGGGTCCCGGCCAGGACCTGGTTGATCGCGTTGGCGCTGCCGAGGGAGGCGATGCCGCGGAAGATCTCGTTGCCGAGGCCGGGACCGGAGGCGTACGCGGCGATCGCGGCGATGCCCATCAGCATCTGGGTCGCCACCCGGATCCCGGTGAGGATCGGCGGCCAGGCCAGCGGGAGCTCCACCTTCAGGAGCTGGGCGGCGCGGGACATGCCGATGCCCCTGGCGGCGTCGACCAGGGCCGGGTCCACCCCGCGCAGGCCCACGATCGAGTTCCGGACGACCGGCAGCAGCCCGTAGAGGGTCAGGGTGATCACGGTCGGTGGGACCCCGAGCCCGACCAGCGGGATCAGCAGGCCGATCAGGGCCAGGGACGGGATGGTCAGGAAGGAGGCGGTGGTGGTGACGGCGAAGTTGGAGCCCCAGCCGCTGCGGTAGCTGACCAGCCCGATGCCGATGCCGAGCACGGTCGCGATCAGCATGCACTGGAAGACGGCGCTGGCGTGCTGGAAGGCGTCGGTCAGGAGCTGCTCGTGGCGGAAGGACAGGTAGCTCCAGAAGCTCACGCCGTGTCACCCCGTCCTGTGTCCGGCCCGGACGGCCCGGGACGGCCTGCGCGTCACCTCAGCGGGTGTCGTCCTCCGCCGCCTGCTCGACGAGGGGGATGATCCGCAGCGGAACGGGATTCTCCATGACGATCGCTGTCGAAGCCCGAACGATCCCATCGAACCCGACGACCCGGTCGATCACCCGCTGGAGATCGGCGTTGGACCGGGCCACGAGCCGGCACAGCATGTCCCCGTGGCCGGTGGTGGTGTGCAGTTCCAGGACCTCCGGTACGCCGTCCAAGTGGGCCCGCACGTCGGCCCCTTGCCCCTGTTTGATCTCCAGGGTGGCGAAGGCGGTCACCGGGTAGCCGAGTGCCGCCGGATCCACCTGCGGACCGAACCCGCGGATGACTCCGTTCGACTGAAGCCGGTCGAGGCGGGCCTGCGCGGTGCCCCGGGCCACGCCGAGCCGCCGGGAGGCCTCCAGGACCCCGATCCGGGGCTCTCGGGCCAGGAGGACGATGAGCCGGCCGTCCAGGTCGTCGATTCCCATGAGTGCCTCCAGGCTGGGCGGGGAGTGGTCATAGTGCACAGATGTCTCAATCATCCTGCGCCTGGGCTGCACAGTATGTACAGCAGATTTCGAAACTATTGCGCAGCTTGTGGATCGGCGGGACTCTGCGCTCATGACTGAGTCTTTGGCGAACCTGGAAACCACCCCGCACACCGCGCGTGAGGCCGACCCCTTCCCGGTGAAGGGCATGGACGCCGTCGTCTTCGCCGTGGGCAATGCCAAGCAGGCCGCGCACTACTACTCGACCGCCTTCGGCATGAAGCTCGTGGCCTACTCCGGACCGGAGAACGGCACCCGCGAGACCGCCAGCTACGTCCTGTCCAACGGCGCCGCGCGCTTCGTCCTGACCTCGGTCATCAAGCCGTCCACGGACCGCGGCCGCTTCCTGGCCGAGCACGTGGCCGAGCACGGCGACGGCGTCGTCGACCTCGCCATCGAGGTCCCGGACGCCCGCGCCGCCTACGCCTACGCCGTCGAGCACGGCGCGCGCGGCCTGGACGAGCCGTACGAGGTCAAGGACGAGCACGGCACGGTCGTGCTGGCCGCGATCGCCACCTACGGCCAGACCCGCCACACGCTCGTGGAGCGCAAGGACTACACCGGCCCCTACCTGCCGGGCTTCGTCGCCGCGAACCCGATCGTCGAGCCCCCGGCGAAGCGCACCTTCCAGGCCATCGACCACTGCGTCGGCAACGTCGAGCTCGGCCGCATGAACGAGTGGGTCGCCTTCTACAACAAGGTCATGGGCTTCACGAACATGAAGGAGTTCGTGGGCGACGACATCGCGACCGAGTACTCGGCGCTGATGTCCAAGGTGGTCGCGGACGGCACCCTGAAGGTGAAGTTCCCGATCAACGAGCCGGCGATCGCGAAGAAGAAGTCGCAGATCGACGAGTACCTGGAGTTCTACGGCGGCGCGGGCGTCCAGCACATCGCGCTGGCCACGAACGACATCGTCGCGACCGTCCGCTCCATGCGCGCCGCCGGGGTCTCCTTCCTGGACACCCCCGACTCGTACTACGACACCCTCGGCGAGTGGGCGGGCGAGACCCGCGTGCCGGTCGAGACCCTGCGCGAGCTGAAGATCCTCGTCGACCGCGACGAGGACGGCTACCTGCTCCAGATCTTCACCAAGCCGGTGCAGGACCGGCCGACGGTCTTCTTCGAGATGATCGAGCGGCACGGGTCGATGGGCTTCGGCAAGGGCAACTTCAAGGCCCTCTTCGAGGCGATCGAGCGCGAGCAGGAGAAGCGCGGCAACCTCTAGCCGCCAGCCGGCCGGCCGTCGGCCGAGCGCCGTCCCCCGGACCCCGTCCGGGGGACCGCGCCGAGGCCGTCAGCGGGAGGACGCGGAGGGCGACGGCGACGGCGAGGCCTTCGGATCGCCCTTCGGTTCGGTCTTCGGTTCGGCCTTCGCCTTTGGCTCAGGCTTCGTCTCCGGCTTCGGCTTCGCCGCCTTCGGGAGCTCCGGCGCCACCCACGGAGCGGTCGGCTGGAGGTTCTCCGGTCCCCCCGGCGGCGGCTGCCCGATCATGTCGAGGACCTTCTTCGCCAGCGGCGCCCGCAGCGGGGAGAACACCGGGTTCGTCCGCATGGCCTCCTGGAGGTGCCGGCGGGCCGCCGCCTCGTCGCCCAGACCCCGTTCGATCATCGCCCGGTGGTACGCGAACTCCGCGCTCCGCAGCCCCAGCTCCGTCGCCTTCTTCGCGTACTCCAGCGCCGCCGCGTCCTCTCCCGCCCGGTGCAGCGCCCACCCCAGTGCGTCCGCGACCTGCACGCTCTTGTGCCGCGACCACTCCTGCGACAGCCGTCGCACCGCCGCCGCCGGATCGCCGTGGTCCGCCTCGTACAGGCCCAGCACCACGTCCTCGTCGACCCCGTTCGTACCGTCCCGCGCGATCATCGCGCCCAGCGTGTCGTACGGGGTGCGCGCCTCCTCGGTGCGCCCCAGCGACTCCAGCAGCTCGCCCAGCTCCAGCGCCAGCCGCGGCTCCGGGGTCCGCCCGAGCGCCATCCGGTAGTCCCGCACGGCCTCCCCGCTGCGCCCCAGCGCGGCCAGTGCCCTGGCCCGCCCGCCCAGCGCCTGTGCCTGCGCCGGGTCCGTGCGCAGCGCGCCCTCGTACTGCCGCAGGGCCTGCGCCGTGTCGCCCCGCTCCCACGCCAGCTCGCCGAGCCGGAACAGCGTGTACGCCTTCTCCGCCGGGGACTTCGCCGCACCCGCCGCGTGCTCCATCGACATCGCCGCGTCCTCGCGCCAGCCGCGGTCCCGGTAGACCTGGGAGGCCCGCAGGTGCGCGGCCAGACCCGGCCGGAGCTCCAGCAGCCGCTCCATCGCCGCCTGGGCCGCCTTGTAGTCGCCGAGCCCGGTGTACGCGTCCACGAGCACCGGGTACGCCGTCCACCGACGCGGCGCCTGCGCCCGTACGAGCTCGCCCCACTTCTTCCCGGTGCCGAAGTCCCGGCGGGCGTTGGCCAGCGTGCCCATGCCCGTCATCGCGTCGAAGTTGCCCTTCTCGGCCGGGCGGACCTCCAGCGACCGCTTCAGCGCCTTCTCCGCCTTCGGGAACCAGCCCGAATCCGCGGTGCGCCGCGCCTGCTCCAGGTACGCGGCGCCCAGCACGGCCCAGGAGGCGTCGTCGTCGGCGTGCGTCGCCAGCCACTTCTCCCGGTCCGCGACCAGGGCCGTCAGGTCCACGGCCGCCGCGGGCGCGCCCATGCCGACCGCCGAGGCGGCCCGCTCGCTCGGCCCCGGAGGGCGGGCGTCGTCGCCGGTGCGGGCCGGCCGGATCAGCAACGCCCCGGCGATCAGGACCACCGTCACCGCGGCAGCCACCAGCGTCTTGCGGCCGGTGAAGGTCACGGGCGGCGCGGGCTGCTGCGCTTCCTCGTCGATACGGTCGAAACGGTGCATGGGGTCACTGTGCGTCAATATGAAGAGCTCGCCGAGGTGTCCGAAGAGGGGCGCGGGCGTGTTCACACCGATGGCGGCGGATGCCAGGCTGAGCCCATGGACGACGCTCTGCGCACCCGGCCCCGAGACGTACCCGACGGACTCCTCGCACGACTGCGGGAAGGCCTCCCGGCCGAGGCGGTGCTCACCGACCCCGGGGTGACCGCCTCCTACGCCACCGACATGGCCGGCTTCTGCGCCGCGGGCAGCCCGGCAGCCGTCGTCCTGCCCCGCACCGTCGAACAGGTCCAGCACGTCCTGCGCACCGCCACCGCCCTACGGGTCCCCGTGGTCCCGCAGGGCGCCCGTACGGGCCTGTCGGGCGCCGCCAACGCCTCCGACGGCTGCATCGTGCTCTCGCTCGTCAAGATGGACCGGATCCTTGAGGTCTCCACCGTCGACCGGATCGCCGTCGTCGAACCGGGCGTGGTGAACGCCGTGCTCTCGCGGGCCGTCGCCGCCCAGGGCCTGTACTACCCGCCCGACCCCTCCAGCTGGGAGCAGTGCACCATCGGCGGCAACATCGGCACCGCCTCCGGCGGCCTGTGCTGCGTCAAGTACGGGGTCACCGCCGAGTACGTCCTCGGCCTCGACGTGGTCCTCGCGGACGGGCGGCTGCTGCGCACGGGCCGCCGTACCGCCAAGGGGGTCGCCGGATACGACCTCACCCGGCTCTTCGTCGGCTCCGAGGGCAGCCTCGGCGTCGTCGTCCAGGCCGTCCTCGCCCTGCGGCCCGCGCCGCCCCGACAGCTCGCGCTGGCCGCCGAGTTCCCCTCCGCCGCGGCCGCCTGCGAGGCCGTCTGCGCCGTCATGGAGGCCGGGCTGACGCCCTCCCTGCTGGAACTGATGGACCGTACGACCGTCCGGGCCGTCAACGCGCTGGGCAAGATGGGCCTGCCCGACACCACCGAGGCCCTGTTGCTCGCCGCCTTCGACACCCCCCACGCCCCCGAGGAGCTCGCCGAGGTGGGGAAGCTGTGCACCGCCGCCGGGGCCACCGCAGTGGTCCCCGCCGAGGACGAGGCGGAGTCCGAACTGCTGCTCCAGGCCCGCCGGATGTCGCTGACCGCCCTGGAGACGCTGCGCCCCGCCACGATGATCGACGACGTGTGCGTGCCCCGGTCGCGGCTCGCCGAGATGCTCGACGGGACGGCCGCCATCGCCCGGAGCCACGACCTGCTCATCGGGGTCTGCGCCCACGCGGGCGACGGCAACACCCACCCGGTCGTCTGCTTCGACCCGGCCGACGAGGACGAGACCCGGCGGGCCCGGGACTCCTTCGACGCGATCATGGCGCTGGGCCTGGAGCTGGGCGGGACGATCACCGGGGAGCACGGGGTCGGGGTGCTGAAGAAGGAGTGGCTGGCCCGCGAGCTGGGCCCGGTGGGCGTGGAGATGCAGCGCGCCGTCAAGCACGCCTTCGACCCGCTGGGCCTGCTGAACCCCGGCAAGCTCTTCTGACGCCCGCGGCCGCGGCCGTGCCCGCGCGCCGGGCGTCACACGTCCCCGTCGGCCGACTCGTCCGACGGCCACGGGTCGCGCAGCCACAGGTCGTCCGCCGGGGTCGGGGTGAGGAGTTCGGCCAGCGCCGCGTCCAGCCCGAGCCGTTCGGCCTCGGTGCCGGGCGGCACGATGCGCAGGGTCCGCTCCAGCCAGGCCGACACCGAGACGGCCGGGGCCTCCAGCAGGGCGTCGCCGTCGGGGGAGCTCAGGGCCATGCAGAGCACGGACCGGTTGTCGACCTTCGTGGGCCAGATCCGTACGTCGCCGTGACCGCACGGCCGGAACACGCCCTCCACGAGGAGCTCGCGGGCGAAGGTCCAGTTGACCGGGGTGCTCGAACCGGTGTGGAAGGTGATGTGGACGGCGTACGGGTCCTCGGTGAGGTAGAGGAGCCGCGCGGGGACGGGGACGCTGCGCTCGGGGGACAGGACCAGCTTGAGTTCCAGCTCGCGCTCGATGGCGGGGTGGTGCATGACGGCCTCACTTCGGTGCGCTCGTGTGCGCTTCGCTTCGGTGTGCGGGGCCGGATCGCGCCCCACACACCGAGAGAGCCGGGGGGTGACGGGTTATGACGCGACTTCGGGCAACGAAAGGGAGATTGGCCGATTTCTGTCGGGTGACCGGAAACAGTCGTATCCCCGGGGTTCGCCCGAAGGCTTGCATTCTCCCGTTACCGGACCTGCCGGGGGGCGGTTCTTGGCTATGGTCCTCCCCTGCACAAGCCTCAAGCCACGATCGGAGTTGGGGACATTGACGGCCTCCCCTGGTGACGGCGAGCAAGCGGCCCGCGAGGGCTACTACCCGGATCCGTCCATCCCAGGGTTCGTCCGGTACTGGAACGGCGCGTCCTGGGTTCCGGGCACGAGCCGCCCCGCGCCGCCTGCCGCGCCCGCCGCGCCTGCCGCGCCCGCCGCGCCTGCCGAGGAGACGGGGCCGGTGTTCCTCGACGAGACCTCCGCGACCGAGGCGCTGCCCGAACCGGAGCCTTCGCCGAGCCCTGGCCCCGAGCCGGTGGTGTGGCAGGCCGACCCCGCCCAGCAGGCGGGTTTCGGCGGGCCGCGCGACCAGCAGGTGTCGTGGGGCAGTCCTGCAGAACCCGAGGCGGGGCAGCCGGCCGCCCGTCCGGCGGGGATCTCGCTGGCCCGTCCGGCCGCTGCTGCGGCGGCCCGGTTCCCCGCGCAGGCACCGGCGGGCATCCTGTCGGTCCGCTCCCCGGCCGCCTCCACCCCGGCCCCGGCCGCGGCCCAGTCCTGGGAGGAGGCTCCGGCTCCGGCCCGCGCCTGCGACGAGGCTCCGGCTGCCGCCGACCCGGCCCGGCCCTGGGGCGACGCTCCCGCCCCCGCCCCGGCCCGGTCCTGGGGCGAGACTCCCGGCTCGGCCCCTGCCCGGTCCTGGGACGAGGCCCCGGCTCCCGCCCCGGCCCGGACCCGGGACGAGGCTCCGGCGCTTGCCCCCGCCCCCGTCCGGCCTTGGGACGACGCCGCCGCTCCGGCCCGGGCCTGGCCGCAGGACGAGGCCCCGGCGGCCGGAGCAGCCGGAGCGGCGACGGCCGCGCCCGCAGCCTCTCCCGCGTGGCCCGACGCCCCCGGCGGGTCGGGTTCCGGGTCCGGGATGACCTCCTCCTGGCCAGAGGCGGCCCCCCGCGCCGCATCCGCCGCCCCCCGCGCCGCAGCAGCCGCCCCGGCGGTGCTCCCGGCCGAGGAGGCCGGGGCCGAGGACTGGCTGCCGCGCGGGCCCGTGCCGGGTTCACGTACCGGCGGGCGCACCCCGGAGCCCGCCATGGCCCGCCCCGCCGCGCCCCGGCCCACGGCGGCCCGCGCCCCCGAACAGGCAGCGCCGCGGGCGGAGGTGTGGGCGCCCCGGCCCGCCGGAGTCCGCCCGTCCGTCCCGGCGGCGGCCGCCGCCCCGGCCGCAGAGGCTGCCGAGGCCGCTCCGGCCGCCCGTCCGCAGTCCACCGCCCGCGCCGTGTTCGAGCGGATGGCCGAGCGCGCCGTACGCCCCGCGGGGCTGGTGCGCCGGGGCGTGGCCCGCCTCCTGGACTCCCTGGTGCTGGGCGCGGTCGCGGCGGGGGCCGCCTTGCCCCTCGTGCCCGTCACCACCGCCCACGTCCAGGCCAAGGTGGACGCCGCTCGCGGCAGCGGCCGCGCCACCACCGTCTGGCTGGTGGACGCCACCGTCGCCGGCCACCTCGGCCTGGTCCTCGGCGCGGTCCTGCTCTTCGGGGTCTTCTACGAGGTCCTGCCGACCGCCCGTTGGGGCCGCACCCCGGGCAAGAAGCTGCTCGGCGTCCGGGTGCTGGCCACCGCCACCCTGCGCCCGCCGGCCTTCGGCGCCGCCCTGCGCCGCTGGCTCGTGTACGCCTTCCTGGGCCTCCCGGGCAGCCTGTGGTGCCTCGTGGACCGCCCGCGCCGGCAGGCCTGGCACGACAAGGCGGCGAAGACGTACGTGGCCCGCTGAGCCCCTTCCCGGGGCCCGTTGCCCCCACCCGGGGCCCGCTGCCCCCGCCCGGACCAGCCCGGCCCCCCGAACGGACGCGTTCCCGTTGCGGGGGTCCCGGAGCCGGGTTCGACTCGGGCCATGAGTACCGACCAGCCGCCGCCGGGCCAGCCGCCCGAGGACGACCCGTTCCTCAAGAAGCCCCAGGGACCGACTCCGCCGTCGGGTGGTTCGCCGTACGGCTCACCGCCGCCCGGCGGTGACGGCTACCCGCCCCCGCCTCCCCCCGGCGGGGCGGGCGGCGCGGGCGGCGGCGGGGGATATCCGCCCCCGCCTCCCCCCTACGGCGGCGGCGGGGACCCGTACGGCGGCAGCGGCGGCTACGGCATGCCCGATCCGCTCGCGGGGATGCCCCCGCTCGCCGACTTCGGCAAGCGCCTCGCCGCGCGGATCATCGACGTGCTGATCATCGCCGTGCCCCTGTTCCTCATCCAGCTGGCCTTCGGCACGAAGCGCTACATGGTCGAGACGAACGAGGGCGAGGACATCAGCGAGGTCGTCACCCGGTCCTACAGCGGCAGCGGCCTGATCATGACCCTGATCTCGATCGTCGCCTACGTCGGGTACGACTGGTGGTTCACCAAGAAGAACGGCCAGACCGTCGGCAAGAAGGCGATGGGCCTGCGCGTCGCGATGCTCAACGACGGCAGCGTCCCGCAGTCCAACGCGGCCCTGAGCCGAGCCGCCGTGCTCTGGCTGCCGACGCTGATCTGCTGCTTCTGCCTGTGGCCGATCGCCCTGGTCATCTCGATCCTCGTCGACAAGCCCTACAAGCAGGGTCTGCACGACAAGGTGGCCAAGACCGTGGTGGTCCGGTCGAACTAGGCCACGGCACCAGGCATCCTCCGCGCGGCCCACGCGCGACACGTCACGGCGCGAGATCGGGCAACTCCGGCTGCTTTCGGCCGATTTCGCAGGGTGAGCGCCGAGCGGAGTGACGAACGCCTCAGTGGTGCACCGGGTGTTCGCTGTCCGCCTTCCGGGGTTCGGGCACCCGGGCGTCCGCCGGGGCCGCGGCGGGCCGGGTGCGGACCGCGTGGCGGCCGCGGTGCCGGGGGACCGGCACGGTGACGGCGACGAGCAGACCGAGGGCCAGGGCGGCCGCGGAGATGACCGCGACACCGAGTCCGGTGCTCGTCCGGGACAGCAGCAGCATGGCGATCGTCGAGACGACGACGGTGGCGGACCCGTAGAAGAGCTGTGCGGCAGTCGGACGCGGCATGGCGATATCCGTCCTCAAGGCGGGAGGGGGAGTCGGCTCAACTAGGTCGCGCGTCAAGTGACTCTACGACCAGGGATGCCCGAGCGGAACTACCGGTAAGCGTGACCTAACCCACGGTGCCGGAGCACAGGGGGCGCACGGGGTCATCCCAGAGCACCGTGACGGGGGCCGGGAAGCGCCCTTCGCCCCGTATGGCAGGGGAACGTCCGGATACCGGAACTCGCTGACCGCATAGTGCAGTTGTAAGGACCAAGTCAAGGTCTGTCTTTTCTCGGTTCTCTCCGGTCAAATGTCGTCACTTGAGACGCGCGCCGCGCGGAACCCCCCGCTCCTATGGAGACGTTCCGACCTACGTTGCGGCCGCGGGAGGGGAACGACATCAAGTGACCAGCAACTCCGCCAGAAGGCGCACCCTGCGCGTTGCCGCGATCGGGGTCACCCTGGCCGCGACCGCGGCTTCCGGGGCCTTCTACACCGCTGCCCAGGCCGACGACCAGCGGGGCGCACCCGCCGTAGACCGGCAGGACCCCACGGCTCCGTCGAAGGAGCACGTCAAGCACGACCTCGAAGGTCCGTTCAGCAAGCAGCAGGCGCAGCAGCGCGAGGCCGCCCTTGACCAGGTGCTCTCGGGCAAGAAGGACGTCGAGCAGCGCGGCGCCTCCAAGGTCGTCAAGCTGGACGAGAAGAAGTACGTCGAGCTCGGCCGCGAGAAGACCGACAAGATCTTCACGATCCTCGTCGAGTTCGGCGACCAGGTCGACAACACGACCATGTTCGACCCGGACGGCGCGGAGGGCCCCAAGCCCCCCGTCCCGAAGTACGGCGGCACCCCCGGTCCGCTGCACAACACGATCGCGCAGCCGGACCGTGCCCAGGACAACAGCACCGCCTGGCGCAAGGACTTCAGCCGCGACTACTTCCAGGACCTGTACTTCGCCACGGGCGAGGGCAAGCACTCGCTGAAGACCTACTACGAGAAGACCTCCTCGGGCCGTTACTCGGTCGAGGGCGAGGTCTCCGACTGGGTCAAGGTCCCGTACAACGAGGGTCGTTACGGCTCCAACTACTGCGGCCAGACCAACTGCTCCAACGTGTGGGACACCGTCAAGGACGGCGTCCTCGCGTGGACGGAGGCCCAGAAGAAGGCCGGCAAGACCGACGCCCAGATCAAGGCGCAGCTGGCCCAGTACGACCAGTGGGACCGCTACGACTTCGACGGCGACGGCAACTTCAACGAGCCCGACGGCTACATCGACCACTTCCAGATCGTCCACGCGGGCGAGGACGAGTCGGCCGGCGGCGGCGTGCAGGGCACCACCGCGCTGTGGGCCCACCGCTGGTACGCCTACGGCACCCAGGCGGGCAAGACCGGCCCGGAGAACAACAAGGCCGGCGGTACCCAGATCGGTGACACCGGCATCTGGGTCGGCGACTACACGATGCAGCCCGAGAACGGCGGCCTCGGCGTCTTCGCGCACGAGTACGGCCACGACCTCGGCCTGCCGGACCTCTACGACACCTCCGGTGGCGGCGAGAACGGCGTCGGCTTCTGGTCCCTGATGTCGGCGGGCTCCTGGCTCGGCACCGGCCAGGACTCCATAGGCGACCTCCCGGGCGACATGACCGCCTGGGACAAGCTCCAGCTGGGCTGGCTGAACTACGACCAGGCCAAGGCCGCGACGAAGTCCACCCACAAGCTGGGCGTCTCGGAGTACAACACCAAGGACAAGCAGGCCCTGGTCGTCGACCTGCCGAAGAAGAAGGTCCAGACGGACGTCGTCGCTCCCGCCGAGGGTTCCTCGCAGTGGTGGAGCAACATGGGTGACGACCTCAAGAACACCCTGACCCGCTCGGTGGACCTGACCGGCAAGACCTCCGCCGCCCTGTCGCTCAAGGGCTGGTGGGACATCGAGGCCGAGTACGACTACCTCTACACCGAGGCCTCCACCGACGGCGGCGCCACCTGGACGCCCCTCGCCGGTACCGCCGACGGCGCGGCCCTCCCGGTCGACGCCTCCGGCAGCCCGTCGCTGACCGGTGTCTCGGGTGCCTGGAAGTCGCTGAACTTCCCGCTCGACGCCTACGCGGGCAAGAAGGTCGACCTCCGCTTCCGCTACCAGACGGACGGCGGCGCGGGCGGCAAGGGCTTCACGGCCGATGCCGTCAACATCACCGCGGACGGCGCCACCCTGTTCGCCGACGGCGCCGAGAACGGCGACAACGGCTGGACCGGCAAGGGCTTCTCGCGCATCGGCGCCGGCTTCACCAAGGAGTACGCGCAGTACTACATCGCCGAGAACCGCCGTTACGTCTCGTACGACTCCACCCTCAAGGTGGGCCCGTACAACTTCGGCTTCGGCAACACCCGTCCGGACTGGGTCGAGCACTACCCGTACCAGGACGGTCTGCTGATCTGGCAGTGGGACACCTCCCAGAAGGACAACAACACCAGCCAGCACCCGGGCCAGGGTCTGATCCTTCCGATCGACGCCAACGCCAAGCCCATGAAGTGGGCGGACGGCACGCTGCTGCGCAACAAGATCCAGCCGTACGACGCGACCTTCAGCGCCTACTCGACGGACGCGTTCACGCTGCACAAGAACGGCGAGTCGCTCTTCCTCAAGCCGAAGCCCACGAACCTGGTCTTCGACGACCGCACCCCGGGCAAGTACTACTCCGACGAGAACCCGACCGGATCGGTGAAGGTCACTGACACCAACACCAAGATCAAGATCCTGAAGGAGACCTACGACGGTGAGGTCATGACCGTCGAGGTTGGCCCCTCGAAGAAGTAATTCGGTAAAACCGCAGGTCAAAGCATGATCGGCCGTCGCCCTCTAGCGGGCGGCGGCCGTTCGCGTTTAGATGCGTGGTGCGAGTTTCTTATTGACGGGGGAGATGACAGACATGCCAGGTGGAGGTTTCGTCAGACTGCCGGGCGGCAGTGTGGTGGTCGCGCTCACACTGCCGAGGCCGCTCGCGGACGGCGGCGACAGCGCCAGTGTCCGCGTGCTCGTGCACGCCGCGAACCGGGCCCGCGCCCTGACCAGGCTGCGGAACCTCGGGATGCGGGCGGTGTACCTGCGCGGCAACGCGCAGCCGCCGACGCCGGACGAGGTCACGGCCGTCCTGCACCATCCGGACGGCCTGCTGTGGCGCTGCGCGCCCGATCGCGCGCAGGAGCTCTGGCACCCGATCCGGGCCCTGCTGGGCACCTAGCGCAGCCCGCGGAGCCCCGGGGCTCCCCAGGATGCCCCGGGGCGCCCCGGGGCTCCCGTGCGGCTCCCCGGGTCCCGTTCTAGGCGGCCCGGTCGCCCACGAGGACCACTCCGGCCGCCCGCAGCTCGTCCAGGGCGCGGGCGGTGGTGTGCGGGGCGACGGCGGCCGTCAGGTCCAGCAGCACGCGGGTGGTGAAGCCCTCCCGGGCGGAGTCCAGGGCGGTGGCCCGTACGCAGTGGTCGGTGGCGATCCCGACCACGTCCACCTCGGTGACGTGCCGGTCGCGCAGCCACTGGGCCAGGGTCGCGCCGTTCTCGTCGGTCCCCTCGAAGCCGCTGTACGCGGCCTCGTAGGCACCCTTGTCGAAGACGGCGGCCACGGCCCCCGACGCCACGGCGGGAGCGAAGTTCGGGTGGAAGCCCACGCCCTCCGTCCCGGCGACGCAGTGCACGGGCCAGGAGGTCTCGTAGTCCGGCTCGGCCGGGGGCCGGGCGAAGTGCGCGCCGGGATCGACGTGGTGGTCCCGGGTGGCGACGACGTGCCGGTAGCCGGCCGTGGCCTGGCCGATGAGCTCGGTGACGGCGGCGGCGACATCGGCCCCGCCGGTGACCGCGAGGCTGCCGCCCTCGCAGAAGTCGTTCTGGACGTCGACGACGATCAGTGCGCGGTGCATTTCGCGTGCCCTTCGGTTCGATGGTGTGCGGCGGGCCCTGCGGGGGCTCATCCCCCGCCCCGCCCCTTCCCGAAACCGGCGGCCCTGCCCCCGGTCCCGGGACCGGGGGGCGTCCCGGTCACACGTATTCGGTGGGGATCACGGCCTCGCCCCGTGAGAGCTGCGTCGCGGACAGCGGCAGCCCCGCGAGGGCCGTGCGGTGGCGCTCGCGCACCGCCTCCAGCGGCTCGCGGGCGACGACCTCGCCGCCCTTCACCAGCTCGACCAGCAGCTGCGAGCCCGCCAGGGCCGCCGGGACCGGGCCCGTGCCGATCACCTCCGCCTCGGCCACCCCGTCGGCGTCCGTGCGGCGGGCCGCCCACTTGCGGCCGCCGATCGAGGTCTTGCCGCCGGAGGACTTCTTCGCCACCGGGGCCAGCGCCGCCTTCGGGTCCGCCGAGGTCGCGCGCGCCACCAGCTTGTAGACCATCGAGCACGTCGGGTGCCCGCTGCCCGTCACCAGCTGCGTGCCCACGCCGTACGCGTCCACGGGGGCCGCGGCCAGCGAGGCGATCGCGTACTCGTCGAGGTCCGAGGTGACCACGATCCGCGTCGAGGTGGCGCCGAGCTCGTCCAGCTGCTGGCGCACCCGGTGGGCGACCAGCAGCAGGTCACCGGAGTCGATCCGCACCGCGCCGAGGCCGGTGCCGGCGACCTCCACGGCCGTCTTCACGGCCTCGGCGACGTCGTAGGTGTCCACCAGCAGCGTCGTCCCGCTGCCCAGCGAGGCCACCTGCGCGGTGAACGCGTCCCGCTCGTCGTCGTGGACCAGGGTGAAGGCGTGGGCGCTGGTGCCGACCGTCGGGATCCCGTACCGGAAACCGGCCGCCAGGTCCGAGGTCGAGGCGAAGCCGCCGACGTAGGCGGCGCGCGCCGAGGCCACCGCCGCCAGTTCGTGGGTGCGCCGCGCGCCCATCTCGATCAGCGGCCGGCCGCCCGCCGCCGAGGACATCCGGGAGGCCGCCGCGGCGATCGCAGAATCGTGGTTGAGGATGGAGAGGATCACCGTCTCCAGCAGGACGCACTCGGCGAAGCTGCCCTCGACCCGCAGGAGCGGCGAGCCGGGGAAGTAGACCTCCCCCTCCGGGTAGCCCCAGATGTCGCCGGAGAAGCGGTACGAGGCCAGCCAGTCCAGGGTGCGCATGTCGACGACGGCCCGCTCGCGCAGGAAGTCCAGCACCGCGCCGTCGAAGCGGAAGTTCTCGACCGCGTCGAGCACCCGGCCGGTTCCGGCCACCACGCCGTAGCGCCGCCCCTCGGGCAGCCGGCGGGTGAAGACCTCGAAGACCGAGCGGCGGTCGGCGGTGCCGTTCGCCAGGGCGGCCTGCAGCATCGTGAGCTCGTAATGGTCCGTGAAGAGCGCTGTCGACGGCACGTCCACCGGCAGGCCCAGGTCCGCAGGGTTCATGTCACGGATGCTAGCGCACATTTCGTCAGAGTGACGAGATGTAGGGCCCGTTTGTGCGACGGGCCCGTCACAGTGGCAGCATGGGACGAGTGAGTGTTGCTCCTATTGAGATCGAACGCACCGAATCGGCCGAAGAGACCTTCGCGGTCCCCGAACCCGACGTCCCCTGGGTGACCCTGGTGCACAACGACCCGGTCAACCTCATGAGCTACGTGGCGTACGTGTTCCAGGCGTACTTCGGCTACCCCAAGGACAAGGCGCACAGACTGATGCTCGACGTCCACCACAAGGGGCGCGCCGTCGTCTCCAGTGGCACCCGCGAGGAAATGGAACGCGACGTGCAGGCCATGCACGGCTACGGCCTGTGGGCGACCCTCTCCCAGGACCGCAACTGATGGGCGGCACGTTCCAGTCCCTCGCGGGCGGCGGAGCCGCCATCGCGCTCGACGAGATCGAGGTCTCCATCCTGCGCTCCCTGGCGGTCCAGCTGCTGGAGCTGATCGGTCCCGGCGCCCCGGAACCGGCCGAGGACGCTGACCCGCTGGCCGCACTGTTCGCCGAGGGCCCCTCCGAACCCCCGTCCGACCCCGCCCTCGCCCGTCTCTTCCCCGACGCCTACGGAGCCCCGGACGGCGCCGGGGACGCGGGTGTGGACCCGGCCGAGCTGACGGCCCGGTCGGCCGAGTTCCGCCGCTTCACCGAGAACGACCTGCGCTCCCGCAAGCGCGAGGACGCGCTGGCCGTCGTACGCAGCCTGGACGGGCTCACCCCGGACGGCGACGGGACTGCCGTGCTGGAGCTGACCGGCGAGGAGCCGCTGCGCTGGCTCGGCGCCCTCAACGACCTGCGCCTGACCATCGCGGCCCGGCTCGACATCACCGAGGACGACGAGAGCGCGGTGCTGTTCCGGCTGCCGGACGACGACCCGCGCAAGCCCATGGTGATGGCGTACCTCTGGCTCGGAGGCCTCCAGGAGACGCTCATCGAGACGCTCTGAGGCCCCGGGGTCATGGAGGACCCTCCGGCGACTCCCGGGTAACCCTCAGATGATCCTCAGAGGTGGACACCGTTCGCTCAGCGGACGCTCAAATCCGGATAACGATCAGATCACCGCCATGCGGTGGTCTGATCTGTTTCAGGAGCTATGTCCCGGATTTCCTGTGCTCCACGCCACATTTCGACCCCTCGGTCACCCATAAGCACGTGATAAATCTTCACGACCGCCGAAGGGACGCCACCCATGTCCCGCGGCCGCTTGAACCGGCTGACCGCCGGCGTGCAACTCCATCCGTATCCGGGGGGATCGAGGACCGGGCAGTCGCCAGATCGAAGGCGCTGCCCGGCGTGGAGAAAGGCTCACCAGACATGACCTCTGTGCAGGTCGAGCAGCACGACAGGACGCCCGAGGGCGGCCAGGGCGAGGGCGAGGGTTACCACCGCGCCCTCGGCGCCCGCCAGATCCAGATGATCGCCATCGGCGGAGCCATCGGCACCGGCCTCTTCCTGGGCGCGGGCAAGGCGATCTCCAAGGCCGGCCCGAGCCTGATCCTGGCTTACGCCATCGCGGGCCTGGTCATCTTCTTCATCATGCGGGCCCTGGGCGAGCTGCTCATGTACCGCCCCGTCTCCGGTTCCTTCTCGGACTACGCCCGCGAGTTCCTCGGGCCGTTCTGGGGCTATGTGACCGGCTGGACGTACTGGCTGTTCTGGGTGGTCACCGGCATCACCGAGGTCACCGCGGCCGCGCAGTACATGGCGTACTGGACCCACGACAGCTTCCCGCAATGGGCGTACGCGCTGATCTTCACGGTCATCCTCTACGGCGCCAACCTGATCTCCGTGAAGCTCTTCGGTGAGCTGGAGTTCTGGTTCTCCATGGTCAAGGTCACCGCCATCGTCGGCATGATCCTGATCTGCGCCGGCATCCTCACCATCGGCTTCTCCGACGCGGCCGACACCGCCACCGTCAGCAACCTGTGGAACGACGGCGGCTTCTTCCCCAAGGGCATCGGCGGCACGCTGATGACCCTCCAGATCGTCATGTTCGCCTTCCTCGCGGTCGAGCTGGTCGGCGTCACCGCCGGCGAGTCCAAGGACCCCGAGAAGACCCTGCCCAAGGCCATCAACACCGTGCCGTGGCGCATCGCCGTCTTCTACGTCGGCGCGCTGATCATGATCCTGTCGGTCGTCCCGTGGACGCACTTCCAGCCGGGCGTCTCGCCCTTCGTGGCCGCCTTCGAGCGCATGGGCCTCGGCGTCGGCGCCGCCATCGTCAACTTCGTGGTGCTGACGGCCGCCCTGTCCTCCTGCAACTCGGGCATGTACTCCACCGGCCGCATGCTGCGCGACCTCGCCCTCAACGGCCAGGGCCCGGGCTTCTTCACCAAGCTGACGAAGAACGGCACCCCGCTGATCGGCACCACCTTCTCCGCCGCACTGATGCTGGTGGGCGTCTGGATCAACTACGTCGCCCCGGGCAAGGCCTTCGACTACGTCGTCTCCTTCGCCACCATCTCCGGCATGTGGGCCTGGATCATGATCCTGGTCTGCCAGATCCGCTACCGCGCCAAGGCCGACCGCGGCGAGCTGCCGCAGTCCTCCTTCCGCGCCCCCGGCGCCCCGTGGACCAGCTGGTTCGCCCTGCTGTTCATCGGCATGGTCATCGTGATGATGGGCATCGACAAGGACGCCCGCGTCTCGCTGTACTGCGCCCCGCTGTGGGGTCTGGTCCTGGGCCTGTCCTACCTGGTCCTGAAGTCCCGCAACCCCCGCGGCGCCGCCTTCAACAAGGCCGCCTAGCCGCCACCCGACGCGGGTCCCGGCCGCCTGTCACGGCCGGGAACCGCACCCGCCGGACCAGGTGTCCGGGCCGGGCTGTCCAGCATCCGGGCCCCTGCGTACCACTCCTCGGTACGCAGGGGCCCGTCTGTCTATCCTGTCGCTCATGCTGACCCTCACCCAGGCCCTGTACGACCAGATCGTCGAGCACGCCCGCCAGGACCACCCCGACGAGGCGTGCGGTGTCGTGGCGGGCCCGGCGGGCACCGACCGCCCCGAACGCTTCGTCCCGATGCTCAACGCGGCCCGCTCGCCCACGTTCTACGAGTTCGACTCGAAGGATCTGCTCAAGCTCTACCGCGAACTGGACGACCGGGACGAGGAGCCGGTGATCGTCTACCACTCGCACACCGCGACCGAGGCGTACCCCTCGCGCACGGACGTCACCTACGCGAACGAGCCCGGCGCGCACTACGTGCTGGTCTCCACGGCGGACAAGGACGGCCTCGGGGAGTTCCAGTTCCGCTCCTACCGCATCGTCGACGGCGTGATCACGGAAGAAGAAGTGCAGGTCGTAGAGGCCTACTGACCAGTATGTGAGCCGCTTCCGTCCACGATGCGGGATCACACTCCAAACGGGGGACCGGGAATCGTTAACATGACCGCATGGTTCCCCACGACGTGAGCATCGAGACGCCCGGCAGGCTGCTGCTCGTGGCGCGGCTGCACGTCGACCTGTGCCGCCTCGCCAGCTCCATCTGTCCCGCTGCCTGAGCCCCACAGAGCACCACGCACCACAGCCCCTCTCGCGCGGGGGCGCACAAGAACCGCGCGGTTCACGTTCTCCACGCCCCTTCACGACACTGGAGCCATCCATGGCCATCGAGGTCCGCATCCCGACCATCCTCCGCACCTACACCGACGGCGAGAAGGCCGTGACGGGCGAGGGCGCCACCCTGGACGCGCTCTTCTCGGACCTGGAGACCCGCCACAAGGGCATCCGCGAGCGCATCGTCGACGAGTCCAAGGGCGGCGAGCTGCGCCGCTTCGTGAACGTCTACCTCAACGACGAGGACGTCCGCTTCCTGGAGGGCATCTCCACCGGCCTCAAGGACGGCGACAGCGTCACCATCCTCCCGGCCGTGGCCGGCGGCGCTGTCTGATGCGTTACGACTCCCCACTGGCCGCGGTCGGCAACACGCCGCTGGTCCGGCTGCCCCGGCTGTCGCCCTCGGACGACGTGCGGATCTGGGCCAAGCTGGAGGACCGCAACCCCACCGGCTCGATCAAGGACCGCCCCGCGCTCCACATGGTCGAGCAGGCGGAGAAGGACGGCCGGCTGTACCCGGGCTGCACGATCCTGGAGCCCACCTCGGGCAACACCGGCATCTCGCTGGCGATGGCGGCCAAGCTCAAGGGCTACCGCATCGTGTGTGTGATGCCGGAGAACACCAGCCAGGAACGGCGCGACCTGCTGGCCATGTGGGGAGCCGAGATCATCCCGTCGCCGGCGGCCGGCGGCTCGAACACCGCCGTCCGGGTGGCCAAGGAACTCGCGGCGGAGCACCCGGACTGGGTGATGCTCTACCAGTACGGGAACCCGGACAACGCGGGCGCCCACTACGCGACGACCGGCCCGGAGATCCTCGCCGACCTCCCCTCGGTCACCCACTTCGTCGCGGGCCTGGGCACGACCGGAACCCTGATGGGCGTGGGCCGCTACCTGCGCGAACACGTCGAGGGCATCAAGATCGTCGCGGCCGAGCCGCGCTACGACGACCTGGTCTACGGCCTGCGCAACCTGGACGAGGGCTTCGTCCCGGAGCTGTACGACGCCTCCGTCCTCACGACCCGGTTCTCGGTGGGCTCGGCGGACGCCGTCACCCGCACCCGCGAGCTCCTCCAGCTGGAGGGCATCTTCGCGGGCGTCTCCACCGGAGCCGCCCTGCACGCGGCGATCGGCGTCGGCCGCAAGGCGGTGGCCGCGGGCGAGTCCGCCGACATCGTCTTCGTGGTGGCCGACGGCGGCTGGAAGTACCTCTCGACGGGCGTCTACACGGCGGCCACGACCGAGGAAGCCATCGAGGTCCTCCAGGGCCAGCTCTGGGCATAGGCGCTGCGCGGCCGCCCCGGGCCGACCGGGCGCGACTCCACCGCCGGAGTCGCCGCCCCGCGCGACTCCGCCGCCGGGGTGCTGCCCCGGGCCCCGGGCGGGGCTGAATCCGGCCCCGCCCGGAGGAGCATGCCGCGCGGGGACCGGGCCGGAGCCCCAGGCCCCGACGCCGCCCGGGCCCAGCCCAGGCCCCGCCCAGGCCCCGCCCAGGCTCAGGCCCCGGCTCAGGCTCCGCCCCGGCTCAGGCAGGCTCCGCCCGGCCCAGACTCCGGCCCGGGCTCAGGCTCCGGCCCAGGCTCAGACTCCGGCCCAGGCCCCGCCCGGGTTCAGGCCCGGCCCAGGCCCCGCCCGGGTTCAGGCGGCGGACCGGGCCCCGCCCGGGTTCAGGTTCCGCCCAGCAGCTCTGCCAGGATCGCGGCGTGGCTCGCCCCCGGGTCCTTGACGGCGGTCAGCAGGGTGACGGGGCCCGCGGCCATCAGGCTCCGCAGCCGGTCCAGCTCCGCCACCGCCTCCGGAGCGGCCAGCTCCGCCTCGTAGCGGCGCCGGAACTCGTCGGCCGGACCGCCCGCGTGGAACCACTTGCGCAGCTCCGTCGAGGGAGTGAGCGCCCGCGGCCACCGGTCCACGCGGGCCGCCTCCTTCGCCAGCCCGCGCGGCCAGAGCCGGTCCACCAGGACCCGTACCCCGTCCCCGCCGGCCCCCGGCTCCACCGGGTCGTACACCCGCCGCAGCCGCACCACCGGCTTCACCGCTCACCACCTCCGAGCCCCTTGACCTCGTCCCACACCGCCGGATCCAGCGTGCCCAGCCGCGTCCGGAACTCCCACAGCGACACCTCCGCGGGCCGGTCCGCCTCCAGGAAACCGGCCCGCCCCTGCGCCCCCACCGTCCCCGGGGGCAGCGGGATCACCCCGGCCCGCCGGTCGTCGTACTTCCCGGTGATCCACGCGACCCGCGCCCGGTGGCTCCGCGCCGGCCCCACCGCCAGCACCAGGCACGTCCGGCCGTCCGCCAGACACCACAGCTCACCGGGCCCCGGCCGGGGCGCGGGACCGGTCCCGCGCGCAGCCGGGGACCGCCGGGGCAGACCCAGCCGGCCCCCCGCGACCAGCATCGCCAGCGCCACGGCCACGACCGCGGCCACCGCGGGCCACCAGGACGTGTCCATGTTCCGACCGTAACCGCGCGGGAACGCCCCGGCATGGCAACGCCCGTGCGCACTGTCGCTCCCCCGGGTGACAGCGCAGGTGATTCCCCCCACAACGGCCCGCCGCGGAGGAGCGACCGGACGTTTCGCGCCTTACGCTCGACCCACGCACGGCCCGCATTCCGTCCACGGACCGTCCACGGAGGTTCACGCTCCATGAAGCTCACCGTCGTCGGCTGCTCGGGGTCGTTCCCGTCCGCGGAATCGGCCTGTTCGAGCTACCTCGTCGAGGCCGACGGCTTCCGGCTGCTCCTCGACATGGGCAACGGCGCCCTCGGAGACCTCCAGCGGTACTGCGGTCTCTACGACCTCGACGCGATCTTCCTCAGCCATCTGCACGCCGACCACTGCATCGACATGTGCGGATACTTCGTCGCCCGCTACTACCGCCACGAAGGCGGCCGCTGCGGCACGATCCCCGTCTACGGCCCCGAAGGCACCGAGAAGCGCCTGACCGCGGCCTACGAGGACGTCCCCGACGAGCGGTCCATGAGCGAGGTCTTCGACTTCCGCACCCTGAAGTCCGGCAGCTTCGAGATCGGCCCCTTCCAGGTCCGCACCGAGCGGGTCTGCCACCCGGTCGAGGCGTACGGCATCCGCATCGAGCACGGCGGCCGCGCCCTCACCTACTCCGGGGACACCGGGGTCTGCCCCGAGCTGGGACTGCTCGCCGAGGGCACCGACCTCTTCCTGTGCGAGGCCTCCTTCACGCACGGCAAGGAAGACATCCCCGACCTCCACCTCAACGGCCGCGAAGCGGGCGAGTACGCGAGCAGCGGCAAGGTCGGCCGTCTCGTCCTCACCCACATCCCGCCGTGGACGGACGCCGCCCAGAACATCGCCGACGCCCGCGCGGTCTACGACGGCCCGGTCGACCTGGCCCGCTCGGGCGCCGTCTACGAGCTCTGAGGACGGCCGCCGCGGCCGGGCCCGCAGGCCCCGGCAGGCCTGGCTACCATCCCGGCATGACCTCCGCGCTGATCCTCGTCGACCTGATGCCGCGCATCATCGCCCTGCCCGTCGCACCGCACTCCGGCGAGGAGGTGCTGGAGCGCTGCCGCACGCTGGCCGAGGCCTTCCGGGCCGACGGCCGCCCCGTGGTGCTGGTGCGGGTGGAGCGGCCGGGCGTGGCCGAGCAGCCACCGGGCAGCGGCTTCGCCGAGGACCTGGTCCGCCCCGGCGACGTGCTCCTCGTCAAGCAGACCGTCGGGGCCTTCCACGGCACCGGCCTGGACGAGCGGCTGCGCGCCCTCGGCGTGGACACGCTGGTGCACGCCGGGCTGGTCACGACCATGGGCGTGGAGTCGACCGCGCGGGCCGCCAGTGACCACGGTTACGAGGTGGAGTTCGTCGCCGACGCCATGTCCGGGTTCGACGCGCAGGAGCACGCGTTCGCGGTGGAGCGGATCTTCCCGCGCTTCGGCGCGGTCCGCCGCACCGCGGACTACACCGCGGACGGCACGGAGGCCTGAGCGCTCCGGGCCCGGCGGCCGCCGAGGGCCATCCGGTTCCAGGTGTGCCGCCGGCCCCGGATCGCCACCGAGTACGCGTACATCACCTCCGGGTCGCACATCCCCGGGATGTAGGAGTCCCCGAAGTGGTGGGCGTCGAAGCCCGCCTCCTTGGCGTTCAGCGCGAGCTGGGGCACCACGTTCGCGTGGCTGCCCTCCTGGCTGGTGCCGATGGCGCCCAACACGATCGCGCCCGCGTCCTGCACGGCCGCCACCGCGGCGGCGGCCAGCTCCCGCGTCACCCCCGGCAGGGTGCCGGGCAGCGGCATGACCACCCCGTCCGCGCCCGCGTCGACGAGCGCGGTCAGCCGCGCAGTGGTGACCCGCTCGGGGTGCCCGGCGTGGTGCATCTTCCCCGACCACAGGGCCGCGTCGTCGCCGAGCCCCCGGCGCAGTTCCTCGGTGACCCGCGCCATGGCCTCGTACGAGCCGCCCGTGCCGGGGTTCGCGGTGATGCAGAGCATGGCCGCGCCCATGTCCACCAGCCGCTTGGCGTACTCCGGCTTCGCGCGGCGGATCTCCGGTACGTCGCCGGGCTCCAGGTTCACGGCGACCGGCCGCCCGATCACCCGGGCCAGCTCGGTGAAGGAGGTGAACTCGCCCAGCCCGGGCAGCCGCAGCCGTTCGCCGTCCCAGGCGCGTTCGATCAGGTTCAGTACGACGAGGTCCGCGCCGAAGGAGGCGACGAGCTCGGCGTTGTGCACGCCGCGGCCGTCCGGGTGGGGTGACATCGCGGCACGTTCGGCGAAGACCTCGGCGACCATGGTCCGCCCCTCGGCGGCGGCGACGGCCCGGGTCAGCGCCCGGCCGCGCAGGGCGGCGAGCTGGTCACGGTCGAGGTCGAGGATGCGCGGTTCCGTCATATCTCCACGCTAAGGAACGGGCAAAGGCCGAAGCCCCTGCCTTTCGTAGGGAAAGGCAGGGGCTTCGGTCCTGATGTGAGCGGGTGCTGAGACCTACTTGGCCTCGGCCTTCGCCATCTCGGCGAGCTCCTCGTCGGACTCGCGGCCCGGCGTCGGGAGGTTGAACTTGGTGATCGCGAAGCGGAAGACGAAGTAGTAGACCACCGCGAAGCAGAGGCCGACTCCGGCCAGGCCCCACGGGTTGTTGGCGATGCCCAGGTTCAGCAGGAAGTCGACCGCACCGGCGGAGAAGCCGAATCCGTCGCGCATCCCCAGGGCCCAGGTCAGGGCCAGCGAGACACCGGTCAGCACCGCGTGGATCGCGTAGAGCACCGGGGCGATGAACATGAAGGTGAACTCGATCGGCTCGGTCACACCGGTGACGAACGCGGTGAGCGCGAGGGAGAACATCATGCCGCCGACGACCTTGCGGCGCTCGGGGCGGGCGCAGTGGACGATCGCGAGGCAGGCCGCCGGGAGGGCGAACATCATGATCGGGAAGAAGCCGGTCATGAACTGTCCGGCGGTCGGGTCATGGGCCAGGAAGCGGGCGATGTCACCGTGGACGGCGCCGGTCGGGGTGTCGAAGGAGCCGGCCTGGAACCACGGGAAGGAGTTCAGCAGGTGGTGCAT
The DNA here is from genome assembly GCF_000725805.1 of Streptomyces xanthophaeus. Taxonomy (GTDB): domain Bacteria; phylum Actinomycetota; class Actinomycetes; order Streptomycetales; family Streptomycetaceae; genus Streptomyces; species Streptomyces xanthophaeus. The sequence goes on along the minus strand of NZ_KL647134.1, from coordinate 265,770 downwards.
GCCGATCGGGATCAGCGCACGGTTGGCGACACCGAAGATGCCCGCGCCGACCGAGCCGGAACCGACGAGCCACTCACCGAAGTTGTGCAGACCGGTGCCGAGGACCGGCCAGATCAGACCGAAGACGATACCGGTGAGCAGACCCGCGAAGGCGGAGAGGATCGGGACGAGACGACGGCCGCCGAAGAAGCCCGCCCAGTCCGGCAGCTTGGTCCGGTAGAACTTCTGGTAGAGCAGGGCCGTGATGACACCCATCACGACACCGCCGAGGACACCTGCGTTGACCGCGGCGTCCACCATGACGATCTTGTCGCCGACGACCGTGGCCTTCTGCGGCAGGTTGCTGTCGGTGAAGGTGGCGAGCACCTTCTGGAAGACCAGGTAACCCGTGACGGCGGCCAGGGCGGTGGAACCGTCCGACTTCTTCGCGAAGCCGATCGCGATGCCGACGGCGAACAGCAGCGCCATGTTGTCGAGGATGGCGCCACCACCGGCGGCCATGTAGCCGGCGATCTTGAGGACGAAGGTCGGGAAGACGTCCTTGTCACCGAGCATGTCGTCCGCACCCAGGCGGAGCAGGAGCGCACCGGCGGGCAGCACGGCAACGGGGAGCATGAGGCTCCGGCCGATGCGCTGCATGACCGCCATCACGCCTGCGCCCTTCTTCTTCTCGGCTGCCGGGGCAGCGCTAGCCGTCGTCACAACTTCCTCCAGTGGGCAAGGCGCCGCCGGGGCAAGCCGGGGGACGGCGGCGTCTCAGAAATGGGGGTACGGGGGCGCAGACAGGCCCGCGTGGTCTACACCAATATCTGGTGTAGACCAGTTGTAACACGGTGAGGGTTAGATAAGGAACCTTCGATTTCATGTGGTCTACACCACACGCAGCCCCGAGCCGCACAACCCCCGGCCGGCCGGACCTCCGGACATGACCAAAGCCCCCGGATCCGAAGATCCGAGGGCCCGGGAAAGGGGTCCAACGGCCGGGCGCGGCCGCCGCGCTACGCCCTGGTGTTGTCCTTCTGCATCTCCTCGATCTCCTCGTCCGACTCGCGGCCGGGCGTGGGGATGTCGAACTTCGTGATGGCGAAGCGGAACACCGCGTAGTACACGACGGCGAAGGCCAGGCCGATCGGAATGATCATCCAGGGCTTGGTCGCCAGGCTCCAGTTGATGACGTAGTCGATCAGACCCGCCGAGAAGCTGAACCCGTCGTGCACGCCCAGGGCCCACGTCACCGCCATCGACACACCCGTCAGCACCGCGTGCACCACGTACAGCGCCGGCGCCACGAAGAGGAACGAGTACTCCAGCGGCTCCGTGATGCCCGTGACGAACGAGGTCAGGCCGACCGACAGCATCAGACCGCCCACCTCCTTGCGGCGCAGCGGCTTCGCGCAGTGCGTGATGGCCAGGGCCGCCGCCGGAAGCGCGAACATCATGATCGGGAAGAAGCCGGAGAGGAACTGCCCCGCGTTCGGGTCGCCCGCCAGGAACATCGGGATGTCACCGTGCACGACCTGCCCGTCCGCATTGGTGAAGCTCCCGAACTGGAACCACACCGGCACGTTCAGGAACTGGTGAAGACCGATCACCAGCAGCGCCCGGTTCGCGACGCCGAAGATGCCGGCACCCCACGAACCCAGACCCACCAGCCAGTCGGAGAAGCTCTCCAGCGCATCACCGATCGGCGGCCAGATCCACAGGCAGAGCACCGCGAACGCGATCGCCACGAAGGTCATGATGATCGGCACCAGGCGCCGGCCGTTGAAGAAGCCCAGCCAGTCGACCAGCTTCACCCGGTGGTAGCGCTGCCAGAACCACGCGGCCAGCAGGCCCATCACGATGCCGCCGAACACCCCCGGATTCTGGAACGTGTACTCGGCGAAGGTGTTGTCGGGCCCCAGGCAGCCGCCCCCGATGTCCGTGGTCCCCTCGGGGCACGCCGTCGGGAACGCCCGCAGCACGCTCCGGTAGACCAGGAAGCCGACCACCGCCGCCAGTGCCGTCGACCCGTCCGCCTTCTTCGCCATGCCGATCGCGACGCCGACGCAGAACAGGAGCGGCAGACCGAGATCGGCGTTCAGCAGGGCCCCGCCCGCGGACGCCATCACCTTGGCGACGTCCGTCCAGCCCAGACCGTCCTTGCCGAACACATCGGCCTGGCCCAGCCGGTTCAGGATGCCCGCCGCGGGAAGGACGGCGATGGGCAGCTGGAGACTGCGCCCCATCTTCTGCAGCCCTTGGAACAAACCGTTCCACCACTTCGGCTGTGGCGCTGCTGCGGCGCTGCTCGCGCTCATCGGCGTCCTCCCTGACCGGCCCGTTTTTGGCAGTGGCAACGCGTGCGGCACACTGGTGTAGACCAGTTGTGGGCAGGTTGCTGCTGATCGTCATCATTCGGTAGATACCGGTCACGCGCTCGCGTAGCTGGGCCAACCGTGCGTTACCGTGACAACGCGGACCGCGTACGACAACACCCCGCACGCACCGGCCGCCGAGACTCGTTCTTCGTAACACCAGGGAGAAACACATGGCCACCAAGGCTGAGAAGATCGTCGCCGGGCTCGGCGGTATCGAGAACATCGAAGAGGTCGAAGGCTGCATCACCCGCCTGCGCACCGAGGTCATCAACCCCGACCTCGTGGACGAAGCCGCCCTCAAGGCCGCCGGCGCCCACGGCGTCGTCAAGATGGGCACCGCGATCCAGGTCGTCATCGGCACCGACGCCGACCCGATCGCCGCCGACATCGAAGACATGATGTGATCCAGGCTCCCTAGCCGGACCCGCACCACCCCAGACCCCGTCCCGGACCACCCGGACGGGGTCTGCGCGTACCCCGCACCGACTAGGCTCACCACCATGTCTCGCATCGACGGCCGTACGCCCGAACAGCTCCGCCCGGTCACCATCGAACGCGGATGGAGCAAGCACGCCGAGGGCTCCGTCCTCATCTCCTTCGGCGACACCAAGGTCTTCTGCACCGCCTCCTTCACCGAAGGCGTCCCGCGCTGGCGCAAGGGCAGCGGCGAAGGCTGGGTCACCTCCGAGTACTCGATGCTGCCCCGCTCCACCAACACCCGCGGCGACCGCGAATCCGTCCGCGGCAAGATCGGCGGCCGCACCCACGAGATCTCCCGCCTCATCGGCCGCTCGCTGCGCGCCGTCATCGACTACAAGGCCCTCGGCGAGAACACCATCGTCCTGGACTGCGACGTCCTCCAGGCCGACGGCGGCACCCGCACCGCCGCCATCACCGGCGCCTACGTCGCCCTCGCCGACGCCGTCGCCTGGGGCCAGCAGAAGAAGCTCATCAAGGCCGGCCGCAAGCCCCTCACCGGCACCGTCGCCGCCGTCAGCGTCGGCATCGTCGACGGCGAGCCCCTCCTCGACCTCTGCTACGAGGAAGACGTGCGCGCCGAGACCGACATGAACGTCGTCTGCACCGGCGACGGCCGCTTCGTCGAGGTCCAGGGCACCGCCGAAGGCGAGCCCTTCGACCGCAAGGAACTGAACGCCCTCCTCGACCTCGCCGCCGGCGGCTGCGCGGACCTGGAAGCGATCCAGCTCGGAGCGCTCGAACTCTAGAACGGCAACCGCGACGCGCGGATACGCGTCCTTCCGGGTACGGGCGCACGGTGTCAAAGCCGTGCGCCCGTCCACGCATCCGAGTTCTGTGGGGGATTCCGACATGAAGTCCGTCAAGCCGAAGCACCGCATCGCCGCCGTCGCCCTCGCCGCAGCCCTGGCCATACCGGCCCTCACCTCCTGCGACGCCATCTCCACGGCCATGGACTGCGCCAACACCGCCGTGGCCATCACGGACGGCGCGAACGACCTCCAGCAGGCCGTCTCCCAGGCAGGCAACAGCCCGCAGGACGCCCAGAACGCGCTCAACCAGATCGAGGCGAACCTCAAGAAGATCGGCGACCAGACGGACAACACCGACCTGGGCAAGGCCATCGACTCGATGAACACCGCCGTCCAGAACGTCCGCACCTCCATCGAGAAGGGCGACGCCACCCCGGACATCCAGCCCGTCGCCGACGCGGCGAGCGAGATCTCCAAGGTCTGCACCCCGGGCTGACCCGCTGGCCCGCTCGCGGGGCCGGGCCCGCCGGCCGGAAATAATGGAGCCATGACCTCCACGCCCAGCCGCCTGATCCTGGCCACCCGCAACGCGGGCAAGGTCGCCGAACTCCACGCCATCCTGTCCGACGCCGGCCTGCCCCACGAGCTGGTCGGCGCGGACGCGTACCCGGAGATCCCCGACGTCAAGGAAACCGGCGTCACCTTCGCCGAGAACGCCCTCCTCAAGGCCCACGCCCTGGCCCAGGCCACCGGCCTGCCCGCCGTCGCCGACGACTCCGGCCTGTGCGTGGACGTCCTCGGCGGCGCCCCCGGCATCTTCTCGGCCCGCTGGGCGGGCGCCCACGGCGACGACGAGGCCAACCTGCGCCTCCTGCTGGCCCAGCTGGGGGACATCGCCCCCGGGCACCGCGGCGCCCACTTCTTCTGCGCCGCCGCCCTGGCCCTGCCCGACGGCACCGAGCGCGTGGTCGAGGGCCGCCTCCTGGGCACCCTGCGCCCCGCCCCCGCGGGCACGGGCGGCTTCGGCTACGACCCGATCCTCGAACCCCTCGGGGAGACGCGCACCTGCGCGGAACTCACCCCGGCGGAAAAGAACGCCATCTCCCACCGCGGCCAGGCCTTCCGAGCCCTGGTCCCGGTGGTCCGCGAACTCCTGGGCTGAGCCGGGCACGGGACGCCGAAGGCCCCGTACGCGTGGTGCGTACGGGGCCTTCGGCGTGGATGTGCGGTTGGGGGGACTCGAACCCCCACGGGTTTTACCCCACTTGGACCTAAACCAAGCGTGACTGCCAATTCCACCACAACCGCGATATATTAACCAATTCGGACATCTAGTCCGTCTGGGCTGCACTCAGTCTACGGGCAGGGCCCCGGCCTTGGCGCGACGGTTTCGGCACCACGTGTCGGTCAGTGAGTGGCAGTTGGGGCACAGGTATCGGAGGTTCTCGCGGTTGTTGTCGCGCCAGTCCCCGTTGATGTGATCGATCTGGAGGGTGATCGGCCGCCCGAGCCACTCGCCGGTGTTGCCGCAGCCCTCGCAGGCGTAGGGAACGCCGATCACCTGTAGTGCCCGGTGCAGGCGGGGGCGATGGACGCGTGACGCCCCCTCGGGAAGCATGGTCAGGACGGTGTCCGCAAGGTCCTTTCGCGGGGGTGTCGCCTGTTTGGTTGCCCAAGGCCGCCGCCTGAAGTGACTGACGTCGAGTCCGAGTCGGGCGACCATGCGTCGAACGCGCCGGTGGTTCACGTCGTTGACGTCCAGGCCGAGGGCGCGCATGAGGTCCGCGTAGCTCAGCGCCGCCGGAACTGCCGCGCGCAGCGCGTCCTCGGGGATGCTGATCCGTGCGTTGCGGAAATGGGTGGTGTCTATGCCGTGCGTCTTGAGCATTCTCCCGAGGGCGGCACGGGAGCGACTGTCGTCCGGCACCCCGAGGGCGCGAGCTGTGCCGCGCACGCTGTCCGCGGACGATGCTGCTCCCGCAAGCTCCTCCCTGGTGAACGGGAGCTCGATGGCAACCCGCTGCATGCCGTGGAAATGGCTGATGTCCACACCGGCGGCGGCTATGCGGCGGACGATGTGCGACAGGGTGCCCGTGGCGGGGGGTGCGCCGAGCTTCACCGCAACCTCGCGCAGGGTGGTGGACGTCGCCGCCGCGGCGGCAATGGCCGCATCGGGGTACTTGCGCCACGGGCTGCGTTTCGCGAAGTGGCTGGTGTCGATTCCGTAGGCGGTGACCTTCTCCTGCAGCATGCGGCGTCGCCCTCCGCTCTCCTTGAAGCCAAGGCGCCGCATCAGGTCGGCCCAGCCCCTCGATGCCGCGACCGCGGCGGTCAGGGTGTCGCGGTCGTGCGGTTCTCCCACGGCGTGCCCTCTCCGTGCTCTGTCCGGCCGCGCGTGCGGCCCTCGTACGGAGTAACGGGCCGATAGTCGGATGGTCACGCCCGGTTCCGTCCGATAAGCGGAGCGGCCCGCACCCGGTGGGGTGCGGGCCGCTCCGGCGGGACGGGTGGGTCAGATGCCCAGGTCCTTGATGATCTTCGCTACGTGGCCGGTCGCCTTGACGTTGTAGAAGGCGTGCTCGACCTTGCCCTCCTCGTCCACGACCACCGTGGAGCGGATGACCCCGGTCACCGTCTTGCCGTAGAGCTTCTTCTCGCCGTACGCGCCGTACGCCGTCAGCGTCTCCTTGTCCGGGTCGCCGACCAGGGTGACCTTGAGGTGCTCCTTCTCGCGGAACTTCGCGAGCTTCTCCGGCTTGTCCGGGGAGATGCCGATGACGTCGTATCCGGCCGTGGCCAGCGCGTCCAGGTTGTCCGTGAAGTCGCAGGCCTGCTTGGTGCAGCCCGGGGTCAGCGCGGCCGGGTAGAAGTAGACGATCACCTTGCGGCCCTTGTGCGCGGCAAGCGAGACCTCGTTGCCGTCCGCGTCGGGCAGGGTGAAGGCGGGGGCCGTGTCGCCCGGCTGAAGTCGCTCGCTCATCTCAACAGTCTCCTCGGGAGGGCATCGTTATCCCACGAGACTAAGCTGACAGCCTGTTCATGGGGCACTACGCCCCACAGACCACGACGACGGAGGCAGCGCGGTGCCGGAAGCCAGGACCCCCGCACAGATCGAGGCGGACATCGTCCGCCGCCGCGAGCAGCTCGCCGAGACGCTCGACGAGATCGGCGTCCGCGTGCACCCGAAGACGATCATCGGGGACGCGAAGGCCAGGGCCGCTTCGACGGTCGACCAGACCGCCGGGCGTGCCGTCGTCGCGGTGAACCGTCTCGTGACGGACGTGCGGGACGGCCTGCAGCACGAGGACGGGGCGCCGCGCTTGGAGCGGATCGTGCCGGTCGTGCTGTTCGCGGCCGGTGTGATCGGTCTGCTGGTGGTGTCGGCGCGCCGCAAGCGGTGACGACCCTGGGGCGTGCGGGGCGGGTGGGTGCGGGTAGGTTCGGGGCGTGAGCGAGAACACCACCCACGACAAACTGCCCATCCGCATGCTGCACGACCGCGTGCTCGTGAAGTCCGATTCGCCGGAGGGCGAGCGGCGCTCGGGCGGCGGCATCCTGATCCCGGCGACGGCTGCGGTGGGCAAGCGGCTGGCCTGGGCGGAGGTGGTCGCGGTCGGGCAGAACGTCCGGTCGGTCGAGCCGGGTGACCGGGTGCTGTACGACCCGGAGGACCGGGCCGAGGTGGAGGTGCGGGGTGCGACGTACGTGCTGATGCGCGAGCGGGACCTGCACGCCGTGGCCGCGGAGCGGCTGGAGGGGTCGAAGGACTCGACCGGGCTGTACCTCTGAGCTCTCTGAGCTTTCTGAGCTTTCTGATGTTTCTGATGTGATGCGGGTGGAAGGGCTGGTGGCCGAGGTCACCGGCCCTTTTCCGTGCCTTTTGCTACGGTGGTGGGGAACCCCCGACGAGACGCGCCGTACCGGGTTGATGACAAGACGACGCAACCGTTCCGCTCTCGTTCCGGAGGTGCCTGTCATGGCCTGGGTTCTGCTGCTCGTCGCCGGTCTGCTCGAAGTCGGCTGGTCGATCGGGATGAAGTTCACCGAGGGATTCACCCGTCTGTGGCCCAGTGTGTTCACGGGTGCCGGGATCGTGGCGAGCATGGTGCTGCTGTCCTACGCGGCGAAGACGCTGCCGATCGGTACGGCGTACGGGGTGTGGGTGGGCATCGGCGCGGCCGGTGCGGCCGTGCTCGGTATGGCGGTGCTGGGTGAGCCCGTCACCGCCGCCCGGATCTTCTTCATCTGTCTGCTGCTGGTCGCCGTGGTGGGGCTGAAGGCGACCTCCGGCCACTGACGGCCCCACCGCCTGCCGTCGGGTTACTCCAGGAACGCGGACGGCGGGCGGAGCCCTTCGGTGGCGCCGCCGTCCGTACCCGGGGTGCCGGTGGTGTTGCCGCCCTGGTTGCCCTGGCTGGCGCCGCCGTTGTCCTGGCCGCCCTGGGTCTGGCCCCCGTTGTTCTGGCCTCCCTGGTTCTGGCCGCCGTTGTCCTGCCCGCCTTGGTTCTGGCCTCCGTTGTCCTGCCCGCCCTGGTTCTGTCCGCCGGTGGGCGGGGTGGGCCGCACGGGCGGGGTAGGGCGTCCGGGCGGGGTCGGCGGGCGTTCTCCCGGGGTCTCGCGCGGGGTTTCGGACTCGCTCGGGGGCGGTGGGGGGAGCTGGGCCGCGCCGGGCTGGAGTTCCAGGTCGAAGTCGAGGGGGTCGTTGCCCTCCAGTGCCGCCTTCGTGTACGCGGCCCAGATGCGGGCCGGGTAGCCGCCGCCTCCGATACGGGACTCGCCCAGGGCCCCGTAGAGGGACTGGAGGGTTCCGGTGTCCGGGTCCTGGCCCATCATGGCGACGACGGTGACCAGGTCGGGGGTGTAGGCGGCGAACCAGGCGGAACGGTCCAGCTCTCCGGTGCCGGTCTTGCCCGCGGCGGGCCGGCCGGCGGCGAGGGCGGCCGTGCCGGTGCCGTTGTCGACGACGCTGACGAGCATGGACGTGGTGGTGTCGGCGGCTTCGCGGCTGATGGCCTGGGTGGGTTCGCGGGCGGGCAGGCCGATCGTGTCGTCGCCCTTGGTGATCTTCTCCAGGAAGGTGTAGGGGGTGCGGCGGCCGTGGTCGGCGAGGGTCGCGTAGGCCTGGGTCATGTCCAGGACGCTGGCCTGCATGGTGCCGAGGGCCATGGCGGGGCCGGCGTCGAAGTTGGGGGTGTCCTCGGGGATGCCGAGGGCGACGGCCGTCTCCTTGACCTTGGCGGTGCCGACGTCGACGGCCATCTGTGCGTACACGGCGTTGACGGAGAGGTCGGTGGCGGTGTTGGCGGTGATGTTCCCGTAGGAGACCTGGCCCTCGTTCTCGGGGCTGTAGCGGATCCGGCCGCCGACGACGGGGCGCTTGTTGTCGCCGTTGTAGAGGGTGTTGGGGGTGATCCGGCGGCCGTCCTGGGTGCGTGACCCGTTCTCGACGGCGGCGGCGAAGACGAACGGTTTGAAGGTGGAGGCGACCTGGTAGTCGTGGCGGGTCGCGTTGTTCACGTACTGCTTGGTGTAGTCGATGCCGCCGTACATGGCGAGGACCTTGCCGGTGGCGGGGTCGATGGAGACCCCGCCGGCCCGCACCAGCCGGTCGGCCTTGCGCGCCTGGGGGTCGAGCTGGGTGAGGAGTTGGGCGTCGACGGCTTCGACGAAGTCGTTCTGGCGGCGCCGGTCGATGGTGGTGGTGATGCGGTAGCCGCCCTCGGCGAGGGTCTTGTCATCGAGGATCTTGTGCCCGGAGATGTAGTCCTTGACGGCTTCGACGAGGTAACCGCGCTGCCCGGAGAGTCCGGCGGCGGGGCGGACCTTGCCGGGTTCGGGGAACCGGGTGGCGGCGCGTTCGGCGGGGGTCAGCCACTGCTTCTTGACCATGCCGTCGAGTACGTAGTTCCAGCGGGCGAGGGCGCGGGGGCGGGCCTGGGGGTGGGAGATCACGTCGAAGGCGCTGGGGGAGTTGAGGAGGGTGGCGAGGTAGGCGCCCTCGGCGGTGGTGAGCTTGCCCACGTCCTTGCCGTAGTAGGCCTGTGCGGCGGCCTGGATGCCGTAGGCGTTGCGGCCGAAGTAGCTGGTGTTCAGGTATCCCTCGAGGATGTAGTCCTTGGACTTCTCGCGGCCGAGTTTGATCGCGATGAAGAACTCCTTGGCCTTGCGTTTGATCGTCTGTTCCTGGCCCAGGTAGTAGTTCTTGACGTACTGCTGGGTGATGGTCGAGCCGGACTGGGTCCCCTTGCCCGTGGCGGTGTTCCAGGCGGCGCGGAGCATCGCCTTGGGGTCGACGGCCCGCTCGGAGTGGAAGTCCCGGTCCTCGGCGGCCAGTACGGCTTCCTGGACGGTCCGCGGGACCTGGGAGAGGGGCACGTTGACGCGGTTGACCTCGCCGTCGCGGGCGAGCGGCGTGCCGTCGGAGTAGAGGTAGACGTTGGACTGGGCCGTGGCTGCGGCGTTGGCGGGCGGGATGTCGACGAGCAGGTAGCCGGCGACGAGGCCGCCGCCGATCAGGACGGCGAGCAGGAGGAGTGCGCCCAGGACCATGCGCCAGGTGGGGAAGATGCGGCGCCAGCCGGTTCGTTTGCGGTTGCGGCGGCCCTTCTTGCCGGGCGGGCCGGCCGGCTGCGGACGCTCCCGTGACGGCGGCTGCCCTTCGGGTGCGTCGGGGTCGCGAGGGGTCCAGCCCGGTGGGGGTGACTGGTCGCTCATCTCCGGGGCTCCTCGACGCCGTGCGAAATATCCACTTCTGTACCTCATGTTGTCTACCCGATGCCCGCTCATTCCGCGCCGGACGGGCGTAAACCGGTCGCGTGGATCGCCCCTCCGCACTAAGCTCGCGCGCTTTGGCCGACTTGGGCACGAGGCCGGTTCGACGTGGGAACGACGTGGGAAACGGAGGGGTGCGGTGCGTCAGGGAACGACTCGCACGACGGGCCGCAGCACGGGCCGCAGTACGGGTGACGGAGCGCTTCTCTACCTGGCCGTCGCCGCCGGGGGCTTCAGGCGCTACGCCACCTACGGAACGGCCACGCTGGCAGGGGTGTTCACCAACACCGTCTTCGGGTTCATCGTGGCCTTCACGTACGTCGCGCTGTGGGACGAGCGGCCCGGACTCGGCGGCTATGACCAGGCGCAGGCCCTGACCTTCGTCTGGGTGAGCCAGTCGCTGCTCGCGGCCGGGGCGTTCATCGGCGGCGGTTTCCAGGAGGAGATGCAGGAACGGATCCGGACCGGGGACATCGCCGTCGACCTGTACCGGCCCGCGGACCTCCAGATGTGGTGGCTCGCCGCCGATCTGGGCCGTGCGGGCTTCCAGTTGCTGGGGCGCGGGGTGATCCCGCTGGTGGCGGGGGCGCTGGCCTTCCAGCTGGCGCTGCCCACGGATCCGGGCCGCTGGCTGCTGTTCCTGGTGTCCGTACTGCTCGGGCTCGTCATCAGCTTCGCCGTGCGCTACCTGCTGGGGCTGGCCGCGTTCTGGCTGATGGACGGGGCCGGGATCAACCTGATGGCCACCGTCGTCTCGATCTTCTTCTCCGGGGTGCTGCTCCCGCTGACCGTGTTCCCGGGCGCCTTCGGTGAGTTCGTCCGGGTCCTGCCGTGGGCGGCGATGCTCCAGGTTCCCATGGACGTGCTGCTGGGCAAGCACGCCGGGGCCGGGGGCGCGGCCGGGGCGCTGGCGTTCCAGGCGGGCTGGGCGTGCGTCCTGCTGGGTGCGGGCCGTCTGATGCAGTCGGCGGCGACGCGGAAGGTCGTGGTCCAGGGTGGCTGAGGCACTGGCGGAACGGGACCCTGCGGTCCCCGGCACCCCGGGCGCGGCGCGTGCGCCGGGTGAGCTGTACCTGCCGCGGCGCAGCAGGGCGCTGGAGGGGCTGCGCGGCTACGGGCTGATCGCGATGATGTGGATCCGCTCGACGATGACGTACCGGACGTCGTTCTTCCTGTCGACCTTCGGGAACGCGGCGATCACCCTCCTCGACTTCGTCGGGATCTACATCATGTTCTCGCACGTGGACGCCCTCGGCGGGTTCACGCTGCCCGAGATCGCCCTGCTGTACGGGTCCTGCTCGGCCTCCCTGGGGCTGGCGGACCTGTTGATGGGCAACACCGACCGGATCGGCCAGCGGATCCGGGACGGTTCGCTCGACACGATGCTGGTGCGCCCGGTCCCGGTGCTCGCACAGGTCGCGGCGGACCGTTTCGCGCTGCGCCGGCTGGGGCGGATCGGGCAGGGGCTGGGGGTACTGGTCTGGGCGCTCGCCTCGCTGGATGTGGACTGGACGGTGGGGCGGGTGCTGCTGGTGCCCGTGATGATCGTGGCCGGTGCGGCGATCTTCGCGGCGGTGCTGGTGGCCGGTGCGGCCTTCCAGTTCGTGGCGGGGGATGCGGCGGAGGTGCAGAACGCCTTCACCTACGGCGGCTGCACGATGCTCCAGTACCCGCCGTCGGTGTTCGGGAAGGACCTGCTGCGCGGGGTGACCTTCGTCCTGCCGCTGGCCTTCGTCAACTGGCTGCCCGCCCTGTACCTCCTGGGGCGGCCCGATCCGCTGGGACTGCCCGGCTGGGTGGCGTACACGAGCCCGCTCGTGGCCTTCCTGGTGTTCCTGCCCGCGTCGCTGGCGTGGCGCGCGGGTGTCCGTTCGTACCGAAGCACGGGGAGCTGATCGCAGGTGGCCGAGACACTGATCTCGCTGGACGGGGTCGAGAAGGTCTTCGACGTACGGCGTCGGGTGGGGCTGATGCGCCGGGAGAAGCGCCAGGTCAGGGCGGTGGACGGGATCAGCTTCGAGGTCGCGCGGGGGGAGATGGTCGGCTACATCGGGCCCAACGGCGCGGGGAAGTCGACCACGATCAAGATGCTGACCGGCATCCTGACGCCGAGCGGCGGCCGGCTGCGGGTCGCGGGCATCGACCCGGCGAGGGAGCGGATGCGCCTCGCGCACCGGATCGGGGTGGTGTTCGGGCAGCGGACCACGCTGTGGTGGGACCTGCCGCTGAAGGACTCGTACGGGCTGATGCGGCGCATGTACCGGATCCCGGCGGAGCGCTTCGCGCGGAACATGGAGCGCTGCGTGGAGCGGCTGGACCTGGCCGAGCTGCTCGACGTGCCGGTGCGTCAGCTGTCGCTCGGCCAGCGGATGCGCGGGGACATCGCGGCGGCGCTGCTGCACGATCCGGACGTGCTGTACCTGGACGAGCCGACGATCGGGCTCGATGTGGTGAGCAAGGCGAAGGTGCGGGGTTTCCTGCGCCAGCTGAACGAGGAACTCGGCACCACGGTGCTGCTGACCACGCACGACCTCCAGGACATCGAGCAGTTGTGCGAGCGGGTGATGGTCATCGACCACGGCCGGCTGATGTACGACGGGCCGCTCGGCGGTCTGCATGCGGCGGGTTCGGCGGGGGAGAGCGAGCGGACGCTGGTGGTGGACCTGGAGCGGGAGCTCGCGCCGATCTCGGTGGCGGGGGCGCGGGTGGTGAAGGTGGAGGGTCCGCGGCAGTGGCTGGCCTTCCCGACGGGGGCCTCGGCGGCGCCGCTGGTGGCGGCGGTGGCGGCGGACTACCCGCTGGTGGACCTGTCGGTGCGGGAGCCGGACATCGAGGACGTGATCGCGCGGATGTACGCGGGACGGGGCTGAGGCGGGGGCGCCGTCTCAGGGGTAAGCCCGGGTTCTTGTCAGGGGCTGATCAGGGCCAAGTCATACAACTCCTCCGGATGACTGCATAGGCTGGTGCGCATGAGTGACGAGCGGCCGGAGAAGCCGTTGCCGGAGCTGAGGGCGTCGGACGCCGACCGGGACCGGGTGGTGGAGCGTCTGCGGGATGCCGTCGCCGAGGGCCGGCTCGACATGGACGAGTTCGAGGAACGGCTGGAGGCGGCGTACAAGTCCCGGACCTACGCGGAACTCGAACCGCTGACCCGGGACCTGCCGGCCGTACCCGGGACGGCGGGGGCCGCGTCCGCGGGGCTGCCGGTGGCTGCCGGGCCGGGGGCGGGCACGTCCTGGCCGGCGCGGATCGGCGGTACGGGGTCCTCGTCGACGGGGATCGCCATCATGTCGGCGTTCCAGCGCAAGGGGCGGTGGACGGTACCGGCCCGCTTCAACGCGGTGGCGTTCTGGGGCGGCGGGGAGATCGACCTGCGCGAGGCGGACTTCGCGCAGCGCGAGGTCGTGATCAGCTGCTTCGCCGTCATGGGCGGCATCCAGATCGTGGTGCCGCCGGGCGTGGAGGTCGAGGTGCGGGGCATCGGCGTGATGGGCGCGTTCGACCAGCGCGACACCCCGGGCCCGGCCGAGCCGGGCGCTCCGCGGGTGGTGGTGACGGGCCTCGCGTTCTGGGGCGGCGTGGAAATCAAGGTCAAACCCCCGAAGGGGACCCGCAAGGAGCTGTGACCCTTCGGGGCTCGGTGGTGTCGTGGTGCGTCTGCGGCGCCGCTGCCGGGGGCCAGCCCCCGGACCCCCGCTCCTCAATCGCCGGAGGGGCTGATTTTTGGCCTCGTTGCAGCGGAGCCTGTTCGGTAGGGGTCGGGGCGTGTGGGGTGGGGGCGCGCAGGAGGGTCCCCGCAGGACGAGCGCGCAACCTGGGCCGCATCTCTCGCAGCCGGGGCTCAGTGCGCGAGCCGAGGAGACACTCCGGAGGGACCCCGCCCCGCACACGACACCAAGGCTAAATCCAGCCCCTCCGGCGTTTGAGGAGCGGGGTCTGGGGCGGAGCCCCAGGAGGGTCGGCGCAGTCAGGGCTCAGCCACACGCACGGGCCCCGGCAGGGGCGGGGATCGCCAAGGCCAAGCCTTGGACCCGTACACCCTCGCGGGAGCGAAATGGCGTGGCGGGAACTCCACGCGCCTCCCGGGAGTCGGATGCTATGCAGACAAAACCGGCGCCCCCGGGGGAAGGCAGGACCACGTGGACAACGGCTCGACGGCCGGAGGTACCGGTACCAGTGCCCGTACCCGAGGATCGTTCGCGTTCAGCGCCGCTGACGAGGAGCGTCGGCGCGGCGTCCGTCAGATGAAGGTCATCGCGACCGGACTGCTGGTCCTGGTCGCCCTGGTCTACGTCCTGGCCAAGTGGGCGCAGCACACCGGCGCAGGCAGCTGGGCCGGTTACGTCGCGGCCGCCGCCGAGGCCGGCATGGTCGGTGCGCTCGCGGACTGGTTCGCCGTCACCGCGCTCTTCCGGCGGCCGCTCGGCCTGCCGATCCCGCACACCGCGATCATCCCGACCAAGAAGGACCAGCTCGGCATCTCCCTCGGCGAGTTCGTCGGCGAGAACTTCCTCTCCTCCGACGTGGTCAAGGCCCGCCTCCACGCCCTCGGCATCGGCGGCCGCCTCGGCGCCTGGCTGGCCGAGCCCGCGCACGCGGACCGGGTCACGGCGGAGCTGGCCACCGCCCTGCGCGGGGCACTGACCGTGCTGCGCGACTCCGACGTGCAGGCGATCGTGGGCGAGGCGGTCACCCGGCGGGCGGAGACGGCCGAGATCGCGCCGGCCATGGGCAAGACCCTGGAGCGGGTCGTCGCCGACGGAGGGCACCACCGGGCCGTGGACCTCGTGTGTGCCAAGGCGCACGACTGGCTGGTCACACATGGCGAGTCGGTGATGGACGCCGTTCAGGGCGGGGCGCCGGGCTGGACCCCGCGGTTCGTGGACCGCAAGATCGGCGACCGCGTGTACAAGGAGCTGCTCCGCTTCGTCACGGAGATGCGGGACATGCCGGAGCATCCGGCGCGCGGTGCGGTGGACCGTTTCCTGACCGACTTCGCGGCCGACCTCCAGTCGGACACGGAGACCCGGGCCCGGGTGGAGCGGCTCAAGTCGGAGCTGTTGGCGCGGGGTGAGGTGCAGGACGTGATCGCGTCCGCCTGGACGGCCATCCGCTCGATGATCATCTCGGCGGCGGAGGACGAGCAGAGCGAGCTGCGCCTGCGGGTGCGGGCCTCGCTCATCTCGCTGGGGGCGCGCCTGGCCACCGACGGCCGTCTCCAGAACAAGGTGGAGGGCTGGATCGAGGGGGCGGTGGTGTACGTGATCACCACGTACCGGGCCGAGGTCATCTCGCTGATCACGGACACGGTGGCGGGCTGGGACGCCGAGCACACGTCCCGGAAGATCGAGGCCCACATCGGTCGGGACCTGCAGTTCATCCGGATCAACGGCACGGTGGTCGGCGCCCTGGCGGGCCTGCTGATCTACACGGTGTCCCGCGCGTTCGGGGCGTAGGGCGGGCGTAGGGCGCGGCCCGTGCGGGATCGCCTCAGCCGCGGTCGGCGACGGCCCAGGTCGTGGCGGCGACGACGCCCGCCGCCCCGATGACGGCCGGCCAGGCGCCGACCTTCTTGGCCAGCGGGTGCGCTCCGGCGAAGCCGGCGAGGTACAGCGTCCCGAGCCCGGCCGCCGCGGGGACCCCGCCCCGGCGGTGCCATTCGCGGCCGGCCGCGATCCCTGCGGCGCCGAGGACGACACCGCCCAGCGGCCGCTTCCCGGTCCACCGGGCGACGGCGTACCCGCCGAGCAGACCGGCTGCCGCCACCACGGAACTGGGTACTCGCGCCATGCTGAACTCCTTGGTTCGTCTTGTCCTATGAGCGGTCCTACGAGGCTAACGCGGACGCCTCGCCACCCGGCGGGCACCCAGGGCCCCCAGGACGAGCACGGCCCCGCCGATCACGGTGTCCGGCACCGCGTCCTGGACGGCCCGCGGCAGCAGTGCCACGACGCCCAGGACGAGCAGGAAGGCGAGCGCGCACCGGCCGGCCGCGCGAAGCAGTCTGTCCACGGGCTGTTCAACGCGGCCGCCGGGATTCCCGACACGGAGGGCGGGGAGGGGATTTGTCGCACACTCTCCGGATCCGTGCGGTGTGCGCCCGTGGAACCCGCGGGGCATAAATTTAATCTCCCCACCCAAAGGGGAAAATCCCCACCCGACTTCAGGAGCCAGGACATCGTGATCTGCTACGGACAGGCCGTCCTCGACCTCGCGGACGAACTGGTCGACGCCTACGCCGACGTCTTCTCCGCCCCGCCGTGGAACGAAGACGAAGAAACCATTCGCCAGTTCGCGGCCCGCCTCCAGACCGACTCCCGGCGCCGAGGGTTCCGTACCGCGCTCGCCCAGTCCACGACCGGCATCGACGGCTTCGCCACGGGCTGGCTCACCCCGGCCGCCTTCCCCAAGGACCGCGCGTACGCCCAGGTCGCGGCGCAGCTCGGACCGGCCCGCGTACGGGAACTCCTGACCGGCGCCCTGGAGATAGACGAACTCGCCGTCCGGCCCCACGCGCGCGGCCGCGGCACCGGCCGGGACCTGCTCACGGAGATCACCGCCGACGCCCCCGACCGGCGGGCCTGGCTGCTGACCTCGCGGCTGGCCACCGACACCGTGGCCACCTACCGGCGGCTGGGCTGGCACGAGGTCCCCGCCCGTCCCGGCACGGAGACCGGCGTGATCGTCTTCCTGTCCCCGGAGCACCCGAACCGCTGAGGGCCGCGCCGGTCAGGCTGCGGACCGGGGTAGGGCGCCTCCGAGGCGGGGCATACCGGCCGCATGATCACCACACGACAGCACCAGGACCGGCACCAGGACCGGCACCAGGACCGGCGCCGGCACCAGCAGCCCAGGACGGCCCGCCGACAGCTCGGCATGGCCACCCGCCACCAGCTCCTGAGCTGCGGCGTACCCGACGGCACGATCACCTCGCGCACCCGCCCGGGCGGCCCCTGGCAACGCCTGCTGCCCCGGGTGTACCTGCTGCAGACCGGGCCCCCGGACCACCGCCAGCGCGCCCTCGCCGCCGTCCTGTACGCCGCCGAGCCCGCGGCCGATCCGCTGTCCGGCGACACGGCGGCCCTCACCGGCGGCGCGGCCCTCGCCCTCCTCGGCGTCCGCGGGGCCCCGGACACCCCGGCCGACGTCCTGGTCCGCGCCCCGCGCCGGCTCACCCGTACCGTGCGGGTCCGCCCGCTGACCACCTCCCGCTGGCCGCGCACCATCACCGTCTGCGGCGTCCCGAGCACCCGCCCGGTCCGCGCGGCGGCCGACTTCGCCGCCCGCGCCGAACACCCCGACCGGATCCGGGCGGTCCTCGCCCACGTGGTCCAGGCCGGCTGGTGCCACCCGCACGACCTGTACGCCGAACTCCGCGCCGCCCGCCTCCTGGGCCGCCCCGCGGTCCGCGCGGCCGCGGCGGAACTGCTCGCGGGCACCCGGTCCCCGGCCGAGGCCCGCGCCCGCGACACCCTGGCGGCGACGGACCTCCCGGCCCCGCTGTGGAACGCCCGCCTCTACACCCCGGACGGCACCTTCCTGGCCAGCCCGGACGCCTACTGGCCCGACGAGGGCGTGGCCCTGGAGATCGACTCGGCGGAGTACCACTACACCCGCGACGCCTGGCAGGCCACGCTCCGGCGCCGCCTGCGCCTGGAGTCCCACGGCATCCTGGTGGTCAGCGCGACCCCGTCGATGATCCGCGACACCCCGTCGGAAGTCCTCGCAGCCCTGCGCACCCTCCTGACCCTCACCACCCCCCGCCCCACCCCACCCACAGCCACGGCCCGAGGCCACCAACAGCTCAGGCTCTTCCCGGGCCCGGGCTGACGCCCGGGGAAACCGGCAGAGCTCAGTTGGCGATGGCGGAGTACGAGGCGACGTCCGCGGGGATTTCGTGGCGCAGTCTCCATTCGATCGCCATCGGCTTGTTGCCCTCGTGGCCGACGTATTCGGCGGGCCCCAACAGCATCCAGGCCTGGGGGCCGCCGATGTCGGTGCTCTTGAACCGCCGCACGAAGAGCAGGACGTGCGACCCCTTCTCCACGTGCGTTTGGTAGCGCACCCCGGTGGGTGATGTCTCAGAGGTGCTGTTCTGCGATTCCCAGTGGAAGTGGAACTCGCCCATGGCGTAGTCCTTGTACTGGGTCTGCGGCGAGAAGTCCTTCACGTCCTTCTCCAAGGTGATCAGGAGGGCGTCCGTCTGTATGGCCTCGCACCACTTCACCCCCTCGCGGAAGTTCCCGGGAAGGGAGCCACCGAGAGCCGCCTGGCCCAGGGCGGGAAGGATTTCCTCGCGGCTGTACGAGGCGTGCACCGTCAGGGGCAGCGCCGCGTGGTCTCCCCTCAGAGGCAGGGGGACGTGTTCGGCCCGGTTCAAGTCGTGGCTGAGGACTTGCCGGAGTTCCTTCCGGAAGGCGTGCTGTGACTGGAGGGAGGCGAGGCCCTCCTGATAGTCGGAGTATTCGCCCCCGAGCGGCCAGAGGGAGAAGAAGAACATACGGGCGTATGCCTGCCCGCGCTCGTCCAATTGGTCATAGGCAGGAGCGTCGTCGTCGATCAGTGCCGTGTACGCGTGCACCCGATCCGGGTCGTCCACGTGGAGGAAGGCCGACACGCGCTTGAGGAGGGCCGCCTCTCCTGCTGGTGCGGGGCTGGTGAGCAACTTCGCTCGCCGCAGCAGACCGGTCCAGGAGTTGCCGTTCCCCCGGTACACCTCGTTGATCTGGCGACCGCTCTCCTTGAGATACGCCGCCAGGTCCGTTTCGCCGTACGCCGCGACCTCGCGGGCGAGCTGGGTGACGTTGACGTTGATCTGGCTTCGGATGTTCTCGAGGATCAGGTCCTTGGCCTTGCTCTCCAAGATGATCTGACAGCCGGAGGGAAGCTGGGGGAAGTCCTTCTCGATGGTGGACAGGAGACGGTTGCGCGTCAGGTTGGTCAGCGCGCGGAACTGCTCCTCGAAACGGAATTCCTTGCGGTGCTGGCCGATGAAGTCAAGGACGGTCAGGACGGACTTGTTCTCGCTGCGACGCAAGCCCCGGCCGAGTTGCTGGAGGAACACGGTGGCGCTGGACGTCGGCCGCAGCAGGAGAAGGGTGTCCACGTCAGGAACGTCGAGGCCCTCGTTGAAGAGGTCCACCGAGAAGATCACATTGAGTTTGCCGAGCTTCAGCGCTTCGAGAGCCCTCTTGCGCTCCTCGCGGGGCGTCTCACCGGACAGGGCCACGGCGTGGAAGCCCGCGCGGTTGAAGAACTCGGCCATGAAGTGCGCGTGCGCCACGGAGACGCAGAAGCCGAGGGCGCGCATCGTCTGTGGAGTGCTGAGCTTCTCCTGGAGGGCGCGGACGACGAGCCGGGCTCGGGCCTCGTTGCCGGTGAACAGGTTGCTGAGGGCGTCGGAGTCGTAGGACCCGCGCTTCCACGCGACCGCACTCATGTCGGTGTTGTCGGTGATCCCGAAGTAGTGGAAGGGGCAGAGCAGGTCGTTCTCCAGAGCCTCCCAAAGACGCATTTCGGCAGCGATGCGGCCCTCGAAGAACTCGTCTTGGACGTTCACGCCGTCCATGCGCTCGGGTGTTGCCGTCAGCCCCAGTAGTTCCCTGGGGGAGAAGTGATCGAGCACGCGGCGGTAGGTGGGGGAGGTTCCGTGGTGGAACTCGTCGATGACGATGACGTCGAAGTGGTCCGGGGGCAGCCGGTCCAAGGTGCGCGAGTTCAAGGACTGGACGCTGGCGAAGACGCTCTCCCATGCCTTCGGCGTCTTGCCGTCGCAGAGCAGTTCACCGAAGTTGGCGTCGACGAGTACGTCCTGGTAGGTGCGCAGCGACTGCTCGAGGATCTCCTTGCGGTGGGCGATGAACAGGAGGCGCAGCTGACGGCCGAGTTTTGCTTGGAGCTGCTTGAAGTCCAGTGCCGCCATGACGGTCTTTCCGGTACCTGTCGCTGCGACCAGCAGGTTTGCGTTTCGGCCGTGCACTGTGCGTTCGACTTCGAGGCGCTCCAGCATGTCGCGCTGGTGCGGGAAGGGGCGCACCTCCAGCCCGGACAGGCTGATCACCCGGGCCGCGTCGCGGTCCTTGCTCGAGCCACCGGCGATCCTGAGGGCGTTGTCGAGGCGTTTGGCGTCGCGGTCCGGGTCGTAGGACTCGAAGGCCCGCTCGCTCCAGTAGGTGTCGAAGGTGGCTTCGAACTTCCTCAGCACGTCCGGGGTGGCGACTGCGGAGAGGCGGACGTTCCACTCCAGTCCGTCGAGGAGTGCGGCCTTGGAGAGGTTCGAGCTGCCGACATAGGCCGTGTCGAAGCGGGAATGGCGGCGGAAGAGCCAGGCCTTGGCGTGCAAACGCGTCGAACGCAGCTCGTAATTGATCTTCACCTCTGCGTTGAACTCGCGTACGAGGCGGTCCAGTGCCTGACGTTCGGTTGCACCTATGTAGGTCGTGGTGATGACCCGGATCGGGACGCCACGGGCGGCGGCCGCCTTGAGGGGCTTCTCCAGTACGCGCAGACCCGTCCACTTGACGAAGGCGCAGAGCAGGTCGATGCGGTCGGCGGTGGCCAGCTCGGCCCGGAGTTCGGAGCCGAGGCTCGGGTCATCGGGAGAGTTGGTGATGAGCGCCGTCTCCGAGAGGGGGGTCGAAGGCCGGATGGAATACGTCTCGGAGGTGGCGCTACCGGCGACGGCGAGCAACTGGCGCGGTCCCGCGACGAGGGGCTCCGACCAGTCCTCGGAGTCCTTCGTCCCTTCGAAGGAGCTCAATGAACGGAGGATCCCGTTCGCAGCGCGCACTTGGTCCTCGGGCGCGAGTCCCTTCAGGACCTCACCCACCGCGCGAGCCACGTGTCGGGTCAGCACGTGCTGGGAGGATTCGACGCTGACCTGGTCGGCTATGACGACGCTTCCTGCGGCGATCAGTGCCTTCAGCTGCTCCTCGAGGGTGCTGGTGATCAGCGTTTCGTGCAGTCCGGTGACAGGCTTCGAGCTGTTCGGGCGGGGGCCAGACGTCACGGAATCTCCTCAAGTGTTGATCATCGCTGCCTCCTTTTATCAAGGCCGACCGACAACAGCCGCCGGAATATGGCGCAGCAACCCTTGAGGAGAGTCCGTCTCGGTCACAGGATGACCGGATCTGATCAGTCGGTGGTCCCGTGGCATTCCGAGTAGGGCTTGCCCGAGGTGCACCAGCAGGGGGACGTCGGGGTCGGGGGCCAGGTGGTGGCCTTGCCGCGGGCGGCCAGGGTCGTGGCGTACTCGGCCAGGAGCGACGGGGAGGCCGGGGAGGTCTTCTCCGAGGCGGCGAAGGCCTCGTAGGAGGGGACGCTCGCGGTGACGATGCCCAGGTTCGTCGTGCCCGAGGCGGCCAGGGCGCGCAGCGAGGCCTCGATCTGCGTCAGGTGGGCCGGGTGCGAGGGGTACTCCGCCGCGAGGGTCGGGTACGAGGTGACGAGCTCGGCCAGCTCGCGCGCGGGCCAGTGCAGGATCGCCACCGGGAAGGGCCGGGACAGGGCCGCGCGGCGGTCGCCCAGTTCGGCGCGCAGGCGGGCGATCTCGGCGCGGAGTTCGGCCGGGTCGTCGGAGCCGAGGGCCCAGATGCGCTTCGGGTCGTGGAGTTCGTCGAGGGGGATCGGGCCGATGTGGCGGGTGTCCGCGACCATGTCCCAGTCGTCGTGCGGGCGCCCGAGGAGGCGGCGGACCCGGTGGCGGCCCGTGAGGAGGGCCGTGGTGGCGGGGGTGAGCGGGTCGTCCTCCGTGATCAGGAGGGACGCCGCCTCGGTGAAGCACTCGAGCGAGGCCTCCAGCTCGTCGTGGGCCTCCAGGGCCTCCGCGATGACCTCCCAGGGCGCCGGGTCCTTCGGGGCCGCGGCGCGCAGGCCCGAGATCAGGGCGCGGGCCTCGGCCTCGTGGCCGTACTCCCAGAGGTTCGCCGCCTGCAGGGCCTTGATCAGGTGCGGGTCGGCGGGGGAGGCGGAGAGGAGCTGGTCGTACAGGGCGCTCGCCCGATCGCGTGCGTCGGCCAACTCGAGGTGGGCCGCGGCCTGGAGGAGCAAGGGCTCCTGGTCCTCGGGGTAGCGGGTCGCCGTGCGGATGAGGCGCTCGGCTTCGGCGATGTGCTCGGCAGGCGTGTCGGGGCGCATGGTTCACACCGTACTGCTGCTGGTCAGTTGGCGGGGGAGGACTTAAGGTGCGGGCCGTGCGAGATCGCCTACCCGTGGTGGTGCAGGGGAGCGGCCGACGGGTGCGCCGGGCCGGTCTCGCGGGTCTGCTGTGGGTGTGCGCCGAAGTGCTCACCACGGTGGGCGTGGTGGTGGCGCTGCTCGTCGTCCACCAGGTGTGGTGGACCAACCGCCAGGCCCACGCCGCCGCGCAGGAACAGGTCCAGGCGCTCGAACGGCAATGGCGTGCCGACCCCGGCCCCGATCCCGCCCCCGACTCCGCTGAACCGCCCGTCCCGTCCCCGCCGCCTGTCCCGCCCGACCCGTCCGCTTCCGCCGGTCGGCCCGACGAGTCCCCGCCGGGCCGCACCGCCACAGCGCCCGCGCCCCGGCCGCAGGGGAAGGCCGACGACAAGGCGTACGCCGTGCTGCGCATCCCGCGGCTCGGGCTCGCCGTTCCCGTCGCGCAGGGCATCGACAAGCGGACCGTCCTCGACAAGGGGTACGCCGGCCAGTACCCCGGCACGGCGCAGCCCGGGGCGCAGGGGAACTTCGCGCTGGCCGGGCACCGCAACACCCACGGCGAACCCTTCCGGTACATCAACCGCCTGCGCGCCGGGGACGAGCTGATCGTCGACGTGCGCGGGCGCCGGTACGTCTACGTGGTGGGGCGGATCCTGAGCGAGACCACCGAGCGGGACACCGGGGTGATCGCGCCCGTGCCGCGGAGCCTGGTGAAGCCCGACCAGGGGTACGCCGAGCCCGGCGCGTACATCACCCTCACCACGTGCACGCCCGAATACACCTCCAAGTACCGGCTGGTGGTCTGGGGGACGCTCAGGTCCCCGGGTTAGGATTGCGGCCAGCAGCCGCGGACCCGTACGGAGGTCCGCGCGCGGGAGCGGGAAGGGGAGGTCCGGATGATGGCTCGGCTGTCCTCCTTGCTGCCCGCCCGGTCCGCGCGGGCTCTGGCCCTCCTGCTCCCGCTGGTCCTGGTGCTGCTCGGGGGAGTCCTCGGGCTGTTCGCCGGGGAGAGCGGGCTGGGCGCCGTCGTGGTCGCCCTCGCGGCCACCGTCGCCGTGGGCGCCGAGGCCCTGGCCGCCGCAGCGCGGCTCGTACGGCCCGTGCCGCCGCACCGCATCCGCACCGCGATCCGTGACCGCGAGCAGCGCACGGCCTTCCTGCCGCAGCGCGATCCCGACGCCTCGGGCCGGTCGCGGCCCAGGGCACCCGGCCGTCCCGCCCTGACGGCCGCGTAGGGGCGCGCAGTACTTCTCCAGCTGTCCAGCTGGACTTGTTTGACCCTTCCTCACCTCTTCGCCTTCTGTTGCCGCCCCTCGCGGGTCGTCACGCCGAAAACGCATCTCCTTTTCGACGTTCGACGAGACCCTCCGGAGGGCCCGCGTGTCCGTTTTCACCCACCTTGTTGTTGAGTTGGGCCGGCTTCTGGAGCCGGTACTGGCCCAGTCCGCGACCGCTGCCGCGATCGTGCTGTTCACCGTGCTCGTACGGCTCGCCCTGCACCCGCTGAGCCGCGCGGCTTTCCGCGGGGCGACCCCGGCGGCGGGCTGCCTGCCGATGCTGCTGCAGCTGCCGGTGTTCTTCGTGATGTACCAGGCGTTCTCCTCGGCGAAGGTCGGCGGGGAGGCCAACGAACTCCTCGGGCACCAGCTGTTCGCCGCCCCGCTGGGGTCCCGCTGGACCGATGCGCTGGGCGACGGGGGCTTCCTCGGCGCGCCGGGGCTGGTGTTCCTCGGGCTGTTCGCGGCCATCGCGGCGGTGGCCGCGTGGAGCGCCGTACGGGGGCGGCGGGCGGCTGCGGCGGCTCCGGTTCCGGTGACGGCCACCAAGGCCACCAAGGCCACCAGGGCCACCAAGGCCACCAAGGCCACCAGGGCCACCAAGGCCACCAAGGCCGGGACCGCGGCCGGGGCGGCTGCGCTCAGCGCCGAGCAGCAGGAGGTCATGCGCAAGCTGGGCGGCGTCCTGCCCCTGCTGTCCTTCGGGACGCTGATCACCGCCGCCGTGGTCCCGCTGGCGGCCGGGCTGTACCTGCTCACGACCACCGCGTGGTCGGTGGCGGAGCGGGTCTGGCTCCAGCACCGCAAGGACCGCGCGGAGCGTTCGGCGGACGGAGGTGTGCGTTCCAGCCTGTGAACAGGGTCTTGCGGATTGGGTGGACATCTTGGAGGATCGACCAATCCTCCGATGGCCGCAACCCATCGGCCGGCCCCTGGGCACGCCCACGGGCCGACCACCCACGACCACGGGAGAATGCCCATGAAGCTGCTGCGTGTCGGACCCGTCGGGTCGGAACGCCCCGCGCTGCTCGACCAGGACGGGACCCTGCGGGACCTGTCCGGCCTGATCACGGATGTGGACGGCGCCCTGCTCGCCGACGACTCCGTGCTGACCCGGGTACGGGAAGCGGCGGCCTCCGGCGAGCTCCCCGCCCTGGACACGGAAGGGCTGCGCGTCGGCGCGCCCGTCGGCCGGATCGGCAAGATCGTGGGCATCGGCCTGAACTACTTCGGGCACGCGAAGGAGATCGGCGCCGAGCCGCCGGCCGAGCCGATCCTCTTCCTGAAGGCCGCGGACACCGTGGTCGGCCCGGACGACACCGTGCTGATCCCGCGCGGCAGCGTGAAGACCGACTGGGAGGCCGAGCTCGGCGTCGTCATCGGCGCCACCGCCCGCTACCTGGCCTCCGCCGAGGAGGGCCTCGCGCACGTCGGCGGGTACGTGCTGGTCAACGACGTCTCGGAGCGCGAGTTCCAGATCGAGCGCGGCGGCACCTGGGACAAGGGCAAGAACTGCGAGACCTTCACCCCGGTCGGCCCCTGGCTGCTGACCGCCGACGAGGTCGCGGACCCGCAGGTCCTGGACGTGAAGCTGTGGGTCAACGGCGAGCTCAAGCAGGACGGCAACACCTCGGACCAGATCTTCCCG
Source organism: Streptomyces xanthophaeus (assembly GCF_000725805.1). GTDB lineage: Bacteria > Actinomycetota > Actinomycetes > Streptomycetales > Streptomycetaceae > Streptomyces > Streptomyces xanthophaeus. Next base: position 240,308 of record NZ_KL647134.1, on the reverse strand, counting down.
GTCGGCGAGGTCGTGCGGTACCTGAGCCAGTTCATGACCCTGTACCCGGGCGACGTCATCGTCACCGGTACGCCGGGCGGCGTGGCCATGGGCCAGCCGGAGCCGAAGCCGTACCTGCGGGCCGGTGACGTCGTGGAGCTGGAGATCGAGGGCCTCGGCCGTCAGCGCCAGGAGTTCAAGGGCGCGTAGCCGCGCGTAGCCGGGCGTGGTCGCGCCAGTCGTTCGTAGCGGGGAAGGGGCGGGGCCGTCATCGACGGCCCCGCCCCTTCCTGTTCCGGCTGCCGTTGCGGGGCTACGCGCCGATCTCCACGGTCACCCCGTCGCGCGAGGACCGGCGGGCCGCCTCCAGGACGTCGAGGCAGTGCGCGGCCTCCAGCGCCGTGACGGGCGCGGGCCCGCCCTCGCGCAGGGCGGCGGCGACCGCCGCGTAGTACGCCGGGTAGTCGCCGTGCTCGGTCGGCACCGGGGTCCCGCCGCCGGTCAGCGGGGACTCGCCGGAGCCCACCCGGCCCCACAGGTGCGGCGGCTCCTCGCCCCACAGCACGTCCGAGCCCGGCCGCAGCCCCTCGCGCAGGGCGCCCTCCTGCGGGTCGAGCCCGTACTTGACGTACCCGGCCCGGGAGCCGAGGACGCGCATCCGCGGCCCCAGCTGGGCGGTGGTCGCGCTGACGTAGAGGTGGGAGCGGACCCCGTTGGCGTGGGTGAGGGCGATGAAGGTGTCGTCGTCCGTCTCGGCGCCGGGGCGGCGGGTGTCGGCCTCCGCGTAGACCCGTACGGCGGGGCCGAACAGGACGAGCGCCTGGTCCACGACGTGGCTGCCGAGGTCGTACAGCAGGCCGCCGATCTCCTCCGGGGCGCCCGACTCGCGCCAGCCGCCCTTGAGCTGCGGGCGCCAGCGTTCGAAGCGGGACTCGAAGCGCTGGATCTCGCCGAGCTCACCGTCCGCGAGGAGGCGGCGCAGGGTGAGGAAGTCGTTGTCCCAGCGGCGGTTCTGGAAGACGGACAGGAAGGTGCCGGTCCGCTCGGCGAGGGCGGCGAGCTCGCGCGCCTCGGCGGCGGTCGCGGCGATCGGCTTGTCCACGACGACGGGGACGCCCGCGGTGAGGGCGGCGGTGGCCAGCGGGACGTGGGTCTTGTTGGGGGAGGCGATCACGACGAGGTCGACGGGGCCCCCGTCCCCGCTGCGCTCCCACAGTTCGGCCGGGGACGCGGCGAAGCGCACGTCGGGGAACTCGGCACGCGCCTGCGCCTGCCGGTCGGGGTCGGTGGTGACGACCGTGTCGAGGACGAGCCCCTCGGTGGCGGTCACGAGAGGGGCGTGGAAGACGGAACCGGCGAGTCCGTAGCCGACGAGGCCGACGCGGAGCGGGGAGGCGGGGGCGGTGGCGTTCATGACGACCACTTTGGCAACACTGTTGTCAAAGTGCAAGGAAGGTGGACAATGGGCAGGTGAACAGGGGCAGCGGCAGTGGCAGTGGGGAGAGGCGCGGCGGGGCGAACCTGCCGACGCTGCGCGGGTACAACGATGCGCTGCTGCTGGACCTGCTGCGCGGCGCCGGACCGGCCGGGCTCGGCCGCGCCGAGCTCGCGGTCCGTACGGGGCTCACCCCGCAGGCCGTCAGCAAGATCGTGGTGCGGCTGGCCGCCGAGGGCCTGGTCGCCGAGGCGGGCCGGGCCGCGTCCACCGGAGGCAAGCCGCGCACCCTGCTGCGCCTCGTCCCGCAGGCCCGCCACGCGGTCGGCGTGCACCTGGACCGCGACGAGCTCCGGGCGGTACGGGTGGACCTCGCGGGCGGCGTCGTCGCCGAGAGCCGGGGCCCGCTGGACTTCGGCGCGGGTCAGGACGCGGTGGTGGAGGCCGTCGTACGGAGGGTGGGGCGGGTCACCGATCCGGCCGGGCCGCCGCTGCTGGGCGCCGGGGTGGCCGCGCCGGGCCCGCTGGACCACAGGACCGGGGTGCTGGGCCGGGTGACGGGCTTCCCGGAGTGGGAGGGGTTCCCGCTGCGGGAGGTGCTGGAGGGGCGGCTGGGGCTGCCGGTGCTGCTGGACAAGGACACCAACGCGGGCGCGGCCGGAACCGTGACCGCGGTGAGCGTGGCCGGGGCGAACGTGCCCGCGGTGAAAGTGCCCGCGGTGAACGTGCCCGCGGCGAACGTGGCCGCGGCGAACGTGGCCCCGATGAGCGTGCCCGCGCCCGCGGCGGCGGCCCGGTCCGGTGCCTCCGTCTACCTGCACGTCGGGACCGGGCTCGGTGCGGGCCTGTGCCTCGACGGCGAGGTCTACCGGGGCGCCCGCTCGGCCGCGGGCGAGTTCGGCCACCAGGTGCTGCACCTGGACGGCCCGCCCTGCCGCTGCGGGGCGCGGGGCTGCGCGGAGGTGCTCTGCCTGGCGGCGGTGGGCCGTGGCGACCTGCCGGAGGCCGCGCGGATCCTCGGCGAGGGCGCGGCCAACCTGGTCGCGCTGCTGGACGTGGAGCGGGTGTTCCTGGGCGGCCGCGTCGTCGCCGCGGCCCCGGAGGTCTTCGTGGCCGGGGTACGCGCCGTCCTGGCGGCCCGTGCCCTGGCGCAGCCCCCGCCGACGGTCGCCCTGGCCGGCGCCGGGGTGGCGGAGGGCGCGGCGGAACTGGTCCTGGCACCCTTCTTCGGCCGAGCCTGAACCACCGCACCCCAGCCCCCGCCTGGACCCACCGGACCCGAGCCGGCCGCGGCCCCGCCCACCCGCGCCCCCGGTCGCACCACCCGTCCCACCAGCCACTTGACCTCGCCGCCATCCGGGCGTAAACCAGAACGACCCAGGCGCGGCGCGCGACGAGGCTTCGCGCGGGCGTGGAAGGGTGCGGGCAGGGCCGGGCTGATTGTCACCTGGTCCGACCATCGTCCCGTCCGGCGAGCAGCGAAGGTCTTCCATGCGACTGCGCAAAGCCCTTGCCCTCTCCGCCGTCCTCTCCGCCACCCTGTTCGCCACCACCGTGCCCACCGCCGGAGCGGACGTCGGCACCGGCGGAGGCGCCCGGCCCGCCCCGGCGCTGCCCTCCCGCGCACAGGCCACCTGCGGGGACGGGAAGAGCACCGCCTTCCCCATCGGCGCGCGGATCCGCGGAGGTCCGGCCGTCTACCGCACGGGCGGCGAGCCGCAGACCTGGTTCCTGGACCTGACCAACACCACGAACTCCGAGTGCACGGCCATCCACCCCGTCGTCGTCCTCACCGACAAGGCCCGTCTGCTGCGCCCCGCCCACCTGCGGATGGAGTTCGAGGCTCCGGGCGGCACCCTGCCCGTCAGCCTGGAGGGGACCGACCGCGACGAGATCATCGCCGTCTTCGACGGGGGTGACGCCTTCGCCGGGTACACCGTCGCCGCCGGGGGAGCCCTGACCGTGAAGGTCGGCCTCTCCTTCGCACCGGACGCCCCCACCGGCGAGGTGGTCGCGGACGCGGCCCTCGTCCAGCGCAAGGGCGACGACGGCGACTGGGTCGGCGAGAGCGGCGGCTACCGGTTCTCCGTCGAGGGCCCGCAGGACCCCGCCGAGGCCGGGTCGCTGGCGCACACCGGCCCCCGCGAGTGGGCGTACGGGGCGGGCGCCGTGGCCGCGCTCACCACAGGCGGCGGCCTCCTGCTGGGCGCCCGGCGACTGCGCGCCCGGGCACGCTGATCCACGTACGGCGCCCGCACGCGGACCGGTACGGCGAACCGTACGCAGACCCCGTACGGGACCGGTACGGCGACCCGCACGCGCACCCGCACGCGCACCCGTACGCAGACCCCGTACGCAGACCCCGTACGCAGAGCCGCACCCCGCACCCCACCCCCCGGACCCGTACGCAGAGCCCTCCGCAGCCCCGCCCGCCGCCCCGCATAGAGTCCCTCCGTGGACGAACAGACCCCGCAGCACCGCCCCGGCTCGCCCGTCCGTTCCGGGATCCCCGAGCACGGCCGCATCCCCAAGTACTACGCGGTCAAGGCGCTGGTCGCCGACCTCCTCGACGAGCTCGGCGAGGGCGGCACCCTCCCCACCGAGCGCGATCTCGCCGAGCGCTACGAGGTGTCCCGCGAGACCGTCCGCCAGGCCCTGCGCGAGCTGCTGCTGGAAGGCCGGCTGCGCCGCTCCGGCCGCGGGACCGTCGTCGCCGGGCCGAAGCTCGAACAGCCGCTCTCCCTCGCCAGCTACACCGAGGGCGTCCGCCGCCAGGGCCGCCGCCCGGGCCGGCACCTGATCGGCCTGGAGCAGTTCCCCTGCCCGCCCGACCTCGCCCCCGGCATCGGCGCCGAGGCCGGCGAGCCCGTCTGGCACCTGGAGCGGGTCCTGCTCGCCGACGACGAGCGGGTCGGCCTGGAGAGCACGTACGTCCGCGTGGCCCGGGCGCCCCGCCTGGACCTCGACTTCCAGCCGGACTCCTCCTTCTACGGATACCTCCGCGACCGCCTCTCCATCGCCTTCGGCGACGCCGACGAGAAGCTGGAGACGGTCCTCGCCACCCCGCGCGAGGCACTGCTGATCGGCACGCCGCCCGCCCTGCCCATGCTGCTCCTTCACCGCTTCTCCCGGGACCAGGAGGGGCGCCCGCTGGAGCGGGTACGTTCGCTCTACCGTGGTGACCGGTTCAGTTTCACGACCAGGCTGCGGCCCGAATAGGCCGCGGTGGCCCACGCCGGCCCACCCGTATCCACCAGAAAGGGACGTAATGACATCACAGAAAGGTAACGGGTCTAGTCCAAGCGTCGAGGGCTGTTCACCATCGCGTTGCCGGACCGCTCCCAGCGGGTCACGGGCCGCGACCACCGTGGACGCCGTGAGAGTCATAGTCGTCGGAGGCGGCGTGGTCGGCACCATGCACGCCTGGCAAGCAGTCGAACGCGGCCACGAGGTCGTCCAGATCGAGCGCGAGGCCGAGGCCCGCGGCGCATCACTGCGCAATTTCGGCCAGGTCTGGGTCAGCGGACGGGCCGGGGGAGAGGAGCTCGACACCGCCCTGCGGGCCCGCGAGCTCTGGGAGCGCATCGGCGCGGAGGTGCCCGGCCTGGGCTTCCGCGCCAACGGCTCCCTCACCCCCGTCCGCACCCCGCGCGAACGCGCGGTCGCCGAGGCGGCCCTGACCCGCCCCGACGCCGCCGCCCGCGGCTACGCGCTGGTCACCGCCGCCGAGGCGCGCCGGATCAACCCGGCCCTGCGCGGCGACTTCGAGGCCGCCCTGTGGTGCGAGCGGGACGCGGCCGTGGAACCGCGCACCGCCCAGCTGCGCCTGCGCGAGGCCCTGCGCGCCAAGGCGGACGGCCGCTACACCTTCCTGCCCGGCCGTGAGGTCCGCGAGGTGGTCGGCCCCGGCGCGGTCCGCGACGACCACGGCGACGTGCACCGCGGCGACGCCGTCGTCCTGGCCACCGGCGCCTGGCTGTCCGGCCTGGTCCGCGAGCTGGTCCCGGAGCTGCCCGTGCGCCGCGTCCGCCTGCAGATGATGCAGACGGCCCCGCTCGGCGAGCGGCTCACCACCTCCGTCGCCGACGCCGACAGCTTCCGGTACTACCCGGCGTACGCGTCGCCCGCGCTCGACGAGCTGAACGCCGCTCAGGAGCAGGCGCCGACCGCCGCCGCGCACAAGATGCAGCTGCTGATGGTCCAGCGCGAGGACGGCGGACTGACCATCGGCGACACCCACGAATACGAGCACCCCTTCGCCTTCGACACCCTCGAAGACCCCTACGAGCACGTCGCCGCCGTGGCCGAGTCCTTCCTGGGCCGACCGCTGCCGCAGATCCGCCGCCGCTGGGCGGGCGTGTACGCGCAGTGCACCGACACCAGCCGCGTCGTCCACCGCCAGCAGGTGGCCGACGGGGTCTGGCTGGTGACCGGACCCGGCGGGCGGGGCATGACCTGCTCTCCCGCGATAGCCGAGACCACCGCGAACGAACTGGGCTGGTAAGTCAGATGACCGACACGAACACCGCAGGCACCCCGCGCACCGCAGGCACCCCGCGCACCGCGCCCACCGCGTACAAGCTGGTCGTCCTCGACATGGCCGGCACCACCGTCGCCGACGGCGGCCTCGTCGAGCGCGCCTTCGAACGGGCCGCCGCAAGCCTCGGCGTCGAGCCGGGCACCCCCGGCCACGCCGAGAAGCTCCAGTACGTCCGCGACACCATGGGCGAGTCGAAGATATCCGTCTTCCGCCACCTCTTCGGCAGCGAGGAGCTCGCCCGGCGCGCCAACTCCGCCTTCGAGGAGGCGTACGCGGGCCTCGTCGACGGCGGTCTCGTCGCCCCGCTCCCCGGCGCCCGCGAGGCCGTCGAACAGCTCCGCGGCGAGGGTCGCACCGTCGTCCTGACCACCGGCTTCGCCCGCGTCACCCAGGACGCGATCCTCGATGCCCTCGGCTGGCAGGACCTGGCGGACCTCACCCTGTGCCCCGCCGACGCGGGCGGCCGCGGCCGACCGTACCCGGACATGGTGCTGGCCGCGTTCCTGCGCACCGGCGCGGTGGCCGACGTACGGGAGATCGCCGTCGCGGGCGACACGGCCTACGACATGCTCAGCGGCCGCCGTTCCGGGGCGGGCCTGGTGGCCGGCGTCCTCACCGGCGCCCACGGCCGCGCGGCGCTCGCGGAGCACGGCGCGACCCATGTGCTGGGCTCCGTCGCCGAACTCCCCGCCGTCCTGGACGCGCTGGCGGCCCCGGAGTGAGCGGCATCCGCTTCGAGTCGGTCTCCGTCGCCTACGGCGGCAACACCGTCCTGGACTCCCTCGACCTGACCGTCGCCCCCGGCGAGGTGATGGCGCTGCTCGGCCCGTCGGGCTCGGGCAAGACCACGGCGCTGCGCGTGGTCGCCGGTTTCGTGCGGCCCGTCGCGGGGCGGGTGCTGATCGGCGGCCGGGACGTCACCGCGCTCCCGCCGCACAAGCGCGGCATCGGCATGGTGGTCCAGCAGTACGCGCTGTTCCCGCACATGCGGGTCGAGGACAACGTGGCCTTCGGCCTCAAGGCGCAGAAGGCGCCCCGGGCGGAGGTCCCCGGCCGGGTCGCCGAAGCTCTGGAACTGACCGGCATGGCCGCCTATGCCAAGCGCTACCCCCGCGAACTCTCCGGCGGCCAGCAGCAGCGCGTGGCCATCGCCCGCGCCCTGGCGATCCGCCCCGGGGTGCTCCTGCTCGACGAGCCGCTGTCCGCGCTCGACGCGCAGCTGCGCTCCGGGATGCTGGCGGAACTGGCCCGGCTGCACCGCGAACTGCCCGACGTCTCCATCCTGTACGTCACCCACGACCAGGTCGAGGCGCTCACCCTGGCCGACCGGATCGCGGTCATGGACCGGGCCCGGCTCCAGGACTGCGGTACCCCGCAACAGCTGTACCGGGCGCCGGGCACCGAGTTCACCGCCTCCTTCGTCGGCAACGCGAACCTGCTGCCGGTGACGGTCGCCGAGTCGGGAGCGGTGTTCGCGGGGCGGCCGCTGACGCTGGACCGCGGCCGCGCGGTCCCCGGCGCGAGCGCCACCTTGTGCGTACGGCCGCACATGCTCGGCCTGGGGGCCGGGCCCAACGCGCTGACCGGCACGATCGCCGAGGTCCAGTGGCGCGGCTCCACGCACCGGCTGTACGTCGACGTCGACGGCCACCGGGTGAAGGCGGACCTGCCCGAGCTCCGCGAGACCCCCGCCCTCGGCGAAAGCGTCACCCTCCACTTCGCCCCCCGGGACGCGGTCCTCCTGTCGGCCGGAGTCTCGAATGCCTGACTCCCCGACCCCCCCGGCCCCGGCGAGCTCCGCCCAGGGCGCCCCGCCCCCGGCCCCGCACCCCGCAGCCCTGGCGGCCCCGAACCTCGCGGGCCCGGTCGCCCCGGCCCCGGCGGCCCCGGCCCGGACGGCTCCGGCCCCGATCCCTTCCGGCGGAGCCTCCCGCGCGGGTGATCCCGTACCTGCCGGGGCCGACCGGCCGGGGGACGGCGGTCCGGCGCCCGCACCGGCCGTACGGCCCCCAGCCCCGGGCGGCTCCGCGGCGGAGGCTTCCGCCCCCGCCGGGCCCCCGGGCCGCTCTGGCGGAGCCTCCCGCCAGAGTGATCCCGTACCCGCCGGGGCTGCCCGGCGGGGGGACGGCGGTCCGGCGCCTGCACCGGCCGTACGGCCCCCTGCCCCGGGCGGCTCTGCGGCGGAGGCCTCCGCCCCCGCCGGCCTTGGCGCGTCCGGCGAGTCCGCGGCATCCGCCCGCCCCGCCGGGCCCCGGCCCCGCGCAACGGTCCGGCTGCCGCGCCGGGGGTCCCCCCGGACGAAGTCTGGGGGCATATGGGCGGTGCCGCCCGTCCTCCTCCTCGCGGTCGTCTTCCTCTATCCCCTCGCCCTCGTCGTCCAGCAGTCCTTCACCCCGGAGAACGGCGGCGGAGCACTCGACGCCTACTCCTCCGTCTTCGCCTCCACCGCCTTCCGCGAGGCCCTCTGGACCACCGTCTGGCTCGCCTTCGGCGCCACCGCCGGCGCTCTCGTCCTCGGCTTCGCGCTCGCCCTGGTGATCGCCTTCGTCCCGTTCCCCGGGGCCCGTTCCGTCGCGAAGTTCATCGATGTCTTCCTCTCCTTCCCCTCCTTCCTCATCACCCTCGCCCTCCTCTTCATCTACGGCACCGTCGGCATGGCCAACGGGGTGTGGACCGGCGTCACGGGCGCCGCGGACGGCCCCTTCCACTTCCTCACCACGCCCTGGGGCGTACTCCTCGCGGAGATCACGTACTTCACCCCCTTCGTGATGCGCCCCCTGCTCGCCGCCTTCTCCCAACTGGACACCGCCCAGCTGGAGGTCGCGGCGGGCCTCGGTGCCCGCCCCGCCCGGATCGTGCGGCAGGTGATCCTGCCCGAGGCCCGGCCGGCCCTCGCCGCGGGCGGCAGCCTGGTCCTGGTCATGTGCCTGAACGAGTTCGGGATCGTCCTGTTCACCGGGGCCAAGGACGTCACGACCCTCCCGATGCTGATCTACGGGAAGGCCATCCTCGAATCCGACTACGCGGCCGCCTGCGTGGTCGCCGTCGTCAACATCGCTATCTCCGTCGGCCTGTTCGGCCTCTACCGGGTGGTGACCAAGCGTGCTGGTGCATAGCCGGGCCGGCCGCTGGGCCGCCTGGGGCCTCTTCGGCCTCCTCTTCCTTCCCCTCTTCGCCCTGCCCCTGCTCGTGGTCTTCGCGGCCTCCCTCGCCACCCACTGGTCCGGAGCCTTCCCCTCCGGCCCGACCACCGCGAACTACGCCTCCGCCGTGCAGGGCGAATCCCTCCAGGCGCTGACCACCAGCCTGGTCACCGCCCTGGTCGCCAGCCTGCTCGCGCTCACCGTCGGCACCTGGGCCGCACTCGCCGCCGCCGGCCTGCGCAGGCGCGGCAAGCAGGCCCTGGACGCGCTGTTCATGCTGCCCGTCGCCGTGCCCTCGGTGGTCGTCGGCCTCGCCGTGCTCGTGGCGTTCAGCAGGCCGCCGTTCCTGCTCAACGGCACCGGCTCGATTGTCGTCCTCGCGCACACCGTCCTCGTCACGGCCTTCGCCTACCAGTCGGTCTCCGCCGCGCTCGCCCGTCTCGATCCCGCGTACGAGCAGGCCGCCGCCTCCCTGGGCGCCCGGCCCGCGTACGTGCTGTGGCGGGTCAAGCTCCCCCTGCTGCTGCCCTCGCTCACGGCGGCCGCCGGACTCTGCTTCGCCCTGTCCATGGGCGAGCTGAGCGCCACGATGATGCTCTACCCGCCGGACTGGATGCCCCTGCCCGTCCGCATCTTCACCGCCACCGACCGCGGTTCGCTCTTCAGCGGCTCCGCCGTCGCCGTGGTCCTGATGGCCACCACCGTGCTCGTCCTCCTGGCCGTCTCCCGGATCCGCACCAAGGCCTCCTACCGCTGATCCACCCCTCCCCACCCCCGCTGACTCCCTTTCCCCGTAAGGAAGTTCCATGCCCAGAACCCGCCTGCTCCGTACCGCCACCGCCCTCACCGGCAGCCTCGCCCTCGCCGTCGGCGCCACCGCCTGCGGCGCCTCCTCCTCCGCCGGAGCCGCGGGCGGCGAGAAGGTCGTCACCGTCTACAGCGCCGACGGACTCAAGAGCGACAAGGGCGACGGCTGGTACGACAAGGTCTTCGCCGACTTCACCAAGAAGACCGGCATCGAGGTCAAGTACGTCGAGGGCGGCTCCGGCGAGATGGTGCAGCGCGCCGTCCGCGAGAAGACCAACACCCAGGCCGACGTACTGATCACCCTGCCGCCCTTCATCCAGCAGGCCGACGGCAAGGGCCTCCTCCAGGCCTACAAGCCGCAGGGCTCCGAGCAGGTCAACGGCGCGGACAAGGCCGCCGACGGCAAGTGGACCTCGGTCGTCAACAACTACTTCGGGTTCGTCTACAACAAGAAGGAGCTCCCCGAGGCCCCCAAGACCTGGGAGGAACTGCTGGACGCCAAGTACAAGGGCAGACTCCAGTACTCCACCCCGGGTGTCGCGGGCGACGGCACCGCCGTCCTCATCAAGTCGATGCACGACTTCGGCGGCAAGGAGCCGGCGATGGAGTACCTGAAGAAGCTCCAGGCCAACAACGTCGGCCCGTCCTCCTCCACCAGCAAGCTCGCGCCCAAGACCGACAAGGGCGAGCTGCTCGTCGCCAACGGCGACGTCCAGATGAACTTCGCGCAGTCCCGGTCCATGCCCAACCTGGGCATCTGGTTCCCCGCGAAGGAGGGCGGCCGCCCCACCAGCTTCGCGCTGCCCTACGCGGCCGGCCTCGTGGACAAGGCCCCGCACACCGAGAACGGCAAGAAGCTCCTCGACCACCTCCTCAGCGCGGAAGCCCAGAAGCTGGTCAGCGAGGTCGGCGGCGGCTTCCCCGCCCGCGCCGACGTCAAGCCCACCGACGCCAACGCCGTCGAGCTCACCAAGATCATGACCGGTGTCGAGATATTCGAGCCGGACTGGGCCGACATCGACGAGAACCTCACGGGATACGTCGACGCGTGGAAGTCGGCGACCGGAAGCTGACCGGTTACGTCCTGGCCACCCACGGCCGGGACAGTGACGCTTGCGCAACAGTCCCGGACCGGGCGCCCGCCCCCTTGCTCCGGACCTGCTCCCGCCCCTTCGCTCCGGAACCGCTCCCGGACCCGGACCGCTCCCGCACCGCCCCGGATTGCTCCCGCACCGCACCGCCCCGGACCGCTCCCGCACCGCCCCCGCACCTGCACCCCGCTCCCGCACCCTTCCCCGCTCACCTGCTCCTTGGAGGAGTACGTGTCCCCTGCCCTGCCCGGACGCACCCTCGCCGTGGCCGCCACCGCGGCGGCCCTGCTCGCCACCGCCCTCGGCACGCACACCGCCACCGCCGCGCCTTCGGCCTCCACCGACAAGGTCCTCGTCATCGGCCTCGACGGTGCGGTCCTCGACCGCGTCAAGGCCGCCAACGCCCCTCACCTGAAGGGCCTGATGGCCCAGGGGCTGACCGCCCGCAGCACCCTGTACGCGAACCCGATGGGCGCGACCTCCTCCGGCCCCGGCTGGTCGACCATCGCCACCGGAGTCTGGCCCGACAAGCACGGGGTGAAGGACAACTCCTTCACCGGCAAGAACTACACGGCCTACCCGGACTTCCTGACCCGCATCGAGAACGCCAAGCCGGCGCTCAACACGTACGCGGCCGCCGACTGGGAGCCCATCACCTCCACCGACCAGAACGGCCCGATCTTCTCCCCCAAGGTCGACAAGCGCCTCTCCCTCAAGGGCGACCGCGACGGCTACCGCACCGAGGACCCGAAGATCGCCGCGGCCGCCGCCGCCGAACTGCGCAACCAGAACCCGGACGCCGCCTTCGTCTACCTCGGCGAGATCGACGCGGCCGGTCACTCCTACGGCGCGGCCAGCCAGCAGTACCTCGACACCGTCGCCCGCGTCGACACCCTGGTCGGCCAGCTCCTCACCGCCGTCCAGGGCCGCCCGTCCTACGCCCAGGAGAACTGGAAGATCCTGGTCACCACCGACCACGGGCACGTCGACTCCGGTGGCCACGGCGGCTCCACCATCCAGGAGCGCGGCACCTTCGTCATCGCCAGGGGCGCGGGCATCCCCGCCGGTTCGGTGCGCGACGACGTGAAGCTGGCCGACGTGGCCGCGACCGCGCTCGCGCAGGTCGGCGTCAGCGCCCCCGGCCTCGACGGGGTCCCGCTGAACGCCCCCGACAGCGATCCGTTCGACACCCTGCGCCCGAACCTCCAGGCCCGGGTCGACGAGACGGGCATCCCGGCCGGCGTGAAGGGCTTCACCCGGACCCCGCCCGCAGGCTGGGCCGTGGACAACTCCAAGATGGGCACGGGCGGCGTCACCGAGTGGGCCGGCTGGTCCTTCGCGACCGACGAGTTCTGGACCCAGTCCCAGCGCGACCAGTGGCGCGAGCTGAACGTCCGCTCCCGGGACGTCTTCGCCGTCGCCGACTCCGACGAGTGGGACGACAAGACCCACACCGGCAGCTTCGACTCCACCCTGATCACCCCCAAGTGGAAGGTCACGGGCGGCACCACCCGCACCCTCGCCTTCCAGTCCCACTACCGCCACGAGGCCGGCCAGACCGCGCAGGTCCTCGTGTCCTACAACGGCGCCACCCCCGCCGTCGTGAAGACCTACACCGCCGACGCCCTCGCCAAGGCCGAGTCGATCGCCCTCCAGGTCCCGGCCGGCGCCACCGACGTCCAGGTCCGCTTCCGCTACAGCGGGAACAACAACTGGTTCTGGACCGTCGACGACGTCGCCGTGCGCTGACCCGCCGTACGGGTGCCCTGTCCGGGCCGTGGACGCCCTCCGCACCCACGGCCCGGCACGGCTAGGGTGGTACAGACCAGAGGCCCCCGAGGGCAGCGGCCCCGCAGAGCGGAGAACAGTCCAGTGGCAGAGCGCAAGCCGATCGAATCCTGGCTCACCGACATGGACGGGGTCCTCATCCACGAGGGCACGCCGATCCCGGGGGCCGATGCCTTCATCAAGCGGCTGCGCGAGTCCGGCAAGCCCTTCCTGGTGCTGACCAACAACTCCATCTACACGCCCCGCGACCTCCAGGCCCGCCTCAGCCGCATGGGCCTGGACGTCCCCGTCGAGAACATCTGGACCTCCGCGCTGGCCACCGCGAAGTTCCTCGACGACCAGCGCCCCGGCGGCACGGCCTACGTCATCGGCGAGGCCGGTCTGACCACCGCCCTGCACGACATCGGCTACATCCTGACCGACCACGAGCCCGACTACGTGGTCCTGGGCGAGACCCGGACGTACAGCTTCGAGGCGATGACCAAGGCCGTCCGCCTGATCAACGCCGGTGCCCGCTTCATCTGCACCAACCCCGACGAGACCGGCCCCTCCACCGAGGGCCCGCTCCCGGCCACCGGGGCCGTCGCCGCACTGATCACCAAGGCGACCGGCAAGAAGCCCTACTTCGCCGGGAAGCCGAACCCGCTCATGATGCGGACCGGCCTGAACGCCATCGGCGCGCACTCCGAGAGCAGCGCGATGATCGGTGACCGGATGGACACCGACGTGCTGGCCGGGCTGGAGGCGGGCATGCAGACCTTCCTCGTGCTCACCGGACTGACCTCCGAGGCCGACACCGAGAAGTTCCCCTACCGCCCGACCAAGACGGTCGCCTCCATCGCGGACCTGGTCGACCTGGTCTGACCGACCTGCTGATCGACCTCGTCTGACCGACCTGGTCTGATGCGCGGACACGTTTAGCGCGTACGGCTGACACGTACGGCGCCGCTCCGGATGCGGAGCGGCGCCACGGGCGTGAATCTCCTTGTTGAGGAGGTTCACCATGCGCAGTGTTCCGATCGCCGTCCGTGTCGCCGGGGTGGCCGTCGCCCTGACGGCCCTGTCCGCCGTGACCGCGCCCACCGCCCTCGCGGGCGAGGAGGACCGCGGCAGCATCTCGGCCGACCCCAACCCGGCCGAACCGGGGGCGCAGGTCAAGCTGCGCGTCCACGGCTGCAACGGCACCACGGGCGCGGCCAAGTCCGCCGTCTTCGTGGGGGCCGCCGACCTGCGGGGACGCGACGGAGGCCGCAGCCCGCTCTACGGCGACGCGATGATCAGCTCGCACGCCTCGCCGGGCTGGCACTCCGTCCGGGTGACCTGTGACGGGCACGACGGCAAGGTCCACGGTTCCATCGAGATCCGCCGGCGCGACCACCGCCCCGATCCGCACCGTTCGCCGGTCTGGCCGGTCCACGCGGGCGGCGGCGGGATGTCCGCCGAGGTCGCGGAGACGACGCGGCTGGCCGCGGCGGCCAAGAAGGAGCACGGGAGCGACGGCCCGGGCATGCCGCACACGGTGATCGGCGCCGTCCTGGCGGCCGCCGCCACGCTGGCCGTGGCGGGCCGGGCGCTGACCCTGCGCCGCCGCCGCAGCGGCGAATGAGCGAGGGCAAGACCTCCGCGGGCGGGCGGCTGCTGACCTTCGCCGCCTGGTCGGTGCTGGTGCTGGGCCTGTGGCTGTGGGGCCGCCAGATCACGGGGGTCCCCGCTCCGGCGGCCGGGCAGGCCGGCGGTTCGGTGGGCCTGGGGCTGCCCGCCGCGCACGCCCCGCTCGCCGCGGCCCTGCCCCAGCGGGTCGACGTACCGTCCATAGGCATCCAGGCTCCGGTGATCTCCCGGGGTCTGGACGGCGACGGCGCGATCGAGCCGCCGCCCGACGACCGCCCGGGCACGGTGGGCTGGTGGGGCGCCGGTACCCAGCCCGGCGCCGCCGGGACCGCGCTGATGGTGGGGCACGTGGACACCCGCTCCAAGCCGGCCGTGTTCTACGGGCTCAGCTCGGCGCAGCCGGGCGAGAAGGTCCGTGTGGTGCGGTCCGACGGTTCGGTGGCGGAGTTCACGATCGAGGACGTACGGGTCTACGAGCGCGCGGGCTTCGACCCGCACAAGGCGTACGGCCAGCGGGTCGCGGGCCGGGCGGAGCTCCGCCTCGTGACCTGCGGCGGCAGCTACGACAAGGCGGCCAAGGAGTACACGGCCAATGTGGTGGTTTCCGCGTACCTGACGGGCTCGGGAGCCCGGCCGGGTGGCACGGCGGCGTAGGCCGCGTCGCGGATCGCACCGCACGGGAGCACGAAGAAGCCCCCGCAGCTTTCGCTGCGGGGGCTTCTTCCGTCTGTGCGCCGCCAGGGACTCGAACCCCGGACCCGCTGATTAAGAGTCAGCTGCTCTAACCAACTGAGCTAGCGGCGCTTGGTGACAGGGAAAACTCTACCCCACCTCCAGCGGTGCTCGTGACCAGCCACGCCCACATTGTCCGATTAACCCATGTTTGAGCGTTCCATCGTGCACGATATGTCTGCCGTGCCGCATCTGATGACCCGCCAGATGCGCTTCCGGCCGACCAGTGGACGAGCAGGGGAGTGGACGGAACCGCATGACGATGCAGCCGCCGACGCGTGTGCAGATGCCGATGCCCGCTTTCGAGGAGTACGAGCCCGCGGGCGACTGCCCGTGCCAGGGGTGCGCCCTGCACCGCCGTTCCCTCGCCCGCGCCCGCGCCATACCGCTCCGGGACGGGGGGCATCCGGCCGCGCGCGGGGCCCGGCGGGCGCTGGTGCTGGCCACTGCCGCGGGCGTGGTCCTGGGAGGCGGCGGCGGAGCCGCGGCGGCGCTGAGCACCCCGGCCGCTCCGGGAACCGTGGCTGCGGACGACCCGGGCTCCCCGCAGGGCGGCCGGGCCCCGCTGCACGGCCCGAAGGCGCCGGTCGGCAAGCCCGGAGCCCCGGGCGCGCCGGGCGCTGTCAAGCGGATCGACCGCACGACGATCATCAACCGGGCGAAGCTGTGGCTGGACGCGAAGGTCCCGTACAGCATGTCCGAGTACTGGACGGACGGGTACCGGCAGGACTGCTCGGGTTACGTCTCCATGGCCTGGAACCTCGGTACGAACGAATGGACCGGCAGCCTCGACAAGTTCGCCACCAAGATCACCAAGGAGGAGCTGCTGCCGGGGGACATGCTGCTCTTCCACAACCCGGCGGACCCCAACAACGGCTCGCACGTCGTCATCTTCGGCGGCTGGGTGGACGGCACGCACACGCACTACGTGGCCTACGAGCAGACCCGGCCGAACACGCGGAAGCTGGCGACGCCCTACGGCTACTGGACCAACCCGGCGAAGTACGTCCCGTACCGGTTCAACGGGGTGACCGGCGGGATCGTGCCGGAGGTCCCGGCGGCGCCGGCCGAGCCGGGCGGCGCGAAGCCGGGCGACGTGACGCCCTTCCCGGGCGCGGCGAAGTTCGGCCCCGGCGTCACCAACGACCACGTGGCCCAGCTCGGCCGGATGCTGATCGACCGCGGCGCCCTGCGCTTCTACCCGAAGGGTGCGAGCCGGACCTGGAAGGACGCCGACCGGCTGGCGACCCAGGCCTTCCAGCGGGCGCAGGGCTGGACGGGGACGGACGCCGACGGCATCCCCGGCGAGCACACCTGGCGGCTGCTGGTCCAGCGCCAGGGCAAGGACATCACGCCGACCGTGGGCGCGGCCCCCGGCCCGGGCGGGGTCCGCGCCTATCCGGGCCTGTCGGTCTTCCGCCCGGGCAAGTCCCACGACGCCATCGCGGCCCTCGGCCGCCAGCTGGTGAAGAAGGGCTTCGGCAAGCACTACACGTCCGGCCCGGGCTCGCGCTGGAGCGAGGCCGACCGCCGCAACGTCGAGGCCTTCCAGCGCGCCCAGGGCTGGCGCGGCGCCTCGGCCGACGGCTACCCGGGCCCGGAAACCTGGCGCCGGCTGTTCGCATGACGGAGGCAACGATGTACCCCACCCGCACCACCTCGACCACCGGCACCCTCCACGTCCCCCCGGCAGCCTCGTCCTGGCCGGCGGCCGAGCCCGAGTCCTTCGGTACGCCCGCCTCGTCCTGGCCGGCGGCCGAGCCCGAGTCCTTCGGTACGCCTGCCTCGTCCTGGCCGGCGGCAGCCACGACCCAGCCGACGGCAGCCCCGGCCCGGCCGGCGGCCGAGCCCGAGTCCTTCGGTGCGCCCGGTCCCGACCGGGGGGCCCGCCCGCCCCAGCACTTCCCGATGCCCGAGCCCGCCCTGGCGGACCGCGCCGTGCCCGCCTCCGGGTCCCGTCCGGCGTCCGAGGCCTCCCGGATGACCCCCACCCCCCACGCCGTTCCGACGTCCGACCCGGCCCCGGTGGCCCGCGCGGTGCCCGCACCCCAGCACTCGGCGACGCCCGGCCCCGGCCGGGGGGTCCCGGTCCCCGGGGCCAACCCGGCGTACGGGCCGGACCGGGCGGTGCCCGCCTCCGGGTCCTTCCCGGCGTCCGGCCCCGCCGCGGCGGGCCGGGCGGCCCCCGAGCCCCAGTCGTTCCGGACGCCCGGGGCGGACCGGGGGATGCCCGTTCCGGCCGACCGGCTGGGTTCCGTGTCTCCGCTCTTCCCGGCGGCCGGCTCCGACCCGGTGCGCCAAGAGGCGCCCGCCCCACAGGACTTCGCCGCCCGCGGCGAGGCGCCCGAGCCGCCGAGGGCGGCCGTGGCGTCGGCCACCGGGGAGGTACGGGTGCCCGGCTGGCTCGTGGGAACCGCAACGGCTCCGCCCGCCCCGGCCGGGGCGCAGACTCCGGAGGCCCGGCCTTTCGCGGCGTCCGCTGCGGAGGTGGCCGAGCCCCTGCCCACCCGCGCAGGGTCGGAGGCTCCGCCAGCCGAACCCTTCGACGCGACTGCCGGGAACCCGGCGTCCACCGTGCTGCGGGAGGTGCCCGGCCCCGTGGCCGCTGCTGCGGCCCGGCCCTTGGGCGCGGTTGCCGCGGCCCCGGCGTCCGCCGCGCTCCGGGAGGGTCCCGGACCTCTTGCGGCCTCGGCGGCCCATGCCGCCCCGGCCGACCCGGGCCTCCGTGAGTACCCGGCGTCCGCTGCGCCCCGGGAGGTGCCCGCCCCGGCCGGGGCGGAGTCACCGGCAGCCCGGCCCTTCGCCCCGGCCGGCGGGGCCCCGGCGTCCGCCGCGCCCCGGGAGGTGCCCGAGCCCCTTGCTGCCCCTTCGGCTTCGGGGTCCGTTACGCACCCGGCGTCCGGCACGCGCCAGGAGGTGCCCGAGTCCTTCGCCGCCCCGGCCGCCCGTACGCATCCGGCGTCCGCCGCCCCGCGGGAGGTGCCCGCCCCGGCCGGGGCGGAGTCACCGGCAGCCCGGCCCTTCGCCCCGGCGGCTCGCGCCGTGCGGGGCTTCGACGGGGCTTCCTCCGCGGCCTCGGGCGCCGAGGCCGTCGGGTCCGGCGAACCGCAGGGGCGGGTCGCTTCGGTGCTCGCCGCCGCCGCGGCGGGGTCGCGGGTGGCCGTGGTGTCGGTGCCCGCGGCGGTCCGCCTGGCAGAGGCACCCGCCGCAGGCGCAGACCGCCCCGCCCCGGAGCCCCCGCACGGCCCCGAGGTGCCCGCGGCCCGCGCGCAGGCCGACCCCGACCCCGACCCCCAGGACGTGGCCACCCTGCACCTGCGGAGCACCGCCGCCGAGCCCGCCATCCCGCACCCGCAGAGCCCCGAACCGGAGCCCGAGCCGGTGCACTCCGGCATCCCCGGCCCCGGCGTCGCCGAGATCGTCGCCCAGGCGGTCGAGCGGGGCCTGGAACCGGCCCGGGACGAAGCCCAGGACGACACGCAGGACCTGCCCCGGGTCACCCCCCTGCGCGGCGCCGCGGTCACCGAGGTGCCGGTCCACCTGCCGTTCCGCGCCGAGCCCGCACCCGGGCCCCGGCCCGCAACGGCCAAGGCCATGGCGCCAACCACCCCCCGCCGGGCCCAGCCCCCGGCCCAGCCCCCCGCCCGCCGCGCCCCCCGCGGCGACGAACGGCTCCGCGAGCACCGCGGCCCGGTCCTGCCCGGCTGGATCGGCGTAGCCGTCGGCGGGCTCGCGCTGGCCGGCTGCGCGGCCGTGCTCTGGCGGACCGGCATCCTCCCGGCCCCCCTCGTGGCCGCCTTCGGCGGGACCCCGCGGGCCTACCAGGGCCTGCGCGCCACGCACTGGCCGCCGCTGGCCTTCCTCGGCATCGTCGCCCTGCTCGCCCTCGGCGGGCTCGGCCGCGCCCGGACCGGCCACGCCTGGGTGCTCACCCTCTTCGGCCGCTACCGCGGCACGGTCCGCCGTACCGGCCTGACCTGGATCAGCCCCCTCCTGCTGCGCCGCCGGGTCGACGTACGGCTGCGCCACTGGCGCAGCGAGCCGATGCCCGCCGTCGACTCCGGCGGGCTCGCCCTCCAAGTGGTCGTCCAGGTCGTCTGGCAGGTCAAGGACACCGCCCGGGCCACCCTCGGCGTCGAGGACCACGTGGACTACCTCGCCGAGCAGGTGGAATCCGCCATGGCCCGGGTCCTGTCCCAGCTCCCCGCGGACGCCTTCCACGAGGACGCTCCGACCCTGCGCGACGCCGAGGCCGTCGGCGAGGCGCTGACCCGGATGCTGGCGGCGGAGACCGAGGCGGTGGGCGTGGAGGTGTTCTCGGCCCAGCCGACCCGGATCGAGTACGCCCCCGAGGTGGCCGCGGCCATGCGCCGCCGCCGGGTCGCGGCGATCGACGCCAAGCACCGGGACAGCGTGCTGACCTCGGTGGTGGACGCCGTCGACGACACCGTCCACCGGCTCACCTCGCGCGGGCTCGTCGAGCTCGACGACTACGAGCGCAAGGCTCTGGTGAAGGACCTCACGGTCGCCTTCTACACGGGGCGCTCGGACTAGGACGGGCCGAGTCAAGGCGGTACGCGAACGGGTGGCCGGAATCTACCGGACCACCCGTTCTCGCATTGGTATGGACATGGCCAACTCTCGTCAATAATCTGGGACTTGGTCTAGACCTGAAGAACTCAACCGAGCCACTTCATCCCCACGCGTGCGCACGCTCTCGCCGAACTCCCCCCACGTTCAAGGAGCATCATGCGTCACTTCCGCATGCCCGGACGGGCCGGCGCCGCCGCGCTCGGACTCGGCCTCGTCGCCGGAATCACCCTGCTCAGCGCCCCCAGCGCGAGCAGCCACGGCTACACCGACACCCCCATCAGCCGCGCGAAGCTCTGCGCCAACAAGACGGTCGCCAACTGCGGCGCCATCCAGTGGGAGCCGCAGAGCGTCGAGGGCTTCAAGGGGTTCCCGGCCGCCGGACCGGCCGACGGCAAGATATGTTCCGCCAACCTCCCGCAGTTCGCGGAGCTCGATGACCCGCGCGGCGGCGCCTGGCCCGCCACCCAGGTCACCAGCGGCCAGAGCTATGCCTTCCGGTGGCAGTTCACGGCCAACCACTCCACCACCGACTTCAAGTACTACGTCACCAAGAACGGCTGGGACCCCACCAAGCCCCTCACCCGCGCCGCCCTCGACCCGCAGCCCTTCCTGACCGTCGCCTACAACGGCGCCCGACCCTCCATGACCACCGTCCACCAGGGCGCGATGCCCAGCGGCAAGACCGGCCGGCACCTGATCCTGGCCGTCTGGACCGTCAACGACACCCCGATGGCCTTCTACTCCTGCTCCGACGTTCAATTCTGACGACACGTCAGCTAACCTCCGGCGGCATGCGGACGACGACTGCACCGGAAACCGTCGCGGAGCTCATCGCGCGCCAGTGGGGCGACCACCGGCCCGGCCTGATGTACGAGGACACCCGAGGCGCCACGGGCGCACCCGGCGCACCCGGCGCACCCGGCGCACCGGGCGCCGAGCGTGCCGGGCGCGCCGTCCTCAGCCGTCACCGGGCCGCCCGGGAAGCCGCCGCCCGCGCCGCGCTCCTCGTCGACCTCATGCCGCCAGGGGCCGAGCCGCACCTCGGGGTGCTGCTCGACAACGTCCCCGAGTTCCCGCACTGGCTCGGCGCGGCGGCCCTCGCGGGGGCCGCCGTCGCGGGGATCAACCCCACCCGGCGCGGCCCCGAGCTGGCCCGCGACATCCTGCACACCGAATGCCGGCTCCTGGTCACCGAGCCCGCCCACCTGCCGCTGCTGCGCGGCCTCGACCTGCCCGGCGTACGCCTCCTGGTCACCGGCACCGAGGAGTACGAGGCCCTCCTCGCCCCCTACGCCGGCGCGAAGCCCGGCGAGGCCGTCCTGCGCCCGCCCGGGCCCGCCGACCGGCTGCTCCTCTACTTCACCTCGGGCTCCACGGGCGCCCCGAAGGCCGCCATCTGCACCCAGGGCCGCCTCGCCGGGGCCGGTCACTCCCTGGCACGTCAGTTTTCGGTCACTCCGGACGACGTCCACTACGTCTGCATGCCGCTCTTCCACGGCAACGCCGTCATCGCCGACTGGCTCCCGGCACTCGCGGGCGGGGCCGCGGTGGCCCTGCGCCGCCGCTTCTCCGCCTCCGCGTTCCTGGACGACGTGCGGGCCTACGGGGCGACCTACTTCACCTACGTCGGCCGCGCCGTCCAGTACCTCCTGGCCACCGAGCCCCGCCCCGACGACCGCAACCACCCGCTGCGCCTCGGCTTCGGCACCGAGGCCGGGGCGGTGGACGCGGCCCGCTTCGCCGAGCGGTTCGGCGTCCGGCTGGTGGAGGGCTACGGGGCCACCGAGGGCGGCGCCTCCGTACAGCGGACCCCCGACACCCCGCAGGGGGCCCTGGGCCGGGCGGGGGCGGGGGACGACCTGGCGGTGATCGACCCGGAGACGGGCCGGGAGTGCCCGCCCGCGCGGCTGGACGCCCGGGGCCGCCTGCTGAACGGCGACGAGGCCATAGGCGAGCTGGTCAACCGGGGCCGGAGCCTTTTCGAGGGCTACTGGCGCAACCCGGACGCGGAGGCCGCCCGCACCCGGGACGGCTGGTACTGGACGGGCGACCTCTTCTTCCGGGACGCCGGGGGCTTCCTCTACTTCGCGGGCCGTACCGACGACCGGCTGCGGGTCGACAGCGAGAACCTCGCCGCGGCGATGATCGAGAACATCCTGGCCCGCTGGCAGGACGCGGCGGCCGTCGCCGTCTACGCCGTCCCCGACGAGGTCGCGGGCGACCAGGTGATGGCCGCGATCGCCCTGCGCGAGGGGGCGGTCTTCGACCCGGCGGCCTTCGCGTCCTTCCTGGCCGCCCAGCCGGACCTGGGCACGAAGATGGCCCCGCGCTACGTCCGCGTGGTCGCGGCCATGCCGGTCACGGCGACGAACAAGGTCCACCGGGTCGCCCTGCGCCGCGCGGGCTTCCTGCCCCGCACCCCGCAGCGGGCCGCCGGCGGCCCCGGCCCCGACCCGGTGTGGTGGTGCCCGGTCCGCGGCGAGGGCTACCGCCGCCTCGTGGAAGCGGACCTGAGCGCCCTGCTCGCGGCCTACGAGGCCCAGGGCCGCACGGCTCTGCTGGGCCTGCGCCCGGGCCGCGGCGGGGTGCCCGGGTAATGGTTTTGAGCACCCCGGAGGACCAGGTAGTATTTTCTCTGTCAGCAGGCGCCGCTAGCTCAGTTGGTTAGAGCAGCTGACTCTTAATCAGCGGGTCCGGGGTTCGAGTCCCTGGCGGCGCACCTGTCCTTCGGGCGGTTTCCGGTTCACCGGGAACCGCCCGAAGTGTTTTCCGGGCCGGTTCGGGCTGGTCCGGGCCGGGGCCCAGGGGCCCGCGGTCCCGCCGCGGGCCCCGTCAGAGGGTGAGCGACAGCAGCAGTGGCGCGGCCTTGCGGTTCAGCGCGTCCGCCGCGGCCCGCAGCCGGTGCGCGTGCTCGACCGGCATCGACAGGGCCAGGCAGCCCACCGCCGCGCCCGCCGTGATCGGGACGGCCGCGCAGACCGTGCCCACGGCGTACTCCTGCAGGTCCAGCACGGGCACGGTGGCCGGCTGGGAGTCCAGCTTGGAGAAGAGGATCCGCTCGTTCACGATCGTTTTCGACGTGAGCCGGGCGATCTTGTGGCGGGAGAGGTGGTCGCGGCGTCCGTTCAGGTCGAGCTGGGTGAGCAGGCACTTGCCGACCGCGCTGGCGTGCGCCGCCGAGCGGAAGTCGACCCACTCGTGGACCTTCGGGGTGCGGGGGCTGTCCGCGAACTGCGTGATCCGGACCTCGCCGTCCACGTACCTGCTGATGTAGACGGCCGCGCCGACCGAGTCGCGGAGCCGGTCCAGGGTCTCCTGGAGCTTGTCCGTCAGAGCCTGCTGCCGGTCGGTACCGGAGCCGAGCAGCACGAGGGAATCCCCTATGGCGTAGGCGCCATCGGACACCTGCAGTACGTACCCCTCCCGGCGCAGCATGAGCAGCATCGGGGCGAGATGGACTGCGGGCAGGCCGGTCTCACGCGCGATCTGCGCATCGGTCACACCACCGGTGTGCCGCGCGATCGTTTCGAGTACGCGTAGTGCGTACTGCACCGAGTGGAACGGCGCGGTCGGCTCGGGCTTCAGCGCCACGGTTTCCCCCTAGCAGGTTGTTACCGCTTGCCCTACCACGATAGCCATCAAGAGGCCCATGTGGAGCGCCTGTTGAGGAGATTGATGGCTCAATCATGTCGCTCGGCCTCGATCTACTCCGCTGGCATATGCCATGGTCATGACCCCTGCCCCGGTGTGCCGGGAATGCCCGGCGCACACTCACGGTTCGAATTCTTCGTACGGACCTCGTACGGATGTCGTACGAACACCGAACCGAGACGGGAGCGACGATGAGTGACCCCACCGAACGAGGGGACGCGCAGCGACAGGAGGGCCGGGACGGCATCCGCGCCACCGCCCGGGGAGAGGCGCCGGTGCCGCTCTCGGTCCTGGACCTCGTCACGGTCGGCGCCGGCAGCACCGCCCACGCCTCCCTGCGCACCAGCGTGGCCATCGCCCGGCTCGCCGAGTCCCGCGGCTACCACCGCCACTGGGTGGCCGAACACCACTCCATGCCCGGGGTCGCCAGCTCCTCCCCGGCCGTGATCCTGGCCCACCTCGCCGCGCACACCTCGCGGATCCGCCTCGGCTCGGGCGGGGTCATGCTGCCCAACCACGCCGCGCTGGCCGTGGCCGAGCAGTTCGGCACCCTGGAGGCGCTCGCCCCCGGGCGGATCGACCTCGGGCTCGGCCGGGCCCCGGGCACCGACGGCCGCACCGCCGCCGCGCTGCGCGGGCCCGGGCGCCTGGACGAGGCCGCGGACGGGTTCCCCCGTCAGCTCATGGAGCTCACCCGCTTCCTCGACGACGACTTCCCCGACGGGCACCCGTACGCCCGCGTCCACGCCGTACCCGGCCCGGTGCAGGGCCCCGCCGGGCGCCCGCCCGTCTGGCTGCTCGGCTCCTCCGGCTTCAGCGCCCGCCTCGCCGGCGAACTCGGCCTGCCCTTCGCCTACGCCCACCACTTCTCGGCGGCCGGCACCCTGCCCGCGCTCGACCTGTACCGGCAGTCCTTCCGCCCCTCGGCCGTCCTGGACGCCCCGTACGCCGTCATCGGCGTCGCCGCGCTCGCCGCCCCCACCGAGGAGGAGGCCCGCGCCCAGGTGCTCACCGGCGCCCTGTCCATGCTGCGGCTGCGCAGCGGGCGGCCCGGGCTGGTGCCGACGCCCGAGGAAGCGGCGGCGTACCCGTTCACCGCGCCGGAGCGGGAGTTCGTGGACGGCTGGCTCGCCAACATCGTCCACGGCACCCCCGACGCCGTCCGCGCCGGGCTCGACGCCCTGGCCAAGAGGACGGGCGCCGACGAGCTGATGCTGACCGCCAACGCCCACAGCGGCGAGGCCCGGCTGCGCTCGTACGGGCTCGTCGCAGATGCGTACGGCATGCCGGAGGATCTTGCTCCGACCTCTTGACAGGAGGAGAACGCAGTTCGGCTGGTTTGTTGCCGAAACCTTGCGGGAGCGTGTCTCAAGGGAGCCTTAAACCGCTCGTCACCCGGGGTGGCGGGCGGTTTCTGATGTGCGCTCAGGTCTCTGACAAGGGGATTTGCCGGTTCGGTGGTCTAGTCCTTCTTTGGTCCAAACCATTGACTCGGGGGAGTGGAGATCGCTATCTCTTTCTCCACCTGAACCTCTTGCTTCTCCCTCCCACCCCCCGGAGGCAGTTCATGCACATCCGTAAACCACTCATCGCAGCCGCCGCCACGGCCGCGCTGGCAGCCGGAGCGCTGGCGTCCTTCGCGGGGCTCGGCACCGCCCAGGCGGCCGGTGCCGGTACGACCGCCGCGGCCGGCGGCGTCCGGATCGCCTACTACGACCAGTGGAGCGTGTACGGGAACGCCTTTTATCCCAAGCACCTCGACACCCGCGGAATAGCGGGCAAGCTGGACGTCATCAATTACTCGTTCGGCAATATCCACCCGACCGACCTCACCTGTTTCGAGGCGAACAAGGCGGCGGGCGACGACAACAACCCCAACGCCGGTGACGGTGCGGGTGACTCGTACGCCGACTACCAGAAGTCCTTCAGCGCGGCGGACAGCGTCGACGGCGTCGCCGACAAGTGGGACCAGCCGATCGTGGGCGTCTTCAACCAGTTCAAGGAACTGAAGGCCAAGTACCCCCACCTGAAGATCAACATCTCGCTGGGCGGCTGGACGTACTCCAAGTTCTTCCACGACGCGGCGAAGACCGACGCCTCCCGCAAGAAGCTCGTCGCCTCCTGCATCAAGCAGTACATCAAGGGCGACCTCCCGGTGGAAGGCGGCTACGGCGGCCCCGGCACCGCGGCGGGCATCTTCGACGGCATCGACATCGACTGGGAGTACCCCGGCTCCTCCGGCGGCCACCTGGGCAACCACTACGGCCCCGAGGACAAGGCGAACTTCACCCTCCTGCTCCAGGAGTTCCGCAAGCAGCTCGACGCCGAGGGCGCGGCCAACGGCGGCAAGAAGTACCTCCTGACCGCGGCCCTCCCGGCCGGCCAGGACAAGATCAAGTACATCGAGACGGACAAGATCGGCGCGTACCTCGACTACGCGAACATCATGACGTACGACATGCACGGCGCCTGGGACGGCGACGGGCCGACGTACCACCAGTCCCCGCTCCAGCCCTCGGCGGCCGACCCGACCGACCCGATCGCGCCGGGCACCGAGAAGTACAGCATCGACAACGCCATCGACTCCTGGATCGACGGCAACCCGGCGTACGGCATCGCGGGCGGCTTCCCCGCCAACAAGCTGACCCTGGGCTACGAGTTCTACTACCGCGGCTGGAAGGGCGTCCCGGCGGGCACCACCAACGGCCTCGCCCAGACCGCGACCGGTGGCTCCGCCGCCCGGCCGCTCAGCCAGCAGGCGGGCATCGCCCACTACAAGGAGCTCGGCGGGATCGTCGACAACCCGGCGACCACCTTCTGGGACGACCAGTCGAAGTCCTCGTACTTCTACAAGGACGGCGAGTTCTTCACCGGCCTGAACCAGAAGTCCATCCAGGCCCGGGTCGACTACGGCAAGCAGCGCGGCCTGGCCGGCGCGATGATGTACTCGCTCCTCGGCCTGGACAACAACACCACGCTGCTGAACCAGATCTCGGACGCCCTCGGCGGGACCACGCAGCCGCCGGTCACCACGCCTCCGACGACCACCCCGCCCACCACGACCCCGCCGACCACGCAGCCCCCGACCGGCTGCGGCTCGCTCCCGGCGTACGTCGCGGGCACGATCTACAACAGCGGCAACGAGGTCTCCCACAACGGCCGCAAGTACAAGGCCCAGTGGTGGACGCAGAACGAGACCCCGGGCACCACGGGTGAGTGGGGTGTCTGGAAGGACCTCGGCGCCTGCTGATCTCCCCCCACCCCGCGCCGAGCGACGCCTCCGCCCTGCCCCTTCCGGGGTGGGGCGGAGGTGTGTCACATGGTTGCCGGATTCCCCCCACCGCTGCGTGGCGGCGTCGCTACGCTCGGCAACAGGTTGAATCCGGCTCCGCATCGCTCGGGGGTACCCCATGGCCCAGACCCGCGACATCGATCCCAGCGCCTCGCCGTTGGACTACTACAGCTACGAACTGCGCAGGCTCAGGGAGGACGCGGGTCTGAAACAGGCCCAGTTGGGATCCATCATCTTCTGCACTGGCTCCCTGATCGGCATGATCGAGAACGGCAAGAGGGTCCCCACCCGCGACTTCTCGGAGCGGGTGGACGCGGCGCTGGGAACGGGCGGGGTGTTCTCCCGCCTGGTGGGCCTGGTGCTACGGAGCCAGTTGCCGAGCTGGTTCCAGGCGTTTGCCGAGATGGAAGCCAGGGCGACACACATCTCCTCGTTCCAGCCGCAGTTGGTGTACGGCCTGCTCCAGACGGAGGACTACGCCCGGGCGGTTCTCCGGGCCGGGTGGGGTGAGAAGCTCGAAGAGGCGGTCGCCGCGAGGATGGAGCGCCAGCGGATCCTGACCAGGGAGTGCCCGCCCCTCGGCTGGGTGGTCCTGGACGAGGCGGTGCTGCACCGGCCCTTCGGCGGGAGGGAAATAATGCGGGCTCAAATGAACCGGTTGCTGGAGTTCCAGGACCGTCGCGAGTTGCGCATCCAGATCCTGCCGTTCAGCGCCGGACAACACCCGGCCACGGTTGGGGCGTTCACGGTCCTCCGGTTCAAGGGGGACCCGGACATCGTCTACGCCGAGAGCTACGGTTCGGCACATGTGACAGCGAATCCTGAGACGGCGAGTGACTGTGCGCATCGCTACGATCATCTGCAGGCCGCGGCACTCTCCGTGGAGGAATCGGCGGCGTTGATCGCCCGCGTACGAGAGGAACGTTATGGGGACCATTGACAACCTGGCGGGCGCGCTGTGGCGGAAGTCCAGCTACAGCGGCGGGACCGGCGGCGAGTGCGTCGAGTGCGCCCCCCTTGGCGGTGCCACCTGGCAGAAGTCCTCGTACAGCGGCTCCAACGGTGGCGAGTGCGTCGAGGTGGCCAGCCAGCCCCACCTCGTCGCCGTGCGGGACTCCAAGCAGGCGGACGGCCCCGTCTTCGCCGTGGCGCCGCACGCGTTCGCGACGTTCGTGCGGAGTCTCTGACCGTACGCCGGAGACGGCAGCCCCAGGCGGGGCTGCCGTCACGGCTGCTCGGGGCCGCCCAGGCCCGGGCGGGAGCCGATCATCTCCGCGATGCGGTCCGGGGCCACCGCGCGGGAGTACAGCCAGCCCTGGCCCGTGTCGCAGCCCACGCGCCGCAGCCGGGCCGCCTGGCCCGCCGTCTCGACGCACTCCGCGGTGACCGTCAGGCCCAGCCGGTGCGCCAGCTGGACCAGGGCTTCGACGATGGTCTCGTCCGCCGGGTTCGGGTGCGTGCCCTCCTCGTAGCGGAAGCCCCGGACGAAGGAGCCGTCCAGCTTCAGGACCGACACCGGCAGGCGGCTGAGGTAGGCCAGGTTCGAGTAGCCCGTGCCGAAGTCGTCGATGGCGATCCGCACGCCCATGTCGCTGAGCGCCTGGAGGGCCTGGAGCGGGCGGCCCGCCGAGCCCATGACCGCCGATTCGGTGAGCTCCAGCTGGAGCAGCTGCGGCGCGAGGCCCGTCTCGGCGAGGATCTCCGCCACGTCGCCCACCAGGTCCGAGTCCCACACCTGCCGCACCGCGACGTTCACGGAGACGAAGACGGGGCAGTCGCTCGGCTGCTCGATCTGCCAGCGCCGCGCCTGCCTGCAAGCGGTCCGCAGGACCCACTGCCCCAACTGGACGATGGACCCGTCCTCTTCGGCGATCCCGATGAACCGATTCGGCGTCAACGTGCCGAACTGCGGGTGGTTCCAGCGGACCAGGGCCTCCACCCCGCGCACCACTCCGCTCTCCAGGTCCACCAGCGGCTGGTACTCCAGCTCGAACTCGCCCTGCTCCACCGCCGGCCGCAGCGTGGAGGACAGGGCCTGGCGCGTCATGCGGTGGGCGTTGCGTTCCGGGTCGAAGAGGGTCCAGCGGGCCTTTCCGTCCGCCTTGGCCCAGTACAGGGTCGTGTCCGCGGCCTGCATCAGCCCGGTCGCCGAGGTCCCGGCGGCCGCCCGCTCCACCACCCCGATCGAGGCCGAGACCGACAGTCGCTGCCCGGCCAGGTCGAAGGGCTCCTGGACGGCGGCCAGGACGCTGCGGGCCAGTTCGGCGAGCTGCTCCGTGCCGGTGGAGTCCTCCACGAGCAGGGCGAATTCGTCGCCGCCGAGCCGTGCCACCAGGTGCCCGCCCGTGCGCCCGTACCCGGACTGGTCGGCGCACTGGGTCAGCCGGGCCGCGACGGCCGTCAGCAGCCGGTCGCCGACCCGGTGGCCGAGGGTGTCGTTGACGGCCTTGAACCCGTCCAGGTCCAGGTAGCAGAGCCCGATCCGGCCGGTGCCGCCGCCGGATTCGTACGAGGAGGCCTCCAGGGCGGCGGAGAGCCGCTCGAAGAACAGGGCCCGGTTGGGCAGCCGGGTCACCGGGTCGTGCATCTGGAGGTGCCGCAGCCGGGCCTGGAGGTCGCGCCGGTCGCTGATGTCGGCGACGGACAGCAGGACCTCACCGGTGCCCGGCACGGGGCCGAGGGTGACCTCGGTCCACAGCGAGTGCCCGTCGGGGTGCTTGAGGCGGCGCGTGCAGCGCAGCCGGGCCTGCCGGCCGCGCAGCACCTCCTGGTACGCGGCCCAGGTGCGCGCCTCCGACGCCAGGTCGACCAGGTCGGCGGCGCACTGGTGGGTGAGCGCCTGCGGCTCGGTGCCCAGCAGTCCGGCGAGGGCCGTGTTGGCGACGACGACGTAGCCCTCGCGGTCGACGACGGCCATGGCGAGGTGGGCCGCGTTGAACGCGGCCCGGTAGTCGCTCCGCGCGCTCTCGGCGCGGGGCGGTGGCGCCGGGGTGGCGGGCGCCGACGGCGCTGCCGGTACTGCTGCGTGACGCTGCGTAATGGCCGATCGGATGCTGTCGGCCGCCGAACCGGTTCCTTCTGAGGTTCCGCTCACCGTTGGCTCCCGCAGTGTTCGTGAGTGTCCGTGCAGGAAAGTGTGCCGATCATAGAGGCAGCCGGGAGGCCCTATCCAGCGGCGTCGCCGGTGGGAGCGCGGTCGTTTGACGAGTTGGCGCCAGGGTGACGCCGTGATGACGGATCGTCGGCATGACACCGGGCGATCGTTTCTGCGCGGCTCTGAGCATGCAGAGCCCCCTGCTGATCTCACGTGATCGCTCGTGACGTTCTGTAGGCAACCGCGTGAAGTTGGAGGGTCACCGGCTTGCCCTATTGCTCACTCGTGTGGGGCAGCGGAACAGGGCACTAGTAAGACAATCGCCTCAAGGTGGACGAGAGGGTACGAATCCACCACCGGAGGTCGATGTGCCGCGACAGGAGACACCCGGGGGAGTGGACTGCTCCCGCATGCGAAGTACGGCGGCAGCGCTCACTTCTCTCACGGCGCTCGCCGCCATGTCGCTCGTCGCGGGTCCCGCGGTGGCCGATTCGAGGGTCGACCCCTGTGCACTGACCCGCACCTCCGCGCACCACTCCCTCGGGCTGGACACCTGGAACCGTGCCTATCCGCGGCCCGAGCGCACGCTCGACGCGGTCATGGTCTTCCTGTCCTTCCCCGACCACCGGCCCGCCTATACCCCCGAGGAGCTGACCGCCGACTACTTCCCCGCCACCAGCGACTACTTCGAGCGGTCCTCCTACGGCCGCTTCCGCCTGGCGGCGCACCCGCAGAAGCAGTGGATGCGGATGCCCAAGCCCTCGGGCGCGTACGGGATACAGCGCGACTGGGCCCCGGAGGACCGGGCGGCGTACCTGCGGGACGCGGTCGCCACCGCCGACACGGGGGTGGACTTCGGCAAGTACGACGTCGTGTACTTCGTGGCCGACCCGGACGCGCCCGGTGTGGACTCCGATGCCACGAAGGTCGTCAACTTCGACCGCCCGATCGTCGCGGACGGCACCGAGCTGCGGCGGATCGTGACCGTCTTCGAGCAGCACCCGCCGGACCGCAACGTCCTCGCCCACGAGACCGGGCACGTCTTCGACCTGCCCGACCTCTACCACCGGCCGACGGACGGCAAGGGCGACTGGGACACCCACGTCGGCGACTGGGACGTCATGGGCAGCCAGTTCGGGATGGCCCCCGACCTCTTCGCCTGGCACAAGTGGAAGCTGGGCTGGCTGGACGCCTCCCAGGTGGACTGCGTGCAGTCGGGCTCCTCGCTGCACACCCTCCAGCCGCTCGCCGAGGCTCCGCCGCAGGGCGGCACGGGCGGGACCCGGCTCGCGGTGGTCCGTACGGGCCCCGGCAGTGCCATCGCCATCGAGGCGCGGGGCTCCGCGGGCAACGACGGGGACACCTGCACCGAGGGGGTCCTGGTCTACCGGGTGCGCAACGAGGCGGCCTCCGGCGGCGGTCCGATCGAGGTCCTGGACGGGCACCCGGAGACCGAGGCCTGCTGGGACCGTTCGGTGTACCCGCCGCTGGCGGACGCACCCCTGGAGGTCGGCGAGACGTACACGGTGCCGGGCGAGCGGATCAGGATCGAGGTGGCCGACCGGACCCAGTCGGGCGCGTACACCGTGAAGATCACGACCTGACGGGTCGGGCCCACCCCAGCCCGGACACGAAGAAGGCCCCCACTCGCGTGGGGGCCTTCTTCCGTCTGTGCGCCGCCAGGGACTCGAACCCCGGACCCGCTGATTAAGAGTCAGCTGCTCTAACCAACTGAGCTAGCGGCGCCTGCTGACGAGGTAGACATTAGCAGGCCGGAGCGCGGAACGAAAAATCGATATCCGCAGGTCCGGTGGGCCCCGTCGTACGGGCCGCCCGGACGAAGGCCCAGAGCAGCGCCTCGGGCCCCGGGAGCCACGGCAGACGCGTGTCGGGGGCCACGACCCAGCGCGAGGCGCCGGGCGCGCCGGCCAGCGCAGGCACGGTCACGGCGTCGCCCAGGCCGTGGCACAGCGGCGCCGGGGCCGTGCGCGAGGCCCCCCACTCCTCCCACCGCAGCAGGGCGGGGAGCCGGTGGGCGGTACCGGGTGCGGCGAACAGCAGCATCCGGCCGCGGTGCACGGCGACTGGCCCGGACCCGGGGCCCTCCGCCCAGAGCAGGTCCAGCACGCGGCGCCCCACGACGAGGGGGACGTTGACGACGTCGAAGACGGTCCCGCAGGGCAGCACGGCGGGGGAGGAGGGCCGGGTCTCCCAGATCGCCAGGGTGCTCCGCGGGTGGGCGGAGGCGGAGGAGAGCCAGGCTGCGCCCTGCGGTGTGACGTGGGTTGCGGGTGCGGTGCGGGTGTCGAGTGCGGGGCAGCCGGGAGCCGTCGTCAGCGTCGTCATGTGTCCAGGTCTACCGGCCGTGACGCACTGCATCCCGGGAGTTACCGAAAACCGGGACGCGCCGGGTGGTGCTGGGGTATGTTGCGCCCCGCATATGCCAGTGCGCTGCGCCCGGGGATCGTGCCGTGCCCGCCGGCCGGGCGCGGGACCCCCGGGAAGCCCCGCGCCGCCGCGGAGCGGCTAGGCGGAATCCGGGCCCGCGTCGCGCTGGAGGGTCTCGCCGAACTCGATCATCTTGCGGGCGTAGTCCTCGGTCCACTCCGCCTGGGCGGCGATCGCGGCCGGGGACAGGCGGTCGAAGCGCCGCGGGTCCGCGAGCTGGGCCGCGGCCAGGGCCTGGAACTCCACCGCCCGGTCCTGGGCCGCCCGGAAGGCGAGCGTCAGCTCGGTGGCCCGGGTCAGCAGTTCGCGCGGGTCGTCGATGGACTCCAGGTCGAAGAAGTGCTCCGGGTCCGTGACGGCCGCCGAGGGTTCGAAGAGCAGCGGCGCGGGCCGCAGCCTCCGCTCGGTCCGCTCGGGCTCTGCCATGCCTGTCCTCCTGCTGCGTGCGAAATGCTTCCGGGCCACCGTCCATTGTCCAACGCCGCGCAAGAGCGCACACGGGTGCACCGCCACGAGCTGGAACGTCTGTACGGGCGCTGGGACGCGGGTGGCGGCCGAGGCCCCGAGCGGCGGGCGAGTCGATCAGGAGAGCGAGGGCCGCCAGGCCACCCGGTGCTCGGCGAGGTGGGCGAGGACCGAATGGTTCGCCTCCCAGCCGTCCGGGAATTTGACCGTCACGCCCAGCTGGACCGGTTCCGTCGAGGGGTGGTCGTCCAGGAGTTCCGCGATGCCCGCCCGGGCCACCACCACGCAGGCGTGCCGGTGCCGGGAGGCCAGTACGCACAGCCGGCCCGTCTCCAGGTGGAAGGCCGTCGCGTCCGGGCGGCCCGACAGGGGGTGGAGCACCACCGTCAGGTCGTACTCCCGGCCCTGGAGCCGGTTCGCGGTGTCCACCGTCACGCCCGTGACCCCGAGCGCCACCAGGGCCGCGCGGACCGCCGCCGCCTGGTCGCGGTGGGCGGTGCCCACGGCGATGCGGTCGGCGGTCAGCGGGGCCGGGGGACCGGCCTGCTCGTCCGAGGTCACCGCCCCGCGGTCCAGGGCGCGGCGGACCACCAGGGCCACCGCCCGCACCGCCTCCGGGTCCGTGCGCGGGGTGTGCCGCGCGGGCAGCTCCAGCAGGCCCCAGCCCGACTCGGCGGCCTCGTCCAGGACCCGGTCGGGCCCCGAACCGTCCGAGGCGACCCCGTACGACAGCCGCCGCTCGCCGGGGCCCGTACCGCTGCGGAACTGCGTGTACGGGTAGAAGGCGCGCGAGACCAGCGGCGCGGCCGTCGCCGGGAGCCGCCAGGACACCGGCAGCCGGTGCTGCGGAAGCTGCGGGTTGTGCGCCAGCAGGGTGGACACCGCCGAGGCCGACGGATCGTAGGACAGCCCGGCCCACTGCTCCGCGCCGACCACGCTGAAGGGGTCCAGCTGCCCCGGATCGCCCACGAACAGCGCCCGGTCGAACAGTCCCGCCACGGCCAGCAGCGCGTCGGAGCGCATCTGGTACGCCTCGTCGACGATGGCGTGCTCCCAGGGCTCGACGTCCTTGACGAAGGCCCACTTCGCCGCGGTCGACAGGGTGATCGGGAGCTCCGCGAGGTCCCCGGGCTTGGCGGACAGCGTCACCGAGGGCAGCTCCCGCAGCGCGGGGTCGTAGGCGTCCCCGTCGCTGCTGTGCAGCCGGCCGACCTTGAGCCCCGGGTCCTTCGCGGCGAGCCGCAGCACCAGGTCGTCGACCTGTGCGTTGGTCTGCGCCACCACCATCAGGCGGCGTCCGGTCGCGGCCAGCTCGCGGGCCGCCCGCACGACGAGGGTGGACTTCCCGGCGCCGGGCGGGGAGTCGACGACCACGCCCCGCTCGGTCCCGTGCAGGGTGTCGTGCAGGATGGCGGCCGTCGCCCGGGCCGCGGCGGCGCCCGGATCGAAGTCGGTGCTCGCGGTCACAGCAGGTCCTCGTCGGTCACGGCGTCGGGCTGGAGCAGGGTGGGGGCCGCCGCGGATCCGGGCGGTCCGCCGTGGGTCCACGGGGTCCGTTCGGGGTCCGGGAGCTTGGGGCCGCCGCGCGCGTCGTGCTCGAAGAGCGTCCAGCACACCCGGTCGCCCTTCTCCGGCACCGAACCGGGCTCCGGGTCCCGGCCGCGGCCCATCTTGTCCAGCAGCCGCAGGACGATCCCGCCGTCCTCCTCGAAGCGGACGAACCGCGCGGACTGCGGGCGGCCGTCCAGGGACCGGAACACCTTCGCCCCGCCGTCCTCGGCGAGCTGCGGCCGGTCCTCGGTGGCCACCGTCACCAGCGGCCGGGGGCTCGGGCGCTTGGAGTCCGTCCACTCCATGACCACCTCGGTCACCTCGCCCGCGAAGGCCTCGCCCGAGAGCCGGCGGCCCGCCATCACCAGCGGGTCGTCCAGCGCCTCCTGGGCGTCGAGCCGCACCTGTTCGGTCTCCCGGGTGGCGAGCTTCTGAGCCGCCGTCACCGCGTCGTCGTGGCGCGGCTGCGGGGGTTCGCCCGCGCGTACGCGGTCCCGGTGGCCCGTGTACGACCAGCGGTCGCGGGTCCAGCGCTCCTCGGC
Source organism: Streptomyces xanthophaeus (assembly GCF_000725805.1). Taxonomy (GTDB): domain Bacteria; phylum Actinomycetota; class Actinomycetes; order Streptomycetales; family Streptomycetaceae; genus Streptomyces; species Streptomyces xanthophaeus. The sequence goes on along the minus strand of NZ_KL647134.1, from coordinate 205,546 downwards.
CCGTTCGCCGGGCGGCAGGGCGCCCAGCAGGGCGAGCGAGCGCCACACCGCGTCCCAGGTGGGCCTGAGCTGCGTCTCGACGAGGGCCCGCACCTCCTCCTCGGCCCGTGCGCAGGCCCGTTCGTCGCGCGGCTGCGCCGAGCGGGCCGCGTCGTAGCGGGCCATCGCGGGAGCCAGCAGCCGGTTGTCGAAGGCGGGGTCGGTGGCCGGTCCCGCCGGCGGGCAGAGCAGCTGGCCGGACGCGTCCCGGGCCAGCTCCGCCCGCAGCGCCGCCTCGGCCCCGGACTCCCCGGCGGGCGGGGCTATCCAGGCGAGCAGCGCGCCGAGGTGCTGGTCCTCCAGATTGGACTGTCCGGTGGCCCAGTGCCGCGCCAGCAGGTCCGTGGCCGACAGCAGCATGGACGAGCCGGGCACCCGGGAGCGCTCGGCGAGGTGGGTCAGCCAGCGGCCCAGCAGCGGCACCCGCGCGGGCGCCGGGTAGGGATTCTCCGGGTCCTCCTCGGCGGTGCGCCGGAAGCGCATGGAGCGCCCCAGCAGCCGCAGGTACTCGATGCCCGCCCGGCTCGGCACGACCAGCTGCGGCGCGTCCAGGCACAGCTCCGCCTCGACCTTGGACTTCTTGCCCGTGTCCGGGTCGGTCTCGTTGCGCTCCACGAGCTCGACCTCGTCCGCGTACGCGTCCACGTACGGCAGGACCTCGTCCGCGAGGGCGGCCAGGAACGCCCAGCGCAGGTCGCGGTCGCGCGGCTGTGCCACGACCAGCAGCTTCGGCGCGGCCGGGTCGGTGCCGACCAGTGCGCCCAGCGGGGCCCCGGCCTCGCCCGCGGTCGTCAGCGGTACGAGGACCAGCGGGCGCGCGCTCAGGTGCCGGTGGCGTACGGTCGCCAGCGCCTGGGCGAGGCCCGCCCGGACGGCCTCCAGCCGGGCCAGGGTGTTCAGCAGGGGCACGAGGCGGCCTCCGTGGCGAGTTGCAGCGCTTCGGCACGCAGCCGGGCGGCGTGCCGCAGGGCCTCGGCGGTGGGGTCACCGGCGGGGGCCGCGGGTCCGTCGGCCGCGGCGAGGGCCTGGCCGACGGTGGTCAGCGCGCCCAGTTCGCCCCGTACGGACCGGCCCAGTGCGGTGACCTGGTCCGAGGCGCGGGCGGCGGCCCGGCAGTGGAAGGCCAGTTCGCAGGCGGCCAGGCATTCGGGGGCGTAGGCGGCGTCCACCGCGGAGACGGCTTCGGTGAGCTCCTCGGCGGGCCGCGACGGGTCGAAGCTGAGCCCCTCGGGCAGGGCCGCGGCGAGCTCCTCGACCCGGGTGAGGCGCTCCAGCTGGCGCAGGGTCACGGCGCGTTCCCGGCGGACGTCGACGGGCGCGGCGGCGGGCAGGTTGGAGAAGTCCTTGGGGCAGACCAGCAGGACCGACTGTCCGACCTCGGCTCCGTCCAGCTTCGCGGCGGTCTTCTCCAGGGCGAGGACGTAGACGGCGGCCTGGCGGGCGGCGGCGCCCACCTTCGCGGGGTCGGCGGCGCCGTCGATCATGGGGAAGGACTTGATCTCCACGACGGTCCAGCGGCCGTCGGGGTGCACGACGACGGCGTCGGGCTCCAGGTAGACGGGGGAGCCCGCCACCTCCAGGGCCAGCATCGGGTGGTCGAGGAGGGACCAGGCGCCCTCGGTCCGTCCGGCGGCGGTGGCCTCGCGCAGGGCCAGCGCGGTGCGGGCGGCCCGGCCCTCGGGGCCGGCGGCGGTGAGGTCGGGGACGCGGGCGTCCGGCCCGGGCGGCGTGGCCGCGGAGCCGAGGTGCTCGTGGACCAGGTGCAGGAGCGCGGCGCCGCCGTCGCCCTTGACCTTGGCCTCGAAGGAGATGCCGCGGACGATCGCGAACTGCGACTGGCCGAAGGAGGCGGGTGAGCCGAGGGCGGAGGCGAGCACCGTCTTGTCCACGCCGGCGCCGTCGAGCAGGGCGCGTCTGCTGCAGCCGGGGTTGGCGGCGAGGGCCGCCAGCGCCCGGGCGTCGAGCGGGCGGGGCTGCACGGCGGGGCCCCGGAGACCGGCGAGCCGCTGGCGCAGCGTCGTGGGCTGCGGGGTCGGCTGCGCGGTGTGCCGGGGAGGGCCGCTGGGCGGGTAGGAGCTCACCCGCGGAAGTGTCCCATCCGCCACTGACAATCGTGGACTTACCGCGGAAACCGGCTGCTCGTAGCGGGTGCGGTGGCGGGCGTTCATGTGATGGATGATGGATGGACGACGGAATCGCGCCAAAGTGCGCAATTTCGTACACATCCATCTGGACCGGGAGAAAACACTTATGGCCCCCCGCATCCTGCTGGCCCGCCACGGCCAGACGGCGTGGTCCCAGCTCGGCAAGCACACCGGACGCACGGACGTGCCCCTGCTGGAGGAGGGCAAGCGGGGCGCGAAGCTGCTCGGCGAGCGGCTGGCCCGCGACCCCTGGCGGGGCCTGCCCGGCGTGGAGGTCCGCACCAGCCCCCTGGTCCGGGCGAGCGAGAGCTGTGACCTGGCCGGTTTCGGCGTGCAGGCGGAGCCGTGGGACGCGCTGATGGAGTGGGACTACGGCGACTACGAGGGCATGACCCCGGCGGAGATCCAGGCGGTCCGCCCGGGCTGGCTGATCTGGCGCGACGGGGTCCCCGGCGGCGAGTCGGTCGCCGATGTCGCGGCCCGCGCGGACGAGGTGGTCGCCTGGGCCCGCTCCGCGGAGCGCGACGTCCTCGTCTTCGCGCACGGCCACATCCTGCGCACCCTGGCCGCCCGCTGGCTCGGCTTCGAGGCCTCCTTCGGGGCGCGCATCCGCCTGGAGCCGACCTCGCTGTCGGTGCTCGGGTGGGCGTACGGGGCGCCCGCGCTGGAGCGCTGGAACGACACGGGGCACCTGGACGCGTAGGGCCTGCCTTTCGGATCAGGCCCTGCGCCCGGCGGGACCCGGAACGTCGACGCCCTACGCGCCCAGCAGTTCGAGCAGGGCGCGGACGGCGTCGAGGACGGGCTGGCCGATCGCGCCGGCCGTCGCGGCGATGCCCGCGACGGTCATCAGCGCGCCGTGCCGCTGCCCGGGGGCGGCCTCCTCCTCGGCCGTGATGGCAGGGAGGGCTTCGTCGATGCACTGCGCGGTCGCCGGGGGCACCTGCGCGTGCAGCTCCCGCAACAGGGCGGCCAGCTCGGCGACGGCCTGCGTCACGGCGGCGGACGGCTGGGGGCCGGCGGGCGCCCCCGCGTGGTGGGCGATGCCGGTGTTCCCCGTACCGCCGTGCATGTTGACGACGTCGCGGTAGTAGTTGTTCCCGCTCATGACCTCGAAACCCCCGTGTTGCCCGAGCCGCCGTACATGTTCACCGTGTCTCCGAAGTAGTAGTTGCTGGGGTTGCTGATCGTCAGCCTCTCCACGCGGACGCGCAGCTCCGTGTCCGGGTTCTCTATCGCGTACGCGATCTGCTGGACGAGCAGGTTGAGGTGGTCGGGGTGGCCCGTGACCAGCGCGGTCGACTCGCCGTTCGACTCGACGGCCATGACGAAGTGCGAGGAGGAGGACAGCACGATGGACATCTCGACCAGGAAGTAGATCAGCGCGCCCACGCTGACGAGCCAGATGAACCTGATGAAGCCGCCGAAGGTCTCCTGTTCCCGGGAGAGGAAGCTGGCGATGGCGCCGAACAGTGTGAACCCCATAGCCACCAGGACGATGAGGGCCGACCGCCGTAGGAAGCGCAGCACGGCCTCCTTGCGCCGGGGGTGGAGGACGAACGTGTACACCCGGGCGACGTTCTGGAGCGGGTAGACCGCGCCTCCCACCCACAGCAGTCTCTTGGTGACGGTCAGATCGAGGGGCCCGCCCGGGGAGGCGGCCGGGGGCCGCCCCGGCGGGCCCTGAGGGGCGGGCGGGCCCGTGGGCGGCGGTGGCGGCGGCTGCGGTGGTGGCTGTGGCCCGGTCGTGTCCATGCTTCCCCCTGAGATGGAACCGTGTCGGAGCGAAGCCTCATTAAGGACGGACCGCCTTCCGGCCGCAAGGCGAATTCAGGCCCTCCGCGCCGCCCCCGGAGGGAGCCCGGGGGGTCAGACCGCGGCGTGCCGGGTCAGGAAGGCGTCCACGCGCGGGGAGCGCTGGTGCGGGACCAGGACGCGGGCGGTGTCCGAGAGCATGGACCGGATGCGGGTCGACTGGACCTCGGTCAGCAGGTCGAGCACCCGGCCTCCCGCCCAGGCCGCCTCCTCGGGGGCGCCCGCGCGGGCCAGGTCACCGGCCAGCTCGGCGGTGTAGAGGGCCACGTTCCGGGCGAAGTGCGGATCCTGGAGGTCCGCCGCCCGGCGGGCGTGCCGGGCCGCGCGGGCGTGCTCCCCGAGCGTGGACCAGCACCGGGCCTCCAGGGACTCCAGTTCGGCCTCGCCGAAGAAGGACATCCACTCGGGGTCCGTGCCCGCCCCGCCCCGGGCGAAGTCGGTGTGGGCGCGGGCCAGCGCCTCCTCGCAGGCCTTGCGGTCGCCCAGGCCCGCCCAGCCGCCCGCCTCGCGGAGCGAGAGCAGCGACAGCAGCCGCGGGGAACCGACGGAGCGGGCGGCGCGGCGGCCCGCCTGGGCCGCCCGTACGGCCTCCCGGGAGCGGCCGCAGTCCCGGGCGAGGAACGCCATGTTGCTGAAGGCGTGCGCCTCCAGGCCCGCGTCGCCCGACACCCGGGCCGTCGCCAGCGCCTCGGCGTAGTGCGAGCGGGCGTCGTCGAAGCGGCCGGAGTCGTGGGCCAGCCAGCCGACGGAGACGGCCAGTTCACCGGCGCCCGCGTGCAGCCGGTCCTCGGTGGACTGGCGCTTGGCCCCCGCGTCGAGCAGCGCGTAGGCGGTGCGCAGCGGCCCGGAGGCCTTGCGGTAGAGGGCGTCGGCCCCGTGCCGGTCGTCCAGCAGCCGGATCTGGCGTACGGCGTCCTCGACGGCGGCGGCCTCGGACTCGCCGGCGCGGGAGGGCAGCCGGCGGGTGTCGCCGAGCAGGGTGAGGCCGAGCGTCGCGGCCGCCACGGTCGCGGAGCCACCCGCCATGAACGCGCGACGCAGCACGTCGCTCTCCTTGAAGCTGGTGCCGGTACCGGAGCCGGTACCCGAACGGTGGGTGAGGACGGTGAGGGGGGCGCGCTGCGCCGAGCGTCCGCGGACGGCCTCGCGCGGGGAGAATCCCAGGTCGGCGAGGGTGCGGCCGGGGAACATGTGGAGGAAGACCCGCTCGTAGGCGTAGTTGGGGCAGCGGATCTCGCCGGACTCGACCCGGCCGATGTACCGGGCGTCGCAGGAAACCGTTTCGCCGATCTCCTTGGCCGCCCTGCGCACCAGGGCCGCGAACTCGGCCGGGGAGTGCTGACCGCGCATCCGCCGGAACGTGGAGTTGGGTGAGTGGGGGGACGCCGCCATGGACGTGACCTCTCTGGCAAGGAACACACCGCCGGTGCTGTGACCTGTTCGAGCTGGAGCCCGGCGCGCATGAACGTACCGCCAGCGAGGGGGCGTTCATGCGATGTTTGGCTACAAAACGGATATCTCACCCGCGATCCGCCATGAACTGCCATCCTTTGCAGCGTCTTGGCGCCGCACCTGTTGACGTTTCTGCGCGTTGAACCCGTGCGGAGTGGGAGGCGACTGACCGCTCCCGGCTCGTACGCGGATCGAGGAGGGGTTCCCTTGATGGAGGCCGGCATGGAGAGCACTGGAACGAACACCGCGCCCCAGCCCGGCGCGACCCCCGTCGGCGAGCCGGACCTGGTGACCGTGCCCACCCGGCAGGGCCTGGAGGCCGTCGACATCATCCGCCGCGCCGCCCGTCAGGCCGGCGGGGTCGGCCCCGTCCTGCACGACGGCTCAGGCGACACCCTCGGCTTCCTCGTACCGCCCGGCACCGCCGACGCCTGGGACCTGCCGGGCAGCGCCTGTACGCAGACCGACGGGCGCGGGATGCGCTTCGGCGAGCCGGCCGCCCCCACCCCGGCCGGCACCGGCTGGCTGCTCCCCCCGGAAGCCGTCGCCGCGGTCACCGACCCCCAGGTCCTGCGCGCGGCCCTCGGCGAGGCGGCCCGGCTGATCGAGGCCGCGGACAACTGCCGCTGACCGGCGACAATGGGTGCGTGGCGAGCAAGGACAGAGGCAAGGGCAAGCAGCGCGGGCGCGGCGGCGCGGAGGCGGTCGTCGGACAGGTGGACGGCGGACGGGCCGAGCTCGCGCCCGACCGCGAGCGTCCGGGCGCCTGGACCCTGCTGATCGACGGGGCTCCGCAGTCGCATGTGGACCTGGACGATCCGGGGTACCTGGACTTCTCCTACCAGCGCCGGATCGGCCACCTGATCGACCTCGCCGCGCCCGCCCGGCAGCCCCTGAACGTGCTGCACCTGGGCGGCGGGGCCTTCACCCTCGCCCGGTACACGGCCGCGTCCCGCCCCCGCTCCACCCAGCAGGTCGTGGAGATCGACGCCCCGCTGGTGGCCTTCGTACGGGAACACCTGCCGCTGGATCCGCAGGCCCGGGTCCGGGTCCGGGCGGTGGACGCGCGGGCGGGCCTGGCCAAGGTGCCCGACGGCTGGGCGGACCTGGTCATCGCGGACGTGTTCAGCGGCGCCCGCACCCCCGCCCACCTGACGAGCACCGAGTTCCTCGACGAGGTGCGCCGGGCGCTGGCGCCCACCGGCTGGTACGTGGCCAACCTGGCGGACGGCCCGCCGCTGGCCCACCTGCGGGCCCAGATCGCGACCGCCGCGTCCCGGTTCACGGAGCTGGCGCTGGCCGCGGACCCGGTGGTGTGGCGGGGCAAGCGCTTCGGCAACGCCGTCCTGGTGGCCGCCGACCGGGAACTGCCCGTCGCGGAGTTCACCCGCCGGGTGGCGAGCGATCCGCACCCCGGCCGGGTCGAGCACGGCCGGGCGCTGGCCGACTTCGCGGGCGGCGCGGCCCCGGTCGCGGACGCCGCGGCGGTCGCCTCGCCGCAGCCGCCGCCCTCGGTCTTCCAGTAGGGCCGCCGGGCGGTCGGGCAGCCGGTCGGCCGGCCGGCCGGCCGACCCGTCAGGGGTCGACGATCTCCACGGACGGCGCGTGGTCGTGCCAGGTGCAGAAGACGGAGACCTCGCGCCCGTCGCGGGTGAAGGTCACCCGGATCCAGTAGTCCTGCTTCCACACCTGCATCCGCCAGCCGGCCGACGGGGTCGCGGAGACCAGTTCGGCCGAGGACGTCCCCAGGTCGAAGACGACCCGGCCGCCCGAGACCGGATAGGCCTTCACCTGCCCCGAGCCGTCCTCGTCCGGCTCCCGGTACGGGCGCTGCCCGGACGGACCCTTCCCCGGGGACCCGGAGGAAGCGGAACCGCCCGACGGCGGGGCGGAGGAGGCCGTACTCGGGGACGCGGAGGGCGAGGCGGACGGGGAGGGCGAAGGCGAGGCGGAGGCCGCCGGAGGGGAGGCCTGCGCCTCGTGCGTCGAGGAGGACAGGGGCTGCGTGGCCAGCGGCACGGCGAGCGGCGGATCGTAGGCCGTGCCCGACATGACGGTGTGGACGCCCCACCAGGACAGCGTCACCGCCGCCCCGGTCGCCAGCATCCACGCCCCGGCATGTACAAGTCCTCGTCGCATCAGGGCACATACTGCACCACCCGCCACAAGAGTGTCCCGACACCCCGGGTGGTCCCCCGAATGGGCTACCGTGCGGGCCATGGCAAGTGTGCTCGTGGTCGAGGACGACCAGTTCGTACGTTCCGCCCTCATCCGGCACCTGACCGAGGCCTCGCACACCGTGCGCAGCGTCGGCACCGCCCTGGAGGCCCTGCGCGAAGTCGCCCACCACCGCTTCGACGTGGTCATCCTCGACCTCGGGCTGCCCGACCTCGACGGGTCGGAAGCGCTGAAGATGCTGCGCGGCATCACCGACGTACCCGTGATCATCGCCACCGCGCGCGACGACGAGGCGGAGATCGTCCGGCTGCTCAACGACGGCGCCGACGACTACCTGACCAAGCCCTTCTCCGTGGAGCACCTCTCCGCCCGGATGGCCGCCGTGCTGCGCCGCTCCCAGGCGGCGGCGGCCGAGCCGCCCTCGCGGGTCCTGCACGTCGGCGGGCTCGCCATCGACCCGCTGCGCCGCCAGGCCCAGCTCGACGGGACGGCCCTGGACCTCACCCGGCGCGAGTTCGACCTGCTGGCCTTCCTCGCCGGGCGGCCCGGGGTCGTCGTGGCCCGCCGAGAACTGCTCGCCGAGGTCTGGCAGCAGTCGTACGGGGACGACCAGACCATCGACGTGCACCTGTCCTGGCTGCGCCGCAAGCTCGGCGAGACCGCCGCCCGGCCCCGCTACCTGCACACGCTGCGGGGTGTCGGAGTCAAGCTGGAGCCGCCGCTGTGAGGTGGGCGCTGGTCAAGGTGTGCCTCGCGGTCACGGCCATGGTCGTCGTGGCCTTCGCCGTACCGCTCGGGCTCGTCGTCCAGGAGATGGCCAGCGACCGGGCCTTCTCCAACGCCGAGCGGCAGGCCGCCACCATCGGGCCGACCCTGTCGATCACCACCGACCCCGTGCAGCTGCGCAAGGCGGTGGAGTCCACGCAGATGGGCGCCGCCGGGCGGATGGCCGTGCACCTGCCCGCGATCGGCGACAGCCCGCCCGCCGACATCGGCGAGGGCCGGGCGGGGGAGCGCGCCGTGGCCGAGACCCGGCGGATCGGGCGCGCCACGACCACCTCGGTACCGGGCGGCGGCTCGGCGCTGCTCCAGCCGACCGCCCTGGGCTCCGGGGACATCGCGGTGGTGGAGATCTTCGTACCGGAGAGCGAGGTCAGCAACGGCGTCGCGACCGCCTGGATGGTGCTCGCGGGCGTCGGACTGGCCCTGATCGTCGGCTCGGTGGGGGTCGCCGACCGGCTCGGCGCCCGGCTGGTGCGTCCCGCCGAACGGCTCGCCGACGCCGCCCACCAGCTCGGCGAGGGACGGCTCGGGGCGCGGGTGCCGGAGGACGGGCCGAAGGAACTCCGCTCGGCCGCCGTCGCCTTCAACGCGATGGCCGACCAGGTGGTGGAACTCCTCGCCAACGAGCGGGAGCTGGCCGCCGACCTCTCGCACCGGCTGCGCACCCCGCTGACGGTGCTGCGGCTCAACACCGCCTCCCTCGGCGACGGCCCCGCGGCCGAACAGACCCGGGCGGCCGTGGAACAGCTGGAGCGCGAGGTCGACACGATCATCAGGACGGCACGCGAACAGCGCCCGGCGACCGGCCTGGTCGGAGCGGGCGCGGGCTGCGACGCCTCGGAAGTCATCCGCGACCGGATGGCCTTCTGGTCGGCCCTGGCCGAGGACGAGGGCCGGGAGGTGCGGCTCGCCGGGGTGGACCGTACGGTACGCATCCCCGTGGCCCGGCCCGAGCTCGCGGCCGCCCTCGACGCCATGCTCGGCAACGTCTTCCGGCACACCCCCGAGGGCACCCCCTTCGCGGTGGACGTCCACGACGCCTCGGACGCCGTCATCGTGCTCGTCTCCGACGCGGGCCCCGGCATCGCCGATCCGGACGCCGCGCTGCGCCGCGGCAACGACGGGGGCCGCGACGGCTCGACGGGACTGGGCCTGGACATCGTGCGCCGGGTCGCCGAATCCACGGGCGGGGACGTGCGCCTGGGCCGCTCGGTGCTCGGCGGCACCGAGGTCCGGGTCTGGATCGGGCTGGACGGGCGGAGCCGGGGCGGCGCGGGCGCGGCGCGGGTCAGGCGCGGGGTCCGGCGCGGCAACCGACGTACCCGGGGGCGCGCCTAGCAGGCCGTTCGTCCCCCTGTCGGTACGGTCCGTCGCCATGGACACCCTCATCTTCGGCGGGCTCCTCGCCACGCTCGTCGCCATGTACCGGGACTCGTCCCGGTCGGTCGTGCTCGGGGCGTGGTGGGTCATGCTGATCGCCGTCGTCCTGCTGATGGCGCACCACATCACCGGTGGCCTCGCCCTGACCCTGAGCTACTGACCGGTGGCCGCGATGTACAGCCTCCTGCCGGAGGCCCCGCCGCAGGGCGGGCTGCTGGGGCGGTTCCAGTACTGGTTCGCCTGCTTCTTCGCCGTCGGCTGGACGGGGGTGGTGTGCGGGGGCCTCTTCTACCAGTTCGTGCGGTGGGAGTACCCGTGCCCGCTGTGCATCGTGCAGCGGATGTTCATGCTGCTCGCGGCGATGGGCGCGGCGTACGTCATCCGTACGGCTCTGGTGCACGGCGTCGTGCCCACGCGTGACTACATGACGGGCTGGGGCCTGTCCCTGGTCGCGGTCGTCGCGGGCTCCTTCGCGTCCTGGCGGCAGACGATGCTGCACGTGCTGCCGGGGGCCAAGGGGTACGGGAGCGAGGTGTTCGGCCTGCACCTGTACGTGTGGGCGCTGATCCTCTTCCAGGCCTCGGTGGTCGTCATCGGCATCGTCCTCGCCACCTCCCAGGTGACGGCGGACCGCAACATCCCGGCGATCCGGCCGGGGGCCTACCGGACGGTGGGCAACGGCGCCCTGGCCTTCCTGGGACTGGTGCTGGCGGTCAACCTGGTCGCGGTCTTCCTCGAGGAGGGCTTCCACTGGTTCCTGCCGGACGACCCCACCCGCTACCAGTTCTTCCACGACATCGGGCTCCTGGGCTAGGCCGTCCACGCCGTCCGGGCCGTCCCCCGCCACGCACGAAGGGAACGCAGGCATGCGCTACGCAGTCCTCGGCACCGGGGTCGTCGGCCGCACCCTGGCCGCCCGGCTCGGCTCGCTCGGCCACGAGGTGGTCATCGGCACCCGGGACCCCGCCGTCACCCTCGGCCGCGCCGAGTACGGCGAATGGCGGGCGGGGCGGCCGCAGGTGCGGCTGCTGACCTTCCGGGAGGCCGCGGAGCAGGGCGGGACCCTCGTCAACGCCACCGGCGGGCAGGCGGGCCTCGCCGCGCTGGCGGAGGCGGACCCGGCGCACCTGGCGGACAAGGTGCTGATCGACGTCGCGAACCCGCTCGACTTCTCGCGGGGGTTCCCGCCCACCCTGGACCCGGTGGACGGCGACAGCCTGGGCGAGCTGATCCAGCGCTCCTTCCCGCAGCTGCGCGTCGTCAAGACGCTGAACACGATGAACTGCCGGATCATGGTCGACCCGGCCCGGGTCCCGGGCGCGCACCACGTGTTCCTGTCGGGCGAGGACACGGACGCGAAGACGGCGGTACGGGCCCTGCTGCACTCCTTCGGCTGGCCGCAGGCGGGCATCCTCGACCTCGGCGGCATCGAGACGGCCCGGGGGAGCGAGATGCTGCTGCCGATGTGGCTCCGGCTGATGGGCGCGCTCGGTCACACCGACTTCAACTTCCACGTCCAGGGCGCCTGAGGGCCGGGCGGGCCGCCGTGCCCGGACGGGGGCGCAGATGTTGCCGCGCCCCCGGCCCGAACCGAGGGTGAGGGGGACGGAAGGAGCCACGCATGAGAGTCATGCTCAGGGCGCACATGGACACGGCTGCCAGCAACGAGGCCATCAAGACGGGCGCCCTGCCCGAGGCGATGAAGACCCTGATGGGCAAGGTGAAGCCCGAGGCCGCCTACTTCGGGCTGCACGAGGGCGTGCGCTCCTGCTGGATCGTCTTCGACCTCCAGGACAGCTCGGACCTGCCGCCGCTGGTGGAGGACCTCTTCCTCCAGTTCAACGCCGAGGTCGAGGTCGGTCCCGTCATGAACGCGGAGGACCTGGCGAAGGGGCTGGCGGCGATGGCGTCGTCTCCGTCGTAGGGGCGGCTGGTGCTGTCGAGGGGTCCGGCTCCGTCGTGGGGTCCGGCTCCGGCGTAGGAGGGCAGGCGGGGGTGTCCGGCTGCGGGCCGGCGCCGAAGCCGACCCGCCCCGCGGCGACCGCCGCCAGGACACCGGAGGTCACGGCGGCGGCGCAGGCCACGGCGAAGGCCGCCCGGTACCCGTAGGCCGCCGCCAGCGGCCCCGCCGCGGCCGCGGCCGCCGCCTGACCGAGGATCAGCCCGCTGCCGGTCACGGTCATGGCCTCGCCCATCCGCTCGGCCGGCCCGGCCCGTTCCACCAGCCCGAACAGCGCGATCAGGTGCGGGGCCACGGCCAGGCCGATGCCCGCGAGGGCGAGCGATGCGCCGGGGAGCCCCGCCACGGCCAGCAGCCCGAGCGTCAGCACCGCCTGAGCCGCGGCCGTCCGGCGCAGACGTACCGTCAGGTCCGCCGAACCGGGCCGGGCCACCGTCACGAATCCGGCGACCGAGCTGGTCACGGCCATGGCGGCCCACACCAGGCCGGCGGCGCCCGGCTCGCCCAGGGACTCGGCGAGCGCGTTGACCCCGGTGTTGGCCCCGCTCCAGGCGGCCCCCTGCAGCACGGCCAGCGCGCACAGCAGGAGCAGCCCGGGTGAGCGCAGCCGTACGGGGGCGCGGGGACCGGCCTTCGGGGGTACGCCCTTCAGGGGTACGGCCGGGGCGGCGGGACCGGGGGCGGTCGGATGCAGCGCGAACAGGGTTCCGGACACCAGGATCAGCGCGGCCGCGAGCACCAGCGCCGACGCGGGGTGCACCGTCACGGCGAGGATCCCGGCCAGCGCGGGCCCGACCATGAACCCCACCTCGTCCAGGGCGGTGTCGAAGGAGAGGGCGGACCCGAGCAGCTTCTTGTCCGGTCCGGCCAGCCGCGCCCAACGGGCCCTGGCCAGGGGGCCGACCTGCGGGACGGTGAGCCCGGCCAGGACGGCGAGGAGCATCCGCGGCAGCAGGGGCAGACCGTCGAGGACGGCCGCGATCAGCGCCGCGAGGACCAGGGCGTTGGCCGCGCAGGCCACGAGCAGGACGGGGCGGTGGCCGCGCCGGTCGGCGAGGCGGCCGATGACGGGGCCGCCGAGGGCCTGGCCGGTCCACAGGGCGGCGGCCACGGCGCCGGCGTCGCCGATGCCGTCGCGTTCGTTGATGAGCAGGAGCGTTCCGATGGGGCACAGCGCGGCCGGGAGCCGGGCGAGGAACGCGAGGAGGAGCACGGCGGCGCCACCGAGGGCGAGCACGCCGCGGAAGCTGCCGGGCGGGGACGCGGGCGGGGGAGCGGATGCGGATGCGGACGAGGGTGCGGACGAGGATGCGGGAAGGGGACGGGTCACGGACGGCCTCCATCCGCACGCCGACCCTCCCGTTTCTCCGGCGCGCGCCGTTGCCCGTCGTGCGGGACGGTAGCCCGCGGCGCCCGCTTCGCCAAGACCTTGCGCGGGCCCGTCTGCGGGCCGGGCCGGTCCGGGCCGGGCCGGTCCGGTCAGGCTCCGGTCAGGGTCCGGTCAGCCGGGGTTCTCCGAGGTCAGCCGCTTGGCCTGGGCCCTGCCGACCTCGGCGGCCCGGTGCAGGTAGTCGCCGATGACGGCGAGTTCGGCGTCGGAGTAGCCCTCCAGTACGGCGCCGAAGGCCCGGCCGGGGGTCTCCCAGGCCGCGCCGATCCGCTCGCGGGCCTCGGGCGCGAGGGCGACGAGGGAGCGGCGGCGGTCGTCCGGGTCGGCGTGGCGCTCGACGATGCCCGCCTTGACCAGCCGGTCGACGAGGCGGGTGGCGGAGCCGGAGGTCAGACCGGTCAGACGGGCGATCTCACCGGTGCTGACGGGGCCGGGCTCCAGGTCCAGCAGCGCGATGCACTGCATGTCGGTGGGGTGCAGGCCGACGTGCTCGGCCATGGCCTGGTTGAAGAGCGAGTAGTCGGCGTAGTGCCGCTGGCTCTCGGTGACGATGCGGGCGAGCAGCTCGGCGCGGCTCCACCCGTCCTGCCCGCCACCCGTACGAGGGATATCCGTTGACATCGGCTTCTCCGTGCTCCAAATTTAACTGTGTGACGCAGTGAATGTGTAGCGAAGAATCTGCGTCGCGTATGGATTCTATCCGGAGACTGCCGCGTCCAAAAGGCGTCCAGAAGAAGGAAGAGGTACCTGTCATGTCGATCCTCGTCACCGGCGGCCGAGGCGCCGTTGCCCGTGGCCTGTCCGCCCTGCTCGCCGCCCGCCGGATCCCGTACCGCCTCGGCTCCCGCGAGCCGGACACGCCGGGGACCGTCCGCTGCGACCTCACCGACCCGACGACCTTCCCCGCCGCCCTCGATGGGGTGCGGTCCGTCTTCCTCTACGCCGAGGCCTCCCGCGTCGAGTCCTTCGTCAAGGAGGCGGTCGCCGCCGGGGTCGAGCATGTCGTGCTCCTGTCCTCCTCCTCGGTGCTCGGGCCCGACGCCGCGAACAGCCCGCTGTCCGCGTCCCACCTCGCGGTGGAGGAGGCCCTGACCTCCTCCTCCCTGCACACCACCCTGCTGCGGCCGGGCTCCTTCGCCACCAACGCCCTCGGCTGGGCCTGGCCGCTCAAGTCGGGCCGTCCGGTCCACCTGCCCTGTCCGGGCGCGTACAGCGATCCGGTCCACGAGGCGGACATCGCGGAGGCCGCCTTCGCCGTCCTGACCGACCCCGCGCACGCGGGCGGGGCCCACACCCTGACGGGCCCGCAGTCGCTGACCTTCGCGACACAGCTCGCGATACTCGGGTCGGTCCTCGGCCGGCCCCTGCCCTTCGAGTCCGTTACGGCCGAGCAATGGAAGTCCGAGGTCGACGGCTTCATACCGGGCCCGTACGCGGATGCGCTCCTGGACTTCTGGGAGGCCTCCGACGGCGTGCCCGTGGAGATCACCGACACCGTCGAGCGGCTCACCGGCCACCCGGCCCGGACCTTCGAGTCCTGGGCGCGGGACCACGCCGAGGCCTTCGGCGGGTGCGTCGGGGAGCGCTGAAGGCGGCCCATGCCGTGACGCCGGGCTACTGCACGCTGAAGCCGTGCGGATGGGAGGGGTCCTGGGCGCAGGAGAAGATGTTGAGCTTGCCGTAGTTGCCCACGACCGCACCGGTCGGGGCGAAGGCGCCGTCCTCCGGACGGCGGTCCTCCAGCGGGATCCAGCTGGAGTCCCCGCCGTGCCACTCGTGGGTGTCGATCGTCAGCAGCAGCTGCGTCGGGGAGCCGCAGCTGCGGCAGTCGATGGTGCCGGGGCCGGTGAGGTTCCAGGCGGCGTGGCCGCCGGCCTTCCAGCCCGGGGCGACGGACAGGTCGTCCTGGTAGCCGGGCAGGCAGACCGTGTCCCCGTCGTCGTGCCCGTCCACCGCGCCGGCCTCCTCCGCCTCGTAGGCGGCCTCCTCCTGGGCGTCCTCCCACGCCTCGACCCGCTCCCCGAGCTCCCCCGGGAGCAGCTCGATGTACGGGTATTCGACGACCTGCTCCGGGTGCAGTACGCAGGGCTGGGTGAGGTAGCCGTGGAAGCCCACGGACCCGGGCACGGGCGGCTCCGTCAGCACCTCGCGGACCTCGGCGGACCTGCGCCAGCGCAGGTGCACGTACATGCCGTGACCCGTCGGCCCGTGGGCGTCGAAGGGGCACCAGAACACCTGGAGCAGGTCGTGGCCCGGCGGGCCCGCAGGGAGGTCCGGCACGTCCCCCGCGTACAGCTGGGCCACGGCCAGCAGGGGCAGCGGAGGCAGCAGGGCGGGGGCGTCCGGCTCCGGGCCGTGCGGGCCCTCGCACACCGGCCACGGCTCGTCGGCGGGCCAGAGCAGCGGCCCGCCGACGTGACTGTCGGCCACCCCCGGTGACCCGGGCCGGGGGTGGAGCCGGGTCGTCGTCCGGCGGTGGCCGGACAGGCCGGGGAAGAGGGCTTCGGCGTCCAGGGGGCGCGGGGGCGTGGTGCGGGTCATGGGCGCGAATCTACAAGGCCCCCGTCCGGGCCAGCCGGGCGTACCAGTGGGCGCTGGCGCGCGGGGTGCGGGCCTGGGTCGCGTAGTCGACGTGGACGATGCCGAAGCGCTTGCTGTAGCCGTAGGACCATTCGAAGTTGTCCATCAGGGACCAGAGGAAGTAGCCCTCCACGGGGGCGCCGTCGGCCATCGCGCGGTGGACGGCCGCCAGGTGCTCCTTCACGTAGCCGATCCGCTGCGGGTCGTGCAGGTCCGGTCCGTACGCAGCGCCGTTCTCCGTGATCATCAGCGGCAGTCCGGGAGCCTCCCCGGTGAAGCGCATCAGCAGGTCGTGGAGGCCGGTGGGGTCGACGGACCAGTTCATGTCCGTCCGTTCGCCGGGAGGCTGGTGGAAGGCCACCGCGTCCGCTGCGGGCCAGGGGGAGTGCCCCGTCGCCCCGTGGCCGTCGGCGCGGGGACCGGCCCCGGCCGGGGCCGCCGAGACCACCGCCGGGGTGTAGTAGTTCACGCCGAGGAAGCCGAGCGGCTGGTGGATCAGGGCTTCGTCGCCGGGGCGGACGAAGGACCAGTCCGTCAGCGCCGCGGTGTCCTCCAACAGGTCCTCGGGATAGGCCCCGTGCAGCAGGGGCCCGGTGAAGATCCGGTTGGCGAGGGCGTCGATGCGGCGCTGCGCGTCCAGGTCGGCGGCCGAGTCCGTCAGCGGCCGCACCGCGCTGGGGTTGAGGGCGATCCCGGCCCGGGCCGAGGAGGGCAGGGCCGCCGCGGCCATACCGTGGGCCAGGTTGAGGTGGTGGGCGGCGCGCAGGGAGTCGGCCGGGGAGGTGCGGCCCGGGGCGTGCACCCCGGAGGCGTAGCCGAGGAAGGCGCTGCACCAGGGCTCGTTGAGGGTGGTCCACAGCTCCACCCGGTCGCCCAGGGCCTCGGCAACGGTCGCCGCGTACGCCGCGAAGGCGTAGGCCGTCTCCCGCTCGGGCCAGCCGCCGCCCGTTTCGAGCTCCTGCGGCAGGTCCCAGTGGTACAGGGTCACGCAGGGCCGGATCCCGTGTGCGAGCAGCTCGTCCACGAGCGCGTCGTAGAAGCCGATCCCGCCCGCGAGCACCCGCGGCCAGGACACCGAGAACCGGTAGGCGCCCAGCCCCAGCCGGGCCATCAGCCGGACGTCCTCGCGCCACAGTCGGACGTGGTCCACCGCCACGTCGCCCGTGTCCCCGTCGTGCACCTTGCCGGGGGTGCGGCAGAAGGTGTCCCAGATGGACGGACCGCGCAGGGCGGCCGCCCCCTCGATCTGGAACGCGGCCGTGGCCGCACCCCACAAGAACCCCGGGGGGAAGCGGAGTTTGCCCGACACCTGCGTCGTGTCCGTCGGAGTGTTCGTCAACCCTTCACCGCTCCTTGCATGATGCCGCCGACGATCTGGCGGCCGAAGACGAGGAACACCAGCAGCAGCGGGAGCGTGCCCAGCAGCGCGCCCGCCATGATCACGGACTGGTCGGGGATGTAGCCCCGGCCCAGCCCCGTCAGGGCCACCTGCACCGTCGGGCTGCCGTTCTGGGTCAGCGCGACGATCGGCCAGAAGAAGTCGTTCCAGGCCATGACGAAGGTCAGCATGGCCAGCACCGCCATCGCGGGCCGGGCCGCGGGGAAGACCACGTGCCACACCACCCGCAGCGAACTCGCCCCGTCCGAGCGCGCCGCCTCCACCAGCTCCGTCGGCAGCGCCTGCGCGAGGTACTGCCGCATGAAGAAGACCCCGAAGGCGGACACCAGCATCGGCAGGACCACCGCCTGGAGCCGGTCCGTCCACGACAGCTGCGCGATCAGCATGTACAGCGGGACCACGCTCAGCTGCGGCGGGATCAGCATCGTGGCGACCACCAGCGACATCAGCAGCCGCCGGCCGCGGAAGCGCAGCTTGGCGAAGGCGAAACCGGCCAGGGTGGAGAACAGCACCGTGCCCGCGGCGACCGTGCTCGCCACGATCACCGTGTTCAGCAGCGCCGCGCCCATGTTGGCGTCGGTCCACGCGACCTGGAGGTTGCGGCTCAGGTTCCCGCCGAACCAGAACGGCGGAGGGGTCTGCGCCAGCCGCGTGTTGCTGCGGGAGGCCGCGATCGCCGTCCACACCAGCGGGAAGAGCGAGCCGGCGGTGAACAGCGCGAGCACCACGTAGGTGAACCTGCCCGCGCGCAGCGATCCCATCAGGAAGCCTCCCGTCCGCGCAGCAGCCGTGCCGCGCCCGCGATGAGCAGCAGGATCAGGAACATCGCCCAGGCGATGGCCGAGGCCCGCCCCAGGTGCAGGTTCACCCAGCCCTGCTCGTACAGGTACAGCCCCAGCGTCTGGAACTGGTGGTCCGAGCCGCCGGTGGCGCCCGCGCCGCCGTTGAAGAGCAGCGGCTCGCCGAACAGCTGCGTCGCCCCGATCGTCGACACCACACAGGTGAAGAAGATCGTCGGCCGTAGCGAGGGCACCGTCACGTGGAGGAACTGCTGCCAGCGCGAGGCCCCGTCCAGTGCGGCCGACTCGTACAGCTCCCCGGGGACGGCCTGCATGGCCGCCAGGTAGATCAGTGCGTTGTAGCCGGTCCACCGCCAGATCACGATGGTGGAGACCGCCAGCTGGGAGGCGAAGGTGCCGTTCTGCCAGTCCACCGCCTCCAGACCGACCGCCGACAGGGCCCAGTTGACCATCCCGTAGTCCCGGCCGAAGAGCAGCACGAAGACGAGGGTGGCGGCCGCCACCGAGGTCGCGTACGGGGTGAGCACCGCGACCCGGAAGAAGGCCGAGCCGCGCAGCCGGTAGTTCAGCAGGTGGGCCAGGCCCAGGGCGATGGCCAGCTGCGGGACCGTGGACAGCAGGCCGATGGTGACGGTGTTGCGCAGGGCGTTCCAGAAGAACTCGTCGTCCCACAGCCGGGTGAAGTTCTTCAGCCCCACCCAGGTCATGCTGTCCGGATCGGTCAGTTCCACCTGGTGCAGCGCCGCCCAGCCCGTGTACAGCAGGGGGAACAGCCCGAAGGCGGCGAAGAAGAGGAAGAAGGGCGCCACGAAGGCGTACGGGCTCCAGCGCAGGTCCCACCGGTAGCGGCGCGAGCGCCACGCCTGGCCCCGGCCGGTTCCCGCGCCCCGCGCCCCCTCGCCCTCGCCGTCCCCCTTCCCCTTCCGCGCAGGGCGGGAAGGGGAAGGGGAGAGGACAACCGTCTCGTCCGTCACCGGAGCCTCACTGGTCCAGGGCGTTGTCGATCGCCTTCACCGCGGCTTCCCAGCCCTCCTGCGGCGAGCGGCCCTTCTGGTCGACCTGGAGCATCCCGATGTCCGCAAGGTTCTGCGCGATCACCAGGTCCTTCGGCCCGAGCACCGTCACCGGCACGCTCTCGGCGGCCTTCGCGAAGATCGCCCCGATCGGGGCGCCACCGAAGTAGGCGTGCTGCGCGCCCGACACCGACGGCAGTGCGTACGCGGCGCTCGCGCTCGGGAAGCTGCCCCGCTTCTCGAACAGCTTCGCCTGCTGCGCCGGAGCCGTCAGCCAGGCCGCCAGCTTGGCGGCCTCCTCGGTGTGCTTGCCCGCCTTCGGCACCACCAGGAAGGAGCCGCCCCAGTTGCTCGGCTTCGGCGCCTGGGCCACGTCCCACTTGTCCTTGCCCGCCGGACCCGCCTTGTCCTGGATGTAGCCGAGCATCCAGGCCGGGCAGGAGACCGTCGCGAAGGCGCCGTTCGAGAAGCCCTGGTCCCAGGAGGGGGTGAACTGCTGGAGCTTGGCGCTCAGTCCCTCGGTGGCGAAGGAGGCCGCGAGGTCGAAGGCGCCGCGCACCGCCGGGTTGGTCTTGTAGACGACCTTGCCCTGGTCGTCGTAGTACCGCTGGGCGCTGCTCCCGGTCACGGCCGCCATCACGCCCGACGCGGAGTCCACGAAGGCCTTGCCGTCACCGGCCTTCGCCTTGTACGCCTTGCCCGCCTCCAGGTACTTGTTCCAGTCGCCCGCCCACAGCGCACCGACCGCTGCCCGGTCGGTGGGCAGACCGGCCGCCTCGAACAGGTCCTTGCGGTAGCAGATGCCCTGCGGGCCGATGTCGGTACCCAGGCCCACCGTGGCCCCGCCCTTGGCCGTGCCCTGCGCCCACTTCCAGGGCAGGTAGGCGGCCTTGTCCACGCCCGGCGCCTTGCCGAGGTCGACCAGCTTGTCGGCCTGGGTGGCGGTGATCTCGGCGATGTTGTTGACCTCGACGGCCTGGATGTCGGCGAGCCCGCTGCCCGTGCCGAGGTGGGTGAGGAGCTGCGGGTAGTAGTTCTCGTTCCGCTCGATGGAGGTCTGCTCGATGCGGATTCCGGGATTCTGCGCCATGTACTCGTCGTAGAGGCCGGCCTCCTGGAGGCCGAAGGCCCCGAACACTCCGACGGTGATCGTCGTCCTGGCCTTGCCGTCGGCGGACGAGCCGCCCGGCGCGGGCTGCTCGTCCGGGTCCTGTGCGCAGCCGGCGAGCAGCAGGGCTGCCGTGGCCACCGCGGTGCCTGCCGTGACGAGGCTTCTTCGGGCGCGTGATGGGGCTCGCATGTGCATCCTCCCTGAAGGACGAGAACGTGCCGGTGTTCTGAGACACACTGTGGGAGCGCTCCCACGCGCGTCAAGGGGTAGATTCACAACCGGGAGGAAGCCATGAACGGGCACGGGCGCAGTGGGGGACGGCCGACCCTGGAGGAGGTGGCGGCGCGCGCCGGAGTGGGGCGCGGCACGGTCTCCCGGGTGATCAACGGCTCCTCCAAGGTCAGCGAGCACACCAAGGCCGCGGTCGAGGCCGCCGTCGCCGAGCTGGGGTACGTACCCAACCGCGCGGCCCGCGCCCTCGCGGCCAACCGCACCGACGCCATCGCGCTCGTGATCCCCGAGCCCGAGGCCCGCTTCTTCGCCGAGCCGTACTTCTCCGACGTGGTCCGCGGGGTCGGCGCCACGCTCGCCGAGACCGACGTGCAGCTCGTCCTCACCCTCGCGGGCAACGACCGTGAGCGCCGCCGCCTGGCCCAGTACCTGTCCGGGCACCGCGTCGACGGGGTCCTGCTGGTGTCCGTCCACGCCGGGGACCCGCTGCCCGAGCTGCTGGCCGAACTGGGCATCCCGGCCGTGATCAGCGGCCGCCGCTCGGCCGCCGAACCGCTGCCGTACGTGGACTCCGACAACCTGGCGGGCGCGGCCGAGGCCGTGCGCCACCTGCTGGGCCGGGGCCGCCGAGCCATCGCCACGATCACCGGCCCGCTGGACGTGTACGGGGCCCAGTGCCGCCTCGACGGCTACCGGCAGGCCCTCGCCGCCGCCGGACACCCCGTCGACGAGGAGCTGGTCGCGGTCGGCGACTTCACCGAGGACGGCGGCCGCCGCGCCATGCGCGAACTGCTGGCGCGCCGCCCCGCGCTGGACGCGGTCTTCGCCGCCTCCGACGTGATGGCCGCGGGCGCCCGCCGGGAGCTGCGCGCGGCCGGCCGGCGCATCCCGCAGGACGTGGCCCTCATCGGCTTCGACGACTCGGTGGTGGCCCGGCACATGGACCCGCCGCTGACCAGCGTCCGGCAGCCGATCGAGGAGATGGGCCGGACCATGGCGCGGGTGCTCCTGGAGCACATCGCGGAGCACCGCGGAGCCCCGGGGAAGCCGGGCTGGAACGCCGTCGTGCTGCCGACCGAGCTGGTGGTCCGGGAGTCGTCCTGAGGGGCAGGGCGGACAGGGCCGCCCCTGGAGCGAAACGCAGAGGGCCCCGGTCCGCTTCCGCGGACCGGGGCCCTCTTTCAGGGTGAGTGACGGGACTTGAACCCGCGGCCACCTGGACCACAACCAGGTGCTCTACCAGCTGAGCTACACCCACCATGTCCGGTCGGAAAACCGACCGGCCGAAGAAAAGGGTACAGGGTCCGGGAGGGTGCTCGCGCCCCCGTTCCCCGCGCCCCTCTCCGGAGGGGCGGCGACCGGTCCTACTCGCCCGGCACGACGTGCTTGGCGGCGATGGTCCGGGCGGTGTCCGAGTCGGGACCGGGCTGCGGAACGAAGACCGCTTCCCGGTAGTAGCGCAGCTCGGCGATGGACTCCTTGATGTCCGCGAGCGCCCGGTGGTTGCCGTTCTTCGGCGGGCTGTTGAAGTACGCCCGCGGGTACCAGCGGCGCGCCAGCTCCTTGACCGAGGACACGTCCACGATCCGGTAGTGCAGGTAGCCCTCCAACGCGGCCATGTCGCGCAGCAGGAACCCGCGGTCGGTGCCGACCGAGTTCCCGCAGAGCGGGGCCTTGCGGGGCTCCTTGACGTGTTCCCGTACGTACGCCAGGACCTGCGCCTCGGCGTCCGCGAGGGTGGTCCCGCCGGCCAGCTCGTCGAGCAGTCCGGAAGCGGTGTGCATCTCGCGCACCACGTCGGGCATGGTCTCCAGGGCGGCGTCCGGCGGGCGGATCACGATGTCCACGCCTTCGCCGAGCACGTTGAGCTCCGAGTCGGTGACCAGTGCGGCCACCTCGATAAGTGCGTCGTCCGTCAACGAGAGCCCGGTCATCTCGCAGTCGATCCACACCATGCGATCGTTCATGCGCCCCACCTTATGCGCTCCCCGCGGCATCCGGCCGTGCCCGCGGGGTCCGGTACCGGACTGCGGCGCACGGGCCGGCGGGACGGGACGTACGCGCGGGTCCCCCCTCGGCGGTGGCCGAGGGGGGACCCGTGTCGTGCGGTGTCCGGGACGGGACGGACGCTACGCGTGCTCGCGCAGGACCCGGCCCGGGGAGTACAGCTCCGTCACCGTCGGCCCGGCCGCGGCCAGGGCCGCCGCCGCCCGCTGGGGCTGCGGAGTGCGCTGGTGCGGAACGGGGCTCTCCGAGAGCTGGGAGACCTGCGCCACGTCGGCCTGCGGCCGCCGTGCCCGGTAGGCGGAGCGGTACGCGGCCGGGGAGGAACCCAGCTGCCGCCGGAAGTGCCCGCGCAGGGCGACGGGCGAGCGGAACCCGCAGCGCCCGGCGACCTCGTCCACCGAGTAGTCGGAGGTCTCCAGCAGCCGCTGTGCCTGGAGCACCCGCTGGGTGATCAGCCACTGGAGCGGGGCGCTGCCGGTGAGCGAGCGGAACCGCCGGTCGAAGGTGCGCCTGCTCATGTAGGCGCGGGCGGCGAGGGTCTCCACGTCGAACTGCTCGTGGAGGTGTTCCAGCGCCCAGGCGACGACCTCGGCCAGCGGGTCGGCGCCGATCTCCTCCGGCAGCGACCGGTCGAGGTAGCGCTCCTGGCCGCCCGTCCGGCGCGGCGGGACGACGAGCCTGCGGGCCAGGGCCCCGGCCGCCTCGCTGCCGTGGTCCGTGCGCACGATGTGCAGGCACAGGTCGATTCCGGCCGCCGTGCCCGCGGAGGTGAGCACGTCGCCGTCGTCGACGAACAGTTCGCGCGGATCGACATGGACGGACGGGTACCTCTTGGCCAGCGTCGGCGCGTACATCCAGTGCGTCGTCGCGGGCCGGCC
The DNA here is from genome assembly GCF_000725805.1 of Streptomyces xanthophaeus. GTDB lineage: Bacteria > Actinomycetota > Actinomycetes > Streptomycetales > Streptomycetaceae > Streptomyces > Streptomyces xanthophaeus. The sequence goes on along the minus strand of NZ_KL647134.1, from coordinate 182,386 downwards.
GTCCAGCAGACCGGCGGCGGCGAGCACGAAGGCTCCCGTGCACAGTCCGACGATCCGGGCCCCCTCCTCGTGCGCCAGACGCAGTGCGTCGAGCGCCTCGGGCGGCGGCGGTGAAGTGATGGAACGCCATGCGGGAACGACGACCGTGCCTGCCCGGGCGATCGCCTCCAACCCGTACGGCGCAGTCAGTTCGAGCCCGCCGGTGGTCCTGAGCGGACCGTCCTCACCGGCGCACACGAGCAGTCGATAGCGTGGAACTCCCGCGTCCTGCCGGTCAATGCCGAACACGGAGAGTGGAATGGAGCTCTCGAAGATCGGTCCGCCGCTGAAGAGCAGCACCGCGACGATCTCCCTGCGGCGACGCCCCGCGAGCTTCCGGCCGGCGTCCGCGACGACGGCGGTGGAATCCTGGCTCATGGCGCTAAGCCCCCCTTGGGTGTCGCGACTCCTTGGTCTGGTCGCACCTGCACGTTTCCCCTCGGCCTTGCACGTGGATCCCCCGCTGTAAATACATGATCGAATCTACTGCGTCCCGTGGTGTCGGCGTGACAAGTTCAGCACGCAGCGCTATGTCGACTTGGCAACTTGGCGAAAAGCATTCGATCAGGAAGCGTTCCACTCCGCTACCTGGGTGGGAAGCGCGCTGCCCGGCCATGGCCAGTACCCATAGGGTCCCGGCGCCCCCCGAGCCGTGTCGTCGCTGGTGGTAGGGGGGTTGGGGGGACATTCCGGCAAGGGGGGCACCTTGCCGGGAAGTTGGCTGAAAACTAGCGGGTGTGGGTGTGCGAACCAGTCAGTCTTGAGGGGATGTGCGGTCGGCGGCCCGGCAGCCGTGGTGCGCAGCGGCCCCGCCGCGCGAGTGCCGGCCGCGCGGACCGGAGGGGAGCGGCTCCTGTGCGAGGACCGCGACCGCGGCCCGTTCCGCCTTCTCCGAGTGGCGCAGCAGTACCCGGCAGGCGGCCGTGACGGCGCACAGGCCGAGGGTGGCGACCGCCGCCCCGCCGTAGGAGGTCCCGTAGACCACGAGGACCACCGGGACGAGCAGGCAGCTGAAGGCGGCCCAGCGCACCACGTCACCCGCCGGGTCGTCCTGAGGGCGTCTGGCGGGGTGCACGGACGGGTGAAGCGGAGGCGGCGGGAATTGAGGGGCCGGTTGTGCGGACCGGGTGGACCGGAGGCCTCGAGTCGGCTGGGCGGGCTGGACGGGGTGTACCGGATGGCCGGGCACGGCGTGCTCCCTGCGGGCTCTTCCTGGACGGTCGGACGCCTGTCCAACGTCCCGCGGCGGGGCTCGGTCACTGCGCGCAAGGGTGGCACGGTGCCCGTTCGTCACTGGCTGTAGGGGCCAGCGGCCATTGCCAAGGCGCGCTCCCTCCGGCATGCTCCCTGGGACGCTCTCCAAGGGCGGCATGCCCTGTGCAGGACGGGAGTGTCGCCGTACCCTGGTGGGTACGGGCTTGGGAAGATGCTTCCCGGACAGAGCTCCGTTACCCAGCGTCGCCGATTTCGCCCCTGTTGCTTCCTCCAAGGACCTCTTCGCCGAGACACCCATGGCCGGTCACGAATCCTCCGAACCCGCGGACCGCAAGCGCAAACGCCTCGCCGACCCCGCGTCGGCCGCCGATCTGCGCGCGGTGGAACAGACACGCCTTCCCTGCGATCCGGCCTTCCGGCACGGAGTCGTTGTGGGATTCGACGGATCCACCTCCAGCGAACGCGCGCTCGCGTACGCCATCGGGATGGCCCGCCGCTCCGGATCCGGTCTGATCATCGTCCATGTGGCCAACCGGCTGCCCACCACGGTGTGGGCCGGCTGTGAGCCGCCCGTCTTCGTGGACGTGCCGGACCATCGCACCGAGGTTCTGGGGCTGGAGCTGGCCTGCGCCGACTACCTGTCGGAAGTGCCGTGGATCCTGGTCGAACGCGGCGGTGACATCTGCCATGAGCTGGAGGAGGTCGGCCGCGAGTACTCGGCCGACGCCATCGTGGTCGGTTCGACGCACGGACTCGTCGGCCGGATCTTCGGCTCGGTGGCGGGCCGGCTGGCCAAGCGGGCACAGCGACCCGTTGTTGTCATTCCGTGACCGTCTGTGAAGCCGGTTGTGCGGTTGTGCACCCGTGTAAAGGGTAGATAAATGCTGCTGGGACGCAGCAAACAACTGCAGATCGAAGGGAGCCCGCCGTGGACAATGGTGTCTCTGCGGGAAGCACGGCCTCGACTTCGACCCTCGGGCACATCGCCCTGGGTCTCACCCTTCTCGCGTTCGGTATCGGCCACACCGGGATCATCGACGGTGTGAGCGCGGCCGACTCCGTGTCGCTCGCGACCTACGTCGGCGGTCTCGCCCTGTTCGTCCTCGGAGTCCTCGAATTCCGCGGCGGCAACGGCTTCAACGGCACGGCGTTCGCGGGTCTCGGTGCCTTCTGGTTCACCTGGGCCGCAGGAGCCGACGGAAAGGTTTCGGCAGACGCGGCCGGAACGTTCCTCGTCCTGTTCGCCCTCCTCGGGATCACCCTCACGCTGGGTGCGACGGGCGGACTGTTCGGACAGGGCGTGTACGGACTGTTCACCCTCTCCCTGGTGCTCCTGGCGATAGGCGCCTTCGCCGACAGCAGCTCGCTGGGCAAGGTGGCCGGCTGGGTGGCCGCCGTCTCCGGGCTGCTGGCCTGGTACGGGGCGACCGCGGCGCTGGCGCACTGGCCGACGACGCTGGGCCGGACCTCGCGCCGCGGGGCGGTCGCCGCGGGCTGAGCGGGGCACGGCCGGCAGCGGAGCCGGAAGCGGTAGCGGAAGCGAGGACGGCCCCCCGGGGATCCCGGGGGGCCGTCCTGCCGTGCGTGCGCCCGCCGTCTACTCGACGGTGACGGACTTGGCCAGGTTGCGCGGCTTGTCGATGTCCCGGCCCAGGGCCAGGGCGGTGTGGTAGGCCAGCAGCTGGAGCGGGATGCCCATCAGGATCGGGTCCAGCTCGTCCTCGTTCTTGGGCACGAGGATGGTGTGGTCCGCCTTCTCCTGCGCCCGGTGGGCGACCGCGAGGATCCGGCCGCTGCGGGCCTTGATCTCCTCCAGCGCCGCGCGGTTCTTCTCCAGCAGGGAGTCGTCCGGCACGATCGCGACGGTCGGCAGCGACGGCTCGATGAGCGCGAGCGGACCGTGCTTGAGCTCGGAGGCCGGGTAGGCCTCCGCGTGGATGTAGGAGATCTCCTTGAGCTTGAGGGAGGCCTCCAGGGCCACCGGGTAACCGCGCACCCGCCCGATGAACATCATCGACTTTGCCTCGGCGTACTCGGCCGCCAGCTTCTTGATGTCCTCTTCGCCCTCGAGGATCTCCTGGATCTGCGCGGGCAGCTTGCGCAGGCCCTCGATGATCCGCTTGCCGTCGGTGACCGACAGGTCCCGGATCCGGCCCAGGTGCACGGCGAGCAGCGCGAAGGCCACCACGGTGTTGGTGAAGCACTTGGTGGAGACGACGCAGACCTCGGGGCCCGCGTGGACGTACACGCCGCCGTCGGCCTCGCGGGCGATGGCGGAGCCCACCACGTTGACCACGCCGAGGACGCGGGCGCCCTTGCGCTTGAGCTCCTGCACGGCCGCGAGCACGTCGTAGGTCTCACCCGACTGGGAGACCGCGATGTACAGGGTGTCGGGGTCCACGACCGGGTTGCGGTAGCGGAACTCGGAGGCCGGCTCGGCGTCCGCGGGGATGCGGGCCAGGCTCTCGATCAGGCCCGCGCCGATGAGGCCCGCGTGGTAGGAGGTGCCGCAGCCCAGGATCTTGACCCGGCGGATGCCGCGCGCCTCGCGCGGGTCCAGGTTCAGGCCGCCCAGGTGCACGGTGTTGAAGCGGTCGTCGATCCGGCCGCGCAGCACGCGGTCGACCGCGTCGGGCTGCTCGGAGATCTCCTTGTGCATGTACGTGTCGTGGCCGCCCATGTCGTAGGAGGCGGCCTCCCACTCCACGGTCTCTGGGGTGGCGGTGGTCGACGTGCCGCTGGTGGTGTAGGTGCGGAAGTCGTCGGCCTTCAGGGTGGCCATCTCGCCGTCGTTGAGGGTGACGACCTGGCGGGTGTGGGCGATCAGCGCGGCGACGTCGGAGGCGACGAGCATCTCCTTCTCGCCGATGCCGAGGATGACGGGGGAGCCGTTGCGGGCGACGACGATGCGGTCGGCGAAGTCGGCGTGCATGACGGCGATGCCGTAGGTGCCCTCGATCGCCTTGACGGCCTCGCGGACCTTCTCCTCCAGGGAGTCGGCGGCGGAGCGGGCGATCAGGTGGACGATCACCTCGGTGTCGGTCTCCGAGACGAAGACGACGCCCTCGGCCTCCAGCTTGGCGCGCAGCTCGGAGGCGTTGTCGACGATGCCGTTGTGGACGACGGCGACCTTGCCCTCGGGGTCGAGGTGCGGGTGCGAGTTGAGGTCGCTGGGCGCGCCGTGCGTGGCCCAGCGGGTGTGGGCGATGCCGGTGGTGCCGGCGAAGCGCTTGGGGACGCGGCTCTCCAGCTCGCGGACCCGGCCCTTGGCCTTGACGACCTTCAGGGTGGTGGCCTTCGGGCTGTTGACCACGATGCCCGCGGAGTCGTACCCGCGGTATTCGAGGCGCTGCAGGCCTTCCAGCAGCAGCGGTGCCACGTCACGCTTGCCGATGTAACCGACAATTCCACACATACGGTTCTGCCCCTCCTGAAGTCCGGTTGGTGTACCCGCACGCGGCCGCCCCGGCGGCCACCTGCTCAGCCGTAGACGATGCGGCGCAGCTGCCGGAGCGAGAGCTCCGGAGGCGCCACGGCGCGGTGCGGCAGCTCGGCCGCGATCCGCTCGAAGATGTCCGCGTTGACCGCCCCGCCCGACTGCAGTTCACGGTGGCGGCGGCGGACGAACTCCTCGGTCGTCTCGTCGAAGTACGCCAGCACGTCGAGCACCACCCGGGCGGCTTCACCGCGCTGCAGCGCGGTGCTGCGCACCAGGTGGTCGACGAGGTCGTCATGCGACGGGCGGCGATCGAGCACCCGTCGATACTGGCGGCTCATACCGGTGAATGCAAAGATCCTGCCCGATTCCGGGCAGGATCTCCCTGGTCTGGACCAGCGGAATGCGTGGATCCGGTCAGAAACGCCGCAAAACGGCCTGCTTGGCCGCCGTGAACTCATCGGCCGTGAGGATGCCCGACTGGTGCAGTTCGCCGAGCTCGCGCAGCCGCCGCAGCAGGGCGTCGTGGTCGACGGGCTCCTCCGCGGCCCCCGACGCCCCGCCCGGCAGCCCCAGGGAGCCGCCCGCCGCGGCGAGGGCCGCGGGGGCCTCCTCGGCCGCTGCCGCCGCCGGGTGGGGCAGCCGTACCGCCACCGCCGCCGCGACCAAGGCCATCAGCGGGTCCTTCTTGAAGCCGAACAGCTCCACCGCGTGGGGGTCGTACTTGGGTGCGGGCGCCGAGGCCGTGGCGCCGGCCAGGGTGAAGCGGAGCCAGCCGTTCTCCAGTCCCACCGCCGGGGTCCACTCCACCGCCTTCACGTCCGCGGCCCGGAACGAGCGCGCTCCGCCGGAGCTCTTGGCGTCCTCCGTCTTCCAGTTCCACTCCAGCACCACCCGGTCCCCGTCGAAGGCGACCGTCCCGTCGCCCGCGCTCACCGTGACCGGCACCGGGGGGCCGGGCAGCAGGTAGGCGACCGTCGGCCCGCTCTCCACCTGCTCCAGCAGCAGCGCGTTGCGCACCTCGTCCACGAAGTACTCGGCCACCCCGCTGCGGTCGCTCTCCACGCTGAGCCGGTACGGGTCGGAGGCCTCCGCCAGCCGCCCGCCCGTCACCTGGAGCAGCGGGTCGGCGCCGTCGCGCAGCCGCAGCCGCAACCGGCCCGACTTGCGGCCCGGTTCGTAGCTGATGCCCGCCACCGCGCGCAGCGGGACCGCCACTTCACCGAGGGTCTGGCGCAGCAGGCCCACCCCCTTGTCGCGGCCCGGCACGATGCGCACCGTGTCCCCGTCGAAGGTCCACGTGCCGTCCTTCTGGATGATTTCCGCCATCCGACGATTCTCGCACCGGCCTGAACGCCCCAGGTGGCCTATACCTGGGGCCATGAGAGTCCTGCGACGCACGCTCGGCACCCTCCTCGGGCCCCTCGGCCCCCTCCTCCTCGGCGTGGCCCCGCTGCTGGCCACCGCCTGCACCGCCGCCCACGGAGACGACGCCAGACCCGGCGACCGGCGGCCCGCAGCCGTCCTCGCCCCCTACGAACGGCTCCTGCCCGCGCCCCTGTCCGCGCAGGCGCAGGGCCCCGGGTACGCCTTCGGCGCCGGCACGGTCATCCGTACGGGCCACGGGTCGGGGGAGGAGGTCCGCCAGGTCGGCGAGCTCCTCGCCGAGCAGCTGCGCGGCCCGAGCGGGCTGCCGCTGCCGGTGGTCGACGGGGCCGAGGGGGACGGCATCCGGCTCCGGCTGGACGAGGACGCCGAGGGGGTGGGGGACGAGGGGTACCGGCTGGAGTCCCGCCCGGGCGGGGTCACCCTCACCGCGCGCACCCCGGCGGGGCTCTTCCGCGCGGGGCAGACCCTGCGCCAGCTGGTGCCGGTGGCGGGGCCCGGGACGGTCCCCGGCGGCACGGTCACCGACCGGCCGCGGTTCGCGTACCGGGGCGCGATGATCGACGTCGCACGGCACTTCTTCACGGTCGAGCAGGTGAAGAGGTACATCGACCAGCTGGCCCAGTACAAGGTCAACACCCTGCACGTGCACCTGACGGACGACCAGGGCTGGCGCCTGGCGGTCGACTCCTGGCCGCGGCTGGCGGAGCACGGCGGCGGCAGCGAGGTCGGCGGCGGCCCCGGCGGGTACTGGAGCAAGGCCGACTACCGCGAGCTGGTCGCGTACGCGGGCCAGCGGTACGTGGACGTGGTCCCCGAGATCGACATGCCGGGCCACGTGAACGCCGCACTCGCCTCCTACGCCGAGCTGAACTGCGACGGGAAGGCCCCCGAGCGGTACACCGGGACCAAGGTGGGCTTCAGCTCGCTGTGCGTCGGCAAGGAGCGGACGTACGAGTTCATCGACGAGGTGCTCGGTGAACTCGCGGAGCTCACGCCGGGCCGCTACCTCCACATCGGCGGCGACGAGGCCCACTCGACCCCGGCGGCGGACTACGCGGCCTTCATGGACCGGGCGCAGGCGGTGGTGGGGCGCCACGGCAAGAAGGTGATGGCCTGGCACCAGCTGGCCGCGGCCCGCCCGGCCGAGGACGCGGTGCTCCAGTACTGGGGCCACGACAAGACCCCGGCGGCGGAGAAGGCGGCCGTCGCGGCGGCGGCGAAGGCCGGCCATCCGGTGATCCTGTCGCCCGCGGACCGGCTCTACCTGGACATGAAGTACGACGCGCAGACCAAGCCGGGCCTGGCCTGGGCCGGTTACGTCCCCGTGGAGCGGTCCTACTCCTGGGACCCGGGCTCCTATCTGGCCGGAGTTCCCGAGTCCGCGGTCCTGGGCGTCGAGGCGCCGCTGTGGACGGAGACCGTCGCGACCCGCGGGGACCTGGAGCTGATGGCCTTCCCGAGGGTCCTGAGCCTGGCCGAACTGGGCTGGAGCCACGGCCCGCGGGACTGGGCCTCCTACCGCGAACGGCTCGCGGCCCAGGGCCCGCGCCTGGACGCCCAGGACGTCAGCTACTACCGGGCCCCGGACGTGCCGTGGTCCTAGCGTCCCTTCACAGGGCGGAGTCCGGCTCCTCGCCGGGGGCCCGGCCCGCGTAGGCCTCGGCGAGGAGCTGCTCCTCGCTGGAGCCGAGCCGCCAGTAGCCGGTGAAGCGCACGGCCCTGCGGTCGACGCCGCGTTCCTGCACCAGGTGGCGGCGTACGGCCCGGACGGTGCCGGCCTCGCCCGCGAGCCAGACGTACGGGGCTCCGCGGGCGGGCCCGGCGGCGTCACCGGGCTCCGCGGCGCGCAGCGCGTCCAGGACCCGCCCGGTCCGGTCGGGGCCCGTGCCCTCGCGCACGATCCAGGTGAGGACGGTGTCCGCGGGGGCGGCCGGTGCGAGCCGGTCGTCCGCGTGCGGCACCTCGAACCAGGCCCGGACCCGGACCCCGGCGCCGAGCCGTTCGAGGATCGCCGCGGCGGCGGGCAGCGCGGTCTCGTCCGCGTACATCCAGACCTCGGTGCAGTCGGCCGGGGGCTGGAAGCGCACGGACCTGTTCTGCGCGACGGCCGGTCCGATCGCCATGATCCGGCGGCCGGTGACCGCCCGCCCGGCCCAGTGGGAGGCGGGGCCGTGGTCACCGTGCAGGACGAAGTCCACGTCGACCTCGTCCACCCCTTCGGGTGTCCGGCGCTGCTCGCGCACGGTGTAGGAGCGCATCGCCGGACGCTCCTCGTCGGGCATCGCGCGCCAGGCCGCGAACCAGGTGTCCGCGTCGGTGGAGGGGAGCACGGTGTGCTCCCGGTGCGGGGGCGGCAGGAAGAGCGAGAGGCTCTGGTCGAAGCCGCCCGAGCGGAAGTCCGCGAGCGACTCCCCGCCGAAGGTGACCCGCAGGAACGAGCGCCCGAGGCGGCGGGTGCGGAGCACGTCGAGGGCGAAGAAGCGGAAGTGCTGCTCGGCCGGGACGTCGGACGCGGCTGCGGCTGCGGCTGCGGATCCGGATGCTGTTGCCGTCATGCGGTGGGTCCCCCCTGGGAAGGCCGGTCGGTCCGGTGCGGTGCGGTCCGGTGCGGTGGGGCGGCGGGGGTCAGCTGACCTTCTTGGCGTTCTGGATTGCCTTCGCGAGGTCTTCGAGGATCTGGGCGCACTTGTCGTACGAGTAGATCGGCTCGGTCACGCGCGGGGCGACCTGGCCGGCCTTGACCGCGGGGAGCTCGGTCCAGGTGGGCCTGGCCTTCAGCTCCTCCTGCTGGAGGGTGCCGGTGCGGTTGTCGAGCAGGACCAGGTCGGCCGGGTACTTGCCCGCGTTCTCCCAGCTGAGGCTCTCGTAGAAGCCGCCCGCGTCCAGCGCGCCGTCCTCGGGGGTGACGAACTCGACGCCCAGGGTCTCGAAGTACTTGAGGTCGGCCGAGGTCTTCGGGGTGGACACGTAGAAGAGGGCGTCGGAGCCGGAGCCGACGAGCACCTTGATGCCCGGGTTGGCCTTGGTGGCCTCGCGGACCTTGGCGGCGCCGGTCTCGAAGCGGGCCTTGGCGTCGGCCGTCTTCTGGGTGTTCAGGTCGGCGCCCAGGGCCTTGGCGAGGTCGGCCGTGCGCTCCAGGGCCCGGTCGAGGGAGACGCCCTTGCCCACGCCGATCGCGGCGGCCGGGGCCAGCTTCGCGATCTTGTCCTTGGAGGCGGTCGGGACGTACCAGAGGCTTCCGTCCCAGGTGTTGGTGACCAGCAGGTCGGGCTGGAGGGCGGCGTACTTCTCGACGTTGAACTCGTCGTAGACGTTGCCCAGGATCTCGACCTTGGAGATGTCCATCGAGCCGGCGTTCGGGTCGGGCTTGCCGTCGGCGGTCTTGGTGGGGCCGAACACGCCCTTGACCTGGACCCCGTAGTCGTGGAGCGCGGCGGCCGTGCCGGTGTAGGCGACGACGTTCTTCGGCTTGGCCTTGAGGTTGATGTCCGTGCCGAGGTCGTCCTTGAAGGACCAGCCCTCCGACGCGGCCGCGCCGGTGTCCTTGCCGCCTTCCCCCTTCGCCTGGGTCGTGCCACAGGCGCTGAGCGCGGCGACGAGGCCGAGGGCGCCGCCGGCCGCTATGAGACCGCGACGGGAGAGGGGGGAGGTGCGGGACTTGCGCATGAGGGTGTCCGTATTCGTACGTTCCGGCGGCCGGGGAGCCATTTGGCAGGAAGGTTAGCCTAACCTTCCTGGGAACGAGAAAGGGGGCCCTGTCCCAGGACCCCCTCCGGACGATCCGCGGCCGCGGCCGCCGCCGCCGGCGGCTAGGCGGTGAAGCCCAGCTCGCGGGCGATCAGCATGCGCTGGACCTCGCTCGTCCCCTCGCCGATCTCCAGGATCTTGGAGTCCCGCCACATGCGGGCGACCGGGTACTCGTTCATGAAGCCGTAGCCGCCGTGGATCTGCGTGGCCTCACGGGCGTTGTCCACGGCCACGGTGGAGGAGTACAGCTTGGCGATCGCCGCCTCCTTCTTGAAGGGCTCGCCGGCCACCAGCCGCGAGGCCGCGTCACGCCAGCCGATACGGGCCATGTGGGCGCGCATCTCCATGTCCGCCAGCTTGAACTGGATGGCCTGGTTGTCGCCGATCGCCTTGCCGAAGGCGTGCCGCTCCCTGGCGTACTTCACCGACTCGTCCACGCAGCCCTGCGCCAGACCGGTGGCCAGAGCGGAGATCGCGATCCGGCCCTCGTCCAGGATGCGCAGGAACTGCGCGTACCCGCGGCCCTCCGCGCCGACCAGGTTGGCCAGCGGGACCCGCACCCCGTCGAAGGACAGCTCGCGGGTGTCCGAGGCGTTCCAGCCGACCTTGGAGTAGGGCGCGGCCACCGTGAAGCCCGGGGTGCCGGACGGGACGATGATCGAGGAGATCTCCGGGCGGCCGTCGGCCTTGCGGCCGGTCACGGCGGTGACGGTGACCAGGCCCGTGATGTCCGTGCCCGAGTTGGTGATGAAGCACTTCGAACCGTTGATCACCCACTCGTCGCCCTCGCGGACGGCCGTGGTGCGGGTGCCGCCCGCGTCCGAGCCGGCGCCCGGCTCGGTCAGGCCGAAGGCGCCCAGGACCTCACCGGAACACATCTTGGGCAGCCACTGCCGCTTCTGCTCCTCGGAGCCGAAGAGGTAGATCGGCATGGCGCCGAGGGAGACCCCGGCCTCCAGGGTGATGGCGACCGAGGAGTCGACGCGGGCCAGCTCCTCCAGGGCGATGCCGAGGGCGAGGTAGTCGCCGCCCATGCCGCCGTACTCCTCGGGGAAGGGCAGGCCGAACAGGCCCATGCGGCCCATCTCGGCGACGATCTCGTACGGGAACTCGTGACGCTCGTACAGGTCGCCGATCTTCGGCGCGATCACGTCGTGCGCGAACGCCTCGACGGTACGGCGGAGTTCCTCGTGCTCGGGGGTGAGCCGGTGGTCGAGGGACATGGGTCTCTTACTCCTTGTGGGAGAGGGCGCGGACGGTACGGGAGGGGCTGGGGCGGCCCAGCTGTTCGGCCATCCATACGCTCGTGGCGGTGAGGGCGGCCAGGTCGACGCCGGTCTCGATGCCGAGGCCGTCGAGCATCCACACCAGGTCCTCGGTGGCGAGGTTCCCGGTGGCGCTCTTGGCGTACGGGCATCCGCCGAGGCCCCCGGCGGAGGCGTCGACCGTGGTCACGCCGTGCTGGAGCGCGGCGAGGGTGTTGGACAGGGCCTGGCCGTAGGTGTCGTGGAAGTGCACGCCGATCAGGTCGGTGGCCACGCCCGCCCCGTTCAGCGCGGACAGCAGGGCCTGGACGTGGCCCGGGGTGGCGACGCCGATGGTGTCGCCGAGGCTCAGCTCGTCACAGCCGAGGTCCAGCAGGGCCTTCGCGACGCCGACCACCCCGTCGACCGGGACCGGCCCTTCCCAGGGGTCGCCGAAGCACATCGAGAGGTAGCCGCGCACGTGCGCCCCGGCCTGCTTGGCCCGGGCCACGACGGGCTCGAACATGGCCAGGGACTCGGCGACGGTCCGGTTGAGGTTGCGGGAGGCGAAGGTCTCGGTCGCCGAGCCGAAGACGGCGATCCGGGTCGCCCCCAGCGCCAGCGCCCGGTCGAGCCCGCGCTCGTTGGGGACGAGGACCGGCAGCGCCGCCTCCACGTCGGCGAGCAGCGGGAAGAGCTGCTCCGCGTCCGCGAGCTGGGGCACCCACTTGGGGTGGACGAAGCTGGTCGCCTCGATGGTGGTCAGCCCGGCGGCGGCGAGGCGGTGGACGAACTCCGCCTTCACCTCCGTGGGGACGGCCGTCTTCTCGTTCTGCAGCCCGTCGCGGGCCCCGACCTCGTGGATGCGGACCCGGGGCGGCAGGCCCGGGGCGGGCACGGTCATGGGCAGCGCGTTCACGCGTCCTCCTCCTCGTCCGGGGTGACGACGGCCAGCACCTGGTCCATGGCGACGGTGCTGCCGGGGGTCACGTCGAGCTCGGTGACCGTGCCGGAGTGCGGGGCGGAGATGACGTGCTCCATCTTCATGGCCTCGACGACGAGCAGGCTCTGGCCGGCGGTGACCTTCTCGCCGACGGCGACCTTCACGACGGTGACCGTGCCGGGCATCGGGGCGGCGAGGGTGTCCGCCCCGCCGCGGCCGCTGCCGCTGAGGGACGCGGTGACCGGGTCGTGGTGCTGGACGTGCCAGGAGTCCCCGTCGCGGCCGAGCCAGATCCCCTCAGGGGAGGCCGCGTGGCTGAACGCGTGGGTCACGCCGTCGAGTTCCACCGTCACCCGGTCGGCGGTGCGGGTCACGGTCCGGGCCCGCGCCGGTGCGCCCGCGGCCTGCTCCGCATCCCGGGCCTGCGGCTCCGCCGCGGCGGACACGGTGAGCTCGGTGGCGGAGCCGGCCGGACGGGTACGGACTTCCACCGGGTCCTGGCCGGGGAGGCGGAAGTGGTGGACCGTCCAGGCGGGGGTGCCGCCCAGGCGCCAGCCGCTCGGGGCGTCGAAGGGATCGGCCCACCGGTTCGCGTCCGCCGGTGCCTCGGGCCGCGCCAGCAGGGCCGCGGCCGCATACACCTCGTCCGGCACGCCCTCCGGGAGGAGCGTGCCCAGGTCCCGCTCGACCAGGCCGGTGTCCAGGTCGCCCGAGACCACGTCGGGGTGGGCCAGCAGCCTGCGCAGGAAGCCGGCGTTCGTCTGGACGCCCAGGATCACCGTGTCGGCCAGGGCGCCGCGCAGCACCCGCAGGGCCGCCGCCCGGTCCGGGCCGTACGCGATGACCTTGGACAGCATCGGGTCGTACGTCGAGCCCACCGGCACCCCGGCCGTCAGGCCGGAGTCGGTGCGCACCGCACCGCCCGAGGGCTCCGACAGCGCCAGGACCGTACCGCCGGACGGCAGGAACCCGCGGGCCGGGTCCTCCGCGCAGACCCGGGCCTCGATGGCGTGGCCGGTCAGGCGGACCTCGGCCTGCGTGAAGCCGAGCGGGGCGCCCGCCGCCACCAGCAGCTGCTGCTCCACCAGGTCCAGGCCGGTGATCAGTTCGGTCACCGGGTGCTCGACCTGGAGGCGGGTGTTCATCTCCATGAAGTAGTAGGAGGAGGGGTCCTCGCCGGGGACGATGAACTCCACCGTGCCCGCTCCGACGTACCCGCAGGAGCGGGCCGCCTCGACGGCCGCCTCGCCCATTGCGGCGCGGGTCTTCTCGTCGAGGAGGACCGAGGGGGCCTCCTCGATCACCTTCTGGTGGCGGCGCTGGAGCGAGCACTCGCGTTCGCCCAGGTGGACCACGTTGCCGTGGGCGTCGGCGAGGACCTGGATCTCGATGTGCCGGGGCCGGTCGACCCACCGCTCCACGAGGAGCGTGTCGTCGCCGAAGGAGGAGCGCGCCTCGCGGCGGGCCGCCGCGATCTCCTCGCCCAGCAGGGCGGCGTCGCGCACCAGCCGCATGCCCTTTCCGCCGCCGCCCGCCGAGGGCTTGAGCAGCACCGGCATGCCGATCTCCGCGGCGGCGGAGGCCAGTTCGGCGTCAGAGAGGCCGCTGCCGGAGGAGCCCGGGACGACCGGGACCCCGGCCGCCTTCACCGTCTCCTTGGCCCGGATCTTGTCGCCCATCAGGGAGATGGCGGAGGCGGGCGGCCCGATGAAGGCCAGTCCGGCGTCGGCGCAGGCCTGGGCGAAGGCCGCGTTCTCGGCGAGGAAGCCGTACCCGGGGTGGACCGCCTCGGCGCCCGTGCGCCGGGCGGCGTCCAGGAGCCGCTCCACCGACAGGTAGCTCTCGGCGGCCGCGGCCGGGCCGATCCGGACGGCCGTGTCGGCCTCCCGCACGTGGCGTGCGTCCGCGTCGGCGTCGCTGAAGACGGCCACGGAGCGGACGCCGAGCTGTCGCAGGGTGCGGATGACCCGGACCGCGATCTCGCCCCGGTTCGCGACCAGAACAGTGCTGAACATCAGTGAGGTCCTCACGTCACACGTCACATACGGAAGATGCCGAAGCCCGAGTCGCCCAGCGGGGCGTTCGCGCACGCGGTCAGGGCCAGTCCCAGCACCTGCCGGGTCTCCATCGGGTCGATGACCCCGTCGTCCCACAGCCGCGCGGTGGCGTAGTAGGCGTTGCCCTGTTCCTCGTACTGCGCCCGGACCGGGGCCTTGAAGGCCTCCTCGTCCTCGGCCGGCCACTCCTGGCCCGCGCCCTCGATCTGGTCGCGCTTGACCGTGGCGAGCACCGAGGCGGCCTGCTCCCCGCCCATGACGGAGATCTTCGCGTTGGGCCACATCCACAGGAACCGCGGCGAGTACGCCCGCCCGCACATCGAGTAGTTGCCCGCGCCGTACGAGCCGCCGACCACCACCGTCAGCTTCGGCACCCGGGCGCAGGCCACGGCCGTCACCATCTTGGCGCCGTGCTTGGCGATGCCGCCCGCCTCGTAGTCCCGGCCGACCATGAAGCCCGAGATGTTCTGGAGGAAGAGCAGCGGGATGCCGCGCTGGTCGCACAGCTCGATGAAGTGGGCGCCCTTCTGGGCGGATTCGGCGAACAGGATGCCGTTGTTGGCGATGATGCCGACCGGGTGTCCGTGGATCCGGGCGAAGCCGGTGACCAGCGTCTGCCCGAACTCCGCCTTGAACTCCTGGAAGCGGGAGCCGTCCACGACCCGCGCGATGATCTCGCGGGCGTCGTAGGGGGTGCGGGAGTCGACGGGGACCGCGCCGTACAGGCCCTCGGGGTCCACCTTGGGCTCCTCGGGGGCCTCCACCGACCAGGGCAGCGCCCCGCGCTCGGGCAGGGTCGCCACGATGTTGCGGACGATCCGCAGCGCGTGCGCGTCGTCCTCCGCGAGGTGGTCGGTCACGCCGGAGACCCGGGAGTGGACCTCGCCGCCGCCGAGCTCCTCCGCCGTGACCACCTCGCCGGTCGCCGCCTTCACCAGCGGCGGGCCGCCGAGGAAGATCGTGCCCTGGTTGCGGACGATGACGGCCTCGTCGCTCATGGCGGGGACGTACGCGCCGCCCGCGGTGCAGGAGCCGAGGACGGCGGCGATCTGCGGGATGCCGGCGCCCGACATGCGCGCCTGGTTGTAGAAGATCCGGCCGAAGTGCTCGCGGTCCGGGAAGACCTCGTCCTGCATGGGCAGGAAGGCGCCGCCCGAGTCGACCAGGTAGAGGCAGGGGAGACGATTCTCCAGGGCCACTTCCTGGGCGCGCAGGTGCTTCTTGACGGTCATCGGGTAGTACGTGCCGCCCTTGACGGTGGCGTCGTTCGCCACGATCACGCACTCGCGGCCGCTGACCCGGCCGATGCCCGCGATGACCCCGGCCGCGGGCGCGGCGCCCCCGTACATGCCCTCGGCGGCCAGCGGGGCCAGCTCCAGGAAGGGCGATCCGGGGTCCAGGAGGGTGTCCACGCGCTCGCGCGGGAGGAGCTTGCCGCGGGCGGTGTGGCGGGCCCGGGCCTTCTCGCCGCCGCCGAGCCGGGCCGCGTCGAGCCGGGCGCGCAGGCCCTCGCTCAGCTCGCGGTGGGCGGCCTCATTGGTCCGCCAGGCCTCGGACGCCGGGTCCGCGGCGCTCGTCAGCACTGGTGCCTGCTGCATCGGTCGAGCTCCCTTGCTCGTTCCACCTGCTCGGTGCACGCTGTTAATGGTCGTTAACGTGTGTGGGACCTAGGTTAACGACCGCTAACGGCCCTGTCTAGAATGGTTTCCCATGAGCACCAGAGCGGCCGCCCCCACCCGTCGCGAGCAGATCCTCAGTGAGGCCGCTCGTCTCTTCGCCGCGCGTGGGTTCCACGGTGTCGGCGTCGACGAGATAGGGGCCGCCGTGGGCATCAGCGGCCCCGGCCTGTACCGCCATTTCGCGGGCAAGGACGCCATGCTCGCCGAGCTGCTGGTCGGCATCAGCGAGCGGCTGCTGACCGGCGGCCGGCTCCGGGTGGCGCAGGCCTCCGGCGACCCGGCGCGGGTCCTGGCCTCCCTCATCGACGGGCACATCGACTTCGCCCTGGACGACCGGGCGCTGATCACCGTGCACGACCGCGAGCTCGACCGGCTGCGCGAGGCCGACCGCAAGCTGGTCCGGCAGCTGCAGCGGCAGTACGTGGAACTGTGGGTGGACGTCGTGCGCCAGCTGCACCCCGGGACGGGCGAGGCGGAGGTACGGGTGTCCGTGCACGCCGTCTTCGGCCTGCTGAACTCCACCCCCCACCTGGCGGCCCTGGGGCGGGAGGCCACGGAGTCCCTGCTGCGGCGGCTCGCGAACGGGGCGTTCGGGGCGCTGACGGGGTGAGGCGGCGCGTCCGCTGGGCGGGACGGACGAGGCGGCTCCGGCGGGGCGGCGGCACAATGGCCCCCATGCCGAAGCCGATAGAGACGCCCGTACCCAGCCGCGCCGAACTCATCGACCACCTGGTCCGCACGCGGATCGCGGGGCAGGTCGCCACCCCGCGCGAGAACAACCTCTCCCACTACCGCAAGCTCGCCAACGGCGACCGGCACTACTGGCTCGGCCTGGAACTGGGCGACCGCTGGAGCGACGAGCAGGACGTCCTCGCGGTGATGGCGGAGCGCTGCGGGGTCGTGGACGACCCGGCGCACCGCTTCGGCCAGGACACCATCGACCCCGAGCTGACCGTCTCGGGCCTGGACCGCCTCGCGGCGCGCCTGCACAAGGCCGCGCTGGACCGGCAGAGCGTGCTCCTGGCCACCGGGCACCCGGGCGGCCTGCTGGACGTCCACCGGGCCACCGCCGACGCCCTGCGCGCAGCGGGCTGCGAGATCGTCGTCATCCCGGCCGGGCTGACCGCCGACGAGGGCTCGGTCTGGCAGTTCGCGGACGTCGCCGTGCTGGAGCGGGGCGCGACGCTGTGGCACACCCATTCGCCGGAACCCATGAACGCGATCCTGGACGGGCTCGCCGCGGCGGGCCGCCCCCAGCCCGACCTGGTCGTCGCCGACCACGGCTGGGCCGGCCGCGCGGCCCAGCGGGGCCTGGACGCGGTGGGCTACGCGGACTGCAACGACCCGGCGCTCTTCGTCGGCGAGGCCGAGGGCACCCTCCAGGTGGCGGTGCCCCTGGACGACCACGTCCGCGACCCGCGCCACTACGACCCGATGGTGGCCTACCTGCTCTCCACGGCCGGCCTGCTCACCTGACGGGCCGGTCGGAGGCCTGGTGAACGGCCTGGTCAACGGGCCTGTCAGTGGCGGCGGTTACGGTCGATCCATGCCGACCGAGCCGAAGCCGCACCACCCGCTGTCCGTACTGGCCGACGATCCCCGGGGGCGCTCCCTGGGGCTGGAACTGCCGCCCGGAGCCCTGGTGCCCGCGCCGGGCCGGGGGCGGGGGCGGCGCGCGCCGTTGCTGTGGATATCCGACGAGCCCGTGGGCCCGGGCGTGCTCGCCGCGCACCGCGAGCTCCCGGCGCTGGCCGCCGCGGGCCTGCAGGCGGTGCTGCTCCAGGACCGCAGCGGCGTGGAGGGCTGGTGGGAGGGGGAGCTGACCCCGGAGCGGATGTCCGACCCCGACGACCACCACGTCGAGCCGGTGCTGCGGGAGTTCTGGCAGGCCGTGGTCCCCGACGCCGAGGAGGGCGAGGAGGGGGAGGAGCTCATCGCCCCCTTCGGCCGCGACTGGCCGGGACTGGCGGCGGCCGGGACCCCGGGGCAGGACCCGCAGGAGGCGCAGGACCCGGAGGGCGAGGCCGCGCGGCTGGCGGACGAACTGATCCTGACGGGCGTGCTGGGGAGCCCCCGCCTCGCGCTGGTCCCCGCGGGCCGGGGCGCCGACGTCCTCACGGCGATGGGCTGGTGCGGGCCGCTGAACCACGAGAACGACGTGGCCCTCGTCAGCGCCGTCCTGCGCTCCTGGGAGGAGCGGTTCGGCGCCCGCGTCGTCGCCCTCGGCTTCGACGAGCTGCACGTGTCGGTGGCCGCCCCGCCACGGACCACGGCCGGAGCCCTGCCCGTCGCCGCGGAGCACTTCGCCTTCTGCCCGGACAACGTCTGGCAGGGATCGGGCAGCCTGCGCGCCTACGCGGACGAGGCCCTCGTCGACGCCGCGCACTGGGCGTTCTGGTGGGACTGACCGGCGGCCCCGGTCAGCCGCGGGGGACGCGTACGACACCCTCCTGGATGACGGTCACGGCCAGCCGGCCGTCCTGCGTCCAGATACGGGCCTGGCCCAGGCCCCGGCCCGCCGCCGACGAGGGCGACTCCTGGTCGTACAGCAGCCATTCGTCCGCGCGGAACGGCCGGTGGAACCACATGGCGTGGTCGAGCGAGGCGCCGACCACGTCGCCGACGGCCCAGCCGCCCCGGCCGTGCGCGAGCAGCACCGAGTCGAGGAGGGTCATGTCGGAGACGTAGGTGGCCAGGCAGGTGTGCAGCAGGGCGTCGTCGCTCTCCAGCTTCCCGGCCGTCCGGAACCACACCTGCGAGCGCGGTTCCACGGGCGTGCCGACGCTGCCCCAGGGCGGGGTGGTGGCGTACCGCAGGTCCACGGCGCCGCGGGCGTCGATCAGCCGCTCCACGGTGCCCGGGTCCCGGAAGGTCTCCCGGTACGCGGGCAGGGACTCGGCCGCGGTGGGCAGGGTCTCCGGGTCGGGGGCCTCGGGCATGACGGCCTGGTGGTCGAGCCCCTCCTCGTACGTCTGGAAGGACGCCGAGAGGTGGAAGATCGGCTGGCCGTGCTGGACGGCGACGACCCGGCGCGTGGTGAAGGAGCGCCCGTCGCGGATCCGGTCCACGGAGTAGACGATGGGCGCGCCCGGGTCGCCGGCGCGCAGGAAGTACGAGTGCAGCGAGTGCGCGGTGCGGTCCGCGGGCACGGTCCGGCCGGCCGCGACCAGTGCCTGGGCCGCGACCTGACCGCCGAAGACCCGCGGTACCAGCGACGGACGGCTGGTACCGCGGAAGATGTTCTCCTCGATCTGCTCGAGGTCGAGCAGATCGAGGAGCGCCGTCAGTTCCTCGTTCATGGGGGAAGGGTAGGTCCGGCGGGACCTGTCGGTCCCTTACAGGCCCATCGACTTGGCGATGATGGACTTCATGACCTCGCTGGTGCCGCCGTAGATGCGGTTCACGCGGTTGTCGGCGTACAGACGGGCGATCGGGTACTCGTTCATGTAGCCGTAACCGCCGTGCAGCTGGAGGCACTTGTCGATGACGCGGTGCGCGACCTCGGTGCAGAACAGCTTCGCCGAGGCGGCCTCGGCGGCGGTCAGCTCACCGGCGTCCAGGGCCTCCAGGGCGCGGTCGGCGACCGCCTCGGCGGCGTCCACCTCGGCCTGGCAGGAGGCCAGTTCGAACTTGGTGTTCTGGAAGTGCGCGACCGGCTTGCCGAAGACGGTGCGCTCCGTCACGTACTGCTGGGCGAACCGGACGGCGGCCTTGGCCTGCGCGTACGCACCGAAGGCGATGCCCCAGCGCTCGGACGGCAGGTTGGCGCCGAGGTAGTAGAAGCCCTTGTTCTCCTCGCCGAGCAGGTCCTCGACCGGCACCTGCACGTCGACGAACGCCAGCTCGGCGGTGTCGGAGGTGCGCAGGCCGAGCTTGTCCAGCTTGCGGCCGATGGAGTAGCCGGCGGACTTGGTGTCCACGGCGAACAGGGAGATGCCGAAGCGGCGGTCGTCCTCGCGCGGGGCGGAGGTGCGGGCGCAGACGATGACGCGGTCGGCGTGCACGCCGCCCGTGATGAAGGTCTTGGCGCCGTTGAGGACGTAGTGGGTGCCGTCCTCGGAGAGCTTGGCGGTGGTCTTCATGCCCGCGACGTCGGAGCCGGTGCCCGGCTCGGTCATGGCGAGCGCCCACATCTCCTCGCCGGTGACGAACTTCTCGAGGTAACGCTTCTTCTGCTCGTCGTTGGCGAGCATCTTGATGTAGGGGAGGGCGAGCAGCACGTGCACGCCGGAGCCGCCGAAGTTCACGCCCGCGCGCGAGGTCTCCTCGTAGAGCACGGCTTCGAACTTGTGCGTGTCCAGGCCCGCGCCGCCGAACTCCTCGGGCACGTTGATGCCGAAGACGCCCAGCTCGCCGAGCTTGTAGTAGAAGTCGCGGGGCGCCTGGCCGGCCTGGAACCACTCGTCGTAGACGGGGACGACCTCGGCCTCGATGAAGGCGCGGATGGTCTCGCGGAACGCCTCGTGGTCCTCGTTGAAAACGGTACGGCGCACGGCCGGCTCCCTTCGGTGCGCGGCGGTCCGCCGCCTCTGCCTAAGCGCTTGCTCAGATTAAGTTACCGGCGGGTTGTCCTCCCTGTCCAGAGAGGGTGACGGACCTGACTCAGTACGAGAACGCCATCGGCCGGTCGGGGTCCCCTTCGTCGCCGCCGATCCGGCGGGGCGGGGCGAGGTCGGCCGCGGTGAGCTCGGGCGGCCCCGCCATGACGTACTTGGCCATGAGGCGGACCTCGACCACGGCGAGCAGCGCGTACAGCAGGCCGAATGCGGTGATCGAGGCGACGACCTCGCCGCGGGAGACCGTCGGGGAGACCGCGTCGGCGGTGCGCAGGACGCCGTAGACCACCCAGGGCTGGCGGCCCATCTCGGTGAAAATCCAGCCCCAGGAACAGGCGATCAGGGGGAAGGCCAGCGTCCACACGGCCGCGCGCCAGTACCAGGTGGTCAGCAGGGACCCCAGGGTCCGGCGGCGGGTCAGGGCCAGGTGCGGCACCTCGTCCTCCCCGGTCCGCAGGCCCGGGGCGAGCAGGACCTTCCGGCGGGTCAGCCAGAGCCCCAGGGCGCCGATGGCCAGCGAGGCCATGCCGAAGCCCATCATGAAGCGGAAGCCCCAGAACGCGACCGGGATGTCGGGCCGGTAGTCGCCCGGTCCGTGCTGTGCCTCCTCGACCGCCTGGGTGTCGTTGATGCCCGCCACGTACCCGGTGAAGTTCCCCACTGCGAGGAACGAGAGCAGGCCGGGGACCGACCACTCCACGCTGTTGTGCCCCTTGGAGACGTCACCGACGGCGAACACCGAGAACGGGGCGGACGTCTGGCCGTCCCACAGCGCCTCGGCGGCGGCCATCTTCATCGGCTGCTGCTGGACCATGACCTTGCCGAGGGTGTCCCCGCTGAAGGCCACCAGCACCCCGGCGAGCGTCAGCGTCACCAGCCCCAGCCGCAGGGAGGCCCGCATCACCGGCACGTGCCGGCCGCGCCGCAGGTGCAGGGCTGCGATGCCGGCCATGAAGGCCCCGCCGACCAGGAAGGCGGCCGAGAGGGTGTGGTAGACGACGACCAGCGTCGTGTTCTGGGTGAGCACGAGCCAGAAGTCGGTGAGCTCGGCGCGGCCGCGCTCCTCGTTGATCCGGTAGCCGACGGGGTGCTGCATCCAGGAATTGGCCGCCAGGATGAAGTAGGCGGACAGCATGGAGGCGACCGCGACGATCCAGATGCAGGCGAGGTGGATGCGCTTCGGCAGCCGGTCCCATCCGAACACCCACAGGCCGACGAAGGTGGACTCGACGAAGAAGGCGATCAGCGCCTCGAAGGCCAGCGGCGCCCCGAAGATGTCCCCGACGAAGCGTGAATAGGCCGACCAGTTCATCCCGAACTGGAACTCCAGCACGATGCCGGTGACGACACCCACCGCCATGTTGATCAGGAGCAGCCGCCCCCAGAACTTGGTGGCCGCGAGGTACTTCCCCTTCCCCGTGCGCACCCAGGCCGTCTGCACGAGGGCGACCAGGGTGGCGAGGGAGATCGTGAGCGGGACGAACAGGAAGTGGTAGACGGTCGTCATGCCGAACTGCCACCGGGCCATCGTGTCGAAGGCCACCGCCAGCTCCATCCGGATCCTCCTTCGTTCCGCGTACCCGGTCGGCACCGGTCGGCAGGGGACACTCTTGCCCGGGGCGGGCACGCGGCCCGGCAGCGGCGGTCCGACGGCTCACGATGTACGCCGGACGGCGCACGGGTCCGGTCCTGTTCAGCCCGCGGACGGACCGAGGTACTCGGCCAGCGCCTCGTGCGTGAGGTGGATCCCGGCCCGCAGCGCGGCGTCCCGGCGGCCGGGATACGCCGCCCGGTGCTCGGCTTCGAGCTCCCGGGCCCGGCGCAGCAGGCCGGTGCAGTGCGCGCCGTCCTCGCCGCGCAGGGCCGGGTCCAGGGCCGAGGCGGTCGCCGAGACGAGCGGGGCCATGGCGCGCACCGCTGCCCCGTCGGCCGCGTCGGCCCCGGCCGCCCCGTCGGCGGACCGGACCTCCAGCTCGCGCGTGAGGAAGTACAGGGCCGGAGCCGTCCGCGCGGCCAGGCGCAGACGGGGCCGCAGGGCGTCCGAGGCCCCCGGGCGGACCCGCCGGGGCGGCAGCAGGAGCAGCCGCGCCGACCTGTGCTCCAGTGCGGCGGACAGCTCGTACGGGCGGTGCCAGAGCGCGAAGGCCTCCGCGGGTGCGGGGACGGCCGGGCCCGTGGGACGCCCGGCGGCCGCCAGAGCGGCGATCCGCCCGAGGCGGGCGCCGAGTCCGGTGCGGTACGCCTCCAGGCCGGCGGCGGCCTCGCGGTACAGGTCCGGGGGCCACAGCAACGGGGCGAGGAGCGCCACGACGGCGATGCCGACCGCGCTCTCCCACAGCCGGGCCAGCGGGTAGCCGGGGACCGGCGTCGCGTAGATCACCAGGGCGGTGACCAGCACCTGCTGGTTGGGGGAGCCGTCGTGGCGCAGCAGGTACATCCCGGCGCAGCCGCCCACCAGGAGCACCAGGAACGACAGGGAGCCCACCGGCAGCCAGTGCAGGACGACAACGCTCAGCCCCACGCCCGCGACCACGCCGACGAGCCGCTCCAGGGCCAGCCGGGGAGCCGAGAACAGGTCCCCGCGCAGGATCAGGACGGCGGGCAGGGCGGCGGGCACCGGGGCCGTGCTCGTGCCGATCCACAGGCACACGAACCAGGGGAGGGCCGCGCACACGAACAGCCGGGCGGCCTGGGGGAGGCGCCCGCCGAGAGCACGGTCCAGGGCCACGACCGGATTGACCGGCATGCCGAACATGCCGGACATGCTAGGGCTCGCGGGGTCCGCCGACGCACGACGCCGCGGGTCAGGCGGCGGGTCCGGGCGGGGTCTTGTCGGGGCAGGGCCGTGGAGCGGTCGGGGTGCGGCGAGGCCTGTCAGGCGCCGGGTCCTGGCGGGGGCCCGGCGGCAGGCCCGGCCGGGGCGTGCCGCGGCAGGGATGCGGCGCCTGTCAGACGCCCGGTTCCGGCGGGGGCTCGGTGGCAGGCCCGGCCGGGCCCTCCCGGCGCAGGGCTGGGGAGTGGACCGGGTGCGGCGAGGCCCGTCAGGTGCCAGGCCCTGGCGGGGGCTCGGCGGCAGGCTGGCCCGGCCGGGGCTTGTCGGGGCAGGGATGTGACGCCATCCGTGCGCGGCGATGCCTGTCAGGTGCCCGGGCCGGGCGGGGGCTCGGTGGCAGGGCCGGCGGAGGCTTCCCGCGGCGGGCCGTGGAGCCGTCGATGCGTGGCGGCGCCTGTCACACCGATGCGCGGCGAGGCCCCTCAGGTGCCGGGTACCGGCGGGGGGTCGGCCGGGGCTTCCCAGCGCAGGGCGAACCACAGCTCCATCCGGGTGTCGGGGTCGTCGAGGTCGGTGCCGAGGAGCGTCGCGGCGCGGGCGATGCGCTGGCGGACCGTGTTGCGGTGGACGGCGAGCGCGGCCGCGGTGCGGTCCCAGCTGCCGTGGTGCGCCAGCCAGGCGCGCAGCGTCTCCCGCAGCACCGGCCCCAGCGGGGCCAGCAGGGCCTCGGCGTGCGCCCGGGCCTCCGCCGGGTCCAGCAGGCTGCCGAGGCCGCCGTCGGTGTGCCGGACCAGTGGGGTCCGGGCCGCCTCCGCCCGGCGCAGGGCCCGTCGGGCCTGGGCCGCTGCGGCAGGCAGTTCCCCGGGGCCGGCCGGGGCGCTCACCCCGAGGCGCCAGCCCGGCTGCGGGGCGGGCTCCCGGTCGGTGAGCAGGCGCACGCGCTCCCCGCGCGGGTCCAGCAGTACGGTGCCCAGCGCCGCAGCCAGGGCCTGCGGATCGCCCGGGCCGTGGGCCAGCACGACGTGCCAGGGCCCGGCGGGCAGGGCCGCGGACGGGTCCGCGTCGAGGAGCAGCCGGGTCAGCGCGGCAGCCTCCGCCCCGGCCGGGCGGTGCGCGGTCAGCAGGGTCAGCAGCACGGCAGCGACCGAGGCCACGGTGTGGTCGCCGGGGGCGCGGGACGGGGTGACGAGGGCCAGGGCGTGGCCCCCGCCGACCGCGTAGGCGGCCAGCTGAGCGCCGCCCAGGGTGTCGGTGGCGGTCGCCGCGGCCCCGGGAGCCACCCGCCGCGCCAGCGCCGCGACCGCAGCGAAGGCCTCCGCCCCGGGCGGGGCCCCGGCGGACGCCTGCACCCGCCCGGCCAGGTCCGGGGGAGCAGCCCCGGCCGGAGCCGTGCCCGCGGCACCAGACGGCTGCGCGGATCCCCGCGCCGCGGGTCCAAGGGCCGCACTCGCCGGACCCTGGCCCGCCGGAGCCAAGGACGCCGTGCCTGTGGCGCGAGGGAGCCGTGCGGATCCCAGATCAGCGGATCCAGGACCCACGCCCCGCGGAGCCGCGGCTGGCGCCGGTGCTGCCGTGCCCGGGACGCCGAGCGGGTGCGCGGACCCCGGTGCCGCAGGCCCCTGAGCCGCGTCGGCAGGAGCTGCGTCGGCCGGGGCCGGGTTCCCGGGCGGCTGCGGGCGCCCTGACGCGGCAGGTGTGTGCGCGGCTACCGGGGCGGCGGGCCCCGGGGGCGAGGTCCCAGGAGCCGCGGACCCCGGAGTCACGAGCCCTGGCGCCGCAGGCGCCGGTGCCGGTGTCGTCGGGAGCAGGGCTGCCCAGCCGCCCAGGGTTGCCGCGAGGCGGGACAGGACCGCCGGGACCGGGTCCGGGCGGGCGGCCGCCGCCGCGAGGGACTGCTGGGCCTCGGTGACCCGGCGCAGCTCGCGGGTACGGGCCTCCGCCATCAGCCGCCACACCGCGCGGGCCACCGCCGTGAAGGGGGTGCCCGGCGGGACCTCCAGCAGCGGCAGCCCGTACCGGTCGCAGGCCTCGGCGAGCCCCGGCGGCACCACCTCGTGCACGGGAGCCACGCCGAAGCCCAGGGCTGCGACCCCGGCCTCGGCGAGCCGTGCCACGTAGGCCTGCGCGTCGGTGAGCGCCGCCCCCGCCGTCAGCAGCAGCTCCCCGCCGAGCAGGTACGGGGACGGGTCCGCCATCTCGGAGGCGTGCACCCCGTGCACCTCGGTCTCGGCGGGCCCCGCGCGGTGCGCCAGCCCCAGCTCGCGGTCGCGCAGCAGCGCACCGAGCGCAACCGGCGGGGTGGGCGGCGCCTCCATGGATACTCCATCCAGGTCGCGGGTGGTCTATGGATGAAACGTACACTTCGCGCCCGTTGGGCACCGCCTTACGCTCGAAGGACCGCACTTGTAGGACCTCCAGAAGGGCACCCCCCATGAGCACGCAGCCGCGCGGCCCCGTCGACTCCTCCCGCATCCCGCGCTACGCGGGCCCCGCGACCTTCGCCCGGCTGCCGCGCCTCGACGAGGTCGGCTCCGCCGACGTCGCCGTCGTCGGCGTGCCCTTCGACTCCGGCGTCTCCTACCGCCCCGGCGCCCGCTTCGGCGGCAACGCCATCCGCGAGGCCTCCCGCCTGCTGCGCCCGTACAACCCGGCGCAGGACGCCTCCCCCTTCGCCCTCGCCCAGGTCGCGGACGCCGGTGACATCGCCTGCAACCCCTTCAACATCAACGAGGCCGTCGAGACGGTCGAGGCCGCCGCCGACGAGCTCATCGGCAACGGCTCCCGCCTGATGACCCTCGGCGGCGACCACACCATCGCCCTGCCGCTGCTGCGCTCCGTCGCCAAGAAGCACGGCCCGGTCGCCCTGCTGCACTTCGACGCGCACCTCGACACCTGGGACACCTACTTCGGCGCCGAGTACACCCACGGCACCCCGTTCCGCCGGGCCGTCGAGGAGGGCATCCTCGACACCGAGGCGCTCTCCCACGTCGGTACCCGCGGCCCGCTCTACGGCAAGCAGGACCTGGACGACGACGCCAAGATGGGCTTCGGCATCGTCACCTCCGCCGACGTCTACCGCCGCGGCGCCGACGAGGTCGCGGACCAGCTGCGCCAGCGCATCGGCGACCGTCCGCTCTACATCTCCATCGACATCGACGTGCTGGACCCGGCGCACGCGCCCGGCACCGGCACCCCCGAGGCGGGCGGCATGACCTCCCGCGAGCTGCTGGAGATCATCCGCGGCCTGTCCTCCTGCAACCTGGTTTCCGCGGACGTGGTCGAGGTCGCCCCGGCGTACGATCACGCCGAGATCACCTCGGTCGCGGCCTCGCACACCGCGTACGAGCTCACCACGATCATGAGCCGTCAGATCGCGGCGGCGAAGGCGAAGGGCAACTAAGCACCGTGACGCACGACCACGACCTGGTACTCCGTCCCACCGAGGCCCAGACGGCGGCCGCCCTGGCGCCGCCGCCGGGCCGCACGGGCGGGGACCTGGTCGTGGAGACGCTGCGCTCGCTCGGCGCGACCACCGTCTTCGGGCTGCCCGGCCAGCACGCCCTCGGCCTGTTCGACGCGGTCGGCCGCTCCGACCTGCGGCTGATCGGCCTGCGCACGGAGAACAACGCCGCCTTCGCCGCCGACGCGTACGGCCGCATCACCGGCGAGGCCGTGCCCCTGCTGCTGTCGACCGGGCCCGGCGCCCTGATGGCCCTGCCGGCCCTGGCCGAGGCGGCGGCCGCGTCCGCCCCGGTGCTCGCGATCGCCTCCCAGGTACCGGTCGCGGGCCTGGGCGGCGGCCGGCGGGGCCATCTGCACGAGCTGCGTGACCAGTCCGCCTCCTTCCGGGACGTGGTCAAGTCGGTCCACGTGGCCCGCACCCCCTCCCAGATCCCCTCGGTGGTCGCCGAGGCCTGGGAGTCGGCGCTCACCGCCCCGCACGGCCCCGTCTGGGTGGAGATCCCCGAGGACGTGCTGCGCGCCGAGACCCTGATCCCGCAGGTCACCGGCATGGATGCGACCCCGCACGAACTGGCCCCGCGCCCGGAGCTGACGGCGGTGGCCGCGCACTGGCTGTCCGAGGCCGCGCGCCCGGTGATCGTCGCGGGCGGCGGGGTCGTCCGCGCCGACGCGGCGGGCAAGCTCAAGCAGCTCGCCGAGCGGCTGAACGCGCCCGTGGTCACCACCTTCGGCGGCAAGGGCGCGTTCCCGTGGAACCACCCGCTGTCCCTCCAGTCCTGGCTGGAGGACCGCCACATGACCGACTTCCTGGAGGACGCGGACGTCCTGCTGGTCGTCGGCTCGGGCCTGGGGGAGCTGTCCTCGAACTACCACACGTTCTTCCCCACCGGCCGGGTCGTGCAGATCGAGGCCGACCTCGGCAAGCTGGAGTCCAACCACCCGGGCCTGGGCATCCACGCGGACGCCCGCCTGGCGCTCCAGGCCCTGCTGGAGACGGTCCCCGTGCGCGAGGACCCGTACGCCCCCGACCGCGTGAAGATGGTCCTCTCCGACATCGCGGACCGGTTGTCGGGCCAGGACCTGGGCCTGGAGCAGCAGCTCCTGACCTCGATCCGTACGGCCCTGCCCGCCCGCTCCCCGTCCTTCTGGGACATGACGATCCTGTCCTACTGGGCCTGGTCCGCCTTCGACGCGAAGCACCCCAACACCATGCACTCGGCCCAGGGCGCGGGCGGCCTCGGCTACGCCCTCCCCGGAGCCCTCGGCGCCTGCCTGGCCGAGCCCGGCACCCCGGTCCTGGCCGTCTCCGGCGACGGCGGTGCGATGTACTCGGTCGCCGAGCTGGCCACGGCCCGCCAGCACGACCTGGACGTCACCTGGCTGATCGTGGACGACGGCGGCTACGGCATCCTGCGCGAGTACATGCGGGACTCCTTCGGCCGGGCCACGGGCACCGAACTCACCGGCCCCGACTTCGTGGCCCTGGCGGGCTCCTTCGGCGTACCGGCGGCCACGACCACCCCGCAGGCCCTGGCCGCGGACCTCAAGAAGGCCTTCGCCACCCCGGGCCCCTCGGTCCTCGTCCTCCCGGCCACCCTCAAGATGTTCGCCCCGACCCACCTCTGACCCCGCGACCCCGGCCGGCTCCGCCATGCGTCCCGGCCCCCCGGCGGGCGAGGAGGGCTCAGGTGGCGAGTTCCACCGTCACGCAGACGTGCAGGAACCACGCCACCGACAGGCCCGCCGCCCAGCGCCTGCGGGCCTTGGGCCAGTCGCACTCCAGGACCGCCGGGATGCCCCACGGGGGCATCAGGACCAGCGCCGCCACGAGCAGGCCCGCCGGGTAGTGCGGGGGCACCGGCCGCTTCGCGCGGATGCGCTCGCGCCGGCGCCTGCGGCGCAGTGCGCGCTGTTGCTGGGGCGTACGGGGTCTCGGCATGCCGTCGCGGTCCCCGGGAGCCCGTGATTCCAAACGCCCGTCCGGGTGAATGCCCGCCGCCTCCGGTCGCCGACCGTCGCGTAAACCCGTTCGATTGTTGCGGCGGGATGAAATCCGCCGGCCGGCGCGTTGGGGGAGGCGGCAGGACCAGGACGAACGGGGAGGCACCACGTGGCGGCGGCGAAGACGGCGACCGGGGCGAAACAGGGCTGGGGCCGCAGGCTCGCGGCCTACACCTGGCGGTACAAGGCCAACGTGCTGCTGGCACTGGGCTCCTCGCTGGCCGGCATGGCCGTCATGGCGCTGGTGCCGCTGGTCACCAAGGTCATCATCGACGACGTCATCGGCGACCAGAGCAAGCCCATGGGCCCGTGGGCCGGGATGCTCATAGCCGCGGCCCTCCTCGTCTACGTGCTCACCTACATCCGCCGGTACTACGGCGGCCGCCTCGCCCTCGACGTGCAGCACGACCTGCGCTCCGACATGTACGACACCATCGCCCGGCTCGACGGGCGGCGCCAGGACGAGCTGTCCACCGGGCAGGTCGTCGGACGCGCGACCAGCGACCTCCAGCTGATCCAGGGCCTGCTCTTCATGCTGCCGATGACCATCGGCAACTTCCTGCTCTTCGGCATATCCCTGGGCATCATGCTGTGGCTGTCGCCGCTGCTGACCCTCGTCGCCCTGCTCATGGCACCCGCCCTCTGGTTCATCGCCAAGCGCAGCCGCAAGAAGCTCTTCCCCGCCACCTGGTACGCCCAGAGCCAGGCCGCCGCCGTCGCGTCCGTCGTCGACGGCGCCGTGACCGGCGTCCGCGTCGTCAAGGGCTTCGGGCAGGAGGAGCAGGAGACCGGCAAGCTGCGCGCCGCCGGACGCCGCCTGTTCGCCGGGCGGATGCGGTCCATCCGGCTCAACTCCCGCTACACCCCCGCACTCCAGGCCGTACCCGCCCTCGGGCAGGTCGCCATGCTGGCCCTCGGCGGCTGGATGGCGACCCGGGGCCAGATCACCCTCGGCACCTTCGTCGCCTTCTCCACC
Source organism: Streptomyces xanthophaeus (assembly GCF_000725805.1). Classification (GTDB taxonomy): domain Bacteria; phylum Actinomycetota; class Actinomycetes; order Streptomycetales; family Streptomycetaceae; genus Streptomyces; species Streptomyces xanthophaeus. Next base: position 152,869 of record NZ_KL647134.1, on the reverse strand, counting down.
TACCTCGCGCAGCTCGTCGGACCCGTGCGCATGCTCGCCATGGTCCTCACCGTCGCGCAGCAGGCCCGCGCGGGCGTCGAGCGGGTCGTCGAGCTCATCGACACCGAACCCGTCATCCAGGAGGGCACGCACACCCTGCCCGCCGACGCGCCCGCCACCGTCGAGTTCGACGGGGTCGGCTTCGGCTACGACCCCGGGCGGCCGGTGCTCGACGGGTTCTCGCTGTCCGTCGCCGCGGGCGAGACCGTCGCCGTCGTGGGCGCCTCCGGCAGCGGCAAGTCCACCCTCTCGCTGCTCCTGCCGCGCTTCTACGACGCCGACCGCGGAGCCGTCCGCATCGGCGGGCACGACGTCCGCGAGCTCACCTACGACTCGCTGCGCGCCGCCATCGGACTGGTCCCGGAGGACTCCTTCCTCTTCTCCGACACCATCCGCGCCAACCTCGCCTACGGGCACCCCGAGGCGACCGACGAGCAGATCGAGGCCGCCGCCCGCGCCGCCCAGGCGGAGGGCTTCATCCTGGACCTGCCCGCCGGGTACGACACCACGGTCGGCGAACAGGGACTGACCCTCTCCGGCGGCCAGCGCCAGCGCATCGCGCTCGCCCGCGCCCTCCTCACCGACCCGCGGCTGCTGCTCCTCGACGACGCCACCTCCGCCGTCGACGCCCGCGTCGAGCACGAGATCCACGAGGCGCTGCGCGCCGTCATGGCCGGGCGCACCACGCTGCTCATCGCCCACCGCCGCTCCACGCTCGCCCTGGCCGACCGGATCGCCGTACTGGAGCACGGGCGGCTCGCCGACGTCGGCACGCACGAGGAGCTGGAGCGCCGCTCCGCCCTCTACCGCCGCCTGCTCACCGACCCCGACGCGCTCGGCGCGGGTTCGCCGCGGACCCCCGACGCGCTCGCGATGGGGGAGTTCGAGCGGGAGCTGGAGCGGGACCTGGGCCGGGACATCGAGCAGGACATCGAGGTCGAGGCCGAGATCGACTCCGAGCCGGTCAACTCCAAGCGCCGGGTCGCGGGCGGGATCACCCCCGAACTGTGGCGGCGCCAGGAGGAGCAGGAGGAGCTGGCGGAGGAGCAGGAGGAACTGGCGGAGAAGCGGGAGGAGCTGAAGGCGGCCCGCCGGGCCGCACCCGCACCCGCCGCCGCGAGCGGTGCGCCGGGAGCCGGGCACTCCATGGCCGGAGCCGTCGCCGGGATGCCCGCCACCCCCGAACTCCTCGCACAGCTGGCCGCGCTGCCGCCCGCCGACGACACCCCCGGCGTGGACGAGACCCGCGCCGAGGCCGCCGAGGAGAGCTACGGCCTGCGCCGGCTGCTCCAGGGCTTCTGGGCGCCGCTGGCCATCAGCCTCGGTCTGGTCGCCGCCGACGCGGGCGCCGGGCTGCTGCTGCCCATTCTGATCCGGCACGGCATCGACCAGGGCGTCGAGCAGGCCGCCCTCGGCGCCGTCTGGGTGGCGGCGGGCCTCGCCCTCGCCGTCGTCGTCGCGCAGTGGGCCGCGCAGTTCGCCGAGACCCGGATGACGGGACGCACCGGCGAGCGCGTGCTGTACGCGCTGCGCGTCAAGATATTCGCCCAGCTCCAGCGGCTCGGACTCGACTACTACGAGCGCGAGCTGACCGGCAAGATCATGACCCGGATGACCACCGACGTGGACGCCCTGTCCACCTTCCTGCAGACCGGGCTCGTCACCGCCGTCGTCTCCGTCTTCACCTTCTTCGGCATCCTGGCCGCGCTGCTCGTCCTCGACGTCGAGCTCGCGCTGATCGTCTTCGCCACCCTCCCGGTGCTGGTGCTCGGCACGATCGTGTTCCGCCGCAAGTCGGTCGTCGCGTACGAGCTCGCCCGCGACCGCGTCAGCCTCGTCAACGCCGACCTCCAGGAGTCCGTCGCCGGGCTCCGCATCGTCCAGGCCTTCCGCCGTGAGCGCTCGGGCGCCGTCCGCTTCGCCGAGCGCAGCGACTCCTACCGCCAGGCACGGGTCCGCGGCCAGTGGCTGATATCGGTCTACTTCCCCTTCGTCCAGCTGCTCGCCTCGGGGGCCGCGGCCGCCGTGCTGATCGCGGGCGCGGGCCGGGTGGAGGCCGGCACCCTCACCACGGGTGCGCTGGTCGCCTACCTGCTCTACATCGACCTGTTCTTCGCCCCCGTGCAGCAGCTCTCGCAGGTCTTCGACGGCTACCAGCAGGCCACCGTCTCCCTCGGCCGGATCCAGGGGCTGCTGCGCGAGCCCACCACCACCCCGCGGCCCGCCGATCCCCGCCCCGTGGCGCAGCTGCGCGGCGAGATCGCCTTCGAGGACGTCCGCTTCCGGTACGGCACCGCCGAGGAGCGGGGCGCGAAGGGCGAGGCGCTCGCGGGCATCAGCCTGCGGATACCGGCCGGGCAGACCGTCGCCTTCGTCGGCGAGACCGGAGCCGGGAAGTCCACGCTGGTCAAGATGGTGGCCCGGTTCTACGACCCGACCTCCGGCCGGATCACCGCCGACGGAGCCGATCTGCGGGACCTCGACCTGACGGAGTACCGCCACCGCCTCGGTGTGGTCCCCCAGGAGCCCTATCTCTTCCCCGGGACCGTGCGCGACGCCATCGCCTACGGGCGGCCCGCGGCGAGCGACGCCGAAGTGGAGGCCGCCGCCCGGGCGGTCGGCGCCCACGACATGATCGCCACGCTCGACGGCGGCTACCTGCACGCCGTGGCCGAACGCGGCCGCAACCTCTCCGCAGGTCAGCGCCAGCTGATCGCGCTGGCCCGCGCCGAACTCGTCGACCCCGACGTGCTGCTCCTCGACGAGGCCACCGCCGCCCTCGACCTGGCCACCGAGGCCCAGGTCAACCAGGCCACCGACCGGCTCGCGGGCAAGCGGACCACCCTGGTGGTCGCCCACCGGCTGACCACCGCGGCCCGCGCCGACCGGGTCGTGGTCATGGACCGGGGCCGCGTCATGGAGGACGGCACGCACGCCGAACTCCTGGCCCGCGGCGGGCGCTACGCCGAGCTGTGGCGGACCTTCGCCGGTGAGGACGAGCGCGCCGCCGCCTGACGGGGGAAGGCCGCGGCCGCCGCCCCGGGCTCAGACCTCGCCGAAGAGCAGGTTGCCCGGGGCGTCCTCGTCGGTGCCGGTGTAGTAGTCGCGCACGGCGTCGAGGAGTTCGTCCACGGTCAGCCGGCCGTCCCCGTTCGCGTCGATCCGCCGGAACAGCGTCTCGGCCTCGGCGTGGTCCAGCGCCGTGCCGAAGACCTCCTGGGCCCGGTGGAACTCGTCGGGGCTGATGAGTCCGTCGCCGTCGGTGTCGACGATCGTCAGGAGAGCCTTCATCATCGGCCGGTACGAGCGGTCGTAGGCCGGCCCGCCCTGCGCGTACAGCCGCGTCATGCCGTGCTTGTACTCCGCGGGCGTGACCTTGCCGTCGCGGTCGGCGTCGATCTCGGTGAACAGGTCCTGCCAGAAGTCCGCGATCCCGCTCATCACGGCTTCCGCGCGGGGCGAGTCATCGGGTTCGCCCAGGGCCGTCAGCAGCCGGGACCCGAGCGCGATGATGTCGGTGGCGTCGATCTCGCCGCTCCCGTCGGCGTCGAGGCGGTTGAAGGAGCGCTCCAGCTTGCGGTCGAGGAGGTCGTTCGTCATGTGGCATGCCTTCCATGGCTACGGTGCGCAGAGGTCCGGTCACCTAGCGTAATGTCCTGGCGGAGCGTGAACTCCCTTTCTGCTGCTGGGAAGTTGCGGAAGCACCCTTAAGGGGGAGGGGTGGACCGCGGGCCCGCTCCCGGCCGCAACCTTCGGGAGGGTACGGGCGTCGTACGTGCGTACGCACGTGGTACGTACGACCGATCGGGGGCAGTGTGGTGCAGCGGCGGGCAGGGCGCGGCCGGAGGGTCGCGGCGCTGGGGGTGTTCGGGGCGGCGCTGTGGCTCGGCGTCGGCGGGCTGTTCGCGGTCCCGGCCGCGCAGGCCGCCACCGGGGGCTGTGCGGGCCGGCTGGTCAAGACCCTGCCGGCCGCCGCCGGCGAGGTGCGCGTGTACAAGAGCCGCACCCAGGTCTGCGCGGTGACCGTGGCGCGGCGGCCCGGGGAGCGGCGGCGGATGACGGTGAGCATTCAGCCGCGCGGCGGGGTCCCCGTCCGCGACGCCGGGCGTTTCACCCGTTATGCCGGGCCTGTCGTCGTCGGTGCGATCAGCCGCTGTGTGTATGTAAAGGGGGATGCGGGCGGCGGATCCGCCGATTCCGGCTGGATCCTGTGCTGACGGAGAGACCCAACTAGGTCTGTTCAGCGATGCGTTGCCCCGGCTAGGTTCACCGCGACCGAAGTGAACGCAAGGGGAGGGTGAATGCGCAAGACGCTCGGATGGCTGCTGTCGCTCGTGGTGCTGATCGGCACCATGGGTGCGGCCGGCTCCACGGCACAGGCGGCCACCGCCGCAGGGCCGGCAGCCGCGACGGACATCAAGGACCAGATCCTCGGCATTCCCGGGATGAGCCTGATCGAGGAGAAGCCGTACCCCGGTTACCGCTTCTTCGTACTGAACTACGAGCAGCCGGTCGACCACCGGCAGCCGTGGAAGGGCACCTTCAAGCAGCGCCTGACCCTTCTGCACAAGGACGTCTCGCGGCCGACGGTGTTCTTCACCTCCGGCTACAACGTCAACACCAGTCCGCGCCGCAGTGAGCCGACGACGATCGTCGACGGCAACCAGGTGTCCCTGGAGTATCGATTCTTCACGCCCTCCCGGCCCGACCCGGCCAACTGGGCCAACCTGGACATCTGGCAGGCCGCCAGTGACCAGCACCGCCTCTTCACCGCCCTCAAGAAGCTCTACACCAAGAACTGGCTGGCCACGGGCGGCAGCAAGGGCGGCATGACGGCGACGTACTACGAGCGCTTCTACCCGCGCGACATGGACGGCGTCGTCGCGTACGTCGCGCCCAACGACGTCGTCAACAACGAGGACTCGGCCTACGACCGGTTCTTCAGCAAGGTCGGCACCAAGGAGTGCCGCGACCGGCTGAACGCGGTGCAGCGCGAGGCGCTCGTGCGCCGCGAGCCGCTGGAGGCCAAGTACGCCGTCGCCGCCGCCGAGAACGGCTGGACCTTCACCACCGTCGGCAACCTCGACAAGGCCTTCGAGGCCGTCGTGCTCGACTACGTGTGGGCCTTCTGGCAGTACAGCCTGCTCGCCGACTGCGCCTCCATCCCGGCCGCCGCCACCGCGACCGACCAGGAGATCTGGGACACGATCGACGCGATCTCCGGCTTCTCCGCCTACGCCGACCAGGGCCTGGAGACGTACACCCCGTACTACTACCAGGCGGGCACCCAGCTCGGCTCCCCGGACATCAAGCAGCCCCACCTCAAGGGCCTGAGCCGCTACGGCTACCAGCCGCCGCGCAACTTCGTGCCCCGCGACATCCCCATGACCTTCCAGCCGGGAGCCATGAAGGACATCGACACCTGGGTGCGCAACAACGCGAACCAGATGCTGTTCGTGTACGGGCAGAACGACCCGTGGGGCGCCGAGCCGTTCCACCTCGGCTACGGGGTGCGCGACAGCTACGTGATGACCGCGCCGGGCGCCAACCACGGTGCCAACGTCGCCAAGCTGCTCGACGGCGAGAAGGCGCTGGCCACCGCGAAGATCCTGCAGTGGGCCGGGGTCGCCCCGGCCGCCGCGCTCGCCGACACGGGGAAGGCGGCGCCGCTGGCGGCGCCCGACGCCCAGCTCGACCAGCGCGACCTGGAGCGCGAGCCGCAGCTGCGGCCGTAACGCTCCACCGGGCCACGGACCGGCGTACAGGAGGACTAGTACGTCAGTCCGTGGCCCAGCGGGTAGCGGCCCGGCACCGGGACCGGGAGGCGGCCGGCGGGCCGCTCGGCCCCGGTCAGCACCCGGGCCGCCGCCCGCATCTCCACGTCCGTCCACGCGTACGTCGCCAGCTCCGCCGCGCACCGCGGCAGCCGGGCGGGGTCGTACGGGTTGCGGACCGCGAGCACGACCACCGGCACCCCGGTGGCCAGCAGCTCCGTGACCAGCGTGCGCTGGGGATCCTCCCCTTCGGCCACGTTGTACGTGCACACCACCACCGCCGCGTGACCGGGCGCCGCGGCCACCGCACCGGCCGGCGCCGCAGCCGTGGCCCGGCAGCCCAGGGCGGTCAGTTCCCGGGCCAGTACGGCCGTGGGGGGTCCGGTCGTGGCGCTGGGGGAGACCGGGTCGGTCCCGGTCACCAGCACCCTCGGGCCCGTCGCCGCGTCCAGCGGGAGCGTCCCGGCCGCATTGGCCAGCAGGGTGGTCGTCCCGGCGGCGATCTCGTCAGCCGCGGCCAGGTGCTCGGGGATGCCGACCTGCGCGTCCACCCCCTGCGCGGTGGGCTCGGGCGCGTCGAACAGGCCCCGGCGGGCCTTCAGTTCCAGGATCCGCAGCACCGACTCCGCGATGCGCTCCTCGGTCAGCTCGCCCGACTCCACGGCGGCCAGCACGCTGCGGTACGCGAGTCCGAGGTCCGGCGGGTTCAGCAGCTGGTCGCAGCCCGCCTTCAGGGCCAGGACGGGCACCCGGTCGTTCCCGTACTTCTGGCGGACCCCGGCCATGTCGAGGGCGTCGGTGACCACCACCCCGCGGAAGCCCAGGCGTTCGCGCAGGATGCCGGTGACGATCGGCCGGGAGAGCGTCGCCGGATCGCCCGAGGGGTCCAGCGCGGGGAAGACGATGTGCGCCGTCATGACGGCGTCCACGCCCGCGTCCACCGCGGCGCGGAAGGGCGGCTCGTCCAGCTCCTCCCAGAGCGCGCGGCTGTGCCGCATCACCGGCAGGCCGACGTGGCTGTCGGTCTCGGTGTCCCCGTGGCCGGGGAAGTGCTTGGCGGTCGCGGCCACCCCGGCGCCCTGGTAGCCGCGGACCTGGGCGGCGACCAGGGCGGCCACCGCCTGCGGGTCGGAGCCGAAGGACCGTACGCCGATGACCGGATTGGCCGGATTGACATTGACGTCGGCGACCGGCGCGTAGTCCTGCCGGATGCCCATCGCGGCCAGCTCCGTCCCCGCGATGCGGGCGGCCCGGCGGGCCTCGGCGGCGGAACCGGTCGCGGCGTGCAGCGCGCCCAGCGCCATCGCTCCCGGGAAGAGGGTGGCGGGCTTGCCGATGCGGGCGACGGCGCCGTGCTCCTGGTCGGTGGAGAGCAGCAGCGGTACGCGCGGACCGGCGGCCAGGGCGGCCCGCTGGAGCCCGGCCGAGAGCGCGGCGATCTGGTGCGGGTCACGGGTGTTGTGGGCCCAGGCGAAGTAGATGATCCCGCCGAGGTGGTAGCGGGAGACCAGCTCGGCGCCGGTGCGGACCCCGAACGCCGCCAGGTTCTTCTCGGCGTCCGCCGGGTCGGGATCGGTGGCCGAATGGCCGTAGGCCCGGGAGACGAACAGCTGGCCGACCTTCTCGGCCAGGCTCATCCCCTCCACCAGGCGGCGCAGCCGGGCCCGGTCGGGCCGCCGGCCGGGTGGCCCGGCGGGCTCCCGTGCGGGGTTGCGCGGGTCGTCGGGGGCGGGGCGGGCCCCCACGGCGGCGGAGGCGGCCCCGGCGGCCGTGACGGCGGCCACGGCGGCCACGGCGAACAGGGTCCGGCGGGAGGCTTCGTACGGCACGCGCCGGACCCTACTGCCGGGCCGGGCCCCGGGGCGTCACGGACACTCGGGAGGTCCCCCGGAAGGGGTCCCCGGCTAGGCCGTCTCTTCGGCCTGGGACCGCGCCCCCTGCGCGGCCCAGTGCTCCTGGAGGACCCGCACGGCCTCGGTGATCGCGGGACGGCGGGCCGCGCCGGTGCGCCACAGGGCGTACAGCCGCCGGACGGGGCCCGGTTCCAGCGGGACGGCCACCGCCCCGGGCGGCAGCACACCCGTGCCCAGCCGGGGGACGACCGCCACCCCGAGCCCGGCCGCGACCAGGGCGACGATGGTGTGGTTCTCCTCGGCCACGTGCACGATGTCGGGTTCGGACCCGGCCGTGCGCAGGGTCCGCACCAGCCAGTCGTGGCAGACCCGGCCGGGCGGCTGGCACACCCAGCGCTCGCCGCCGAGGTCGGTGCGGCGGACGGCCCGCCGGGTGGTGAAGGGGTGCCCGGCCGGGACCACCAGGTCGCAGGGGTCGTCCCCGATCACCGCCTGCTCGATGCCCTCGGGCGACGGCAGCGGCGCGATGTCCCAGTCGTGGGCCACCGCCAGATCGGTGACGCCGCGGGCCACCAGGTCCACGGACAGGTGGGGGTCCACCTCCGTGAGGCGGACGTCCAGCGCCGGATGACGGCGGGCCAGGTCGGCCAGCACCCCCGGCAGCAGTCCGCGCGCCGCCGAGGCGAAGGCCGCCACCGTCAGCAGCCCGCTCGGCTGCCCGCGGCGCTCCTCCAGGGTGGTCTCGGCGCGCTCGACGATGGCCAGCAGCTGCTGGGCCGTGTCGGCCAGGTGCCGGGCCTCCTCGGTCAGCGCGACCCCGCGCCCGCGCCGCTCCAGCAGCGTGGTCCGGGTCTCCCGCTCCAGTTTGGCGATCTGCTGCGAGACCGCGGAGGGGGTGTAGCCGAGGGCGGCCGCCGCGCCCGCGACCGAACCGTGGACGGAGACGGCGTGCAGGGCGCGCAGCCGGGAGAGATCGAGCACGGCTCCATCGTGGCACCGGGGAGATGCGTAAGCAATGCTTCATCCATCGCGGAAGAGATCAGCGCTGGTGCTACACGGTCCGGGCGTCGATGCTCGGACCATGCGTCCCGTACACACCGCACTCGCCGTGCTCGTCGCCGCCGTCTGGGGGTTCAACTTCGTCGTCATCGAGATCGGACTCGACCACTTCCCGCCGCTGTTGCTCTCCGCCCTGCGCTTCCTCGTCGCGGCCCTGCCCGCGGTCTTCCTCGTCGGACGCCCCAAGGTCGCCTGGAAGTGGGTCCTGGGCGTCGGGGCGGTCCTCGGCATCGCCAAGTTCGGGCTGCTGTTCACGGGCATGGACGCCGGGATGCCCGCCGGACTGTCCTCCCTGGTGCTCCAGGTCCAGGCCGTCTTCACCGCCGTCCTCGCCGCCGTGCTCCTGCGCGAACGGCCCGGCCGGATCAGGGTGCTCGGCATGGCCGTCGCGCTCGCCGGGATCGCCGTGGCCGCGGTGGACGGGGGCACCTCCGGCCCGGTGCTCGGCTTCGCGCTCGTCGTCGCGGCCGCCGCCTGCTGGGGCGTCTCCAACGTCCTGACCCGCAAGGCCTCCCCGCCCGACGCGCTGAACTTCATGGTGTGGGTGTGCACCGTCCCGGTGCTGCCGCTGCTCGCGCTGTCGCTGCTGCTGGAGGGGCCCGAGCGGGACCTGGCCGCGCTGCGCGCCCTGGACTGGTCCGGGCTCGCCGTGATCGGGTACGTGGCCTGGGTGTCCACCGTGTTCGGCTTCGGCGCCTGGGGGTACCTGCTGCGCCGCTACCCGGCCTCCGCGGTGGCCCCGTTCTCCCTGCTGGTCCCGGTGTTCGGGATGTCCTCGGCGGCCCTGGTGCTGGGGGAACAGGTCTCGGGCACGCGCTGGCTGGCGGCGCTGCTCCTGGTCGGCGGGGTGGCCCTCACCTCGCTGGCCCCCGGGCGCGCTCCGAACCGTACGGGGGTCGGTCCGGGCGTCAGCGCGGGGAGTCCTGCTGGAGCGGCAGCCGCCAGTCCTGCCCGGTGAGGGCGACCCCGTACGAGCGGGCGGGGCGTTCGGCGACCAGGGTGAAGCCCGCGCGCAGGTACAGGGAGCGGGCTTCGTGCAGGACGTCGTGGGTCCACAGGACCAGCTCGCGGTAGCCCACCGAGCGGGCGAAGGCGACGACCGCGGTGACAAGGCGGCCGCCGATGCCGTGGCCGCGGTTCTGCGGGTCGACCAGGAGCAGCCGCAGCCGGGCGGTGCCCGGGGCGCCGTCCTCGCGCACGCACATCACCGACCCGACGGGCCGGCCGCCGCGTTCGGCGATCCAGACCCGCTCCAGATACGGGTCGTGGTCCTCGGCGAAATCCGCGACGACCCGGGCCACCAGGCCCTCGAACTCGGCGTTCCAGCCGTACTCGGCGGCGTAGAGCGCGCCGTGCCGCTGCACGATCCAGCCCAGGTCGCCGGGCTCGGGATCGCGCAGCCGCACCGATGCTGCCTCGGGCGTGTCCATGGCGCCCGAGGATAGGCGCTACTTCTTGCCGCCGCCCAGGATCTGGCCGAGCAGATCGCCCAGCCCGCCGCCCGCCGGGGCCGCTCCCGGGGCGGGTGCGCCGCCCGGGGCGGGTGTGCCCGGTGAGGATGCTCCGGCGGCCGTGGGGCCCGCGCCCTTGCCCGAGGCCGCGCGCTTGGCGAGGACCGCGAGCAGCACCGGGATCAGCATCTCGATGACCCGGCTGATGGTCGGGGCGGGGATGCCGGTCTTCTTCGAGACGGCGTTGGCCACCGGCTTGGCGACCTTGGCGAGGACCCCGGCCATCATCCCGCCGCTGAGCATCCCGCCGACGCCGCCCAGCGTGGCCACGCCCTGCAGCGGGGGCTCGGTGACCTCCGCGAGGGCCTGGCGGACCTCGACCCCGTCCTCGTCGTCGGCGTCGGCCTTCTGCTGGAGGTCGCCGGTCATGGCGCCGACGGTCTCCGTGACGGCGGTGCGGGCGCCGTCCGTGTCCGTGCCGAGCAGTCCGGCGATCTCGGTCAGCTTCTCGTCGCCGAGCTCGCCCAGTACGTCGTCCTGGAATGAAGATTCGCTCATGCCCGAAACGCTACTTCTGTGTCGATTCACCGGCACCTTGGGTAGGCGTTTGGTAACGGAAAAGTAAATCTGTAGATCGGAGTGCAACCCTCCAGGGGTACCGCGGGTCGTATGTTGCGTCGGGACTTCCGGGAGGGGATCTGGGGGGATCGGGAAGTCCGGCACGGGAGGGGTAACCGTGAGGGGGTCCGGCCGCGAGGCCGGACCCCCTTTGGTCGCTCTGCCCTTCGCTCCTTCCGTCCACAGGCCCGCCGCGCTGTCGGCGCCCCGGGGTAGCTTCGTGCCATGACAACCCACGGGGCGGTGCAACTGGCCGTGGTGGAGGGGGTGCTCGAACGCATCACCTACGCCAACGAGGAGAGCGGCTACACGGTCGCGCGGGTCGACACCGGCCGCGGCAGCGGCGACCTCCTCACCGTCGTCGGCGCCCTGCTCGGCGCGCAGCCCGGCGAATCGCTGCGCATGGAGGGCCGCTGGGGCTCCCACCCGCAGTACGGCAAGCAGTTCACGGTGGAGAACTACCGCACTGTGCTCCCCGCCACGATCCAGGGCATCCGGCGCTACCTCGGCTCCGGCCTGATCAAGGGCATCGGCCCGAAGATCGCCGACCGGATCGTGGAGCACTTCGGCACCGACACCCTCGACGTGATCGAGGAGGAGCCGAAGCGGCTGATCGAGGTACCCGGGCTGGGCCCCAAGCGGACGAAGCTGATCGGGGCCGCCTGGGAGGAGCAGAAGGCCATCAAGGAGGTCATGGTCTTCCTCCAGGGCGTCGGCGTCTCCACCTCCATCGCCGTCCGCATCTACAAGAAGTACGCCGATGCGTCCATCTCGGTGGTGAAGAACCAGCCCTACCGGCTCGCCGCCGACGTCTGGGGCATCGGCTTCCTCACCGCCGACCGGATCGCCCAGGCCGTCGGGATCCCGCACGACAGCCCCGAGCGCGTGAAGGCCGGGCTCCAGTACGCCCTGTCCCAGTCCACCGACCAGGGGCACTGCTTCCTGCCCGAGGACCGGCTGATCGCGGACGGGGTCAAGCTGCTCCAGGTGGACACCGGCCTGGTGATCGACTGCCTGGCCGAGCTCGCCGCCGACCCGGAGGGGGTCGTCCGGGAGCAGGTGCCCGACCCCCAGGGCGGCCCCGACCCGCTGACCGCCGTCTACCTGGTGCCCTTCCACCGGGCCGAACTGTCGCTGGTGGGGCAGGTGCGCAGGCTCCTGAACGCAGAGAACGACCGGATGCCCGCCTTCCAGGACGTGGACTGGGAGAAGGCGCTGGGCTGGCTCGCGGGCCGGACCGGTGCCGAACTCGCCCCCGAGCAGCGGGACGCGGTCCGCCTCGCGCTGACCCGCCGGGTCGCCGTCCTGACCGGCGGGCCGGGCTGCGGCAAGTCCTTCACCGTCCGCTCGATCGTGGAGCTCGCCCGGGCCAAGAAGGCCAAGGTCGTGCTCGCCGCGCCCACCGGGCGGGCGGCGAAGCGGCTCTCCGAGCTGACCGGCGCCGAGGCCTCCACGGTGCACCGGCTGCTGGAGCTCAAGCCAGGCGGGGACGCGGCGTACGACCGGGACCGGCCGCTGGACGCGGACCTCGTCGTCGTGGACGAGGCCTCGATGCTGGACCTGCTGCTGGCCAACAAGCTGGTCAAGGCCGTGGCGCCGGGCGCGCACCTGCTGCTGGTCGGGGACGTGGACCAGTTGCCGTCCGTAGGCGCCGGGGAGGTGCTGCGGGACCTGCTCGCCGAGGGCGGGCCGGTGCCCGCCGTCCGGCTGACCCGGATCTTCCGGCAGGCCCAGCAGTCGGGCGTGGTCACCAACGCCCACCGGATCAACACCGGACTGCCGCCGGTCACCGAGGGCCTGCCGGACTTCTTCCTCTTCGCCGAGGAGGACACCGAGGAGGCCGGCCGCCTCACCGTCGACGTCGCCGCCCGCCGGATCCCGGCCAGGTTCGGGCTGGACCCGCGCCGGGACGTCCAGGTGCTCGCGCCCATGCACCGCGGCCCGGCGGGCGCCGGGAACCTCAACGGCCTGCTCCAGCAGGCGATGACCCCGGCCCGGCCGGACCTGCCCGAGAAGCGGTTCGGCGGGCGGGTCTTCCGCGTCGGCGACAAGGTGACCCAGATCCGGAACAACTACGAGAAGGGCGCCAACGGCGTGTTCAACGGCACGGTCGGCGTGGTGACCGCGCTCGACCCCGACGAACAGCGCCTGACGGTACGGACGGAGGAGGACGAGGAGATCCCCTACGAGTTCGCGGAGCTCGACGAACTCGCCCACGCCTACGCCGTCACCATCCACCGTTCCCAGGGGAGTGAATATCCGGCCGTCGTGATCCCGGTCACCACGGGGGCTTGGATGATGCTCCAGCGCAACCTGCTCTACACGGCAGTGACCAGGGCGAAGAAACTGGTCGTCCTCGTCGGGTCCCGCAAAGCCCTCGGCCAGGCGGTGCGTACGGTTTCCGCAGGCAGGAGGTACACGGCGGTGGCACCCAGGCTGTCCGGCCGCATACCGGTGGGAAACATCACCTAGATGATCGATCATTTGGGGTTCCACCACCGGTGCGGAGGGGGCAGGATGAGCAGCTTGGCGGCACTCAGTGCCGTCAAAAGCACCAAAGGCCGACCCCGAGTGCACTCTCCTGCGCCAAATGGGGGAAGGTAGAGGCAGTCAGGGCACCTCGAAGAAGAGGCACTACGTCGGTGAGGGATGACGTGAGCGACAACTCTGTAGTACTCCGGTACGCGGACGGTGAATACACCTACCCGGTGGTCGAGAGCACCGTCGGCGACCAGGGCTTCGACATCTCGAAGCTGAGGGCCCAGACCGGGCTCGTCACTCTGGACAGCGGCTACGGCAACACCGCGGCGTACAAGTCCGCGATTACCTACCTCGACGGTGAGCAGGGCATCCTGCGCTACCGCGGTTACCCGATCGAGCAGCTGGCCGAGCGCTCGACCTTCATCGAGGTCGCCTACCTGCTGATCAACGGGGAGCTGCCGACCGTCGACCAGCTCGCGTCGTTCCGCAACGAGATCACCCAGCACACGCTGCTGCACGAGGACGTGAAGCGCTTCTACGACGGCTTCCCGCGTGACGCGCACCCGATGGCGATGCTGTCCTCCGTGGTCAGCGCGCTGTCGACGTTCTACCAGGACAGCCACAACCCCTTCGACGAGAAGCAGCGCCACCTCTCGACGATCCGGCTGCTCGCCAAGCTCCCGACCATCGCGGCCTACGCGTACAAGAAGTCGGTCGGCCACCCGGTGGTCTACCCGCGCAACGACCTCGGCTACGTCGAGAACTTCCTGCGCATGACCTTCTCCGTGCCGGCCCAGGAGTACGACCTGGACCCGGTCGTGGTCTCGGCGCTCGACAAGCTGCTCATCCTGCACGCGGACCACGAGCAGAACTGCTCCACCTCCACCGTGCGTCTGGTCGGCTCCTCGCAGGCGAACATGTTCGCCTCGATCTCCGCCGGCATCTCGGCCCTGTGGGGCCCGCTGCACGGTGGCGCCAACCAGTCCGTCCTCGAGATGCTGGAAGGCATCAAGAACGACGGCGGCGACGTCGACGCCTTCATCCGCAAGGTGAAGAACAAGGAAGACGGCGTCCGCCTGATGGGCTTCGGGCACCGCGTCTACAAGAGCTTCGACCCCCGGGCGAAGATCATCAAGGCGGCGGCGCACGACGTCCTCTCGGCGCTCGGCAAGAGCGACGAGCTGCTGGACATCGCGCTCAAGCTGGAAGAGCACGCGCTGGCCGACGAGTACTTCGTCGAGCGCAACCTCTACCCGAACGTGGACTTCTACACCGGCCTGATCTACCGGGCCATGGGCTTCCCGACCGAGATGTTCACCGTGCTCTTCGCGATCGGCCGCCTTCCCGGCTGGATCGCCCAGTGGCACGAGATGATCAAGGAGCCGGGTTCCCGCATCGGCCGCCCGCGCCAGATCTACACCGGCGAGGTCCTGCGCGACTTCGTCCCGGTCGAGGCCCGCTGACCCGAGGTCTGCTCCACCGCGGCCCTTGGGCCGCACGCGAGGCGAACGAAAAGCGCCCCGCCGCCGATCCCCCCACGGGTCGACGGTCGGGGCGCTTTCCTTTCCCCGGAACGGATTCCCCCCACGGGACCCGGACCGGGGCGTCGGTGTCTGCCGGGACCCGTATCGGGTCGGGAGGGCCGCTCAAAGCTTCCCGCGGGCACGCGTCCCGGCCGGCTGGTGCCGCGGACGTCCCCCAAGACATCCGTGGAACGTCCCCCAAGACATTCCTGGCACCGCCCCATTAGACCCGTGCCGACCCCGGATGGTTACGTTGCGATCACTGTGATCTGCGTCTCCCGTGAAGGAAATGTGTGGGGACCGGGGAGGGTGACCACTAGCGGAAGGATCGCAGCCGGAGGCTGTTCGTCACCACGAAAACGGAGGAGAACGCCATCGCGGCCCCCGCGATCATGGGGTTGAGCAGCCCGGCGGCGGCCAGCGGCAGCGCCGCCACGTTGTAGCTGAAGGCCCAGAACAGGTTGCCCTTGATGACGGCCAGGGTCCGGCGGGACAGCCGGATCGCGTCCGCCGCCACCAGCAGGTCGCCCCGTACGAGCGTCAGGTCGCCCGCCTCGATGGCGGCGTCGGTGCCCGTGCCCATGGCCAGGCCGAGGTCGGCCTGGGCCAGCGCGGCCGCGTCGTTGACCCCGTCCCCGACCATGGCGACCGTACGGCCCTGCGCCTGGAGCCCGCGTACGACGTCCGCCTTGTCCTGGGGCAGCACCTCGGCGATCACCTCGTCGATGCCCACCGCGCGGGCCACCGTCTCGGCCACCGCCTTGTTGTCGCCGGTCAGCAGGACCGGGGTGAGGCCGAGCGCCCGCAGCCGGGTGACCGCCTCGGCGCTGGTCTCCTTCACCGCGTCGGCCACCGTCAGGACGCCGCGCGCCGCTCCGTCCCAGGCCACCAGGACGGCGGTGGCGCCTTCGGCCTCGGCGGCGGCCTTGGCCTCGGCGAGTGCGGCGGGCAGCTCGATCGACCAGTCGGCCAGCAGGCGTTCGCGGCCCACCAGGACGGCGTGGCCCTCGACCACGCCCTGCACGCCGAGCCCCGCGAGGTTCTCGAAGTTCTCGGGTACCGGCAGCACGCCGGCCCGCGCGGCCGCCCCGGTGGCGACGGCCCGGGCGATGGGGTGCTCGGAGGCGTGCTCCAGGGCCCCGGCCAGCCGCAGCAGTTCGTCACCGTCCACGTCCGCGGCGGGATGCACCGCGGTCAGGGTCATCCGTCCGGTGGTGACGGTGCCGGTCTTGTCCAGGACGACCGTGTCCACGCGGCGGGTGGACTCCAGCACCTCGGGGCCCTTGATCAGGATCCCGAGCTGTGCGCCCCGTCCGGTGCCGACCATCAGCGCGGTCGGGGTGGCCAGGCCCAGGGCGCAGGGGCAGGCGATGATCAGGACGGCCACGGCCGCGCTGAAGGCGGCGGTGGGATCGTCGGTGATCAGCAGCCAGGTGACCCAGGTGCCCAGCGCGAGCAGCAGGACGACGGGTACGAAGATCCCCGAGATCCGGTCGGCGAGCCGCTGCACCTCGGCCTTGCCGTTCTGGGCGTCCTCGACGAGCCGCGCCATCCGGGCGAGCTGGGTGTCCGCGCCGACGCGGGTGGCCTCGACGACCAGGCGGCCGGAGGTGTTGACGGTGGCGCCGGTGACCGCGTCGCCCACGGTGACCTCGACCGGGACCGATTCGCCGGTCAGCATGGCGGCATCCACGGCGGAGCTGCCCTCGGTGACCGTGCCGTCGGTGGCGATCTTCTCCCCGGGGCGTACGACGAAGCGGTCGCCGACGCCGAGGGCGCTCACCGGGATGCGTACCTCCTGGCCCCCGCGCAGGACGGCCACGTCCTTGGCGCCTAGTTCCATCAGCGCCTTGAGGGCCGCGCCCGCCTTCCGCTTGGAGCGGGCCTCCAGATAGCGGCCGAGCAGGATGAAGCTGACGACGCCGGCCGCGACCTCCAGGTAGATGGCCGAGGAGCCGTCCGTACGGGAGATCGTCAGGTCGAAGCCGTGCCGCATGCCCGGCATGCCGGCGTGGCCGAAGAACAGGGCCCACAGGGACCAGGCGAAGGCGGCCAGGGTGCCGACCGAGACCAGGGTGTCCATGGTGGCGGCGCCGTGCCGGGCGTTGGTCCAGGCGGCCCGGTGGAAGGGCAGGGCGCCCCAGACCACGACCGGTGCGGCCAGGGTCAGGGAGAGCCACTGCCAGTTGTCGAACTGCAGGGCCGGGACCATCGCGAGCAGGACGACGGGCAGGGCGAGGGTGACGGAGACCAGCAGCCGCTGGCGCAGCGCGGCGAGCTCGGGGTCACGTACGGCCGCGGCCCCGTCGGCCGGTTCCGCTTCCGATTCCGCTTCGGGCTGCGGCGGCGGGGGCTCCTCGGCGGTGTAGCCGGTCCTGACGACGGTCGCGATCAGGTCGGCGACCTGGACGTCCCCGCTGTAGGAGACGCGGGCCTTCTCGGTGGCGTAGTTCACCGTGGCCTCGACGCCGTCCATCCGGTTGAGCTTCTTCTCGATGCGGGCCGCGCAGGAGGCGCAGGTCATTCCGCCGATCGAGAGCTCGACCGCTGTTATGGGTCCGTCGTGCACTGTGCTGGTCATGTTCCGGCTCCAGGGGGATGGCCGGGCCGTACGGAACCAGTATGAGCTGGCCGGTACGGCCCGGCGGGGTACCGCGGGGTACTGCTGCGTGCTGCGTGCTGCGGGGCTTCCGAAGGAGGAGGTGCTCAGGCCCGGCCGGCGAACTCGTACCCGGCCTCGTCCACGGCGGCGCGGACGTCCTCGTCGGTGAGCTCGGCGGCGGAGACCACGGTGACCTCGCCGGTCGCGGCGACGGCCTTGACCGAGGTGACGCCCGGCAGGGCGGAGAGCTCGCTGGTCACCGCGCCCTCGCAGTGCCCGCAGGTCATGCCGGTCACCCGGTAGACGGTGGTGGTCTGGGTGTCCGTCTCGGCGCTCATCTCGTTCTCCTCTTCAGGGGCGGGTCCGGTCACCGGAGGGGCGGCGGATGTCTCCACCGTCCTCCCGACACTCAGAGACTATACCCCTAGGGGGTATGGAAGCGAGTATCCCGCCCCGCGGTTGCGGAATGGCCGATCGGTGCGGGCCGTACGTAAATGACGGATATGGATCACTCGGGAACCCTTGTCCTGATCATGGCCGCCGCCGTCCTCGCGCCCCTGCTCGCCCACGCGGTCGCGCGGTGGCTGGCCGTACCCCTGGTGATCTTCGAGATCCTGCTGGGCATCGTCCTCGGCCCCGACGTGCTCGGATGGGCCGTCAGCGGGGAGGTCGTCGACGTACTGAGCCAGCTGGGCCTCGCGATGCTGATCTTCCTGGCCGGTTACGAGATCGAGTTCGACCGGGTCAAGGGGGACACCCTCAAGCGGTCCCTGTGGGCCTGGGTGATCGCCCTCGCGCTCGGCCTCGGCACCGGGATCCTGCTCGGGGGCGGATACGACCGGGGCGTCTACATCGGCACCGCACTCACCAGCACCGCGCTCGGCGCGATCCTGCCGGTGCTCCGGGAGGCCGGGGACCTCAGGACCCGGTTCGGCTCGGTGATGATGGCCATGGGGTCGGTCGGCGAGTTCGGGCCGATCATCGCCATGGCACTGCTGCTGAGCGGGCGCGCCCCGGCCCGTTCCACGGCCCTGCTGGCGGCCTTCGCGGCGCTGACGGTCCTGGCCGTCCTCTGGGCCCTGCGGCCCAAGCCGCCCTGGTTCCGCGAGGTGATCGCCCGGACGCTGCACACCAGCGGCCAGTTCGCGGTGCGGCTGGTGATGCTCGTGCTCGTGGGGATGCTGGCGCTGTCCCAGGTGCTCGGGCTCGACATCCTGCTCGGCGCCTTCGCGGCCGGGCTGCTCACCCGGCTGGTGCTCCAGGGGGCCGCGCCAGAGAGCAGCGAGCTCGTGCTGTCGAAGGTCGAGGCCATGGGCTTCGGCTTCCTGGTGCCGCTGTTCTACGTGGTCACCGGGATCGAGTTCGACCTGGACGCCCTGCTCGCGGGCGGGTCGGCGCTCCTGCTGCTGCCCCTCTTCCTGGCGCTCTTCCTGGTGGTGCGGGGCCTGCCGATCCTGCTGCTGGCCCCGCGCGACCTGGGGAAGCGGGACCGGTCGGCGCTGGTGCTGTTCGGCTCCACGGCCCTGCCGCTGGTGGTGGCGATCACCACCATGGGCGTGCAGGACGGGAAGGTCGAGCCGGGGGAGGCGGCGGCGCTGGTGGGCGCCGGGATGCTGTCCGTGCTGCTGTTCCCGCTGCTCGGGCTCCGGCTGCGGGCCCGGGGGAAGGCCGGGGGAACGGCCGGGGCCCGGGCCGGGAGCGGTATCGGCGCCGACGAGTCCTGGTGATGCCGCCGTCGGCCCTCAGCCCTCAGTCCTCGCGGCGGCCCCGGTTGCCGGGCCTGCGGGCCACCCACGCGCGGACGGTGTCGGCGTACCAGTAGGGCTTGCCGCCCTCCACGTGGTCGGGAGGGGGGAGGAGACCGTGCTTGCGATAGGAGCGCACGGTGTCCGGCTGGACGCGGATGTGGGCAGCGATCTCCTTGTAGGACCACAGCTGTCGGTCGCTCATGCCACGACACCTCCTTGTCCACGCCGCGGGGCCGGCCGGGAGGCCGTCGGGGGAGCCGGCGCGTGGACAGTGACGATCACTCGGGTTGTGCCCAAGGAACGACGCGGGGTGAGAGCAGGGGAGGGGCTGTCGACCGCCTGTGACGGAAAACCCGCGTAATGCGGATATGCGTGACACAAAGGAGACCCCTGTGACGGAAGTGCCACAGGGGTCCCCGGCTGCCGATGTGCCACGGGAGGCAGCCGGAGAGGCCCGCAGGGGCCGCGGCAGGCAGGGAAGCCGCAGGCAGGGGCAGCCGCAGGCCGGGCTCAGCGGTACAGGGCCGGCCGCTCCGCCATCTCCACCACGGTCCGTACGCCGCTGCGCGCCGCCGTCAGGCCCGCCTCCGAGACGGCCGCCGCCGCGTAACCGTCCCAGGCGTCCGGCCCCGCCACCCTGCCCCGCGCGGCCCCGGCGACCCAGCTCCGCAGCTGGCGGTCGTAGGCATCGGCGAAGCGCACCGTGAAGTCCTGGTCGATCTCCCCGCCCCACCGGCCTCCCGACTGCACGACCATCGCGTGCCCGTCGCCGATCTGTGCGCTGCCGGACTCGCCGACCGCCTCGCACCGGACCTGGTAGCCGAAGCCGCAGTTGACGAAGATCTCCACGTCGACCACGGCTCCGCCGGAGGTCTCCAGCAGCACCAGGCGGGGATCGCGCAGCCCCTCCGGAGCTGCCGAGGTAGGTCGCGGCGAGAGCACCGACACGGCCGTGACCTCCTGCCCCAGCAGCCAGCGGGCCGCGTCCACCTCGTGCACCACGGAATCGGTGATCAGCATGTCGCTCGTGAAGAAGGACGGCGAGGAGGCGTTGCGGTGGCGGCAGTGCAGGAAGAGGGGCCGCCCGATGCCGCCCGCGTCCAGCAGTTCCTTGAGCCGCACGTACTCGGCATCGAACCGCCGCATGAACCCCACCTGCACCAGGCGCTTCCCCAGCCGCCGCTCCGCCTCCATCACGCGCAGCGCACCCTCCGGGTCCGGGGTCAGCGGCTTCTCGCAGAGCACCGGCAACTGCCGTGCCAGGGCGTGCGCGATGGCCTCCTCGTGGGCCGGCCCGGGGGAGGCGATCAGCACGGCCTGGACCCCGGGTGCGGCTATCGCCGCCGCCGGGTCGGTGTGCGCGCTCGCCCCGTCCAGGGCGTCCGCGACCGCCTTGACCCGGTCCCCGTCCGGGTCGGCCACGGCCACCACCCGGGCCCCGCCCACCGTCCGGCCGATCCGCCGGACGTGGTCGGCGCCCATCCTCCCGGTGCCGACGACGGCGATACCGAGCGTGCTGGTCATACGGATTCCTCCTTCAGGCGCCACAGGAGCGCAGGTAGGCACGGGTGCGGCGGGCGATCGGCAGCGGCTGCTCCGGCGGGCACGGGTACATGTCCTGCTCCACGATGGCGAACAGGTCCGTCCCGAGCCGCTGCGCCGCCGCCAGTACGGGCTCCAGCGCGGGCACCCCCGACGGCGGTTCGCACATCACCCCCCGCCCCACGGCGGGGCCGAACGGCAGCTCCTGCGCCTGGACTTCGGCCAGGATCCGCGGGTCCACCTGCTTGAGGTGGAGGTAGCCGATCCGCTCGGCGAAGGTCTCGATGGCCTTGACGCTGTCCCCGCCGCAGTACGCGTAGTGCCCGGTGTCCAGGCAGAGCGAGACGAGGGCCGGATCGGTGGCGTCCAGGAAGCGGGCCACATTCTCCGGGGTGTCGATGTGGGTGTCCGCATGCGGATGGACGACGATCCGCAGCCCGTACCGGTCCTGCACCTCCCGCCCCAGCCGCTCGGTCTGGGTGGTCAGTTCGCGCCACTGTCCGGCCGTGAGGGTGCGGTCCTCCCGGACCTCCCCCGTCTTGTCGTCCCGCCAGAACGAGGGGATGACGACGAGGTGTTCCGCACCCATGGCCCGGGTCAGCTCCGCGATCCGCGACACGTGGGCCCAGGTGTCCTCCCAGACCGCGGGCCCGTGATGGAGTCCGGTGAAGACGGTGCCCGCACTGACGCGCAGGCCCCGCCGGACGGTCTCCTCGCCGAGCCGTACGGGATCGGTGGGCAGGTAGCCGTAGGGGCCGAGCTCGATCCACCGGTACCCCGCGTCGGCGACCTCGTCGAGGAACCGTTCCCAGGGCGTCTGCCGGGGATCGTCGGGGAACCAGACACCCCAGGAGTCCGGGGCCGAACCGATGCGGATACGGGTCAACGCGGCGGGGGAGGACGTCATGGCGGCCACCTTAGGGTGCGAAGCTCGAAGGACGGGGAGACGACGAGATGGATGACGGAAGGCAGGACTGGTCGTGACCGGTGTTCCGTTCGCGTTCGACCTGATCACGATGGGACGGATCGGGGTGGATCTCTACCCGCTGCGGACCGGGGTGCCACTGGCCGAGGTGGATTCGTTCGGCAGGTTCCTCGGCGGGTCCCCCGCCAACGTGGCCGTCGCGGCCGCCCGGCTGGGGCGCCGGGTGGCGATGATCACGCGGACCGGCGCGGACCCCTTCGGGGCCTACCTGCGCGCGGAGCTCGGCGGATTCGGGGTGGACGACCGGTGGGTGCGCGAGGTCCCGGGCCTGCACACACCGCTCACCTTCTGCGAGATGTTCCCGCCCGACGACTTCCCGCTGTACTTCTACCGCGCGCCCAAGGCCCCCGACCTGGAGATCCGCCCGGAGGAACTGGACCTGGAGGCGGTCGGGCGGGCCCGCGTGTTCTGGATGACGGGTACGGGCCTCAGCGAGGAACCGAGCCGCTCCGCCACCCTGGCCGCCCTGGAGGCCCGTACCGGACCCGGGACCACGGTCTTCGACCTGGACTGGCGGCCGACGCTGTGGCGCGATGACCCCGGCCCCGCGTACGCCGAGGCCCTGACCCACGCGACGGTGGCCGTCGGCAACGCCGAGGAGTGCGCGATCGCCACCGGGGAGACGGAACCCCGCGCGGCGGCCCGGGCCCTGCTCGCCGCCGGGGTGGAACTGGCCGTGGTCAAGCGGGGCCCGGCCGGAGTGCTGGCCGTCCACCGCGACGGAACCTGCGCCGAGGTGCCGCCCGTACCGGTCGAGGTGGTCAACGGGCTGGGCGCGGGCGACGCGTTCGGCGGCGCCCTGTGCCACGGGCTGCTCGCCGGATGGGACCTGACGAAGACGGTCCGGTACGCGAACGCGGCCGGGGCGATCGTGGCTTCGCGGCTGGCGTGCTCGACCGCCATGCCGTTCCCCGACGAGGTGGAGGAGGTGCTCGGCCGTGCCGGTGCAGTCTGAGTGGGGGACCGAGTGGACGAGGCTGCGGGTGCTGGACCTCGGCCCGGGGGAGGCGTACGGCTTCGGGACGGGGGAGTGCGAATGGATCGTGCTCCCGCTGTCGGGTGCGTGCGAGGTCGACTGCCGGGACCTGCCCGGACCCGAGGCGGCGCCACAGGTGTTCCCGCTGCACGGGCGCAGCGGCGTCTTCGACGCCGTGAGCGACTTCGCCTACCTGCCGCGCGACGCCCGCGCCGAGGTCCGCTCGGCCGCCGGGGGGCGGTTCGCGCTCGCCGGTGCGCGCTGCGAGGAGAGGCTCCCGCCGCGCTACGGCCCGGCCGCGGACGTCCCCGTGGAACTGCGGGGCGCCGGCCAGTGCTCCCGCCAGGTCAACAACTTCGCCGCCGCCGACGCCTTCGCCTGCGACCGGCTCATCGCCGTCGAGGTCCTCACTCCCGGCGGCAACTGGTCCTCCTACCCGCCCCACAAGCACGACGAGCACCACGAGGGTGAGGAATCCCGCCTGGAGGAGATCTACTTCTTCGAGATCGCCCCGCACGGCGCCACCCCCGGCGTCGGCTACCAGCGCGTCAGCCCCTCGCCCGCCGGGAAGACCGACCTGCTCGCCGAGGTGCGCACCGGCGACGCCGTGCTCATCCCCGACGGCTGGCACGGTCCGTCCATCGCCGCCCCCGGGCACGCCATGTACTACCTGAACGTCATGGCCGGACCGGACCGCACCCGCGCGTGGCTGATCCGCGACCACCCCGACCACGGCTGGATCCGCGACACCTGGGCCGGCCAGGCCGTGGACCCCCGGCTGCCCTTCTACCGCGCGGAGGACCGATGAGGCTCACCGTCGCCCAGGCGCTCGTCCGCTTCCTGGGCAGCCAGTACACCGAACGCGACGGCAGGCGCCAACGCCTGATCGCCGCCACCTGGGGCATCTTCGGGCACGGGAACGTCGCCGGGATCGGGCAGGCCCTGCTGGAGTCCGGCCCCGGGACCATGCCCTTCCTCCAGGGGCGCAACGAGCAGGCCATGGTGCACGCCGCCGTCGGCTACGCCCGCCAGTGCGGGCGGCTCTCCGCGCACGCCGTGACCACCTCCATCGGGCCCGGCGCCACCAACCTCGTCACCGGGGCGGCCCTCGCCACGGTCAACCGGATCCCGGTGCTGCTGCTGCCCGGGGACGCCTTCGCGACCCGGCCCGCCGATCCGGTGCTCCAGCAGCTGGAGGTCCCGTACGCGGGGGACCTCTCCGTCAACGACACCCTGCGGCCCGTCTCCCGGTGGTTCGACCGGATCACCCGCCCCGAGGCCCTGGTCCCCGCCGCGCTCCAGGCGATGCGGGTGCTCACCGACCCCGTCCAGACCGGGGCCGTCACCCTGGCGCTGCCGCAGGACGTGCAGGCGGAGGCCTACGACTGGCCCGAGGAGTTCTTCGCCGAGCGGGTGTGGGGCGTGCGCAGGCCCCGCCCCGACCGCAGCGAGCTCACGGCCGCCGCCGAGGCCGTACGGGGATCTGCGCGCCCCCTGCTCGTCGCGGGCGGCGGGATCCGGCACAGCGGGGCCCAGGAGGCGCTGGCCGCCTTCGCCGCGGCCACCGGGATCCCGGTGGCCACGACCCAGGCGGGCAAGGGCGCGCTGCCCCACGACCACCCCGCGGAGGTCGGCGGGATCGGGCACACGGGGACGGCCACCGCCGACGCCCTGGCCAGGGAGGCCGATCTCGTCATCGCCGCCGGGACACGGCTGACCGACTTCACCACGGCCTCCGCGACCCTGTTCCAGAATCCGGCCGTCCGCTTCATCGGCCTCAACCTGGACCCGTACGACGCCCACAAACTCGCCGCCGGCCCGCTGGTCGCCGATGCCCGCGAGGGCCTCGACGCGCTCCGGGAGGCGCTCGCCGGCCACCGGGTGGGCCCCGCGTACGAGGCGGCGTACGGGGAGCGGAAGGCGGACTGGGAGGCCCGCGTCGAGGCGGCCTACGCCGTACCCGCCGCCGACGAGGACGCCCCGCCCACCCAGGCCCAGGTCCTCGGGCTCCTCGACCGGCTGGTCGACGGCAGCGACATCCTGGTCAACGCGGCCGGCTCGCTCCCCGGCGACCTGCACAAGCTGTGGCGGGCCCGCTCGGCGGACCAGTACCACCTGGAGTACGGCTACTCCTGCATGGGCTACGAGATCCCGGCGGCGATCGGCGTGGCGCTGGCCGCCCCCGGCCGCCCGGTGTGGGCCCTGGTCGGCGACGGCACGTACCTGATGAACCCGACCGAGATCGTCACGGCCGTCCAGGAGGGCGTCCCGCTGCGGCTGGTCGTCCTCGACAACCACGGCTACGCCTCCATCGGCGGGCTGTCGCAGGCCGTGGGCGGCGAGGGCTTCGGCACGGCGTACCGCTTCCGGGCGGCGGACGGCTCGTACACCGGGGACCCCCTTCCGGTGGACCTCGCGGCGAACGCGGCCTCCCTGGGGATGGCCGTCATCCGCGCCCGTACCGTCGGTGACCTGCGGAAAGCCCTGGCGCAGGCCCGTGCGGCAGACCGTCCCACATGTGTCTACGTCCAGACCCGAACACCCGACACTGTGTCGGGCCCGCCTCCGGCACAGGCGTGGTGGGATGTTCCTGTGGCCGAGACCGCGACGCGAAAGTCCGCGGCGGCGGCCCGCGAAGAGTACGACCGGCAAGCCGCGCAGCGACGTCGCCATCTGTGAAGGAGCAAGCATGAAGACCGTCAACCACTGGATCGGTGGCAAGACCGTCGAGGGCGCGTCGGGCAACTACGGCCCGGTCACCGACCCGGCCACCGGCGAGGTCACCACGCAGGTCGCCCTGGCCTCCGCCGAGGAGGTCGACGCGGCCGTACGGATCGCCCAGGAGGCCTTCCAGACCTGGGGCAAGTCCTCGCTGGCCGCCCGCACCAAGGTGCTGTTCGCCTACCGCGCCCTGCTGGACGCCAACCGCGACGCCATCGCCGAGCTGATCACCGCCGAGCACGGCAAGGTCCACTCGGACGCGCTGGGCGAGGTCGCGCGCGGCCTGGAGATCGTCGAGCTGGCCTGCGGGATCACCACGCAGCTCAAGGGCGAGCTGTCGACCTCGGTCTCCAACCGCGTCGACGTCTCCTCCATCCGCCAGCCGCTGGGCGTCGTCGCGGGCATCACGCCCTTCAACTTCCCGGCGATGGTCCCGATGTGGATGTTCCCGCTGGCCGTGGCCTGCGGAAACACCTTCATCCTCAAGCCGAGCGAGAAGGACCCCTCGGCGTCCAACAAGCTGGCCGAGCTGATGACCGAGGCCGGTCTGCCGGCGGGCGTCCTGAACGTGGTCCACGGCGACAAGGTGGCGGTGGACGCGCTGCTCGCGCACCCCGGCATCGCGGCCGTCTCCTTCGTCGGCTCCACCCCGATCGCCCGGCACATCCACACCACGGCCTCCGCCAACGGCAAGCGCGTCCAGGCCCTGGGCGGCGCCAAGAACCACATGCTGGTGCTCCCGGACGCAGACCTGGACGCGGCCGCCGACGCGGCCGTCTCCGCCGCGTACGGCTCGGCCGGCGAGCGCTGCATGGCGATCTCCGCGGTCGTGGCCGTCGGCTCGATCGGCGACGCCCTCGTCGAGAAGATCCGTGAGCGCGCCGAGAAGATCAAGATCGGCCCCGGCAACGACCCGACCTCCGAGATGGGCCCGCTGATCACGGCCGCCCACCGCGACAAGGTCGCCTCCTACGTCAAGGGCGCCGCCGCCCAGGGCGCGGACGTCGTCCTCGACGGCACCGGCTACACGGTCGAGGGCAACGAGAACGGCCACTGGATCGGCCTGTCCCTGCTCGACGACGTCAAGACCGACTCCGACGCCTACCGCGACGAGATCTTCGGCCCGGTGCTGTGCGTGCTGCGCGCCGAGACCTACGAGGAGGGCGTGGCCCTCATCAATGCCTCGCCGTTCGGCAACGGCACCGCGATCTTCACCCGCGACGGGGGCGCCGCGCGCCGCTTCCAGCTGGAGATCGAGGCGGGCATGGTCGGCGTCAACGTGCCGATCCCGGTGCCGGTGGGCTACCACTCCTTCGGTGGCTGGAAGGACTCGCTCTTCGGCGACCACCACATCTACGGCAACGACGGCATCCACTTCTACACCCGCGGCAAGGTCGTCACGACCCGCTGGCCGGACCCCTCGGACGCCCCGGCGGGCGTGGACCTGGGCTTCCCCCGCAACCACTGACCCACCCGGCGCCCGCCACCACGGCACCGCCGCCCACGGCACCGCCACCCGTACCGCAGAACCCCCGGCCAACCCTCACCGGCCGGGGGTTCCTGCTGTGGTCAGCGGGTGGACGCCAGGTCCGGTTCGGGGTGCTGGACGGGGGGCGTGCGGCGGCGTCGGCGGCGCAGGGTCCGCCAGGCGAGGGCTGCGCCCGCCAGTACCAGGACGGCTCCCGCGGCGGGCCAGGGCACGGCGACGAAATCCGCCTCGGAGCTCGACACCAGGTCGGGGTGGGCGCTCGCGCCCGCGGTGATCCGTACGGTGACCCAGTCCAGCTGGGGCGCGTCCGGCCACGGTTCGGTCAGCTCCACGCGCTGGCCCGGCAGCAGCACCAGCTTCAGTTCACGGGCCGGCCGGTCCAGGACCCGCCGCCCGAACAGCCCCTCGGCGGAGACCGTCAGCTCGGGTTCGACGACCACGTTGCCCCGGTTCACCAGGGCGTACGACACGGTGGCCCGGGCCTCGCGGACCCAGGGCAGCAGCGGCGCCGACCGGCTGACCCGTACGTCCTCCACGCTCAGCCCCGGGGTCAGCGGTCCCGGCACCCGGAAGTACAGCCGGGCCCCCACCGAACGCTTCACCCCGACCTGGACCTTGCCCTCCTTCTGCACGCCCTCCACGGCCGTGCCCAGGGCCACGATCCCGCCCACGTGGTCGCCGGGGGTCGCGTCCGCCGGGACCTTCACGGTGAACGGGATGTCCTTGCGGCCCTTCGCGGGCACGGTCACGGTGCCCGCCGCCTCCGGCGGCAGCGATATCCAGGTGCCGACGTCCTTGGGCGCCGTCTCCACCGGCAGGAGCGCGAAGGCGCCGCCCGACCGGGTGTTCACGGCGTCCGTGGCGAAGACCTGGAAGGTCAGCTCCTGGTCGGAGGAGTTCAGCAGCGTCACGCTGTCGCTGACCGTGGTGCCGGCCGAGCCCTGGTGGAAGAAGTACGCGCGGTCGGTCATCGCCGCACCGGCCGCGGGCGTCGGGAAGACCCCCCAGGTGCCGTTGTCCGCGGCCGCCGCGGGCCCTGCGCCCGTCAGCAGACCCCACGGGCCGAGGAGGCCGAACAGGCCGAGGAGCAGCCCGTGGAGCACGGTACGGGCAGCGCGGGACCGGGATCGGGTGCGGGTGCGGGTGCGGGTACGCATGGGCGGGTCTCCAGTCGGGGCCGACAGGGGAAAGGTGGCGCGGCGCTGGAGCGCCGCGCCACCCTGGGGAAGCGGAGCCGTACGGGTCAGGCGATGGAGAAGGTGACCACCGACTGGTAGGTGTCGGCGAACATGAACGGCGGGAGCTGGATCATCCCGGCGCCGCCGACGGCGAACTCACCACCGGTCAGCTCCTCCCCGCCCGCGGCCTGGGAGGCGATCTGCATCGGGTCCGCCGAGATGGCCCCCGGCGCACCGGCGGTGCAGGTGCTCGGGCTGTCCGGGTTGGTCACCGTGCAGGACGGCTGGATGCCGAGCTGCGCCTTGGTCATCGAGTGACCGGTCGTCTCGTTCAGGAACGGCGTACGGGTGGCCGTGACGTCCCAGCCGAGCGTGCCGCCGCGGAAGTCCTGGACGGACATCGCGGTGAACTGGCCGACGACCGACTGGGGCTTGCCGTTGATGGTCACCTTGCCGAAGCTGACGGCCGGGTTGCCGCTCTGCGGGCCGATGCCCAGCGGACCGGGCAGCACCTCGACGTCCACCGGGTTCTTCACGCCCGGCTGGTCCTCCAGGAACACGAAGTCCTTGTAGGGCGTGATCGAACCGTCGATCCTGATCTGGTCGGCCTTCTTCGTGACCGTGACCTCACAGGTGGCCGCGCCCGCCGCGGTGGCCGTGCCGTCTGCGGTGTCGCCGGTCGGCACGCCGGCCAGCAGGGCGGAGCAGGTGACCGCCCCGGCCGGGAAGTTGGCGCCCGTGACGGTGACCTTGGTGCCGGCCTTGCCGCTGTTGGGCGTCAGCTTGGTGGTGACCGGATCCTTGGGCAGGGCCTCCACGGCGACCGACCCGAGGGAGGCGCTCGGGCGCGGAGCGGGGACGCAGGTGGTGGTGAAGACCGAACCGGAGAGGTCCGCGTCCGTCACCGCCAGGTCGAGGGCGACGTTCACCGTGGTGCCCTCGGTGCCGTCCGGGATCACGATGGTGCCGGAGAACGGCTTGGGGTCCAGGGGCTGTCCGGCGACGACGCTCACGGTCTCGGGCGGGCTGGTGACCACCTGGGTGGTCGTACCGACCTTGAGGGTGATCTTGGAGGTGTTCACGGTGGTGACGGAGAAGCCCGGGATCAGCGGGCTGGCGCCCGGGTCGATCGTGATCGGGACGACGTCACCGGCCTTGGCGCCGTCGGGCAGGGTGATCGTGTAGTTCTGGTTGCCCGATCCGTCCGGCTGCGGCGCCGGGGCGTCGCAGTTCTCGAAGACGGGGGTGGTCTTCGTCGCGGCCTGTGCGGTCCCCGACAGACCCACCACACCGCCCGTCAGGGCCAGGGAGAGGGCTCCTGCCCCGGCCAGCACTCTGTGTCTGAGCATTCTCGAACTCACTGGGTCGCGACTCCTTCGTCATGACGAACCCCTCCCCCCACCCGCTGTGTGGGGGAGGCCGAGCCGGTGCGGTGGCCGATATTGACGCGTCGCGGTGATGAGAAGTCAATGGATTGGTTTCGCCCGAAGCACACACACATTGATGTCCCATCAGCTCGGGTCCGCGGAGGGGGCTGCGGCTGGGACGGGCGGGACGGGCGGGGGCTATTGGCGGACGGACGGACGGACGGACGGACGGGCAGCGGGCGGTGGCCGGCGGGCGGTGGCGCCGGGCCGGACGGGGGCCGTCCGGCCCGGGGCGCCTCAGCCCGTGGCCGGGGTGTGCAGCAGCAGGTTCGGCGTACCCGCCGGGAGCCCGGTGATCCCGTCCGGCACGGCGCCGCGCACCAGCGCGTCGGTCACCTGCGCGGGGGTGCTCGCCGGGCTGCCCGCCAGGACCAGAGCCGCGGCGCCCGCCACGTGCGGGGCCGCCATGGAGGTGCCGGACGACCGGGCCGTGGCGGTGGGCGAGCCCCTCCAGGCCGAGGTGACGGCCACGCCCGGCGCCGAGAGGTCCACGCAGGGGCCGTGGTTGGAGAACAGGGCCCGCCGGTCCGAGGCATCGGTCGCGCCGACCGTGAGGGCCTGGGGGACGGCCGCGGGGGAGCCCCCGCAGGCGTCCCTGCCGTCGTTCCCGGCGGCCACGGTGACGGTGATCCCGGCGGCGACGGCCCGCTTCACCGCCTTGTCCAGGGCGGCGCTGCGGGTGCCGCCCATGCTCATGTTGGCCACCGCCGGGGTGCCCGGTCTGCGGGCCGCGTCCTTCACCAGCCATTCCAGCCCGCCGACCATCGCCGACAGCCGCCCGGAACCACGGCAGTCGGCCACCTTCACGGCGACCAGCGAGACCCCCTTCGCTACCCCGTAGGTCTTCCCGCCCACGGTACCCGCGACGTGCGTGCCGTGGCCGTTGCAGTCCCCCGGCGGCTGAGGAACACCCCGTTGTAGCCGGACCGGGCGCGCCCGCCGAACTCCTCGTGGCCGGTGTCGATGCCGGTGTCCACGATGTACACGGTGACGCCCTCGGCCGTGGCCGGGTACGTGTACGAACCGTCGAGCGGGAGCCCGCGCTGGTCGATGCGGTCCAGCGGCCAGGGTGCCTGCGGCTGCGTGTCCGTGGTGCGGAACTCGGCGTCCGGCTCCACCGAGGCCACCCGCGGGTCGGCGGCGAGGGCGGCGGCCCGGGCGGCGGTGGTGCGGACGGCGAAGCCGTGCACGAGGGTGTCGTAGACGGGCCCGACCTCGTCCCCCGCCTCGGCCGCCTCCGCGGCCAGGGCGCGGGTGGGGGCGCGCGTGGCGCCGTCCGCGAGGAGCACGACGTAGGGGGCGGTGGGGGTCTCGGCGGCTGCGGTGGGCGCCACGGCGGTCGCCGCGGCCAGCAGGGCGGTGGCCGGGAGGAGCGTGGTCAACGCGGTCAGTGCGGTCATGCCGCCGATGCTTCGCGAGCGCCGGTACGGGCGCGCGGAGGGTGCGCCGTGTGGCCGCACGACACGCCGCCGCGGGGGCTACGCGGACGCCGGGTTACGCCCTGCTCTCGGGGGTGGTGGTCCATCCGCGCATCGTGAAGACGCCCTCGTCGTGGGAGCCGGCCGAGGCGTACGTCGCCAGGGCGGCCTCGTTGTCGGTGTCCACGCCCACCCACATGCCGTAACAGCCGCGTGCGGCGGCCTCGTCGGCGAGCGCCAGGGTCAGGGCGCGGCCGATGCCCAGACGCCGGTGCCCCTCGTCCACGGAGAGCTCGTACAGGCACATCTCGGTGCCCTTGTCGGGGTGGGTCATCTCCACGCCGGAGACCATGCCGACCGGTACGCCGTCCACATAGGCGAGGAGCATCAGGTGCCCCGGCGCGGCCAGGAAGCGCTCCGACCAGTCCTTGCGGGCGGGCCCGTCGAAGAGGCTCTCGGCGGCTTCGATCTCGGCAGTCGTCACGGCCCGTCGGATGTCCATGTCGGCCACGATAATGAGCCACGTGGAACACGGGGAAGCGGATTTCGGTACGGCGTGGCGGGCGGCACCGCAGGCGGTCAGGCGGGCCCTCCAGCTCGCCCACGAGGCCTTGATGGCGGGCGGCCTGGCGGTGGGCGCGGTGCTCACGGACGCGGAGGGCACGGTGCTGGCCGAGGGCCGCGGGCGAGGCCTACGAGGACGGCCCCGGCCGAGGGCCCGTGCGGGGGACGCCGCTGGCCCACGCCGAGATGAACGCGCTCGGAGCGGCCCGCACGCAGTGGGACCTCGGCTCCGCGGTGCTGTGGAGCACGCAGGAGCCCTGCCGGATGTGCGCGGCCGCGGCCCGGTTCACGGGCGTGGGCCGGGTGCGGTACCTGGCGCCCGACCCCTGGGCGTTGACGGATGGCTCGTCGGGCTCCTCCGGGGCGGACGCGCAGGGCGAGACGGAGTGGCTGCTGGCGGCGAACGTGATGTTCCTGCGCAGCGTGGCGGTGGCCTTCGAGGACGATCCGGGCGAGCCGGAGATCCTCAGCCACCACCGGGGCGTCGAACCGGAGACGGCGGCCCTGCACGACGCGGTCCCGCCGGGCCTTCCCGCGGTCGGCCCCGCCGAGGAGTGGCTGGCCGGGATCTGGCCGCAGCTGACCGCGGCAGCGGTCCGCCGGAGCCTGCGCACCTGACCTGCCTGACCTGCCTGACGTATCTGGCGGACCCGGCCTGATCGCCGGGACCGCCGCTGTCAGCCGCGCAGCGCGAGGGCGGCTGCGTAGCCCGTGGGGGCCGGGAGGTCCGACAGGAGCCAGCCCGGGACGCGGGCCGGGGCGGCGGCGGAGCCCACGTACGGCTCCGCCACGCCGAGGGCCAGACCGGTGCCCGTGGCCTTGAGGTAGGCCTCCTTGCGGGACCAGACCCGGGCCAGCGCCGTCCGCCGGTCCGCCTCGGGCAGGGCGGTCAGCTCGGCCGTCTCCGCGGGGTGCAGGGTGGTCAGGATGTCGGCGGCCGCGGCCGCGCCCGGGATGCCCTCCACGTCGACGCCGACCGGCACCCCGGCGAAGGCGAAGTAGGCCACGTCCTCGCTGTGCGACAGGGAGAAGTGCACCGCGCCCCCGGCCACGGCCGGCCGGCCGTGCGGACCGCCGCAGCACGGGCAGTCCTCGCGGACCAGGGTGACCCTCTCCGGAGCCAGCCCCAGGTAGCCGCCGAGCAGCACCCGCAGCCCGACGTGCGAGGCGAGGTAGCGGTGACGGTCGGCCTCACGCAACAGCCGTCCCGCGCGGTCGCGTTCGGCCGCGTCCAGCATCGCCGACGCACCGTCGAGCGGGTGCCCGCCGACCACGTCCCGCGTGATGTCCAGGGACCACACCGTCGCGTCCGCGCCCCTGGGGAGCGCCCCGGTCCGCGGTGCGTCGCCGTCGAGCTGGTTCACGTATCCGATCACCCGATGAGCCTAGACGAGGGCTCCGCCGGGCGCAGGACCGCACGGGTGCGACGGTATGAGGCCCTCACGGCAGCCCCGGCCCGGTGGCGGGCGCGGACGGGCCGTGGAGCAGACTTCAGGCACGGACAACCGACAGAACCGACGACGAGGTGCTCACGCGCATGACGGCCGGCATGGACAGAAACACGTGGTTCCGCATCTACGCCGCGAAGGGCACGCCCCGGCGCCGGCTCGTGGTGCTGCCCCACGCGGGCGGCTCCGCGACCTTCTTCCACGGCTGGGGCCGCGCCTTCGGGAACGACACCGAAGTCCTGGTGGCGAAGTACCCGGGCCGCCAGGAGCGGTTCGCCGAACCGTGCATCGACAGCATGGACGTGCTCGCCGACGAGGTCACCGCGGCTCTGCTGCCCTTCGCCGGTACGCCCCTGACGCTGTTCGGCCACAGCATGGGCGCCTCGCTGGCCTACGAGGTGGCGCTGCGCCTTGAGGCCAGACACTCCGTGCGGCCCGCCGCCCTCCACGTCTCCGCCCGCAAGGCCCCGCACCGGGTGACGCCGCGCAACATCCACCAGCTCGGCGACGCCGCACTGATCGCCGAGGTGGCCGCGCTCGGCGGCACCGACACCGCCATGCTGGCCGACCCGGACGTCCAGGAGCTCGTACTGCCCGCGCTCCGTGCGGACTTCACGATCGTGGGCACCTACGGGCCGCGCAGCGCCGTCCCCGTCGGCTGCCCCGTCCACGCCTGGATCGGTGACGCGGACCCGCACACCTCGGTGGAGGAGATGCAGGCCTGGGGCGACGTGGCCCCCCGCGGGTTCCAGCAGCGGGTCCTGCCCGGCGGCCACTTCTACCTCGTCGAGCAGCACGATGTCCTGCTGCGGGGGATCGCGGAACAGCTGGTCCCCGCCGCCTGACCGGACCCGCGCCGAGCCCTCCGCGCCACCTTTCCCGCCCTCAGCGACCTCCGTGGCCCCAGCGCCCTCCGCGCCCTCAGCGGCCGGAGGGTGCGCCGGCCTGCCCCGCGGGGGTGCGGGCCGCGTCGGGGGAGAGGGTGCCGTCGGTCCACGCGTAGACGTGCCGCCCGCGGACCGCGACCCGGTACTGGTGGACATCCCGGCACTCGGCCCGCTCCTCAGCGCCGGTGTCACCGGGCCACCACCGGGCGGCCGGCCTGGGCCCGGACATCGGCTTCGCAGTGCCCGCCGTGCACTGCGGGCCATCCAGCGGGGTCGCCCCGAGCGTGAAGCGGATCAGCCGGGCCTGGCCGTCGGTGTGCGCCCGTATGCGGACGTCGGTGGCGTCCTTGGGTATCCAGGACGGCAGGACGAACGCGGTCCTGCCGCGGGTGGGCGCCTCGGCGGCGGTCACGAAACGCCTGCCCTTCTCATGGAACACCTGGGCGTTGATGGTCTCGGTCACGGGGTTGGGCGGCAGGTTGGGCAGGGCGAAGGCGGCGCTGGCGAGGGCCCCCAGGACGGCGGCGACGAGGACGAACGGACGGCGGTTCATGCCCTCCAGTCTCGGTCCGCGGCCCCGCGCGGCGCGTCCCTCCCCAGGACGAACCTCCGCCCGGCCGCAGGTCGCACACGCCGTCATACCTGAGTCCCGGTCCTACCCCTCGGGAGGGAGGCCAGGCCCCCGCCGGTCCCCCGTACGACCCAGTAACCCCGCGCCCCCCGCGGGCGTTGGCCGGGAGCGACCCGTCAGCCGCCCCACCGGCCCGTCCCGAGGAATGCCATGCGCCGCCGTACCGGATCCGTTCTCACGTCGGCGGCTGCCGCCGCCCTCCTCCTCATGTCGGCGGCCACCGCCCAGGCGGCGGTCCCCGCGGACAAGCCGCAGGTGCTGAGCCGTTGGACGCAGAGCGACTCCGCCAGTTACCAGGCCTGGGCCGAGGCGCGCGGGAACCGGGAGGCCTGGAGCGCGTACGGCTTCGACTGGTCGACCGACTACTGCACCGCCTCCCCGGACGAACCGCTCGGCTTCCCCTTCCGCACGGCCTGTGCGCGCCACGACTTCGGCTACCGCAACTACCAGGCGGCGGGGCAGTTCCCCGCCGCCAAGGCGCGTCTGGACGATGCCTTCCACGCCGACATGCGGCGGGTCTGCGCCCAGTACGCGGGCGCCCGGCGCGGCACCTGCGAGAGCACGGCCTGGACCTACTACCAGGCCGTCCGGATCTTCGGCGTCCCCGGGCACGCCACGGCCGCCCCGGAGCCCGCCCCCGAGTCCGTTCCCGAGTCCGTTCCCGCTCCCGCCGCCCGGCCCTGACCGCGCAGGGCGACGTCAGCCGCCCAGCCTCCTGCGCAGCGCCGCGATGTGCTCGGGCGTCGTCCCGCAGCAGCCGCCGACCAGGTCCAGCCCGTACCGTTCGACCCGCTCCGCCATCGACTCCGCGAACTCCTCCGGCCCGCAGGCGACCGGGACGTAGTGGTCCACCGGAGTCCAGTCGGCGACCCCGGAGCGGTCCTCGACGTTCGGATAGGCCCCGACGGGGACCGTGCCGTGCTTCGCGAGCACCGACAGCGCGGCGTCCAGGTCCCCCAGGGCGACGCAGTTGACGAGGACCGCCCCGGCCCCGGCCGCCGTGACCGCACGGACCGCGTCCTCCAGTGGTTCGCCGGACAGCAGCAGCCCGCCCTCCCGGCAGACGAAGCTGACCCAGACCGGAAGGCCCGCGCGGACGCAGCTCTCCGTGACGACGACGGCCTCGCGGACCGTGTTCAGGGTCTCCGCCAGGACGAGGTCGACCTGCTGCTCCGCCAGCCGGGCGGCCAGCCACCCGTGCTCCACGGCGAGTTCGTCGTCCGGCGGCACCAGGTCCGACCGGTAGCAGTCCTCGGCCGTGGTCATCCCGGCGGCGACCCGGACCGGCTTCCCGCCCGCCCCAGGAGCCCCCGCCCCAGGCGCACCCGCCGCGGACCGGGCGTCCGCGACGGCCCGGTGCACCAGCTCCCGCGAGAACGCCTCGTCGGCGCCCGCCGCCCGCAGCGCACGCAGATTGGTGCGGAAGGTGTTCGCCGTGACGAGACCGGCCCCGGCCGCCCGGTAGGCACGGTGGATTCCCCGCAGCAACTCCCGGCCCGCGTCGTCCAGCAGCGCCTCGCTGGTCCACCAGGGGTCCGTGACGGAGCGGCCGAGCCGCTGGAGCTCGGTGCCCTTGGGGCCTTCCAGGACGGTGACGCTCACAGGGCCTGGCGCAGGTCGGCGGCAAGGTCGCGGTGGTCCTCGATGCCGACGGCCAGCCGGATCAGGTTGTCGGAGATCCCCAGGGCCTTGCGGGTCTCCGCCGGCACCGGCCGGTGGGTCATCAGCGCCGGGCACTCGATCAGGGAGTGCACGCTGCCCAGGCTGACGGCGACGCCGAACAGCTCCACCCGCTTGAGGAGGTCCTGGGGGTCGCCGAGGTACTCGAAGGAGATGATCGATCCGAATCCGGACATCTGACGGGCCGCGACGGCGTGGTGCGGGTGCGCGTCCAGCCCCGGGTAGTGCACCTTGCCGGCCTTCGGCGAGGCGAGCAGCTCCTCGGCGAGCAGCGCGGCCGTGCGGTTCTGCCGCTCCACGCGCAGCGACATCGTCTTGAGGCCGCGGTGCAGCAGGTAGCAGTCCAGGGCGCCGGGCACGTTGCCGTAGGAGGTGCGGTAGGCGAAGAACTCCTTGTGGTGCTCGTCGCTGTTGTAGACCAGGGCTCCGCCGATGACGTCGGAATGGCCGGATATGAACTTCGTGGTGCTGTACAGGGAGATGTCGGCGCCGAGTTCCAGGGGCTGCTGGAGCGCCGGGCTGGCGAAGGTGTTGTCCACCAGTACGGGGATTCCCGCGGGCCGGGCCAGCGCGCTGATCGCGGCGATGTCGGCGATCTTCAGCAGCGGGTTGGTCGGCGTCTCGACCCAGATCAGGCCCACGTCGTCGCCGAGGGCGCCTTCGAGCGCCGAGGGGTCCGAGAGGTCGCGGTACTCCACGGTGATGCCGTACTTGCCGAGGCTGGAGAAGAGGGAGTAGGTGCCGCCGTAGACGTCGTCGGAGGAGATCAGCCGCTGGCCCGGCGAGAGCAGGGACAGGGCGGTGGCGCCGGCGGCCTGTCCCGAGGAGAAGGCCAGTGCGTGGGCGGCGTCCTCCAGGGAGGCCAGGCACTTCTCCAGGGCCTCGCGGGTGGGGTTCTCGCCCCGGCCGTAGAAGTAGCGCAGGTCGCTCTGCGCGCGCTGCTCGAAGGTGGTGGCGAGGTGGATGGGCGGCACGATGTCCCCGGTGCCGTCGGCCGCCTGCTGACCGACCTTGACGAGCTTGGTGTCGAACTCCATGAGGGCGAACGCTCCTGAGGGTACGGAGGGGAAAGTGGGAGGTCAGACGGCCTTGACGGCGGTGAAGGCGTAGCTGAGGCAGGGAACGCGCAGTGAGGTGTCCTCGGTCTCGAACTCGCGGGCCGCGCTGAGGAAGGCGTTCCACGTGCGCGGGTCGCGTTCGTCGCCGAAGCGCTGGGCCACCTGCCCGCGCAGCCACCCGGGCAGCAGGTCCCAGGAGAACTCGGCGAACTCCTCCGCCGACTTCGGAGTGAAGGACAGCGGGTACTCCTCGTACGAGACCTCCGCGAACCCCGCGGCGCGCAGCCGGCCGGCCAGGGCGGCCGGATCCGACATGGCGAACGGCCCGGGGATCCCGGCGGGCGGAGCGTCGAGCCCCAGCCGGGCGCCGACGATCCCGAAGGCCAGGCTCAGCAGCGGCACCTGGGGTGCGCCGGCCCAGACGGCCGCGGTCAGCACCCCGCCGGGGCGCAGCAGCCGGTGGGCCGTGCGCAGCACCGCGTCGGCGTCGGGCAGGAACATCAGGCTGAAACGGCTGGTGACGGCGTCGAAGGAGGCGTCCTCGAAGTCGAGCTGCTCGGCGTCCACCTCAAGGAACTGCGTGTTGTCCAGGCCGAGCTCGCCGGCCCGGCGGCGGGCCGCGCCGAGCATGTCCCCGGCCTGGTCGGTGCCGACGACGGAGCCCTTCGCGCCGACGAGCAGGGCCGCGTCGAGGGCGGGCTGCCCGGTGCCGCTGCCGAGGTCGAGGACCCGGGACCCTTCGACGAGGGCGGCCCGGTCCAGCAGCCTGTGGGTGACGGGCGCCGCTCCCGACTCGAAGAGGCCGTACCAACGGTCCCAGCCGGAACTGAGGTTGTTCCAGTTGTCCTTCTGCTGCGCCTTGAAGACGACCGGGTCAAATCCTGCGGTGGTCACTTCCACACCCCTCGTTCTTGTTTGTCTGTACGTGCGCGGCCCGCCGGGCGCGGCGCGGCGCGTTGCGCCCGGCAGGGCCGGTGTGGCGGCCGGGCCGCCGGACCGTCAGCTGGCCAGGAAGCGGTCGTTGGGGTGCTCGTTCGACCAGAAGCCCTTCTCGACGGACTTCAGGGACTCGACCAGCAGGTCCACCTCGTCGCGGGTGTTGTAGACCCCGAAGGACGCACGGACGGTGCCCACGACGCCGAGGCCGTCGATGAAGGGGACCGCGCAGTGCACACCGGTGCGGGTGGCGATCCCGAAGCTGTTGAGGTGGTTGCCCACGTCGTACGGGTGGAGGCCGTCGACCGAGAAGGAGACGATGCCGCCCTGGGGCGCCTGGGCGCCGTAGACGGTGACGCCGTCCAGTGCCCGCATGCCCTCGGCGGCGCGGCCCGCGAGCTCCGCGTCGTGGGCGGCGATCCGGTCGAGGCCGATTTCCTCGATGTAGTCCATCGCGGCGGCCAGGCCCACGGCTCCGGCGATGTTCGGGGTGCCCGACTCGAAGAGGTGCGGCGTGGGGAAGACGGTCAGCGGGCCGTCGTACGTCACGTTGCGGACCATGCCGCCGCCGAGCAGCAGGGGCTGCATGCGGCTCAGGTGCTCGGCCTTGCCGTACAGCACCCCGATGCCGAGCGGCCCGTACATCTTGTGGGCCGAGAAGCAGTAGAAGTCGGCGTCCATCGCGGTCACGTCGACCGTGCGGTGGGCGACGGCCTGGGCGCCGTCGACGACCACGACGATGCCGCGTTCGTGGCAGAGGGAGATGATCTCCGCGACGGGGGTGAGGGTGCCCTGGACGTTGGACACGTGGGCCACGGAGACCAGCTTGGTGCGGTCGGTCAGCTGGGCGCGGAAGGCGTCGAGGGACACCTCGCCGTGCGCGTCGACCGCCGCGATCTTCAAGGTGGCGCCGGTCTGCTCGCACAGGTGGCGCCAGGGCAGCAGGTTGGAGTGGTGCTCCAGGCCGCTGATCAGCACCTCGTCGCCGGCGGAGACGATCTGCGGGCCGAAGCCCTGGGCCACGAGGTTCACCGATTCCGTGGTGCCCTTGGTGAAGACGATCTCTTCGCTGTCGCCGGCGTTGATGAACCGCTGCACGCGCTCGCGGGACTTCTGGTAGCGGCTGGTGGCGCGCATGCTCAGGGTGTGCACGCTGCGGCCCACGTTGCTGTTCTCGTGACAGTAGAAATGGTGCATCGCGTCGAGCACCTGAAGGGGCTTCTGCGTCGTGGCCGCATTGTCGAGGTAGACCGGCCGGATTCCGTCGAGATCGGCCTCCAGGATGGGGAAGTCTGCGCGGACGTCCCGGCTGAAGTCAATGGGGGAGTGAGTGGTGTCGGCCATCAGTTCACCTGCTTGAAGAGAGAGAAGAACCCGTCCATCAGCTCATGTGGCAGTGGCGTGGTCTTCTGTGGCGAGTAAGGCCGGTCCCGAGGCGGAACGTAATCCTCTGAACCGGGTGAAGGAATCCGTCCGCGGGAATCCCTGAGGTGCGGCCCGTAGTAGAACCAGCAGATTTGACTGACGGTCTCCGAGAGAAGAACCGGATGGCAGTCCGCCGGATACATGTGACTGTGGTCCCAGGCTGCCAAGTGTTCGCCATGTGCGGTGAAGGGGTTGCCTCGCGCAATGTGGCCGAAGAAGTCGTGCACGGCACGGAAGACGTCGTTGTGGGCGAACCGGACTCCGTCGATGACGTATTCGGAGGGTTCGACCATCGGATGGGTCACGGCGTCGGGAGTCGAACCGCTCTCCCCGTGACCCAGGCTGGTCAAGTACACATAGAGAGTGCCTGAGTTGACCACTTCGCGCCATAAATGCGCCGAACTTTTGTACGGCTGCCCGCCCTCTAACCACGGGCGGACGTGGACCCCTGCCCGGCGCATCGCCTCGAACTGCTGCCCCGTCTCCAGCTTGAGGATCTCGTACTGGCGCCGTGTCTCCGGGTCCTCGGCGGAGTCGGGGGCGCTCGCGTACCAGTCGGCAATGGTGAGGCAGAGGCTCTCGTCGAGTTCGAGCTCGACCAGAGTGGGGAGTCGATGTCCTGGAGCTCGGAATTCCACATATCGCCGGGCTATGGACATCGCGTCGACCCTCATCCTGTCCGCCTTCCCGGCGACAGGGTCCGCTTAGTCGAGCGGTGGAGCTGAGGATCCGCGGTCGGATCCGAGAGGAAGATCGTTAAAGGTAAATCGCAGCTGGAGGGCGCCTTAACGGCGCACCTACATCGCCCCCGTGCCTCACTCATAATCAAACCCCCTTTCGGCGCTAGAACTTAACGTTCGAAGTCCACCACCACAAGAGCTTTCGGCCAAGTCGATCAGTCGATGACCGGAGGTTCGTTCGATGTCTGAAAATCGACGGTCTGCACACCGGGCGCTCCCACTCCTGCACACGGCATGCATCTCGCCCCTACACTCACCGAATTGTGTGATCAATTCACCGAGGAGGTGACGACGCGTGAACCCCCGACCTGGCGTGACGACCGCGGCCGCCGGCGGAACAGCCACCCCATCCCCCTCTGCGGGACCATGGAGACTGGTCCTGCTCTGCGGTGTCCAACTGCTCATGCTGCTCGACTTCTCGATCGTCAACGTGGCCCTGCCTCGGATCGAGACCTCGTTAGGCTTCTCCCACAACGGCGTCCAGTGGGTCGTCAGTGCGTACGCGCTGACCTACGGCGGCCTGCTGCTCCTGGGCGGACGGCTCAGTGACCAGCTCGGCCGCCGCCGGATGCTGGTCCCCGGCCTCGCCCTCTTCGGCCTGGCCTCCCTGATCGGAGGCCTCGCCACCAGCCCCGGCCTGCTCGTGGCCATGCGCGCGCTCCAGGGCGTCGGGGCCGCCTTCATCGGGCCCGCCGTGCTGTCCCTGATCACCACCGGCACCGCCCCCGGGCCGGAGCGGAACAAGGCGCTGGGCTGGTTCAGCGCCGCCTCGGCCAGCGGTTTCGCCATCGGCGTCCTGGCGGGCGGGGTCCTCACCCAGCTCACCGGCTGGCGCTGGGTGTTCTTCGTCAACGTGCCGCTGACAGCCCTCGCGATCCTCGCCGCCTACCGGCTCATCCCGGCCGACGGCAGCCGGTCCGGCGAGAACCGCTACGACGTGCCGGGGGCGATCCTGTCCACCCTGGGCGTCAGCGGCGTCATCTACGGACTCACCACCCTCGGCGGGGACCGGGCCACCGGCCTCGCGGCCATCGCCGCCGGCCTCGTGATGCTGATCTGCTTCGTCGTCGTCGAGAGCCGGTCCTCGAACCCGCTGGTGCCGCTGAGCATCTTCCGTACGCGCAGCGTCTCGGTCGCCAACCTCGCCGCGCTCCTGGTCCCGGGCGTGATGGGGGCCGTGGCCCTGGCCCTGTCGCTCTTCCTCCAGCAGGTCCAGCAACGGGACGCCCTGGAGACCGGACTGGTCTTCCTGACCCTGGGCGTGGCCGTCGTCTTCGCCGGTCCCATCGCGGCCATGCTGGTGACCAAGATCGGCCCCAAGGCAGTGTGCGCGGGCGGCTCCGTGATCGTCGCCGCGGGCGTGTTCGTCCTCAGCCGCATCACCCCGGACTCCTCCTACGCCGCCGTCCTGCTGCCGGGTCTGGTGCTGACAGGCATCGGTTTCTCGTCCTTCTTCGCGGCCTCCACCATCACGGCCACGATGGACGTCCCCGCCGAGCAACAGGGCCTGGCGGGCGGCCTGCTGAACGCATCCGTGCAGTTCGGAACGGCCCTGTGCGTCGCGCTGCTGATGGCCGTCGCCGAGGGCGGTGCGGATGCGGACGACGTGGTCTCCGCCGCGACAAGGGCCGAAAACTACGGGAACGCCTTCGCCATCGGAGCGGCCGTCGCACTCGCGACCGCCGTACTCGTCCTGGTGGCGCTCCCGGGCCGGTCCCGCGCCGGTGCGAAGCAGCAAGAGAGCTGAACCCGGGCCGTCGCACCCAGTGCGCCGAGCCTGGTCAACTACCCATATATCTGCCTAGGGTTGAGACATGACTGATCTTCCTCAGCACGACATCGCCGACCCGTCGCTCAGGGCTCAGGGAGTCGCCCGCATCGAATGGGCGGAGCGCTCCATGCCCGTTCTGCGGCAAATCCGGGAGCGCTTCGCCAAGGAACGGCCCTTCGAAGGCCAACGGTTCGCGGCGTGTATGCACATGACCACGGAGACCGCCGTCCTGCTGCGGACGCTGAAGGCGGGCGGCGCGGAGCTCGCCGCCTGCGCCAGCAACCCGCTGTCCACGCAGGACGACACCATGGCGGCCCTGGTCCACGAGTACGGCATCAGCGTCTTCGCCCGCAACGGCGTCGACCGCGACGCGTACTACGCGCACATCAACGCGGCGCTCGACATCCGTCCCGACTTCGTCTTCGACGACGGCTGCGACCTGGTCAACACCCTCCACACCACCCGCAAGGAGCTGCTCGAAGCCATCAAGGCGGGCTGCGAGGAGACCACCACCGGTGTCGTGCGGCTGCGCCAGATGGCAGCGGACGACGCGCTGCGCTTCCCGGTGGTCGCGGTGAACGACACGGACACCAAGCACATGTTCGACAACCGCTACGGCACGGGACAGTCCTCCCTGGACGCGATCATGCGCGCCACGAATCTGCTGTTCGCGGGCAAGACCGTGGTCATCGGCGGGTTCGGCTACTGCGGCAAGGGCCTGGCCGAGCGGGCCGCGGGCCTGGGCGCGCACGTCGTCGTCACCGAGATCGACCCCACCAAGGCGCTCGACGCGACCATGCAGGGCTACCGGGTCATGCCGATGCTCGAAGCGGCCCGGATCGGCGACGTGTTCATCACGGTCACCAGCAACCGCGGTGCGCTGCGCCCCGAGCACTTCGAGGTCATGAAGGACGGGGCGATCCTCGCCAACGCCGGTCACTTCGACATCGAGGTGGACGTGGCCGGGCTGGGCGAGATGGCGGTGGAGAAGCGTTCGCGCATCCGCCACCAGACCGACGAGTACATCCTGGCCGACGGCCGCCGCCTGCTGCTGGTGGCGGAGGGCCGGC
Organism: Streptomyces xanthophaeus; assembly: GCF_000725805.1. Classification (GTDB taxonomy): domain Bacteria; phylum Actinomycetota; class Actinomycetes; order Streptomycetales; family Streptomycetaceae; genus Streptomyces; species Streptomyces xanthophaeus. The sequence goes on along the minus strand of NZ_KL647134.1, from coordinate 109,775 downwards.
TGGTCAACCTCGGTGCGGCCGAGGGCCACCCCGCCTCGGTGATGGACATGTCCTTCGCCGACCAGGCCCTGACGGCGGAGTGGCTCACCAAGACGTACGCGTCGCTGGAGCCCGGTGTGGTCGACGTGCCGACCGAGATCGACAAGCACGTGGCCCGGGTGAAGCTGGAGACGATGGGCATCCAGATCGACACCCTGACCAGTGACCAGGAGACGTACATGAACTCCTGGGAGTTCGGGTCCTAGTCGCAGGACCTGCCGCAGGTGAGGTCCGCCGGGCCGGGAGTGCGCTCCCGGCCCGGCGGGCCGGTCCGTCCCGGGCCGGTCCGTCCCGGGCCGGTCCGTCCCGGGCCGGTCCGTCCTCCAGCGGCCGCCGGGTCCTTCAGCGGCCGGTCGGCGCCGCGACGGTCACCGCGGTCATGACCAGGCCGTCGCGGGCCAGCCAGCGGCCGGTGAACACCTCGATCCGCCGCCCGCCGACCACCGGTCCGGGGCGCAACAGGCGTGCCGAGAAGTCCCCCGTGGCCCCGTCGATCTCGATGTCAGCCTCCTCGAAGGCCAGTTCCTGCTCCGTGAGCGGGTACCAGGCCTTGAACACGCTCTCCTTCGCGCTGAAGAGGATCCGGTCCCACGGGATCGCGGGGGAGCGGTCCGTCAGCGCGCGCACCGACCGCTGTTCGCGGGGCAGCGCGATCGTGTCCAGGACGCCGGCGGGCAGCGGACGATGCGGTTCGGCGTCGATGCCGATCGCCGCGGCGTCCGCGGAGCGGGCCACGGCCGCCGCCCGGTAGCCCGCGCAGTGCGTCATGCTGCCGACCACGCCGGAGGGCCACTGGGGCGCCCCGCGCCGGTTGGTGACCAGGGCCACGGGAGGCTGCCCGAGCCGGCCCAGCGCGCGGCGCGCGCAGATCCGTACGGTGGTGAACTCGCGCTGCCGCGAGGGCACCGCCTTCGCGATGAGCGGTGCTTCCTCCGGGAGGATGCCTTCGCCGGGCTCCAGCAGGGCGCCGGTCAGGTCGCCCCGCGCCTCCACCGACACCACGCCGGTGGGCAGGATCTCCTGGATCACTGGGTGTCGCCCTCCGCCCGGGGCGGCAACGGCAGGATCTGGCGCAGGGGTTCGCGCGGGGGCCGCGGGCGCCACTCGCGCGGGTAGCCGAGGGAGACCTCCTCGAAGCGGACCCCGTCGCGCCAGATGACGCGGGGGATGTGCAGGTGTCCGTAGACGACGGAGACGGCGCGGAAACGCTTGTGCCAGTCGGCGGTGAGTTCGGTGCCGCACCACTGGGCGAAGTCGGGGTAGCGCAGGATCTGCGTCGGTTCGCGCGTCAGGGGGAAGTGGTTGACGAGGACGGTCCGTTGCCCCGGGTCGAGCGCGGACAGCCGCCGTTCGGTTTCGGCCACCCGGGCGCGGCACCAGTCGTCCGCGGCGGGGTAGGGGTCGGGGTGCAGCAGGTACTCGTCGGTGCAGACGACCCCGGCCGCGTGGGCCCGGCGCAGCGACTCCTCCTTGGTGTCGGCGCCGGGCACCCGGAACGAGTAGTCGTAGAGCACGAAGAGCGGGGCGACGGCGACGGGTCCGTCCGCCCCCTCCCACACCGGGTACGGGTCCTCGGGGCTGGCGATGCCCAGGCTGCGGCAGAGCTCGACGAGGTGCAGGTACCGCTTCTCGCCGCGCAGGTCGACCGGATCGTCCGGGTGCGTCCACAGCTCGTGGTTGCCGGGCGCCCAGATGACCTTCGCGAAGCGGTCGGCGAGCAGCTTCAGCGCCCATTCGACCTTGGCGTACTCCTCGGCGACGTCACCGGCGACGATCAGCCAGTCCTCGTCCGAACCGGGCCGCAAGGACTCGGTGACGGCGCGGTTCTCCTTGTGGACGATGTGCAGATCACTGACGGCGAGCAGCCTGCCGTTCCCCACGGTTCCCCCCTTTTCCGGTGCCGTCTCCGGCAGCCGTTCCGCACGGGTGCCCGATTTTAGGCGAAGGACCCCGGCGGGCCGGGGAAATGGCTGCGGTCCGGCGCGGAAGGTGTTTTGCGCCGCCGCTGCGAGGGGGCCGCAATTGTGCCGCTGACCTGCATGAAAGCCCTCCGCTGGGGAGGGCTTGAGGGTGTGAGGAAAGAGTGCCCCCGGCAGGACTCGAACCTGCGGCCAAGTGCTTAGAAGGCACCTGCTCTATCCACTGAGCTACGGGGGCCGGAAGGTGGCCGTGGTGGCCTGGAGCCCCTTTGGTGGGGGTGGGACTGGGGTCCGTGCCGGGTCAAGGATAGGGCTCCGGTTGCCTTGTCCCGGTTGCTTCACTCGCGTGCCACGATGTGGAGGTTCGGTGAAGCGGTCCCGATAATCGCAGGCAGGTGCGATTCTCGCACCGCTTTTGCGCCGTGGCGCCCTGGGTGTTGTGCACTCGTTATGCCTGCGCCCCACTCGTCTGGTTCATCCAGAATGTCCCTCTGGAGTCGCGGTCGGCGCGCAGAGGACGTATAAGCTTCAAAAATGGTCCTAAATTGGGCATTCTTCGCATGTGGTGACCTTGGATGTACGGCCTCAGCTGCTCGATGCCCTGTCCGCCCTGCGCGACCGGGTCGCGTCCGTGCGTCTGCCGCTGCCTCTGCCCGGCGCCCCGCGCGCCCGCCAGACCAGAGCAGAGCTGCTCGCGCAGCTCGACGACTATCTCGTACCCCGGCTGAAGGCGCCCGAGGCGCCGCTGCTCGCCGTCGTCGGCGGGTCCACCGGGGCCGGTAAGTCCACCCTCGTCAACTCCCTCGTCGGACGGCAGGTCAGCGAGGCAGGGGTGCTCCGCCCCACCACGCGTACCCCGGTGCTCGTCTGCCATCCGGATGACCACCACTGGTTCGCCGGAATGAGGGTGCTGCCCGACCTGATGCGCGTGTGGGTGCCGCACGGCGAGGACGAATCCCTCCCCGCCGCCCGGGCCCGCTCCCGCGACCGAGGCCCCGCCACCGGCAGCCACGGCTCCGGCCACGCCACCCGCGAGATGCGGATCGAGACCGTCTCCACCCTGCCCCGCGGCCTCGCCATCCTCGACGCCCCCGACATCGACTCCCTCGTCGTCGAGAACCGCACCCTCGCCGCCGAACTCATCTGCGCCGCCGACGTCTGGGTCATGGTCACCACCGCCTCGCGGTACGCCGACGCCGTGCCCTGGCACCTGCTGCGCACCGCCAAGCAGTACAAGGCCACCCTCATCACCGTCCTCGACCGGGTCCCGCACCAGGTGCTCGCCGAGGTCTCACGGCAGTACGGGGCCCTGCTCACCCGCGCCGGACTGGGCGAGGTGCCCCGGTTCACCGTGCCCGAACTCCCGGAGTCGGCGGGCGGCGGCGGCCTCCTGCCGGCCAGCGCCGTCGCCCCGCTGTACGCCTGGCTCGCCCACCACGCCCAGGACCCGGCGGCCCGCCAGTACGCCGTCGGGCGCACCGCACTCGGCGCACTGGACTCCCTAGGCCGCCGGATGCCCGAACTCGCCTCCGCCGTCGCCGCCCAGCACGCCGCCGCCGTACGGCTGACCTCGGCCGTCGAGGACGCGTACAAGCGGGAGGGCAGGCGGGTGCGCAACCGGCTGGACCGCGGGGCCGTCCTCGCCGGGGACGCCCTGACCCGGTGGCGCGGCTACCCCCTCGACACCAGCCACGACGAACTGCTGGACTCCCTCGCCGAATCCCTCGCCGCCCTGCTCCAGTGCGCCGTCGCCGCGGCCGACGAGCGGATCGCCGCCGCCTGGCGGCTGGAACCGGCCGCAGGTGCGGTGCGGCTGCCCGCACCCGACAAGGAGGCGGGCGAGCGCATCGGCATGGCCGTACGGCGCTGGCGGCGCGTCCTGGAGGAACTCGCCGAGGAGGAAGTGGCCCGGCTCGACAAGCAGCCCCCGCCCGACCCGGACGGCGTCGCCGCCCTGCTCGTCGCCGCCCTCCTCGGCGGCAAACGGGCCCGGCCCGCAGGCGAGAAGCTCGCCGAACGCATCGGCGCCCAGGCCGCCCTGCGGCTGCGCGACCGCGGCGCCGAGCTGGTCGGCGACCACCTCGACCAGGTGCTGCGCGCCGAACGGGACCGCCGGCTCGCCCCCCTGGAAGCACTCGAAGTGACCCCCGAACCACAGGCCGAGCTGATCGCCGCGCTGTCCGTACTACAGAAGGAGAGGTGACGCGGTGACCGCCCTGACCGACCGCACCGACGACCGCTGGGACGACGGACTCATCGCGCGCTCGCGCCACCGGGACGTCGACCAGGACCCGGACGACGGCAGCGAGGAGGGCGACGAGGGCGACGACGCGCTCGTACGGGCCCTCTCCGGCGCCGGCAGCGACGGGGGCAAGGTCCCCGCGCCCCCGCTCAGCCCCGAGGGCCAGGCCCTGCGCGCCCGCCTCGACGCACTGCGGCAGCTGGTGGGGCTGTCCCGGACCCGGCTCGACGGCAAGACCCTCGCCGAGGCGGGCCGCGTGCTCGACGAGGCCGCGGCGCGGCGCGGACTGTCACCGCAGCACACGGTCGTCGCGATCGCCGGAGCCACCGGAAGCGGCAAGTCCACGCTCTTCAATTCACTCGCCGGAGTGCAGATCTCCGAGACCGGCCTGCGCCGCCCCACGACCGCGGCGCCCATCGCGTGCAGCTGGTCGGACGGCGCCGCCGGGCTCCTGGACCGGCTGGAGATCCCGGGACGGCTGCGCCGCAGGCCCCGGGAGACCGCGGAGGCCGAGGCGCTGCGCGGGATGGTCCTCGTGGACCTGCCGGACCTCGACTCGGCGGTCGGGGCGCACCGCGACCACGTGGACCGGGTGCTGGCGCTGGTCGACGCGGTGGTGTGGGTGGTCGACCCGGAGAAGTACGCGGACGCGGTGCTGCACGAGCGGTACCTGCGGCCGCTGGCCGGACACGCGGAGATCACCTTCGTCGTGCTGAACCAGGTGGACCGGCTGCCCGGCGAGTCCGCCGACCTCGTCCTGGACGACCTGCGCCGCCTCCTCGACGAGGACGGCATCGCCCTCGGCGAGTACGACGAACCCGGCGCCACCGTGCTCGGACTGTCCGCGCTCACCGGTGAGGGCGTCGGGGAGCTGCGCGAACTCCTCGGACAGTTCACCCAGGAGAAGGGCGCCGCGACCCGGCGCATCTCCGCCGACGTGGACCGGGCCGCCCTGCGCCTGCGCCCCCTGTACGTGGCCGAAGGGCACTCCGGGCCGGAGATCGGGGAGTCGGCGCGCGCCGAGTTCGAGGACCGGCTCGCCGAGGCGGTCGGCGCGTACGCGGCCGGGCTCGCCGCCGAGCGGGCCTGGCGGCGCAACGCCGGGAAGGCCTGCGGGACGCCGTGGCTGCGGCTGTGGCGGTGGTACGAGGGCAGGCGCGCCCCGCGCACCCTGGCGGGCCTGGCCGCGCTGGCGACCATCGGCGGCCGCACTCCCGTGACGGAGCAGCCGCCGGTCGAGGAGGAGGTGACCGCGCGTCAGCGGGTGGAGCAGGCCGTACGGGTGGTGGCCGACGAGGCGGTCGCGGGCCTGCCCGAACCCTGGGCCCAGGCCGTACGGGAGACCGCGGTGCGCGGCGCCGAGCACCTGCCGGAGGCACTGGACGAGCTGGCCGTCACCCTCGGGGCGGCGGTCGCGGTACCGGCCGTGAAGCCGCCGAGGCCCACCTGGTGGCCGGCAGCGGTGCTGGGGCAGGCGGCCATGACGCTGCTCCAGATCTTCGGCGGGCTGTGGCTGGTCGGGCAGATCGCCGGGCTCCTGGAGCCGAAGCTGCTGCCGCCGGTCCTGCTGATGGTGGCCGGGATCATCGGTGGGCCACTGGTGGAATGGGCCTGCTCCATCGCGGCGCGCGGCCCGGCCCGCCGGTACGGGCAGGACGCCGAACGGCGGCTGCGGCAGGCGGCGGCGGGGTGCGGCCGGGCCAGGGTGCTGGAGCCGGTCGCGGCGGAGCTGCTGCGCTACCGGGAGGTGCGCGAGCAGTACGCGGCGGTGGCCGGAGGGGGGAGCAGGTTGTCCACAACCCGCCAGTAGTCCACAGGCCGGAGCGGGATCCGGGGGACGGCGCCAGCATGGTCGTACCTCGTGCGGATGGTCCGTACGGGTACGCATCGTGGGGGAGGGCGGCCGGGATGAACGACACCCAGGTGACGCTGGTGGGACACGTGGCGACGCAGGTGGACTACAAGGAGACGGCGCACGGCCCGTCGGCGAGGTTCCGTTTCGCGGTCACCCCGCGCTGGTTCGACCGGCGCAAAGAGGCCTGGACCGACGGGACGACCAGCTTCTACACGGTGTGGGCGCGGCGGGCGCTGGCCGTGAACCTGGCGGGGTCCGTGGCGGTCGGCGAACCGCTCGTGGTGCACGGGAGGCTGCGGGTGCGGGAGGACCCACCCGACGGGGAGGGCCCCCGGTGGGTGTCGGCGGAGATCGACGCCACGGCGGTGGGGCACGACCTCAGCCGCGGTACGGCCGCGTTCCGCCGGGTCATCAGGACGGACACCCCACTGATGGCCACTCAGAAGGCGGCGGTGGGCTGAGTGTTCGAGGCGGTTAGGATTTCCCGGTACTCACGGGCACCTGGGTCCCTGGCCCGAAGGGGAAGACTGTGTCGACTGCCGTTCCCGCATCCTCCGCTCCTCGTTCCGCTTCAAGTTCCGTCCCGCTTCCTGCTCCTGCTCCCGTTCCTGCGCTCGCTGCTCCGGCGCCCTCTGTTACTGCGTCCCCCGTTCCGCTCTCCGCTCCCCGGAGAGCGCCGGACGACGTCCCCGGTTCGCCGGCGGGTGGCGCTCCCCGGTCGGCCGCCGCCGTACGGGCCGCCGCCGGGCGGCCGTTCGCGGTCGCCCTGCTGGCTGCGGCCCTCACCGCCGCGCCCGGCGCCCGGGCCGCGGCCGACGCCGGGCCGGTGGCGCCCCGGACACCCGAGGGCGCGAGCGCCGTGCTGGACGGGCTGAAGACGTACGGGCAGGCGGTCCTGCACGCAGGGGACGGCTCCGTCCGGCAGATCCCGGCCGGGCTCTACGAGATGCGCGTCGACGGCGGCGGGATGCTCCAGACGTACGGGGTGGGCGTGGCCGGACAGGCCCAGCCCCAGGCCCGGTACACCGAGAGCGGCTGGAACGGCAGCCCGCTCGCGGGGAACGGGGAGGCGGGCCGGATCCGCTGGATCCTGGAGCACTCCTACCCGCAGCTCAACGATCTGGCCGGGCTCGCCAAGGCGGCCGGTGCCGGGGCGCTCACCGCGGAGAGCGCGGCCGCCGGTACCCAGGTGGCGATCTGGCGGCTGGCCGACGGGGTGCAGGTGGAGGCCGCGGACCCGGCGGCGGAGAAGCTCGCCGATTACCTCCAGCGGGCGGCGGGCCGGCTGCCCGAGCCTCCGGCCTCGCTGGGTCTGGACCCCGGCGACGTGTCGGGGCCCGTGGGGACCCGGCTCGGGCCGGTGACCGTACGGACCGGGGCGCAGAGCGTGTCCGTGGTCCCGGACGCAGCGGCCGTCGCGATGGGCGTACGGGTGGTGGATGCCGAAGGGCAGCCGCTGACCACCGCCCGGCACGGCAGCCGCCTGTACTTCGAGGTGCCCGCCGGCACCCCCGACGGGATCGCCTCGGTCACCGTCCAGGGCGCCACGAAGGTACCGGTCGGGCGGGTCTTCACCAGCGGGGTGCCCGCCCAGGCGCAGATCGTGGCGGGCTCCAGCGAATCCGCGGCCACCGCCACGGCGACCGCGCTCTGGCCCCAGGCCCCGGCGGAGCCCGTGGGCACGGCCGGGGGCGGCGCGGCCGCACCGGCGCCCACGACCAGCGGCTCGGGCACGGTCACCCTGGGCGTACCGGCGGGAGCCGTCACGCAGGAGTCCCCGGAGGAGGGACGCCTGGCGACCAGCGGCAGTTCGGCGGCGACCCCGGTCATCGCCTCGCTCGCGGTGGGCCTGGTGGTCCTGGGCGGCCTCGTGGTCCTGCTGCTGCGCAAGCGCCCGCTGGACGAAGAGGAGCACTTCTAGGAGGCGTAGGTGGGCGGCTAAGAGGGAGCGTTCAGGGTGCTGGGGCCACTGTGGCGGGTGGGCCGGCTGCGCCGGGTGGCGGCCGGGCTGATTCCGGATCCCTACCCCTGGGTAGGCGCTGGTGATGGCTGACCAGGAACTGACATGGCAGGGCGCGGTCGCCCGGTGGGACCGGGGACTGTTCGACTTCGTGGCCCGGCGGCACTGGCCCGGCGCCGACCGGGTGCTGCCGAGGCTGGGACGGGCCGCGAACCACGGCGTGCTGTGGGGCGGGGCCGCCGCCGGCATCGCCCTCTTCGGATCGGCCCGGGCCCGCAAGGCCGCCGTGCGCGGGGTCGCCTCGCTGGCGCTGGCCTCCGCGACGATCAACACCGTGGGCAAGTGGTCCGTACGCCGCCCCCGGCCGCTGCTGCACGGCGTACCGGCGGTGCGGCAGCTGGCGACCCAGCCACAGACCACCTCGTTCCCCTCCGGGCACTCGGCGTCGGCCTTCGCCTTCACCGCCGGGCTGGCGCTGGAGTCCCCGGGCTGGGGCGCCGCTCTGGCTCCGGTGGCCGCGTCCGTGGCCTTCTCCCGCGTGTACACCGGGGTGCACTACCCCTCCGACGTGGTCGCGGGTGCGGCGCTGGGCGTGGCCGCGGGGTTCGTCGTACGCAGGCTGGCGCGGGACGTCCAGCAGGCCCGCGTGGTGCCCGGTGACGAGCGGACGGCCGCCGGGGCTCCCGCGCTGCCCGACGGCGACGGGCTCACGGTGGTGGTCAACACCTGGTCGGGGACCGCGGCGCAGGCGGGGCTCGCGGCCCTGCGCACCCGGCTCCCCAAGGCCGAGGTGATCGAATGGAAGGACGGGGACCTGCCCGCCGAACTGGCGGCGGCGGCCTCCCGGGCCACCGTGCTCGGCGTGTGCGGAGGCGACGGCACCGTCAACGCGGCCGCGGTCGCCGCACTGCAGGCCGGGGTACCGCTGGCGGTGTTCCCCGGAGGCACCCTCAACCACTTCGCGCTGGACCTGGGCCTCGCCGGGGTCGAGGACACCTGCCGCGCCGTGCAGGCGGGCCACGCGGTCCACGTCGGCGTGGGCCGCTTCAGCCCGGGCCCGGACGGCGCCGCGGCCGGCTACTTCCTGAACAACTTCAGCATCGGCGCCTACCCGGAGCTGCTGCGCCACCGGCTGCACTGGGCCCCGCGCATCGGCGGCGGCCCGGCCGCGCTGCTGGCCGCCTGGAAGGTGCTGCGCGCCGAGCGGCCGGTGCGGCTGCGGCTGGCCGGGCGACCGCTGCATGCGTGGCTGCTCTTCGTGGGCAACGGCACCTACCAGGGCACCGGCCCCACCCCCCGCCGCCGGGACGACCTCGGCGAGGGGCTGCTGGACGTCCGGCTCGTCCGAGGCGGAGGCCGCCCGGGCCCCCGCCTCCTCGCCGCCGCGCTGGCGGGCCCGCTGACCCGGTCCCCGGTCCATGTGGCCACCCGGCTGCGGAGCCTGCGGATCGCGGAGATCCCGGCGGGCACCCCGATCGCCTACGACGGCGAGTACGCGAAGGCCCCGGCCGCCCTGGTCCTGGACGAGCTCCCCGACGCCCTGACCGTCTACCGCCCCCGGACGTGACGCTTCCATTTGAACTCGTTCGATTTGCCCGTCCGAACCGCCTACAGTGGCCCGGTACAAGATCGTGTGATCTTGTGAAAACCAAAACAGGGGTGCTGTCTGTGAAGTTGTCCCGGATCGCCGCGGTGGTCACCGCCGCTGCCATTGCTCCGGCCGTTCTGCTCGCCTCGCCGGCCCTCGCCGACGACCACGCCTCGGCCGTCGGCCGGCCCTCCTCGCCCACGGCTCCTGACCAGAGCCCGGCCGAGGCGGCCACCGGCACGGCGGCGAACCCGGCCCCGGCCGGGAACACCCCCGCTCAGCCCTCCGGCCCGACCGCGGCCGACCGGCAGGCCGAAGCCGACCGGATAGAGATCCTGCGGCTCATGCACGCGGCGCCGCGCGACTCCGTCTTCCGGGAGCGCGGCAGCAAGGCCCTCGACGCCGGTCCCGCGGCGATGCGCGTCTTCCTGGAGACGGGCCAGTTCGCGGCCCGCACCGAGGACGAGCGCATCGAGATCGCCCGCATCATCAGCGACCCGAAGGCGGGCCGCGGGGTGCGCGGGGCGGGCCGCCAGGCCCTGCGCGGCTCCGCGGCCGACGTCCACGCCTTCATCGTGACCGGCCAGCACGAGGCCCGCTTCGACGACGACCGGGTCGAGACGGCCCGGATCATCGGCAAGGCCGCGGCGGGATCGGGGCTGCGCGAGCAGGCCGTGAAGGTCCTGCGCCGGAGCGTCCCGGCCGAGCTGCGCGCCTTCGTCGAGACCGGCCAGTACCGGGCTCAGGCCGAGGACGACCTGGTCGAGCTGGCCCGGATCGACGAGGCCGAGGACGGCCCGATCCTGTCCGAGGAGATCAGCAAGCTGCTGAACGGCAGCCCGACCCCCGCCGAGCTGCGTCACTTCCTGGAGGTGACCCAGTACGAGCTGCGCGACGAGGACAACTACCTGCGCATCTCCAAGCTCATCAACGACGGCGGCGCCGAGGTGAAGGCCGCGGGCAAGGCGGCCCTCAAGGGCTCCGCCCAGGACCGCGTCGCCTTCCTCAAGACCGGCCAGCATGAGGCCCGCGCCAAGGACAAGGCCGCCGAGGGCACCGCCAAGCCCGACACGGGCACCGGCACCGGCACGGGCGTCCAGCCCGTCGTCGTCACCACGGGCACGGGCACGGGCTCGGGCACAGGCACCGGCACCACCGGCACGACCACCACGGTCACGACGGGCGCCGGTAACGGCAACCTGACGGTCACCGGCAGCGGCGGTTCCCTCGCCTCCACCGGCGCCGGTTCCGACACCGCGCTCGCCGCGGGCGGCGCCGGAGCCGCGCTCGTCGCGGGCGCGGGCCTGATCCTGGCCGCACGTACGCGCCGGGCGGCCTCCAAGGCCTGAGGCCCACCGCGCAGGACACCGTGAGGGGGCGCCGCCGCAAGGGCGGCGCCCCCTCCGCGCTCCCGCCGTCTCACTCCTGCGGGAGCGCCACGACCTCCGCGCCGACGCCGAGGTCGGCCCGCATCGCACCGCGCATGACCACCCACTGTTCGTTGGCCCGCAACAGACCGGTCTGTATCTCCTCGAACGAGCTGCCGGGTGCGGAGGTGCCCTCCTCCAGGCGCATCACCCGGTCGTACATCCGCGCAAGGTTCTGCGTCATGGAGTCCAGCTCCGCCAGGACCGCGTCCGAAGCGGCCATCTGGGCCTCCGCGAAGGCGTTGTGCATGGAGTGGCGGGCGTCCTCCATGACCGTCCGGGCCTCCGGGGTGGCCTCTGCCTTGTGGACGAGCCACAGGTACCGCATGAGCTCGATGCGGTAGCGGCGGTACCCGGCGTTCGCGCTCACGTAGCAGTCACGGCGCCGCGCCAGCTCGGCGACCTGCTGTTCACGGACCCACTGGGTGTCGGCCACCTGCTCCTCACGCGCGAAGCGGTCCGACTCGGCGCGTGCGAGCAGCCGCTGCGACAGGACGGGGGCGAGCAGGGTGCCCGCCACGGCGATCGTCGTGCCGGCGAGCGCCAGCAAGGTGTTGTCCACGTTTCCTCCGAGATGAAGCTGCGGTCCGTGAGGGCGGAGAGCGAGGGGGCCGGCCGTCAGGGGCTGAGCGCGGCCCGCTCGGCGCCGCCGCCCTCCACGTCGCCCTCCACGCCGAGATCGGCCCGCATCGCGCCGAGCATCCGCTCCCACTGCTCCCACAGCCGGGCGAAGTCCGTGCGGATCTCGTCGAACGATCCGTCCGGGTCGGGAGTGCCCTCCTCCAGGCACATGATCCGGCGGTAGGTCTCCGACAGTGACTTCGTCATGTCGTTCAGCTCGGCAAGGACCTCGGCGGACGCGACCATCTGCGTCTCGGCCAGGACGGAGTGGTGATCGCGCCGGGCCTCTTCGACCGCTTCCCGCGCCTGCGCGGTCACGGCGCCCTTGTGCACGGTCCACAGGAAGTTCATCAGCTGCGTCCGGTAGCGGCGGAAGGCCGCGTTGACGTTCGTGTAGCCCTCGCGGCGCCGGCCCGTCTCGACGACGTGCTGCTCGCGCAGCCACTGGGCCTCGGCTTCCTGCTGCTGGTGCGCGAACTGCTGCGACTGCACGCGGGCCATCAGGCGCTGCGACAGCACGGTGGCTATGAGCGTGCCGGTGACGCCCACCACCGCGGCCGCCAATCCGATGAGTGCGCTCCCCACTGACCCCCCTGAACCCGCTGCCCCCGGCCCGCCCGATTCCCCGGACCGCCGTCACGTCACCGGCATTCTGCCGTGGGGAGAGGCACGGCCGAGCCCCTTTTCCGGCCCGCACACACCGGCTGCGAGCCTGGTGAGCACGACTTCGGCTACCCTCCGTGTCCGCCCGGCCACGGCCTCCTGCGCCGTCCCAGCTCAGGGGCGCCGGCCATACGCGTTTCCCCCGGGGGATGGACGTACGGCAAGATGGGGTGTATCTGCCCACCCATCGATCTGCCGGACGGTTTCTCTTGGCTGAGTTCATCTACACCATGCGCAAGACGCGCAAGGCGCACGGCGACAAGGTGATTCTTGATGACGTCACCCTGAACTTCCTGCCCGGCGCGAAGATCGGTGTGGTCGGCCCGAACGGCGCCGGTAAGTCCACCGTTCTGAAGATCATGGCGGGCCTGGAGCAGCCGTCCAACGGCGACGCGTTCCTGTCGCCCGGCTTCACCGTCGGCATCCTCATGCAGGAGCCCAAGCTCGACGACTCGAAGACCGTGCTGGAGAACGTCCAGGACGGCGCCGCCGAGGTCATGGGCAAGCTCAAGCGCTTCAACGAGGTCGCCGAGCTGATGGCGACCGACTACACCGACGCGCTCATGGACGAGATGGGCAAGCTCCAGGAGGACCTGGACCACGCCAATGCCTGGGACCTCGACGCCCAGCTGGAGCAGGCCATGGACGCCCTGGGCTGCCCGCCCGGCGACTGGCCCGTCACCAACCTCTCCGGTGGCGAGAAGCGCCGCGTCGCGCTCTGCAAGCTGCTGATCGAGGCCCCGGACCTGCTGCTCCTCGACGAGCCCACCAACCACCTCGACGCCGAGTCGGTGAACTGGCTGGAGCAGCACCTCTCGCAGTACAAGGGCGCCGTCGTGGCCGTCACCCACGACCGGTACTTCCTGAACAACGTCGCCGAGTGGATCCTCGAACTCGACCGCGGCCGCGCGCACCCGTACGAGGGCAACTACTCCACCTACCTGGAGAAGAAGGCCACCCGTCTCAAGGTCGAGGGCCGCAAGGACGAGAAGCGCCAGAAGCGCCTCAAGGAAGAGCTTGAGTGGGTGCGGTCCAACGCCAAGGGGCGCCAGACCAAGTCCAAGGCCCGTCTGGCCCGCTACGAGGAGATGGCGGCCGAGGCGGACAAGATGCGGAAGCTGGACTTCGAGGAGATCCAGATCCCGCCGGGCCCGCGTCTGGGCTCCATCGTCGTCGAGGTCAACAACCTCTCGAAGGCCTTCGGTGACAAGGTCCTCATCGACGACCTGTCGTTCACGCTGCCGCGCAACGGCATCGTCGGCATCATCGGCCCCAACGGTGCCGGCAAGACCACGCTCTTCAAGATGATCCAGGGCCTGGAGACGCCGGACTCCGGCGCCATCAAGGTCGGCGAGACCGTCAAGATCAGCTACGTCGACCAGTCCCGCGCCAACATCGACCCCAAGAAGACCCTCTGGGCGGTCGTGTCGGACGAGCTGGACTACATCAACGTCGGCCAGGTCGAGATGCCGTCCCGCGCGTACGTCAGCGCCTTCGGCTTCAAGGGTCCGGACCAGCAGAAGCCGGCCGGCGTCCTGTCCGGCGGTGAGCGCAACCGCCTGAACCTGGCCCTGACGCTCAAGGAGGGCGGCAACCTGCTGCTCCTCGACGAGCCCACCAACGACCTCGACGTCGAGACGCTCTCCTCCCTGGAGAACGCCCTGCTCGAGTTCCCCGGTGCGGCCGTGGTCATCTCCCACGACCGTTGGTTCCTCGACCGGGTCGCCACCCACATCCTCGCGTACGAGGGTGACTCCAAGTGGTACTGGTTCGAGGGCAACTTCGAGTCCTACGAGAAGAACAAGGTCGAGCGCCTCGGTGCGGACGCCACCCGCCCGCACCGTGCCACCTACAAGAAGCTCACCCGAGGCTGAGGCCGCGAAGATGGCCAGACACCAGTACCGGTGCCCCCTGCGCTGGGCGGACATGGACGCCTTCGGGCACGTCAACAACGTCGTCTTCCTCCGTTACCTGGAGGAGGCGCGGATCGACTTCATGTTCCGCCTCGCGCCGGGGGAGGGCAGCGAGTCCTTCACGGGCGGATCCGTCGTGGCCCGCCACGAGATCGACTACAAGCTGCCCCTCGTGCACCGTCACGAGCCGGTCCTCATCGAGTCCTGGGTGACCCGGATCGGTGCGGCGTCCCTGACCATCCGCTACGAGGTCAAGGACGAGGCGACCGACAGCGCGCCCGAGACGGTGTACGTGCGCGCCGAGACCGTGGTCGTCCCGTACAACCTCGCCGAGGGGCGGCCCCGCCGCATCACGGCCGAGGAGAAGCAGTTCCTCCAGGAGTACCTCGACGGGCCCGAGGCCCCCAAGGGTTCCGAAGGGCGCCTCGCGGCATGAGCGGACCGTTGCATTTCGCCGACTCCGGGGAGGCGGCGGACCTCGCCGCCTTCCTGGGGCGGCTGGTGCACTACGACCGCGCGGCCGCCGTCCGCCTCCAGGCCGGCGGCCGCGCGCTCGCCGTCTTCGGGCGGCCGCCGTCCTTCGAGGTCCTCGCCATCCGTACGGTGCGGCTCGCCGCGCCCGTCGGCACCCCGCTGGACGTCACCGTCTCGGCGGGGGAGCTGCTGGAGTCCGTCGACGAGGCCGCGGCCTCGGCCCTCGTACCCGGCTCGGTCACCGGACCGCCCTGGGCGGGCCTGCTCCCGCCCCGCGGCGGCTGGCAGCAGCTGCCCGGACTGCCCGGCCCCGAGCAGATGCGGGACGCCGTCGCGGCAGCCGTGGCCGAGTTCCGGACCCGCGACGAGGCCCTGCCCGTGCAGCACCGGACCCGCTCGGAGCGCGACCGCATCGGCCGCGAGATATGGTCCCGGACGCTGGGCGACACCGAGCTCCCGCTGCGGGTCGTGCACGCCGCGCAGTCCCTCGGCTTCCTGCGGCCGGTCCGCTCGGCCGTCCCTGCGGCCCCCGCCGGCCTCCAGGCCCCTGCGGTCCCCGCCACCGGCGCCCCGGCTCCCGTGGCCCTGCTGGCCTCCGGCAGCTGGCTGCGCCTGCGCACCCCGTACGGCTCCGTCGCCACCCGCCGCCCCGGCAGCAGCTCCGGCCTGGGCGCCCTCCAGGTCCGCCCCGTCTGAGCGGTCCGATCGGGCCGCTCCGGACCTAGCCCGCGGTGTTGATCATCGACGCGGCGGCGTACGTCAGGTACTTCCACAGCTGCGCCTCGTGCTCCGGCGCCAGCCCCAGCTCGTCCAGGGCCACCCGCATGTGCGCGAGCCAGGCGTCGTGCGCCGCGGCATCCACCTGGAACGGGGCGTGCCGCATCCGCAGGCGCGGGTGCCCGCGGTGCTGGCTGTAGGTGGTGGGGCCGCCCCAGTACTGGATCAGGAACAGCGTGAAGCGCTCCTCGGCGGGACCGAGGTCCTCTTCCGGGTACATCGGGCGCAGCAGCGGGTCCTGTGCGACCCCCTCGTAGAACCGCCGCACGAGGCGGCGGAAGGTCTCCTCGCCGCCGACCTGCTCGTAGAAGGTCTGCTCCTGAAGTGCGCCCCGCGGAATCTCATTCACCCGACCATCGTCTCAGACACCCGGACGGAGTACTCCGGACCTAGGACCGCCCGCGGTCGCCTGCGGAGGCCACCCGCAGGACAGTGGAGACATGGGCGCTGAAACCCCAGGCACCGAGGTACGGGACCTGCGCGAGACCGCGCACGCCGCCCAGGTGCGGGAACTGACGGCCGCCGGGGCACTGGACGACCCCGCATGGCGGGCCGCCTTCGCGGCCGTGCCCCGGCACGTCTTCGTCCCCTACTTCTGGACCGGGCGCGGCGCCGGCCACGAACGCCTGTGGGGCGACGACCCAGACCCCGTGCAGCGCGCCCGCTGGCTGCGCGGTGTGTACACCGACGCCCCCCTCGCCACCCGGCTGCGCGACGGCGAGCTGCTCTCCTCCAGCAGCCAGCCGTCGCTGATGGCGAAGATGCTGGCGGCCCTCGACGTGCGCGACGGCGACAACGTGCTGGAGATCGGCGCGGGCACCGGCTACAACGCCGCCCTGCTCTGCCACCGGCTCGGCGAGGACCTGGTCACCACCGTGGACCTCGACGAGGAGATCACCGAGTCGGCGCGGACCCACCTGGCCCAGCTCGGCTACCACCCGGCCGTGGTCACCGGCGACGGCGCCCGCGGCTGCCCCTCACGGGCCCCCTTCGACCGGATCATGGTGACCTGCACTCTGCCCCTGATCCCGCCCGCCTGGCCCGGCCAGTGCCGCCCGGGCGCCCGCATCCTGGCCCCCCTGTCGACGGGCCTGATCGCCCTCACGGTCCGGGACCCGGCCTTCGCGGAGGGCCGCTTCCTGCACACCTCGGCGTACTTCGTCCCGCTGCGCGGGGCCACGGCGGGGGCGCCCTCCGCCGAGACCGCGGCGCTGCAGTCCCTCCCGTACGAGCTGGTGGAGAACGAGCGCTTCCAGTTCATGCTCGTCCTGACCGCGGGCGTCCTCCACCCCCGCGAGGCCCTGGACCTCTGGCGCCGCGAGGGCCGCCCGCCCCGCGAACGCTTCGGCGTCACGGTCACCCCGCAAGGCCAGTGGTCCTGGCTGGACGACCCCCAGGGCCCTTACGTATGGCCGCTGGGGGAGGTCTGAATCAGCTGCGGCGGATCGTGATCGTGGTCCAGGCGCCCACGTGGACGCGGTCGCCGTCGGAGAGGGGGATCGGGACGTAGGGCTGGATGGGGTCCTCGCCGCCGTTGATCGTGGTGCCGTTGGTGGAGTTCTGGTCCACCACCGCCCAGCTGAGGTCCGGCTGCTGGACCAGGACCGCGTGCTGGTGGGAGACGCCCGGGTCCTCCGGGGGGACCGACAGGTCGATGTCCGGGGACTCGCCCGTGGAGGCGCGGCGGCGGCCGATGGTGATCTGGCCGCCGGACAGCGGGAGGTGCTGCTCCGGGGAGTACGCGGGCAGGTTGAGCCCGGCCGCCTCCGGGCCGCTGCGCTGCATCATCGCCATGAAGTACGAGCGGTCGGGGCCGATCGTCGCCGTCCAGCCGCCGCCCTGGGACGGGAAGGGCTGGTACTGCTGCTGGTGCTGGTACTCCGGCTGCTGCTGCGGCGGGGGCTGCTGCTGGTACTGGGGCTGCGGAGGCTGCTGGTACTCCTGCTGCTGCTCGTGGACCGGCGGGGGCAGCAGCCAGTCGTCCTCGCGCTGGAGCGGCTCGGCCGGCCGGTTGACCCGGGACGGCCGCGAGCCCTGGTACTCGAAGTGGTCCTGGGAGTACGTCCCGGGAGCCGGTACGGGCGGCGCCGGAGGGGGCGGCGGGGGCGTGGCGCCGGATCCCTGGGGGCCCGTCTCCGGGGTGAGCGGGGCGTACGAGGTCGCCGTACGCGTCAGGAAGTTGTAGCGGCACTCCTCGCAGAACGGAGCCATGGCCTCGCGCGGGGTCCGGCACTGCGGGCAGAGTTCGGCCTGGGCGGTGGCGTCACCGGGGGTCGGGGGGAAGCCGTAGCCGTACGAGGGCGCCGCGGAGGTGCTCTCGGATGCGGCCATGCGGTGGCCGCAGACCTCGCACCAGTCGTCGGACGCGGACTGGTGCCCGTTCGGGCAGGTCGGCATGGCGGCGCTTCCCCCTTCTTCTCCCTGCGTCATCACGTCAGGTCTTGTGGTCTTCTCAGGTCTTCTTCACTCGGACGGTCTGCGTCGATCGCGTTTCAAGAGTCATCTCGTCGGCATCGGCGACCCTCGCCTTCAGCCGCACAGTACCGTTCACCGCGTCCACGACATCCACCACCTTCGCGAGCAGTTTCGCAGTGTCGGCGTTCCCCGAAGCGCTCGCCAGCTGTACCGCTCGTCCGAGTTTGGCGGTGGCACCATCGACATCGCCCATTTTGCGGGCTTCCAGGCCCTGCTGGATAGCCTGCGCGAGCTCCGCCTGGCCGGTGTAGTGGGCGACCTGCGGGTTGATGGCGGTGGAGGCGACCAGATCGTTCGTCCACACCGCGCGCACCAGGCCCTGGGCCAGGGTCGTCGGCGGCTCTCCGGCCGGCCCCGGCAGGACGAGGGTGGCACGGGCCGCGAGCATCTCCTGGCCGACGTTCGCGTCGGGGACGCGCACGCACACGTGGTACTCGCGGGACTCGTCGCCCCAGGACCCCGTCGGGTAGTCGCCCGCGCGCGGGCCCGCCTCGACGCGGCGGTCGGTGAGGTCCTGGACCGTGGGCGCGACCTGCTTGACGTACTGGATCTCCACGCCGACCGGGGTCCACAGGCGCAGTGCGACGTCCGCGACCTCCTTGCCCATGACGTTCTCCATCATGCGCGTGAAGTCCTCGGCCAGGTGCGCCGGGTCGGCCACGATGTCGGCGGAGCCGAGCAGGGCCCCGGCGATGCCCGTCACCTCCTTGACCTCCCAGTCGGTGCCCACCCCGCGGGCGTCGCAGGTGAAGCGGCCCGCGCACGCGTCGAGGGTGGCGCGCAGCACGGCCGGTTCCTCGTGCTCGTTGCGGCCGTCGGTGAGCAGGATGCCGTGCCGGATGGCGGCCGGGGACTGGCGCAGCAGCCCGTCGGCGAGGCGCAGCCAGGTCCCGATGGCGGTGCCGCCGCCGGAGGTCAGGCCGCGCAGGGCCTCCTTGGCCTGGGCCCGCGTGGCGGGATCGGCGACGGCGAGGCGGCCCTGACCCGGGTAGACCTCCTTGGCCACGTGCGTGCCGGCGATCACGGCGAAGGAGGTGCCGTCGCGCAGGGTGTCGACGGCGGCGGCCGTGGCCTCGCGGGCGCCGCGCATCTTGTCGGGCGGGTACTCCATGGAACCGGAGCAGTCGACCATGATCACGACCGCGGCCGAGCCCTGGGCCGCCGCCGCGCGGGTGGCGGTCGCGCCGCCCGTGGAGGTGACCGTGACGATCGCGTGGACGTCCCGCCCGCCCTCGGGGAGGAACTCGTTCTGGTACACCTCCACGCTGAAGCGCGGGGCGCTCGGCTTGGCGAAGTTCGCCATCGGTTGGACTCCTCGGTGGTGTCTCGTCGGACGGACTGGGTCAGGGAGCGGTTGCCGGGCGCCACGAGTCCAGCCCGGTCGGCGGGACACCGCCCGGGGCCCGGGCAGGAGGGTCAGGCCCGGGGGTGCGCGTCCGGACCGGCCGCCGGTCCTGCTTCCGCTTCCGCTGCCCCGGCCGGTTCCGTTTGCGGGGCGGGGCGGGGGTCGGGGAGCGCGGCGAACGGGACGACGGCCACCGTCACGTTGTCGTGGCCGCCGCCGTCGAGGGCGTGGCCCACGAGGACCTGCGCACTGTGCAGGGGCCGGGTGGCGGCGTCGGCGGGCAGCACCTGGGCCATCTCCCGGGCGGACTCGGCGTAGTTCCACAGGCCGTCGGTGCAGACCACGACCACACCGGCGTGGTCCGGCTTGAAGGTGGCCGTGTGCGGTTCGAGGTCGTAGGCGTCGGCGCCCAGCCAGCCGGTGATCGCGTGCGCGCGGACGTCGGCGTAGGCCTCGGCCTCGCCCATCAGTCCGGCCGCGACCATCTGGGCCGCCCAGGAGTCGTCCTCGGTGAGCCGGCGCGGCAGGGCGGCGCGGTCGTCGGGGACCCAGTAGGCCCGGCTGTCGCCCACCCAGCCGATGGTCAGCAGGCCGCCGCTGACGACGGCTCCGACCAGGGTGCACGCGGGGGCGTTCTGTGCGCCGGGGACTTCGGGGGCCAGGGCGTTCACGGCGGCCGCGGCCGCCAGGATCGCCTCGTGCATGGCCTCCTGGGGGTGGGCGCCGCGCGGGAGCGCGTCGAGCAGCGCCTCGTTGGCGGCGCCCGCCGCCGCGGCCGAGGCCTCGTCGGGGCGGCTCGCGGACGAGACGCCGTCGCAGACGATGGCCACGGTGGCGGCGGACCCGTCGGGCAGGGCGGTGGCGGCCACGGCGAAGGAGTCCTCGTTGCGGTGGTGGCGCAGTCCGCGGTCGCTGACGGCGGCGACGCTGCCGAGCTCCTCCTCCAGGTGGTCGCGCTCGCGGGGCTGGGCGTGGCCGCAGTGCTCGCAGTACCCGTCGGTGTCGACCCGGCCGGCCCGGCAGGCCACGCAGGTCTTCCCGCCCTCGGCCGCGGCGCCCTGCGGTTCGGCTTCCGCACCGTCCGCCTCGGCGGCCTCCGGTACTGCGGCGTACGGGCTCTCGGGCGCGGGGCCCCCTGCGTACGGGGCGCCCTCCGGTGCGGCGGCGTACGGGGCTTCGGGCGCGGGCCCCGCTGCGTACGGCTCGGCGGGCGGGGTCGCGGCCGCGGGCGCAGGCGCCGCGTACGGTTCCTCGGCCGGGCCCCACGGGACGCCCTCCGGCGGTGTGCCGGAGCCCGCCCGCAGGTCGTAGCGGGGCTCGGCCACCGGCCAGGGCGCGCCGCCCTGCGGCGGGGTCGCGGCCGCCGCCGCGCCCTGTTCCGTCGGGCTCGCGGACCAGCCGCCGCCCGCGTCACCGACCAGCGTGGGCGCCGCGCCGGAGACACTGCCCCACCCGGGCGCGGGTTCCGCCGCGGGCGCCTCGGCGGGACGGCCCGCGGAGACGGCCGGGCGGGCCGGCGGGGCGGCGGAGACTGCGTAGCCGCAGACACCGCAGAAACGGTCCCCCTCTTCGAGGGGTTCCGCGCAGCTGGGGCAGCCAGACGGCCGATGCATCGACATCAATCACACCCACGTCCGGGGACGGAAACGGTTTGCCCGCTCCACCAGTTCGATCCTCTCCTCGCCCCGCTGTGCCAGCCGAGCGAGAAGGCGGTACGAGCGCTCCAGGCCGAAGCGCAGGCCCCGCTCGTCCAGTTGACTGCCGAGCAGCGTGGTCCGGCCGGGGTCGGAACCCCGGCTACCCGACAGTACCCAGTCCAGGGCCGAGCCCAGAACCTCGGCTGCCAGCCGCTCCTGCCGCTCCGGGTCCAGCCCGAACCGCCGCAGCGCCTCCACCTGGTCGGAGGCGGCCGCCAGATCGGGCAGCAGCGCCTCCTCGGGAGACCGGTCGCGCAGACGTGCGCGTACGGAGGCCACCCGTGCGGCCGTGTAGTGGATCGAAGCCTCCGGTACGGATTCCAGCGTCCGCACGGCCGCGGCCCGGTCACCGGCGGCCAGCTGGACCCGGGCCAGCCCGAAGGCCGCGCTCACGAATCCAGGGTCCGTGATCCAGACGAGCCGGTAGTACTCGGCGGCGTTGTCGAGCTGGCCGAGCACCTCCGCGCACAGGGCGAGGGCCAGCTTCGGTGCGGGCTCGCCCGGGAAGGCGTCGTAGATCGCGTCGAACGACAGGGCCGCGATCTCGTTCTCGCCGGTGGCCAGCGAGGCGATCCCGCGGGCCCACACCACCCGCCAGTCGTCCGGATGCCGGGCTTCGAGCCCCGCCAGGGTCGCCCCGGCGGCGGGCAGTTCGCCCAGCTCCAGCCGGGCCCGCAGCTCCCGCAGGCGCAGTTCGGCCGAGTCGGCGGGGGCCGAACCCAGTGCGCCGAGCAGGTCCGCCGGGGCGGAGGCCAGCAGGCCGGTCAGGAACCCGGCGTTGGGATCGCCCGCGTCCACCAGGGGGACGGGCAGCGCCAGCGCGGTGTCCCGCGGGTCGAGCGTGCTCGCCCCCGCGGGGGGCGGCGACAGGAGTACGGGTACGGCCCCCGCGGGTCTGGCCGGGACCGGCGGCGCGCCCGGGGGCGCGGGGGCCGGTCTGGGGCCGGGGACCTGCGCGGCGGCCACGTGCGTGGCCGTGGTCCCGAGCGCGGGCAGCGGAGCACCCCCGAACGCACCGCCGGGCGAAGGCGCACCGCCGGGCGAAGGCGTGCCGCCCGGCGGGGTGCCGGCCCCGGAGGGGTGCGTCGACGGGTGCGTCGCGTAGGGCGCGCCGACCGCGGGCACGGGCGTCCCGGCCCCGGAAACGACAGCCCCGACGGCCCCGACGGCAGGACCCGTACCGCCCGCACCGCCAGTACCAACCGCCCCGGCCCGTGCTGACCTGCCGCGGCCCAGGGCCCCGAAGAGCCCGCGCCCGGCGGAGGTCTGCGGACCGGTCCGGTAGCCGAGCCGGGAGACCAGCGGCCCGCCGGGCCCCGCGGCGTCCGGGCCCTCCGCGAACAGCCGGGTGTCCGGAACCCGCAGCTCCGGCCCGAAGAGCGTCGACAGCTGCGGCCTCGGGCGGCCCGTCTGCAGGGCGACCACTTCCCGCAGCACGCCCGTCAGCTGGTCCGCCATCTCCTGCGCGGAGGCGAAGCGCCGCCCCGGGTCCGGATCCGTCGCCCGGACCAGCAGCCGGTAGAAGGACTCGTAGCGCCCGAACACCTCGATGTGCTCCGGGTCGGGCAGCGAGTCCACGAAGACATTGGTGTAGCCCTGGAAGTCGAAGGTCAGCACGGCCAGCGTCCGCGCCACCGTGTACAGGTCGGAGGCGACCGACGGACCCAGCTCCGCGACCTCCGGGGCCTGGTAGCCCACCGTGCCGTAGATGGCCGACTCCTCGTCGTCCATCCGCCGCACCGCGCCCATGTCGATCAACTTCAGCTGGTCCTGCTGCTGGATCGCGTTGTCGACCTTGAAGTCGCAGTACAGGAGGTTGCGGCTGTGCAGGTGGCCGAGGGCCTCCAGGGCCTCGATGCCGTAGGCGCAGGCCTGTTCCACCGGCAGCGGGTCGCGGCGGCCGTCGGGCCGGCGCCGCTCGTTCGCGATCTCCTTGAGGGACTTGCCGCCCACGTACTCCATGACGATGTACCCGTCCAGCGAACCGGTCCGCTGGTCCAGGTGCTCCACGAAGTTGTAGATCCGCACGATGTTGGAGTGCTCGATCTCCGCGAGGAAGCGGCGTTCCGATATCGCCGCCTCCATGGCGTCCTGGTCGCCGGTGTCCAGGAGGCCCTTGAGCACCACCCACCGGTCCGAGACGGCCCGGTCCACCGCCAGGTAGACCCAGCCGAGCCCGCCGTGCGCCAGGCAGCCCGCCACCTCGTACTGGCCGTGCACCACGTCACCCGCGCGCAGCTTGGGCACGAAGGAGTACGGGTGCCCGCACTTCGTGCAGAAGCCCTCGGTGCGGCCCGGCCGGTCCCCGCGGGCCCGGCCCACCGGGGCACCGCAGTCCGAGCGCGAGCAGAACCGCTTGCGCTCCGGCACCTCCGGATTCTCCAGCACCGCCGCCGAAGGATCGGGACGCGGCACCTCCGGTACGTTGACCAGCCCGGCGCCCAGCCTGCTGCGCCCCGAGGACGCGGCCGCCGAGCCCGAACTGCGCACCGACACCGACCGGGTGGAGGCGGCCCCCGACAGCGAGCGGGAGAGCCGCCCCGACACCGAGCGCCGCGACGAGGACGACCGCGAGGACCGCGCGGAGGCCGAGGACCGCGCGGAGCCGTGCGAGCCCCGGGAGCCCTGGGAGCTCTCGGACCCCCGCGAACCGCCGGAGCCCAGGCCCCCGCGGGCCGCGCTCGTCATCCCCGTCGGCGGGGACACCAGCTCCTCGGCACCCGCCGCGACCGCGCCGATCGGCGCCAGTCCGCAGGTGTCGCAGTACAGCTCGCCGCCGCCCATGTCCTCGTACGCCCCCGGGCAGCCGGGGCGCACACACGCCGTTCCGATCAGGCTCATGCGCCCTCCTTTCCGGGAGTTCCCGTGCCCTGCAATGCTTCTGCCGCCGCCTGCTGGTAGCGCAGGACGGCCTGCTCCGCGACGCGCAGGTCGCAGGGTGCGCTCCACAGCATCCGACGGGCCGTGTCGTACCGCTCGACCAGCAGCGGGTCCTCCGCCATTCCGTGCCGGGCCACCTTCGCCTTGTACGCGTCCAGCCGCCCGCGCAGTTCGGCCCGTACCGCCAGGGGCGCCGTCACCGCCGTCAACGATTCACGGGCCCTGCGCAGTTCCTCCTCCGCCCGCTCCTCCAGGGAATCGAGGAGCGGAGAGAGCCGGTGCCAGCGGGCCTGGCGCCGGTGCTCGGCCGCCGCCGCGAGCTGTTCCTGGAGCGCCGTGGGCGGGCCGCTGACCGCCGGTACCTCGGACGCGGCGATCTTCGCCAGCACCTCGACGCGCGCCGTACGGGCCTCCGCGAGGGTCCGGTCGGCCCGCGAGAGCACGTCCCGCAGGCTGATCAGCCGCTGTTCGGCGTCCTGCCGCACGGCCAGCACCGCCTCGACCTCCCGGCGTACGTCCTCCAGCGCGAGCGCGGCCCGGTCGTAGCGCGCCGTGTCGGGACGGCCGCCACCGGGCGCCGAACTGCCCGTCACCGGCAGCCAGAACGCCAGCGGGTCCGCGATCACCCGGGCCCGCAGCTCCGTCAGCTCGGCCGTGATCTCCTCCAGGTCGTCGCCCGAGGGGTGCTCGCCCGGGCGGACCCCCACCGAGTGGGCGAGGCTCCTGGTGCGGTGCAGCTCCGCGGCGAGCAGGTCGATCCGGGCGGGCAGGGCCGTCCACACCGCGTCGGCGGCGACCACCACGTCCAGCGAACGCGCGTACAGCTCGTTCATCCGGGCCACCAGCTCGGCGAGCGAGAAGCGCTCCGCCAGGGCCGCGCCCTCCACGCCCGCCCCGGCGATCAGCACGCCGGGCCCGCGCAGCCGGTCGGTCAGCTCGACCAGGTCCTCGCGGTTCGGCCAGCGGCGCCGCTCGCGGATCTTCCGGGCAGCGCTCAGGGCCCCGCTGTAGGCGTCGAAGTACGTCCACAGCCGGGTGACGGCCGCGTCGGCGACCGCCCAGCGCTCCTGGGTGACCCCGGTCAGGGCGGCCCCCTCCAGCAGCCGGCGTCCGGCGTGGTCCTGGAGGGCGAGCAGCGAGGTCTCGACCGCCTCGTGTTCGGCGGCCAGCCGGGCCAGCGCGCGGTCGACGTCGTCCCGGTCCATCACTGCCGACCACGCCTCCAACGAGTGAGCCTCCGCCCGCTTCACCGCGCCCGGTCCTGCCTTTGCGTCCGCGTCCGTGTCCGCGTCCCGTTCCGCCACCGGCCTCAGCCGTCCCGGTACTTGGGCGCGGGCGGCGCGGTCACTCCGGGCAGCACCGGCTCCAGGTGCTTGCGGTACGCCTTCATCCACGGGCTGTCATTGCCGCCCGCGCGGTAGTTGTCCAGGACCTTGTTGACCCGGCGGACCAGGTCGCCCGCGTCCTTGTTCATCGCGACCCCGTAGAACTCCTTGGTGAACGGGGAGCCCACCAGCCGCACCGAGGGGTCCTGGGCGGCCTGACCGGCGGCGAGCGCGTTGTCCGTGATGATGCCGTCGACCTCGCCCAGCTGGAGCCGGACCAGGCAGTCCAGCTGGTTGGGCACGCTGACCGGCACCGCACCGTAGGACTTCGCCTTGAGGGCCGCCTCCGCCGTGGAGCCGGCCGCCGTGCAGACCTTGCGGTCCTTGAGCGAGTCGTCGTAGCCGGTGATCGGCGACATCTTGGGGACCAGCACCTGCTGCCCCGCCTCGAAGTAGGCCGTGGAGAAGGCGACGTCCTCCAGCCGCTTGCAGTTGATCGTCATGGTCCGCACGACGATGTCGACCCGGCCGTCCTGGAGCGCCGGGACGCGCTGGCTGGTGGGGATGGCACGGTAGATGACCGCGTTCTCGTCGCCCAGGATGTCCTTGGCTATGGCCTTGACCAGGTCGATGTCGAAGCCGTCGAGGCGGCCTTCGGCGGCCTGGTTGCGGTAGCCCCAGCGGAAGCTGTTCTGGTCGACGCCCGCGACGAGCTTGCCCGCCGACTTGATCCGGGCGATGGTCGCGCCGTCGACCTCGGACGGGCGCAGGCTGGCCTCCGGGTCCTGGCAGGTGTCCGCCGGGGCGGCCGGGGCGACGGCCGGGGCGAGCGGTTCGCGCACCGCGCCCGCACGGCCGGATTCCGGGGCAGCGTGGGCCAGCGGCAGCAGGACCGCCGCGGCCGTCACGGCGCAGGCCGCGGCCATGGCGCTGACCCCGCCCCAGCCGCGCAGCCGGCCCTTCAGCCGTCGTAGCCCGGTGCCGGAAGCCGCCGGCGCCGGGCCGGCCGGCAGGCCCGCGCCACCCGTAGCCGTGGCCGTCGCCGAAGCCGTCGCCGTCGGGGACCCGGACGCAGCCGCAGCCGGGCCTTCGGCTCCGGGACCCCGGCCCGGGACGCCCTGCCCCGCGCCGCGGGCGTAGCCCTCGTACCCCTCGGAGACCCTCACTCGTTTCCGCATCGCCGTCACCTGTACTCCGAAAGCCTGCGCCCGATGCCGAGCAGGGCCGCTGCCGCGCCGACGACCGCCAGGGCCGCCGCGCCCGTCACCAGACCGCCCAGCGCCCCGAGCCCGCCCCGGGCGGCCCGGGTGAACTCCTGCTGCTCGTGGGCCACCGCCCGCTCCAGGGAGGCGTCGACCGTGTCGAAGGCGGCGCCGCTGCTCTCCTTGTGCTGCTCGTTCCCGATGACCTGGGTCAGCGCGGCCTCGTAGTCGCCCTTCAGGTCGGACTCCCTGGCGGCCGCGTGCCGCTGCTTCCACTGCTTCACGCCGTCCACGGCCTGGTTCACGGGCGTCTTGCCCGCCTCGTCGTCGGCCAGCCGCAGGGCCGTGGACAGCCCGGTCTCCAACTGCGCCAGGTTGGTCGTGAAGTCCTGGTCGTACTTGTCGGACTTGGAGTCCTCGGCCAGGACGGCGCCCCGCGCGACCAGCGTCAGGTTCTCCCCGGCCCGGGCCTGGAGGGAGGCGATCCGCGCGTCGTTGAGCACCTTCAGGGACTCCTGCCCGTCGGAGCGGGCCTCGCTCAGCCCCGAGCGCGCGACCGTGTGCCCCACGGCAAGCCACAGCAGCACCACCACGGAGGCGGCCGTCGCGGCCAGCAGCCCGTGGTTGAGGACCCGGTTCGTGCGCAGGTAGTTGCGCCGCTGCGCCCAGGCCAGGCCGGCGAGCGCGAGCAGGCCCGTACCGACCGAGGCCAGCGGCCAGGACCGGGCGTCGTCGTAGTCCGTGTAGAGCCGGCCGGTCTCCGCCTCGTACAGCCGCTGGGCGGCGGGCAGCAGCTGCGTGGTCATCTGCTCGTTGGCGTAGCGCAGATACGCGCCGCCCAGCGGCAGGCCCTGCCGGTTGGTGGCGCGGGCCTGCTCGATCAGCCCGGTGTAGCGCGGCAGTCCCTCGCTCAGCAGGGCTATCTGCTTGCGGGAGTCCTCATCGGCCCGGGTGTTGGCCGCCGCGTTCACCAGCAGCTTGGAGGCGTTGGCGATGTCGGTCTCGTAGCGCCGGCGGACCTCGCGCGACTCCTGTGCGCCCGCCAGGAACCCGCTGGAGGAGGCGGTGTCGGCGTCCGCGAGCGAGCGGTAGATGCTCGCGGCGTCCGCACTGAGCGGCTGGCTGCGGCCCACGACGTCGTCCGCGGCCGTGACCCGGCCGGAGATCTCCCAGACGCTCGCCGCCCCGAACAGCACGATCAGGGCGGCCAGTACGGCACCGATGATCCGCAGCCGTCCGGGCTCGGTCGTCGCCGCCTCGCGCAGCCGCTCCACGCCCTCGGCCCAGGCGGTGCCCCGTCCGGGCAGCCCGTCGGGCGGCGGTGCCTGCGGCCCCGCGGACGGCACGGGAGCGCCGCCGCCGGGCGCGGGCGCGCGTGATGTGATCGCCACCGTGACCTCCCCCTCGGTCTCACTTCCCCCCAGCTACCGCTGGGTGGTATCCCCTGCGCAGCAGTATGGCCGCATTGCCGGTCGACCACAGCACCTTGGCCCGATCATGGGTGATCCACCACGGCGGGCGCCCCCGTCACCCCTTCACGGTCAATACGCCGCTACGGCCCCCGCGGTTCCCGACGCGCCCTCCCCGGGGCCCGGTTCATCCGAAATGGGCACGGAGTTTCCCGTGCGATGCGGGCGGGGCCCCGAGCGCGTCCAGACCCAGCAGCCCGGCGCCGAGCACCGGGGGCGCCGAGACCACCTCGGCCCGGGCGTGCGGCGCCCGTCCGCCCAGGAGCTCCTCGATCCGCCCGTTGAGCTGCGGGTGCCGGGCCGTGAGCACGCTCCCGCCGAGCAGTACGGGTGCCTCCTCCTCCAGCAGGTCCAGGCGGCGCAGGGCCACCACGGCCAGCGCCACCACCTCCTCGGCCTGCCGTTCCACGATGGCCGAGGCCACCGGATCGCCCGCCGCGGCCACCGCGAACAGCACCGGCACCAGCTCGTGGGTCCGTACCTGCGCGAGGGCGCCCAGGTGCAGCGCCTCGATCAGCCGGTACATGGAACCGAGCCCGAAGTGTCCCGGCAGCGCGGCCGCCAGCTCCGTCGGCCCGCCGCGGCCGTCCTCGGCCCGCGCCGCCCACCACAGGGCCTCGGCGGCCAGACCGCCCCCGCCGCCCCAGTCGCCGGAGATCTTCCCGAGCGCCGGGAAGCGGGCCGTGCGACCGTCGGGCACCATGCCCACGCAGTTGATGCCCGCCCCGCACACCACGGCGACCCCGCGCGGCTCGTTCACCCCGGCCCGCAGGATCGCGAAGGTGTCGTTGCGGACCTCGGTGGCTTCGCCCCAGCCGCGCGCCCCCATCGCCTCCGTCAGCTGCCGCTCCTCCACCGGCAGATCGGCATTGGCCAGGCAGGCCGAGACCCGTCGGGCGTACGGCGCCCCGGGCGCGAGCCCCGACAGGCCCGCCGCCTCCACGGCCTCCGCGACGGCCTGCCCGACGACGTCCAGGGCCCGCTCGATGCCGGTCAGCGGCGGCTGGAACCCCCCGGAGCGCCCGGTTCCCAGCACGCTGCCGTCCGCGGCGATCAGCGCCGCGTCCGTCTTGCTGTTGCCCGCGTCGACGGCGAGCACCGCCGCGGCGGCGGTGCCGACGGGGAGGGCCCTGTTCCTCACGCCCATGGCAGGTGCTCCTTGTTGTGGGCGAGGAGCCGGTCCGTCAGTCCTTCGGCGAGGTCGAACTGGCCGACCAGCGGGTGCGCGAGCAGGGCCTTGAAGACCCGGTCGCGGCCGCCGCGCAGCGCAGCGTCCAGGGCGAGGTCCTCGTACGCCGTCACGTGCGAGACCAGCCCGGCGTACAGCGGGTCCAGCCGCGGGACCGCCAGCGGCACCGGACCGGCGGCGCCGGTACCGCGGACCTGCGCCTGCACCTCGACGACCGCGTCGTCCGGGAGGAACGGCAGGGTGCCGTTGTTGTACGTGTTGACCACCTGCACGGGGGAGCCGCCGTCGCCCAGCAGCGCCGCGGCCAGGTCGACGGCCGCCTCCGAGTAGAAGGCCCCGCCGCGCTTGGCGAGCAGCGCGGGCTTCTCGGCCAGCGCGGGGTCCCCGTACAGGCCGAGCAGTTCCTTCTCCATCGCGGCGACCTCGGCGGCCCGCGAGGGCCTGGTCCCGAGTTCGCGCACCACCTCGTCGTGCGCGTAGAAGTAGCGCAGGTAGTAGGAGGGGACCACGCCGAGGCGGTCCAGTACCGCCCGCGGCAGGTGCAGGTCCCCGGCGATCGCGTCGGCGTGCTCGGCCAGCAGGCGCGGGAGCAGGTCCTCGCCGTCCGGGCCGCCCCGGCGCACGCCCAGTTCCCAGGTGAGGTGGTTGAGCCCCACGTGGTCCAGGTGGATGTCGGCCGGGGCGAGGTCCAGCAGCGCGGCGAACTTCCGCTGGAAGCCGATGGCCACGTTGCACAGACCGACCGCCTTGTGCCCGGCCTGGAGCAGGGCCCGGGTGACGATCCCGACCGGGTTGGTGAAGTCGATGATCCAGGCCTGCGGGCTGGCCCGGCGGACCCGTTCGGCGATGTCGAGGACCACCGGTACGGTGCGCAGCGCCTTGGCGAGCCCGCCCGCGCCCGTGGTCTCCTGGCCGACGCAGCCGCACTCCAGCGGCCAGGTCTCGTCCTGGAGCCGGGCGGCCTGGCCGCCGATCCGCAGCTGGATCAGGACGGCGTCGGCGCCGGCGACTCCCGCGTCGAGGTCGCCGGTGGTGGTGACGACCCCCGGGTGCCCCTGCCGGGCGAAGATCCGTCGGGCGAGTGCGCCGATCAGCTCCAGCCGGTCGGTGGCGGGGTCGATGAGCACCAGCTCGCCGATCGGGAGGGTGTCGCGCAGCCGCGCGAAGCCGTCGATCAGTTCGGGGGTGTAGGTGGAACCGCCGCCCACCACTGCGAGTTTCATGGTCACTAGCCTTTCACTCCGGTCAGGGTGACTCCCTCGACGAACGCCTTCTGGGCGAAGAAGAAGAGGACGATCACCGGCGCCATGACCAGTACGGTCGCGGCCATGGTCAGGTTCCAGTTGGTGTGGTGGGCCCCCTTGAAGGACTCCAGTCCGTAGCTGAGGGTCCAGGCGGCCGGATTGTCGGAGGCGTAGATCTGCGGGCCGAAGTAGTCGTTCCAGGCGCTGAAGAACTGGAACAGCGCGACGGCGGCCAGACCGGGCTTCGCCATCGGCAGGACGACGCGCAGCAGGGTGCGGACCTCGCCGCAGCCGTCGACCCGGGCCGCGTCCAGGTACTCGTCGGGGATGGTCAGCAGGAACTGGCGGAGCAGGAAGATGGAGAAGGCGTCGCCGAAGGCCATGGAGATGATCAGCGGCCAGAGGGTTCCCGACAGGTCGAGCTGTTTGGCCCAGAAGAGGTACATCGGGATGACCACGACCTGGGGCGGCAGCATCATCATGGCGATGACGAGCAGCAGCGACAGCCGCCTGCCGCGGAAGCGGAACTTGGCGAGGGCGTAGGCCACGGGCAGTGAGGACACCACGGTCAGCAGGGTGCCGAGGCCGGCGTAGAGCAGGGTGTTGCGCCACCAGGTGAGGAAGCCGGGGGTGTTCCACACGGTGAGGTAGTTGTCCCACTGCCAGGTGTCCGGCCACAGGTCACGGGTCAGTGCCTGACGGTCGGACATCAGGGAGGTCAGGAAGAGGAAGACGAAGGGGAGGACGAAGAAGAGGGCGGCGGCCACGCCGAGCGAGTGCACGCCGACCCAGTGCAGTACGGCCTTGCGGCTGCGCATGCTCACTCACCTGATCCGATCAGTCCGCCACGGCGGCGCATCAGGAGCGCGGTGCAGGCCATGGAGAGGGCGAAGAGGACCAGCGCGACGACGCAGGCGGTGCCGTAGTCGAAGCGCTGGAAGCCGAGGTTGTAGACGAGCTGGGGCAGGGTCAGGGTGGACCTGTCGGGGTAGCCCGGTTCGAGCTGCTGCCCGGAGCCGCCGATCACCCCGGCCGCGACCTTCCCCGCCACCAGCGGCTGCGTGTAGTACTGCATGGCCTGGATGACCCCGGTGACCACCGCGAACAGGATGATCGGGGAGATGTTCGGCAGGGTGATGTGCCGCAAGCGTGCCCAGGCCCCGGCCCCGTCCAGCTCGGCGGCCTCGTACTGCTCCTTCGGTACGTCGAGCAGTGCGGCCATGAAGATGACCATCAGGTCGCCCACCCCCCACAGGGCGAGGGCGGTCAGGGCGGGCTTGGACCAGGCGGCGTCGGTGAACCAGCCGGGGGTGGGCAGGCCGACCGCGTCCAGCCCGGTGTTGACGGGGCCGGTGCCGGGGTTGAGGAGGAAGACGAAGGCCAGCGTCGCGGCGACCGGCGGGGCCAGGTAGGGCAGGTAGAACAGGGTCCGGAAGAGCCCCGCACCCGTTTTGATCTTCGTGATGAGCAGGCCGGTGCCGAGGCCGAAGACGACGCGGCAGCCGACCATGACCACGACCAGCCACAGGGTGTTGCGCAGGGCGGGCCAGAAGAGGGGGTAGTCGGTGAAGACGTAGATCCAGTTGTCGGCGCCGTTGAAGACGGGCTCGCGGAACCCGTCGTACTTGGTGAAGGAGAAGTAGACGGAGGACAGCAGCGGGTAGGCGAAGAAGACCGCGAACCCGATCAGCCAGGGGGACATGAAGGCCGCGGTCCGCAGGGCGGAGCGCCGGTGCTTGGCCCGCAGGGCCTTCGCACCGCCGCCGGGGCCGCTCGCCGTGCTCGTGAGGGTCGTGCTCGTGAGGGTCGTGCTCGTGCGGGTCATCGGGGCTACTTCGCCTTCGCGATGTCCGTGTCGATCTGCTGGTCGGCCTTGGCGAGGGCGGCCGGGACGTCCGTGACGTCACCCTTCTCGACGGCGTAGGCGAGGTCGGTGAAGGTCAGCTGGTAGGTGCCGCCGTCGGCCTGGGCCGGGGTGGTGCTCGACTTGGGGTGGCGGGCGATGTCCAGGAAGGTCTTGAACTCCGGGCTCACCTGGAGGTCCGGGGACTCCAGGGCCGCGAGCGTGGAGGGCACGTTGTGGATCGCGTTGGCGAAGGCGACGACGGCCTCGGTGTCGGTCGTCATGTACTTCACCAGCTCCCAGGCGGCGTTCTGCTTCGTGCTGCCCGAGGCGATGCCCATGATCGTGCCGGAGAGGTAGCCCTTGCCGTAGTCGGCGGCCTGGTCGTCGGGGACGGGCAGCGGCGCGGTGCCGATCTCGAAGCCGACGCCGGCGTCCTTGGCCATCGGGGCCCGCCACTCGCCGTCGATCTGCATGGCGACCTGGCCGGTGTGGAAGGGGTGCTCGGCGCTCCACTCGTCGCCGAAGCCGGTGCGGAACCGCTCCAGCTTCTCGTAGCCGCCGAGCGCCGCGACGAGGTCCTTCTGCGCGGCCAGCATCTTGGCGAAGGCCGGGTCCCCGGCCAGGTTGGAGCTGCCGTCGGCGCCGAAGTACGTGGGGCTCCACTGCGCGGCCAGCCGCATGGGGGTGGTCTCGTAGCCGTGGAAGGTGGGCATCAGGCCGACCTGCTCGTACGAATCGCCCTTGGGCTTGGTGAGCTTCTTGGCGGCTTCGGTGAACTGGCTCCAGGTCCGCGGGGGTTCGGTGATGCCGGCGGCCGCGAAGGCGGTCTTGTTGTAGACGAGCCCGTACGCGTCGTGCAGCAGCGGCAGGGTGCACTGGTTGCCGTTGAACTGGGTGTACTCCAGCAGGGTCTTGGGGAAGACCTTGGTCTTGTCGATCCCGGACTTCTGGAGGAAGGGGTTCAGGTCGGCGAAGGCGCGGGAGTTGCAGAACTTGCCGACGCTGTCGGTGGTGAAGGAGGACACGACGTCGGGTGCCTTGCCCCCGCCCGCCCGCAGCGCCTGGTTGACCTTGTCGTCGGTCATGTTGCCGGTGACCTGGACCTTGATGTTCGGGTGGGCCTTCTCGAAGCGGGCGATGTTCTCCTCGATCGCCTTCGCCTCGCTCGGGGCGGACCAGCCGTGCCAGAAGTTGAGGGTGACCTCCTTGCCCGGGTCGTCGGCGGCGGCCCCGCCGCTCTGGCCGGTACACGCGGTGGAGAGCACGGATATCGCGGCGAGGACGCCTGCTGCGGCGGTGAGACGACGGTTTCTGGGCATGGCGGTGTCACTCTCTGCGCGGGGGAGTTCCGGGACATGAGGGGGTGCAGAAGGAGGTGCGGTCGAGCGGGGACACGGATGCGGGGGCGGGGGACCGGGAGGTGGTCAGCGGGAGGGGGTCAGCGGGAGGTGTCGAAGACTTCGTCGCGGGTGGCGGCCAGGGCGCTCTCCAGCGCACCGCGCAGCACGGGCCGTTCGCGCACCTCGCCGGTGACCAGCCGGGGCCGGGAGGGGGCCAGCTCGCCGAGCTCGTCCTCCAGCAGGGTGCGCAGCGGGTCGCCGCCCGCGGTGACGGCGGCGCCGGACAGGACCACGATCTCCGGGTCGAGTACGGCGACCAGCGAGGCGAGACCGGTGGCGAGCGCGGTGGCGTACGACTGGAGGAACCGCAGGTACGGCCCTTCGGGCGCGGCGGCGGCCCGTTCCAGCAGGGCGACGGCGGCGGCCACCTGCGGCCCGTGCCCGACCCGGGGCGCGTCCGGGGCGTCGGGGGCGTCCGGGGCGTCCTGTGCGTCCGGGCCGCCGGGCGCGGGCCGCTGCTCTGCGGCTGCGATGCCCAGCTCGGCGGCGAGCCGCGGCAGCACCTGCACGCCGGCCAGTTCCTGGTAGCCGCCGGTGTTGGCGCGCTCGACCTGACGGACCAGGGGATGGCCGGGTACGGGGAGGAAGCCGACCTCGCCCGCGCCGCCGGTCCAGCCGCGGTGCAGCCGGCCGCCGAGCACCAGGGCGGCGCCGAGGCCGTCCTCGTTCCACAGCAGGACGAAGTCCTGGTGTCCGCGGGCCGCGCCGAGCCGCTGCTCGGCGACGGCGGCGAGGTTGACGTCGTTCTCGTACTCCACCGGCATCGGCAGGGCCGCGGCCAGGTCGTCGAGGAGGGTGGGGGACTGCCAGCCCGGGAGGTGGCCGGCGTAGCGCAGCCGGCCGGTCTGCGGGTCGAAGGCGCCGGGGGTGGCGATGACGAGGCGGTGCAGGTCGTCCCGGTGGAGCCCGGCGGCCTTGACGGCTCCGGCGAGGGCCTCGGTGACCTGGTCGACGGCGGGGGCGCCCGCGGCGGCGGGCAGCTCGAAGCGGCCGACCACCCGGCCCGTCAGGTCGGCGACGGCCGCAATGATCCCCTGCGGGGTGACGTCGAGCCCGCCGACGTGCGCGGCGCGGGCGTTGACCGCGTACAGCTGGGCGCTGGGGCCCGGGCGGCCCTCGTCGGTACCGGTGGCGACGACGAGCCCGGCGGACTCCAGGCGGGCGAGCAGCTGGGAGGCGGTGGGCTTGCTGAGCCCGGTGAGACGGCCGATGGTCGTCCGGGACAGCGGTCCGTGCTCCAGCAGCAGGTCCAGGGCGGCGCGGTCGTTCATGACGCGCAGCAGGCTGGGCGTGCCGGGGGCGGGCGGGGTGCCGGGCATGGGGTGCTTCTCCCTCGTCGCGTCGGCTGCTCTTCAGCAACTGTTAAGTAAGTTTCCTATCGGCCTTCCTGCCCTGTCAATGGCGCTGCCCCCGCAGAAAGGCCTGCGGGGGCAGTGGTGTCCGGCTGGGTGGGCGGTCGTGGGTTGCCCGGCTGCTCGGCTACTTGGTGATCCGCGGGCCGCCGGGCGCCGCCTGCGGCGGTATGGGGGCGGTGGCCAGGGACTGCGGGGAGGCCGGGTTCGCCAGCGCCGAGGGCGCGGCGACGGCCGCCGAGGGGTCGGCGGCTTCCTCGGCCTCGTCGGCGGCCGGCAGACCGCCGATGATCTGGATGCCCGCGGCGTCGAACGCCTCCTTGATGCGCCAGCGCAGCTCCCGCTCCACCGCGAACTGCTGGCCCGGCATCGTCTTCGCCGACACCTTCACCGTCATCGAGGCCAGCAGCACCTCGTCCAGCCCCAGCACCTCCACCGGGCCCCACAGGCGCTCGTCCCACGGGGACTCCTTGGCCAGGGTGTCGGCCACCGACTGGACCACCTCGCGGATGCGCGGCAGGCTCTCCGACGGCTTGACCTGGACGTCCACGCCCGCCGTCGCCCAGCCCTGGCTGAGGTTCCCGATCCGCTTGATCTCGCCGTTGCGCACGTACCAGATCTCGCCGTTGTCCCCGCGCAGCTTGGTCACCCGCAGGCCGACCTCGACGACCTCGCCGGAGGCCACCCCGGCGTCGATCTTGTCGCCGACCCCGTACTGGTCCTCCATGATCATGAAGACGCCGGACAGGAAGTCCGTCACCAGGTTCCGCGCACCGAAACCGATGGCCACACCGGCCACACCGGCGCTCGCCAGCAGCGGGGCCAGATCGATCTTCAGCGCGGCCAGGACCATCAGCGCGGCCGTGCCGAGGATGACGAAGGACGCGACCGAACGGAGCACCGAGCCGATCGCCTCCGAGCGCTGGCGGCGCCGCTCGGCATTGACCAGCAGCCCGCCGAGCGCGGTGCCCTCGACCGCCTCGGCGCTGGAGTTCATCCGGTTTATGAGCTTGGTCAGCGCCTTGCGGACCACCGAGCGCATCGCCGCCGCTATCACGACGATCAGCAGGATGCGCAGGCCGATGCCCAGCCAGGCGGCCCAGTTCTCCTCGATGAAGCTCGCGGCGTTGGTGACGCTCTCGTGGGTGTCCTTGAGGGTGGTGGACACGTCCGGGTCGGCAGCTGCGAGGGGCAGTCGGGCGGCGGGCCAGGGCACGGCGGGAACCTCCAGGTGTAGCGGTCTGCCCGCGGAACCGGGGGTGCCCCCGGACGAGTCCGGGGTAGTGCGGGCAGGCCCAACCACACTAACGGGGCAATCCCGCCCTCGTCGTGCGCCGTTCGGTGCGCGGCCCGCCGACCTGCGCACGGCCTCCGCCCCGCTGCGCAAGGTGTGGGCGAAAACACCCCGGACCCGTTACGGGCGCGTGGTGGCGCTTCGACCAGCCGTAAGGGGAGACTGGAGGACAGATCGTCCCGGCGCGAGCCACGCGCCGCCGGCGTACAAGGAGGCAGTCCGTGCCGCACGTCCTGGTCCTCAACGCGTCGTACGAGCCCCTCGGCGTCGTACCGCTCCGCCGCGCGCTCGTCCTCGTCCTGGAGAACAAAGCGGTCTCCCTCGAGGAATCCGGCGCCTACCTGCACAGCGCGACGAGAGCCGTCCCCGCTCCCAGCGTGGTCCGGCTCAAGCGCTTCGTACGGGTCCCCTACCGGGGGCCCGTTCCACTCACCCGGCGCGCCCTCTTCGCCCGGGACGGCGGCCGCTGCATGTACTGCGGCGCGGTCGCCACGAGCGTCGACCACGTCATCCCGCGCAGCCGGGGCGGCCAGCACGCCTGGGACAACGTCGTCGCCGCGTGCCGCCGCTGCAACCACGTCAAGGCCGACCGGCACCTGCTGGAACTGGGCTGGCGGCTGCGCCACCAGCCGGCCCCGCCTTCGGGCCTGGCCTGGCGGATCATCGGCACGGGCCACCGGGACCCCCGGTGGATGCCCTACCTCCAGCCCTACGGGGCCGAGGACGCACTGGAACGGATCGGGGTCGCCGCCTCCTGACCCCGCGGGTCCGCCGCCGCTCCCGGCCGCGGGCCCGCACCGGACCACCCTGCCCAGCCGCCCGCCACCGGCCCCCGCGGCTACGGCGCGACCGCGTACGCCTGCGCCGACCAGAGGGAGCAGCCGTAGCGCGTCGCCCGCTCCTCGCAGGTCACGCGGACGAACCGGGTCCCCGGGGCGTCCATGCGCAGGGACGCGCGCCCGCCGCGCGAGGCCGTGACGCCGACGGCGCTGCGCCAGGTCACCCCGTCCGCCGAGGTCTCCACCCGGTACGCCGAGGGGTACGCGTCCTGCCAGTGCAGCTCCAGCAGCCCGATGCGGGCCGGGGCCGCCAGTTCCGCCCGCCACCACGCCCCGTCCACGGGAGGCGAGGACCAGCGGGTGGCCGGGGAGCCGTCCACGGCGGCCGAGGCCGGGAAGGCCGGGGTCTCGTCCGCGGAGGAGGAGGCCCGCGCGGTGCGCAGGAGGTCGGGGCCGCCCGTACGGACCACCGCCCGCACCGTCAGCGAGCGCGACTCCCCGTTGAAGCTGACCGGCACCTGGTAGCTGCCCGGCGCGGTGCCCGCCGCGACCGAGACCTCCACCGGGATCGACACGTTCCCCCCGCGCGGGGCCACGGCGCTCGGCGGCAGCCGCACCTCGATGCCCGCCGGGGGCTGCGCCGACAGCGGGCCGCGGACCTCGCCGGCCCCCAGTGCCGACAGCCTCGCCGACACCCGCAGGGGGGCGCCGCCGATCTCGGCGTCGGCCCCGGCTCCGTCCGCCAGCTCGAAGCGGGTGTGCGGGCCGTCGCCGAGCCAGGGCACCACGTGCCGCACCGCCGGGGCGTCCCCCGTCCAGGACAGCCGGACCGCGTCCGCGTGCAGCCCGGCCGTGTCCACCTGGGTCCAGCCGGAGGCCGCCGCCCCGGCGAGCCTGCGCCAGCCCTCGCCGGGCACGTGGGCCTCCACCACCGCACCGGCCGCCCCCGCGGGGAGCGGGTCCGTCATCACCGTCACCGCGGCCAGCGGGTGCGCGGTGTCCAGCCGTACCGTCCAGGCCTGCGGTTCCCGGGCCACCGCGCCGGTGCGGCGCCCGGCCCCCGTCCAGGCGTCCGCCTCGGCCGCCGCCTGCTCCAGGAAGGGGTCCAGGACGGCCCGGTCCACCCGCGCGGTGCCCGGCTGCGTCAGGGCCGCGCGGGCGGCGGCCAGCTCCCGGGCCGACTGCCAGGCCGCCGTGCCGTCGCCGCGGGCCTGGGCCTGCAGGACGTCCAGCGCCAGCAGGCCCGCCGTGCCGTGCCGGGCGAGGTGCTCCAGCCAGGGACCCGCCTCCTCGGCCAGGCCCGGCAGGCGGGCCGGGGCCTCGCGCAGCACCGTCAGCGCCCTGCGCAGCCCCGCCCCGGCGTCCGGGTCACCCGCGGCGCGGGCCCGCCAGAACTCCTCGACCAGCGGTCTCAGGTACGCCGACTCCTCCTGCTTCAGGCCCGAGGAGGCGGTGTTCCCGGCCAGGGCCGCCACCGCTTCGCGGGTCCGAGGGTCGGGGCCGGCGAGCTCGCGCACCGCCGCGGCCCAGGACTCGCCGGCCCGGTAGCCGCGCGGGTTCCAGGCGTAGTCCGCTGCCGTGAACAGCGGGATGCGCGACAGCGTGCCCTGCGGCATCGCATTGGCCAGCAGTGCGGCCGAGCCGCCCGCGACGGCCGGGTCGCGGCCCGTGTAGGGGCCCAGGAAGATCCGGCCGGGATCCCAGTCGTTGACCGGGTAGTTGTCCATGGTGACCAGCGGATGGCCCAGCGCCGAGCGCGCCCCGGCCAGTTCCTTCCCGGTGATCGTGCGCGGGACCACACCCACGCCCGTCCAGGCGACCTCCACCCGCCGGTCCAGCGCTCCC
Source organism: Streptomyces xanthophaeus (assembly GCF_000725805.1). Taxonomy (GTDB): domain Bacteria; phylum Actinomycetota; class Actinomycetes; order Streptomycetales; family Streptomycetaceae; genus Streptomyces; species Streptomyces xanthophaeus. The sequence goes on along the minus strand of NZ_KL647134.1, from coordinate 70,955 downwards.
GCCAGGGCCGTGCGGTAGTCCGTCGCGCCCTCCTGGAAGTACTCGGTCGGCAGCAGCGACAGCGGGGCCGCCCCCGGATACCGGGCGGTCAGGTGCGCCGCCAGTTCCCCCGCCACCTCCGCGTGCGCCTTCGCGGCGGCCGCGGCCCCCTTCCCGTACCGCTCCCGGTCCGCCCGGCAGCCCCACTCCGAGTAGCTGACGTCCTGGAACTGCACCTGGAACGCCCGGAAGCCCAGCTCCCACATCGCGTCCAGCTTGCGCGCCAGCGCCGTCCGGTCGGCCGCCGAGGACAGGCACATCGACTGCCCCGGGGTGACCGCCCAGCCCAGCACGACCCGGTTGGCGCGGGCCCGTTCGGCCAGCGCGCGGAACTCCGCCTGCTGCTCTGCGGGGTAGTCCTCGCGCCACCGCGTCGTGCGGTACGGGTCGTCGCCGGGGGCGAGCAGCAGCCGGTTCTGCTTGGTGCGGCCCATGAAGTCCAGCTGCCCCAGCCGCTGCCGAAGGCTCCACGGCTGCCCGTAGAAGCCCTCGGCGATCCCGCGCACGGGCGCCGTGGGCCAGTCCCGCACCAGCACCCCGGCCAGCTTCACCCCGCCCGCGGCCAGCAGCTGACGCAGGGTCTGCGCCCCGTGGAACAGCCCGTCCTCGCCGACTCCGGACAGGGCCACCGTGTCCCGGCCGCCGTACGGACCCACGGCCAGCCGGTAGCCCCCGCCCGGCAGGTCACCGGCCGCGGCCGCGCCCAGCGCCCGCAGCGCCTCCTCGGCGCCCGGCCCCTGGAGCCTTACGACGGCCCCGCGCGCGGGCAGCGGCTCCCCGGGGGCCGGTTCGTGCAGGGTCCGCACGCCCGCCCCGCGCAGGGCGTCCCGGACCACCTGGACGGCGTACGGATCGGCGTCGGACGGCGCCACCAGAGCGGCCTCGGCGCCCAGCGGCACCTCGCGCGCCGGATCGGCGGTCATCGACTGCGGCCGGGGCCAGACGGCGGGCCCCTCGGCGGGGCCGCGCGGGGTGTCCGCACCGGGGTCCAACAGGGGCCCGGCGGCGGTGGCGCCGGCCGGGTCGCCGTCCGCGCCGGCCGTCCCGGCCGGTGCGGACGGCGCGGCGAGGGCGCCGGGCGGAGCGGCGGCCACGGCACCGCCCAGAAGCGACCCGATCACGGCCACGGCCGCGGCCGTGGTCCGCTGCCTGCCCCTGAGCTGCACAGAGCCTCCCGGTGCCGAGACGTACCCCGCTCGTACGAATGCGCCAGAGCCCACCACCCGTGCGGTGGGGGTGTCAACGCACTTGGGTGATCTGACCGGGATACGCCAGGAATGCGGTCCCTCCCAGTGGGTAAGGCTGCGGTGTCCCACCGGCGGTGCCGGCCACGGTGTCCCACCCCTGCGCACCCGTTCGCGCACTCCCGTTCGCGCCCCGCTTCCCGACCCGCCCTCACGCACGGAGGAGTGCCCGCACATGGACGACCTGGACCGGCTCGCGGCCCTGCACGGCATCGCCACCGCCTACCAGCCCGCGGCGGACGTCACCGTCCGGGTGCCGCAGGCCACGGTCACCGCCGTGCTCGGGCTGATCGGCGTACCCGCCGGCTCCCCCGAGGAAGTGCGGGCGCGCCGCCGGGCCGCCGAGGAGGAGGCGGCCGCCCGGCTCCTGCCGCCCGTACTGGTGCACTGGGCGGGCGGGCCGCCGCCGCCCGCGCTGGCCGGACTGCCGCCCGGCACCCGGATCCGCCTCGAACCGGAGGGGGCGCCGCAGGAGGCCTCCGCCTGGCTGACGGGTCCGGACGGACCGCTGCCCGGGGAACTGCCGCTGGGCATCCACCGGATCACCGCCGACCTCCCCGACGGCCGCACCGCCGAGGCCACCCTGGTCGCCGCACCGGACCGGGCCCCGGCCGCGCCCGAACGGGCCCACGGGCTGCTCGTCCAGCTCTACTCCCTGCTCTCCGAGCGCTCCTGGGGCATGGGCGACCTCGGGGACCTCGCGGCGCTCGCCCGCTGGGCGGGCCGGACCCACGGCGCGGGCTTCATCCAGGTCAACCCGCTGCACGCGGCCGTGCCCGGGACCCCGACCGACCCGTCCCCGTACCGGCCCTCCTCGCGCCGCTTCCCCGATCCGGTCCACCTGCGGATCGAGGACCTCCCCGAGTACGCCGACTGCCCCGCCCAGGAGGCCCTCGCCGCCCTCGCGGTGCGCGGCGGCGAACTGAGCCGCCGGGTCCTCCACGAGGGCGCGCTGATCGACCGGGACGCCGTCTGGGACCTCAAGCGCCAGGCCCTGGAACTGCTGTACGAGGTCCCGCGCACCCCGCAGCGCGCCGCCGCCTACGCACGGTTCCGGGAGGAGCAGGGCCCGGCACTGGACCGGCACGCCGCCTGGTGCGCGTCCGCGGCGGGACAGGAGCCGCGCGAGCGGGGCGACTTCCACCGCTGGCTGGTCTGGCTGACGGACACCCAGCTCGCCGCGGCCCAGCGGGAGGCCCGGGAGGCGGGCATGTCCGTGGGCATCGTGCACGACCTCGCCGTCGGGGTGCACCCGGACGGATCCGACTCCCTGACAGGGCCCTTCCACGCCCGGCACGTCTCCGTGGGCGCCCCGCCCGACGCCTTCAACGCCCGCGGCCAGGACTGGGGGCTGCCCCCGTGGCGCCCGGACCGGCTGGCCGAAACCGGGTACGCCCCCTTCCAGGCCCTGCTGCGCGGGGTGTTCCGGTACGCGGGGGCCCTGCGCATCGACCACGTCATGGGCCTGTTCCGGCTCTGGTGGATCCCGGAGGGGACCCCGCCCGCCGAGGGCACCTACGTGGGCTACGACGGCGAGGCGATGCTGGCGGTCCTGGTGCTGGAGGCCCACCGGGCCGGGGCCCTGGTGATCGGCGAGGACCTCGGGACGGTGGAGCCGGGGGTCCGCCAGGCGCTGGCCCGGCGCGGGGTGCTCGGCACCTCGGTGCTCTGGTTCGAGCGGGACTGGGCGGGCGGCGGCAAGCCGCTCGCCCCGCAGGACTGGCGGGCCGACTGCCTGGCCACCACGACCACCCACGACCTGCCGCCCACGGCCGCCAAACTGGCCGGGGGCCACGTCGAACTGCGGGACGAGCTCGGCCTGCTGACGCGCCCGCTGGAGCTGGAGCGGGAGCAGGACGCCGCCGACACCTCCGAGTGGCTGGAGGTGCTGGAGGGACTCGGCCTGGACACCAAGGGCGAGGAGGCCGCCGTCCTGGCCCTGTACGGGTTCCTGCTGCGCACCCCCGCCCGGCTGGTCGGCGTGTGGCTGCCGGACGCGGTCGGGGACCGGCGGCCGCAGAACCTGCCGGGGACCTGGGACCAGTACCCCAATTGGCGGCTGCCGGTCGCCGACGCCCAGGGACGGCCGCTGACCCTGGAGGCGCTGGCGGCCTCGCCCCGGGCGAACGCCCTGCTGAGCGCGGTGCGCGCCGGAGCGCGGCCCCGTACGGCACCCCCGGGCGCGCGCTCCGATTAGGTGTTCGCTACGTTTGCACCGTGGACAAGAAGAACGCTCTGCGCGCCGGCGCCGTTACGGCCGGAACGACGCTGATGATGCTGCTGATGACGTCTCCCGCCCTCGCGCTGACCCGCGACGACGGTGACGACCCGGGTCCGGGCCTGAGCATCGGCGAGACGCTCGGCCTGTTCGTGGCCGCGCCGATCGTGCTGTTCCTGGTCATCGCGGGCCTCGTGATGGTCCTCGACAAGTCGGACAAGGTGCAGAAGCAGGCCTGACCGGTCCGGCCCCAGGGCCGACCACAGACTTCCCGGGCGCCGGGGGTCCGCACCGCCGTGGGTACGGCGGTGTGACGACCCCCGGCGCCTCGTCATGCCCGCTGTACGGCGGCCCGGCTCCCCCCGCCGGGCCCCGCGGTCAGACTCAGATCCCGGCCAGCAGCTTGCGGAGCAGGCCGGTGAGGAGCTCGACCTCCTCCTCGTCGAGCCCGGTGAGCGCGGCGCGCTGCACCTCGACGCCGGCGGTGACGGCCTCGTCGATGAGCGCGAGGCCGCGGTCGGTGATCGTCACCTGGAGCGCGCGCCGGTCGTGCGGATCGGGCTTGCGGCAGAGCAGCCCGGCCTTCTCCAGCTTGTCCAGACGCCCCGTCATGCCGCCCGTGGTGAGCATCAGCGTGGCCGACAGCTGGCGGGGCGAGAGCGTGTACGGGGCGCCGGAGCGGCGCAGCGTGGCGACGACGTCGAACTCGCCGCGGGAGATGCCGTAGCGCCCGTACGTCTCCTCCATGGCGTCGCCCATGGTCCGTGAGATCCGGTAGATGCGCCCGAAGACGGCCATGGGCGCGGTCTCCAGGTCGGGGCGTACGGCGTACCACTGCGCGGTGATGGCGTCGACGGCGTCGGTCTCGTTCGCGGCGGGGGTGGCAGGGGTGCCAGGGGTGCCAGGGGTGGCGGGGCTGTCGGGGGCGTCGCTCATGGCTGCAAGTATCCGGTTCCCACTCGATCGTTCGCAAGAAAGCTGCTTGACGGTAAGTAGCTTAGCGGTAAGCTACTTTCGAGCAAGCTACTTCGGGGGGAAGCGTCGCGATCGCCACCCGCCGCCTTCCGCCCGTCTTCCTCATCTGCCCGAGGAGTCACCCGTCATGAAGCGCCTCGCCACCGTCGCCCTGACCGCGCTCGCCCCCATCTCCTGGGGTTCGACCTACGCCGTCGCCACCGAACTGCTGCCGCCCGACCGGCCGCTGTTCACCGGGGCGATGCGCGCCCTGCCCGCCGGGCTGCTGCTGATCTCCCTCTCCCGCACGCTGCCCAAGGGCTCCTGGTGGTGGAAGTCCGCCGTCCTCGGCACCCTCAACATCGGCGCCTTCTTCCCGCTGCTCTTCCTCTCCGCCTACCGCCTGCCCGGCGGCGTCGCGGCCGTACTGGGCGCCGCCGGACCGCTGTTCGTCGTCGGCCTCGCCGCCCTGCTCCTGGGGGAGCGGGCGAGCCTGCGCACCGTGCTCGCCGCCGTCGTCGGGGCCTTCGGCGTCAGCATGGTGGTCCTCACCGCCGAGGCGCAGCTCGACCTGGTCGGCGTCATCGCCGGAGTGGTCTCCTCGGCCTCCATGGCGGCCGGTACGGTCATGACCAAGCGCTGGGGCCGCCCCGAGGGAGTCGGACCGCTGGCCGTGACCGGCTGGCAGCTGACCGCGGGCGGGCTGGTCATCATCCCGATCGCCGCCCTGGTCGAAGGGGCGCCGCCCGCCCTCGACGGCAAGGCCTTCCTCGGCTACGGCTACATGATGCTGATCAACACCGGGATCGCGTACTGGCTGTGGTTCCGCGGCATCGGGCAGCTCACCGCCACCTCGGTCACCCTGCTGGGCCCGCTCTCCCCGCTGACCGCGGCCGTCATCGGCTGGGCGGCCCTCGGGCAGGGGCTGTCCCCGGTGCAGCTGGCGGGCATGGCGATCGCCTTCGGTGCCACCGTCGTCGGCCAGCTGTTCGCGGCCAGGACCGCGAAGGCGGCACAACCGTTCAGTTCTACTGAAGAGAATGATCGAAACATTTCGATGGACCTGAGCGATAGCCGGGTGCGACGGTAGATCCCACGCCGATCGAACAGACCCGAGGGGGAAACACACAGTGGCCGTCATGGACCGCGTCCGTACCGTTTCGCACGACAGGGCCACGGCCCGGGGCACGAAGGGGGCCGCCGGACTCGGCGTCCTCCTCGCCCTCCTCGCGACGGTCGTGTGGTCCGGCAGCTTCGTCGCCACCCGGGGCATGGCCGACCACGTGCCCCCCGTCCAGGCCGTCTTCTGGCGCTGGATCATCGCCACCCTCGCGGTCGCCCCCTTCGCCGCCCGCCGGGCCTGGCGGCAGCGGGCACTGATCCGCCGCCACCTGGGCTACATCTCCCTCGCCACGCTGTTCGGCGTCACCCTCTACAACACCCTCGTCCACCAGGCCGGTCTGACCACCTCCGCCTCCAACATGGGCATGATCATGGCTGCTTCGCCGGTCGTCATGGCCCTCTACGCCCGCCTCGGCGGTGAACGCCTCGGCGCACGCCGCACCTTCGGGCTGCTGCTCGCCGCCCTCGGCGTGCTGCTGCTGGTCGGCGACGGCTCCCTCGGCTTCGACTTCGGCGCGGGCGACCTGTGGATGTTCGGCGCGGCCCTCTCCTTCGCCACGTACAGCGCCCTGCTCAAGCGCAAGCCCGCCGAACTCGGCGGACCGGCCTTCCTGATCACCACGTTCGTGCTCGGAGCGCTGATGCTGGCACCCGCCTACGCGGTCTCCGTCGCCGTCCAGGGCGGCTTCGAGGTCACCACGGGGACCGTCGGGCCGCTGCTCTACGTCGGGGTGTTCTCCTCGGCCGTCGCCTTCTTCGCCTGGAACAAGGCGGTCTCGGTCATCGGGGCGGCCCGCGCCGGAGTCGTCTACTACCTCCAGCCGGTCTGCGTGGCGGGGCTCGGCCTGCTGCTCCTCGGCGAGCGGACGGGACCGGCGCAGCTGCTGTGCATGGCGCTGATCCTCGGCGGGGTCGGGCTGGGAAGTGCCCGGCGGTAGGTTCGGTCCCATGACCGAGTGGGACATCAAGAAGCTGCGGATCCTGCGGACCCTCGCCGAACAGGGCACCGTGACCGCGACGGCCGAGGCGCTGCACATGACGCCCTCGGCCGTTTCGCAGCAGCTGACGAACCTCGCCCGGCAGCTCGGCGTGGTCCTGCTGGAGGCACAGGGCCGCCGGGTCCGCCTCACCGACGCCGCCCACCTCGTCCTGCGGCACGCGGAGGCGGTCTTCGCGCAGCTGGAACGGGCCGACGCGGAGCTGGCCGGATACCTGGCCGGGGACGCGGGCGAGGTCCGCATCGGCGCCTTCTCCACCGCGGTGCCGGCCCTCGTGGTCCCGGCGGTCGCGGCCCTGCGCCGGACCCACCCCCGGGTGGAGGTCCGGGTCCGCGAGACGGAGGCCGCCGAGTCCTACGAGCTGCTGTCCGCCGGGGTCGTCGACCTCGCCCTGTCGCTGGCCGCCCACGCGCCGACCGCGCGGGACGGCCGCTTCACCCGGATCACCCTGCTGGAGGACCCCCTGGACGTGGCGCTGCCGCCGGACCACCCCCGGGCGGGCGCGCGGACCCTGCGGCTCGCCGACCTCTCCGGGGACCCGTGGATCTACGGGGGCAGCGGCCCCTGGTCGCAGATCGCCCGCGGCGCCTGCGAGGCGGCGGGCTTCGTGCCGGAACAGGCGCACTCGGCCTCCGGCTGGACCGCGATCCTGGCCATGGTCGAGGCGGGCATGGGAGTTGCCCTCGTCCCCCGCATGGTGTCGAGCCGGGCCTCGGGCGTGGCGGTCCGGGTCCTCACGCACGACCGCCCCACCCGCCACGTCGTCGCCGCGGTCCGCAGGGGCGCGGAGACCGGCCCGGCGGTGGCCCATGTCCTGGCAGCGCTGCGGGACGCGGCCGCCGCCCGGCGGCAGGGACCGTAGGCCGCGCGGGCACGGAACGGCGAAGGCCCCCGCCGGAAGGACAGTCCTTCCGGCGGGGGCCTTCGGCGCAGCCTCGAAGCCTCAGCCTCGAAGCCTCAGCCCCGGAGCCTCAGCCGCGGGCCGCGGCGGCGTCCGCTGCCTGGGCCTTCAGCGCACGCTCGACGCCCGAACGCGACTCCAGCACCAGGCGGCGCAGGGCCGCGTTGGGCTCGGCCTCGGCCAGCCAGGCGTCGGTCGCCTCCAGCGTCTGCGGGGAGACCTGGAGGGAGGGGTAGAGCCCCACCGCGATCTGCTGGGCGATCTCGTGGCTGCGGGTCTCCCACACGCCCTTGACCGCCTCGAAGTACTTCGCGGTGTACGGGGCCAGCAGCTCGCGCTGGCCGGTCTGCACGAAGCCGCCGATGACGGCCTCCTGCACGGCGTTCGGCAGGTCGGCGGACTCCACCACCGAGGCCCACGCCTCGGCCTTGGCCTCGGCCGTCGGGCGCGCGGCCCGCGCCGTCGCCGCGTGGCGCTCACCGGCCGCGGTGGCGTCCAGCTCCAGCTCCGCCGCGATCTCCGGCTCGCCCGCGACGCCCGTGGCGACGAGGCGCTCCAGGAGCGCCCACCGCAGCTCGGTGTCGACGGCCAGGCCCTCGATCTGCTCCGTGCCGTCCAGCAGCGCCGTCAGCAGGGCCAGCTGCTCCGGGGTGCGGGCGGTGGCCGCGAAGGCACGGGCCCACGCCAGCTGGTGGTCGCCGGAAGGCTCGGCCGCCCGCAGGTGCTCCAGGGAGGCCTCGGTCCAGATCGCGAGGCCCTCCTCGCGCCAGGCCGGGTCGGCGTACAGCTCGACGGCCGTCTTGACCTGCCGCTGGAGCGACTGGACGACGCCGATGTCGGATTCCTTGCCGATGCCGGAGAGGACCAGCGCGAGGTAGTCGCGGGTGGCGAGCTCGCCGTCGCGCGTCATGTCCCAGGCCGAGGCCCAGCACAGCGCCCGCGGCAGCGACTCGGTGAAGTCGCCCAGGTGCGCGGTGACCGTGGCCAGGGACTCCTCGTCCAGGCGGACCTTGGCGTAGGACAGGTCGTCGTCGTTGAGCAGGACGACGGCCGGCCGGGTGCGGCCCACGAGCTGGGGCACGGCCGTCAGCTCGCCGTCGATGTCCAGCTCGATGCGCTCGGTGCGGACCAGGGCGCCGCCCTGGAGCTCGTACAGGCCCACCGCGATGCGGTGCGGCCGCAGCGTCGGCTCGCCCTTGGCGCCGGCCGGCAGGGCCGGAGCCTCCTGGCGCACCGCGAAGGCGGTGACGACGCCCTGGGCGTCGGTCTCGATCTCCGGGCGCAGCACGTTGATGCCGGCCGTCTCCAGCCACGCCTTCGACCAGGCGGTCAGGTCGCGGCCGGAGGTCTCCTCCAGGGCGCCGAGCAGGTCGGACAGACGGGTGTTCCCGAAGGCGTGCGCCTTGAAGTAGGCCTGCACGCCCTTGAAGAAGGCGTCCGTGCCGACGTAGGCGACGAGCTGCTTGAGCACCGAGGCGCCCTTGGCGTACGTGATGCCGTCGAAGTTGACCAGGACGTCGTCCAGGTCACGGATGTCCGCCATGATCGGGTGCGTGGACGGCAGCTGGTCCTGCCGGTACGCCCAGGTCTTCATCGAGTTGGCGAAGGTGGTCCACGCGTGCGGCCACCTGGAGCCCTCGGCGTCCGCCTGGCAGGCGATCGAGGTGTAGGTGGCGAAGGACTCGTTCAGCCACAGGTCGTTCCACCACTCCATGGTGACCAGGTCGCCGAACCACATGTGCGCGAGCTCGTGCAGGATCGTCTCGGCGCGCATCTCGTACGCCGCGTCCGTCACCTTCGAGCGGAAGACGTACTGGTCGCGGAGGGTGACCGCGCCCGCGTTCTCCATCGCGCCCGCGTTGAACTCCGGGACGAAGAGCTGGTCGTACTTGGCGAAGGGGTAGTCGCAGGCGAACTTCTCCTGGAACCAGTCGAAGCCCTGCCGCGTGACCTCGAAGATCGCGTCCGCGTCCAGGAACTCGGCCAGCGAGGGACGGCAGTAGATGCCGAGCGGCACGGACTGGCCGCCCGGACCCTCGTAGGTGCTGTGCACCGCGTGGTACGGGCCCACGATCAGCGCGGTGATGTAGCTGGAGATGCGCGGGGTCGGCGCGAAGCGCCAGACGTTGTCCTTGACCTCGTCCGCCGAGGGCGTCGGGGAGTTCGAGATGACCGTCCAGCCCGCCGGGGCGGTCACGGTGAACTGGAAGGTGGCCTTCAGGTCGGGCTGCTCGAAGCTGGCGAAGACCCGCCGCGCGTCCGGAACCTCGAACTGGGTGTAGAGGTAGGCCTGCTGGTCGACCGGGTCGACGAAGCGGTGGAGGCCCTCACCGGTGTTGGTGTACGCGCAGTCCGCGACGACCCGGAGCTCGTTGGCCCCGGCGGCCAGGTGGTTCAGGGCGATCCGCGAGTCCCGGAAGACGGCCGCCACGTCCAGCGCCTTGCCGTTCAGGACGACCTCGTGCACGGCCGGGGCGACCAGGTCGATGAAGGTCTCGGCACCGGCCTCGGCCGACTGGAAGCGCACGGTGGTCACGGACGGGTAGGTGCCGCCGTCCTGCGCGCCGCTGAGATCGAGTTCTACCTCGTACGCGTCGACGGTGAGCAGCTTTGCCCGCTGCTGAGCCTCTTCACGGGTGAGATTCGTGCCTGGCACGCGGTCATCTCCTTCGATGGTGACGTTCCGGCCCATCCTTCCATGGGGGCGGAGCTGCCACGCCGGGGTGATCCGCACGGCCCGGGCGCAGACAGGCCGCCCGCCCATGTTCCCCCCGTGGCGGGCCGACCGTGCTGATCCGGTGCTGCTGTGCCGACAGACGTGCTGACTGCTGGTGCTGCTGACTGCTACTGCTGACTGCTACTGCTGAGAGCTAATTGCTGAGCGCGGCCGTCTCGCGCTGTGCGGCGCGGTCCAGGCTGATGATGATCCAGTCGGCCAGTTCCCGGCCGGAGCGCTCGGCGGCGCCCGCCCAGAGGGTCTCCCGCTCCGCCGTCGTACGGAGCTGGAGCTGGACCTCGGCTTCCTTGCGGTCGGCCCCCTCGCCCGCCGCGGCCGCCGATCCGGCCAGCGCCGCCTGCCGCAGGTGCTGGCGCAGCGCGTTGCGGGACCAGCCCTCCTGGGCGGCGCGCTCCAGCCACATCGCGCGCTTCGCGGGTTCGAGCGAGGCGACCTCGGCGTGGTGCTGGAAGCTGACCTTGGGATGCCGCTCCGAGGCCGGGAACCGCCGGGCGATCCATGCGTAGTTCCGCAGGGTCTTGTAGTCCAGGCAGGTCTCCTCCATGGCCTGCCGGTAACGGCCGGGGTAGGTCTCCTGGCCGAAGATCAGCCAGTCGCCGAGCCACCAGCACGAGGAGTCCGCTATCAGGAAGAGGTGTCTGCCGAACCGCTTCCACTCCGACAGGGGGAAGTCCGGTGGCAGGGACAGGCCGGTGCGGCGCGTGAGGGGCGGTACACCGGGGGCGGGTCTGGGCGTGCGCAGGGCGGTCGTACTCGTCTCCATGCTGCTCACTTCTCTGGTCAAGTTCGGTCGGTTGACGTCAGGTCGATCAAGGCAGGAAGCGGTCTGTCGGTCGGTGTTCCGCCTTGTGACGTGACGTCAAATGTGCTTTTGTGCCGTGCTGTTGAGCGCGGAGCTGTCGTGCTGCGGGCACGTGGGCCTGGCGCGGGAAGGTGGTACTGCGGTCGGACCGCAGCACCTGACCACCGTCCCGGCGGAAGCTGGTGAACCGTGCCGTGCGATGCACGCGGGCGCGAAGGCGCCGCCGGCTCAACGAGCGATGGCCGGTGGCCGGACCGGGCTATGTGCCCCGGTCGGCCTGTATGTACAGTTTCGCGTCAATTTACCGCTCCCCATGCGGCGGGCAACAAGCGCTGGTCAACAAGGAGTTTGACATCGCGCTGTGGCCTGGTCCAGATCAATCGACCGGCATTAATCGTGCCTGGCAGAAGAATGCCAAGCCCGGGACGGGTGTGCCCACTTCCGTGGTGGAACCGTGGTTCTTCCGGTGGATCGGGCGTCCGGCAGGAGGATCTGCTGCCCTTGCCCGGCCGGCGTCGGTCAGGGGCGGCCGGCCGCCCCCCTCTCCCGGCTCCGGGCCGGGTGCCGGGGAGCGGGCCGAAGGGGGCGGTGGGCGGGGCGGTGGGCGGGGTGGCGGACGGGGCGGTGAAGGGGCCGGAAATGCCGGTCCGTGTATTCCGGAATCCATTCGGCGCTCTTGTGTGGACCTGCGCGGAGGGCTCATTCCGTATGGACATCGAGCGTTCATAAAGGACCGCCCCCGGGATCTCTTGTTCTCGGGTTAATTACTCGGAGTTCATGGCCCGCCGGAGGTCCGGTGGAACCGGAATGGCCACTTTCAATTACCTTCCGGGCCGCCCTGCGATCCGCAGCGATTTCGGCTGAAAGGATTCGGCCGGCCCTCGCGGCGGGCACCCGCGTGTCCCGCCAGCGGGACACGCGGGCCGGTCGAAGCGCGAGGCCCCGCACCGTTACCGGGAGTTCGGTGGCTGATACCCGCTTACTGCCGGAAGCCGGGCGCCGAGCCGCGCCGGAGGTCATCGGAGGTACGGGCTCCAGGGCGACGGACTTTCTCCGTCCGTCGCCGGATTCGGCCCTCGAAGAGCTTTTCATCGCTGCCCCTTTGCGCTATAGGGCCATCGTGCCCCGAAGGCACTCGAATCACGCTCGACAACGCTTGCGACCTGTTGCATGATCCATTCGTCGATCGGCGCGGGGGGCTGGATGATGACGCCGACGTCATTTCCGTGTTTGGCGAAATCGGACTCTGTCGATTTCCGGACCCGTGCGGTTCGAGCCTCCTGCGGCCCTCGGCACCGACCACTGCCGACGGGTTCCGCCGACAGCTCGGCGCGCGATCCCCCGTGACGGACCGACCAGTCTTTGTTCGAACTTCCTTTACGGAGCCATGAGCGCCATGTCCCATGCCCTGCCTCTGCTGTGTCTGCCCTTCGCCGGCGCCGGTGCCAGCTTCTACAAGCCCTGGTGTTCCCTCGGGGTCGAGGGCGTCGAAGTCCGGCCGCTCCAGTTGCCCGGCCGTGAGCGCCTGCTCGACCAGGACCCGTACACCGACGTGCACGCCGCCGCCGACGGGCTGCTGGCCGATGCCCTCGAAGCCGCGGGGGACGGGCCGGTGGCCGTGTTCGGGCACAGCCTCGGCGCGATCCTCGCGTACGAGCTGGCCCACCGGATCGCCGACCACGGCGCGGGCGAGCTGGTCCACCTGTTCGTGAGCGGATCGCAGGGGCCGTGGAACGGCCGTACCGAGCGGGCGACCGGTCTGGACGACGACGCCTTCCTCGCCCGGGTCCAGGAGTTCGCGGGCTACACGCACCCCGCCTTCGAGATCCCGGAGATGCGCGAGCTGCTGCTCCCCACCCTCCGGGCCGACGTGGAGATGCACGAGGCCTACGCGCCCGCCTCCGAGCGCAAGCTCACCGCGCCCATCACCTCGGTCCGCGGCGTCGACGACCACCTCGTCTCGGCCGAAGCGGCCGGCCACTGGCGCGACGCGACCAGTGCGGCCTTCACCGCCGTGGACGTACCCGGTGACCACATGTACCTCGACGCGGATGCCAAGTCGCTGCTCGAGCTGATCGCCTCGCGACTGCGGTCCGGGCGTACGGAGAACTGACGTGCGACTCTCCCAGAAGACCGTCCTCATCACCGGCGCCGCCCGCGGCCTCGGCCGTGCCTGCGCCCTGAGGTTCGCCGAGGAGGGCGCCGACCTCGCGCTCCTCGACGTGGCCGCCGACATCGACGACGTGCCCTACCCGCTCGGCACGTCCGCCCAGCTCGAAGCCACCGCACGGCTCTGCCGCGAGCGGGGCGCCTCCGTCCTGGCCACCCGGGCGGACGTACGGCGGCAGGAGGACATCGACGCCGCCGTCGCCGACACCCTCGACCGGTTCGGCCGCATCGACGTCCTGCTCAACAACGCCGGGATCGCGGCCCCTTCCGGCAAGGCCAGCCACGAGATCACCGAGGACGAGTGGCGCGTCATGCTCGACGTCGACCTGTCCGGCGCCTGGCGCATGATCAAGGGCGTTGCCCCCGCCATGGCCCGGCAGCGCTCCGGCAGCATCGTGAACATCTCCTCGACGGCGGGGCTCGTCGGCTACCGCTACTTCGCCGGTTACGTCGCCGCCAAGCACGGCCTGATCGGACTCACCAAGGCCGCGGCCCTCGACTACGCGGCCCTCCAGATCCGGGTCAATGCCCTGTGTCCCGGACAGGTCCGCGAGGAGGCCGCCCTCGAAGGCCGGATGCTCTCGGAGGTCGCCCGCTCGCTCGGTGTCGCCCCGGAGGACCAGGAGACCGCGTTCCTGGAGTCCCAGCCGATGAACGCCCTGGTGAACCCCGAGGACGTGTCCTCGGCCGCCCTGTACCTCGCCAGCGACGACGCCCGTCAGGTGACCGGGAGCGTCGTCACCGTCGACGGCGGATTCAGCACGCGATGAGCGCACAGCACCCCACCACCCCGCCTCCCACCAGCACGAGCCAGGAGATCAGCATGTCAACCCGGATCAGCCCGCCACCGACGGCCGGCCCCGCGGGCAGCGCTGCCGACTTCTTCGCCGGGACGACCTTCGACGCGCGGCCCGCGCGCGCCTGCCACAGCCTGGTGCGCCGGATGCCCGACGGGCTCACCGCCGAGCTGGCCACCGGGCGGCTGGCCGCCGCCCGGGACGCCGGCGTCCTTCCCGCAGGCCTGCGGCTGTGGGTCGAGGACGTGGCCACCCCCGCCGCCCACCCCGCCTCCGAGGCGCTGCGCTCCCGCGAGAGCGCCCGCTACGGCAACGGGCTGCGCGCGGTCCTGCTCGCCTACCCCGACGGAGCCGCCGACCTGGTCCTCGTGGCCCACCGCCGCGCCGTCGACAGCGCCGGGCTCGACCTCGTCGCCCGGGTCCTGGCCGGTACCGCGGACGCCGCGGAGCACCTCGCCGGCCCCGGCGCCGCGCCGCGCCACACCGCCGTGGACGCCGCGCCGCCCGCCTGGGGCCTCGGCGACCCGCGCCGCGCCGGCGTCACCGGCGTGACGCACATCGGCCCCGTGGCCGTCGCCCCGGAACCTGCCACCCCCGTCCTCCTCGCCGCCACCGCCCTCGTGCTGTCCCGCTACGCGGACCGGGGCCGGCCGGTCGGCCTGCTCACCGCCGACCGTGCGGGCCGTGACCGGTTCGCCGCGGTGTCCCTGCCGGTGGACGACGCCACGCCGGTCGCCGACCTGGTCCAGCAGGCCGAGCGGGCCATCGCCGCCGCCCCGCCCGTCGGCGCCGACCGGCCCGTCCCCGCCGTGGGAGTCGTGGAGCTGTCCGGCCAGGACGGGGCCTACCGGCCCTTCCTGGACCTGCCGTTCCCGGTGACCTTCACCTGGGAGCCGCGCCGCGACGGCACCTTCACCGGCCGCCTCGACTACGACGCGTCCGTGCTGGCCCCCGAGGTGGCCGCGCAACTGGCCCGCCACGTCGGCCGGACGGCGGAGCTCATCGGCGCCAAGCCGAACGCCCTGGACCTGCTGAGCGCCGACGTCGAGCTGACCGACGGGCAGGAGGGCGCGGCTCTGCTGGCCCTCGGACGCCCCGAGCCCGCCCCCTCCCGTCCGGCCACCACCGTCCACGGTGCCTTCGCCGCGATCGCGGCCGACCGGCCCGGCGCCCCGGCGCTGTCCGACGCCGCGAAGCAGCTCACGTACGCGGAGCTCGACCGGGCCGCGAGCCGGATGTCCGCCGGACTGGCCGAACGGGGCATCGGACCGGGCTCCTTCGTCGGCGTCTGCCTGGACCGGGACGCCGACCTGCTGGTCACCCTCCTCGCGGTGCTCAAGACCGGGGCCGCCTACGTCCCGATGGACCCGCGCTACCCCGTCGAGCGGCTGCGCTACACGACCGAGGACGCGGGGCTGCGCCTCGTGGTCACGACCCTCGACGGCTTCCCCGCCGTCGACGGCGTCACCGCGGTCCGGCCCGCCGCGCTGGCCGGATCCACCGCCGAGGCGCCCGAGCCCGCGCAGGACCCGGACGCCCCGGCGTACGTCATCTACACCTCCGGATCCACCGGCAAGCCCAAGGGTGTGGTCGTCCCGCACCGCAACGTCGGCGCGCTCCTGGCGGCCACCGCCGAGGACATGCGGCTGGGCCCGGACGACGTGTGGACGCTGTTCCACTCCAGTGCCTTCGACTTCTCCGTGTGGGAGATATGGGGCTGCCTGCTCACCGGCGGCCACCTCGTCGTGGTGCCGTACTGGGTCTCCCGTTCCCCGGAGGAGTTCCACGCGCTGCTCGTCGAGCGCCGCGTCACCGTGCTGAGCCAGACCCCCTCCGCCTTCGCCTCGCTGCGCGACGTGCACCTGGACCAGCAGCGGCCGCTCGCCCTGCGGCTCGTGGTCTTCGGCGGCGAACCGCTGGACGTGCGCTCCCTGGAACTGTGGTTCCGGCGCGAGCCGCACGACCGGTGCCGGCTGGTCAACATGTTCGGCATCACCGAGACCACCGTGCACGTCACCACCCAGACGGTCACCCCCGTCGAGGTGGCCGCCGGTTCCCGCTCGGTGGGCACGGCGCTGCCGGGATGGACGCTCTCCGTGCGCGACACCCGGGGCCGCGTCCAGCCGCTGGGCGTACCCGGCGAGATCTACGTCGGCGGCGCGGGCGTGGCCGACCGCTACCTGAACCGTCCGGAACTCACCGCCGAACGCTTCGTCGACGACCCGCTGACCGGCGAACGCGCCTACCGCAGCGGTGACCTGGGCCGGCTCCGTCCCGACGGGCGGCTCGACCACCTCGGCCGCATCGACGACCAGGTCAAGGTGCGGGGCTACCGCATCGAGCTCGGCGAGGTCCGGTCCGTGCTGCTCGACGACCCGACCGTCTCCGCGGGCGCCGTCGTCCTGAACCAGGGCGACGGGGACGCGGCCGGCGTGCGCCTCGACGCCTACGTGGTGCTGCGGCCGTCCGGCTCGGTCGCCGAGGTCCGGCGCCGGCTGCGCGGTGTCCTCCCGGAGCACATGGTGCCGGGCACCGTCACGGCGGTGCCCGAGATCCCGCTCACCGTGAACGGCAAGGTGGACGCGGCCAGGCTGCCGAAGCCGGACCAGCTCCCCGCGGCCGAGGCGGCCGCCGATGCCGAGGCCGCCGCCGAGGCGGAAGCGGAAGCCCCCGCGGAGCAGGAGGGCCTGACCGACGTGGTCCTGCGCGCCTGGCGGGCCACGCTCGGCCCCGAAGTGGGCCCGGACGACGACTTCTTCGAGCTCGGCGGCAATTCCCTGCTCGCGGTACGGCTCTCCGCCGCCCTGCGCCGGGAGGGTCTGCCGCCCGTACCCCTGCGCGACCTGTACCTCAAGCCGACGGCGGCGCGCCTCGTGGAGCACCTCACGGCGCAGCAGGCGGCAGCGGAAGCAGGGGCGGCGCGACCGTGACCGAGCACATACGCAAGGTGCCCCGGGTCGCGGTCCTGCACGACCTCGGCTCCGCCACGCCGAACGAGATCCTGGCCGCCGCCCACCGGCTCTGCGAAGTGGTCTTCGTGGCCGACTTCGACCGGCCCGGCACCGCCGCGGCCCGGCAGTCCATGCTCGACCTCGCCGAGGTCGTCGACGTCACCGGACGGGACCCGCAGGAGCGGATCCGGCTGCTCCGGGAAGCCGGGGTCGACGGGGTGGTGACGTACAGCGAGTACCAGCTCGCCGAGACGGCGCGCACGGCCGCCGGACTCGGGCTGCCCTACCACGAGACCGGTCTCATCCCGGCGCTGGTGGACAAGCTGGTGCAGCGCCGGATCCTGGCCGAGGCCGGGGTCCAGGCCACCCGCTGCGCGGTCATCGGGGACGATCCCGCCGAGGCGCTCGCCCTCGTCGGCGTCCCGGCGGTCATCAAGCCCCGGATCGGCGCCGGAAGCCTGCACACCACCCGGGTGGACTCCGCCGAGGAGTTCCTGGCCACGGCGGCCGCCCGGCCCGCCGGCATCGAGTTCGTCGCCGAACAGATGCTGGAGGGCGATCCGCAGGTGGCGGGCGAGTTCTGGGGGGACTACGTCTCCGTGGAGTCCGTCCACACCGCGGCCGGCTCCCGGCAGGTCTGCGTCACCGGGAAGTTCGCCCTCGCCGAGCCCTTCCGCGAGACGGGGATGCTGCTGCCGGCCACGCTCGCGCAGGAGGCCGCCGACGAGGTCCTGGCCCTGGAGGCCGCCGCGGTGGCGGCCCTGGGCCTGCGCCACGGCATCACCCACACCGAGATCAAGCTGACGCAGGACGGGCCCCGCATCATCGAGGTCAACGGACGGCTCGGCGGGTACGTCCCGGAGATCCTGCGCCGGGCCACCGGGATCAACCTGGTGCGCGTGGCCCTGGAGGTCGCCCTCGGCCGGGAGCCCCGTATCCCCGCCGCGCGCCAGCGCGGAGTCACCTACCAGTACTTCCTCACGCCGCCGGCCGTCGCGGGCACGCTCACCTCGGTCGACGGGCTGCCCGAGCTCGCCGCGCTGCCCGGCGTCCGCAACGTCGAGGCGCACGCCGAACCGGGGCGGCGCGTGGACTGGCGCGAGGGCACCCAGAGCCACTTGGGCGTGGTCTACGGCTCCGCCCCGGACCACGACAGCCTGCGGACGGTCGCGGAATCGATCACCGCCACCTTCCGCCCCGTCTTCGCGCCGTCGGCCGGCGCGGGCGCGTGAGGCAGGAGCACGAAGAGATGGAACCCACGATGAAAGCTGCGCCGGGCTATCCGCGCGAGGCCACGATCCACGAACTGTTCCTGGTCCAGGCCGCTGCGACCCCCGACGCCCCCGCGGTGATCGGCGAGCACGGCACGCTGACCTACCGTCAGCTGGAGGAGCGCTCGGCCCGCCTCGCGGCCCGCGTCCGGGCCCACGGGGTGCGCCCCGGGGAGCTCGTGGCGGTCCGCGCCGAGCGGAGCCCCGAGTGGGTGGTGGCCAACCTGGCCGTGCTGCGCGCCGGGGCCGCCTACCTGCCGGTCAGCCCTTCCGAGCCGGACCTGCGGGTGGAGTACCTCCTCGAAGACGGCGGCGTACGGCTGCTGCTCGGCGACCGCGAGGGCGAACTGCCCGGCGGCCGCGGGGCCGAGCTGTCCATCCGGGCGGACCTCGCGGACCCGGCGGCGGCCGCCGGTGAACCGGCGGCCGGGGAGCCCGACGGCGTCGGGGCCGAAGGCCTCGCCTACGTGATGTACACCTCGGGCAGCACCGGACGGCCCAAGGGCGTCATGGTGTGCCACCGCAACGTGGTGCGCCTGGTGCGCGGTACGGACTTCGTCGCGTTCTCCGCAGGCATGCGCGTCCTGCAGACCGGCGCCGTCTCCTTCGACGCGAGCACCTTCGAGCTGTGGGGCCCCCTCCTGAACGGCGGCGCGGTCGTCCTGCCCGAGGAGGACGCCGTCCTGGACGCGGGGCGGCTCGGCGCCGCGCTGCGGGAGCACGCCGTCACCACCCTGTGGCTCACCTCCCCCCTCTTCAGCCGGATCGCCCGGCAGGACCCCTCGGTGTTCGCCCCGCTGAGCGACCTCGTCGTCGGCGGGGACGTGGTCGCCGGTGAGCACGTGGCGGCCGTGCTGGCCGCCTCGCCCGGGGTCCGCGTCGTCAACGGCTACGGACCCACGGAGAACACCACCTTCTCCACCACCCACCGCATCGGTGTGGAGGAGACCGGCGGGCCACTGCCCGTCGGGCGCCCCATCGCCCACTCCACCGCCTACGTGCTGGGCCCGGACGGTGCCCCGGTCCCCGCGGGCACCGAGGGCGAGCTGTACGTGGGCGGGGACGGGGTGGCGCTCGGCTACCTGGGCCGCCCCGAACTCACGGGGCAGGTCTTCCTGCCCGACCCCTTCCTGCCCGGCGGGCGCATGTACCGCACGGGCGACCTGGCGCGGCAGCGCCCGGACGGCGTCATCGAGTTCCTCGGCCGGGCCGACGGCCAGGTCAAGATCCGGGGCTACCGGATCGAGCCGGGGGAGATCGAGGCCGTGCTGCGCGGCCACCCGTGCGTCGGCGAGGCCGTCGTCGTCCCGCGGGTGCGCGAGGGCGGCGGCCCGGCCGACCGCTACCTCGCCGCCTACTTCACGGAGGCCGAACCGGTCGACGTCCGTGAGGTGCGCGAGCACCTCGCGGAGCGGCTGCCCCGGCACCTGATCCCCGGGCACCTCGTGCTGCTCGACGCCCTCCCGCTGACGGCCCACGGCAAGGTCGACCGGGCGGCGCTGCCCGATCCGGCCGATCTCCACGACCTGCCGGCGGAGCACGTGCCGCCGCGCGACACGGTCGAGGAGCGGCTGGTGGCGATCTGGGAGAGCGCGCTGCCGGGCGCGGTGGTGGGGGTGCTCGACTCGGCGTTCGACCACGGTGTCGACTCGCTGACCGCCGCCGGGCTCGCGACCGCCATCGGTTCGGAATTCCTCATTCCGGTCACTGTCGCGGACATCTTCCGCAACCCGACCGTCGAGGACCTCGCCGCCCTGATCGGGCAGCGGGCACCCGAACCCCAGGGCCCCGCGGCCCTGCCCGCCGCCCCCTCGGCCGACCACTACCCGCTCGCGCCGCAGCAGTACCCGCTGTTCGTGGCGCAGCGCAGGGACGAGAGCTCGGTCCAGTACAACGTCCCGCTGCTGCTCGACCTGCCGGCCGGCATCGACGAGGCACGGCTCGCGGCGGCCTGGCGGGCCCTGGTCCGGCGGCACGAGGTCCTGCGCACCTCGTTCCTGCTGAAGGACGAACCCGTACAGGTGGTGCACGCCGACGTCGACGCGCCGCTGCGCGTCACCGACGGGGAGCCGCAGCTCGACGAGCTCGTCCGGCCCTTCGACCTGGCGACCGCGCCCCTGGCCCGGGCCGGTCTCCACCGCACCGGCGAGCGGTCCGTCCTCTTCGTGGACCTGCACCACCTCGTGGTCGACGGGCTGTCGCTGGGGCACCTCTTCGGCGACCTCGACGCGCTGTACCACGGCAGGGAACTGCCGCCGGTCGCCCACCCCTACCGGGACTACGCCCACTGGGCGTCCGCCGGGGACGGCAAGACCGTGGCCGAGGAGCAGCGGGCCCACTGGACGGCCGTGTTCCGCGACCGCCCCGCCGCCGCAGAGCTGCCCACCGACCGTCCGCGGCCCGCCCTGCGCACCCACGCCGGCGACCTGCTCCCCTTCCGGCTCGGCAAGGCGCGCACCACCGCGCTGCGCGCCTTCGCGGCGCAGCGTTCCGTCACCCTCTTCGCGCCGCTGGCCGCCGCCTACGCGGTCTTCCTGTCCGTCGCCACGGGGCAGGACGACGTCACCGTCGGGGTGCCGGCCTCCGGCCGGACCGCCCCCGGCCTGGAGGCGGCGGTGGGCATGTTCGTCAACACGGTGCCCCTGCGGCTGCGGCCCGCGGGCGACAAGCCGTTCGGCGTGCTCGTCGACGAGGCGGCCGCCCTGGCCCGCGAAGCCTTCGCCCACCAGGACTTCCCGTACGGCGAACTCGTGCGCGAGGCCGCCGCGGAGCCCACCCCCGGCCGCAACCCCCTCTTCGACACGCTGCTCGCCCTCCAGGCGAGCGCACTGCAGGCCGTCGACTTCCTCGGGGAGCGCGTCCTGCTGCGCCCGCGGCACACCGGACAGGGCATGGCCGACCTGAACATGCAGGTCTTCGAGGAGCCGGACGACCTCCACATCGAGTGGGAGTACTCGACGGAGCTCTTCGACCGCGCCACGGTCACGGCCTTCCGCGACACCTTCCGCGACGTCCTCGACCAGGTGCTCGCGCACCCGGACACGACGGTCGCCTCGCTGGGACGGCCGGCCGGCCCCGGCGGCCTGGACACCACCGCCGCGCCGGAACTTCCCGGCATCGCATTCGACTTCTGATCCACACGCCGAGGAGCACCTCCTTCATGACCTCTCAACTGACCGTCGGGCAGCGCAAGATCGCTGCCTCGCAGCGGCCCGCCTCGGCTGCGTTCTGGGCCCGCTTCCTCGACGGGTCCCGCGCCACCGGGTTCCCGGCCGACCGCCCCGCCGCGGCCCGCACCGGACGCACCCGCTCGGCCGCGGTGCTCGACCTCGACCCGGCGCTGACCGAGCGGCTGACCGCCGTCAGCCGCGGCGACGACACGACCCTGCACACGCTGCTCACCGCGGCCGCGTTCGCCCTGCTGAACGCGTACGGGGCCGAGCGCGACCTGGTCGTGGGCCAGCCCCCGACCGCCGTCGAGCCGCTGGCCCGGATCCTGCCGACCCGCCTCGAACTGCTTCCCGAGGACAGCCTCAAGTCCCTCCTGGGCCGCCTGCGCCAGGCCACCCTGGACGTGCTCGCCCACCAGGACTACCCGGTGGAGCTCACCGGCGCCGAGGTCGAGGTGGCCGTCGCGCTGGAGGGCCTGCACGGCGCGGAAGCCGTCGAGGCGGTCGCCACCGACGTGCTGTTCCACGTGCGCCGCACCCCGGCCGGGCTCGCCGTCGACGTACGGACCGAGACGCAGCGATTCTCCGCGGAGAGCGCCCACCGCCTCGCCGCCCACTACGCGCGCCTGCTCACCGCCGCCCTGGCCGCGCCGGACGCCCCGCTCACGGAGCTGGACCTGACCGGTCCGTCGGACGCGGCCGTGGCCGCCGCGGCCAACGACACCGCGGCGCCGTTCCCCGGCGACGTGACCCTCCCCGAGCTCTTCGCCCGCACGGTGGCGGCGACGCCCGACGCGGTCGCCGTCGTGTCCGATGACGTCTCCCTCACCTTCGCCGAGCTCGACCGCGCCACCACGCGCCTGGCCCGCACCCTGCGGGAGCGGGGCGTGGGCCGGGAGGCCGTCGTCGGCGTCCTCGCCGAGCGCTCGGTCGAGATGCTCGTCGCCGTCCTCGCCGTCCTGAAGGCCGGCGGGGCCTACCTGCCGCTCGACGTCTCCCTGCCCGCCGCCCGCATGACGTACATGCTGGAGGACAGCAAGGCGGGGATCGTCCTGGCGCAGAGCGGCCGCGCCGGCGAGCTGCCCTCCTCCGTCACCGTGCTGGAGCTCGCCGCAGACACCTCCCCGGACGCGGGCGAGCCCCTGGACGCCGGGTCCGCGACCGACGCCGCGTACGTCATCTACACCTCCGGGTCCACGGGCGCCCCCAAGGGCGTCGTCGTCGAGCACCGCAGCGTCGTCAACCGGCTCCACTGGATGCAGCGCGCGTACGCGATCGACGACACCGACACGATCCTGCAGAAGACCCCGGTCTCCTTCGACGTCTCCGTGTGGGAGCTCTTCTGGTGGCACATCGAGGGCGCACGCGTCGCCCTGCTGGCACCCGGCGGCGAGCGCGACCCGGAGGCCATCGTGGCCGCCGTCGAGCGCCACCGCGTCACCACCCTGCACTTCGTGCCCACCATGCTGGGCGCCTTCCTCGACTACGTGGCCGCCACCGGAGCCCAGGGCCGCCTGTCCTCGCTGCGCCAGGTCTTCGCCAGCGGCGAGGCCCTCGGCGTGCACCACGTGCGCCGCTTCGCCGAACTGCTCGGCCACGCCGAGCTGGTGAACCTCTACGGGCCCACCGAGGCCACCGTCGACGTCAGCCACCACCGCACCTCGGCCGAGGACACCGCGGTGCCGATCGGCCTGCCCATCGACAACATCCGGCTGTACGTGCTCGACGAGCAGCGCCGCGAGCGTCCGGTGGGACTGCCCGGCGAGCTGTACATCGCGGGTGACGGCCTGGCCCGCGGCTACCTCCACCGCGCCGAACTCACCGCCGAGCGGTTCGTGGAGAACCCCTTCGAGGGCGAATCGCGCGCCTACCGCACCGGAGACCTCGTCCGGCGGCTGCCGGACGGCTCCCTGGAGTACCTGGGCCGCAACGACTCCCAGGTCAAGCTCCGCGGCTACCGCATCGAGCTGGGCGAGATCGAGCGCCGCCTCCTCGACCACCCGGGAGTCGGCGACGCGGTGGTCGTGGTGCGCACCGGCGGGGACGGGCACCAGCGGCTGGTCGGCTACGCCGTCGCCGGCGAGGGCGCCGGGGAGCGGCCGACGGAGCAGCAGCTGCGGGGCGACCTCGCCGGGACGCTGCCCGAGTACATGGTCCCGGCCCGCATCGTCGTGCTGGACGCCTTCCCGCTCTCGCCCAACGGAAAGCTCGACCGGGGCGCCCTGCCGGAGCCCGCCACCGAGGCCGTGGGCCACGTGGAGCCCCGCACCGACAGCGAGAAGGCGCTGGCCGCGCTGATCGCCGAGGTGCTGGGCCGCGACCGGATCGGCGTGCACGACAGCTTCTTCGCGCTCGGCGGCACCTCCATCCACTTCGTCACGGTGCTGGCGAAGGCGCGCAGGCTCGGCCTGTCCTTCACGTTCCAGCAGCTCTTCGCCAACCCCACCGTCGCCGCCCTGGCGGCCGTGCTGGACGAGGGTGGAGCCACCGACGAGCTGCGCCACGAGTTCGCCCCCTTCGAGCTCATCAGCGAGGAGGAGAGGTCGCGTCTGCCGGAGGACGTCGAGGACGCGTACCCGATGTCGATGCTCTCGGCGGGCACCATCTTCCAGAGCGAGATGACCCGGGGCAGCTCCCAGTACCACGACATCATCGGCTACCTGATCAACAGCGGCTTCGACGCCGATGCCTTCACCGAGGCCGTACGCATCCTGGTCGCCCACAACCCGATCTTCCGCACCAGCTACCGCCTCAGCGGCTTCCGCGACTACCTCCAGCTCGTCCACAAGGCCGTGAACCCGCCGCCGGTGTTCATCGCGGACATCCGCCACCTCGACGAGGCGGCCCAGGAGGCCTGGTACGAGGAGTGGGAGCGCGAGGAGAAGGCCCACGCCTTCGACTGGGAGTACCCCGGGCTCATCCGGCTGCACGTCCACGTCCTGCGCGACGACCTGTACCGCTACAGCATCAGCCAGCACAACTCGGCCCTGGACGGCTGGAGCATCAACCTGGTGCACACCAAGCTGTTCGAGATCTACCACGCGCTGTGCACCGACGGCGTGTTCACCGGCGAGCCGGTCCCCAACCACCTGCGCAACTTCATCGGCCTGGAACAGCAGTCGATCAACTCCCAGGCGGACCGGCAGTACTGGCTGGACCGCCTGGAGGACCGGCCGCAGACGGTCATCCCCCGGCTGCGTCCGCGGGACGAGGAAGCCGCGTTCCACGTCGTCCTCCAGGACGTGCCGCTCCCGCGCGGGCTCTCCGACCGGATCGTGGCCCTGGCCGGCCGGCTCGGCGTCCCCGTCAAGACGGTCCTGCTCGCCGCCCACATGAAGGTCCACGCCGCGGTGACCGGCGAGCAGGACGTGATGACCGGCTACGAGCACAGCGGCCGGCCGGAAGCCGCGGACGCGGAGAAGGCGTGCGGTCTCTTCCTCAACTCGGTGCCGCTGCGCGTGGAACTCACCGGGGGCAGCTGGGAGGGGCTGGTCCGGCAGATCTACGACGCCGAGACCTCGTTCCTGCCGCACCGCCGCTACCCGATGGCCAAGATGAAGCAGGACCTGCAGACCCAGGTCCCGCTGTTCGAGACCGTCTTCAACTTCACGCACTTCTACTCGCTGAAGAAGCTGCGGGAGCTGCCCGAGTTCTCCCTGCTGGACGTCCGCGCCGTGGCCATCACGGAGTTCCCGTTCCGCTCGGAGTTCTCCCGGCACTTCTACACCGACGAGGTGCAACTGAGCCTGCACTACCACGCCGACGCGTTCGACAACGATCACATCGTGCGCATCGGCGGCTACTTCGTCACCGCGCTCGACCGGATGACCGCCGACCCGTCCGACGACCACAGCGCCCTGCCGCTGGCGGGCGACGAGGAGCTGGCCGCGCTCACGGAGTTCGGCTCCCGCCCGCAGCCGTCCCTGCCCGGCGCCGCGGCGGGCGACCGCGTCCTGGTCCTCGACCCGGCCGGGCTGCCCTCGCCGATCGGGGCCGAGGGCGACATCGCCCTGGACCGCCCGGACGGCACCCGCTCCCTCGTGGGCCGGGGGCGCTGGCTGGAGGCGGGCGTCCTGGAGCAGGCCGGTGACGGGGCCGAGGCGCCGCAGGCGCCCGAGGCGGCGCAGGACGCCCCCGGGGAAGGGGACGGCGAACTGTCCTCGATGGCGCTGCGCATCGCGGCGGTCTGGGGCGAGGTCCTCGGCACCGACCCCACGACCATCGGGCTCGGCGACGACTTCTTCGACCTCGGCGGCAACTCGCTGGCGGCGATGCGCGCCGTGATGATGCTGGGCGGCCTGGTGACGATCAAGGACGTGATGCGCAACTCCCGTCTGGGCGAGCAGGCGGCGCTGGCCGAGAAGCTCAGCCAGGACGAGGGACACGGCGTCCTGGTGCGGCTCACGCCCGCCGACGAGCGTCCGTCCTCGACGCTCGTCTGCTTCCCCTACGGCGCAGGCCACGCGGTGCACTTCCGCCCGGTCGCCGACGCGATGCGGCGCAAGGACCCCTCCTTCGCCGTCCTGGGCGTCGAACTGCCCGGCCACGACCCCAAGTCCGGCGCCGACGAGCTGATGCCGGTCGACGGCATCGCGGGCCTGGTCGTCGAGGAACTGCTGAGCCAGGAGCGCGGCAGGATCGTCCTGTGGGGCCACTGCGTCGGCTCCGCACTGGCCATCGAGGTGGCCCGGCTGCTGCGGGCCCGCGACATCGAGGTGGAGCACCTGTTCATCGGCGCCAAGCTGCTGTACGACACCGACGCCCTGCAGGAGTCCATCGACTACGTCTCCTCCATGACGTACGAGGACATCAAGCACTGGCTCACCGTGGAGACCGGCTTCACCGGCTTCGACGAGCTCGGAGCCTCCTACGCCGACCTGCTCGTGCGCACCTTCCGGCACGACTCCACCAGCGCCAACGCCTATTACCTCAACGGGCACGCCGACGCCTCCGCGGCGGCCGACGCGCCGGTGGACGTACCGACGACGGCCGTGTACGCGGCCGACGACCCGGTCACCACCGGCTTCGCGGAGCGCTACCAGGACTGGAAGCCCTTCACCGGCGTCCCGCGCCTGCTGGAGATCCCCGGCGGCGGCCACTACTTCACCCGCACCCGCCCGGCCAAGGTCGTCGAGATCGTCCTCGCGGCGCTGGACCAGGCCGGGGCCCCGACCGACGAGCCGAAGGGAGAGGCCGATGGCGACCGCTGACGCACTGGCCACCGCCTCCGTGGACCTGTCCTCCCCCGCGGAGTTCGTCCCGGACCCGCCCTACCGGACCTGGGCCGCGATGCGCGACCTGCCGCAGCTCCCCTGGCAGGACCGGCCCGACGCGCCCGGCTTCTACTCGGTGACCCGGCACGACCACACGCGGACCGTCCTGCGCGACGTCGCCACGTACAGCTCCGAGTGGGGCATGACGCTGGACAGCACCCTCGGCGTACGCGACCCCGCGGCAGGGCTGATGATCGAGCTGACCGACAAGCCCCGGCACGCCCGGCTGCGCAAGCTGGTCACCGCGGCCATCACCCCGCAGTTCGTCCACTCGCTCACCCCGGTCATCGAACGGCACGCCCGGCAACTGGCCGAAGCGGCCGTACGCCAGGGCGAGGTGGACGCGGTCAGCACGCTGACCGCCCCGATGCCGCGCCTGGCCATCGGCTCCATCCTCGGCATCCCCGAGGAGGACCGGGAGGGCGTCGCCTCGATGGCCAGCCGCGCCATCACCGGCACCGAAGCGGCGGGAGCCGCGGCGCCCACCCTGGCCGAGCGCCGCCGGTGCAGCGAGACCGGCAACAACGACCTGCTCATGTACTTCGTGGAGATCATCGAAGGCGAGCCGCACCGGCTGGACCCGAACGGGATCGTCCGCCGCCTGATGGACATCGAGATGGACGGTGAGCGGCTGTCCTCGGACGAGGTCCTGCTCAACTGCCTGAACCTGGCCATCGGGGGCTACGAGACCACCAAGAACGCCGTCGCGGCCGGC
The DNA here is from genome assembly GCF_000725805.1 of Streptomyces xanthophaeus. Taxonomy (GTDB): domain Bacteria; phylum Actinomycetota; class Actinomycetes; order Streptomycetales; family Streptomycetaceae; genus Streptomyces; species Streptomyces xanthophaeus. Next base: position 43,594 of record NZ_KL647134.1, on the reverse strand, counting down.
CTGTACCGGATCGCCACCCAGCCGGGGGCCTGGCAGTGGCTGCGCGAGGACCACGGCCGCATCCCGGCCATGCTCGAGGAGATGCTCCGCTTCGACACCCCCGCCATGCACCTCATCCGCACGGTGACCCGGCCCGCCGTGCTCGGCGGAACGGAGCTGAAGGAGGGGGACACGGTCTGCGTCTGGCTCTCGGCCGCCAATCGTGACCCCGAGGTGTTCGAGGCGCCGGACGAGTTCCGTCTCGACCGCACGCCCAACAACCACCTCTCCTTCACCATCGGACCGCACTTCTGCCTGGGCGCCGTACTGGCCCGGCTGGAGATGCGCTCGCTCTTCACCGAACTCCTCACCCGCGTGGAGTCGGTGGAGGCCCTGTCCGGTCTGGTCCGCAGGCCGTCGAACTTCATCGCCGGAATCGACCGGTTCGACATCGCCCTGCGTCAGGCCTGAGCCCCGCGCCCCGGGCGCCCCGGAGCCCCGGCTCCGGGGCGCCCGTCCTGCCGCTGCGCCCCCTCAACAGAGAGAAGATCCCATGCAGATGGAACTCCCCCCCGGCCGGGTGGTCATGGTCGGCTTCGGCAAGCTGCTGCTGAACCAGATGGAGCAGTTCCTGCCGGAGAACAGCGTGGTGGTGGTGGAGGACCCCGACATCATCCGCAAGCGCACGGTCCACGAGGCCGCTGCCGAGCTGCGCTGCGTCGCCTCCGTGGTCGAGGCCCCGTACCACCAGGACCTGGCGCTCGTCGCGGCCGTCGAGGAGCACCTGGCGGGAGAGCCCGTCGCCCTCGTCATCGCCGGCCTGGAGTACGGCGTACACGGCGCGGCCGTGCTCGCCGAACGGTGGGGGAGGCCCGGCGCCGGAGCCAAGGCCGCGGCCGCGCTGACCGACAAGCTGGAGCTGCGGGCCGCCGCGCGGGCGGCCGGCCTGCACAACCCCGAGTGGACCGAGGTGTTCGGCCCCGCGGACGCCGAGAGGTTCGCGGACGGCGGACCGGTCGTCCTCAAGCCCGCGAACCGGCACGCCTCCCTCGGCGTGCAGCTGCTGGAGGCGGGCGACGACATCGCCGCCGCCTGGGAGCTGACCGTCTCCGCCCGCGACGACCTGATGCTGCCCGACCGGGAGCTGGCCTGGCGGTACATGGCCGAACGCCGGCTGCACGGCCACGAGTACAGCGTCGAGGCCCTCGTGCGCGGCGGGCGGATCGTGTTCCTGAACGTCACCGACAAGCTCACGGCCGGCGGCCGCTACCCGGTCGAGCTGGGCCACGTCGTCCCCGCCGGACTCCCGGACGAGGTGCAGCAGGGCTTCGAGGACGCCATGACGCGGCTCGTCGCGGCCGTCGGCTACGACACCGGCATCCTGCACGCCGAGTGGATGCTCGGCGAGGAGGGCCCGGTCCTCATCGAATGCGCGGGACGGGTGCCCGGCGACTCGATCACCTTCCTCCTCGACGCGGCGTACGGCGGCAACGTCATCCGCACCCTGGTGGAACTGCTCGCGGGCGGCAGCCCGCGGCTGCCCGGCGGGGCCCCGATGGCCGCGGCCATCCGCTTCCTCACCGCCCCCGCGGGCACGGTGACGGCCGTGACGGGGATCGAGGAGGTGCAGCAGCGGCCCGGCGTGCTGCGCGCCGCCGTCGCCGTGGCCCCCGGGGACCAGGTGGCCGAACTCCGCTCCTCGTGGGACCGGGTCGGCGAGATCATGCTGCTCGCCGCGGACCACACCGCGGCCAGGGCGGCCGCCGACGAAGCGGCCGCCGCCGTCCACATCGCCGTGGACGCGGCGGACGCCGTTGACGCGGCGGACGCCGGGGCCGCACGGTGAGCGCCGGGCAGGCGCAGGGCGGCCGCATCGCCCGCCTGCGCGAGTCGCTGCTCGGCCCGGCCGCCGTCAAGGGCGGGGTCGCCTTCCTCGCGATCGGCCTGATCGACGCCATCGGTACGGGCATGTACCTGGCGGGCTCGGCGCTGTTCTTCACCACCGTCGTGGGACTGACCGTGGCCCAGGTGGGCATCGGTCTGTCCATCGCCGGTGTGCTCGGGCTCGCCGCCCAGCCGGTCATCGGATGGCTGGCGGACCGCTGGACCCCCCGCAGGCTCCTGGCCTTCCTGAACATCTACCGGGCCGTCGGCTTCACCGCGTACGTCTTCGCCGACGACTTCCTCAGCTTCCTGCTCATCGCGGCCTTCCTCGGCGTCGGTGAGCAGGCCGTGTTCCCGATCTACCAGGCCCTCGCCGAGCAGATGGCCGGTGCCGACGGGCGCGTCGCGATGATGGCCCGCATGCGCGTCGTCTTCAACGTGGGCTTCACCCTCGGCGGGCTGCTCGCCAGCCTCGCCATCGCGGTGGGCACCCGCGCCGCGTTCAGCGCGATCGTCCTGGGCAACGCGGCGTCGTTCGTCCTCGCCGCGCTGCTGCTGAGCAGGCTCACCCTGAACCAGCCGGCCACCCCGGGCGAGCCGAAGTCCAGGAAGTCTCCGCTGCGGCTCGTCGCCCTGCGCGACCTGCGCTACGTCGCCGTGTCGGCGGCCAACGGCGTACTGGTCCTGCACATGGCGCTGCTCGGCATCGGCGTACCGCTGTGGGTGAGCGAGCACACCTCGGCGCCCAAGGCCCTGGTCGGCCTGCTGCTGGTCGTCAACACCGTGCTCGCCGTCGTCTTCCAGGTGCGGGCCTCGGCCGGTACGGAGAACGTGGCGGGCGGAATCCGGGCGATGCACAAGGCGGCGGTGGCCCTCGTGGGCTCCTGTGCGCTGTTCGCCCTGGCGGGCTACGACCTGCCCGTGGCCGCGGTCGTCGCCCTGCTGGTCCTCGGGCTCGTCCTGCTCACCGCGGGCGAGCTCTACCAGTCCGCGGGCGGCTGGGGCCTGTCGTACTCCCTGGCCCCCGACCGCTCCCGGGCCGAGTACCTGGCCACCTTCAACCTGGGCACGAGCGCCCAGTTCGTGCTCGGGCCCACCATCGTCACGGTCGGCGTGATCGGCACCGGCACCACGGGATGGGTGGTGCTCGGCATCGTCTTCGTCCTCGCCGGCATCGCGGTGGGCCCGCTGGCCAGGGCGGCCGAGAAGCGGCCCGCCCTGCGCACCGGCGCGCAGCCGGACCCGGCCGCGGCCCCCGCCGGCTGAGGCACGGCACACGATGACCCACCAGTGAGACGAGGAGTTGACCGGATCATGGCCGAGAGCAGGGTCCTGCGCCGCCCGAACCCCCGGCCGGGGGCGGCCGTGCGCCTCCTGTGCCTGCCGCACGCGGGCGGTTCGCAGAGCCTGTACCAGGAGTGGGCGCAGCTGCTGCCGCCCGAGGTCGAGCTGGTCGTCGCCTGCCCGCCCGGGCGGCTCGACCGGATCGACGACCCCTGGCCGGCCTCGATCGCGGACATGGCGGCCGGCTTCGTGACCGAGCTGGTCCCCTGGCTGGACCGTCCCTGGGCGGTCTTCGGCCACAGCATGGGGGCCCTGGTCGGCTACGAACTCGTCCTGCGGGTCCAGCAGATGGGCCTCCCGGCCCCCGTCGGGCTGTTCGCCTCGGCCTGCGGGGCCCCGGGCCACCGGAGCGACGGCGGGCAGCACGTGATGACGGACGACGAGCTGTGCGCCGAACTGGCCGGGCTTGGCGGGATCGATCCGGAGCTGCTCGCCCTGCCCGAGATGCGGGAGATGGTGCTGCCCGTCATCCGGGGCGACTACGAGCTGCTGTCCCGCTACCGGCCGCGCCCCGGCGAGCTGCTGTCCTGTCCGGTCAGCGTGTTCGTCGGCCTGGAGGACGTCGAGCTGTCCCCGGAGGGGGCGGCCGCGTGGGGCGGGCGGACCTCGGGACCGTGCGAGGTGGTGGAGTTCACCGGCGGCCACTTCTATCTCTCCGAGCAGCCGGAACGGGTGATCGGAGAACTGCTCGCGGGCCTTCCCTTCGCGGGAGTTTCCGGCCGCGCATTCGAGTGATCCGGCCAAATGCGGGTGGTGGCCCCGGACTTCGAAGGAATTCCTGTGACTCGGGTCTCGCAGTGAAGTCTTGATATTCGGCGGCCACTTCCGGCAGGATAATCTCCGGTGCGAGTGGGCGCCGGCTCTTCCTTCGTGCGAGGAGTCTTTGCGTTCCCGCCGTCCGCCATTTCTTCATGGCGGCCGCTGCCCCGTACCGCCGGCCCTTCCGTGCAACGGTCCAGGCGATGTCGAACGGGACCCTCTTCGGGCTTTCTGCCCACTTCCGTGAATCACCCCCCCCTTTTTTTGACGACAGAGGTCACGCGTGAGCGAGTTGCGGTTCCATTGGTGCTCCCCGCTGGAGAGCGGTCAGAAGAAGGCCTCCGGACAGTACGACGCGGGAAGTCTCGACTTCGACGGCATCGTGTCGTTCGTCAAGGAGGCGGAGGAAATCGGTGTCGATTCCCTGCTGATGGCGATCAGCTATCACATGCCCGACCCGCTTCCCATGCTCGGTGCGCTCTCGCACCTGACGGACCGGATCAACCTCCTTCTGGCGTACCGTCCGGGCCTGCTGTCGCCCACGTTGTTCACCCAGGTCATCAACACCGTTTCGTGGATGTCGGACAACCGGGTCAACCTGAATCTGGTGGCGGGCATCTCGCCGATGGAGCAGGCCTACTACGGCGATTTCCTCGACCACGACGCACGCTACGAGCGGGCCGACGAATTCCTGGAGATCCTGCACGGCCTGTGGGAGAACAACGGCCCGCTCACCTACGACGGGAAGCACTACCGCATCGAGAACGCCCAGCTGGGCCTCGGGTACAAGGGCGGCGGCCGTCCCCGCGTCTACATCAGCGGCGCCTCGGGTGTGGCCCAGCAGACCGCCGTGCGGCACGGGGACTGCTGGCTGCGGTACGCCGACACCCCGGAGGAGATCGCCAAGGCCGCGGCGCCCGTCCTGGAGCAGGGCACCGCGGTGGGCCTGCGGATGCAGGTCCTGGCCCGGCGGACCCGCGAGGACGCGCTGGCGCAGGTCGCGGAGATGATGCGCGAGCCCGACGAGAAGCACCGCAAGTTCATCGCCGACTTCCTGGCCACCTGCGACTCGGAAGCGGTGAAGAACTCCTTCCGGCTCGCCGACTCCTCCGGCGACGACTGGCTCTCGCCCTACCTGTGGTCGGGCGCCGTCGCCTACCGGGGCGGCCCGGCGCTGTGCATCGTCGGCAGCTACGAGGAGGTCGCGGACTACATCCTCGAATACAAGGCCGCGGGCGTCAGCGAGTTCATCTTCTCCGGCTGGCCGTCCCGCGAGGAGATGCGGATCTTCTACGCGCACGTGCTGCCGCTGGTCAGGCAGCGCGAGGCGGAGGCCGCGGAGGCCGCAGAAGCCGAGACCGCGCAGTCCGGTGCCGCCGGTGCGGTGAACTGATGGCGGGGCCGGCGCGCGAGCGTGCACGGTTCCTGCTCTTCGGTACGGGTGTGCTGCTCGGCCTGGTCGCCGAGCAGGTGGTCATGTTCGCCGTGCCGCTGCTGATCTTCCAGGACACCAAGGACATCTCCGTACTGGGCATCTCCTTCGCGCTGGAGTGGCTGCCGGGCCTGCTCGCCTTCCCCTTCGCCGGCCTGATCGCCGACCGTGACGGCGGGCCCCGGCTCTTCTCCCGGGTGAACGCGGGGCGCGCCGTCGTCCTGCTCCTCGTCCTGGCCGCCTGCGCGATATCGCCCTCGTGGACCACTCCGGCGCTGATGGCCGGGGCCGTGTTCATGTCGCTGCTGATGGCACCGATCCGGCTGTCGGTGGAGAAGGCGGTGCTGCTGCTGGCCAAGGGCGAGAAGGTGGCCCGTACGCAGTCCCTCGTACAGAACATGGAGCTGCTGGCCATGGCCCTCGGGCCGGCGCTGGCCGTGCTCGGGGCGGCGGTCATGGGGAAGCTGTGGCTGCTGGGCATCGCCGCGACGCTGTGCGCGCTGTCGGCCCTGTGCTGGCTGCCGCTGCCGCGGGGCGAGCGCCAGCCCAACCCGGGCAGCGCGGCCGCGACCGTGGCCGAACTGCGCCTCGGCTGGTCCCTGCTGATCCGCAACAAGCCGGTCGTGCTGCTGGTCAGCATCAACTTCTCGATCAACCTGGCCTTCGCCACCGCTCTGAGCGTCAACGCGGCCGTGGTCACCGATGTCTTCAAGGCGCCGGAGTCCTCGTTCGCCCTGCTCAACACCCTGGTGGGGGTCACCGGCCTGCTGAACCTGATGCTGGTGCCCCTGCTGCTGAAGCGGGTCCACGTCAAGGCGCTGGGCGTGTTCGGCTTCGTGCTGCTCAGCGCCTCCCTGCTGGGGCTGGCCTCCTCCCCGTCCTTCGCGCTGTACGCGACGGCCTACGTGGCGGCGCTGATGGGCGTCGCCTACTTCAACGTCTACAACCGCACCCAGCGCGTCAAGGTCATCCCCTCGGCGCACCTGGGCAAGGTGATGGGCCCGTTCTACCTGCTCAACACCCTGTCCTATCCGATCGGCGGACTGCTGATCGCCTTCCTCGGCAACTCGCTGGGCCCGCAGCTGCTCGTCGGGACCCTCGCGGTGCTGCTCGCCCTGTACGGCCTGGTGGTCCTGCCGCTGACCATCCGCGGGTTCGACGTGGCCATCGCCGCGGCGGAGCAGCAGCGTCCGCTCGCGGACGTGTCGGGCGGCTGACCCGCCGCGACCGCCTTCCCCTCCAAGATCAGGAGCACTACGTGCACATCGTCATCGTCAACCGGTGGCCCAGGTTCACCGAGGGCGTGCGCTGGGATCACGAACTCACCCGCTACGACGAGTTCATCGATCACGAGGAGCACCAGGTCAGCTACGTGGTGGACCGGGTCGGTGCCACCGGCGTCCGGGCCGCGCGCGAGCGCATCGCGGCGATGGCCGAGGTGGAGGACATCAGTTCCTTTGAGGACCTGCGCGCCGCCGTGACGCAGGTGGTGCAGCAGGTCGGCCGCCCGGTGGACCAGATCATCACGCTGTCCGAGTTCACCCTCGACGCCGTGGCCCGGGTCCGCCAGGCCCTGGGCATCCCCGGCCCCGGCCCCGAGGAGGTGGCCGTCTACCGCAACAAGGTCCGGATGAAGGAGCTGCTCGCCGAGGCCGGGCTGCGGGTGCCGCACTTCGCGGGCTGCGAGAGCGTCGAGCAGACGCTGGAGTTCGCCGGCACGTGCGGGTACCCCCTGATCGTCAAGCCGGTCGACGGGGCGGGCAGCATCGGGGTGCACCTGATCGAGGACGAGCAGGCCCTGCGCGCCCTGTGCGGGACGCAGGAGCTCGACGGCAACGAGATCGAGGAGTTCATCTCCGGCACCGTCCACCACGTCGACGGGTTCGCCGACGCCGACGGGAAGATCGTCTTCCAGGTGGTCTCCCGGTACCTGAACGACTGCCTCTCCTTCGAAGGCGGCGCACCGCTCGGCTCGGTGGTCCTCCAGCGCGGCGAACTCCGTGAGCGCGTCGAGCAGTTCACGCAGAGCTGCGTCACCGCGCTCGGCATGCGCGGGATGCCCTTCCACCTGGAGCTCTTCGTCACCGAGGCCGGGGAACTGGTCTTCCTGGAGGTGGCGGGCCGGATCGGCGGCGGCGAAGTGCCCTACCTCATCCACAAGCTGTTCGGCGTCAACCTCTTCGAGGTGTGGCTGAAGTCGCTGACCGGGAAGCCGCTCCCGGCGACGCCGAAGGACGGTGACCCGGCCGGCGGATGGCTGATCATGCCCAAGCCGCGCGTGCTGCCCGCCGAGGTGCTCTCCGCCACCCGCATGAGCAGCCTGGCCGGCTCCGTCTGGCGCGAGCTCGTCCCGCAGCCGGGCGACGTGCTCGACGCGAGCGGCGGCTACGACAGCCTCCAGAGCGGACGCTGCATGGTCGTCCAGGACTCCGAGGCGCAGGCGGAAGCCGATCTGCGCCATCTGATGGAGCACTTCCGCATCGAGTTCTCGTCCCGCTAGCGGGACGACGCGCCGCGTCGAAGCGGCCCCACAACCCCGATTCCCAGGAGTGGAGTGTTTCCCTTGACCGATCGTCCCCTTGTGGCCCTGGTCTACCAGCGGCCGGGCATGCCCTGGATGTTCGAGGGCGCCCGGCGGGCGGAGGTGGACGTCGTCCTGATCCACCGCCCGAACCCGCGCCCGGACGAGGCCCTGCCCGCGCAGCTGCCCCCCGCCGTCGTGCGCACCGTCGCGCTGGACATCTTCGGGGACGAGGCCGCAGCGCTGGCAGCCATCGAGGAGCTGCACCGCGAACGGCCGCTGGCCGCCCTGGTCACCGCCCTCGACGTGGCCGTACCGTTCACCGCCAAGGCGGCCCGCGCGCTGGGCCTGCCGGGCCTGAGCGAGGAGACCTCCTTCGCGGTGCGCGACAAGCGGGAGATGCGCCGCCGCCTGGACCAGGCCGGACTGAACACGCCCGCCTACGTCGCCCTGTCCGGCCCGGAGGACTGGAAGCTCGCGGCCGACCTCGTCTTCCCCGTCGTGGTCAAGCCCGCCGGAGGCTTCACCAGCCTCGGCGTCACCCGGGTCGACTCGGCCGAAGAGCTCCAGACCACGGTGAACTCCGTGTGGGAGGTGTGCCGGCGCTACCTCGGATACGGCGGCGACTCCGCGCAGTTCGAGGGCCTGGTCGTGGAGGAGTACCTCGACGGCGACGAGTACTGCATCGAGTCCCTGTCCTACCGGGGCCAGGTGAAGATCCACACGATCGGCTACAAGGGACGCCCCGAAGGCCCCTTCTTCGAGGAGAAGGTCTACCGCGCCCCGGCCCCGCTGTCCCCCGAGGTCGAGCGGTCCATCGTCGAGCAGATCACCGGCGCCCACGCCGCCCTCGGCGTCACCGACGGCCCCACCCACTCCGAACTGCGCCTGCGCGGCGAGCAGGCCTACCTGCTGGAGATGGGCGCGCGCGTCGGCGCCTCCGGTGCCTCCCACCACATCGTGGAGTCCGTCACCGGCGCCGACTTCGCCGCAGACACCTTCCGCATCGCCATGGGCCGCGAGCCCCTCGGCTGGCACGAGCCCGTCCAGCACGTGGGCACCGGAGCCATGTACTTCGTGCCCGTCGGCGGATCCGGCCTCATCACCGGGATCGCGGGCCTGGACGAGGCCGCGGCCGACCCCCGGGTCGACCGCATCATCCAGCTGCTGCACCCGGGCAACCGCATCCTGCCCTACCCCGAGTACTCGGGTTACCCCGGCTTCGTCTTCTCCCGGCACGACTCCTACGAGGACGCCGAGGAGTTCCACGACGGGCTCGACGAATCCGTCGCCATTCACTACGAGTAGGCCCCGCCCCCCAGCTCCCCGCCCGGCATCCCCCGCCGGGCGGGGACCGCCTGGCCTGCGCACCAACAGTCCCCGGGCGCCCGTGGGCACCGGACTTCAAGGAGTCAAAGAACATGACGACAAGCGCCGCGGCCTTGTCCCCTCCCGCAGCCGGTACCGGCACCAAGCCGCCCCTGCGCCGTGTCCTCGGCAAGTTCGCGACCGGGGTCGCGGTGATCGCTTCCCAGGGTGAACGGGGTCCCGTGGGCGTACTGGTCAATTCCTTCACCTCGGTGTCCCTCACCCCGCCGTCGGTGCTCTTCTGCATCAGCACCGCGTCCCGTACCTGGCCGTCCATCGAGAGGTCCGGATTCTTCGCCGCCAGCTTCCTCGCCGACGGCCAGCGGACGGCGGCCGAACGGTTCTGGCGCTCCGACGACGACCGCTTCTCCGGGTCCCCGGTGATGACCGCCTCGACCGGCGCCCCGGTGCTGTCGGAGGCCCTCGGCTACGTCGACTGCAAGGTGACGGACGTCCTGACCCGCGACGACCACCACGTCGTGCTCGGCGAGGTCGTGGACGCCGGGGTGCTGAACGCGGGCCGGCCGCTGCTGTTCTTCGAAGGTGCCTGGAACACCGCGCAGGAGCCCGCCGCATGAGCGACGACCTCCACGCGCAGCCCGCCCCGGACCCCGAGCTGCTCCTGATCGGCGTCGGCCTCATGGGCCGGCCCTACGTCCGGGCCGCGCACCGGCTCGGGCTGCGCGTCCGCGCCGTCGAGGCCGAGACCCGGGCCGAGGAGGCCCGCGGCCTCGTGGACGAACTGGAGCTGAGCCAGGGCCGCTACGGCTCCCTGGACGAGCTGTGGGCCGAATCCGCCTACGAAGCGGCCCTGCGGCGCAGGCCGGACGGCGTACTGGCCTTCACCGAGTCCCACGTCCTGGCGGCGGCCCTGGTCCAGGACCGCCTCGCACTGCCCGGGCCGTCCCTCCAGGCCGCGGCGATCTCACGGAACAAGGCGCTGCAGCGGGGCCGTTTCCGGGCGCACGGCATCGGGCAGCCCGAGTACCGGCTCACCGGCAGCCTCACCGAGGCCGGACCCTGGGCCGAGGCCCGTCTCCCGGTCGTCGTCAAGCCGCTGTCCTCGGCCGGCAGCGAGGGAGTGGAGCTGGTCCCCGGGGCGGACGCGTACCGGGAGGCCGCGGTGCGCCGCGGCGGCGAGGGCCTCCTGCTGGTCGAGACGGCCGCGCAGGGGCCCGAGTACAGCTGGGAGGCGCTGGTCCAGGGCGGGAAGGTGTGGTTCGCCAACCTCACCGCCAAGGAGACGACGGGCCCGCCGCACTTCGTCGAGGTCTCCCACCGGGTGGCCGTACAGCTGCCGCCGGAGGAGGCCGCGGTGGTGGACGCCCTCGGGGAGTCCGTCATCGAGGCGATCGGCATGCGCACCGGCCTGGTCCACCTGGAGTTCCGGCTGACCGCGACCGGCCCGCAGGTGATGGAGGTGGCGGTCCGTACCCCGGGCGACTACCTCATGGACCTCTGCTCGCTCGCCTACGGGATCGACTGGTTCGAGATGGTCGTGCGCCTGGCCGTGGGCGCGCAGCTGCCGCCGGCTCCGCAGGCCCCCGTCCGGTACGCGGCGAGCCACTTCGTCGTGTCCGAGCCGGGCACCGTCGTGGCCGTCGAGGGCCTGGAGCAGGTGCGCGCCCACCCCGCCGTCGTGGACTGCGGAGTGTCCGTGGCCGTCGGCGACCGCATCGCGGCGACCTCCTCCTCCGGACAGCGCACGGCCTTCGCCGTGCTGGCCGCGCCCTCGCGGGAAGCGCTCGAAGAGGCGCTCGCCCAGGTGCGGAGCACCCTCCTCGTCACCACGGAGGTCCACGCGCAGACATCACGGGGAAGGGACGCACCGGAGTGACCATTCACGACAAGGCCTATGACGTCATCACGGACGACATCTTCCTGCGGCTGCCCGGCGAGCTGCCGGGCAGCGAGCTCTTCCTCAAGATCGAGGGCCTGAACCCGGCCGGCTCCATCAAGCTCAAGACGGCGGTCGGGCTGATCTCCGACGCCGAGTCCCGGGGCCTCCTGGGCCCCGGCGGCCGGGTCATCGAGTCCTCCTCGGGCAACCTGGGCGTGGCCCTGAGCATGGTGTGCGCGGCCAAGGGATACGAGTTCACCTGCGTCACCGACCCGAACGCGTCCGCGCAGAACGTGGCGGCCATGAAGGCCCTGGGCGCCCAGGTGATCGTGGTGGAGGGCCGGGACCCCAACGGCGGGTTCCTCGGCTCCCGCATCGCGCTCATCGAGCGCCTGGTGGCCGACGACCCGGCCCTGCTGTGGACCAACCAGTACGGGAACAAGGCGAACCCCCGCATCCATTCGATACGCACCGCCGCGTCCACCATGGCCAAGATCGGCGCGGTCGACTACCTGTTCGTCGGAGCGGGAACCACCGGGACCCTCATGGGATGCGCGGAGTACTTCCGCCGCTTCTCGCCCGCCACCCGCATCATCGCCGTCGACACGGAGGGCTCCGTCACCTTCGGCGGACCCAGCCGGCCCCGGTACATCCCCGGGCTCGGCACCAGCCGGCGTCCGGAACTGCTGGAGCCGCACCTGCTCGACGAGGTCGTCCTGATCGACGAGAGGGACGCGGTCCGCGCCTGCCGGGCCGTGGCCCGCCGCCACGGCGTCCTCGTCGGCGGTTCGACGGGCTCGGTGCTGGCCGCCGTGCTCGAACGGGCCGCGAGCATCCCCGAGGGGTCACGGGTCGTGGCGCTCTCGCCCGACCTCGGTGACCGCTATCTGTCCACCGTCTACAACGACACCTGGGTGGCGGCGCGTTTCGGCGCCGAGGCGCTCGACGCCGCCGGCCGGCCCCCACTTCCCGTCCCGCTTTAGGAGCAGTGCACCAGCATGTTCGAGTTCGACGTGGTGGGCGGCACCACCGCCCGCAAGATCATCAGTGAGTCCCGCTCGGACCTGGTCTCGGTGGTCCGCGACGCCTACCTGGCCCACCACCGGGGCGACTCGGTGAACCCCAACAGCTACTTCCTGCGCTTCCCCGACCGGCCGAGCGCGCGGATCATCGCCCTCCCCGCCTACCTGGGCGGCGACGTCGACGTGGCCGGGATCAAGTGGATCGGCAGCTTCCCCGAGAACATCCAGAGCAACATTCCCCGGGCGTCGGCCGTCCTGCTGCTCAACGACTACGCCACCGGCTACCCCTTCGCCTGCCTGGAGGCCTCCCAGATCAGCGCGGCCCGCACCGCGGCCTCCGCCGTCCTGGGCGCGGCCCGGCTGCTCGGCCGGACCGAGGCCGCGAAGATCGCCGTGGTCGGCTCCGGCATCATCGCCCGCAACATCGTCGAGTTCTTCGACGCCGAGGGCTGGACCGTCGGCGAGTTCGCCCTGTACGACCAGGTGCCCGAGTACGCCGGATCGCTGGCCGCGCACATCCGCGAGGAGCTCGGCCACCCCGCGGCCGTCTCCGAAGGCCTCGGCGACGCCCTGAAGGGCGCCGACGTGGTGGTCCTGGCGACCACGGCCGCCGAGCCCTACGTCACCGACCCCGACTCCTTCGCCCCCGGCCAGGTGGTCCTCAACGTCTCCCTGCGCGACATCTCCGCCGACCTCGTCCTGTCCTCGTACAACGTGCTGGACGACATCGACCACTGCCTGACCGCCCGCACCTCCCCGCACCTCGCCGAACTCAAGAGCGGCAACCGCGACTTCGTCTCCGGCGTGCTGGCCGAGGTCATCGAGGGCGGACTCACCCTGGCCGCCGACCGACCCCGCATCTTCTCGCCGTTCGGACTGGGCGTCCTCGACCTCGCCGTCGGCGCCTACGTGCACCGCCGCGCCGTCGAGACCGGGCAGGCGACCTCCGTCGCGGACTTCTTCGGGGAAACCCGCCGATGGGGGTGACCGGCCACCCCGAGCAGGTCCCGGGCGGCCCGCGCCCGCCCTGCGCCGCCTGACCGGCCCGCACCGCCTGACCGGCCCGCACCCCACCCTTCGAACCACCTAGCCAAGGAACGACCCCAGATGACCGACACCACCGTGACCACCGCCTCCGAGCGCGCGATCAAGCAGCAGAAGCCCTCCTCCCTCACCCGCAGCAGCCTCAAGACGCCCGCCGACGAGGCGCTGAGCCTGTACGAGCACTACTGGCCGCCGGTCGAGCACTTCGAGGGCTTCGACGCCGAGCTGACCGACTTCCTCGCCGCCACGCCCGAGAAGCAGCAGGCGGTCCTGGAAGGCCTGCGGCACGACCCCGAGGCGCAGGGCCGCTTCCTCCACACCCACCTCGGCTCCATCTACGCGCACTCCTTCGGGTACCGCGACGGCGCCTTCACCCGGCACACCGACGACGCCGCGGAGATCGCCCAGTTCGCCGCCAAGATCGCCCTGGAACGCGAGCTGTTCGACCACTGGGCCGCCGTCGGCGACCTCCCCGAGTTCGCCGACCAGCTGGCCGCCGCCGACCACCTCGACGAGCTCGCGGCCACCAACCCCGGCGTGGTCCACCCCCTCTTCGACTTCATCCGCGACGAGGCCTCGCGCGAGCAGATCGAGCGCTTCCTGCTCTGCGAGACGATCCGCAACGAGGTCGTCGACGACGAGGTCGCCCTCCTCGTGGTCGGGCTGCAGGGCATGCAGAAGGCCGTCGCCGCCGCCAACCTCTGGGACGAGTGCGGCCGCGGCAAGCTGGAGAACTTCCACACCTACTGGCTGCGGCGCCTGCTGGAGGCCACCGAGGACGGCTGGAACACCCTCGACGAGTACCGCCAGGGCCACCCCTGGTTCGGCAAGCTGACCTCCAACATCAACGCCGCGCTGCTCACCCGCCCCGCGCGCAAGATGATGGCGTACGGCTGCTTCCTGGTCTTCGAGAGCTGGGTCGAGCCGCACTTCGTGCGCATCCTGGAGGGCATGACCCGCGTCGGGCTCCTCGACGACGAGATGCGCATCTACTTCACCGCGCACGTGGCGATCGACCCCCGGCACAGCCGCGAACTGTCCGACGGCATGCGCCTGCAGCGCCCGGAGCTCGCCCCCGGTGAGATCAAGGACATCGTGTACGGCGCGCACCTGGCCTCGGAGACGGGCCGGCGCCAGTTCGACCGCATGCTCGGCTTCCTGCGCGCCATGCCGGCCGCCGACGCCGCCACCGCCGCCACGGCCTGACGAAGGCCCCGCAGCAGCGGGCGGGCGACGGCGCCGCGGCCCGGCCCCGTCGCCCGCCCCGCCCACCCGGAAGGAAGAGAAGTGCCCCCACCCGTCGTCCTCGTCGCGGACCCGCTCCCCGCGCACCTGACCGCGGAGCTCGCCCCGGAGTTCGACGTGCGCCACTGCACCGGCTCCGACCGCCGGGAGCTGCTGGCCGCCGTCCCCGAGGCGTCCGCCCTGCTCGTACGCAGCGCCACCCGGGTCGACCAGGAGGTCTTCGACGCGGCCCCGCTGCTGCGGGTCGTGGCCCGCGCCGGTGTGGGCCTGGACAACGTCGACGTGGAGGCGGCCGCCCGCGCGGGCGTCACCGTGGCCAACGCCCCGTACTCCAACGTGGTCAGCGTCGCCGAGCTCACCGTCGGACTCGTCATCGCCCTGGCCCGCCCCCTGGCTGCGGCCTCCGCGTCCGTCCACGCGGGCCAGTGGCGGCGCGTCGACTTCCAGGGCGTCGAACTGGCGGGCCGCACCGCGGGCATCCTCGGCCTCGGCAAGGTCGGCGAGCTCGTCGCGGCCCGGCTGCGCGCCTTCGACATGCGCGTCCTGGCCCACGATCCGCACGTACGGGCCGACGCCCTGGAGCGCACCGGCGCGCGGGCCGTGTCCCTGGAGGAGCTGCTCCGGGAGAGCGACGTCCTGACCGTCCACGTACCGCTGACCGACGCCACCCGCGGCCTGATCGGCGAGCGGGAGCTCGCCTGGGCCAAGCCCTCGCTGCGCCTGGTCAACACGGCGCGCGGCGGCATCGTGGACGAGTTCGCGCTCGCCCGGGCGCTGAAGGAGGGCCGCATCGCGGGGGCGGCACTGGACGTGTTCGAGTTCGAACCGCCGCTCTCCTCACCCCTCCTGGGGCTCCCCACGGTGATCGCCACCCCGCACATCGGCGCGGGCACGGCGCAGGCCCAGGAACGCGCGGGCCGGGAGGCCGTGGACGCGGTACGCCAGGTGCTGGCGGGCAGCGCCCCTGGCGAGGATCAGAGGCCGGGCGCCATGTCGTAGGTGACCCACATGGTCCGCGTGGCGACCTGGTCGTACTTGGCCCTCGCCCGGTGGTTGTCGTCGGCGGTGATCCACCGCACGACGCTCCAGCCGCGCTCGGCGGCGATCTCGCGCAGCGCGCCGAGCAGCAGGTCGGCGGCGCCCGAACCGCGGTGTTCCGGCGCCACGAACAGGTCGTCGAGGAAACAGCCGACGGTCGCCGACAGCGGCCGGGCGAACGGGCGGTAGTGGGCCAGGCCGACGAGGCGGCCCTCGGCGTCCTCGGCGACGAGCGCGCCCACCTCGTGGGCGGGGTCGTTCACCCACGCCCAGACCGTCCCGGCGGCCTCCTCGGTCTGCTCCACCCGGTAGAAGTCCGCGTAGCCGCGGTACAGGGCGCGCCACTGGGGGAAGTCCCCGGGCCGGGCGGCGCGGACGGTGATCTGGGACATGTGCATCACTTCCATGGTGGGGACTACGAGAAGGAGGGCCGGCGCCCGTGACGGGCGCCGGCCCTCCGCCGTGCCGCGGGATCAGCCGCGCAGCTCCTCGGCCACCAGCTCCGCGATCTGGACCGCGTTCAGGGCCGCGCCCTTGCGCAGGTTGTCGTTGGAGAGGAACAGCGCGAGGCCGTTGTCCGCGGTCTCGTCGGCGCGGATGCGGCCCACGTACGAGGCGTCCTTGCCCGCGGCCTGGAGCGGGGTCGGGATGTCCGACAGGATGACGCCCGGGGCGTCCGCGAGGAGCTCGTAGGCCCGCTCGACGCTGATCGGACGCTCGAAGCGGGCGTTGATCTGGAGCGAGTGGCCGGAGAAGACCGGAACGCGCACGCAGGTGCCGGAGACCTTGAGCCCGGGGATGCCGAGGATCTTGCGGGACTCGTTGCGGAGCTTCTGCTCCTCGTCGGTCTCGAAGGAGCCGTCGTCCACGATGGAACCGGCGAGCGGCACCACGTTGAAGGCGATCGGACGCTTGTAGACCGCGGGCTCGGGGAAGTCGACGGACTCGCCGTCGAAGGCCAGCTGGTCGGCCTTCTCGGCGACCGCGCAGGCCTGGGTGCGCAGCTCGGCGACACCGGCCACGCCCGAGCCGGAGACGGCCTGGTAGGTGGTGGCGATCAGCGCGGACAGGCCGGCCTCGTCGTGCAGCGGGCGCAGCACCGGCATCGCGGCCATGGTGGTGCAGTTCGGGTTCGCGATGATGCCCTTGGGGCGGTTCCTGACCGCGTCCGGGTTGACCTCGGACACGACGAGGGGGACCTCGGGGTCCTTGCGCCAGGCGGAGGAGTTGTCGATCACCACGGCGCCCTGGGAGGCGACCTTCTCGGCGAGGGCCTTGGAGGTGGCGCCGCCCGCGGAGAACAGCACGATGTCCAGGCCGGAGTAGTCGGCCGTGGAGGCGTCCTCGATGGTGATCTCCTGGCCCTCCCACGTGAGGGTGGAGCCCGCGGAACGGGCCGAGGCGAACAGCCGCAGCTCGTCCACCGGGAACTTGCGCTCGGCGAGGATGCCGCGCATGACTCCGCCGACCTGTCCGGTGGCTCCGACGATTCCGACCCTCACGGTGACTCCTTTGGTACGTACGACGCGGGCGCGCGTGAAGCCATCATGCGTTCGACCCCACGAGCCTTGTCCAATCCATTGTCCGAGGAACGGACGATGTTGTGGATGTGAACCCCTGTGACGTCTCCGTGGCGGGAGTGTTGCAGCCTCCCCGGAAGTCCGTTTTGCCAGGTCAGAGCTGGTTACCGTCCGGTCAGTCGCGTCCGGAGTCCGGACGTGGCAGACCGCAGACCGATCCGTCAGACCGCTGACCGACCCATCCGAAATCGGGGAGATCCACCGTGCGCGCCATCCGCCACCGCCGCCGGTCCATACCGGCCCTCGCCGCCCTCGCGGCCGCCGCCGTCGCCGCACCCGTCCTGCTCACGGCCACCCCGGCCGCGGCCCACCCGCGCGAGGGCAAGCTCGCCAAGGAGCTGGTGGAGGAGGTCACCGCGCGCGGCGCCTACCGCCACCTGGCGAAGTTCCAGCAGATCGCCGACGCCAACGGCGGCAACCGCGCCGCGGGCACGCCCGGGCACGCCGCCTCCGCCGCCTACGTGCACGACACGCTGAAGAAGGCCGGGTACGACGTCTCCTACCAGGACTTCGACATCTACGACGCCCACACGAAGACCGAGCGGACCACCGTCCTCAGCGGCTCCGGCACGCCGGGCCGCGAGCTGGCCACCGCCGCCTTCACCTTCACGAAGTCCACCCCGGCGGGCGGCCTGGCCGCGCCGCTGGCCCTGGCCCGGGTCGACGAGAGCCCCGGCTGCACCGCCGACGACTACCCGGCGGGCGCCTTCACCGGGAAGATCGCCCTGGTCAAGCGCGGCACCTGCACCTTCGTGGAGAAGCAGAACGCCGCCGCCGCGGCCGGAGCCCTCGGCGTCATCGTCTACAACCACAGCGGCACCACCCCGGTGCGCGGCGGGTTCTCCTCGCCCTCCGAGGGCCTCATCCCGAGCGCGGGCCTCACCCTGGCCGACGGTGAGGCGCTGGCCGCGGCAGCCGCGCAGGGCGAGGTCACGGTGCGCCTGGACCTGGACCAGGAGCACGTGAAGAAGACCACCCGCAACGTGGTCGCCGAGACCCGCGGGGGCCGCGCCGACCGCGTGGTGACGGTCGGCGCCCACCTGGACTCGGTCCCCGAGGGCCCGGGCATCAACGACAACGGCTCCGGTTCGGCCGGTCTGCTGGAGGTCGCGCTGAAGCTCGCGGACGAGGGCGCCAACAAGAAGGGGAAGGGGCCCGCCAACAAGGTCCGCTTCGCCTGGTGGTCGGCGGAGGAGCTGGGCCTGCTGGGCTCCGAGCACTACGTGGCGCAGCTGTCGGAGAAGCAGAAGAAGGACATCGCTCTCTACCTGAACTTCGACATGATCGCCTCGCCGAACCCGGTGCAGTTCGTCTACGACGGCGACGACTCGGACAAGACCGGCGCGGGCGCGGGCCCGGCGGGCTCGGCGCAGATCGAGGCGCTCATCAACGGCTTCCTCGACAAGAAGCGCAAGCCGCACGAGGGCAGTGACTTCGACGGCCGCTCCGACTATGGCCCGTTCATCGCGAACGGCATCCCGGCCGGCGGCACCTTCACCGGCGCCGAGGGCATCAAGACCGCGGAGCAGGCCAAGCGGTACGGGGGCACGGCCGGAGCCCCGTACGACCCGAACTACCACGGTGCGGGTGACGACCTGAAGAACCTGGACCTGAAGGCCTTCGACACCAACCTGGACGTGATCGCCCACGCGGTGGGCACGTACGCCGAGTCCCTGAGGTCGCTGGGCAAGTAGTCCCGCAGGGGGAGCGGGCACGAAGAAGGGGCGGGCGCCCGGACCAGGCGCCCGCCCCTCCTTCATGCGATCAGCGGGCCGCCGTTACGGCAGGACCTTCTCGATCTGCACGCTGCCGGTGCCGGCGGCGGTGCCGCGGGCGGTGAGCAGCTGGACCTGGCCGAAGAACTGCCGGCCCTCGGGGGCCGCGCTGGTGACCAGGACGTTCGCCGAGACCGATGCGGTGGCGCCGGTGGCGAGGTTCACCGCGGCGGCCTCGTCGACCTGGACGGAGCCCAGGGCGGCCGAGAAGAACACGTCGCGGTAGTCGTACGTGGTGGAGCCGGACGGGATCGCGTAGCCGATCACCTTCACGGTGTAGGTGCCCGCGGCCGGGTTCACCAGGCTCACGGCCTCCTCGGAGTCGCCGTCGGCGGCGGAGCCGACCTTGACGCCGTCCTTGTAGACCTCCAGGTCCAGGTCGGCGGCGGTGTCGGACACCTTGCCGATCGAGACGTCGAGGCGAGAGGTGCCCGCGGCGACCGCGACCTCGGTGGTGTGGGTCTCACCGTTCGCGATGGTCGGCTTGGCGACCTTCGCGGAGCCGAGCGGACCGCCCTTGAGCTTGCCACCGGTGATGGAGGCGGCCTCGTTCTTGACGCTCCACTGGACCGGGGCCGGGGTGCCCTGCTTCACCTCGGGCAGGACCTTGACCGCGGGGTCGAAGGCGGCACCGAGCAGGGAGATGTCGAGCTTGTACGGGTTGTCGAGCAGCGGCGACGTGCGGCGCGACTCGACCTCGATCTCCCAGACGCCCGGCGCCGGCTCGGGGTACGAGCGCACGTCGGGGCGGCAGGTGTTGGCCGGGTTGTTGTAGTTCGGGTAGCAGTTGACGGTGGACGTCGGGTCGACCGGCACACCGTACGGGTGGATCGCGATGAAGCGGGTCTGGCTGTCCGCCCCGAGACCGCTGAGGGCGACCTCCAGGCTCTTCGCGCCCGCCGGGACGGTCACGAAGTACGACTTGTGGCTGTTGCGCTGGACCGAGGAGGTCTCCGACAGGGCGAACGCGGGCTTGGCCAGCGGGGCCGAGGCGACCACGGTCGTCAGGATCTGCTTGTCGATGCCCTCGGTGGTCTCGTCGTCCAGCTGCAGGATGCCGCTGTGGACGCCGGCCGACTTGGCGTTGGCCTCGACCTTGATGGTGACGGGCTTGTTCAGCGGCAGGGTCACGTAGTCGTAGCCGCCGATGACCTTGAAGGTGCCGTCGTCGTTGCGCCAGCTCAGGTTGTGCCGGGTGCCGTACTTGACGCCCGTGGTGCGGGTGACGACGACGTTGTAGACCTTCTTCTGGCCGACCTTGAGGCCGCCCTCGCGGTCGTACAGGCCGGTGCCGAAGCCGGGGGTCTTCAGGAACTGGTCGATCGCGGTGTCGACCGGCGCCTTGACCGTGAACTCGTTCGCCTTGGCGTCGCGCTGGATGGACTCCCACGCGCCGGGGACGTCGATCAGGCCGGAGCCCTGGGCGTGCGCCGGGACGTCGGCGATCTTCTTCGCGGAGCTGGTGAGCGCCACGCGCAGGGAGGCCGGGGTGAGCTTGATGTTCTGCTGCTTGGCGGCCGAGATCAGCAGGGCGCTGGCGCCCGCCGCCTGCGGCGAGGACATCGAGGTGCCCTGGAGCATGCCGTAACCGGCGGGCAGGGTGTAGCCCGCCTCGGCCACCGGAGCGCCCGGCAGCCAGGTCTGGATGGTGTTGATGGAGGCACCGGGAGCGGTGATGGTCGGCGTGAACCCGCCGTCCTCACGCGGACCGCGCGAGGAGAAGGGGAACATGTTGTACTTCTTCGCCACGCCGGAGCCGTAGTTGGCGGCCCAGGTCTCCTTGGAGACCGCGGCGCCCACGGAGATGACCTTGTCGGCGAGGGAGGGGTCGCCGATGGTGTTGACGCCCGGGCCCGAGTTGCCGGCCGAGATGACCAGCTGGACGCCGTAGGTGTCGATGAGGTTCTTGTAGAGCTCGGAGCGCGCGTTGTTGCCGTCGTTCAGCGCCGGGAGGCCGCCGATCGACATGTTGACGATGTCCACCCCGCGGTTGACGACGAGGTCGATCATGCCCTCGGTCAGCGCGATGTTGGTGCAGCCGCCGCCCCAGGAGCAGGCGCGCGAGGAGACGAGCTTGGCGCCGGGCGCCTCGCCGTTCATCTTGCCGCCGAAGAGGCTGTTGGCGGCGGTGATGCCGGCGACGTGCGTACCGTGCTCGGACTCGATGATGCCGACGTTGACGAAGTCGGCCTTCTTGCCGACCCAGTCACCGCCCAGCGGGTCCATCGGGACGTCCTTGCGGATCTCGATCACGAACGGGATGCGCTCGGCGACCTCGGTCGCCGGGTTGTCCGTGCCGAAGTAGCCGATCTGGTAGCCGTCCTTGTACGGCTTCATCGGCTCGTTGTTCGTGAAGTCGCCGTCCTGGTCGGTGTCGACGCGGACGGTGCCCGCAGCGGCGTCGTAGAGCAGGCCGAACCGGTCGGTGGTGTCCCCGTCCCGGTTGACGTCGCCCGCCGCGTCACCGGTGGCGGTGATCGACTCGCTGAAGCGGCTCCACTGGAAGCTGCCTTCGGGGGCCTTCCAGCTCTGGCCGCCCGCGGTGAAGGTGCCGCCGGAGGGGGTGACCGGGGTGATCTGCGCGCGCCAGGTGGCGTCGTTGTCCGTGATCGGGTCGGTCGCCGTGACCCAGTCGACGATCTTGCGCTCGCCGGTGGTGGTCGTCTGCAGGGCCGGGTGGCCGAGGTCGACGCCCGAGTCCATGATGCCGATGGTCACGCCGCGGCCGTCGGCCTGCGGGTTGTCCTCGACGAAGTCGACCGCACCGGTCTCGAAGGACGGGTTGTAGGGGTTCTTCGCCGGGGTGTTCTTGTCCGGCGCCGCGTAGGTCTCGGCGGCGGTCTTCTTGACCGTGCCGGTCTCGCGGTCCGCGTCGGGGCGCGGGTCCGGCAGCTGGATCTCGTGCCGCAGGTCGATGCCGTGCACGGAGGACAGCTTGGCGGCCGCCTTCAGTGCGGCCTCCGCCTGCGCCGTGGGCAGGGTGGCGCGGACGTAACCGAGGTTGTCGTACGTCCGGCCCACCGAGGCGCCCTGGACCGCGTCGAGCTGCTCGGCGACCTGCTTGGTCTGGCCCGGGGCGGTCGCGACCATGACGGTGACGTTCGCGTCACCCTTGGCCTTGGCCTCCTGGAGCAGCTCGGCGTCGGCCGAACCGAGCTTCTGGTCCGCCGACTTGACGGCCGGGTTGGTGCCCGGTGCGTCGGCGCCGGTAGCGGCGAAGGCGGGCACGGCGCCGGCGGCCGCGAGGGCGGCGACCAGACCGGCCGCTGCCGCGACGCGCGCGACGCGTCTGGCCCCGGGTATGGAGCTGGGGGATTCGAGGGTCATCAGCATCCCTGGATAAGTGAAAGAAACGGTCCGGATTTCGGTGCCGGATGACCGGTCAGCTTTGCGCAAGGGGCAGCTCTTTGGGGAGAGTTGTCATTGACCGAGACCTGTCATGGCGGACTCTCGCCAGTGCAGTGGAACCGCCAGCGCCGCCCTACCGGGGCAGACCAGGGCGAATCTCAGGGACTTCCGAGTTGCTTTGTCGACTTAACGGCTACGCGTCGACCCCGGGGCGCGGCTGCGCCCCGGGGTGGGTGTGACAGATTCTGACCGTTCAGCGCTCGCGCGTGCGCGCGTAATGACGGGAGGCCTTCGCCCGGTTTCCGCAGGCGGCCATCGAGCACCAGCGCCGGGTGCCGTTGCGCGAGACGTCGTAGAACCGCAGGACGCAGCTCTCCGAGGCGCACTTGCGGATCCGGTCGGGCGCGGAGCCCAGCAGGTCGAGGTAGTTGCGCGCCGCCGTCCAGGCGGGCCCCCAGGCCGGGTCGGCGAACTCGGCGCGCTCGCCCGGCCCCTCGGCGGTCAGGGTGGCGCGGATGCGGCCGTGCTCCAGGACGGCGTCCACCAGGGAGCGGGCCGTCGGGTCGGCCGGGTCGGCGACGGCGCGGGCCAGCGACTCGCGGGCGGTCAGCAGGTGGATCAGGGTCGGGGCGTCAGCGCGGAAACGCCCCGACAGTCCGGTGGACTCCAGCCAGACGGCGACCCCCTCGACCCGGGTCAGTCCGGCGGCGCCCGCGAAGAGGTCGAGCGGCTCGCCGTCCACCACCCAGCGCGTGTTGAGCAGGTCGAGCGCCACCGGCTCCCCGGTCAGGGGTCGTGGGTCCGCCGCCGTCATGTCCGTCTCCTCGTGTCGCTAACCCCTCAAGAGTACGTGAGCGGTTGACGCCCTCACCTCTAACCTCTAATCTCGAAATAGAAGGTTAGTCATCCCGGCCGGGAACGGCCACGAGGAAGGGATCTCCATGACCACTCCCATCGGCAGCCTGCGCACCGGACACGTCGGTCTGGGCGTCACCGACCTGGACCGCTCGCTCGCGTTCTACCGCGACGCCCTCGGCTTCACCGTCCTCGGCGAAGGCAAGGAGGAGGGGCGCCGCTTCGCCTTCCTCGGCCAGGACGGCGAGCTCCTGCTCACCCTCTGGCAGCAGGCCGGCGAGGGGTACGACCCGGCCACGGCCGGACTGCACCACCTGGCGTTCTCGGCCGGCGCGATCGAGGAGGTGCGGGAGTACGAGGCGCGGCTGCGCGGCCTCGGCGTCGACTTCGCCTACGAGGGCGTCGTCGCCCACGGCGAGGGCGCGGCCTCCGGCGGCATCTTCTTCCACGACCCCGACGGCATCCGCCTGGAGATCTCGGTCCCGGCCGGCGCCGAAGGGGCACCCGTACCCACCGCGTCCGTGCCGACCTGCGGGTTCTTCTGATGTCCGGCTACCACTGGGGCTCGCTCGCCGTGCAGGAGCAGCTCGGCGTGCGCGATCTCGCGGAGCACGTGGGCCGCTCGATCGGCACGGGGATCAAGGACGTCGCCGCGGCCTTCCTCGGCCTCCAGCCCCACCTGGTCGTCGGCGCCGCCGACGCGCAGGGCCGGATGTGGGCCTCGCTGCTCACCGGCGCTCCCGGCTTCGTACGGGCCACCGGGCCGGACCGGATCACGGTCACGGGCGGTCTACCGGCGGGCGACCCGCTCGCCGGGGCGCTGGCCACGGCCGGGACCCGGGTGGGGACCATCGCGCTCGACCCGAGGACCCGGCGCCGGATGCGGCTGAACGGGACCCTGGAGGTGACCGGGCGGGGCTTCGCGGTCCGGGCCGAGCAGGTCTTCGCCAACTGCCCCAAGTACCTGCAGAAGCGCAGCCCGCTCCGGCTCGTCGCCGAGGGCGACGGTGTGGTGCGGCGCGGCGCCGGGCTGAGCGCCGGCGCTCAGCGGGCGGTCGCCGCCGCCGACACCTTCTTCGTCGCCACCGCGCAGGACGGGGGCGGGGCCGACGCAAGTCACCGCGGCGGCCTGCCGGGCTTCGTGCAGGTGCTGTCGCCGGTGGAGCTGGCCTGGCCGGACTACCCGGGCAACGCCATGTTCCTGACCTTGGGGAACCTGACGGCCGACCCCAGGGCCGGGCTGCTCTTCCCCGACTGGGAGAGCGGGGCGGTGCTCCAGCTCAGCGGCCGGGCCCGCACCGAGTTCGGGGCCGACGGGAGCCGTACAGTCCGCTTCCAGGTGGAATCGGCCGTCGAGAGCCTGCATCCGGGGCGGCTGCTGTGGAGCACGCCGCAGTACTCGCCGGCGAATCCTGCGCTGCCGCAGCCGGTGCCCCGGCCGCTGCCTCACCGGGGCAGCACCACCAGGTAGGCGGCGGGTTCGCGGTCGCCGGAGGCCGTCAGGGCGGTCCGTACGACCGCGGCCTGCTGCTCGGGCCAGTCGCGGAGCTTGCGCGGGGTGATGTGGATGACGGTGACCCCGAGCCGCTCCAGGGTCTCCCGCTTGCGGACCGACTCCGACCACTGCTCGTCCTCGCCCTGCCGCGGGGCCCGGGTGTCGATCTCCACGGCGACGGCCTGCTCGGGCCAGTAGGCGTCCACCCCGCCGAGGTGCGGGCCGCCGGGCAGCCGCAGGTCCACGTTCCAGACGGGCTCGGGGAGTTCGTAGCCCCGTACGAGGTGGTACAGCCGGTCCTCGGCCATGGCCCGGCCCTCCGCGAGGAGGGACTCCACGGCGTCGACCACGTGCGGCCGGTTCAGCAGCCGGGCCACCGTCAGCTCCCGCACCACGGCAGCCGGTTCGCAGTGCCCGCCGCGCACGGCCTCGCTGAGCAGGCGGCGGACCGTGCCGGCGTCCGAGAGCTGCCCGACGGCGTCGGCCACGGCCCGCGCCACCGGCGCCACCGGCAGCCCGGTCACCTCCTGGGACCGGGGCGGGGTGTGCGAGCGGACGATCCGTACGCCGCCCGCGGACCGCAGCCGCCGGGTGCCGGGGACCAGGACGTCGATCTGCGGGAGGGCGAGCAGCGCGGGCGCGGAGGCGAACCGGTACAGCGCGAGGGCCGCCAGCCCCGTGATCATGGCCTCGCCCCCGCGGCGCCCCGCGTACAGCAGCGCCGCGTGCAGCCGCTCCTCGCTGGTCGCGGGCCCGGAGTGGAGCAGGAACACCCCGGGCAGGATCTGCTGCCAGGGCCGCTCGGCGGCGTCGGAGGCGGTCACGCCGTGCTCGCGCAGCTGGGCCAGGGTCAGCACGCGGGGGCGGCTACCGGTGAGGTGGGCGAGGGGGAGGGGTGCGTTGTGGTTCATGACGCGGTGATTCCCTCAGGCCATGGCCTTGCTAACCCCTGTTACACGCCCGTCGACAAACCCGGACAAGCTGGGGCTAAAGTACGGGCGTTCGACTGCCGATAGGCTGCCCCGAACGCCCCGTCGAACAGCGCCGGACACCCCTTGGGGCATACGGCCGCGGGGCCCGGCCCGGACCCCCGGCGCGGGCCGGGGGAGCGTGGGCCGGGCCCCGCCGGGGCCGTGCCGCGTCAGGCCGAGGCCGCCCGGTCGCAGTCCTGGGCGCGCAGCGCGCGCGCCAGGTCGTCGCGGGACTCCAGGACCAGGCGGCGCAGGGCCGGCGCCGCGTCCGCCCGGGCGGCCAGCCACGCGTCGGTCGCCGCCACGGTGGACCGGTCGTCCTGGAACGCCGGGTACAGCCCCCGCACCACGTCCATCCCGATCTGGATCGACCGCTCCGCCCAGATCCGCTCGATCACCTCGAAGTAGCGGTCCCGGTACGGTGCCAGCAGGGCCCGCTGCGAGGACTGCTGCATGCCCGCGATCGTCGCCTCCACCAGCGCGTTCGACAGGCTGTCGGATTCGACCACCGCCGCCCAGGCCTGGTCCTTGACCGCCGCCGAGGGCCGCGCCGCCAGGCAGCGCACCTGGTGCCGCTTGCCCGAAGCCGTGTCGTCGCGCGCCAGTTCGGCGTGCAGCGCGTCCTCGTCCACCGCCCCGTGGGCGGCCAGCGGCAGCAGGAAGTCCCAGCGCAGCTCCTGGTCCACCTCCAGTCCGTCGATCCGCGCGGATCCCTCCAGCAGACCCAGCAGCAGCTGGAAGTCGCCCTCGGTCGCCGCGCACGCGGCGAAGAAGCGGGCCCACGTCAGCTGGTGCTCCGAACCGGGCGCCGCCAGCCGCAGCTCGTGCAGGGCGCCCGCCGCCAGCTCCCGGCCGCCCTGCTCGCGCGCGTCCGGCGCCGAGTAGCGGGTCACGGCCGTCTGCGCCTGGGCGTGCAGCATCTGCAGGACGCCGACGTCCGTCTCCCGGCCCGCGTGCGCCAGCAGCAGCGAGAGGAAGTCGCGCGCGGGCATCAGCCCGTCCCGCGTCAGGTTCCACAGCGCCGACCAGCTCAGGGCCCGGGCGAGCGGGTCCGTCAGGTCGCCCAGGTGCGCCCGCAGCGTGGCGAGCGAGCCCTCGTCGAACCGCATCTTGCAGTAGGTCAGGTCCTCGTCGTTGACCAGGATCAGGTCGGGCCGGTCCTGCCCCGCCAGCTCCCCGATCACGGTCCGGGCGCCCGCCACGTCGGCCCCGGCCCGCGCGTAGCGGAGCAGGGTGCCGTCGGTCTCCAGCCGGTACAGGCCGACCGCGACCCGGTGCGGGCGCAGCTCGTCGCCCTCCTGGAGCACGGCCAGCTCGGTCACCCGGCCGCCCGCGTCATAGGTGACCTGCGGCGTCAGCACGTTCACGCCCGCCGTCTGGAGCCAGGCCCGCGACCATTCGGCCATGTCCCGGCCGGAGACCTCGCCGAGCACCGACAGCAGGTCGTCCAGCGTCGTGTTCCCGTACGCGTGGGCCTTGAAGTAGCGCCGCGCGCCCTCCAGGAAGGCCTCCCGGCCCACGTAGGCGACCAGCTGCTTGAGCACCGAGGCGCCCTTGGCGTACGTGATCCCGTCGAAGTTCAGCTTCGCGTCCTCCAGGTCACGGATGTCGGCCGTGATGGGGTGGGTGGACGGCAGCTGGTCGGCGCGGTAGGCCCAGGCCTTGCGGTTGTTGGCGAAGGTCACCCACGCCTGGTCGAAGCGGGTGGCCTCGACCAGCCCGAAGGACCCCATGAAGTCGGCGAAGGACTCCTTCAGCCACAGGTCGTCCCACCACTTCATGGTGACCAGGTCGCCGAACCACATGTGCGCCATCTCGTGCAGGATGACGTTCGCGCGCCGCTCGTACGAGGCCTGCGTGACCTTCCCGCGGAAGATGTACTCCTCGCGGAAGGTCACCATCCCCGGGTTCTCCATCGCACCCAGGTTGTACTCCGGCACGAAGGCCTGGTCGTACTTGCCGAAGGGGTACGGGTAGTCGAAGATCTCGTGGAAGAGGTCGAAGCCCTGCTTGGTGACCAGGAAGACGTCGTCCGCGTCGAAGTGCTTCGCGAGACCCTTGCGGCACATCGCGCCCAGCGGGATCGTCAGGTCCCCGCGCGTGTAGGAGTCGGTCACGTAGTGGTAGGGCCCCGCCACGACGCAGGTGATGTAGGTCGAGATCGGCTCGGTCTCGGCGAAGCGCCGGACACCGCCCTCCTGCGACTCCTGCGCGCCGTTGCTCCACACGTGCCAGTCCTCGGGCGCGTTCACCTCGAAGCGGTAGGGCGCCTTGAGGTCGGGCTGCTCGAAGTTCGCGTAGACCCGCCGGGCGTCCGCCGGCTCGTACTGGGTGTAGAGGTAGACCTCGCCGTCCTCCGGGTCCACGAAGCGGTGCATGCCCTCGCCGGTCCGGCTGTACGCGCAGTTCGCGTCCACCACCAGGACGTTCTCGGCGGCCAGGCCGTCCAGGGCGACGCGGGCGCCGTCGAAGACCTCGGCCGGGTCCAGCACGCGCCCGTTGAGGGTCACGGAGTTCACCGACGGGGCGATCAGGTCCGCGAAGGTGGCGGAACCGGGGGTCGTGGCCCGGAAGCGGATGGTCGTCACCGAGCGGAAGGTCCTGGGACCCTCGGCCGGTTCGGCCTCGTCCACGGCGGACCTCAGGTCGAGGACCACCTCGTACCCGTCGACGGACAGCAGCTCGGCCCTCGTGCGGGCCTCGTCGCGGGACAGATTCTCTCCGGGCACGTGCACTCCTTCGTGCGTGATCGTGTTCTTCGGACGAATCCTCCCACGGGGGGAATGTGTGCGACCCGGCTCTGGTTGGCGACGGGGAACGGGATGCAGTCAGGCCCTTGTTTCCGGCACGAGTACTGAGGAGAGACATGAGCGACACCCAGGTGCGCGAGAAGACCCCCGTCGACTTCTGGTTCGACCCGCTCTGCCCCTGGGCCTGGATGACCTCCCGCTGGATGGTCGAGGTCGAGAAGGTCCGCGACGTCGAGGTCCGCTGGCACGTGATGAGCCTGGCCGTACTCAACGAGAACAAGCTCGACGAACTGCCCGAGACCTACCGCGAGCTGCTCGGCCCCAAGGGCTGGGCCCCCGTACGCGTGGTCGTGGCGGCCCAGCAGAAGCACGGCGACGAGATCACCGGCAAGCTCTACACCGCTCTCGGCACGAAGATCCACAACGAGGGCCAGGGCCCGACGCGCGAGGTCATCGCCGCCGCTCTGGACGAGGTCGGCCTGCCGGCCGAGCTGCTCGCGTACGCCGACTCCGACGAGTACGACGAGGTCCTGCGCGCCTCCCACAACAACGGCATAGACCGCGTCGGCCAGGAGGTTGGCACCCCGGTCATCTCCGTGCCCGGCGCCGACGGCGACGACGTGGCCTTCTTCGGCCCCGTGGTCACCCCCACCCCGCGCGGCGAGGCCGCGGCCCGGCTGTGGGACGGCACCCTGCTCGTGGCCGCCACCCCGGGGTTCTACGAGATCAAGCGCACCCGCACCAAGGGCCCGTCCTTCGAGTAGCCCGCGAGCGCCGGCCGGTCCGGCAGGACGCAGAAGGCCCCCGGGAGTCATGTCCTCCCGGGGGCCTTCTGGTGGACACGCCCGCTGGTGAAGGTTGAGAAGACGATCACGAGGCGGACGGGTTCGGGGTGCTGATCAGGCCTTGTTCGCGGGGATCAGCAGCGGGGTGTTCGCCTTGGCGTCGGCGTAGCGCTTGGCCACGTCCTGCCAGTTGACGACATTCCACATCGCCTCGATGAAGTCCACCTTCTGGTTCTTGTACTGCAGGTAGAAGGCGTGCTCCCAGGCGTCGAAGACCAGGACCGGCACGGAGGCCTGGCCCACGTTGCCCTGGTGGTCGTAGACCTGCTCGACGATCAGACGGCCGCTGATGGGCTCGTACGCGAGCACGCCCCAGCCGGAGCCCTGCGTGGCGGAGGCCGCGAAGGTCAGCTGCTTCTTGAAGGCGGCGAAGGAGCCGAAGGACTCGGTGATCGCGGCCGGGAGGTCGCCCAGGCCGTCCTTCTCGTCCGGGATGCCGCCGCCGTCACCGGTCTTCGGGCTGGCCATGTTGTGCCAGTAGATGCTGTGGAGGATGTGGCCGGAGAGGTGGAACGCGAGGTTCTTCTCCAGGCCGTTCAGCGCGCCCCAGTTCTCCTTGTCGCGCGCCTCCTCCAGCTGCTCCAGCGTGTTGTTGGCGCCCGTGACGTAGGCCGCGTGGTGCTTGTCGTGGTGCAGTTCGATGATCTGCGGGTTGATCACCGGCTCGAGCGCCGCGTAGTCGTAAGGAAGCTCAGGAAGCGTGTAGATGGCCATGCGTGTGTCCGGTCCCCTCGGCGTGCCAACTGCTTATTGCAATCAATGCGCAACTGCACGCTAGCAGTAGCTATTCCCCTGTGCATGTAAGGGTCACCTCTCTTGTGGCGCCCTACGGAACGACGGAGGCCGGGTCCGTGCGATCGCACGGACCCGGCCTCCGGGAAGCTGGACTGACGCGGGCTCAGACCTTCGGGCGCGCCGCCGCCCGGCGCTGCATCACGTAGCCCGTGACCGCGAGGGCGATGGTCAGGCCGCCGGTGAACAGGACCTGGACGCGGGTGTCCTCGTCCAGGGCCATCAACGCCAGGACGCCGCCGACCCCGGCCAGCGCCACCCAGGTCAGGTACGGGAAGCCCCACATCTTCACGACCAGCTTCCCGGGGGCCTCGCGCTCGGTGCGCCGGCGCAGCACGAACTGCGAGACGGCGATGAAGCCCCAGACGACGAGGATGACCCCGCCGACCATGTTCAGCAGCCAGGCGAACAGGGTGTCCGGGTACCAGTACGACAGCAGCACGGTCACGAAGCCGAAGCCGGAGGAGGCGAGCACCGCGCGGCGCGGGACCCCGCGCGTGACCTTGCCCAGGGCCTTGGGGCCCTGGCCGCGGGCGACGAGGGAGTAGGCCATCCGCGAGGAGCCGTAGATGTTGGCGTTCATGGCCGACAGCAGGGCGATCAGGATGACCACGTTCATGATCTCGCCGGCCGCCGGGATGCCGAGGTGGTCCAGGGTCGCGGCGTAGGGGCCGTCCTCCGTGACCGCCGGGTCGTTCCACGGCAGCAGGGTGACGATGACCAGCATGGAGCCGACGTAGACGATCGCGATCCGCCACATCGTGGTGCGCACGGCCTTGGCCACGCCCTGGACGGGGTTGTCGGACTCGGCGGCCGCGATGGTCACCGTCTCCAGGCCGCCGTACGCGACGACCGAGGCCAGCAGTCCGACCAGCAGGCCGTCCACGCCCTTGGGCAGGAAGCCGCCGTCGTGCAGCAGGTTGGCCGTGCCGGGGGAGGAGGTGCCGGGCAGCAGCCCCATGAGGGCCAGGACGCCCAGGCCCAGGAAGAGCGCGATGGCGCCGATCTTGAGGGCGGCGAACCAGAACTCGAACTCGCCGAAGCGCGAGACGGCGCCCAGGTTGGACCCGCAGAACACCGCCATGAAGACCAGCACCCACATCCACGAGGGGGTGCCCGGGAACCAGCCCGTCATGATGTGCGCCGCGCCGATGGCCTCGATCGCCACGCCCACGCACAGCAGGGTCCAGAACATCCAGCCCGCCGTGAACCCGGCCCAGGGGCCGACGGCCCGCTCCGCGTGCACCGAGAAGGAGCCGGAGGCGGGGTTCGCGGCGGACATCTCGCCGAGCATCCGCATCACGAACATCACGAGCAGCCCGGACGCCGCGTAGGCGAGCACGATCGAGGGGCCCGCGGCCGCGATCCCGGCCCCGGAGCCCACGAAGAGCCCGGCGCCGATGACCCCGCCGAGGGCGATCATCGAGAGGTGGCGCTGCTTGAGGCCGTTCCCGAGGGGGGAACCGGTGCCGCCGGGCGGCGGTGCCTGCTGCTGGTGGGGTGCGATCGTGCTCTGGCTCATGCGGGCCAGTCTCTCCATCGTCCGATAGTCGGACGTTTTGCGTCCGGTATTCGGACGCGCTCTTCACGGATCGTGATCGCACCCCTCCCCGACGTCAGGGGGCCGGGGTCGTGCCCTGCCCCTGCTTCCCGCTGCGGCGCTCCCGCAGTTCGCGCAGCCCCGCCACCGCGAGGACCAGCGCTGCCGCGCCGGTGGACCACAGCAGCTGCGGCCGCGCGGAGTCGTCGAACAGCATCAGGACCAGCACCGTCGCCATCCCGATCAGCGCCGTCCAGGTGAGGTACGGGAACAGCCACATCGGCAGCGTCAGCCGCTCCGGCATCTCCCGCTCGATGACCCGGCGCAGCTTCAGCTGCGAGACGGCGATCAGCGCCCACACGAAGAGCAGCACCGCCCCGACCGCGTTCAGCATGTAGAGGAAGATCGTGTCCGGCCACAGCAGGTTCAGCACCACCGACACGAAGCCGAAGGCGACCGACGCGAAGACCGCCCGGCGCGGCACCCCGCCGCCCGAGACCTTCAGCAGCGCCTGGGGCGCCTCACGGCGCTCGGCCAGCGAGAACACGATGCGCGAGGACCCGTACAGGTTCGCGTTGAGCGCCGACAGCAGGGCCACGAACACCACGATGTTCATGATCTGGCCGGCTCCCGGGATGCCGATGGAGTCCAGCACGGCCACGTACGGGCTCTCGCCCGGCTCCAGCGAGTCCCACGGCAGCAGGGTGACGATGACCAGCATCGAGCCGACGTAGAAGAAGAGGATGCGCCACACCGCGCTGCGCACGGCGCGGGCCACGGAGCGGGCCGGGTCCTGCGATTCCGCGGCCGCGATGGTGACGACCTCCAGGCCGCCGAAGGCGAAGACGACCGCGAGCATGCCGGCGACGACCCCGCCGATGCCCGCCGGGAAGAAGCCGCCCTGGCCCGTCAGGTTGGTCAGGCCCACCGGATCGGTGTCGGGGAGCAGGCCGAAGACCGCCAGGGTGCCCAGGATCAGGAAGAGCACGATCGCGCCCACCTTGAGGGCGGCGAACCAGAACTCGAACTCGCCGAAGTTCTTCACGGCGGCCAGGTTGCTCACGGTGAAGACCACCATGAAGATCAGCACCCAGACCCACTGGTCGACCGAGGGCAGCCAGCCGTTGGCGATCTTGGCGGCGCCGGTGGCCTCCACGGCGAGCACCACGACCAGCAGGAACCAGTACAGCCAGCCCGCGGTGAAACCGGCCCAGCGGCCCAGCGCCTTCTCCGCGTACACGGAGAAGGAACCGGAGGCGGGCATCGCGGCGGACATCTCGCCGAGCGCCCGCATGACCAGCATCGCGAGGACGCCCGCGAGCAGGTACGAGCAGATGATCGCGGGACCGGCGATGCCGATGCCGGCGCCCGAGCCGACGAAGAGCCCGGCGCCGATGACGCCGCCGAGGCCCAGCATGGTCAGGTGGCGCTGCTTGAGACCGTGGCTCAGTGGCTCCTCGGGCAGGTCGGACGTCAAGGGAGAAGCTTCTGGCTGGCGGTTGGGCATGAGGGGCGCTCGTACTCTCGTTCGGCCCAGCGGCGGTGGGGGCTCCGCATCAGGATTGGCGGGACCCTACAGTCTCACTGGGTAGCGGCCTTCCGTGCAAAACGGACGTGCTGTCGGATCTTCCCCGTGACGCGCATCACGCTGTCGCGGTCGGGGCGGGGGTCTTTGTCCGGTCCCCACCAAACCGGGGAGTATGCCTTTGTGCCGGGCAACTGTGGGGAGGCGGCGGACCGCGGACTAACGTCGGTGATCGTCCCGTCACCACCACCCCCCGGAGCCTTCGATGAGCACCGCTTCCGTCTCCTTCCGGCCCGGCGCCGTCCTCGCCGACCTGCTGCCCGCGAGCCGCGTCCGCGACATCGCGCTCGTCGCCGGCGGAGCCGCGCTGACCGGTCTGGCCGCGCAGATCGCCGTGCCCGTTCCGGGCTCCCCGGTCCCGGTCACCGGCCAGACCTTCGCGGCGCTGCTCGTCGGAACCGCCTTCGGCGCCCGCCGCGGCTTCCTCGCGCTGGCCCTGTACGCCCTCCTCGGCTCGGCCGGCCTGCCGTGGTTCGCGAACGGCACCTCCGGTGCGGGCGGCGCCTCCTTCGGCTACGTGCTCGGCATGCTGCTCGCCGCCACCGTCGCCGGAGCCCTCGCGCAGCGCGGCGCCGACCGCTCGGTCCTGCGGACCGCGGGCACCATGGTGCTGGGCTCCGCCGTGATCTACGCGGTGGGCGTGCCGTACCTGATGGCCGTCACGGGGATGTCCCTGGGCGCGGCCGTCGCGGCCGGCCTGGTCCCGTTCCTGATCGGCGACGCGATCAAGGCCGCCCTGGCCATGGGCGCGCTGCCGGCCGCCTGGAAGCTGGCCGGCCGCCGGGGCTGAGCCCGCGTACCCGAGCACAGCAGCCCCCGGACCGCGAGCGGTGGTCCGGGGGCTGCTGCCGTTCACGGGCGGGCGGTTCAGACGCGGGCCGCGGCCTTGCGGCGCATGTCGCGCACCACGCCGATGGCCAGCACGACGGCCGCCACCAGCAGGGACAGCAGGACGACCTGGCGGTTGTCCTTGTCGTAGACCATGTAGCCCAGAACGAAGGTGATCATCGCAGCAGTGGCCCAGGTCAGGTACGGGAAGAGCCACATCTTGACGGTGAGCTTCTCCGGCGCCTCGCGGACCAGGATCTTGCGCATCCGCAGCTGGGTCAGGCAGATGACCAGCCACACGAAGAGCGCGATGGCGCCCGAGGAGTTCAGCAGGAAGCTGAAGACGGTGTCCTTGAAGGCGTAGTTGAAGTAGACGGCGACGAAGCCGAACACCACGGAGCCCAGGATCGCGGCCGTCGGGACGCCCTTCTTGTTGACCTTGGCGAAGGCCTTGGGCGCGTCGCCGCGCTCACCGAGGGAGAAGGCCATGCGCGAGGCCGTGTAGAGGCCGGAGTTCAGGCAGGACAGCACGGCCGTCAGGACGATCACGTTCATGATCTGGCCGGCGTGCGCGATGCCGATGGAGTCCAGGGCGGCGACGTAGGAGCCCTTGTCGACGATCGACTGGTCGTTCCACGGCAGCAGGGTCAGCACGATGAAGATCGAGCCGAGGTAGAAGATGCCGATGCGCCAGATCACCGAGTTGGTGGCCTTGGTGACCGCGCGGCGCGGGTCCTCGGACTCGCCGGCGGCCAGCGTGACGATCTCGGAGCCCATGAAGGAGAAGACGACCATCAGCACACCGGTGAGGATCGAGCCCCAGCCGTTGGGCATGAACCCGCCGGTGTCGGTGAGGTGGGCGAAGCCCGCGCCGGGGTTGTCCGAGCCCGGCAGCACGCCGAAGACGGCCAGCATGCCGATGACGACGAACGCGCCGATGGCGACGACCTTGATGCCCGCGAACCAGAACTCGAACTCGCCGTACGAGGCGACCGAGCCG
This sequence comes from Streptomyces xanthophaeus, assembly GCF_000725805.1. GTDB lineage: Bacteria > Actinomycetota > Actinomycetes > Streptomycetales > Streptomycetaceae > Streptomyces > Streptomyces xanthophaeus. Next base: position 8,754 of record NZ_KL647134.1, on the reverse strand, counting down.
AGGTTGGTGACGGTCAGGACCGCCATCACGATGAGCGCCCAGGCCCACTGCGGGACGGCCGGGACCCAGCCTTCGAGGATCACCGCTCCGGCGGTGGCCTCCACGGCGAGCACGACGACCCAGAAGAACCAGTAGAGCCAGCCGATGGAGAAGCCGGCCCAGCGGCCGAGCGCCCGGTCGGCGTAGGCGGAGAAGGACCCGGAGTTCGGGCTGGCGGCAGCCATCTCGCCGAGCATCCGCATCACGAAGACGACCATCGCGCCGACGAGTGCGTACGAGACGAGGATGGCGGGGCCGGCCTTGGCGATGCCGCCGCCGGAACCGACGAAGAGACCGGCGCCGATGACACCGCCAATGGCGATCATGGACAGGTGGCGGTTCTTGAGACCGGCCTTCAGACCGTCGGAAGGCTGACCGTCACCGGGGTTACCGGTGGGGTCGCCTGCCTTCTGAAGGGTCGTCGTGGAGCTCATGGACGGATCCTTAGGTTCTCGGGTTGCGAGCCCCGGCATTCAAACCTGAGATGAACGCAGGACGGAAGACCTCAATCCGGATCGTTGCGTACGGACGAACGTCCAGGACCTTGGTCCTGCGGTGTCCCATCTGCGTTCTTTGGGTTTACTTGAGCTTTAGAAGTGATTTACACGACACCCGCTGCGGGCCCACGGGCGCCCTCGTGCCACACTCGACCCATGCGCGTGTACCTCGGATCCGACCATGCAGGCTTTGAGCTCAAGAACCACCTCGTGGACTGGCTCAAGAACAACGGCCACGAGCCCGTCGACTGCGGGCCCCACATCTACGACGCCGTGGACGACTACCCGCCGTTCTGCCTGCGCGCCGCGCAGAAGACCGCCGACGACGCCGACAGTCTCGGCATCGTGATCGGCGGCTCCGGCAACGGGGAGCAGATCGCCGCGAACAAGGTCAAGGGCGTCCGCGCCATCCTCGCCTGGAGCGTGGAGACCGCGAAGCTCGGCCGCGAGCACAACAACGCCAACGTGATCTCCGTCGGCGGCCGCATGCACACCCAGGACGAGGCCGTCTCCTTCATCGAGGCCTTCCTGGCGACCCCGTACTCCGGCGAGGAGCGCCACACCCGCCGCATCGAGATGCTCTCGGCCTACGAGCAGACCGGCGAGCTCCCCCCGATCCCCGCCCACCACCCGCAGGGCTGATTCCGTCCGGCCGTGCCCCCGGGGACCCCCCCCGGGGCACGGCCGTTTTTTGATTTCCGAGGAGAACAGCCGTGCCCGAGGGGCATACGATCCACCGCCTCGCCGAGGACCACCTCCACCGGTTCGCCGGGCAGGAGGCCGCCGTCAGCAGCCCCCAGGGCCGGTTCGCCGAGAGCGCCGCCCTGCTCGACGGGCGGGTCCTGGACTCCGTCGACGCCCACGGCAAGCACCTCTTCCTCGGCTTCCGGGAGAGCGGCTGGATCCACATCCACCTCGGTCTCTTCGGCAAGTACGCGCTCGCCGCCGCCCCGGCCCCGCCGCCCACGGACACCGTCCGGCTGCGCCTGGCCAACGAAGCCCACTACTCCGACCTGCGCGGCCCGACCACCTGCGCGTGGATCACCGACGAGGAGAAGCGGGCGGTGCACGAGCGCCTCGGCCCCGACCCGCTGCGCCCGGACGACGACCCCGGCCGGGCCTGGGCCCGGATCTCCCGCTCCCGCACCACGGTCGCCGCCCTGCTCATGGACCAGAAGGTCGTGGCGGGCGTCGGCAACGTCTACCGCGCCGAGGTCCTCTTCCGGCACGGCATCGACCCGTACCGGCTCGGCAAGGACCTCGTCCGCGCCGAATGGGACGCCATGTGGCTCGACCTGGCCGCCCTGATGCGCGAGGGCGTCCGGAACAACCGCATCGACACCGTCCGCGACGAGCACCTGCCCGAGGCCATGGGCCGCCCGCCGCGGGTGGACGACCACGGCGGCGAGGTGTACGTCTACCGCCGGGCGAACCTGCCCTGCCACATCTGCGGGGGCGAGATCCGCACCGCCGGACTCGCCGCGCGCAACCTCTTCTGGTGCCCGGCCTGCCAGGCCCGCTGAGCGGCCCGGCGGCCGTTCCGCACCGCCGCTGACCCGCGCCCCGCTCGTAGGGGGCTGCGGCCGACCTGCGCCGCCGCTCCTCAGAAGCCGTGCGGCAGCCAGGGGGCCACGTCCCCCGCGAAGGCCCGCGAGGCCTGCGCCAGCGCGCCCGGGCGCAGCTCGCGCACCCGGCCGGCCGCCGCCAGCGAACTCAGGCCGACCCCGCCCAGGTAGGCCGCGCCCAGCTCCCGTACCGACAGCGCCAGCTCCGCCGGGTCCTCGGTCCGCGTGCAGGAGGCCTCCCCGGCCGCGCTTTTGGCCCCCGGCCCGGCGGTCAGCCGCCAGCGCCCCGCGTTCCACGGGCAGAAGGCGTCCTCCACCTCCAGGACCACGTCCACCGGGGACCCGTACGTCCGGGCGGTGAGCGCCGCCGGCAGGTCCACGAGCCGTACGTGCAGCGAGTCGCGGAATCCCGGCCGCGACCGCCGCACGTCACTGACCAGGTGCAGCAGCGGATCGTCCACCGGCCGCCTGGAGGCCCGTACGGTCCATGTCAGGTCGATGGAGAACAGGTAGCGCCACAGCGCGGCCGTCGCCGCCGGATCCAGCGCGTCCAGGTCCTCGACCACGACCTTCCCCTCCGAACCGGACGGGGCCCAGTCCGGCTTCACCCGGTAGCGGGCGTACCCCGCCGGCTCCCCGTCCGCCCGCTCGGCGACCACGCACTTCAGCGGGGAGGCGCCCTCCCGGTCCTCGGGCGGATCCGTGACGGCCTGCCGCTCCCAGCCCGGCTGCCGGGCCGGCATCCCCGGCCGCCGGCCGACCAGCTCGGCGTACACCCGCTCGCAGTCGGGCAGCGCCTTCTCGGGGTCCACGAGCCGCAGCCGCAGCTCGTCCGTCCCCGGCGGCACGCTCAGCCGTACGCGGGTGGTGTCGACCTCCACGGAAAGGGCGTAGGTGGCCGTGCCGTAGCCGAAGCGCCCGTAGATCGCCGGATCCGAGGCCGTCAGCACCGCGAGCGGCTCGCCCCGCTCGCGGACGTCGTCCAGCTGACGCCGCATCATCGAACTGAGCACCCCGCGGCGCCGGTGCGTCGGCGCGACGCCCACCATCGTCACCCCGGCCGCCGGCACCAGCGCCCCGCCCGGCACCGAGAGGCGGAAACTGAACGCCGAGGCGGAACCCACGCAGTCCCCGCCGTCCCAGACAGCGAGGGAGCGCTCGGGCTCCGTCAGTGACCGGAACAGTTCGCGCCCCTGAGGGGACTCGGCCACACCACCGAACGCCAGTTCCAGGTGATCGAACCAGGCATCCCACTCGTTCAGTCGCAAAACGCGCATCTCAAGAGTCATGCGGTCATCCTCACCCGGGCATTCCACCGCGGTCGAAGGGTTTTCGGGCGGCAAAGTGCCCGAGGTCCAGGGGTACCCCTGCGCATCCACAGCCAGGATGGATAGGGTCCCGATGCAATGGCCGGAGCACGCGTGGAATCCCTCATGGCCCGGATGCGCATGCTGTCGCACCGGGGCCGCACCGCCCTGCGCAAATCAGCCGTCGACTACTTCCGCGGCGACGGCTCCGACTGGATCGCGTTCGGCGGACTGCTCCTCACCGTCCCCGCCATCGCCTGCGGCACCCTCATGCTGCCGGTCTGGTTCTCGCCCTCCGCGCTCGTCCTGCCGATCGTGGCCGGCGGACTCCTGCTGCGCCCCGCGAGCCTCCTCGCCCTCTACGCCGCCTCCGCGGCCGCACTGATCGTCGAGGCCCTCGTCCTCGGCCCGTACACGATGGGCCCGGCCCGCGTCACCCCCGGCACCGTCCTGGTCGTCGCGGCCTGCGGATTCTTCGGACTGGTCATCGCCCAGTTCCGCAGCCGCGTCGGCGTGCCCTGGCGGCGCGGCGGCACCATGCTCTTCGACCTGCGCGAACGCATCCGCGTGCAGAGCAAGCTGCCCGCCCTGCCGCGCGGCTGGCACCGCGAGATGGCCCTGCGCCCGGCCGGCGGCCAGTCCTTCTCCGGCGACTTCGTGGTCGCAGCCCGGACGAACGGCGGCCGCACCCTGGAGATCGTCCTGACCGACGTCTCCGGCAAGGGCATGGAAGCAGGCTCCCGGGCCCTGCTGCTGTCCGGCGCTTTCGGCGGGCTCCTCGGCGCCCTGCCACCGCACGGATTCCTGCCCGCCGCCAACGGCTACCTGCTCCGCCAGGACTGGGACGAGGGCTTCGCCACCTCCATCCACCTCGTCCTCGACCTGGAGACCGGGGACTACGAACTCCTCTCCGCGGGCCACCTGCCCGCACTCCAGCGCTCCGCGGGCACCGGCCGCTGGCAGGAGAAGACCGGCGAGGGACCGCTCCTCGGCGTCTACGACGGGGCCGAGTTCACCGCCGCCCGCGGCAACCTGCGCCGCGGCGACGTCCTGATGCTCTTCACCGACGGCCTCGTCGAGACCGCCGACCGCGAGATCAGCGAGGGCATCGACCGCCTCACCGGCGAAGCCGACCGCTACGTGGCCTCCGGCTGGGACGGCGCTGCCTGGCACCTGATCGAGAAGGTCGCCAAGGACGTCAACGACGACCGCGCCCTGCTCCTCATCCGCCGCTCGCCCTGACCCCTCGCCCTGACCCCTCGCCCTGACCCCACCGGGAGGCGGGCCACCCCTGGTGGGGTTTACCCCACCGCGTACCCGCCAGCTTCCGCCATGTCCCCGCCCACCTGCCGGTCCGTAGCGTCGAACCCGTCACCGCACCACCGCGGCGGACGGCGCACGACAGCGGACGACAGCACGGAAGGCGGCACACCATGGGGCTCCGGCGGAGCAGGCGGCGGCACGAGGAGACCCCGGCGGCGCAGGCGTACGACACCACCGCGGCCGTGGAACTGAGCGGGGTCCGGCGCCGGTACGGGCGCGGAGCCGCCACCGTGCACGCCCTGCGCGGGATCGACCTCAGCCTGCCGCGCGGCAGCTTCACCGCCGTCATGGGACCCTCCGGTTCCGGCAAGTCCACCTTCCTCCAGTGCGCCGCCGGACTCGACCTGCCCACCGAGGGCTCCGTACGCCTCGGCGGCACCGAGATCACCGGCATGAACGAGAACGAACTCACCGAACTCCGCCGCAGCCGCCTCGGCTTCGTCTTCCAGGCCTTCAACCTGCTGCCCTCCCTCACCGTCGAGCAGAACGTGCTGCTCCCGATGCGGCTCGCCGGCGGCCGCGCCGCCTCCCGGGGCCAAGGCCGCGCCACGGACCTGCTCGCCCGGGTCGGCCTCGAAGGCAAGGGCCGCCGCCGCCCCGCCGAACTCTCCGGCGGACAGCAGCAGCGCGTCGCCATCGCCCGCGCGCTCGTCACCCGCCCCGACGTGGTCTTCGCCGACGAACCCACCGGCGCCCTCGACACCACCACCGCCGCCGAGGTCCTCGCGCTCCTGCGCGACGCCGTCGACTCGATGGACGCCACCGTCGTCATGGTCACCCACGACCCCGTCGCCGCCTCCCACGCCGACCAGGTCCTCTACCTCGCCGACGGGCTCATCGCGGACCGGCTGCCCCGCAGCTCCGCCGCGGCCGTGGCCGCCCGGATGGCCGCCCTCACCACCCGCCCCGCCGCGGCCCCCGCCTCCGCCTCCGCCGGGGTGGCGGCCTGATGTCCCTGCGCCCCAACGGCCTCGCCCGCGCCGCGGTACGGCTGCGCCCCGCCGCGTTCGCCGGGACCTTCGTCGCCCTGCTCATGACCGTCGCCATCGTCTCCGCCTGCGGCATCCTCCTGGAGAGCGGGCTGCGCGCGGGCGTCCCGCCCACCCGCTACGCCGCCGTCCCCGTCGTCATCGCCGCCGACCAGCAGATCCACCTGCGCTCCGGCAGCGGCGAGGGCTCCTACGAGGTCTCGGCGCGGGTCCCCGAACGGGCCCGCGTCGACGCCGCCCTGCTGGAGCAACTGGCCCCGCTGGGCCGCGCCGTACCCGACGTGGTGTTCCCCGTGCGCGACGCCGCGGGCAACACCTCCGAGGCGAGCGGCTGGGGCTCCACCGCCTTCACCGGTACGCAGCTCAGTACGGGCCGCGCACCCGGCGCGGGCGAGGTGGTCCTCGGCGGCCCGGCCCGCGGCGAGGCCCGCGTCACCCTGGACACCCCCGTCGGCCCGCGCGAGTTCCGCGTGACGGGCCACACCGAAACCCCGGGCACCTGGTTCTCCGACCCCGAAGCCCGCACCCTCTCGGGCCACCCCACCACCCTGGACGCCATAGCCCTCCTCCCGCAGACCGGGCCCGCCGGCTCCGTCTCGCCCGAGCGGCTCGCCGCCTCCGCCGAGGCCGTCGTCGCCGGCCGGGCCGAGGTGCTCACCGGGGACGACCGGGCCCTGGACCCGCAGCTGCACGGGGCCAAGGAACTGCTCACCGCCCTCGGCGGGTCCTTCGGCGGCACCGCCACCCTCGTCGCCGTCTTCACCGCCGCCGGGACGGTCGCCCTCTCCGTCGGGCAGCGCTCCCGCGAGTTCGCGCTGCTGCGCGCCGTCGGAGCCACCCCGCGCCAGATCCGCCGCACCATCGCCACCGAGGCCCTCCTCGTCGCACCCGTCGCCGGAGCCCTCGGCTGCCTGCCCGGATACGCCCTCGCCTCCTGGTGGTTCGGCCAACTCAAGGCCAAGGGAGCCGTCCCCGCCGCCGTCGAACTCTCCGTCTCCTGGATCCCGCTGCTCAGCGCCGTCGGCATCGGCCTCGCCACCGCCCTGCTCGCCGGCTGGGCCGCCGCCCGCAGGCCCGCCCGCATCCGCCCCGGCCAGGCCCTCGCCGCCGCCGCGGTGGAACGCGTCCGCCCCGGCTGGGTCCGTACCCCCCTCGGCCTCGCCGCCCTGGCCGGCGGAGCCGCCTGCGCCGCTCTCGCCGCCACCGGCAGCGGCGCCGACGCCGCCGACGCCTCCCTCGGCGTCGTCATGCTCTTCATGCTGGCCGTGGCCCTCCTCGGACCGCTGATCGCCCGCGCCTGCGCCACCGTCCTCGGACTCCCCATGCGCCTGGGCGGCGGCCCCTCCGGCGCACTGGCCGCCGCCAACTCCCGGGCCCACGCCCGCCGCCTCGCCTCCGCGATCACCCCGATCGTCCTCGCCATGGCCTTCTCCTCGACCCTGGTCTTCCTCCACACCAGCGAGGACCGCGCCGCGCGCCTGCAACAGGAGAGCGGGCTGCTGGCCGACCGCATCGTCACCGCGCCGCCCTCCGACGCCGCCACCCGGCCCCTGCCCGCCGGAGCGACCGCCGCCGTGGCCGTCACCCGTACGTCCGTGGTCGCCGTCCTCGGCTCCGGCTCCGACCGCTGGCTCCAGAGCGCCTCCGCCCAGGCCGTCACCGGCTCGGGCGCCGACCTCGCACAGGTCCAGGACCTCGGCGTCCGCGAAGGCAGCCTCGCCGCCCTGCGCCCCGGCACCGTCGCCGTCGACCGCACCCTCGCCGACTCCGCGAAGGCGGGCCTCGGCGACCGGCTGCACCTGCACCTGCCCGACGGCACCGCGGCCGCACCCGAGATCGTCGCCGTCTACACCCGCGGCCTCGGCCTCGGCGAGCTCACCCTCCCCGCCGCCGACCTCGCCGGCCGCACCACCTCCGGGACGCCCACCGAACTCCTGGTCCGCGGCGACCCGCCCGCCCTCGCGGCCCTCGCCGGCCTCGGCCCGGTGACCGACCGGCAGGGCTGGACCACCGCCCAGGACGCCGGCCGCGAGCTCAACGCCTGGGCCAACACCACCATGGCGGCCGTCCTCGGCGGCTTCGCGGCCGTCGCCGCCGCGAACACCCTGGTGATGACCGTCCTGGACCGCCGCCGCGAACTGCAGATGCTGCGCCTCATCGGCTCCACCCGCCGCCAGGTCCTGCGGATGCTCCGCTGGGAGGCCCTGCTGATCACCGGCGCGGGACTCGCCCTCGGCTCCGCGATCGCCCTGGCCACCCTGTTCCCGCTGACCCGGGCGCTGACCGGCGAAGCCCCGTACGTGCCCCCGGTCCTCTACGGGTCCTTCGTGGCCGCAGGGCTCCTGCTGGGCCTGGCCGCCACCGGCCTCCCGGCCCGCCGCGCCCTGCACCCGGCCCGCTCCTGATCAGGGCCTGGACGGCTCCCGCGACGGCTCCCGCCACGGCCCGATCCCCAACTGCCCGGTGTTGCCGAGGTCGACGGGCCGGGTCAGCGGGAGCACCAGGCGCGGAGCACCCGGCTTCGGCGTCACCTCCAGCACCCAGCCCTCCACCGCGGGCACGGTCACGTCCGTGACCCGGTTGCGCCACACCAGCGCCATCGACGCGGCCTGCCCCGGCTTCAGCTCCACCCGCCGGGCGGGGGCGTCCACGGCCGGGACCTCGGAGGTGATCGGCGCCGAACCGTGCCCGACCGACACCTCCACCGGACGCCGCTCCTTGTCGAGCAGCCGGACCTCCGGGAAGCCCTCCAGCACGTAGTCGCCCGTACCGCAGTTGACGAGCCGGTACCCCTCCACCCGCAGCCCCATCGCGGCGTCCCCGTCCGCCTCCACGAGCCGCACCCCGCCCTCGGGGCACTCCTGCCACGACGGCTCCGCCGACGGCCGCCCGGACGCGGCAGGAGCAGGGCCGACGGTCCGCGGCGCCCGCGCGACGGGCCCGGGCGCGGCCTCCGGCGGGGGCGGCACATCACACCCCGTCAACACCCCCAGAACCACCAAGCCCCCGAACCCCGCCCGCCCCCACCCAAGTC